>NZ_UEGW01000001.1:3471978-4829736 GCF_900417275.1 Mycobacterium shimoidei | reverse complement strand
GCTCCCCCCACGCCCGGGGGGCCGCCCCCGACACCGTCGGCGCCGGGGCCGGGGCCGGTGTGGGGCTCGGCGTCGGCGCGAGGGCCAACGCGGGGGGCGGAACGGTAGGCAAGATGGGCACCGGGATGGCATGCAGCCCGGCCAAGCCCGCCAGACCTGCTAAGCCGCCGACCACCAAAGGGGCGGCCGCCAACGGAACCAACGGCAGGGTCAACAGCGGCAGAAAGACCGGGAGCAGCACCAGCGACTGCTGGAGCAAGGTCTTCAGCAACGCGATGGTGTCGGTGATGATCGTGCCGATGGCTTCGATGGTGGTGAACAGCAATGTGTAAGCGATACTCGCGGGATTACCCGAGGCGAACGCCGCGGTGAGATCCGCTCCGATGAACGCGAACGTCTGGGACAGGAAGGCCACATAGGACCCGATATCCATTGGATAGCCAAGAGCGAACGCGATATTGAACGGGCTGAAGAACGCGATCGGGTTGCCGACCCAGGCCAGAAACGGATCGATTCCGGAGAGCAGCGACGCCAGGTAGGGGTCGTTGACCAGCGTGTCGATTAGCGGTTGTAAGACGTTGTTGTAGAAGTCGATATAGCCGATCTGCTGTAGCCACTGCTGAATCTCCTCTTGGGTATCGGGAGGCAGCGTCGACGACCCACCATCTGATGTGTCCGCCGCCGCATTGGCTTTCACGATCTGCGGTGCTGGTGTGGACGGCGGTGACGCGGCCACCGCGGCGGTGCCTATACCGTGGTAGATGCTCATCACGGTGGCGGCCTGGATCCACATCCGGACGTAGTCCGCCTCGTTCAATGCGATCGGAATCGTGTTGATACCAAAAAAATTCGTCGCTACCAGCACAGCGTGAGTGGCGTGGTTGGCGGCCAGCTCAGCCAGCGTCGGCATGGCCGCCAGCGCGCTGGTGTAGGCGGTGGCCACGGTTTCGTGTTGTGCGGCCATCGCTGTGCTGTCCGCGGCGGCCTGCGCCAGCCACGTCAGATACGGTGCATGGGCGGCAACGTAGGCCGCGGCGGTGGGTCCGTCCCAGCTGCCGGCCTGTACCGCCTCCAACACCGCGGTGAGCTCTTCGGCGGATTCGGTGTATTCGGTGCTCAACGAATTCCACGCCCCCGCGGCCGCCAGTAACGGGCCGGGGCCGGGGCCGGTGCTCAGCAGTGCGGAATGCACCTCCGGCGGCTGTGCCATCCAAATCGGCGCCGTCATCGATAGCCTCCCTCAGCCATGGTGAAATCCTTTGCCGGAGCGATCAATTGGATCAGGATCCAGCCCCAGATATTTGGCGCGCAGCCGATCCCACAGTTCCAGTTGGCCCCATGCGGGCTTGTCGCGAATCTGCTGATCGTTGGTCAAGAACGGGTTCGGCAGCATCAACGTCATCATCTGCTCGCCGCGTCCGTTGAACAGCCGCACACCCCACGACGTGGGGCACCCGTCGCTGCCGATTCGGCGATAGAGTTCCGCCCGCGAACATCTGCGGATCCGGCCTAGCTCGGGTCCGCTTGCCCGATGCTCGCCGATGCAGAGGTGAAAGTGCCAGCGGCCGAAGTCGACGGTGGCGTACCCGTCGGACATCCGGATGCGCTTGGGCGGGTTGGGCGCCGCCACTTCCCAAGCTGCGCCCTGGACCATCACGCCGAACCAGATGTCGTTCCAGTACTCCTCGAAGCACAGGCGAATCAGGTCGAGCAGGCTCTGTTCGTCGGTGGGCAGCGGCCAGACTTGTTCGCGGCCACCGCCGTCGGCATCGACCATGGCAGGTTGGGTCATGAGGGCACCGTCTTGCGTTCAGGGGGTGGTCTGGTCAGCACGCAGTCGCCGCACAATCCGCCGCGAGACGCGCGATAGTACAAACAGCAACTAGTGCGCCGATACGTGGCGCCGGTGAAAACCACCGCATCCGCGAGTCTTTCATCGGCACACAGACGGCGGGCCAGCGCTGTGGCCTCACCGCCCAGCACACCGCCGGCGCCGAGTAGCGCCGAGGCCGCGTTGCCCCGCAACAACTTCGCAGAGGTCGGGGTCAGTCGACGCAGTGCCGCGGCGAGCGGGTCGAGGTGCGTTGCGAGGACCATGTCGGTGAGCAGTGGCTCTAGGGCATCGCCCTCCCACGCGACGGGATGTTCGACGTGCAAGTGGATTTCGCCGTCGGTTTCTGAGAACATCAGGTGCTCGGGCGTCAGGTCGAGCAGTAGCCGGCCGGTGGCTAGCGCCCCGAGGCCAATCGACCACAGCCGTGCGGCAAAGCCGAGGAAGAACGTGGATGCCGCAACCCGTCGCTCGGCAGCGTCGATGCGTGCCTGCAGGCGATCAACAATGCCGCGCAATACGGCGGTGTCGGTGTAGAGCTGGCCCACCGGACGCCAACCCTGATCGACCGGGCCGGTTGTCAGTGTGAAATATGAGCTGACGCGAGAGAGTTCGTCGAGCAGCGCCGTCGCATGCGCCTCCGGCGCGCACCGGTGGGTAGTGGACGGCAACTTCGCCAGCAGCGCCGGGAGGTTGCCCAATTCGCCCGATACGGTGAAACCGGCGGCGCGCACCGTGACGTGGTCGGGCCGCGTTGCCGCGACGACGATCTCGGCGGGCTCGCGCACCACCCAGCCCTGCCGTGCGAGAATCCGCTGCAGCGCGCCGTGCAGTGGATCCCGCGCGTCAACGCGTGCTGGCCTGCCGCCGGTGGTGCGCACCACAAAAACTCCGCTGGCGGGCTCGAAGCACAGTGTGTCGCTGTCGAATACAGCACCGAGACGTCCCGACAGCACCAATTCCTCACCGATCGCGTCTAGCAGCTCACCGGCACTGTCGAACAGCCACACGCGATCGGCAACGCGCAGCGCAAGCTCCAAGTCGTGCGTGGACAACACGACTGCCAAGTTGTGGTTGCGGGCCAGCTCGCGCAGCATTTCGAGCAGCCCGGTGCGCGACGGCACGTCCAAAAAGGCTGTCGGCTCGTCGAGCAGCAGAACCGACGGCTGCTGGGCGAGCGCCCGTGCGGTCAACACCCGCTGCCGTTCGCCGTCAGAAAGTTCGGCGGCCGGTCGCGCCGCGAGGTGTGCGGCGTTCACCGCTGCCAGCGCCTCATCGACGACGGCGTCGTCGTCCGGCGTCAGCCGGCCACTGATGCCCAGGTGCGGGATGCGGCCCAAACCGGCGAGTTCGCGAGCCGACAGCAGGCCGGGGTCGACCCGGTCGGTGAGCACCACCGCCACCCGGCGGGCCAACGCATCGGCCGGCACCTGGGTCAGGTCGACTCCGTCGAGCAGCACCTGACCGTCGAGTGCGGCCTGCAGGCCGCACAAGGTGCGGATCAAGGTGGACTTCCCGCAGCCGTTGGGGCCGAGCAGCACGGTGAGTTCGCCGCGACGTGCCCGCGCCCGCAGACCGGTCGCGACCGTGGTGGTTGTGCGTCGGCGGCGATATCCGATGGCGAGGTCACGCAACTCGATCATTGGGCCAGCCCCACCCCGCGGCGGCTGCGCAGCAGCACGATGACCACAATCGGCGCACCGAGCAACGCGGTGACCGCATTGACCGGCAGGACTGCCCCGCTGCCCGGAAGCTGGCTGAGCACACCGCAGCCCAGTGCGGCGGCGGCACCCATCAAGACCACCCCGGGCAGCACCCAGCGGTGATCGGAGGTGCCCAGCGCCAACCGGGTCAGGTGCGGCACCGCGAGACCCAGGAAGGCGATCGGCCCGCAAAACGCCGTCGTCGCCCCGGCCAGCAGCGACGCCGACGCGACGGTGATCAGCCGCACCCGCCGCACATGCACGCCCATGGTGCGGGCATAGTTCTCGCCGAGTAACAGCGCGTTGAGCGGGCGCACGGTCAGCGCCGACACGATGACGCCGGCCGCGACGACAGGCAACAGCAGCCGCAAGTCGGCCCACCCGGTTCCGGCGAAACTGCCCAGCCCCCAAAGCAAATACTGCGACACCCGCTGCGGATCGGCGTAGACGAGCAGCACGCTGACAATCGCGGTGCTGGCCGCGCCCACCATCACGCCGATCAGCAGCAGCGTCACGGCCGAGCGCACCCAGCGTGCGAGTACCAGCACGATCGCCAGCACCGCCGCCGCGCCCAGCGCCGCCGCCAGCACCACACCGCCCGGTAGTGCCGAGCTGAAACCGGCTCCGGTGCCGATCACCACAACGGCCACACCCAAGCTTGCGCCGGAACTGACGCCCAGCACGTACGGGTCGGCGAGCGGGTTGCGAAACAGGGTCTGCATCTGCAGCCCGGCGACCCCGAGACCGGCACCCACCGCGATCGCGGTCAAGACCCGCGGCAACCGCATGCTGTGCACGATCACCTGCCAACGCGGGTCCGACGGTTGGGCGCCGACGAGCACCCGGACGGTGTCGTGCAGCGGCACCCGCACCGGCCCGAGCGCAAGGCCCAGCGCAGCCAGTACCACCACACCGGCGGCCAGCGCCGTCAACACCGTCGGGGTTTTGTTCATGCGCGGCTGACCTGCCGGTAGAACGCAAACTGATGGTTGGCAGACAGTTCGGGGTGCAGGATCGCCACCAGGTCGCTCAGCACCAGATCGGGGCGGGCCGCGCCGCGCTCCCAGTAATCGTCGGTCTGCGACCAGACTTGACCATCACGCACTGCGGCCAGTTCGCGATAGCGGCTGTCGACGGCCAGCGCGTCGGCGATAGTTTTCCAGCCGCTGCCGACCAGCCATAGCGGCGCGTGTCCGGCCCGGGCGTAGACCGACTCGAGGCTGAGATGCAAGCTGCCGGTGCCGGTGTCGCCGGCCCAGGGATAGCGGCCGCCGGCGTCGCGAACCAGACGAGCCGGGTAGCTGTCGCCGGCCGGCAGGGACCAGCTGCCCTGATCCATTGCGCCGAGCAGCACCTCGGTCGCCCGGGCATCAGCGGCCCTCCGGGCGATCCTGTGGTAGTCGTCGCGAAGCTTGGCGTACAGCTCGTCGGCCTTCTTTTCGGTGCCGGTGAGCGCCGCGAGCACCTTGACCCATTCGGCCCGGCCCAGCGGGGTGGGCTCCAGCCATTCGGCGTCGGCGACCACCGGGACGCCGGCCTCGCGCAGCTTGACATAGCCCGGGTCGTCGATGCCCGCCGCGACCAGCACATCGGGGCGCGCGGCGAGCACGGTCTCGGCATCGATCTGCTGCCCCGGCGCGTAGCTGACGATCTTGCCGCTGTCGACGCGATGGCGAAGCTGTGGGCTGACGACGTAGGCGGTGTTCGCGACACCGGTGATCACGTCGGTCCGCTGGAGTTCGCTGATCATGCCCAGCTGGGTGGTGGATGCCGAATACATGCTGGTGACCGGCACCGTAATCCGCGGCGCGGCGGCCAGCGCTCCGGTCAGCTGCGGGGCGGGCGCACCACAGCGCACCAGCACATATGACTGCGGCTTGGCACGCGGATACGGCTGCTTGACGGTCAGCACCTGATAGCTGTTGTGGTAGCTGAGCGTGAAATTGGTGGCGTCGACGACCCTCGATTTGTCCGGGAAGTAGTCGGTGTGCGCGTCGAAGTCGGTAATGCAGCCGCTGGGCAGCGCGGTGCCGGTCTCAGGGCGGGCGGCACACGCCCCCGCCGTGAGCGCCGTGACGGCGACCAGCGTGACGGCCACCCAACAACGACGTGACATCGACGTCATCAGCTCTCTCGGGGTACACCGCCCCGGTTCGCAGGATGCGATGACGCGAGTGTCCTGGCTCTCGGATCACTGCTCGCCTCGCCTTCCAGCTCGCGGCCGTGGCTAATGAGGGTCGCTCCCCGATCACAGTGGCGGGACCGCGCCGGATTCACACCGGCTTCCTGCATCGTCATCGCCTTACGCGCGACATTGTCGCACAACGGTTGCCAGGCGGCGGTCAAGTCGGCGACGTAGTGACGGCTCAGGTCACCGCGGCTCGCCGTTGAGCCGGTAGCGGATCAGCCGCGAGCTGTTGGCGACGACGGCCACCGACGACGCGTTGTGCAGGATCGCGGCGAGCACCGGTGACAGTGCTCCGCCGGCGCCGATCAACAGCCCTGCGGCGTTGACCGCGATCGACATGCCGTAGTTCTGCCGGATCACGTCGACGGCCCGCGCGCCCAGGTCACCCACGTCGAGTAGGCGTTGCAGGTCGTCGTTGGCCAGCGCTACGTCGGCGGTTTCGACGGCGACGTCGGTGCCGGCCAGCCCCATGGCGATGCCGATGTCGGCCGCGGCCAGCGCGGGCGCGTCGTTGATGCCGTCGCCGACCATGCCGACGACGTGGCCCTCGTCCTGCAGCGTGCGCACCACTTCGAGCTTGTCCTCAGGCAGCACCTCGGCGCGCCATTCGTCGATACCGAGGTCGGCGGCAACCACCTCGGCGATCTCCGGATGATCACCGGTGAGCATGACGATCCGTCGAATTCCGTTGCCCCGCAACCGCTGCAGCACATCGGGCGCCTCAGGGCGCACCTCGTCGCGCAGACTGATCAGACCCACCAAAGTCCCGTCCACCGCCAACAGCAGCGGAGTCTCGGCCTGGCGACGCAGCTTGTCCACCCACTCGGTGGCCTCGCTGGTCACCTCGACGTTTTCCGACTGCAGCAGCCCCGGGCTGCCCAGCAGCAGGGTGCGGCCATCCGCCCAGGTCCGCATGCCCAGGCCGACCAGGACCTCGCACTCTTCATGCGGCGGGATGATGATGCGGCGTTCCTCCGTCGAGCGGATCACCGCCTCGGCCAGCGGGTGGCGGGAGTGCAGCTCCGAGCTCGCCGCATAGGCGAGACCCTGCTCTGGCTGCCAATCTTCGTGTAAGGCAATGATGTTCGTCACTATCGGTCGGCCGCCGGTCAGTGTCCCGGTCTTGTCGAACACGATCGCGTCCCCCCGCCCCGCCTGCTCGAGGTGCGACCCGCCCTTGATCAGGATGCCGCGGCGTGCACCGTTGCCGATCGCGGCGCTGATCGCCGTCGGGGTGGCCAGCCCCACGGCGCACGGGCACGCGATCAGCAGCATGGTCATGGCGCGCCGGACATCACCGGTGATCGCCAGGGTGATCGCCGAGACGATGAACGAGATGGGAACGAAGCGACGGGAGAAGTTTTCGCCGACAGTCTGGATCGGCGCCCGATCGTGGTGCGCCTCTTCGACTCTGGAGATGATGCGGCCGATGGTCGTTTGGTTGCCGACAGCACGCGCCCGGACCACCAGTCGTCCACGCAGCACCACCGAACCGGCGTGCACCACCGACCCGGCGACGATGCTGACCGGCAGCGTCTCGCCGGTGATCGCGGACTGATCGACAATCGCCTCGCCGTCGATGACCTCGCCGTCGACCGGGATCGCCACGTGGTCGTGAACCACCACGTCGTCGCCGACCTGCACGGTGTCGATGGCTACCTGCACCTCGTTGCCGTCGTCGAGGCGAAGCCAGGCCGTATCGGCGGCGCCGCGCAACAGGTCGGAGATCGCCCGCCGGGTCCGACGCAGCGTTAGATCCTGCAGGTACTCACCGATATTGAGCAGCCACAGCACAGTCAACGCCACCACGTTCTCGCGCAGCACCAGGCTGGCCACCGTCGCCGCTGTCACCAACGCGTCGGTGCCGGCGCGCCCGGAGCGCAGCGCGCGCAGCGCGCCGCGCAAGAACGGGTAGCCCATGAATATCGTTGCGCCGGTGGCCACCAGCTGGCCGCTCGGACCCAGAAGTGGTGGCCGGTTGAACGCGTAACGGCGCACACCGAGCAACGCCAGTGCCGCACCGCCGATCACCATGCGCAGCACATCGGCGTTGCGGACGTCCGCCGAGCGCGGCGTGCGTGCCGGAATCAGCTCTGCCGCAACATGTTCAGCTGAGCGGATCGCGTCCAAAACCACCGTGCGGTCGCAGCGTTTCGGTGAGTACCACACCACGACCGAACCGGTGTGCGGATAGGCGTGCACCGCTCGCACCCCGTTTTGGCTTTCGACCGCGTCCTCCACAGCGACGGCGCGCCGCGAGTTCGATCGCACCCACGGGACATGCACCCGCATCCGCCCGGCCGCGTCGGAAATTACCTGCAGGGCAGGAGGCCCGGTCATAGAGTCAGTGCTCGTGGTCGTGCTGACCGACGGCCGGGGGCGGCGCCTCTTCGCCGATGCGTTCGCGGGCTTCGGCCACCACATCGGCGAACTTCAGCCTGGCCGACTCGGCTGCCTGCTCGGCGCGCCGGGTTCCGCGCAGGCTCCACTCCGTCGCGGTGACTGCGGCCTCGTGCACCGGTGCTGATCGCACGGCCTTACGCAGCGCCTCGTAGGCGCTGACGCCGACCAGACCGGTGATCACAGTCCCGGCTGCTTTTCCGAGTAGCCCATGCACCAACATCGCCACGCTCCTCCTCTCAAGGGCTGTCGCACCGACGTTAACATAGAAATATTGCTATACCAACATGTATTTACCGGGCCTATAGGTCGAGGACCCGGGTGACTTTCTCGGTTTCGATCCGTCTCGGCAGTGCCGCGGGATCGGCATTGGCCACTTGCACCAGCGAGGCGCCGGTCGACAGCACCGCCAGTAGGCCGTCGACCAACTCGGCGGGCTGATTCCACGACGCGGTCGACAGAATCCGGTCACTGGGCGTCAAACCCCTTGCCGCAGCTGAGTTTTGGCAGTCTGCCAGCACCTCGTCGACGGATCGGCCGGCCAGCGCCGGACCGGGGTGGCGTTCCCCGGCGATCTGGTCGCCGTGCACCCGCACCGCAGTCGCGTAATCGGTGACGCCGACCGGCAGATCCGGTACCGGACTGCCGAACGGATCCAGCGACAGCGCCGCCACTTCGCCGTCCGTCGCAGCGAAGGCCTCCTGCAGACGTGCCGCCGTGCAGAACGCGACGTCGGCTTGCGTACCGTCGAGCAGCGCCTCGGCGCCGATCCACCACACTCCGAACAGCACCGCCGCCGTCTGCCAGTGCGCGGGTAGCAATATCGCCACCCGGCTGGCGGGACCGGCGCCCAGCTCGTCGCGCAACAAGTTGCCGGTTTTGGCAGCCCAGTTTGCCAATGTGACCGCGGAAAGCTCGATGCGCTCGCCGGTGGCGTCGTCGTAGTAGGTGATGCGCGGGCCGACCGGATCGGTGCGCAGCATCGGCTCGAGGATCGCGTCTGAAAGCGTGGTCACCTTAGGCCGCAGTTTCGATTAGCCAACTGTGCAATCGTCGTGACACTAGTTGACGCACTCCGGATGATCGGAGCCGGCCGTCAAGATCGGTGACGGGGGAGGGGCTTCGGGGTTCGACGCGTTCGACGAGTCGGAGTTCGACGCCGCCAGGGTGGTTGCGTCACCGCCCAGCCCGGAGCCCGGACCCGTGTAGTCGTTGGCCAGCACCACTCGCACCGTCCCGGCCGGCACCGAACCATCGGCGACTACGGGCAGTCCGCCGAGATCCTTGGCGACCGACTGCGCACCCAGGTCGTCGGCCGTGGCGGCGCGCACCTGGCTCTCCGATACGTGAGCAGCTTCGTTGTTGGCGACGGTCCCCGGGGTAAATCCCTTGGCGGTCAATACCTCTGACACCGCTGCCGCCAGCCCGTTGATGTCGGTGTCGTTCAACACGCTGACGGTGGTTTTGGCCCGTGAGTACGCGATCTCCTCGGTCTTGCCCTGCTCCTGATCCTGCAACAGACCTGCGACCCAATCGGCGACCTGATGCGGATCCACCCGCACCACGCTCTGCATGCCGTCGTCGCTCCAGCCCGATTCATCGAGCACCGGAATGGTCGCGAACGCGACATTACCGGCGGTCAGCTTCTGCAGCTGTTTCACGAAATCCATGATGTCCCAACCTGCGGACAGCACGACTGAGCGCTGGATGGCGAGCTGCAGCCGGTCCATCGTCGCCGGGCTCGACAACGTCCTGCCGGAAATCACCTTGTGGGCCAGTGAGGCCATCACCACCTGCTGACGCACCACCCGGTCGAGGTCGCCGCGGGGGAGGTCGTGGCGCTGGCGCACGAAGCTCAGCGCCTGCGGACCGTTGAGCTTCCGCCAGCCCGCTGAAAAGTCAGCGCCCGAAAGGGGTTCGTACACAGGCTCTTTGAGGCAGACATCGACCCCACCCAGGGCATCGGTGATCAGTGCGAAGCCCAGCAGCCCGACCTCGGCGTAGTGATCGACGGTGACGCCGGTCAGATCGGCGACGGTTTTGATCAGCGCCTCGCGCCCGGCCTCGGTTCCGCGTGCCTCGGCTTGGGCGGGGTCGACGCCGGATTCAACCAGGCTGACGCGCTTCTCTTCCCTCACCTGGCCATAGACCCCGTTGATCTTGGTCTTGCCCAACCCGGGCGCGGACACGTAGGTATCGCGCGGAATCGAGATCGCGGTCGCCGACTTTCCGTTCTCGGGCACGCGCACCAAGATGATGGTGTCGGTGTTGGTGGCCACCTCGTCGCCGGCGCGCAGGACGGCCAACTCCTCGGCGCTCAGCGGGTTGCCGTGGGCGTCGGTGCGACTGTCCATGCCGACCAGCAGGATGTCGATCGCGCCATCGTCGGCGCCGTTGCCCAGCGACGGAGCGAACATATGGAAGATCCCGTCCTCGAACGAGCGAACCTTGCTCCACGCCACTCCGGTACCAAGCACGATCGCCACGGCCATCACGCTGGCGACCACACGAATCACACGATGCGCAGGCACCACAACAGACTACTTGCGTCACAGCAGTATCAGGGGAACCCCGGCGTCGGCGTGCCAGACTCGTGACCGCCGGGCGACGATGCTGAGCACAGGGGAGGTACCCGCAGCCGGGCGAAAGGAGCGAGGCTTTTGACGAAGCGGATCGTCATCACCGGCGCGGGCGGTCAAGTAGGCGGCTGCTTGGCAGCCGAGGCGGTCCGGCAGGGGCGTGAGGTGCTGGCGTTGACGTCCTCGCAGTGGGACATCACCGACCCGGGCGCGGCCGAGCGCATCGTCGAGAACGGCGACGTCGTGGTCAACTGCGCGGCGTACACCGACGTCGACGCGGCCGAGACCGACCGGGAGGCCGCTTACGCCGTCAACGCCGAAGGCCCGCGGCACATCGCGGCGGCGTGTGCGCGCGCCGGAGCACGGCTGGTCCACATTTCCACCGATTTCGTGTTCAGCGGTTCGGCGTCGCAGCCGTACGAGCCGGACGACGAAACCGGGCCGCTGACCGTCTACGGCCGCACCAAGCTGGCCGGTGAAGTGGCTGTGCTCACCACGCTCCCCGAAGCCACGGTGGTGCGGACCGCATGGGTCTACACCGGCAAAGACGGCAACGACTTCGTCGCCACCATGCGCAGGCTGGCCACCGCCGACGGCACCGCCGAAGTCGTCGATGACCAGATCGGCTCCCCGACCTACGTGCGCGATCTGGTCACCGCGCTGTTGCAGGTGGTCGACGGTCGGGTGCACGCACCGGTGGTGCACGCGGTTAACGCGGGCGCGGTCAGCCGGTTCGAGCAAGCCCGCGCGGTGTTCGCCGGCGTCGGCGCCGACCCGTCGCGGGTGCGGCCGGTCAGCAGCGACGCCAGACCGCGGCCGGCGCCGCGTCCGCGTTATTCCGCACTGGGCGGCAGGCTGTCGGCCGAGGCGGGACTGACACCGCTGCGGGCGTGGCGCGACGCGCTGGGCGAGGCATTGCGGGCATAGGCCGTTACTCTCTACGCGTGAGCGACGTCTTGCCGGTGGTGACGGTGACCTATTCACCGGGCCCGCACCTGGACCGTTTTTTGGCCTCGCTGTCGCTGGCCACCGAGCGGCCGGTGAGCGTGTTGATGGCCGACAACGGCTCGACCGACGGCACCCCGCAGGAGGCGGTCGAACGGTACCCGAACGTGCGATTGTTCGCGACGGGCGCCAACCTCGGCTACGGCACCGCGGTGAACCGTGCCATGGCGCATCTGGACGACCCCGACGAGTGGGTGATCGTGGCCAACCCGGACGTGCAGTGGGGGCCGGGCAGCATCGATGCGCTGCTCGAGGCGGCGGCCCGCTGGCCGCGGGCGGCGGCCTTGGGACCGCTGATCCGCGACCCGGACGGATCGGTGTACCCGTCAGCGCGCCTGCTGCCCAGCCTGATACGCGGCGGCATGCACGCCGTGCTCGGTCCGCTGTGGCGCAACAACCCCTGGTCGACGGCCTACCGCCAGGAGCACATGGAGCCCAGCGAACGACCGGTGGAGTGGTTGTCCGGGTCGTGTCTGCTGGTGCGGCGCGCGGCATTCGAGCAGGTCGGCGGGTTCGACGAGCGCTACTTCATGTACATGGAAGACGTCGATCTGGGTGACCGGCTCGGTAAAGCCGGCTGGCTGAACGTCTACGTGCCATCGGCCGAAGTCCTGCACCACAAAGGTCACGCCACCGGCCGCGAGTCCGCGCGCAACCTGATGGCGCACCACGAAAGCACGTACATCTTCCTGGCTGACCGGCATTCTGGATGGTGGCGCGCGCCGCTGCGCTGGGCATTCCGGGTCGGCTTGGCGATCCGCGCACGGTTGATGATGCGCGGTTCGAAAGGGCAGTGATGACAGACTCACAGGTGGACGCGGTCGTCCTGGTCGGCGGCAAAGGCACCCGGTTGCGGCCACTGACGTTGTCGGCGCCCAAGCCGATGCTGCCCACCGCCGGGCTGCCGTTCGTCACCCATCTGTTGTCGCGGATCGCTGCGGCCGGTATCGAGCACGTCATCATGTGTACGTCGTATCAATCACGAGTCTTTGAAGCCGAATTCGGCGACGGCTCCAAGCTCGGGTTGCAGATCGAGTACGTCACCGAAGAACACCCACTGGGTACCGGCGGTGGAATCGCCAACGTCTCAAGCCGTTTGCGGTACGACACCGCGATGGTGTTCAACGGCGACGTGTTGTCCGGTGTTGATCTGGGGCAATTGCTCGGCTATCACCGCGAACAGCAGGCCGACCTCACCCTGCACCTGGTACGGGTCGGTGACCCACGCGCATTCGGCTGCGTGCCGACCGAAAACGGCAGGGTCACGGCATTTTTGGAGAAGACACAGGATCCGCCGACTGACCAGATCAATGCCGGATGCTACGTGTTCTCGCGTGAGATCATCGACCGGATACCGCGAGGCCGCGAGGTGTCGGTGGAACGGGAGGTGTTTCCGGCCCTGCTGTCCGACGGCGTAAAGGTATGCGGCTACGTCGATTCCAGCTACTGGCGAGACATGGGAACGCCGGAGGATTTCGTGCGCGGATCGGCGGATCTGGTGCGCGGCATCGCCCCGTCGCCGGCACTGGGCGGCCACCGCGGCGAGCAGCTGGTGCACGACGGTGCGGCGGTGTCGCCGGGCGCGGTGCTCATCGGCGGGACGGTTGTCGGGCGGGGCGCCGAAATCGGCCCCGGCGCCAGGCTCGACGGCGCCGTCATTTTCGACGGGGTGCGCGTCGAGGCCGGCAGCGTCATCGAACGTTCGATCATCGGCTTTGGCGCGCGCGTCGGCCCGCGGGCGTTGATCCGCGACGGGGTCATCGGCGACGGCGCCGACATCGGCGCACGTTGCGAGCTGCTGCGCGGCGCGCGGGTGTGGCCCGGGGTGGCGATTCCCGACGGTGGGATCCGCTACTCGTCCGACGTCTGAACCTGCTGGGTTACGCGCGTCATCAGCCCAGACTCGACGCCCTGCCGACCAGGTAGGCCAGCGCCGCGTCGGCGCCGTCGGGCAGGTCGTCGACCGGCCACCATTGCAGGTCCACCGACTCGTCGCTGACCGTGATCTGTGCATCCGCCGGAGCGTGCGCGACGAACTGCAGGTCGAGGTGGCGGGTCGGCACACCCAGCGAGCAGGTGACCGGATGCACGTGCACGGCAGCCAGTTCGGGTGTCAGTCGCAGCCCGGCCACGCCGGATTCCTCGGTGGCCTCGCGCAGCGCCGCGGCGACGATGTCGTCGTCGTCGTCCTCGCAGTGCCCGCCCAGCTGGACCCAGCGGCCCAGCCGCGGATGCAACGTGAGCAGCGCCCGCGCCCCGGAATCGTCGAGCACCAACACCGAGGCGGTCACATGTCCGGCCACACACTCGCGGCGGCAGGCGTCGTCACGCGCATGCAGGAAGGCCAACACCGAGTGTCGCAGCGAGTCTTGGTTCGGATCTGGCGCCTGCCAGCTCGACAGCAGCGTTATCGCCGAATCCCGAACGCTCACTTGCGCACCAGCAGATTTGCGACGGGCACCGGCTCGCGCGGCTGGTCCGTCGGCTCCAAAGGATAGCCAATGGCGATGGCGCCCAACGGTTCCCAGTCGTCGGGGAGTCCCAGCTCGTCGCGCACCAGGTCCGGGGCGAATATCGTCGAACCGATCCAGCAGCTGCCCACGCCGCGGACCGCCAGCGCGACCAGCAGTGCCTGCACGGCGGCGCCCACCGCGACGGTGAACATGGTGTGCTCGGCGTCGGTGCGCGCGGCGTCGGGATAGTCGTGCGCACCGTCGGGCACCAGCATCGGGATCACCACTTCGGGCGCGTCGTAGAGGATCTGACCGCGGCTCACCCGCCGTTCGATGGCGTCGGCGGGCTTGCCGTCGCCGGCCAAGTCGGTGCGCCACTTGTCGCGCATGCGGTCCAGCAGCCGCATGCGTATCTCGGGGGTCTGCAACCACACGAACCGCACCGGCCGAGTGTGGTGCGGGGCCGGCGCGGTGAGTGCTTCGCCGACGGCCGCCTCGATCAGCTGCGCCGGCACCGGTTGGTCGGCGAACTGACGTATCGAGCGGCGCAACAGCTGGGCTTGCCGGCGGCCGAGGTCCAGCGCTTCGGCGGTCCCGAGCCAGAACAGGTCGTCGGTTCCGGAGCGCACCAGTCGCCGGGCCGTCGAGCCGTCGTCGGATACCGCAACGCCACGGACGACGGCGACCGGGATGTCGGTCAGCTTGCCCTTGACCAAATCGGCGGCCGCTGCGATCTCGTCGGCGACGGCGACCTCGGTGACGATCAGTTCGTTGCCGTGCGCGTCGACTGCACCGGCGTAGTTGTGCAGCACCGCCAGCCCGGCCGCTCCGACGGCGGCGTCGGTCTGGCCATTGCGCCATGCCCGGCCCATCGTGTCGGTGATCACCACTGCGACGGTCACGCCAAGGCGGCTGCGCAGATCGTCCCGCAGCGCCGCGGCGCTGGCGTCGGGATCGACCGGAAGCAAAGCGAGTTCGGCTGCGTCGACGTTCGATCCGTCGACCCCGGCGGCCGCCTGCACCAAGCCCAGCCGGTTCTCGGTGATCAATGTGCGGCCCTTGCGGGCCAGTACCCGCACCGACTCGACATCGACGAGTTTGCGCCGCAGCGTATCTCGCGCCTCAGCGTCGTCGGGCGCCGGAACCAGCCGGCCCTCACATTTGGACACCACCTTGCTGGTGACCACCACTACGTCATCGTCACGCAGCCACGGCGCAGCCTCGGCGATGGCGGCGCCCAAGTCGTCACCGGGACGGAATTCGGGAAGCCCGGTGACAGGCAGGATTTCGATTCCCGACGCCGCGCCGTGTTCGGTCATGCTGCGACGCCCGCGAGCTCCAGTCCGGTGCTCACCATCTTGGCGGTCGCGCTCGGATCGGTCATCAGCAGCGGGATCGACCGCACGGTGACACCGTCGATGTCGGCATGGTCGCCGTCATGGATCAGCCAGCCGTCCAAGATGCCGTTGCCCGAGCGTGCGCCGTAATGCCGGCCGACCGCTTCGGCGGTGGACTCCACGCCGATTACGGTCAGACATTCGTGGGCCATGCCGCGCAGGGGTTTTCCGTCGATGATCGGAGAGTAGCCAACGACTGGAGCGCTGGTCGAGCGCAGCGCCCCGCGAATACCCGGGATAGCCAGGATGGCACCGATGCTCACCACCGGATTCGACGGCGCCAACAAGATGATGTCGGCGTCAGCGATCGCATCGAGCACTTCGGTTGCGGCGTGGGCCTTTTCGGCGCCGATAAAGGCGAAGCTGTGTGTTGGGACCTCGGCGCGATAGCGTACCCACCACTCTTGGAAGTGAATCGCGCGCTGGTTGCTGTCGGTGGGATCGGTGATGACGACATGCGTTTCGCAGCGATCGTCGCTGACCGGCAGCAGCGTTGCCCCGGGCTGCCAGCGGTCGCACAGTGCAGCGGTGACCTGCGACAGTGGATAGCCGGCCCGCAACATTTGTGTGCGCACCAGATGGGTGGCCAGATCGCGGTCGCCGAGGCCGAACCAATCCGGCTGCACACCGTAGCGGTTAAGTTCCTCCTTGGCATGCCAGGTTTCGTCGCGATGGCCCCACCCGCGCTCGGGGTCCACGCCGCCCCCCAAGGTGTACATGCAGGTGTCCAGGTCGGGGCAGATGCGCAAGCCGTGCATCCAGGCGTCGTCACCGATGTTGACCACCGCGGTCAGCTCGTGGTCGGACGCTTGCCCGGAGCCGAACTGGCCCAAGCCGAGTAGCTGTTGTACGCCAAGCAAGAACCGGGCGCCTCCGACACCGCCGACCAAGACCGTGACCTTCACATCGGACGACAGTACGCGCCCGGTGACGGTGCCGTTTCGGGGCGAGCCGGGCAATTGGAGCGCGACACGCCGAGGGCTAAACGGGCGCAGTGCGGTCAAAAATCGGTCACGGGATGGTATGGAATTCTCGCGAATTGCTTGACCAGGACTGACAACACGTGTGTAATCTCATCAGTGTCATTTCCCGGTTAGCCGGCCGGATTCGGTGTCGCAGACCGTGATTCGATCATATGTTCGAATCGGGTGATGGCCACATCAAAACAGGGGCACATCACAACCACGAATCAGGTAAGGAGGCGGAGCATGTCCTATGAACACCTTCGGGGCGTAATGGGAAGCACACCGCGCGCCAATACCGACTCGACGCTGGGGGCAGCAACGGGCCGTCCTCACCTGAGCTTGGTTCCTGATGTGGTCGAAGTGGTTGACCCAGCCCCGGTTACGCCAGATCAGTGGCAAGACCGGGCATTGTGTGCGCAAACCGACCCCGAGGCGTTCTTCCCCGAGAAGGGCGGCTCCACCCGCGAGGCCAAGAAGATCTGCCTGGGCTGCGAGGTGCGCACCGAGTGCCTGGAATACGCACTCGCGCACGACGAACGGTTCGGCATCTGGGGTGGCCTGTCCGAGCGGGAGCGTCGCCGCCTGAAGCGCGGCATCATCTAATCCGGGCTTGGGATGGCCCAAGCTATTCGTCGTCGATCGTCGGGTCGATGACCGAGGGTTCGACGTCCAGATACGTGGCAACCTGCGCCACCAGAATTTCGTGCAGCAATTCGGCGAGTTCGACGGTGTCCTTCGCGCGGCGCTCGATCGGCTTGCGAAACAATACGATCCGCGCCCGGGTCGCGTTACCGCGCACGTCCACTCCGGCGGGGATCAACCGGGCCAGGGCGATCGGCCCGTCTGCGACCACCTCCGGCGGCCATTGCACGCTGTCGGGATCTTTGGCCGAGATGCGCGGGATATCGTCGACGGCCACGTCGAGACCGGACAACCGCTCTTGCCAGCGCTGCTCGATCGGTTCGTAGGCCTCCAGCACCGCCATGTCGAACCGCTCTGCCCGGCTGCGCCACCCCGGCACCGTCGGCGGCAGCAACGGCCCACGCATATCTCGGCCGCGCCGCGCCACCGCCCGACGTCTCGACCGGCCAGAGCTGCGCCAATCGCTCACTGAGCCGATGGTAACGGTTGCACATCGCCGCCTTGCCGGATGCGCGTGTCCACCGCTGCGCCGACGTTCTCGCACGATAACCTCGCGAGCGTGAATGTTCCGCGGCGCTGCTGTCGGCCCGGGTGTCCGCAATACGCGGTAGCGACACTGACCTTCGTCTACTCGGATTCGACGGCGGTGATCGGTCCCCTCGCGACCACCCGGGATCCCCACGCCTGGGATCTGTGCGTCGGCCACGCCAGCCGCATTACCCCACCACGCGGTTGGGAGCTTGTCCGCCATGCCGGCCCGCTGCCCACCAATCCCGACGAAGACGATCTGATCGCGCTGGCCGAAGCGGTGCGCGAAGGTCGCGCGCCGGCAGCCACCGCGGGATTTTCAGATCCCGGCGTCGTGGCGGGCAGTGGCGTGCTGGCCCCAACCGGACAACCCTCGTCGTCCGGTAATGGGCGCCGCCGCGGCCATCTGCGGGTGTTGCCGGATCCCGCCGACTAACCCCGACGGCGCAGCCGGGCGGCGCCGCGTGGGTCGTTTAGCAACGCCTGTGTAAAAAAATTTGACATTCTAACCCACGCTATCCGCACATATATAACGACTCTGCATCGATTTCATAACGGGCCGATCAGGATTCCGCTCAAGATCAATAAAAAGCGGCTCAGCTTAACGTTCACTGAGATTCGCCTTTGAACCAAGTAAGGCTGGCCGCCGGCGTGTGTGCTGGTCGCGCGCTCCGGTTGCCGACTCGACAACAGAACGGAGTGGGCCAAATGCATCTGGGACTTCGCCCGTATGCCACCGCTGGACTCGTCATCGCCGGCGCCAGCCTGATCGCTGTCGCACCGGCGCCGCCGCCACCGTCACCCGAGCCGCAGGTGCGGGCTGTCACGTTAGCCGCCGACCCCATCGACATCTTCAAGCCCTACGAGGAGTTGTTCAACAACACCGTCGCCAACCTGGAAAGCCTGGGCCAGGACTGGCTCGAGCATCCGTTCCCGATCCTGCAGCAGATCGCGGACAACTGGACGGGCTACATCGACCAGGTCATCGCCGACCCGGAGTCGATCACGCAGATTCCCGGCGAGATAGCGGCCAACCTGCAAAGCGTCATCGACGTGCTCACCACTTTGCTGCCTGACATCAGCGCTGAATTCTTCCCGCTGCCGGCGCAGGTTTCCGTCGAGCTGTCGACACCGCTCACCCTGCTGGTCGGGCTGCTGGGTCCGGTGGTCACCGTCATCAACGAGATCAATGAGCTGAGCCAGGAAATCTTGACGCCGACCAGTCCGGAGGCGGGGCTCGCCGCGCTGTTCGGCGCTCCGGCCAGCCTGCTCGACGCCCTCCTCAACGGCAAGGACGGCCTCGACATCCTCGGCCTGGCCAACATCCCGCTGTTCAACGGACTGCTCGTGCCCGAGCAAAACCTCGACGCCACATTGGAACTGGGCTCTGTGCTGGACATCCTGGGCCTGGGTGACGTGGGCCTGACCGATCTGTTGTCCAACATCGGCGTGGGCGACCTGAGTCTGAATGGGTTGCTGTCCAGTGTGGGACTGGGTGGTCTGTCGCTGACCGATCTGCTCGGCGACGTCGGCCTCGGCGGCCTGGACCTCGACGAGTTGCTGTCCGGCGTGGGCCTGAACGACTTGACGCTGGGCGAACTGATCACCGGTGTCGGGCTCGACGACACCACTCTGAACGATCTATTTACCAGCGTGATCGGCGGTGTCACCGTGGGTGGTCTGCTCGACGATTTGGGGGTCGGCGATCTGACGCTGAGCCAGCTGGTCCCTATTTTCGGGTTAAACCTGGATCTGCCCAGGCTGCTTGACAACCTTGGGCTCACCAACGTCACCCTGCCCGATCTGCTCTCCGCTGCCGGGCTTGGCGGTGTGACACTGCCGGATGTGGTCTCGGCCTTTGGCCTGGGCGGCATCAACCTGACCAACGTGGTCGACGCCTTGGGCATCGGCCATATGGGGCTAGGCCCCTTCTTCGACGCCGTGGGCCTGGGCGACCTGGACGTGGGCGACGTGCTGGACCTGTTTGATCTCGACAAGTGCGCGCCCGTCATCGACGTCTGCGTGAGCGAGATCATCGGCGACATTGAGCTGGGTGGCCTTGTTCCCGACAAGTCGCTGGACGAGGCCATCCATGATCTGAACCTCGATGACTTCACCATCCTCAAGATGATGAACAATCTCGGGCTCGACGATGTGAGCGTGGCCAGTCTGCTCGATGACCTGGGGCTGGGCGGCATCACTTCGGGCGTGCCGCAGCTGCTCAGAAATTTGGGGTTGGACGACGTGACCCTGGGCGATCTGCTCGGCAACCTGCCTTCTGGCGACCTGACCTTGGGCGACCTGATTGACAACATCGGGCAAAACAACCTGCACGTAACCGACGTGCTAACACTCCTGGGAGTCGGCACCTGGCCGCTTCCCCTGGTCCTTGACCACTTGGGCATCGACACTGTGACGCTGGGCCAGCTGCTTACCCGCCTGGACCTGGACAGCCTGACCCTGCCAGACCTGCTGGACGGCGTGGGTCTTGGCGACCTCACGCTGAACGGGTTGTTGTCCGGCGTGGGTCTGGACGACCTGACCCTCAACGGCCTGTTGGACGACATCGGGCTGGGCGACCTGTCGCTAGACGGCCTGTTGTCCGATCTGGGTCTCGGCGACTTCGATGTGGCCGACATCATTGCCGGGCCGTTCGACGGCCTGATCCCCGGGTTGGTGACCTTCCTGCCCGAGCAGATCGCCGAGGCGTTGGGCGCGGCGTTGGTCCCGTGAATCTGTGAAGCTGCCCGATCCCGCTGAGTCACGGACAATTCCGTGCCAGCGGGACGGGCCAAAACAGATAGGCTGACGGCCAAGAGTCCCAATCGTCAGGAGCTTTTGTCATGACTCGGCCCGCCGCGGCTGTCAACCGTGTGATCAAGGCTTATGACGTGCGAGGCCTGGTCGGCTCGGAAATCGACGAGCCCTTCGCCAAGGATGTCGGCGCGGCGTTCGCACGGCTGATGCGTGAGGACGGCGCACGCCGCGTCGCCATCGGGCACGACATGCGGGACAGTTCGCCGTCGCTGGCGGCAGCCTTCGCGACCGGTGTCACCGGTCAGGGTCTCGACGTGGTTCGCATCGGGCTGGCCTCGACCGACCAGCTCTACTTCGCGTCAGGCCTGCTGGATTGCCCCGGCGCGATGTTCACCGCGAGCCACAACCCGGCCGCCTACAACGGCATCAAAATGTGCCGGGCGGGCGCCAAACCGGTGGGGGCGGACACCGGCCTGCGCACCATCCGCGACGAGCTCGTCGCGGGTGTGCCCGCCTACGACGGGCCGGCCGGGCACATCGCGGATCAGGATGTCCTGGCCGACTACGGCGCCTTCTTGCGGTCGCTGGTCAACACCGCCGGGTGGCGTCCGTTGAAAGTGGCCGTCGATGCCGGCAACGGGATGGCCGGCCACACCGCGCCGGCGGTGTTCGGCGACATCGAGTCGATCACCTTGCTGCCGCTGTACTTCGAGCTCGACGGCTCGTTCCCCAACCACGAGGCCAACCCACTGGACCCGGCGAACCTCACCGATCTGCAGGCCTATGTCCGCGACACGGGTGCCGACATCGGGCTGGCCTTCGACGGAGACGCCGATCGCTGCTTCGTCGTCGACGAGCGTGGCCAGCCGGTCTCGCCGTCGACGGTGACCGCCCTGGTCGCCGCGCGCGAACTGCAAAGGGAAATCGGCGCGACCGTCATCCACAACCTGATCACCTCCCGCGCGGTGCCGGAACTGGTCGTCGAGCGTGGCGGTACCCCGGTGCGCTCCCGCGTCGGGCACTCCTACATCAAGGCGCTGATGGCCGACACCGGCGCCATCTTCGGCGGCGAACACTCCGCGCACTACTACTTCCGCGACTTCTGGGGCGCCGATTCCGGGATGCTGGCGGCGCTGTACGTGCTGGCCGCGCTGGGCGAACAGCAGCGGCCGCTGTCGGAGCTCACCGCCGACTACCAACGCTATGAGTCCTCCGGCGAGATCAACTTCACCGTCGCCGACGCGGCCGCGGCCACCGAGGCGGTGCTCAAGTCGTTCGGCAGCCGCATTCACTCCATCGATCACCTGGACGGGGTGACGGTCGAACTCGACGACGGCAGCTGGTTCAACCTGCGCAGCTCCAACACCGAGCCGTTGCTGCGGCTCAACGTGGAGGGCCGCTGCACCGAGGACGTCGACGCAGTAGTGCAACTCATCAGCGCTCAACTCACCGCCGAAATGGCAACGCCGTGAACGCCACCCACATCACCATCGACCTCGATGACACCGATCGGTTGATCGACGCAGACCGGGACGGGTTGCTGCGGGTCGCGTCGATGGCCGGCGCGCAGGTGCGCGCCACCGCCGCCGCCCTCGACGAAGGGGCACTCGATCCGGTGGGCGGTGACGAGCGGCCCCGCACCGTGATTTGGGTGGCGGGGCGCGGCCCGGCCGAGACGGCCGGCAGCATGCTCGCCGCCACGCTGGGCGGGTCGACTGCCCAACCGATCGTCGTCGCGGCGGGGGCGCCGCCCTGGGTCGGCCCGCTGGACGTGCTGGTCGTCGCCGGCGACGACCCGGGCGATCCCGCTCTGGTCGACGCCGCCGCCGCCGGGGTGCGCCGTGGTGCGCGAGTGGTCGTCGCGGCGCCGTATGAGGGACCGCTGCGCGATGTCGCGGCCGGGCGGGCAGCGGTGTTGGAGCCGCGGATACGCGTGCCCGACGAGTTCGGGTTGTGTCGCTACCTGGCCGCCGGGGTGGGCGTGCTGGGAAGCCTGGACCCGAAGGTGCGGATGGACCTGGCGGTGCTGGCCGACGAGCTGGACGCCGAGGCGCTGCGCAACAGCGCCGGGCGCGAGGTGTTCACCAACCCGGCCAAATCGCTGGCCGAGCGAATGTCGGGACGTGCCGTCGCGTTGGCCGGTGACTGTGCAGCGACGCTTGCACTGGCACGGCACGGATCGTCGGCGATGCTGCGACTCGGACACCAGGTGGTCGCCGCTACCGGATTGGCGGACGCGCTGACCGCGCTGCGGGCCGGAGGCTCGGCGGAATTTGCGGATTCGGCGGAGGCGCTGTTTCACGACGAGCAGATCGACGGTCCGCTACCCCCGCGGCTACGGGTGCTGGCATTGACGCTGGCCGCCGAGCGGACGGTGGTGGCGGCCCGAGTTGCTTCGCTCGACGATGTCGATATCGTCGGCGCCGAGGACGTACCGGACATCACGGTCGGCCCCGCCGGTCAGGTCGGCGCACAGCGGGCTGAGCAGCAGCTGGCTATATTGGCTGTCCGGCTGGAGATGACCGCTGTTTACTTGCGACTGGTGCAGGGATAGCTGACTCGAGGGGTACATAAGGAAGCGTGGAACTGCTACACGGAGCCATACGGACGTACGCATGGGGCTCGCGTACCGCCATCGCCGAGTTCACCGGGCGCCCGGTGCCGGCAGCGCACCCCGAGGCGGAACTATGGTTCGGCGCGCATCCGGGTGACCCCGCCTGGTTGGAGACCGAGCACGGGAAGGCGTCGCTGCTGCACGTGCTGGCCGCCGACCCGGAAGGTCAGCTCGGCTCCGCTGTCCGCGCCCGGTTCGGTGATTCGCTGCCATTCCTGGTCAAGGTTCTCGCCGCCGACGAGCCGTTGTCGTTGCAGGCGCATCCGAGTGCTGAGCAGGCCGCCGAGGGCTACCGGCGCGAGGAAAGGCTTGGCATCCCGGTGACGTCACCGGTGCGCAACTATCGCGACACCAGCCACAAGCCTGAACTGTTGGTGGCATTGCAGCCGTTCGAGGCGCTGGCGGGGTTCCGTCCGGCTGCTCGCACCATCGAGCTGCTGCGCGCGTTGGCGGTGTCCGACCTGGATCCGTTCATCGACTTGCTCGACGACCAGTCCGATGCCGACGGCCTGCGGGCACTGTTCACCACCTGGATCACCGCCCCGCAGCCTGATATCGACGTGCTGGTTCCCGCGGTGCTCGACGGCGCCATCAACTATGTCACTTCTGGTGCAACGGAATTCGCCGCCGAGGCCAAAACGGTGCTGGAGCTCGGTGAGCGCTATCCCGGCGATGCCGGTGTGCTGGCGGCCTTGCTGCTCAACCGCATCAGCCTTGCGCCGGGCGAAGCCATCTTTTTGCCCGCGGGCAACCTGCACACCTATCTGCGTGGTGTCGCACTGGAAATCATGGCCAACTCCGACAACGTGCTACGAGGCGGCTTGACGCCCAAACACGTTGACGTGCCCGAACTTCTGCGGGTGCTGGACTTCACCCCCACCACCGAAGCGCAGCTGCGGCCGCCGACGCACCGCGACGGGATCGCCGTGGTCTATGACACCCCGACCGAGGAATTCGCGGCGTGTGTGCTGACTCTCGACGGTGATCACCTCGGCCACGAGGTCGACGCGCCATCGCGCCACGACGGTCCGCAGGTTCTGTTGTGCCTCGAGGGGACTGTCACCGTGCATGGGAAGCTGGGCAAGCTCAAACTCGAGCGTGGCGCGGCCGCCTGGGTGGCCGCCGACGACGGTCCGATCCGGCTGGACGCCGACCGGCCGACCAAGTTGTTCCGGGCCACCGTCGGGCTGTGAGTGCAACGGGCAGCACCCGTGCGATCCTGGCAGCGCTGGGCGCCAACGCGGGCATCGCCGCCGCCAAGTTCATCGGGTTTGTGATCACCGGCAGCTCATCGATGCTGGCCGAAGCGGTGCACTCGGTGGCCGACACGTCCAACCAGGCGCTGTTGCTGTTCGGACAGCGGGCGGCACGCAAAGAGGCCGACGCCCTGCACCCGTTCGGTTATGGCCGCAGCCGATACTTCTGGTCGTTCGTGGTGGCGCTGGTGCTGTTCACCCTTGGCGCGGTGTTCGCCCTCTACGAGGGCTACCACAAGATCACCCACCCGGTTGAGCTGACCTCCCCCGCAGTGGCGCTGACCATTCTGGTGGTTGCAATCATGTTGGAGACGTTCAGTTTTCGAACAGCGGTCATCGAGTCGCGACCGCTCAAAGGCAGCGGCAGCTGGTGGCGTTTCATCCGCAACTCCCGCAATCCCGAGCTGCCGGTGGTGCTGCTGGAAGACACCGGCGCGCTCGTCGGCTTGGGGCTGGCACTGGCCGGCGTGGGTTTGACGACGGCCACCGGGAACGCGGTCTGGGACGGCATTGGCACCATCGGAATTGGCTTGCTGCTCGGCACGATAGCGATCATCCTGATGGTCGAGATGCACAGCCTGCTGATCGGCGAGGGCGCGACCGCTGCCCAAACCAAGGCTATCCGCGCGGCGTTGGAAGCCACCGAGCACGTCGACCGGCTGATCCATCTGCGTACCCAGTACCTTGGCCCCGAGGAGATGTTGGTGGGCGCCAAGATCGCGGTAGACCCGCATCTCGACCTGACCACTGTGGCGGCCACCATCGATGCGGCGGAGGCCAACATCCGTGCGAAAGTGCCCGCCGCTCGGGTGATCTACTTGGAGCCCGACCTGGACCGTGCTACATCCGATGGCCCCGCTCCTCCGCGCGCCGCGGGCTCCGCATCGTCGCCGCGGCGGTCGCGCCACATCTGACGGCGTTCACCGAGCCACAGTCGCATGTTGTGGCGGATGGTGCGGGCGATGAGCGCCGCCGACGGCTCCAATGACAACCGCGTTACGCGTTTTGCGCTCCGCCCGCATCAGGCAACGGTACTCGGTACTGTCCGGATCATGGCTGGTCGTTGGCGCACCAAGTCGGTCGAGCAGTCCATCGCGGACACCGACGAGCCGGGTACTCAGCTGCGCCGGGACCTGAGTTGGTGGCATCTCGCGGTCTTCGGAGTGTCGGTGGTCATCGGGGCCGGCATCTTCACCGTGACCGCGGCGACCGCCGGAGACGTCACTGGGCCGGCGATCTGGATCTCCTTCTTGATCGCCGCAGTCACCTGCGGATTGGCGGCATTGTGCTACGCGGAGTTTGCTTCCACGCTGCCGGTGGCAGGCAGCGCCTACACGTTCGCCTATGCGACTTTCGGCGAGCTGTTGGCCTGGACCATCGGCTGGAACTTGGTTCTCGAACTGGCCATCGGCGCCGCCGTGGTGGCCAAGGGGTGGTCGAGTTATCTGGACACGATGGTGGATTTACCCAATGGCACAATCGCTTTCGAGTCGATTCACATCGACTGGGGCGCGGTGTTCATCGTCGCACTGGTGGCCACACTGCTCGCGCTCGGCACCAAATTGTCGTCGCACTTCTCCGCCGTGGTCACGGCGATCAAGGTGGCGGTCGTGGTGCTGGTGGTGGTCGTCGGGGCGTTTTACATCAAGCCGTCGAACTACTCACCGTTCATCCCGCCACCCGAGACCGACCACGCCGGCAGCGGCCTCGACCAGTCACTGCTGTCGATGATCACCGGTGCGCACACCAGCCATTACGGGTGGTACGGGGTGCTGGCCGGAGCGTCGATCGTGTTCTTCGCGTTCATCGGATTCGACATTGTGGCCACCATGGCCGAGGAGACCAAGCACCCGCACCGCGACATTCCCCGGGGGATTCTCGCCACGCTGGGCATCGTGACGTTGCTTTACGTCGCGGTGTCGATTGTGTTGTCCGGCATGGTTTCCTACACCAGCCTGAAAACCAGCCCCGACGGTCGGCACACGAACCTGGCCACCGCGTTCAAGGCGAATGGCGTGCACTGGGCGTCCGGTGTCATCTCGGTCGGGGCGCTGGCCGGCCTGACCACGGTGGTGATGGTGCTGATGCTGGGGCAGTGCCGGGTGCTGTTCGCGATGTCACGCGACGGGTTGCTACCCCGGCCGTTGGCTCAGACCGGCAGGCGGGGCACCCCGGTGCGAATCACGGTGCTGGTCGCCGTGTTGGTGGCGGTGGCGGCGTCGATGTTCCCGATGGACAAGCTCGAGGAGATGGTCAACGTCGGAACGCTGTTCGCCTTCGTCCTGGTTTCCGCCGGGGTGATCGTCTTGCGCCGTAGCCGGCCGGACCTACCACGCGGATTCCGTGCACCGTGGGTGCCGCTGCTGCCGATCGCTTCGGTGTGCGCGTGCCTGTGGCTGATGCTCAACCTCACCGTCGTCACCTGGATCCGGTTCGGCGTCTGGATGGTCCTCGGCATCCTGATCTACCTGGGCTACGGACGTCGGCACTCTGTCTTGGCCAACCGGCGCACCGAGCAGGCCGCCCGCGAAGTCGTCTCCTGACCCATCCGAGCACTGGCGGCGGTCCCGGCCGGGCTCTGAAGTTTACAAAACACCATTCAATGTCTAGACAACAGACACAAACATCGGTATTGTCCAACGCCAAGGTGTTGTGATTCACAAGGAAGGTTGCGACATGACCACCACGACAGACCTGGACAT
Organism: Mycobacterium shimoidei; assembly: GCF_900417275.1. Taxonomy (NCBI): domain Bacteria; kingdom Bacillati; phylum Actinomycetota; class Actinomycetes; order Mycobacteriales; family Mycobacteriaceae; genus Mycobacterium; species Mycobacterium shimoidei. Next base: position 4,802,716 of record NZ_UEGW01000001.1, on the reverse strand, counting down.
CTTGCAGTGGCGCGACAAGAAGCGTTATCTGTGGCTGCTCGGGCTGATCGCCCCGACGGCTTTGATGCTGGTCCTGCCCATGGTGTGGGGCTTGAACCAGCTCGGCTGGCAGGCCGCATCGCAAGTGCTGTTCTGGATCGGGCCGATTCTGGTCTACGTCGTGTTGCCGCTACTGGACCTGCGTTACGGCCCGGACGGGCAGAACCCGCCCGATGAGGTGATGGAGCGGTTGGAAAACGACAAGTACTACCGCTACTGCACCTACATCTACATCCCGTTCCAGTACGCCAGCGTGGTGTTCGGCGCATATCTGTTCACCGCATCCAACTTGAGTTGGCTGGGCTTCGAGGGGCCGCTTAGCTGGCCGGCCAAGATCGGTCTCGCGCTGTCGGTCGGGGCGCTGGGCGGCATCGGCATCAACACCGCCCACGAGCTGGGCCACAAGAAGGACAGTTTGGAGCGCTGGCTGTCCAAGATCACGCTGGCGCAGACCGGCTATGGACACTTTTACATCGAGCACAACCGCGGCCACCACGTGCGGGTCGCCACCCCGGAAGACCCGGCGTCGGCTCGCTTCGGCGAGACATTCTGGGAATTCTTGCCCCGCAGCGTCTTTGGCGGCCTGCGCTCAGCATGGCGGCTGGAGGCCCAGCGATTGGGCCGGCTCAACAAAAGTCCGTGGCACCCGTCCAACGACGTGCTCAACGCCTGGGCGATGACGGTGGTGCTGTGGGCGGTGCTCATCGCGGTGTTCGGTCCGGCGCTGATCCCGTTCCTGATCATCCAAGCCGTCTACGGTTTTTCGCTGCTGGAGTCGGTGAACTACCTCGAGCACTATGGGTTGCTGCGGCAAAAGACGGCCAACGGCCGCTACGAGCGGTGCACGCCGGAGCACAGCTGGAACTCCGACCACATCGTGACCAACCTGTTCCTGTATCACCTCCAGCGGCATAGCGACCACCACGCCAACCCGACTCGCCGCTATCAGACGCTGCGCAGCATGGACGGCGCACCGAACCTGCCGAGTGGCTACGCCTCGCTGATCGGCTTGACCTACATCCCGCCGCTGTGGCGCAAGCTGATGGATCACCGCGTGCTGGAGCACTACGACGGTGACATCACCCGCGTCAACGTGCAGCCGCGGCTGCGGGAGAAGATCCTGGCGCGTTGCGGCGCGGCGGCATGATGGCCGCTTACCGCTGCCCGGTCTGCGACTACGTGTACGACGAAGCGAAAGGCGTTGCGCGGGAGGGGTTTCCGCCGGGTACGCCATGGCATGAAGTTCCCGACGATTGGTGCTGCCCCGACTGCGGCGTCAGGGAGAAAGTCGATTTCGAGACGGAGGAGGCAACCAAATGAACGACTACAAACTGTTCGTGTGCGTGCAGTGCGGCTTCGAGTACGACGAGGCCAAGGGCTGGCCGGAAGACGGCATCGCCCCCGGCACCCGCTGGGAAGACATCCCCGAGGACTGGAGCTGCCCGGACTGCGGCGCGGCCAAGTCGGACTTCGAGATGGTGGAGATCGCGCGTTCATAAGCGCCGACGACGATGCAGAACGAAGTGATGAGGAGTGGCGCAGAAATGCCCGTTAGTCTCGGCCCTGTGAAGCAGCGCGTCCCGTACGCCGAGGCGTCACGGGTCCTGTTGCGCGATTCGGTGCTCGACGCGATGCGCGAACTACTGCTGACTCGCGACTGGTCTGCGATCACCTTGGCCGACGTGGCCCGCGCCGCGGGTGTGAGTCGCCAGACCATCTACAACGAGTTCAAGTCGCGGCAAGGGCTGGCCCAGGGCTACGCGCTGCGATTGGCCGACCGTCTGGTGGACGCGGTCACCGAAGCCATCGACTCCAACGTCGGCGATGTGTACGCAGCGTTTCTGCAGGGCTTCCGGATCTTCTTTTCCGAGTCGGCGGCCGACCCGCTGGTGATCTCGCTGCTGAGCGGTGTCGCCAAGCCCGACCTGCTGCAGCTCATCACCACCGACAGCGGTCCGATCATCACTCACTGCTCACAACGGCTGACGGAAACGTTCAAAGAAAGCTGGGTCAAAGCCAGCGATCAGGATTCGGGGATCCTCGCGCGCGCGATCGTGCGGCTGGCGATGAGCTATGTGTCGATGCCGCCGGAGGCCGACCATGATGTCGCGGCCGACCTGGCACGGCTGATGACGCCGGCCGCGGAACGTTACGGGGAGTTCGGCGACGATGCGGCCAGTGGGCACGAGGAGGAGCGGAACAATAGGGTGGTAGCAGAACCCGACTGACCCGGCATCGCCCGCATCCCGCGTCGGGACTAACGTAAGCAAGCTAACTAGTTGATCGACGAGGAGTGGGTCCCCACATGACGACCACCGAAACTGCACTGCGCGCCGACGTCCGCAACGGCATCGAATACAAGGTCGCTGACCTGTCGTTGGCGGATTACGGCCGCCGCGACATCGAGCTCTCCGAGCAGGAAATGCCGGGGCTGATGTCGCTGCGCCGCGAGTACGCCGAAGTGCAGCCGCTCAAGGGGGCGCGGATCTCCGGTTCGCTGCACATGACGGTGCAGACCGCGGTGCTCATCGAAACGCTCGTCGAGCTCGGCGCCGAAGTCCGCTGGGCCTCCTGCAACATCTTTTCCACTCAGGACCACGCTGCGGCCGCGGTGGTGGTCGGCCGCCACGGCACCCCCGAGGAACCCAAGGGCGTGCCGGTGTTCGCCTGGAAGGGTGAGACGCTCGAGGAGTACTGGTGGGCCGCCGAGCAGGCGCTGACCTGGCCCGACCCCGACAAGCCGGCCAACATGATCCTCGACGACGGCGGTGACGCCACGATGATGGTGCTGCGCGGCGCGCAATACGAGAAGGCCGGCGTGGTGCCGCCCGCCGAGGAGGACGACCCCACCGAGTGGAAGGTCTTCTTGGACGTGCTGCGGCGCCGCTTCGAGACCGAAAAGGACAAGTGGACAAAGATTTCCCAGTCGGTCAAGGGCGTCACCGAGGAGACCACCACCGGGGTGCTGCGGCTCTACCAGTTCGCCGCGGCCGGCGACCTGGCCTTCCCGGCGATCAACGTCAACGACTCGGTGACCAAGTCCAAGTTCGACAACAAATACGGCTGCCGGCACTCCCTGATCGACGGCATCAACCGGGGCACGGACGTGCTGATCGGCGGCAAGAAGGTGCTGATCTGCGGCTATGGCGACGTCGGCAAGGGCTGCGCTGAGTCGGTCAAGGGCCAGGGCGCACGCGTCGTGGTCACCGAGATCGACCCGATCAACGCGCTGCAGGCCCTGATGGAGGGTTACGACGTCCAGACGGTCGACGACGTCATCGGCGAGGCGGACATCGTCATCACCGCCACCGGCAACAAGGACATCATCACGCTCGAGCACATGAAGGCGATGAAAGACCATGCGGTCTTGGGCAACATCGGGCACTTCGACAACGAGATCCAGATGGCCGCCCTGGAGCGGTCCGGGGCGACCAAGGTGAACATTCGGCCGCAGGTCGACCTGTGGACCTTCCCCGACACCGGCAAATCGATCATCGTGCTCTCCGAGGGCCGGCTGCTCAACCTCGGTAACGCCACCGGTCACCCGTCGTTCGTGATGAGCAACAGCTTCTCCAACCAGGTGATCGCCCAGATCGAGCTGTGGACCAAGAACGACGAGTACGACAACGAGGTGTACCGGCTGCCCAAGCATCTCGACGAGAAGGTGGCCCGCATCCACGTCGAGGCGCTCGGCGGCAAGCTGACCAAGCTGACCAAGGACCAGGCCGAGTACATCGGCGTCGACGTCGAGGGCCCCTACAAGCCGGACCACTACCGCTACTGACAGCGGCGTTCCGGCTTAGCCGGTCAAGTCGTCGCGGTCGAGCCCGGCCAGCAGCGCGCTGCGGGCACGCGCGACGCGGGACCGGATCGTGCCCACCGGGCAGCCGCAGACCGCCGCCGCGTCGGCGTAGGACAGGCCGAGCAGCTGGGTGAGCAGCAGCGCCTCCCGCTGGTCGGCGGTGAGGTCGGCGATCATCGTCGTCACCTCGACGACGTCTTCGAATCCGCGATCGGGACGGTCGCGGTTGAGCAGCTGTTCGGGATCGGCACCGTGCGCGGTGCGCGGGCGTGACTGCAGGTGACGGACGTGGTCGACGACGACGCGACGCGCGATGGCCAGCAGCCAGGTCCGCGCGCTCGAGCGTCCCGAGAATCGGCCGATCGCGCCGATCGCCCGCAAGAAGGTCTCCTGGGTGAGGTCGTCGGCGCTGGCCACATCCGAGAGGTAGGCGACGAATCGCCACACGTCTTGCTGGGTGGCCTTGATGAACTTCTCCAGCGCCCGGGGGTTTCCGTCGCCGGCGGCCAGAGCCAGCGCAGTAACGGCCTCGTCGTCGCTACGCGCGGTCACGACCACCCACCTTAATACGACGCTCTGTCGTAGTTGATCAGGCCGCGGAACGGTTGATCGGCCGCAGGTGGGGACGCCGTCGAATCCCGGGAACGTCGGTGGTCAACACGATGTCACGGGCATCGCCGTCGTCGGTGGCGCGGGGCTTCGACGAGCCGGCCCGGTCCCGGGCGACCAGCACTGCGAACACCATGCCCACCAGCACCGGCAGGTGGCTGGCGATGCGCACCGCGGTCACCTGGCCGCTGTAGGCGTCGGCGGCCACGTACCCGATCAACACCAACCCGAAGGCGCCGGCGATCGCGGCCACACCCACCGCCGCGGTGGTCCAGATGCCGGCGGCAATCATCGCCACGCCCAACGCGAGGAACCACGCCGTGGACTCGTGCAGCAAGTGCGCCCCGGTTGCGGTTCCATGCCCGTGATGGGACACCAGACCGAAGTCGACGCCGACGATCTGGGCCAGCGCCAGGGCGACCTGGACCACACCGACGACAATCAGACCCACCCGGCGGTAGTCGAAAACCAGATCCCGCAGCCAGCGCCGAGACGGGGCGACCGATGCGACGCCGGCGGTGGCCAGGATCTTTTCGACCAAATCCGGACCCTGCGCCACCTCAGCGGTGGACAGCCAGCGGGTTTGCGCCGCCACCCCGATCAGCCAGGCTCGACAATCGCTGCAAGAACCCAGATGGGCATCGACCCGCTGTGTCGACACCTGCGGACGTTCGCCGTCCAACCGCGCCGACAGGGCTTCCCGCACAACTTCACACCGCATGCCTGTATCGTCGCGCATCCCTGCCGTCGAGCAACAGCCGGGCTGCGGGTCGCCGCGAGAAGACCTCGGTTGGAACTAAACCGTGCCGCCTTCCGACCACTGTGGGAATGCAACCCGCGATTGCCGAAAGAGGTTTCTTGTGTCCCTGCGAGTCGGCCGGTGACGGCGCCGGTCTGGATGGCGTCGCCGCCCGAAGTCCACTCAGCACTGCTGAGCAGCGGGCCAGGACCCGGCCCCTTGCTGGCCGCCGCCGGTGAATGGTCATCTCTGAGCGCTGAATACACCTCGGCAGCAGACGAACTCAGCGCGGTGTTGGGCGCGGTGCAAGCGGGGCCGTGGCAGGGTCCGACCGCTGATCGCTATGTGGCCGCGCATGGCCCGTACCTGGCGTGGTTGCTCGACAGTGCCGAGAAAAGCGCGGTGGCGGCGACGATGCACGAGACGGCGGCGAGCGCGTATACCTCTGCCCTGGCCACCATGCCGACACTGGCGGAACTTGCTGCCAACCACGCCATTCACGGTGTGTTGGTGGCCACGAACTTCTTCGGGATCAACACCATCCCGATCGCGCTGAACGAGGCCGACTACGTGCGGATGTGGATCCAGGCGGCCGAGACGATGAGCACCTACCAAGGTGTCGCCGGATCCGCTCTGGCTGCCGTCACACCGACCGACCCGGCACCGCAGATTGTGGCGCCAGGTGGTGAAACTCGGGCTGCGGCAACGCAATCAGCCCCCGGCGCGGGTTCGTCGTGGCAGGACCAGCTAGCCGCACTGCTCTCGGAGTACACCCACAATTTCGCGTGGCCCCTCGGCGAGCTGCTCTACCCCAATGGTTGGCCCATCGACGCAGTGGCATTCACCAGCGGTCTCAGCTCGGCGCTGGAGCAAATCCCCGGAATGACACCAACTTTGGCCAGCGCGATGGCCTGGACGGTTTTTCACACGATGATCCTGTTTTGGCCCCTCGTTCAGGCAGCCCCGGCGCTGTTGATGGCCGTCGTGCCCGCGGTCGGCAGCGCGATGGTTGCCGGGCTGGCCGGAGTTGCGGGGGTTGCCGGAGTCGCCGGCGTGGAGGTTGCGCCGTCGGCCGCCGTGCCGGCCCCAGCCGGTCCCGCACCCGCGGCGGCCACACCGGCACCGTCAACGCTGGGTGCCAGCAGTGCCGCGACCGGCGTCACGCATGCCCCGACGACCGGCAGTGCGGCGGTGCCCGGCTCGGCCGCAGCAACCGGCGGGGGACCGCCGGCAGGGGGGCCCGGAGTTGGCTTCGGGCCGAGCACCGCGATGACCGACGGTTTTTACGCGGCCAGCGCGGTGGGCCGGTCAGCTTCGCGCAGCGCCAGCAGCCGGGCGCGCGATCGGTCTGCGGATTCGGCGTCGGATGACGCAGCTGCCGCCTCGCCCGCGGCGGCGCCGGCGCGCGGGCGAAAGCGCCTCGGCCGGCGCCGCGCTGGGGCCAAAGACCGATCGCACCGTTACGAATACATGGATCTCGAGCCGGTCGTCGACGAAGCGCACGACCAGACGCCACCCGCCACTTCTGTTGCTTCGGATGCGGGGGCGGGGTCGTTGGGGTTTAGTGGGAACGGTCGTGGGCCGGTGGCGGTGGGGTTGGCGAGGTTGGCTGGTGATGAGTTTGGTGTGGGGCCGGGTGTGCCGATGCTGCCGGGCAGTTGGGATGGTGAGGAAAGGGGAGTCGGATGAGCATGTTGGATGCGCATATTCCGCAGTTGGTGGCGTCGCAGTCGGCGTTTGCGGCTAAGGCGGGGTTGATGCGTTCGACGATTGGGCAGGCCGAGCAGGAGGCGGTGTCGGCGCAGGCGTTTCATGTGGGGGAGTCGGCGGCGGCGTTTCAGGGTGCGCATGCCCGGTTTGTGGAGGCGGCGGCGAAGGTGAATGCGTTGCTGGATATTGCGCAGGCCAATTTGGGGGATGCCGCGGGCACGTATGTGGCGGCCGATGCGGCGGCGGCGTCGAGCTACACCGGGTTTTAAGGGAAGAGGGGTTTAGTGATGTCGCAGATTATGTACAACTATCCGGCGATGCTGGCGCATGCGGCGGATATGGCCGGGTATGCGGCGACCTTGCAGGGGTTGGGTGCCGATATCGCCAGTGAGCAGGCGGCGTTGTCGGGGGCTTGGCAAGGCGATACCGGGATGACGTATCAGGCCTGGCAGGCGCAGTGGAATCAGGCGATGGCCGATTTGGTGCGGGCTTATCACGCCATGGCGGGCACCCATGAGACCAACACCACCGCGATGCTGGCCCGCGACCAAGCCGAAGCCGCCAAATGGGGCGGCTAGCAAGCTAAATACCAGGCAGGCCGCGGTTCGGCGATAGGCTCGGCCTCGATGGCCTCCCTGCTTCTTCGGCCATTCCGGCCCCATCGTCGGAAGGCGCGCCGTGCTGATCGCGGTTGAAGGTGTCGACGGCGCCGGCAAACGGACATTGTCAGCCGGCCTGCGCGATGCCTTCGAGGCGACCGGCAAATCGGTGGCGACGTGCGCGTTCCCGCGCTATGGGCAGTCGGTGCCCGCCGATGTCGCGCATGAGGCGTTGCACGGCCAGCACGGTGACCTCGCGTCGTCGGTGTATGCGATGGCGATCCTGTTCGCGCTGGACCGTGCCGGTGCCGTCGAGCACATTGAGGCACTGTGCCGCGACCACGATGTGGTGATCCTGGATCGCTACGTGGCCTCCAACGCCGCCTACAGCGCGGCCCGTCTGCACCAGGACGCGGACGGGGAGGTAGTGGCCTGGGTGTATGAGATGGAATACCGGCGGTTAGGGCTACCTGTGCCGGATTGGCAAGTGCTGCTGAAGGTTTCAGCTGAACTGGCTAGCCGGCGGGCCCGTCAGCGGGCCCGCCAGGAGGCGGGTCGGGCCCGCGACACCTATGAGCGCGACGATGATCTCCAGCGGCGAACCGGAGCGGTGTACGCCGGTTTGGCGGCCGCCGGCTGGGGCGGCCCGTGGCTGGTGGTCGACGCGGACGTCAGCCCCGCTGACCTCGCCGACCGGCTGATTGCCCGCTGATCTGAACGAAACGCGGGTGCAGTAGCTGAGTTTTGTCGTGAACAGGTGACACCATGGACACCATGAGGCAAAGGATTCTCGTCGTCGACGACGACGCTTCGCTCGCCGAGATGCTCACCATCGTGCTGCGCGGGGAAGGTTTCGATACCGCGGTCATCGGTGACGGCACGCAGGCGCTCACCGCAGTGCGCGAGTTGCGCCCCGATCTGGTGCTGCTCGACCTGATGCTGCCCGGCATGAATGGCATCGACGTGTGCCGAGTGCTGCGCGCCGACTCCGGCGTACCCATCGTCATGCTGACCGCCAAGACCGACACCGTCGACGTGGTGCTCGGCCTGGAGTCCGGCGCCGATGACTACATCATGAAGCCGTTCAAGCCCAAGGAGCTGGTCGCGCGGGTTCGCGCACGGCTGCGGCGCAACGAAGACGAGCCCGCCGAGATGTTGTCCATCGCCGACGTCGACATCGACGTCCCGGCTCACAAGGTGACGCGCAACGGCGAACAGATTTCGCTGACGCCGCTGGAATTCGACCTGCTGGTCGCGCTGGCACGCAAACCACGCCAGGTGTTTACTCGTGATGTGCTGCTCGAACAGGTGTGGGGTTACCGTCACCCGGCGGACACCCGCTTGGTGAACGTGCACGTCCAACGTTTGCGCGCCAAGGTCGAGAAAGACCCGGAGAACCCGACAGTTGTGCTGACCGTTCGAGGAGTGGGATACAAGGCCGGACCCCCGTGATATGGGGTGATCGTCTGTGATTTGGGGCTCGCGGCGACGCATTCGCCGGCGGTCCCCACCACTGCTCGGTATGAGTGCGTTGAGTCGGGCCGTGGGCGTGGCCTGGCGCCGGTCGCTGCAACTGAGGGTGGTGGCGCTGACCCTCGGAATGTCTCTCGCGGTGATCATGGTGCTTGGCTTCGTGCTGACCAGCCAGGTCACCAACCGCGTGCTTGATGTCAAAGTGCGTGCGGCCACCGAGCAGATCGACCGAGCCCGCACAACCGTCAGCGGGATCGTCAGCGGCGAGGAGGCGCGCTCGCTGGAAAGCAGCCTGCAGCTCGCCCGCAACACGCTGACGTCGAAAACCGATCCCACCCCCGGCGCCGGCCTGGCCGATGCCTTTGATGCGGTGCTGGTAGTGCCGGGTTATGGCCCACGACCCGCGGCCTCGGCCGGGCCGGTCGACCAAGTGCCGGGCGCGCTGCGCGAATTCGTCAAGGCCGGGCAGGTGGCCTATCAGTACGCGACCGTCAACACCGACGGCTTCGCGGGACCGGCGCTGGTGATCGGCAGTCCGACTTCGTCGCGGGTGACCAACTTGGAGCTGTACCTGATCTTCCCGCTCGGCAACGAGCAGAGCACGATCTCGCTGGTGCGCGGCACGATGGCCACCGGCGGGCTGGTGTTGTTGGTGCTGCTGGCCGGTATCGCATTGTTGGTGTCGCGGCAGGTGGTGGGCCCGGTGCGCACGGCGGCGCGAACGGCGGAACGATTCGCCGAGGGTCACCTGTCCGAGCGGATGCCGGTGCGCGGTGAAGACGACATGGCGCGATTGGCGGTGTCGTTCAACGACATGGCCGAAAGCCTGTCCCGTCAGATCACCCAGCTCGAGGAGTTCGGCAACCTGCAGCGCCGGTTCACCTCCGACGTCAGCCATGAGCTCCGCACGCCGCTGACTACGGTGCGGATGGCCGCCGACCTGATCTACGACCACAGCGCCGACCTGGATCCGGCGCTGCAGCGCTCCACCGAGTTGATGGTCAACGAACTGGACCGGTTCGAAAGCTTGCTCAACGATCTGCTGGAGATCTCCCGCCACGACGCCGGGGTGGCCGAGCTATCGGTCGAGGCGGTCGATTTGCGGTCCACCGTCAACAGCGCGTTGGGCAGTGTTGGCCATTTGGCCGAGGATGCGGGGGTCAAACTGATCGTCGACCTGCCACCCGAGGAGGTGATCGCCGAGGTCGACGCCCGCCGCGTCGAACGCATCCTGCGCAACCTCATCGCCAACGCCATCGATCACGCCGAGCACAAGCCCGTGCGGATCCGGATGGCAGCCGACGAGGACACCGTCGCGGTCACGGTCCGCGACTACGGGGTCGGATTGCGCCCGGGCGAGGAGAAGCTGGTGTTCAGCCGGTTCTGGCGCTCGGACCCGTCGCGGGTGCGCCGTTCGGGCGGGACCGGGCTGGGTTTGGCCATCAGCGTCGAAGACGCCCGTCTGCACCAGGGTCGGTTGGAGGCCTGGGGCGAGCCCGGCAAGGGTGCGTGTTTCCGGCTGACGCTCCCACTGGTGCGCGGCCACAAGGTCACCACAAGCCCGTTGCCGATGAAACCGATTGAGCGTGAGGACCAAGAGCGTCCGCCTCGGCAGCGCGAGCACGCCGAGAGGGGTGCGTGATGCGGCGGCTTGCCGCCCTGCTGGTCGGCGTGGCTACTTTGCTGGCAGGCTGCGCGGGGGGGCCGAGCACGTCGGCGCCACAAGCCATCGGCACCGTCGAGCGCCCGGCCCCGTCGACCCTGCCCAAGCCGACCCCGGGAATGGATCCCGCCCTACTGCTGCGCGAATTCCTCAAGGCTACCGCCGATCCGGCGAACCGACACTTGGCTGCGCGCCAATTCCTCACCCAAAAGGCGTCCAACGCGTGGGACGATGCCGGTAGCGCACTGTTGATCGACCATGTGGTGTTCGTGGAAACCCGTAGCACCGACCGGGTCTCGGTGTCGATGCAGGCCGACATCCTCGGTTCGCTTTCGGATATGGGGGTGTTCGAAACCGCGGAGGGAAAGCTGCCCGATCCGGGCCCAATCGAGTTGGTCAAAACCTCCGGCGGCTGGCGTATCGACCGGCTGCCCAACGGAGTGTTCTTGGACTGGCAGCAGTTTCAGTCCACCTACAAACGCCACACGCTGTACTTCGCGGATCCGACCGGAAGGACGGTCGTACCGGATCCCCGTTATGTCGCGGTGTCCGATCCCGACCAGCTGGCCACCGAGTTGGTGTCCAAGCTGATCGCCGGTCCGCGTCCGGAGATAGCAAAATCCGTCCACAATATGCTCGGCCCGCCATTACGGCTGCACGGGCCGGTCACCCGCGCCGACGGCGGCAAGAGCGGAATAGGCCGCGGCTACAACGGGGCGCGTATCGATTTGGAGCGGCTCACCATCGCCGACCCACACAGTCGGCAACTGCTTGCCGCGCAGATCATTTGGACTTTGGCGCGCGCGGACATCAAGGGCCCGTATGTGATTCATGCTGACGGCGCTGCGCTCGACGACCGGTTCGCTGCCGGATGGAACACCTCCGACGTTGCCGCGACCGATCCCGGCGTGGACCAAGGCGCCGCGGCGGGTGGNGCGCGCGAGGACATCAAGGGCCCGTATGTGATTCATGCTGACGGCGCTGCGCTCGACGACCGGTTCGCTGCCGGATGGAACACCTCCGACGTTGCCGCGACCGATCCCGGCGTGGACCAAGGCGCCGCGGCGGGTGTGCACGCACTGATAGGTGGTGGGCTGGTCGCCCTGGACGGGCAACGCTCGAATCCGGTCCCCGGCGCCTTCGGGCGGCCGACGAATCAGACGGCGGCGGCGCTGTCGCGCACTGGGCACCGCGTGGCGTCGGTGGTGACGCTGCGACCGGGTGCTCCCGATGCTGCGGCCTCGTTGTGGATCGGCGATCTCGGCGGTGAGGCGATGCAAGCTGCTGACGGACATAGTCTTTCGCGGCCCACCTGGTCGCTGGACGATGCGGTGTGGGTCGTGGCCGACGGCAACATCGTGCTGCGCACGATTCAGGAGACAGCCTCGGGGCAACCGGCCCGTATGCCAGTGGACTCCGCCGCGGTGTCAAGCCACTTTCCGGGAGTGATCCGCGAATTGCAGTTGTCGCGGGATGGAACCCGCGCAGCGATGGTTATCGAGGGGCAAGTGATCATCGCCAGCGTCGAGCAGACCCAGGCCGGTCAATTCGCGCTGACCTATCCGCGACGGCTGGGCTTCGGGCTCGGCTCCTCAGTCGTTTCGCTGTCGTGGCGCACCGGCGATGACCTGACGGTCAGCCGCACCGACGCCCAGCACCCGGTGTCGTACGTGAACATCGACGGGGTGAATTCCGATGCGCCAAGCGGCAATCTGCAGCTTCCGGTCTCGACGATCGCCGCCAACCCGTCGACGGTCTACGTCGCCGATCCCCGCGGGGTGTTGCAGCTATCGGGGTCTGGTGCCGAAGGCCCGCAAGGCTGGCTCCCCGTGCAGCCGTTCATGGTGGCCGGCGCTGTGCCCGTCCTGCCGGGGTGAGTTGCGGCGTTGCCCGCAGGCGCTGTCGCAACGGCTCATGCATGCTGGGTGCTCTTCACCGGGCAGCCAGGTATCAGATATTAAACCTATTGACATTTCGCGAATCGCTGCACGCAGTTTGCCGATCCAGCCACCCAAATTAGTGTCATTTGGGGCTTCGCCGTTGAGGTAGCGTTTATGGTCGTCCCTTTGTAGGAGGTGCGCGATGGCAGATCTACAGGTGACCCCGGAGGCGTTGACGCATGCCTCCGGTGAATTCGATGCAGTCGCGCAAGAGTTACGGGCGGGTCTGGGGTCCATCGACGACGAGGTCGGAAGTTTGCTGGGCGGCGCCTGGCGGGGGGAGGCGTCATCGGCGTTTGAGGCGGTCTGGCGCGAATGGCATGAGGGTGCGTCGAAAGTGTTGCAGGGGTTGACTGTGATGTCGACGTTGTTGGCGGATGCTGCCTCGCGGTATTCGCAGACCGATCGTGCGGGTGCCTCAGGCATCGATGCTGCGGGGGTGTAGTCATGGGTGCGTTTCGGGTTGATCCGGCCGCGTTGTTATCGGCCGCGGACCGGATGTCGGAGTTCGAGCAGCACCTGGAAGACAGGCTGGCTCAGGTGACAGCNGGGTGCCTCGGGCATCGATGCTGCGGGGGTGTAGTCATGGGTGCGTTTCGGGTTGATCCGGCCGCGTTGTTATCGGCCGCGGACCGGATGTCGGAGTTCGAGCAGCACCTGGAAGACAGGCTGGCTCAGGTGACAGCTGCGCAGAAGTCGTTGGGTAATGCGTGGGACGGTTCAGGCGGGCAGGCGCAGGCTGCGGCAGCACAGCGGTGGTCTGAAGGCGCGCAGGAGATGCGTCAGGCGTTAGCGGATCTTCGCCGTATCGCTGTGGCCGCGCATGAAAATTATCGGGGTGCGATACAAACGAATTCGCTCAACTGGGGTTGACGTCGCGTGGGTGGACTTGACGTCGATCCGCCGCGCCTCGCCGGGGACGGCAGGAATCTTGGGGCAAAGGCCGACGCCTTGGCGGCTGCGGTGCAAGCGCTCGAGTCTGCGTTGTCATCGTCGGGACAGATGTGTGGCGATGACAATGCTGGTAAGGCGTTCGCCTTAAATTACCGGCAGAGTGGTCAGGCGTTGTTCTCGGCGGCCGAGGCAGCGGTAAACGCTTGCCGCAAAGTGGGATACGGAATCGAAGTCACCGCGTCCAACTACGCCCACAGCGAAGCGGCGTCGACCATCGGCGGCGGCGAGCCATCAGTACCGAAACCAGCTGAACCACCTCAGTTTTCGGGTCCGACGATGCCCAATCCATTCGGGCCCGCTGTCGGTGAACCGATGTTGTGGGCGGTGGTCCGCCAGTTTGTCGGCAGCCCGTGGCCAGACGGTAACCCTGCAACGCTAAGAGCGGCGGCATCGGCATGGCGTACATTCGGCTCGGCGGTAACCGGTGTTACCGAATCAATCAGTGCGGGCGCTGCCGACCTGACTGGCCATGAAATTCCCGAGCTCGCGAAAATCACCGGTGCAGTGGCGGAATTGAGTTCTGGCGTACAGGGTTTGGGCAGCCAGTGCGAGTCGATCGCGGCGTCGCTGGATTCATTCGCCGGCGAGGTCGAGGCCTCGCAAGAAGCCATCCGTGACTTGCTGCACCGACTGAGCGCATCGGGAATTCTCAAAGAGGTGGGCAGCATTCTCACTGGCCACAACCCGATGGACGATATCAAGCAGGTCGCCAACGACATCAAGGAAATTCTCCATACTCTCCACGGTGAGGCCAGCGCCGGCGTGTCGTTGTTTCAGACAGCGACGAACGAGCTGGACACTCTGACAAACAAATTGGAGGACTGGACACGCAAAGAATTCACCCATTTCCTGGGCAATCGTGTCGGCAACGCCGCGGCCACCATAGTTAACGGTCAACTCGACTTCTCCGAGGGCGCTTTGAAGAGCGTTCTCGAAGGCGTCGGAGGTTTGGGGCAGCTGGCGACCCACCCGGAAGAGCTCGGCAAGCTTGTGGCTGAGGGTAATCCTGTTACGCAGGGCGCCATGTTTGGCCACGACCCGAAGGGCTTCATCGATCAGAAGATTGATATGGCCAAAGGCCTGGTTGATGCCAAGGACTGGGGCGGCGATCATCCGTTGCGTGGACCGGGCTATGTCGCCGGCACCATCGCGCAGTTTCTGATTCCGGGCGCTGGCGAAGTCAAGGCCGGCGCGGAAGCTGGCCGGTTCGCCGATGAAGCCGCGCAAGCGGCTCGCGCCGAAAGCAATATGGCACGTGCCGGCGAAGGAATCCTTGGCGCGGGAACGGAATCCGGTATCGCCGCGAAGGGTTCGAGCATTGCTCGCGATCTCAACTCGATCGACGTCACGCCCCGCGAAGCCGCTGCCCCGGCTCCACCCGTGCGACCGCCCGAGCCCGGGCCGTCTGTAAGGCCGGCCGAGCCGACACCTGCGCAGACGCCGGGTGCGGGTGCTGGGCCCGGGGCCAGCGCGGGGCGGCCGCCGGTCGATGCCCCGTCCGTACCCCACACTGGTGGTGGCGAACCCGGCGGCTTCCACGAACCCGCGCCGACGCCAGCCGCTGAGCATCCAGCGCCCGCATCCGCCGTGCCAGGTGAAGGTGTTCACGAACCCGCGCCGGTGGGCTCTGCTGCGGCGACGGGTGAGCATGCACCGTCCGCTGGCATCCAGACGCCCAGCATGCCCATGACAGCTGATGCATCCGGGGGTCAACCGACGCTTGCCAGCGCGCATGCGCCTGAAAGTGCCCCGATGGCTCCGGCGCACGAGCCGATTCCCGACTCATATCCCGGCGGAGCGCATCCTCCCGAACCGCCGCCACCTCACGACCCCGGTGGGCCTGGCGGCGGAGGCAGTGGCCACGGCGGTGGCGATGGCAGCAGCCACGGCGGCACCGGCGGTGATCAGCACACTCCCGTTGACCGACCCGGCCACGACGGATCACACGCATCCGAAGACGGCTCGCCAATTGATCATGATGGACCGCACGCGGATGAGCCATCATGGAATGGTTTGACCGATGAAAAACGTGATGAGATCCTTGCAATGGAAAAGGGTGAACGCCCTGATCCGTCCGAATATCTATCGCCAGAATACATTCAGAACCATCTCGAAAAATTTCACGATGGCGCTACTCGGTTCATGCCTGAGTCGAATATTGATAAGTGGGGAATCGCCCAGCGTGATGGAACCTCGTTCGTTATGCCGAAGAGCGAGGCAGATGCCCTGATGGATGCGACCCGGGGTGACCCACGCGGTTTGGAGAGAGCGCTTGGGCTCCCTGACGGATTTCTTGAGTCGAAGAAGCTGGTCAGGATCGATATACCCCGGCCTGAAGAGTTCAACCTACGCATTCCGTCCGGCAATGAAGCTGGCGCGAACGAGCAGTGGATTCCGGGTGGCTTATTGCCGGATGGTGCGTCGGAAGCTGTTATCGACGGTGGAAGGATACCTGAGGGTGGTTATGATCGAAGAGACATCAATTAGTAGAAGAAGGCGCTCATGAAGTTCGACGATACTTTCTTTTCCAGGGAAGACCGATACTCACTAGGCGTCGAAACGACGTCCGGCCGCTACTACGCATCGATACCCGTCAGTAACGGCATCGTCGACTACGAAGAGTATTATGAAATCTCTCCCGAACAGTATCGTGTTTTCCTAGATGACAAGGAAGCCGCAATTAATTTTGTCGAAGCCTGTCGTCGCCATGAACACGATGATCTACTCTTGCAGCAGCCAGGTACCAATCGTGGGACCCCGGTATAGGGGTAACCGGCGACGATTTGCCGCAGGACGGCCAAGGACGCCATTCATACGATGGCCACCGCGACGACGAATCGCGTCGTGTCAACACTTAAGGGCGCGCCGAAGGGGCAGCCTCGCGCGGTCCGGCTGTTCCGCAATCAGCGCCTAACCTGCGAAAACTCCGCGCGACAAGCGAGAAGTAGTACAGACTGATTCTTCGGGCCGGGCCACTCACGCCGAGGGAGGCGCCCATGCGGTTGTCGATCGCACAGTCGGAAATATTGACGGCCACAGCCGAAGACGGTGGTTGAGAAATGTATTTCGCCGCGCTGCCACCGGAAATCAACTCGACCAGAATGTATTCCGGTCCCGGATCGGGGCCGTTGCTCGCGGCGGGCGCGGCGTGGGATGGCTTGGCCGCTGATCTGCACTCCACGGCGACGGCCTATGAGTCGCTGGTTTCGCGGCTGGTCGGCGAGTCGTGGCTAGGACCGTCGTCGCAGGCGATGGCTGCCAGCATCTCCACTTACGTGTCGTGGCTGGAGGCTACTGCAGCCCAGGCGGAGCAAACCGCAGCTCAAGCAAACGCGGCCGCTGCGGGGTACGAGGCTGCGTTCGCCATGACGGTGCCTCCATCGGTGGTCGCCGCCAACCGTGCGCAGTTGGTGATGTTGGTGGCCACCAACATCTTGGGGCAGAACACCGCGGCGATCGCGGCCGTCGAGGCGCAGTACGCCGAAATGTGGGTGCAGGACGCCGTCGCGATGAACGGCTATGCGATGTCCTCGGCGCAGGCTACCCAATTGCCGCAGTTCGTTTCTCCGCCACAAACCACCAACCCGGCCGGACAGTCCGAGCAAGCAGCCGCGGTGGGTAACGACGCCGGCACCTCGGCGAATGCCGGGGTACAGCAGGCGATCTCGCAATTGATGAACATGAACGAGGCCTCGCAGGCCGCGGCGGCAACGGGTCCGCTACCGGCGCAGGAGGTTCCGACGGTGTTCGACTTGCTGGGATTGAATGCCCTGGCGGTGGCCGGCTTCTCAATATCGGATGTCGGTATCGCGCTGTCGGCAGGGGCGTGGGCGTCTGCGGGTGAAAGCACCCGGCTGATCCTCAAGGAGCAGAACCAGCTGGCGTTCGTGCAGTACGACATCCTGCGTGCGGTCGAGCTGTTTTCGCCCTTAACTCCCTCCAGACCGGAGGGCTATGTTCCGGGTTCCCTGCCGTCGACGTCGGCGACGACCGGCGAGGCAGTCTCGGTCGGCAGACTCTCGGTGCCGATGAGCTGGGCCGCGAACGCTCCCGAGGTCCGCAGCTTGGCCTATACCGTGCCCACGCTGACCGCGAGCGCCGCAGCGGCGCCCGCGGGTAGTGCGGGAACCGCGTTCAGTGAGATGGCGCTGGCGGGCATGGGGGGAAGCGCCCTGGCCGGCGCGGTCAAGCGGGGCGGGCAGGAGACTGGCGACCCGGCGTCCCGAAAACAGGCGAAGCCACCGCAGGAGCCATCGGATAATCCGGTCACCGGAATCGCCGCCGAGATACGTGAATTCGCGGAACTTCGCGACCGCGGCCTCATCACCGACGAGGAATACAACGAGCAGAAGCAACGCCTGTTGGGGCAGTGAGGGTTGGGGGCGGTTTCCTCGCCACCTCGTGTCACCCCCGCCCGCCACACTGGCCCCATGCTCGACCTCATCCTGCCCCTGGAATGCGGCGGCTGTGGAGCGCCGTCGACCCGCTGGTGCGCGACCTGCGCGCAGGAGCTGGCGGTGAACCCCGACCAGCCACACGTCGTGACCCCGCGCGTCGACCCGGGGGTTCCGGTGCTCGCCCTCGGCCGCTACGCCGGCGCGCGCCGGACGGCGATCGTGAACATGAAAGACCGGGGCCGCACCGATCTGATCCAACCTCTTGCCCGCGCACTGGCCGTTGGCATCCACCGGATGCTCACCTGGGGTCTGCTCGACGTCCCGATGACCATCGTCCCGGCCCCGACTCGCCGTGCGGCGGCCCGCAAACGCGGCGGCGACCCGGTCACCCGGATGGCCAAAGCCGCCGGCAAGAACCACCCCGGCATCGCCGTCGTCCAGGCCCTCAAAATAACGGCGCTGGCCCGCGACTCGGCCGGGCTGGGCACCGCCGAACGGGAACGCAACATCGTCGGCCGGGTGCAGCTGATCAAGCGGCCGCCCGCGGGCACCGAGGTCCTGCTGGTTGACGACATCGTCACTACCGGGGCCACCGTGCGTGAGTCGGTACGCGTCCTGCACATAGCTGGCATCGAGGTCGCCTCCGTGCTCACCGTGGCGGCCGCGTGAGCCGATCGTGAAGAACTCGCAACAGAAAGTACTGGCACAACAACCAGGCCACGGCTACCGTCGGGACCAAGCACCCATCAACGCCTCACGGCGGCGCCCGAACGGTAGGCGCCACGACACCGACGACGGTAGGAGGTGATTTCTCGACACCTTGCACCGGCGGGCGGATAGGGCGTTATGCGAACCCCGTCGGCGTGTACATCTGAAAGCCGGGCACGCCTGGCGCGTGCGACGCGAGAGAAACGAGTTGTCCAGAATGTCAAGGCAAACTGTAGATTCCGGCCAAGTTCTGGCGGACACCGACGAGCTCGACGAGCCGAGGCCGCGCGCCGAGGTCGTCGTCAAAGGCCGCAATGTCGAAATTCCCGACCACTACCGCGTTTACGTCTCGCAGAAACTCGCTCGTCTAGAACGGTTCGACCGGACCATCTACTTGTTCGACGTTGAACTCGATCACGAACGTAACCGTCGCCAACGCAAGTCCTGCCAGCATGTCGAGATCACCGCGCGTGGCCGCGGTCCGGTGGTCCGCGGCGAGGCCTGCGCCAACAGCTTCTACGCCGCATTCGAGGCGGCGGTCGACAAACTGGAAAACCGGCTGCGCCGAGTCAAGGACCGGCGCAAGGTCCACTACGGCGACAAGACACCTGTCTCGCTGGCCGCGGCCACCGCGGCGGTGCCGCCACCGGCACCGACGACCACAAACGCTGAGCCGGCAGCCGAAACCGACGGCTACCACGAGCCCGGCCGCATCGTGCGCATCAAGGAGCACCCGGCCACCCCGATGACCGTCGATGACGCGCTCTCGCAGATGGAGCTCGTCGGCCACGACTTCTTTCTGTTCCATGACAAGGAGACCGACAAGCCCAGCGTGGTCTATCGGCGCCACGCCTACGACTATGGGTTGATCCGGCTCGCCTGACGCGACAGACGGGCCAGGAACTCGACGTCACTTAGGATGGGGGTCGCCGAAGACTCCTAACCCATAAGGGACAACGCTGTGCTGAGTAAGTTGCTGCGCCTTGGCGAAGGTCGCATGGTCAAGCGCCTCAAGAGGGTGGCCGACTATGTCAACACCTTGTCCGAGGACGTCGAAAATCTCACCGACGCCGAGCTGCGCGCCAAGACCGACGAGTTCAAGAAGCGGCACGCCGACGGCGAAAGCCTCGATGACCTGCTGCCCGAGGCGTTTGCTGTGGCCCGGGAAGCCGCGTGGCGGGTGCTTGACCAGCGCCCGTTCGACGTGCAGGTGATGGGTGGTGCTGCGCTGCACTTCGGCAACGTCGCCGAGATGAAGACCGGTGAAGGTAAGACGTTGACGTCGGTGTTACCGGCCTACCTCAACGGCATCGGCGGCGAGGGCGTACACATCGTCACCGTCAACGACTACCTGGCCAAACGCGACAGCGAGTGGATGGGCCGGGTGCACCGCTTCCTGGGCTTGGAGGTCGGGGTGATCCTCGCCCAGATGACGCCCGACGAGCGGCGGATCGCCTACAACGCCGACATCACCTACGGCACCAACAACGAGTTCGGGTTCGACTACCTGCGCGACAACATGGCCCACTCGCTGGAAGAGTGCGTCCAGCGCGGCCACAAGTACGCCATCGTCGACGAGGTCGACTCGATCCTGATCGACGAGGCGCGCACCCCGCTGATCATTTCTGGGCCTGCCGACGGCAGCTCGAACTGGTACACCGAATTCGCGCGCCTGGCGCCGCTGATGGAAAAGGACGTCCACTA
This sequence comes from Mycobacterium shimoidei, assembly GCF_900417275.1. Taxonomy (NCBI): domain Bacteria; kingdom Bacillati; phylum Actinomycetota; class Actinomycetes; order Mycobacteriales; family Mycobacteriaceae; genus Mycobacterium; species Mycobacterium shimoidei. The sequence goes on along the minus strand of NZ_UEGW01000001.1, from coordinate 4,782,379 downwards.
CGAAGTCGACCTGCGCAAACGCACCGTCGGCGTCCACGAGCTGGGTGTGGAGTTCGTCGAAGACCAACTCGGCATCGACAACCTCTACGAGGCCGCCAACTCGCCGCTTGTCAGCTACCTCAACAACGCGCTGAAAGCCAAGGAGCTGTTTCAGCGCGACAAGGACTACATCGTCCGTGACGGCGAGGTGCTCATCGTCGACGAGTTCACCGGTCGTGTGCTCTACGGCCGCCGTTACAACGAGGGCATGCACCAGGCCATCGAGGCCAAAGAGCATGTCGAGATCAAGGCCGAAAACCAGACGCTGGCCACCATCACGCTGCAGAACTACTTCCGGCTCTACGAGAAGCTCGCCGGCATGACCGGCACCGCCCAAACCGAGGCGGCCGAGCTGCACGAGATCTACAAGCTCGGCGTGGTCAGCATCCCGACCAACAAGCCGATGATCCGCGCCGACCAGTCCGACCTGATCTACAAGACCGAGGAAGCCAAGTACCTCGCGGTCGTCGACGACATCGCTGAGCGCTACGAGCGGGGCCAGCCGGTGCTGATCGGCACCACCAGCGTCGAGAAATCTGAGTACCTGTCGCGGCTGCTGACCAAGCGTCGCATCCCGCACAACGTGCTCAACGCCAAATACCACGAGCAGGAGGCCGGCATCATCGCCGAGGCCGGCCGGCGCGGTGCGGTGACTGTTGCCACCAACATGGCCGGCCGTGGTACCGACATTGTGCTGGGCGGCAACGTCGACTTCCTCACCGACAAGCGGCTGCGCGAGCAGGGCCTGGACCCGGTGGAAACCCCCGAAGAGTACGAGGCCGCGTGGCATGAGGTGCTGCCCCAGGTCAAGGCTGAGGCCGCCAAGGAGGCCAAGGAAGTCATCGAGGCCGGCGGCCTCTACGTGCTGGGCACCGAGCGCCACGAATCCCGACGCATCGACAATCAGCTGCGCGGCCGCTCCGGCCGGCAGGGCGACCCCGGCGAGTCCCGCTTCTACCTGTCACTGGGCGACGAGCTGATGCGTCGCTTCAACGGTGCCGCGCTCGAGTCGCTGCTCACCCGGCTGAACCTGCCCGACGACGTGCCGATCGAAGCCAAGATGGTGACCCGGGCGATCAAGAGCGCGCAGACGCAGGTCGAACAGCAAAACTTCGAGATCCGCAAGAACGTCCTCAAATACGACGAGGTGATGAACCAGCAGCGCAAGGTCATCTACGAAGAGCGCCGGCGCATCCTGGAGGGCGAGAACCTGCAGCAGCAGGCCCACGACATGCTCGTCGACGTCATCACCGCCTACGTCGACGGCGCCACGGCCGAGGGCTACGCCGAAGATTGGGACTTGGACAAGTTGTGGGAGGCGCTGAAAACGCTGTACCCGGTCGGCATCGACCACAAGGATTTGTTCGACCCTGACGCGGTCGGTGAGCCCGGTGAACTGACCCGCGAGGAGCTGCTCGACGCGTTGATCAAAGACGCCGAACGTGCTTACGCCGAACGCGAAGCCGAAATCGAGAAGCTCGCCGGTGAGGGCGCGATGCGTCAGCTGGAACGCAACGTGCTGCTCAATGTCATCGACCGCAAATGGCGTGAGCACCTCTACGAGATGGATTACCTCAAGGAGGGCATCGGCTTACGCGCGATGGCCCAACGCGATCCGTTGGTCGAATATCAGCGGGAGGGCTACGACATGTTCATGGCGATGCTCGACGGCTTGAAGGAGGAGTCGGTCGGGTTCCTGTTCAACGTCGTCGTCGAGGCCGTGCCCACCCCCGAGGTGGCCCCGGTGGCCGAACCCGAGGACCTGGCCGAATTCGCCACTGCTGCGGCGGCCGGCGCGCAGCAACGGGTCGCGGCCGGTGCGTCCAGTGCGCGGCACGCCGCTCCAAACGCACTGCGCGCCAAAGGCATTGAAACCGACTCTCGCGCACTGACTTACTCCGGGCCCGCCGAGGACGGCTCGGAACAGGTGCAGCGCAACGGTGGCGGCGCGCACCGGGCTCCCGGCGGTAGTCGGCGCGAACGACGAGAAGCCGCGCGCCGCCAAGCGAAATCAGCCAAATCGATGCGGCGCCGATAACGCCATGGACGTCAAAGAGGTGCTGCTGCCCAGCATCGGCGTGCGCTACGAATTCACCACCCACGATGGTGATCGGGTCGGCATCATCGCGCGGCGCGGCGGCGACTTCGAGATCGTCCGGTACGAACGAGAGGATCCGGATCGCGGGCAGCCGGTCTTGCATTTCACCGACGAAGAAGCCGACGGGGTGGCCCAGATTTTGGGCGCGCCGCGGATCGCCGAACGGTTCACCGAGTTGACCCGCGAGGTGCTCGGCATCGACACCGCCCAAGTCGGAATCCCGCCGAGCAGCCCGTACGTAGACCGCCCGCTCGGCGACACCCACGCCCGAACCCGTACCGGGGCCTCGATCGTGGCGATCGTGCGCAACGACGAGGTGCTTCCGTCGCCGGGACCGGCCGACATTCTGCGCGCGCACGATGTGCTTGTGGTGATCGGCACTGAGAAGGGGATCGCCGGAGTCGAAGAGATCGTCGACAAGGGCTGAGCCAGTGCAAGTTTCGGTGCCGATGCTTTTGCAACTCGGCGCCGTGCTGACCACGCTTGCGCTCCTCGGGGCGATCGCCCGCCGCTACGCGCTCTCGCCGATCCCGGTATACCTGCTGGCAGGCCTGGCGCTGGGCACCGGCGGGGTCGCTCAAGTGTCTGCAGCCCGAGAATTCATCAGCACGGGCGCGCCGATCGGCGTCGTGCTGCTGCTGCTCACCCTCGGTCTGGAGTTCTCCGCCCCCGAATTCGCCAGCAGCCTTCGCCATCACTTGCCGTCGGCCGCGGTCGATCTTGTTTTGAACACCATCCCCGGCGCCATCGCCGGCTGGCTGCTCGGCCTCAATATTGTCGGCATCCTCGCGTTGGCCGGCGTCACCTACGTGTCGTCGTCGGGTCTGATCGCCCGGCTGCTCGAAGACCTACACCGGCTGGGTAACCGGGAAACCCCGTCCGTGCTTGCCGTGCTTGTCCTCGAGGACTTCGCCATGGCCGCTTATCTTCCGTTGTTCGCGGTGCTGGCGTCCGGTGGCAGCTGGGGTCTGGCGCTGGGCGGCATGGCCGTGGCGATCGTCGTGTTCTGGGTGGCGTTCCTGGCGTCGTATCGCTGGGGTCATCATGTCGGCCGGCTGGTGGAGCATCCCGACAACGAGCAGCTGCTGCTGCGGGTCTTGGGCATCACGCTGATTGTGGCCGCGCTGGCCGAGCATGTGCATGCGTCGGCGGCCGTGGGTGCGTTCCTGGTCGGTCTCAGCTTGACCGGGCACACCGCCGATCGCGCCCGCAAGGTGCTGGTGCCGCTGCGCGACCTGTTCGCCGCAATCTTTTTTCTCGGCATCGGAGTATCGGTCGACCCGCACCAGCTGCTGCCGATGCTTTCGGTGGCTATCGTGCTGGCCGTTGTCTCCTCGGTGACCAAGGTCGCCACCGGCATATACGCCGCCCGTCGCGACGGGGTGGCGCGGCGCGGACAGTTGCGCGCCGGCACCACGTTGATCGCCAGGGCCGAGTTCTCGCTGATCATCATCGGCCTGGTCGGCTCATCGATCACCGGACTTGCCGCGCTGGCGACGACCTACGTGTTCGTCGTGGCGATCGTGGGCCCGGTGCTGACACGATTCACCGGCGGCTCGCTGCCCGCCCGCGCGACGGCTTAGCCGCCTCAACCAATATGCAGAGCCACCACCTGCCAACGACTCTCGGGTGTGCCGCCGCAGGCGGGAGGTACGCCCAGCTCGACGCGGCAGGCGATGGCGTGGACGCGCCGCCCCCGGCTGTAGGTGCCGAAAACCTCGGCCGCGGCCCGCTCACCCGCTCGGATCGGCTGCAGCCGCAGGCGGCGCAACACCGCCGCGCCACCGTCGGCCACAAGCCGACTGGCCGCCACCCGGTGGGCGGCCAGCACCGAGTCGGCGAGACCGACGGCCAGCAAGCCCTGTAGTTGTGATGCCGGGCGACGGCGGTCCATCACCTCCAGCACCCGGCGTATCGCGGCGTCGGCGAAGATCGCCGCCTGCCGCATCCACGGTGACATGCTGGGCACCTGGCGTGGACTCGGCCGGTGGCCGGCACCGTGTTGAGGCGAATGCGTGGTGGGCCGTCGCAATGCGGTGGCGGAGAGCTGGCGACAACGGGTCACATCCTGCGGCGCCGGTTCGTAGTCGACGACGGGCCTGACCGCGAACGCTTCGGGCTCGGCTGATACGGGACTGACGGTCACGGCACCCTCCAGTGGTCGCAAAGCAGGCCTGCTGGAGAGTGGGCAGACGGTTCTGTTGCGGCGGCCCCGCACGTCGGACACGCGATCGGCCGCGTGTGAGCATCATCGCACAATCGCCGCGTGCGCGTCTCCGCGGCTGTGCGGTGCCGCATGCGACGGTACCGTGAGCGACAAGATCGGTGAATTACCAAGGGCTGAAAGGGAGAAGCTACGTGACCCGGCTGTCCACATCGGACGCGTCGTTTTATCGGCTGGTGAACACGGCCACCCCGATGTCAACCGGGATGCTTTTCATCCTGCGCCGGCCGCGCGCCGGGTTGAGCTACGAGACGCTGCTGGACGCTGTCGAGCAGCGGCTCCCACAGGTACCGCGCTATCGGCAGAAGGTTCGGGAAGTGACCATGAACCTGGCCAGGCCGGTGTGGATCGACGACCGCGACTTCGACATCACCTACCACGTCCGGCGTTCGGCGCTGCCGTCGCCGGGCAGCGATGAGCAGTTACACGAGCTGATCGCCCGGCTGGCTGCCCGGCCGCTGGACAAGTCCCGGCCATTGTGGGAGATGTACCTGATCGAAGGGCTGGCCAGGAACCGCATCGCGATCTACAGCAAATCGCATCAGGCACTGGTCAACGGCGTGACGGCGCTGGCTATCGGCCACGTGATCGCTGACCGGACCCGCCACCCGCCGGAGTTTCCGGAAGACATCTGGGTACCGGCCCGCGAACCCGGCACGGCACGGCTGGTGCTGGGCGCGATTGGCGAGTGGGCGACCCGACCTCGCGCGCAGCTACAGGCCGTCGGGGCCGGAATCACCGAACTGGCTACCAATTCCGGGCAGGTGGTCGATCTCGGGCGGCGTCTGTTCGACGTGGCGCGCACGTTCGCGCGGGGCAGAGCACCCAGCAGTCCGCTCAACACCACGGTGTCGCGCCACCGGCGATTCACAGTCGCGCGTGGGCGCCTCGAGGACTACCGGATGGTGCGAGCCCGCTACGACTGTGACGTCAACGACGTGGTGTTGGCGGTAATCACTGGCGCACTGCGCAATTGGCTGCTGTCTCGCGGCGAGGCGGTGGCTCCCACCGCGACGGTACGAGCGATGGCGCCGCTGTCGGTGTACGTCGACGAATCGTTCGATGCAGGCGGTTTGGGTCGGACCACCAGCGAGGTGGCGCCGTTTTTGATCGATTTGCCGGTGGGCGAGGGCAACGCCGTCGTCCGGCTGTCTCAGATTGCCCATGCCACCGAATCGACCCCGACCGCAGCCGGCCTGGGCGATGCCCGCAACATCGTGACCTTGTCGGGTTTCGCACCGCCGACCCTGCATGCCATGGGTATCCGGGTCGCCACCAGCCTGCCCGGTTATGCGGGACGGATGTTCAACCTGTTGATCACCAACGCACCCGGCGCCCAGACGCAGATGTATATCGCCGGTGCCAAGCTGCTGGAAACCTATGCCATCCCCCCGCTGCTGAACAAGCAAGTGCTGGCCATCGCGGTGACGTCCTACAACGGGATGCTGTATTTCGGCATCAACGCTGACCGAGATGCGATGAGTGATGTGGACGTGTTCCCGGCGCTGCTCGCAGAATCCCTCGGCGAGCTGGTCGAAGCCGCACAGTAGTTCGTGCAAAAGCATTACCATCCGTGAGTGAGCAAAGCCACCACTGATCGGCCGCAGCACCGCAAGATTCCCGCTGCTGTCTATGAAGCGGAATTGTTCCGGCTGCAAACCGAATTCGTCAAACTGCAGGAGTGGGTGCGGGATTCCGGCGCACGCATCGTGGTGATCTTTGAAGGCCGGGACGGGGCGGGTAAAGGCGGCACCATCAAACGGATCACCGAATATCTCAACCCGCGCGTTGTCCGCATCGCCGCGCTGCCTACCCCCACCGAACGTGAACGCGGTCAATGGTATTACCAACGCTACATTGCGCATCTGCCCGCCAAGGGCGAGATCGTACTGTTCGACCGCTCCTGGTATAACCGCGCGGGCGTCGAGAAGGTGATGGGTTTCTGCACCCCGCAGGAGCACGCGTTGTTCCTGCGGCAAACTCCGATCTTCGAGCAGCTGCTCATCGATGATGGAATGTTGTTACGCAAGTATTGGTTCTCCGTCTCTCCCGAGGAGCAGTTGCGCCGGTTCCGAGCGCGGCGCAATGATCCTGCGCGGCAATGGAAATTGAGCCCAATGGACCTGCAGTCGCTGTACCGTTGGGAGGACTATTCGCGCGCAAGGGACGAGATGATGGTGCACACCGACGTCCCCGCGAGCCCGTGGTACATCGTTGAATCGGATGTCAAAAAGCACGCGCGGCTCAACATGATGGCGCACTTGCTGTCCACGATCGACTATCGCGAAGTGGCGACACCGAAAGTCAAGCTGCCGGCACACCCGGAAGTCAGTGGCAATTACCGGCGCCCGCCCCGGGAGCTGTCGACCTATGTCGACGACCATGTGGGTAGATTGATGCGTGCTCGCGACTAACCGGATGATGTGATGCGGGTATATATTCCGGCGACCCTGGCCATGCTTCAGCGACTCGTGAGCGACGGGTCGATATCGCCGATCAACGGCACCGCGTTCGCCGTGACGCCGGCGTTGCGTGAGGCCTACGCGGAAGGCGACGACGACGAGCTCGCCGAGGTCGCGCTGCGCGACGCGGCGCTGGCTTCGCTGCGCTTGTTGTCCACCGCGGCCGGGGACCTGCCCCCACGCCGTGCCGTGCTGGTTGCGGACGTGAATGACGTGGCACTGCGGCCGGACCTCGACGACGCCGTGGTTCGGCTCGACGCTCCGGTGGGCCTCGACGACGTGGTCGCCGCGTTCGTCGACAATGCCGCCGCCGAGCCGGATGTGAAGGCGGCGATCGCGGTGATCGATGCGGCCGATCTCGGTGACGAGGATGCCGAACTGACGGTCGGCGATGCGCAAGACCATGATCTGGCCTGGTACGCCACCCAGGAGCTGCCTTTCCTGCTCGACCTGCTCTAGCTGAATACGCGACCGTAGGTTACGGTAGCGTAGGTTCTAATGAGCAGAAAGATCTCCCGGCCGCCCGCCGAGGTCGTCGACACCCCCCGGCCGACGGTTCGCCGTACCTACCGGCATCCGGGCAGACACGCGCTGCGCAAACTGGCGGCTCGGATCACCACTCCGCTGCTGCCCGACGACTACCTGCATCTGATCAATCCGCTGTGGTCGGCCCGCGAACTGCGCGGCCGCATCGTGGAGGTCCGCCGGGAAACCCACGACTCCGCGACGTTGGTGATCAAGCCGGGGTGGGGATTTAGCTTCGACTATCAGCCCGGCCAGTACATCGGGATCGGCTTGCTGGTCGACGGTCGCTGGCGTTGGCGGTCGTATTCGCTTACCTCGAGCCCGATTTCGCACGCGCGCACCGTCACTATCACGGTGAAGGCGATGCCGGAGGGCTTTTTGTCCACCCACTTGGTGGCGGGTGTCGCGCCGGGGACGATCGTGCGGTTGGCCGCGCCGCAGGGCAACTTCGTGCTGCCCGATCCGGCACCGCCGACTGTCCTGTTCATCACGGCCGGCTCGGGCGTTACCCCGGTGATGTCGATGCTTCGTACGCTGGTCCAGCGCGACCAGATCACCGACGTCATCCACCTGCATTCGGCGCCCACGGCAGCGGACGTGATGTTCGGCCCCGAGCTTGACCAGCTTGCCCGCGACCACGCCGGATACCAGTTTCGGCTCCGTACCACGCGCAGCCAGGGCCGCCTCGACCTGAGCCGGCTCGAGGGCGAGGTGCCCGATTGGCGGGATCGGCAGACCTGGGCCTGTGGACCCGAGGCCATGCTCAACGCCGCCGAACGTGTCTGGTCGGAGGCGGGTCTCACCGAAAGGCTGCACCTCGAGCGCTTCGCGGTGTCGCGTGCCGCACCGGCCGGAGCGGGTGGGCGGATCACGTTCGCCAAAAGCGGGAAGAGCACCGACGCCGATGCCGCCACCTCGCTGATGGACGCCGGCGAGCGGATCGGTGTGCAGATGCCGTTCGGGTGCCGGATGGGTATCTGTCAGTCGTGCGTGGTCAACCTGCTTGACGGGCACGTCCGTGACCTGCGTACCGGCGTCGAACACGAACCGGGCACCCGCGTGCAGACCTGCATTTCGGCTGCTTCCGGCGATTGTGTACTGGAAATCTAAAGGCTACTCACAGGTAACCTACGATTTCGTAGGTTACGCTAGCGTAGGTCAGCGTACGTACGACAGAGAGGACAACTCGTGGCAGTCACTGATGTCGACGTATTCGCGCATCTGACCGATGCGGACATCGAAAACCTGACCATCGAACTAGACGCCATCCGCCAGGACATCGAAGACTCTCGTGGCGAGCGGGACGCCCGTTACATCCGTCGCACCATCGCCGCCCAGCGCGCGCTGGAGGTGGCCGGACGGGTGCTCCTGGCGGCCAGTTCGCGGCGGTCCGCCTGGTGGGCCGGCGCCGCCACACTCGCCGTGGCCAAGATCGTCGAGAACATGGAGATCGGCCACAACGTCATGCACGGCCAGTGGGACTGGATGAACGACCCGGAGATCCACTCTTCGACGTGGGAGTGGGACATGACCGGCGCGGCAAAGCACTGGCGGTACACCCACAACTACGTTCACCACAAGTACGCCAACATCCTGGGCATGGACGACGACGTCGGCTACGGGCTGCTGCGCGTGACCCGGGATCAGCCTTGGAAACGTTTCAACCTGTTCAACCTGGTTTACAACACGCTCCTGGCCCTGCTGTTCGAGTGGGGTGTTGGCTTGCAGCACGTGGAGATCGGCAAGATCGTCAAGCACCGGATGGACCACGAGGAGGCTCGGCAACGTGTCGACGAGTTCTTGGCCAAGGCCGGTCGCCAGGTATTCAAGGACTACGTCGCATTCCCGGCGCTGACCGCGCTGTCGCCTGGGGCGACGTTCCGGTCGACGCTTACCGCCAACATCTCGGCAAACCTGATCCGCAACGTGTGGTCCAATGCGGTGATCTTCTGCGGGCATTTCCCCGACGGGGCCGAGAAGTTCACCACCACCGACATGAATGGTGAGACCAAGGGCCAGTGGTACCTGCGCCAGATGTTGGGCAGCGCCAACTTCAATGCCGGTCCGGTGATGCGGTTCATGAGCGGCAACCTGTGCCATCAGATTGAGCACCACCTCTACCCCGATCTGCCCAGCAACCGGCTCGCCGAGATTTCGGTGCGAGTGCGCGCACTCTGCGACAAGTACGACCTGCCGTATACGACCGGTCCGTTTTTGGTTCAGTACGCCAAGACGTGGCGGACCATCGCGAAGCTGTCGTTGCCGGACCGCTACCTGCGCGACACCGCCGACAATGCCCCGGAGACGCGCAGCGAGCGGATATTCGACGAGATTGAGCCGGCGCTGCTTGGCACCGATCCGACGACTGGCCGCCGTCGTGGGCTGAAGACGGCGATCGCCGCGGTGCGGGGCTGGCGACGCAACAAGCGAGCCAGGGCGCAACGCGGCGACGACCTGGCGGCCTAACCCCTCTCGCGTGCCCTCGGAGCAAGCGCCGATGTCGAACTCGCCGGCGTCACCATCCCCGTCGGCACATTGGTGGTGGTCGATCCGGCTGTTTACGACGATCCCGATCGCTTTGACATCACCCGCGAGGACGCGGCCCCCGAGAGGCTTTGACCGTCATCACCCGGCGCATGCCCAACGCGCGGCGCACCGGGCCCGCCCCGTGGAAGCCGCTGACCGCGGTGAGCGGTCCTGCCACCCTGCCCATCGAATTCGACAGCGGGCACTAAGTTTCCCGTAACACCGCCAGCAGGCGCCGGGCGGCCGTTACCCGACGAGCCGCCGGCCCGGTCAACGAATCCAATGCGCATTCTGGGTCGGCCGGCGGGCCCATGTGTCCGCAGCCGCGGGGGCAATCCTCGATCGCCTCAGCCAAATCGGAGAATGCCAGCAGCACATCGTCGGGTTCGATATGGGCCAGCCCGAACGATCGGATTCCCGGGGTATCAATCACCCAGCCGCCCTCGTTGAGCGGCAGCGCCACCGACTGCGTCGACGTGTGCCGGCCCTTGCCGATCTCGGTGACTTCGCCGACAGCCCGATCAGCCTCGGGGACAAGGCGATTCACCAGCGTTGATTTACCGACACCCGAATGACCCAGTAACACTGTGATTTTGTCCTGCAATAGCGGCGCGACAGCATCCAGCGGGTCGTCGCGGCCCGCGGTGACCACGGTGAGGTCAAGGTCGGCGAACTGCGCGGCGAACGGCTCGGCGGGCGCCAAGTCGGTCTTGGTCAGGCACAGGATCGGCGTCAGCCCACCGGCATAGGCCGCGATCAGGGCCCGGTCGACCAGCCCGGTGCGTGGCGGGGGATCGGCCAGCGCGGTCACGATCAACAACTGATCGGCGTTGGCGACCACCACTCGCTCGGTGGGGTCGTTGTCGTCGGCGGTGCGCCGCAACGTGGTTCGGCGTGGTCTCCGCCGAACGATGCGGGCCAGGGTATCCGGGCGGCCGGACAGGTCACCCACGAGGTCGACTTCGTCACCCACCACAATCGGAGTGCGGCCCAGCTCGCGTGCGCGCATGGCGGTCACCCGTCGATCGGGGTCACCGCCCAACACGCAGCCCCACCGGCCACGGTCGACACTGACCACCATGGCGGTCTCGGCGTCGGCGTGTTGGGGGCGGATCTTGGTCCGGGGGCGCGTGCCGCGTCCGGACCGGATCTTGACGTCGGACTCGTCGTAGTCGCCGGGCCTCAACCGTCGGATCCTTCGACCATGTCAGTCCACAATGTCGGAAACTGCGGCAACGTCTTACCGGTGGTGGCGATGTCGTCCACTTGCACGCCGGCCACTTTGAGACCAACTATCGCGCCTGCCATCGCCATTCGGTGATCGGCGTAGGAGCCCCAAACGCCGGCGTGCAGCGGCGTCGCGGTAATCACCAGGCCGTCGGGTGTTTCCTCGCAATTGCCACCCAGCCGGTTGATCTCAGTGCGCAGCGCGGCGAGTCGGTCGGTTTCATGCCCGCGAAGATGTGCGATCCCGGTCAAGTGTGACACCGAACCCGGAGTGGCCAGGGCCGCCAGCGCGGCAACTGCCGGGGTGAGTTCGCCGACGGCGCGCAGGTCGACGTCGAAGCCCTCATACGCTGCGGGTCCGCTCACTTCGAGATACGAATCGGCTTGAGTGACAACAGCGTTGAGTTTTTTCAGGATGCCCAAAATGGTTTCGGCCGGCTGGATGCTGTGCGCCGGCCAGCCGGTGATGCGCACCGTGCCGCCGCTGACCACCGCCGCCGCCAGAAACGGGACGGCATTGGACAGATCCGGTTCGATGTCCCAGTGCCGGGCCGCCACGACACCCGGGCTGACCTGCCAGCGGTTGGGCGCCGAATCGTCGACCGCAACGCCGGCTTGGCGCAGCATCGCCACGGTCATCGCGATGTGTGGCGCCGACGGCAGCGTCGCACCCGTGTGCTGCACGGTCACACCCCCGGTGAAGGCCGCCCCGGACAACAGCAGCCCCGACACGAACTGCGACGACGACGACGCATCGATCTGCACCGTGCCCCCATTGACCGACCCCGTCGGGTGCACCAAGAACGGCAGTGCGTCACCGTCGAGGTTGACCCCCAGGCCGCGAAGCGCGTCGAGCAGTGGCTTGATCGGCCGAACTCGCGCCTGCTCGTCACCGTCGAACATGACCGTCTCGGTGCCCAACGCCGCCAGCGGCGGGACGAACCGCAGGACCGTACCCGCCAAGCCGCAATCCACGCGGGCGCCCGGTTGCGGGGTGATCTGCCCGTCGATGCTCAGCTGCGCATCCGAGACCTCGATACGCAAACCCAACTCGCGCAGCCCGTCGATCATCAGGTCGGTATCCCGGCTGCGTAGTGCACCGCTGATCGTCGAGACGCCCCCGCTCGCCAGTGCCGACAGCACCAATGCCCGGTTGGTCTGCGATTTCGAGCCCGGCACGGTCACCGTCGCGCAGATCGGTCTCGGCGTGTAGGGGGCAGCCCAGGTGCTCACGGTTTCATCCTGCGGCATTCCGCGTGCGGCTCATGTAGTGGCTCATCAGGGCGGCGAGTTCGTCGAGGAATTCGTCGTGGTCGATCGGGGGCTTGTCGACCACGTAGCGGATGGTCAGGTGCTCCACGGCGCGGATGGCCATCCACACCATCGTGTCCGCGCGCTCCATGGGCCGGGCCCGCAGCCGCAAATGGGCGATGGCCAGTGCGCCGACGCGTTGTTCGAATTCGACGATTCTGTTGCCCAGCCCGAGCCGGGGGGTGTATTCGATCATCGCCCGCAGCAATTCGGGTTGCTCGTTCATCGCGTCGAGCAACACCGCGAGGGTTTGGCGGATGGTGTCGAAGCCTTCGCGCTGGCCGACCTGCTTCACCAAATGCGCTGTGACGGTGCGGTCGATCTGATCGCTGTAGTCGTCGACGACGGCAGCGATGATCGCCTCCTTGTTCGGAAAGTACTGGTACAGCGAGCCCGGACTGATTCCGGCCACGTCGGCGATCAGGTTGGTGGTGGTGGCTTCGTACCCGCGCTCGATCAGCACCTGCCGACCCGCGTCCAGGATGCGTTGCACCATCAAACGCGAGCGTTGTTGTCGCGGCGTGCGCCGCGCGTGTGCCGATCGGCTGTTCATGTGCTCTCCACCGTGCAAATTGTATGCGAGCAAAAGCTCGTATCACCATCGTCGTAGCTTCCGGGCACCATGGAGTCATGTGTGGACGATTCGCGGTCACGACCGACCCGGCGGCGTTGGCCGAAAAGATCCAAGCGATCAACGAGGCAAGGGCGTCGGAAAGCGCCGGGCCCAACTACAACGTGGCTCCCACCACGACGATCACCACCGTGGTCCGCCGCCACGACGAGCCGGACGACGAGCCCACCCGGCGGGTGCGGTCGATGCGCTGGGGGCTGGTGCCACCGTGGGCCAAGGCCGGGCCCGACGGAGCGCCGGAGTCCAAAGGTCCACAGTTGATCAACGCGCGCGCCGACAAGGTAACCACGTCTCCGGCGTTTCGCTCCAGCGCCAAGTCCAAACGGTGTCTGGTCCCGATGGACGGCTACTACGAATGGCGGGCGAACGCCGATTCAGGCAAGAAGACCCGCAAGACCCCGTTCTATATGTACCGAGAGGACGGCGAGCCGCTGTTCATGGCAGGCCTGTGGTCGGTGTGGAAGCCGGAGAAGGATGCCACCCCGCTGCTGAGCTGCACGATCATCACCACCGACGCGGTCGGCGAACTCGCCGAAATTCACGACCGCATGCCGCTGGTGGTGGCCGAAAAGGATTGGGACCATTGGCTGGATCCCGACGCACCACCGGATCTCGAGTTGCTGGCCGGCCCGCCGGATGTTCGCGGCATCCGAATGCGGGAGATATCGACATTGGTCAACAACGTCCGCAACAACGGACCCGAGTTGATCGAGCCGGTTGAGCCGCAGCCCGAGCAGGCCAAATTGCTTTAGCCGCCGCCAGGCGCCTACCGAGTAATTCTCGGTACTGCTAGAGTCTTCCTCGTGTCAAGGGTGGACGCGCGGGGCCGCCTCCTGGAAGTTGCACGACGCCGGTTCGCGGCCGACGGCGCGCTGGCCGCCACGCTGGACGAGGTCCGGCGCGAGGCGAAGGTGAGCGTGGGCGCGCTGTATCACCACTTCCCGGACAAGCCCGCCCTGGCGGCCGCTGTCTATGCCGAGGTGATGAGCGAGTATCAGGCGGGATTCGTGACGATGCTGCGCGAACACGCCACCGCCGAGGGCGGCATTCGCGGCGGCGTCGAACATCACCTGCGATGGGTGGCGGCCAACCGTGCCGAGGCGGCGCTGCTTCTCGGCGATCGGCTCGACAGCGCAGAGTTGCGCGAGTCCAACCGAGAGTTCTTCGCCGCCATCCGGGACTGGTGGCGCCCGCACCAGGCCTACGGGGTGCTGCGGCCCATGCAGCCCGGCGTCACCGCGGCATTGTGGTTCGGTCCCGCGCAGGAATTCAGTCGTTATTGGATCGCTACGCGCGAGTCCAAGTTGCCCCGCGGAGCAATCAGGGCGTTCGCCGATGCCGCATGGATGACATTGCGCGCCAAAAAAATTGAGGAGGACGATCAATGACAGAATCGTTGTATACCCGCATGGTCTCAGACGGCGAAGACCCGCAGGCGCCGCGACGGATTCGCGTTGAGCATCGCGGTGATCGTGCGGTGGTGACACTTGACGAGCCGGACCGGCTCAACGTGCTTTCCGCGCCATTGGTGCGGCAATTACGGCGGGCGCTCGAAGAACTCGTCACCGACGCCGACGTACGCAGCATTGTGATCACCGGCGCCGACCGGGGTTTCAGCGCCGGCGGCGACTTGAAGATGATGCGCACGGCCGTCGAGCGGCTGACCGAAGCGCAGGGTGCTGCCGACGTGTGGCGGTGGATCCGTCGTGAATTCGGCGGCATCGCAAGGCTTATCGCCGGATCAGACACCATCTTCATCGCCGCGCTCAACGGCGCCGCCGCCGGGGTAGGCCTGGCCTGGGCGTTGACCTGCGACCTCACCATCGCCAGCGAGCGCGCGGTGATCGTGCCCGCGTTCGGCCGGCTGGGCCTGCTCCCGGAGGTCGGCACCAGCTGGGCGTTGACGCGCTCCCTCGGTTATCAAGGCGCACTGGCCTACTACCTGCGTGGTGAGCACATCGACGCCCGCACCGCCCAACGCCTGGGGCTGGTACAGGAGGTCGTTGCGCACGAACAGCTTCTCGCAGCTGCCGACGAGTGGTGTTCGCGGGTGTCCGCCATGCCGACGCACGCGGTGGCCATGACGAAGCCGCTGCTGCGCGCCGTCGCCGATGCCGGCTGGCATGATGCGCTCACCCTGGAGGAGTTCGCCGAACCGACCTGCTTCACCACCGCCGCGTTCGCCGACAGCGTGCACGCCATGCTGGCCAAATGAGCGCTCGCGCTACTTACTGAGCCTGAATCTCCGCGGTCACTGCGCCGGTGAGCCGGACCAGATCGGCGGGCGCGACGGCGACATCCCAGCCTCGCCTACCGGCGCTGCAAAATATCCGCTCCCAGGCCAGCGCGTCGCTGTCGACGACGGTCGGCAGTCGCCGGCGCTGGCCGAACGGCGACACCGCACCCACCACGTAACCGGTCGCCCGCTGGGCGCTGGCGGGGTCGGCCATTGCCGCGCGCGAGTAACCCAGCGCCGCCGCCGCGGCTTTCACCGACAGCCGCGCCGGCACCGGTAGCATCGCGACCGCCAAGCCTTCCGCGGCAGCGATGATCAGCGTCTTGTAAACCTGCTCGGCCGCAATGCCATAGCGCTGGCTGAGTTCCCGGACCGCCTCGGCGCCGAACGAGTCTTGGCGCCCATCGTGGCCGAACTTCACCACCTCGTGCGGCACGCCGGCGGCAGCTAACGCCGCAAGCGCCGGAGTCGCTTTAGCGCTGGACATACCCCGGCGGATTTGGGCCGTCGACCCAGAAGTCGACGCCGAGTTCGCCTCCCGGCACACAGTCATAGACCGAGAGGTCGGTCACCCCGGACTCCACCAAAACGTCTTCGCACAGCAGCGAGTTGCCGGTGTATTCAGTTGCCGGCTTGTTGAGGATGACGTAGGCCGCATCGGCGTACACCTCCGGCTTGCGGGCCCGGGCCATCGCCTCGTCACCGCCCAGCAGGTTCTGCACCGCGGCCGTGGCAACCAGCGTCCGCGGCCACAACGTATTGGACGCAATGCCCTCGGAGCGCAGTTCTTCGGCAATACCCAACGCGCACAAGGACATTCCATATTTGGCCATCATGTAGGGGGTCGGCTTGAGCCACTTGGGTTCAACCAGCACCGGTGGTGACAGCGTCAGGATGTGTGGGTTCTCGCGGCCTTTCATGTGCGGGATGCACGCCCGCGACACGGCGTAGGTGCCGCGCACCTGGATGCCGTTCATCAAGTCGAACCGCTTCATCGGCACATCCAGGATCGAACCGGTATTGATCGCCGAGGCGTTGTTCACGCAGATGTCGATGCCGCCGAACTGCTCGACCGTCTTGGCTACCGCGTCGTCCACCGAGTCCGGATCGCGGACGTCCCCGACGATCGGCAGTGCCTGCCCGCCGGCCTCTTCGAGCTCCTTGGCCGCGGTGTATATCGTGCCCGGCAGCTTGGGGTGCGGTTCGGCGGTCTTGGCGATCAGCGCAATGTTGGCGCCGTCTTGGGCGGCGCGCTTGGCGATGGCCAGGCCGATTCCGCGGCTGGCACCGGAGATAAACATGGTCTTGCCGTTCAGAGACATGGCTGTCACAGTAACGCCGACGGTGTCGGTGGTAATCGGCGGTCCGGACCGGGGTCACACGCGGGCCAAGACCCACCGGAAATACCCAGATCGCCGACGCTGTTACCAGATGCGTTCGTGCTGCCGCCCAAGACACGGTCGGCGTAAGCCTCTAGATTGGGGGAGAAGGGGAGTCTGGTGTCAACGGCGATGTGCCTGCAGGAGCGTGCGGTGTTGGTGCCCGGGCTGTCCGGTGATGCCGAGGCAGAAGGGACAGTGCTAACCAACATGGTCGACAGCGACGCCGCTACCGGGCCCGAAGTGCCCGCACTCGATCCCGCAGAAGAGACGGACCAGCAACTCACAGCCCGCTTCGAACGCGATGCGATCCCGCTACTAGACCAGCTTTACGGTGGCGCGCTGCGCATGACGCGCAATCCGGCCGACGCCGAAGATCTGCTGCAAGAGACGATGGTGAAGGCCTACGCCGGATTTCGTTCTTTCACCCCCGGAACCAATCTCAAGGCCTGGCTGTACCGCATTTTGACCAACACCTACATCAACAGCTACCGCAAAAAGCAGCGCCAGCCGGCGCAATATCCCACCGACGAAATCACCGATTGGCAACTGGCCGCGACCGCGGAGCACTCGTCGACCGGTTTGCGCTCGGCCGAGGTGGAGGCCCTGGAGAGCCTTCCTGACACCGAGATCAAAGAAGCACTGCAGGCCTTGCCCGAGGAATTCCGGATGGCGGTGTACTACGCAGACGTCGAAGGCTTCCCGTACAAAGAAATTGCCGAGATCATGGGCACGCCGATCGGTACGGTGATGTCGCGGCTGCACCGCGGCAGGCGGCAGCTGCGCGAGTTGCTGAGCAACGTCGCCAAAGAGCGGGGTTTCATGCGCGGTGACCAAGCGCCTGAGGAGGTGTCGTCGTGACTGACATCACCCACGGTTCGGGACCCAGCGACTCGGGCGCCAAGGCGGATTGCTCGGAGGTGATCGCCGAGGTATGGACGCTGCTGGATGGGGAGTGCACTCCCGAAACCCGGCAAAAGCTGCGCCAGCATCTCGAAGAGTGTCCCGGTTGCCTGCGGCGTTACGGCCTCGAGGAGCGCATCAAGGCTTTGATAGCGATGAAGTGCCGGGGCGAAAAGGCCCCGGAGGGCCTTCGCGAAAGGCTGCGGCTCGAGATCAGCCGAACCACGATAATTCGAGGTCAGGCGTCCTGGCCCAGCTAGGCGTTGGGCCGCTTGCCGTGGTTGGCCTTGCTGTGCTTGCGGTCGCGCTTCTTACGGCCACGCTTGGCCATGACTGATCCTCCTTGCAGATTTAATCCGCCGGCCAGTGTGCCATGCGTCTGTGCCGCAGCTTGATGCGGCTACACGACCGGCACATGTGATACAGGCGCGATTTGGGCCCCTGCCCCCGACGTTGGCGCGACCAGGTCTGGCTGGGCTGGCACTGGGGCCGTCTGGCCGGGCAGCGGTGTTTGTCCCGGCAAGGTGGGTGTCTGGCCGGGCAGCGGTGTTTGTCCCGGCAAGGTGGGTGTCTGGCCTGGCAGTGGGGTTTGACCCAGTGACGCCGGCGTCTGCGCCGGCAAGGTCGGAGTCTGGCCCAGCGAGTTTGGGGTCGGAATGACCGGCAGGCTGGTAGCCCCGGGCGCTCCGCCGACACCGGGCAGCGTCCCGGCCGCACCGGGCAGCGTCCCGGCCGCACCGGGCAGCGTCCCGGCCGCACCCGGCAGCGTCCCGGCCGCACCCGGCAGACCGGGGGTCTGTCCGGCGCCAAGACCCGAGGCGCCCGGCGTCAAGGCGCCGCTGGCGGGCATCAACAGGTCGCCCGCGCCGGGCACCAGGTTGTTCATGATCGAGCTCAGCTCGCCGAACAGCGCGTTGGCAATGTTCACCGCACTCGACGGGTTCGACACCGCAGGAGCAGCCGGGGCAACAGGAGCCGGCAACGGATCGTCGGCAGGAAATGGTTGCTGAGGAGCGGCGACGGCGACCCCCGCACCCAGTCCGATGGTGGCAATAGCGCCCAGCGCAAGGCCCAGACCGGTCATCACCCGGTTGCGCGCGCCGGTGCTCGCTGAATTCGCAATCATGTTCTCGGACAAGGGATTACTCCTCAAATTCCGCTGAGGCACCGAGTGTGCATCAGGCGCTCAAATCACTCTGGCAACAATGGTGTCCAATTGTCACAAAAGAAACACGACACGATCACGGAACGGACTCTATAGGTTTGCTTACTAACCTTGGAGTTTGCTTACACTCGGAAAATCCAGCCCCGGAAGGCCATCCAAAGCCGCCGGTAACGACCGACTGTGGTTCGATTAAGGCGACAACTTTTGCGAAAGACCCACAGGGCGAGAACGGGGTGATGATGGCCGAGGACGTCCGCGCCGAGATCGTGGCCAGCGTGCTCGAAGTCGTGGTCAGCGAGGGCGACCAGGTCGGCGAAGGCGACACCGTGGTGCTGCTGGAGTCCATGAAAATGGAAATTCCGGTCCTGGCCGAAGTTGCCGGCACAGTCAGCAAAGTGAGCGTATCGGTGGGAGATGTCATCCAGGCCGGCGACCTCATCGCCGTTATCAGTTAACGAACAGACAACGTCGAAGCCGAGTGTGATCGATGTCGACCCTCGGTGATCTGCTTGCCGAACACACCGTCCTGCCCGGCAATGCCGTCGACCATCTCCACGCTGTGGTGGGGGAATGGCAGCTGCTGGCTGATTTGTCGTTTGCCGATTATCTGATGTGGGTCCGGCGCGACGACGGTGCGCTGGTGTGCGTGGCGCAGTGCCGGCCCAACACCGCACCGACGGTTCTGCTGCGCGACGTGGTCGGCACTGTCATGAGCGCCGAGCGGGTGCCGCTGATCGTCGCCGCGTTCGAATCGGGTTCCATCGGCCGTGAAAGCTCTGCCGGCCAACAGTATTCGTGGCAGCAGACGGGGCTGAACGTGGAAGCGGTTCCGGTGCGCTACGGCGAGCAGGTCGTCGCGGTGTTGACCCATCAAACTGCGGTGGCCACCGAGCGAAAGTCCAGCCCGTTGGAGACCGCTTACCTCGACTGCGCCGCCGACCTGGTGCACATGCTCTCGGAGGGCACCTTTCCCAACGTCGGTGACGTGGCGATGTCGCGCTCCAGCCCACGTGCCGGTGATGGCTTCATCCGCCTCGACGTCAACGGCGTGGTTTCCTATGCCAGCCCGAACGCGTTGTCGGCCTACCACCGGATGGGCTTGACGTCCGAATTGGAGGGCCACAACTTGGTCGAGGTCACCCGACCGCTGATCTCCGATCCGTTCGAAGCGCAGGAATTGGCCGAGCACATCGAGGATTCACTGGCCGGCGGGGCCAGCATGCGAATGGAGGTCGACGCCGGGGGCGCCGCGGTGCTGCTGCGCACGCTGCCCTTGGTGGTGCACCGCGCGGCCGCGGGTGCGGCGGTGCTCGTGCGCGACGTGACCGAGGTCAAGCGTCGGGATCGGGCACTGATGTCCAAGGACGCCACGATCCGGGAGATTCACCACCGGGTCAAAAACAATCTGCAGACCGTCGCGGCATTGCTGCGTCTGCAGGCGCGCCGTACCACGAACCCCGAGGGACGCGAGGCGCTACTCGAGTCGGTGCGGCGGGTCTCCTCGATCGCGCTGGTCCATGATGCTTTGTCGATGTCGGTCGACGAGCAGGTCAACCTCGACGAGGTGATCGATCGGATCCTGCCGATCATGAACGACGTGGCGACAGTGGACACCCCGATCCGGATCAACCGGACCGGCATGCTCGGGGTGCTCGACTCCGACCGCGCGACGGCGCTGATCATGGTGATCACCGAACTGGTGCAGAACGCGATCGAGCATGCGTTCGTCCCGGGCGCCCCGGAAGGTGCGGTGACGATTCGCGCCGAGCGATCCGCACGTTGGCTCGATGTTGTTGTCCACGACAACGGGCGCGGACTACCCGATGGGTTCGCTGTGGAGAAGTCCGACCGACTCGGCCTGCAAATCGTGCGGACGTTGGTGTCGGCGGAGCTGGACGGATCGCTGCACATGCACGACGCGCCCGAGGGCGGCACCGATGTGGTGCTCCGTGTTCCGATCGGTCGTCGCAGCAGATTGGTGCAATAGGCAAACAAGTTGCACACAAGGCGGCCCCGACGTTTGTCGGGGCCGCGGCCTAGAACGGGTATCGGTTAGACGCCGCTGCGGGCTTTCGTCCGGGCGGTGCGACGCTTGAGCGCCCGTCGTTCGTCTTCACTCATTCCGCCCCACACGCCGGAATCCTGGCCGGTGTTCAGTGCCCAGGACAAGCATTCGGTTGTCACCGGGCAGCGGTTACAGACCAGTTTCGCGTCAGCGATCTGGGCGAGCGCCGGCCCGCTGTTCCCCACCGGGAAGAACAGTTCCGGGTCCTCGTCCCGACAGACCGCCTTGTGGCGCCAATCCATAGGTCCTTGCTCCTCACTGTGTGCGCAGCAGGGCGCACTAGCGTTTTTCTTCGGCTGTTAACGTGGGCACAAGAAATTATCCGTACCCTTGCACGCGACCTTCCGATCGTTTCACAGGCTCAACAGATGTCAATAGTGTTGCGTTGGGTCGTGGGCAATGTCACTTCGGCCATCTGTGAGCAAGTCCCTTAAACATGTGTACTACTATGCCGCCCGCGCGCACCCTGCGGGCCGGGCGCGCGGATGATTCGCCAAGTCAGTTGGGTTTTTCCGGAGTGGGGGCGACGACGGCCAACGCGTCGGGCACCGCTCGGAATGTCATTTGCTCGCGTTCGCCGAGGTAGTCGCCGTCGAATTGACTGGCGATCGGACCGCCCGCGCAAGTGACCCGAAGGCAGGGTGCGTTGTCGTCGCGCAGCAGCTGTTTGGCCTCGAGCTTGGGTCGTTTGGAAAACATCTGTCGGACGATGCGCAGTGTCGGGATCACCTTCATGCTGGTGAGTCCGAAGACTCCCAGACCGGACTCGAAGCTGCAGTCGGGGTTGGTCCACAGCGGCCGGTTGTTGGCGTAAGTCCACGGGCTGGAGTTGGACACGAATACAAAGTGCACTCCTGAAACAGGGTCACGGCCTGGCAGATGCACCGTCAGTGCCGGTTCACGACGAGTCGTTGCCAACGCGGCGGGCACCGCAGTACGGATGTACCGCGCCGGTGTCACTTTGCGGCCCTTCTCGCGTTGTTTTTCGACGGCGGCCACCACCTCGGCGTCCACGCCCATTCCGGCGTTGAGCACCGCCCAGCGTTCCCCGCAGTCGATCATCCCGATCCGCCGCCAGTTGGGTCGATGCCCGTACTGGTCGAGCAAGTCGATGAGCTGGTTCGTCGCGACAACCGGGTCCGGCGAGATTCCCAGCGACCGGGCCAGCACATTGGCCGAGCCCCCGGGCACGATCGCCAGGGCCGGCACGTGGCCCGTCGGCAGTTCGCCGGGTTTGCCGAGCAGGCCGTTCACCACGTTGCTCACGGTGCCGTCACCGCCGTGCACGACGACCAGATCCACCCCTTGGTCGACGGCCGCCTGCGCGATCTCGCCGCCATGCCCGCGGTGGGTGGTGTGCTCGACGGACAGCTGCAGGCGGCTCTGCAGTGCGTGTGTCAGCAGGTCACGCCCGGCAGGGGTGGTGGAGGTTGCGGTGGGGTTGACGACCAGCACGGCACGCATGGAACCCGAGCCTAAGTGATGATGACGGCCCGTCCGCTCGGATGGCACGGCAGCGTCGGGCTTTCCCGCGCCGGCATCGCCACGGAACTGGGTGGCTACCCTGACGCTGTGAATGTTCCGGGCAGCGTGCGCCTGGCGGGACTGATCGTCGCCGTGCAGGGCGCGACGGCGTTGGCGGTGGCGCTGATCCTGCTGCTGCGCCGGTTGGGCGGTGTTGATCCGGCCGGGGTCAATGGTTTTGCCACTGCGGTGTGGTTCGCCGTGGTGGGTGCGGGGGTGCTGGCGGCCGGCTGGGCCTTGACCATCGGCAAACAGTGGGGCCGCGGGCCCGCGGTGTTCGTCGAACTGTTGCTGCTGCCCGTGGCGTGGTATCTGGCGGTGGGCTCCAACCGGCCGCTGATCGGGATTCCGGTCGCCGTCGTGGCGCTGACGGTGCTGGCGTTGTTGTTCAGTCCGCCCACGCTGCGCTGGATTTCGGACGGGCGTCGTCAAAGCTGAACTCCTAACGCAGTCAAAATAGTAACGAATTTCGTTGTCGTCTCGGCTAATTCGTCGTCGGGATCGGATTCGGCGACGATACCGCCGCCCGAGTGGGCCAGCGCGGTGCGGCGGTCAGCGGACACCTGGGCGCAGCGAATGGACACCACCCACCGGCCGTCGCCGCGAGCGTCGCACCAGCCGACGGCCCCGGCGTAGAAGCCGCGGTCGCCCTCGAGTTCGCCGATCAACTGTGTGGCGGCATCAGATGGAACACCGCCGACGGCCGGGGTGGGATGCAGTGCCAACGCTAAATCCATTGCGGTCGTTGAGCTATCGCGTAACCGGCCGCTGATGGGCGTACTCAGATGCCAGAGCGCCGCGGTGTGGTCTAGCTGCGGGGTGGGGGCGACAGTCAGTTCACTGCAGAGCGGCTCGAGGACCTCGGCCATGACATCGACGACCAGTTGGTGTTCGTGGCGATTCTTGGCCGAATCGGCCAACGCGACCCCGGCCGCGTGGTCGAGTTCGGGGTCGCGGGCACGTGGCGCCGATCCGGCGAACGGGCGACACGTCACCCGGTCGCCGTCGCGGGCGACCAACAACTCTGGGCTGGCGCCGACCAGCGCCATGCCTGCATGTTGACTGCCCGCCACTGTCAGATCCACCAGATAGCCATAGGCGGTCGGGTCGTTGGCGACCAGCCGGCGCAGGATGACGCGGCCGTCCAGCGGGGCGGCGGCGGTGAGCCGCAATGCGCGGGCCAATACGACCTTGTGCAGTTCGCTGCCCGGCGCGGCGAGCCGATCGCATGCGCGTTGGACGCGGGCGCGATGTTCCTCGGGGGCGGGGACCGCGCCGGCGATCCGCACCGCAGGCAGCGGGCCGACCGGCCAGCCCGGTAGGGTTTCGCTGTGCCGCACCGCACGCGGCACCATCAACGCGGCGGGCTGCTTGAGGTCAAACGGCAACGCGCCCAACACTATTGGCACTCGACCCGACCGCAACGCAGCTTGCGCGGCCGCCACGTCGCAATAGCCGTCGCGCACTCCGGAGGCGATCATGACCCCGGACGGGCTGCACAGCGCGAACGCCGGTTGCGCGCTCACCCCGACGCGGCCGAGAGTGGAAAGCCGAGCACACTGATCTGGCGGGCCTCATGCTCGAACCCACAGATCGCGATCGAGCCGGCCACCATTCCGAAGCGGCTCCCTTCCGATAGCGGCAGCTCGACCCAGCGAGTGATCACGGCGCGGGAGAAGTGGCCGTGGCCAACGAAAACCACGTCGCGAGAAGGCAGATAGTCGAGGGCCAACGCGACGGCCGCATCGGCGCGCTCACGGACCTGGGCGACCGACTCACCATCCGGGCACCCGTGCGTCCATACCAGCCAGTCCGGTACCGACTTGCGGATCTGTGCGGTCGTGAGACCCTCGTAGGAGCCGTAATCCCACTCGGCGACCAACTGCGACTTCTCGTCGACGGTCAGGCCGGCGAGTTCCGCGGTCGACACCGCTCGCCGGCGCGGGCTGGTGATGACGAACGGGTTGGCCAACTGGAGTTCTGCGAGCGCTTGCCCGGCAGCGGCGGCCTGGCGGCGGCCCTCGTCGGTGAGCTCGAGATCGGTGCGGCTGGTGTGCTGGCCCGACTTCGACCATTCGGTTTCGCCATGGCGCAACAGCACCAATCGCTGGTTTTCCCGATGCCCATCCAGGCCCATGCTGACCGATTGTGCCTGACACACATCGCCATCGACGCGCGGGCGCAGGGGGGCAGGTGCCAGGATGGCAGTGTGGCCACGCGGCGGCGCCGAAAAGGACCAAGGGCACGAAGGGAGATCGCGATGAGGTGCGGGCACCTCCCGCTTGCGGGGGAGAGCGGCGGGTGAGCACAGACGTGCGGGTTCTGGCCGTGGCCAACCAGAAGGGCGGGGTCGCCAAGACCACGACGGTGGCCTCGCTGGGAGCCGCGTTTTCGGACGAGGGAGAACGAGTGCTGCTCGTCGACCTCGATCCGCAGGGCTGTCTGACGTTCTCGCTCGGGCACGATCCGGACAAGCTGCCGGTTTCGGTGCATGAGGTCCTGCTCGGTGAGGTCGAGCCGAATGCCGCGCTAGTCAGCACGGACGAGGGAATGACGCTGTTGCCGGCCAACATCGACTTGGCCGGCGCGGAGGCAATGTTGCTGATGCGGGCCGGTCGCGAATACGCGCTGAAGCGGGCGCTGGACAAGCTCACCGGCCAGTTCGATGTGGTCGTCATTGATTGTCCGCCGTCGTTGGGCGTCCTCACCCTCAACGGATTGACCGCCGCCGACGAGGTGATGGTGCCGCTGCAATGCGAGACGCTGGCGCATCGCGGCGTGGGCCAGTTCCTGCGCACGGTCGCCGACGTCCAGCAGATCACCAACCCGAAGCTGCGGTTGTTGGGTGCGTTGCCGACGCTGTATGACCCGCGGACTACCCATACCCGCGATGTGCTGCTGGACGTCGCAGATCGCTACGACATGCCGGTGCTGGCGCCGCCCATCCCGCGCACGGTGCGGTTCGCCGAGGCCAGCGCGTCCGGGTCGTCGGTGATGGCCGCGCGCAAGAACAAAGGAGCGACCGCGTATCGCGATTTGGCCCACGCGCTGCTCCGGCATTGGAAGTCCGGCAAACCGCTGCCGACCTTCACCGTCGAGCTCTAGCCGCAATCAACCCAGCGCGACGATGGTGTCCCCGCGCTGCTCGAGGATCTGCGAACCGGACACGGCGAGGGTCACCGGTCCGTTGTACGGTTCCCGCTTCACGGGCAGGTAGCGCTCGTTGGCGCCAGTGATCGGGTCGTAGACACCGATCCCGCCGGTCACCGGCACCAAAAGCCGGCCGGCCATCAATGTCCCCGGGCCCACCGGTACGTGCGGCCCGTCGGGCTCGACGGTGTAGCGATACGTGAGAGTCGCCGCGTCGAATACCAGCACTGCGTCGCCGGTCCACCAGGTGACGACGTTGCCTGGCCGCGACACCGTGCTCGACGGCGACGGCGGCCGGGGCAGCAATGTGCTCGCTACGGTGGCGCCACCCCCGTCGACCACCTCGACCCTGGGTCGCGGCGACGGCAGATACACGGCGGTGTTCGTCTCCGCGACGGTCAGCACGCGGGCGTCTGAATCCGCGGTGGTACCCGGCTGGGGCACATATCGTTGCTCGGGCTCGTCTTCCTCCTTGCTCGGGCGTAGCAAGGTAAGCCGCAGCTCGGCCTGTTCCGGGCACGCTTCCAGCACCGACACCGCCGACGAACTGGCCGCCGCCGACGTCAGCGTGCATCCCGAATGCAGACCTCGCGCAGACGGTTTCACTCGGGCGTCGATCTCGCCGTACGACAGCATCCGGACCATGTCCGAGCGCCACAGCTCGAGCCGGGTCTGCCCCGCCGACAACACCGTTGTCCCGTCCGAGGTCACGTTGACGTGCTTATCGGCGTAGCTGCTGCGGGCCGGGCCGCGTCGCCCGGTAGCGGCGTCGATGGTGCTGACCTGACCGCAGCCCCGAACGTCGGGGTAGACCGCGACAGCGTAGCGGTAGACCCAGGACACGGCGCACAGTTCGCGGTTGCGGGCATAGCTCCAGCGCACCTCGCCGTTGACCGGATCGCGCCCCTCCACGGACCGGCCGTTGCCGGTGACCACGGTTCCGCCGACCACTACCGGAGCGTCGGTCGCCGCGCTGGCAGCCGTCCACAGCTGTTTGAGCGCGGGAGGTACTTCGCGGGCCACGGGAGAGGTGGGCGCCGGGGTCGCCGCCGGTCTGCTGTCGGTGGCGCGGGCATCGCTGGTCCACCAGATCAGTGCCGCGACAACGGCTATCACCGCGATGATGACGGCCACGGCCACCACGTCGGCCTTGGTGCGGCGTTCGGGTTTGACCATCGCGGCTCGATGGAGCCGACTCAGTTGGCGTTGGCGGCGACCTCGGCCGCTTTGCGGGGACGCCGACGGCGGCGGCGACGTCCGCTGTGTGCGCCTTCCGCGGCCGGAGCCTCGGAGGAGGTCTCGCCACTGCCGGTGCCGTTGGCCACCGGGTGCCCGCTCACCGGCTTGCCGCCGCGGGTGCGGCGCCGTGACCGAGTGCCCTTGCGCGGCTGGCCATCACGCCCGGCCGACGTGACGCGTTTGCCTTGCGACTTGCGCGGCTCGCCGACCCTGCCGGTGGCGTCGGTCGGGATGTCGAGCTCGGTGTAGAGGTGCGGTGAACTGGAGTATGTCTCGGCCGGATCGGGGCAGCCCAGGTCCAGCGCCTTGTCGATCATCGCCCAGCGCTCGAGCTCGTCCCAGTCGACCAACGTGACCGCGACGCCGGTGCGACCGGCACGACCGGTGCGGCCGATGCGGTGGACGTACATCTTCTCGTCCTCGGGGCACTGGTAGTTGATGACGTGGGTGACGTCGTCGATGTCGATACCGCGGGCAGCAACGTCGGTGGCGACGAGCACGTCGATGTCGCCGCTGCGGAAGGCCTTCAGCGCCTTCTCGCGGGCTACCTGGCCCAGGTCACCATGCACAGCACCGACGGCGAAGCCTCGTTCGGCGAGCTCGTCGGCAACCTTCTGAGCGGTGCGTTTGGTGCGGGCGAAGATCATGGTGGCGCCGCGGCCACGGGCCTGCAGCACCCGAGAGATCAATTCGACCTTGTCCAGCGCATGAGCGCGGTAGACGTACTGAGTTGTCGCGTCGTGAACCGCCGAGGAGTGCGGCGCCTCGGCCCGGATGTGTGTCGGCTGGTTCATGAAGGTCCGGGCCAGCGTGATGATCGGGTCCGGCATGGTCGCCGAGAACAGCATCGACTGCCGTTCGTCAGGGATAAGTCGCAGGATGCGCTCGATGTCGGGGAGGAAGCCCAGATCCAGCATCTCGTCGGCTTCGTCGAGCACCAGCACCGACAGCCCGCCGAGCTGCAGGTGACCTTGCTGGGCCAGGTCGAGTAGCCGGCCGGGCGTTCCGACAACGACGTCGGCGCCGGCGCGCAGCGCCTCGATCTGCGGTTCGTAGGGGCGGCCGCCGTAGATGGACACCACCGACAGGCGGCGGCCGTCCTCGGCGTGCAGGTATTTGGCCGCGTTGGCCAGGTCGCCGGACACCTGCAGGCACAGCTCACGGGTGGGCACCACAACCAGCGCCCGCGGGGTCCCGGTCAGTGGCCGGCTCGCGTTATCAGTCGTGATTCGCTGCAGAAGCGGCACGCCGAAGCCGAAGGTTTTGCCCATCCCGGTGCGGGCCTGGCCGATCACATCGTCTCCGGCCAGGGCAAGCGGCAGCGTCAGCTCTTGGATAGCAAATGGATGCTCGATGCCTTCTTCTGCGAGCGCGCGGACGATTTCGTCGCGGACGCCAAGGCTGGCAAATGTTATCTGGGGTGTGTGCAGTAGTGGGGACATGCGTGCGGGAGTGTGCCTCTCGGTTCGGTTTCGGTCAGTTCGTCGCGGTCCACGCGCGCACGTCCTGAGTGTCGAATCCGTTGCCGATTCGCTCGGCCCTGCGCTAATTCAGGCGGGCCGGTTGCGTGCACGCACATTTCGCCGGTAGCAGCGGTAAGCCTCTACAACCGCTACCAGCTTTCATAGTACCTGGTGGCCCACCGGGACCGCGGAACCACGGGCGAACAGCCCGCCTCGTGGGCCGCAGCGGGTGGCCACAATCGCGCATACAGTGTTGCCATGTCCTCGCTTTCGCGCGCTGACGATGTAGCCGATCCACACCCGCCCCGATTGGCAGCAGACCATCCTGGCGTCAACGAATTGTTCGCCATCCTCGCCTATGGCGAGGTCGCCGCGTTCTACCGGCTTACCGACGAGGCGCGGATGGCGCCGAACCTGCGGGGCCGGATTTCGATGGCCCGGATGGCCGCCGCCGAGATGGGTCACTTCGAGCTGCTGCACGACGCGCTGCAGAGCCGCGGCGTCGACGTCGTGTCGGCGATGTCGAAGTACACCTCCGCGTTGGACAACTATCACCGGCTTACGACGCCGAGCACCTGGCTGGAGGCGCTGGTCAAGACCTATATCGGTGATGCCCTGGCCGCCGACTTCTACCTGGAGATCGCTGACGGCCTGCCCGATGAGGTGGCGGACGTCGTTCGCGCGGTGTTGGCCGAGACTGCGCATTCGCAGTTCGTCGTCGCCGAGGTGCGGGCGGCGGTCAACAACAGCGCCAAACAGCGCAGCCGGTTGGCCCTGTGGTCGCGTCGGCTGCTCGGTGAGGCCATCACCCAGGCCCAGTACGTGCTGGCCGACCACGACGAGCTGGTGGACTTGGTGGTGGCGGGCACCGACGGACTCACGCAGCTGAGCGGATTCTTCGACCGCTTGCAGCGCACCCATGACGAACGGATGCGCGAACTGGGCCTGGCCTGAGCTAGCACCCACGCGCCGAGCAGCACCACGCGCCGAGCAGCACCACGCGCCGAGCAGCACCACGCGCCGAGCAGCACCACGCGCCGAGCGTGGGTCTTAAGTACGGAAATCGGGTGAAATCCGTCCATAAGGCCCACGCTCGACGACCCCGACGGGGCTGAGTATGGCGCGCTCAGCGGGTGCAGGTCGCGATGATCGCGTTGTTGGCCGACGCGGCGACGACGTGACCCTGGGCGTCGGTGATCACGCAGTTGAGTCGGCCGGTAATGCTGGTGGCGACAACGGATTTGGTCTGCACACCCGGGTTGAGCACGATGGTCTTCGACCACGGCAGCGACACGTTGAAGTCGGTGTGCGGCAGGCCCTGGGCATCGGTGTAGACGATATTGACCAGGTCAAAGAGCGGCTTGGTCCCGGTCACCTGGTAGATGACAGTGCGCGCGCTGATCTCGGGCGCAGCGACTTCCGGCGGCGGAACAACGCTGGGAGCGACGGGAGGCTCGGCGGTGGGCGTAGGGGTGGACTGCCGCGGGGGTGGGGTCACCGTGGTGACCGTCTCGGGGGGCAAGGACGTGCTGGGTGGGGGCGTGGTACGCGGGGTCGCAGTAACCGTGCGGGTGGGCGGTACCACCGTCGCGGTTGTCGACGTGCTGTCGCCGCCGTTGAGGACGACGACGGTCGCGATCACCGCGAGCACCAGGACAACGGTGGCGATCAGTGCGACGGGGCGCCAGCGCTGATCAACCGGCTCAACGAAATCGTCGTCCGGGTAGGTCTCGTAGACCAACTCGTCTGGGTAGTCCTGGATATCGGTATCCAAGTGATTCATGGTGCTGATGATGCAGATGTTATCGACCGGCTCATTGCCCGGCCCGGCCCTCGCGCGGGCGTGTTGGTCACGATTTGGCGACGCTCCGGCGGCCTGTCATCGCGCGAATGCCCGACGCCGCGCTTCCACTAGCCTGCTTGCAGAACGTCTACTAGAAAGGTGCAGCGTGGAGGTCAAGATCGGTATCACGGACAGCCCGCGCGAGCTGGTCTTCACCAGTTCGCAGAGCCAGAGCGAGGTCGAGGAACTGGTCACCGCCGCGTTGGGCAAGGACGCAGGGGGCCCGGCGGTGCTGAGCCTGACCGACGAGAAGGGCCGTCGCTTCCTGATCCCGGCCGCCAAGGTCGCCTATGTCGAAATCGGCGTTGCCGACGCGCGTCGCGTCGGGTTCGGGATCGGCTCAGGTGTGGCTAAGAGCGGGTAAGCGGCACGTGCGACAACCCGCCCCAGGCGAACTGCACGGTGCCTTCCACCGCCTCTTCCTTGGAAATCGGACGATCGGTGTCTAGCCAGTAACGGGCACAGTCGACGCTGATGCCGACAAGGCCCACCGCGATCATCCGCGCCCGATGCGGGTCCAACCCGGAATCGGCGCTGATGAGGTCGAACACCGCGTCGATGCATGACTCGGTGGCAACCCGAACCTGAGCCGCCACCTGAGGCTCGGTGACATTGTCGTTCTCGAAGATCAGCCGGTAGCCCTGGCTGTCGTGCTCAATGAAGTCGAAGAAGGCTTGCACAGCCGCACGCAGCCGTTGCCGGTTGTCGGTGGTGGTGCGCAGCGCCTGGCGCACCCCCGACACCAGATTCTCGACGTGGCGATTCAACACCGCCAGGTAAAGCTCGAGCTTGCTCGAAAAGTGTTGGTAAAGAACCGGTTTGCTGACGCCGGCGCGTTCGGCAATTTCGTCCATACCGGCTGCGTGATAGCCGCGGTACACGAAAATCTCGCTGGCTGCGATGAGTAGTTGACCACGCCGCTCGTCGCGTGGCAGCCGGTTGCCGCGCCGAGTGGGGGCGACGGTCTCCACCGGCGGAGTGCTATTACTCTGCCGGAGGCCGGGCCTTCCGGCCGCGTTGGCGAGTTCGCTCATCAGGTCCTCATTTGCTGGTAGGCGACGTAGGTGATGCATGGCCGCGCACCGCTCGTCGCACCGACACTACTACCCACAGTGCCCGGCACTCGTGATTAGCGCCTGCAACGGGTGCGCTAGCGCGTCGCGCACACTGGCCCGGCGGGCACGCCAGACCGCAGCTAGCAGCGTCGGGAGCAGGGAATGTGCCATCCTGGGGCGGTGACCTTCGACCCTGATCGACGTGGGGACGGCCCCGTGCCGGTGCTTCGCGACGACTGGCGAGAACCCTTGCGTGCCCAGCGGGATCCGCTTGCCTGGGGCTCCGAGCGTCACCGGGCCCCTCGGGAGAGATCACAGCGCTGGCGAAAACAGACCAAGCTCGGGCGATTCGTGTCGACCTACGGCTGGCGTGCCTATGCGCTGCCGGTGCTGACCGTGCTGACCGGGGTGGTGGTGTACCAAACGGCGACCGGAACCAGCGCCCCGGATCCTCCGTCGGCCGAGCCGGTTCAAGGCCCGCCGACGATCGGGTCAGTGGGTACGGCGATCGTCGGCGCGCCGCCGCGTGGCCTGACCGAGTTCGATGCCAGCCTGCCCACCGGCGTGCTGCCCGAGGGTGGTCTGTTCACCGAAGCCGGGGAAAAGACTTGGCACATCGTCCCGGGTACCACACCGCAGATCGGTCAAGGCACCGCCAAGGTGTTCAAATACACCGTCGAAGTAGAAAACGGCATCGACGCAACGGCATTCGGCGGTGACGACGCGTTTGCGCGAATGGTCGAACAGACATTGGCCAATCCCAAAAGCTGGACCCACAACCCGCAGTTCGCATTCGTCCGGATCGACGGAAGCATTCCCGCCAAGCCCGATTTCCGGATCTCGTTGAGCACCCCACTGACCGTGCGTGAAGGCTGCGGCTACGAGATCCAACTCGAGGCCTCCTGCTACAACCCGTCATTCGGGTTCAACGCGGAACAGCGGGTATTCCTCAACGAAGCGCGGTGGGTGCGCGGTGCCGTGCCGTTCCAGGGTGATGTCGGTTCCTATCGCCAATACCTGGTCAACCACGAGGTCGGGCACGCCATCGGCTATCTGCGGCACGAACCGTGCGACAAGCAGGGTGCGTTGGCGCCGGTGATGATGCAGCAGACGTTCTCGACGTCCAACGACGACGAAACGAAGTTCGACCCCGAATCGGTCAAGCCCGACGGCAAGACGTGCCAGTTCAATCCCTGGCCCTACCCCATCGCCTAGCCCGGGCGACGATGCAGAGCGCGTAGCGCGATGAGGAGGAGCCGGGCAATCAAGCCAGCCCGGGCGACGATGCAGAGCGCGTAGCGCGATGAGGAGGAGCCGGGCAATCAAGCCAGCCCGGGCGACGATGCAGGGCGCGACCCGGGAAGCTTCCCCGGCTGTTTGCCGTTGATCCTGGCAACTGCTGAGATGGACAGAGTTGACGAAGCTTCTAAGACGTTGAGGAGTGATCGGGTGTCGACGTCGTTGCCACCGCTGGTTGAGCCGGCCGCCGCGCTGACGAGGGACGAAGTCGCACGCTACAGCCGTCATCTGATCATTCCCGACGTCGGCGTGGATGGGCAGAAGCGGCTCAAAAACGCCCGGGTCCTGGTGATCGGCGCCGGTGGGCTCGGCGCCCCGGCGTTGCTGTACCTGGCCGCGGCCGGGGTCGGCACCATCGGGATCGTCGACTTCGACGTGGTCGACGAGTCCAACCTGCAGCGTCAGATCATCCATGGCGTCTCCGACGTCGGTCGGCCCAAGGCGCAGTCCGCGCGGGATTCGATCGCCGAGATCAACCCGCTGGTCGAAGTGCGCTTGCACGAAGTGCGGTTGCAACCGGACAACGCGGTTGAGCTGTTCGAGCAATACGACTTGATTCTCGATGGCACCGACAACTTCGCCACCCGGTATCTGGTGAACGACGCCGCGGTATTGGCGCATAAGCCCTACATATGGGGCTCGATCTATCGCTTCGAAGGCCAGGTGTCGGTGTTCTGGGAGGATGCGCCCGACGGCCGTGGCATCAATTACCGCGACCTGTATCCCGAGCCGCCGCCGCCGGGCATGGTGCCGTCCTGCGCCGAGGGCGGTGTGCTGGGGATTTTGTGCGCGTCGATCGCGTCGGTGATGGGCACCGAGGCGATCAAACTGATCACCGGTATCGGCGAACCGTTGCTCGGCCGGTTGATGATTTATGACGCGCTGGAGATGAGTTACCGCACGATCACCATCCGCAAGGATCCGGCGACCCCGAAGATCACCGAGCTGATCGACTACGACGAGTTCTGCGGCGTGGTGTCCGAGGAAGCTGCCGGCGCGGCGGCCGAGGCCACCATCACCCCGCGTGAATTGCGCGAGTTGCTGGACTCCGGCAAGAAGGTCGCTTTGATCGACGTCCGCGAGCAGGTGGAGTGGGACATCAATCACATTGACGGCGCACAGTTGATTCCGCAGTCGTCCATCAACTCCGGTGAAGGTTTGGCGAAGTTACCGCAGGACCGGATTCCGGTGCTGTACTGCAAGACCGGTGTCCGCTCGGCCGAGGCGTTGGCCGTGCTGAAGAAGGCTGGTTTCACCGACGCGATGCATTTGCAAGGCGGAATCGTCGCCTGGGCTCAGCAAATGGAGCCCGACATGGTGATGTACTAAAGCCTCAGCTTTGCTAACCGCCATTAGTCTGATCGTGTGAACCTCGAGCCGCCACCGCAGCATGTGTTGACGGCATTCGGTCTGAGCGGGGTGCGTCCGGTGCCGTTGGGTGCCAGCTGGGAAGGCGGCTGGCGGTGCGGCGAGGTCGTGCTGTCAATGGTGGCCGACAATGCCCGCGCCGCATGGTCAGCCAAAGTTCGCGAGACATTGTTCGTGGACGGGGTGCGCCTGGCCCGGCCGGTCCGCTCGACCGACGGACGCTACGTGGTTTCCGGCTGGCGGGCAGACACTTTCGTCGCCGGCGCCCCCGAGCCGCGGCACGACGAGGTGGTTTCGGCGGCGATCCGGCTTCACGAGGCCACCAGCAAACTGGAACGCCCGCGCTTTCTCACCCAAGGTCCCTCCGCGCCGTGGGCCGACGTCGATATCTTCATCGCCGCCGACCGCGCTGCCTGGGAAGAACGACCGCTGCAGGGATTGCCGCCGACGGCGCGAACCGCTCCCGCATCCGCGGACGGGCAGCGGTCGATCGAGCTGATACATCAGCTGGCCGGACTGCGGCGACCCACCAAGAGCCCCAGCCAACTCGTGCACGGCGACCTCTACGGGACGGTGCTTTTCGCGGGTACGGCCCCGCCGGGCATCACCGACATCACCCCCTACTGGCGCCCCGCGTCGTGGGCAGCGGGCGTCGTCGTCGTCGATGCGCTGTCTTGGGGGGAAGCCGACGACGGGCTCATCGAACGCTGGAACGCCCTGCCGGAGTGGCCGCAGATGTTGCTGCGGGCGTTGATGTTCCGGCTCGCCGTGCATGCGCTGCACCCGCGCTCCACCGCAGAGGCCTTCCCGGGGCTGGCCCGCACCGCCGCCTTGGTCCGCCTGCTCCTCTAGACCGCGAAAGTGCAACTACCGACACGTTTCTCGAGAAAGGCTGTCGCTAGTTGCACTTTCGCGAGAACTTGTGGCGAACCTCGGTCAGATTGACCCTACCGTCGACGGCCAATACCCCTTCGGCGCGAAGCAGTTCCAGCTGTCGGGTCCTCAGATGTCGTGCCGGACGCCCGGATGCGGTGATCACCCGGTGCCAGGGCAGATCCGAAGAGTCGGTGCGCATGATCCAGCCGACGATGCGCGGGCTGGAAAGCTCTGCGGCAGCAGCGATATCACCGTAGGTTGCGACCCGGCCCGCAGGGATTGCGGCGACCAGGGCGCGTACCCGCTCGATCTGCGCATCGGTGACTGGTGGCATCGTCAGCGCATCCGGTCACGGATCACGGCCGCGACCTCGGCCGGCTTGGCCTGGGCCACCATGTGCTCGCAGTCGAAATCCAGCAGCCGAAAATCGGTGCCGAGCCGGTCCTGCAGCCCGGTGATGAGCCCGTCGCCGACATAGGGCGGCGACGTCCGGGTGGCGCGGATGAGCGCCGTCGCGGTGCCCTTGGCCGGAAGCACGACATCGCGCGCCAACTCGCTCCAGTAAGACACCATCGCCGGCAAACTGATCCGCCAGCCGTACCGGCCGTTGGGCAGCTTGACGAGGTGCTCGTCGATTTCGGCGTCCAGCAGGGCGGGATCGACGTCGGCCCATGCGCCGCCGGCCTTCTCCGCGCGGGCCTCGTCGGGGTCCGGGAAATCGGGCGAGGCCAGCATCGACTCGGCGATCTCCCTCATCCACTCGCCGTCCAGCCCCGCCGCCGGATCAAGCAGCACCAGCGCAGCGACCCGGTCGGGCCGGGCGGCGGCCAGGTGCAGCGCGACCGCGCCCCCGAACGAGTGGCCGACCACCACCACCGGGGCATCGGCTTCCTCGTCGAGCAGCGCAGATAGCGCCGCGACATTTGCGTCGATCGTCCACGGCGCCGCCCACGACGACCGGCCGTGTCCGATCAGGTCGGGTGCGGCGACGCTGATCTCGGGCAGGTGACGGGTCGCGAGCAGTTCCCAGCGCTGTCCATGCCCGGTCAACCCGTGGATCGCCAGCACCTGCACGGGTCCTCGCGGGCCGTAGCGGTGCACGTTCAGGCGAGACACGCGTTGATGGTGCCAGGAGGCCGTCGAGAATGTGTAAAGGAGGGGCCTAGCTGCGCAGTAAGGTTTTATTGCCGGTTGCACGCGCGTAAGAAAGGTCGGCTGATGGGTATCCCTCGCGACAGCACCCCGTACGGGTCGCAGACGCTGGTGGGTCCCGGCTGGCCGAATGTCGAAGAAGAACTGCTCGCGGAGGCCGCCGAGCAGTTTGAGCAGCTCGCGATGCACTTGACCGCAGTCGTGATTCCCCAACAGCAGGGCCAGATGACGAAACTCGGCGCCGACTGGACGGGCGCCGGTTCGCTGGCCGCGCAAGGCGAAGCCTCCACCATCATCAGCGGCCATGAGATCAACGCTGCCCAGGCCTCGGCGATCGCGCTTGCGTTGCGAACCATGGAGGCTTCCGTTGTCAAGACGAAAACGCTGGTGAACGCGACCGCGCAACAGATACAGCACATGTGCGAGGCCATCGAAGCCATGCCGGTCCAGAACAAGGAAGAGCTGCTGCAGAGCGCGATCAAGCTCGGTCAGTCGCAGAACATGGCCGACGTCATGGAAGGCACGTCCGAACTCGCGGGCAATCTTGGGGTGCCGGCGGTGAACCCGGCCGCGATACCGATCCCGCCCGGTGGCGTGCCGGGAGTGGGCCAGGTCGGCGAGGCGGCGGAAAAGGCCGGCCAGGCTGGCGGACAGGGTGGCCAACAGGGCATGCAGATGATGGGCCAGATGATGTCCCAAATGGGGCAGGTACCGCAGCAACTCGGCAAGATGACCGGCGGCATGGGACTACAGCAGATGACCCAGCCTCTGCAGCAGATTTCGTCGATGTTCGGTCAGCTCGGCCGAGGCGGCGCCGGCGGCGCGGGAGCGGGTGTGTCGCCGTTTCCGGCGTTTTCCAACCACCCGGCGGCCGGGGGCTCGGGTGCGCGGGCCGGTGCAGGTCTTGGGCATGGAGCGTCGGTTCCCGGCGCCGGTGGCAGCTCGCCCCGGACCCCGCTGATGGCCAAACTGGTGGACAAGCACACGACGGTCGCTCCGACGGCGGTTGAGGAAGGCGCTGTCGCGGGCACCACGGCGACCGCCGGTGCAGCGCCGGTGGCCGGTGGCGGAGTTGTGGGCGGCATGGGCCCCATGGGCATGATGGGCCAGCGCGGGGTCAGCGGTGGCTCCCGGGCGGGCCTGCCGGTTCCTACGCCGCTCGACCACGACCTCTCCGAAGACGAGGGTGACGATGATTGGTGATCCGGGAGTACGAAGCGGGGAAGGAGACGCTAGCTGATGACTGGCGCACCGATGCAAAAGCCGGACGGGTTTTTGACTTGGAACCCGGCGACGGTCGAGATCCCTCAGATGCCCATGATCCCGCCCGGTGAGGACCCGATGAGCGCGACGATCTCCGCTGTCCTCCCGACGATGGCCGCTCCGCTGGAAGCCAACGTGGCTGCCCTGCAGGGCAAGGAGACCATGTTCAACGGCAAGCTCGGTGCGGCCACCATGGCGTACCAGGGCGCCGATGACTCCGGCCAGCAGGGAGTCATGCAGATCGTCCAGTCACTCGGCCAAATGGCCGGCCAGGCCGGCCAGATGGGCCAAATGGCCGGTGCGCCAGGGCAAATGGCCGGTCAGATGGGCAGCCAGTTCGGCATGTTGATGCAGCCGATGATGCAGGCGTTCCAAAGCGCAGGCCACGGTGGACACGCCCCGTCAGCTGGCGGGCAGGTACCCCAAGGCGGACCCGAGATGGCCGGTCAAGGCCCAGCCGGTGTGGCCGGTGCACCGCAGCAAGGGCGCGACGGCGACAACGCATCGGCGCAACCCGAGCCGCAGCCCGAGGCGCAGCGCGATGACCAGACCATGGCCGCACCGCAGGCCGGCCCGGGTGAGGCGCGGCACGGACTGACTCCGATTCCGGTGCCCCCTCCCGAGCAGCACCGCCCCGACGACGGCGGGGATATTTCCCGCCGGCTGTAATCGTCGCTTCCGCACCGCATTCGTCCGCGGCGCGGCCCGTTCACCAGCGCGTACGGACTTGTCCGACGTTCGTGGTCTCATGCAGGTATGGCACATCGGTGGGGTCGGCAGGCGAGCGCCGTGCTGGATCCGAATCTGCGCGGCCGGATTCGAGTTCTGGGCGGTCCCGGTACAGGCAAGAGCAGCCTGCTGGTCGACGCCGCAGCCGCCCGCATCGCCGCCGGCGCGGATCCGGAATCGGTTCTGCTCCTGA
This sequence comes from Mycobacterium shimoidei, assembly GCF_900417275.1. Taxonomy (NCBI): domain Bacteria; kingdom Bacillati; phylum Actinomycetota; class Actinomycetes; order Mycobacteriales; family Mycobacteriaceae; genus Mycobacterium; species Mycobacterium shimoidei. The sequence continues at coordinate 4,744,434 of NZ_UEGW01000001.1, read as the reverse complement.
CGGGTTCAGGCCGGATTTCCACGGCGACGCGCAGCGCATTGACGACGCAGTTGTTGCAGGCGCGCGCAGACCACCAGGGCCGCAGCGTGATTCGCGAACCACTGGTGCGCACGGTGCACAGTTACGCCTTCGCCGTGCTGCGGCTGGCGGCGCAACGCGCCGGCGGGCCACCACCCCGACTGGTGACCAGCGCCGAACAAGACGCCATCATCGCCGAGCTGCTGGCCGGTGACTTGCAGGACGGCCCCGCCGCCGCGACGGCCTGGCCGGCGGAGCTGCGCCCGGCGCTGCGTACCGCCGGGTTCGCCGCCGAACTGCGGGATCTGTTGGCGCGCTGCGCCGAACGCGGAGTCGACCCGCGGGACCTGCAGCGGCTGGGCCGGCTGCACGGACACCCCGGCTGGGTGGCGGCCGGGCAGTTCGCCCAACAGTACGAGCAGGTGCTGCTGCTGCGCGCCGCAGTCGGGACGGCCGCTCCGCAGGCGACCACCCCGGCGGTGGGAGCCGCCGAGCTGGTCGGCGCGGCGCTGGAGGCGTTCGCCGTCGACCCGGAGTTGCTGGCCGCCGAGCGCGCCCGGGTCCGGGTGCTGCTTGTCGACGATGCCCAGCAACTCGACCGACAGGCCTGCCGCTTGGTACGGGTGCTGGCCGCCGGCGCGGATACGACCCTGATCGCCGGCGACCCCAGCCAGGCCGTATTTGGATTTCGCGGCGGCGACCCGGCCGCCTTGCTCGACGACGAATCGCCGTCGGTGACGCTGACGACGTCGCACCGCTGCGCTCCCGCAGTGGCCCGGGCCATCTCCGGAGTGGCCGGACGACTTGTCGGCAAGCATCCGCGAATCGACGGTGGCGGAACCGATTCCGGGTCAGTGACCGTTGGGTTGGCGGCTTCCGCGCAGGCTGAGGCGGCGCTGATCGCCGACGCGCTGCGCCGCGCGCACCTCATCGATGGGGTGCCCTGGTCGGAGATGGCCGTCATCGTCAGATCAGTGCCGCGCGTCGCCGCCGGGCTGACGCACGCCCTGACCCGGGCCGGTGTCCCGGTCGCCGTGCCGAGCGGTGGCGGGCTGCTGTGCGAACAGCCCGCCGCGCGGGCCCTGTTGAGCGTGCTGGCCGCGACTGCCGACGGATTGACCGGCGAGCGGGCGCTGGAATTGCTGACCGGGCCGATCGGGCGCATCGACCCGGTAACCCTGCGCCAGCTGCGGCGCACGCTGCGCCGCGGCGCACCCGACTGGCAACTCGACGACCTGCTGGTGCAGGCACTGCGCGGCGATCACCCGTCGCTGCCGGCCGCCCAGGCGCGCCCGCTGCGGCGGGTACGGGCGGTGCTGGATGCAGCCGCGCGCTGTCATCGCGACGGCCACGACCCGCGGTACACGCTGTGGGCGGCGTGGCATCGTTCGGGTCTGCAGCGCCGCTGGCTGACCGCGTGGCAGCGCGGGGGCACCGCCGGTGCGCAGGCCGGCCGTGACCTGGATGCCGTGACTGCGTTATTCGACATCACCGACCAATACGTATCCCGTACACCTGGCGGGTCGCTGCGCGGGTTGCTCGATCACGTTGGGGCCCTGCAGTTTCGCCCGCCGCATCCCGAGCCCGGATCGACCGAGGAGGTCAGCGTGCTCAGCGCGCACGCCGCGCTCGGACACGAATGGGATGTGGTAGTCATCGCCGGCTTGCAGGAAGGGTTGTGGCCCAACGTGACTCCGCGTGGCGGGGTACTGGGCACCCAGCGGCTGCTCGACGTCATCGACGGGATCGGCGACAACGCCTCGATGCGGGCACCGTTACTGGCTGAGGAGCGACAGCTGCTGGTGGCGGCGATGGGCCGGGCCCGCCGTCGGCTGCTGGTGACCGCGGTTGACAGCGACGACGGCGGTGCCGATGACCAAACCGCGTTGCCGTCACCGTTCTTCTTCGACGTCGCCGAGTGGGCCACCGACAACAGCGGCGGTGCCGACACGCCACCGGTCGCCGCGCCGCGGGTGTTGTCGGCGGCGGCGGTCGTGGGTCGACTGCGCGGCGTCGTCTGCGCACCGGACGGCGCGGTCCCAGACGCCATGCGAGCCAGCGCGGCAACGCAATTGGCGCGCCTGGCTCGTGCTGGCGTCCCGGGCGCCGATCCGGCCACGTGGTACGGCATGGCGCCAATCAGCACCGCCGAGCCCCTGTGGAGCACCGACGACCACGTGGTCACGTTGACGCCGTCGAGCTTGCAGACGCTTACCGATTGCCCACTGCGCTGGCTGGTCGAACGACACGGCGGAACCGACCCCCGCGATCTGCGGTCCACGATCGGCTCGGTCTTGCACGCCTTGATCGCGGAGCCACACGGCAGCGAGTCGACACTGCTGGCCGCACTGGACCGGGCGTGGCAGCAGCTGCCATTCGAATCCCGCTGGTATGCGGCCAACGAGCTGGCCCGCCACCGGGCCATGCTGCAGGCCTTCCTGGGATGGCGGGCCCAAACACGAGGAGAGTTAACCGAAGTCGGCGTCGAAGTCGACGTCGACGGAGTGGTTGACGGTGTGCGGCTGCGCGGCCGGGTGGATCGGCTGGAACGCGACGCGGCCGGCCGATTGGTGATCGTCGACATCAAGACCGGCAAGACACCGGTCAGCAAGGACGACGCGCAGCGGCACGCCCAGCTGGCGGCCTACCAGTTGGCGGTGGCCGAGGGCCTGGTCTCGCACGGTGACGAACCCGGCGGCGCCCGGCTGGTGTACCTGGGCCGGCCGAATGCCGGCGGCCCCACCGAACGAGAGCAGGATCCATTGACGCCCGCCTTGGCGCAGGAGTGGCGTGAGCTGCTGCGCCAAGCCTCCGCCGCGACCGCCGGACCGCAGTTCGTTGCCCGCATCAACGATGGCTGCACGCACTGCCCGGTGCGCCCGAGCTGCCCGGCCCACACCGAGGAATCCCAATGACACCGCGCTACAGTCCCGCCGAACTAGCCCGTGCTCTAGGCCTTTTCGAGCCGACCGCGGAGCAGGCCGCTGTCATCGCCGCGCCGCCGGGGCCGCTGGTGGTCATCGCCGGAGCTGGTGCCGGCAAAACCGAGACAATGGCCGCGCGGGTGGTCTGGCTGGTCGCCAACGGCTACGCCCGAGCCGATCAAGTGCTGGGACTGACGTTCACCCGCAAGGCGGCCGGGCAATTGCTGCGCCGAGTCCGCTCCCGGCTGGCCCGGCTGGCCGGAGCACGTCTGATCCCCACCGAGCCCGTCGCCGATCAAGCCGCGACCGCGACGGTCAGCACCTACCACGCCTTCGCCGGCCAGCTGCTGCGCGACCACGGCCTGCTGCACGCCGTCGAGCCGGACACCCGGCTACTGAGCGAGACCGAAATGTGGCAGCTGGCCCTCGACGTGGTCACCGGCTATCGCGGCGAGCTGCATACCGACAAAACCCCCGCCGCGGTCACCTCGATGGTGCTGCGGCTGTCCGGCCAGCTTGCCGAACACCTCGTCGACACCGCGCAGCTTCGCGACATCCACCTCGAGTTGGAGCGGCTGGTGCACACGTTGCCGGCCGGCCCTTACCAACGTGATCGCGGCCCCAGTCAATGGCTGCTGCGGATGCTGGCCACCCAAACCGAACGCGCCCAACTGGTGCCGTTGATCGACGAGCTGCACCGGCGGATGCGGGCCGAAAAGGTGATGGACTTCGGCATGCAGATGGCCGCCGCCGCACGTCTGACATCGGCGTTCCCGGCGGTCGGCGAGCAGTTGCGACACCGCTACCGGGTGGTGCTGCTCGACGAATACCAGGACACCGGGCATGCCCAGCGCGTCGTGTTGTCGTCGCTGTTCGGTGGGGGAGTCGACGGCGAGTTGGCGTTGACCGCCGTCGGCGACCCCATCCAGTCGATCTATGGCTGGCGCGGCGCCTCGGCCACCAACCTGCCCCGGTTCACCACCGACTTTCCCCGACCGGACGGCACACCGGCGCCGGTGCTGGAACTGCGCACCAGCTGGCGCAACCCACCGCGGACGCTGAAGGTGGCCAATGCGGTCTCGGCCGAAGCGCGGCGGCGCTCGGTGGCGGTGCGCGCCTTGCGCCCGCGGCCCAACGCCGCCCCGGGGACCGTCCGTTGCGCGCTGCTGGCCGACGTGCGGGCCGAACGCGCGTGGATCGCCGATCGTCTGGAGCAGCACTACCGGCGAGCCCGCGCCGATGGTGTCGCCCCGCCGACCGCCGCGGTGCTGGTTCGGCGCAATTCCGACGCCGCGCCGATCGCCGCCGCGTTGCGGGCCCGCGGAATCCCGGTGGAGGTGGTCGGCGTGGCAGGCCTGCTGTCCATCCCCGAGGTCGCCGACGTGGTGGCGATGCTGCGCCTGGTCGCTGATCCGGCGGCCGGGTCCGCGGCGATACGAGTATTGGCCGGCCCGCGCTGGCGGATCGGCGCACGCGACATCGCCGCGCTGTGGCGTCGCGCCGTGGCGCTGGACGGCGGCGCGCAGCCGGATTCGGCCGGGGCGACCGCAATCGCCGCGGCAGCCGGATCCGACACTGATACCGCCGGTTTGGCCGACGCTATCGACGACCCGGGGCCGCCCAGCCAATACTCGGCGGTCGGTTACCGGCGCATCGTCGCGCTCGCCGACGAGCTGGCGGCGTTGCGCGCGCATCTGGGCCATCCGCTGCCCGAACTGGTCGCAGAGGTGCGCCGCGTGCTGGGTGTCGACGTCGAGGTCCGCGCCGGGCAGCCGCCGACGCCGGGATGGACCGGCGTCGAACACCTGGACGCCTTCGCCGACGTGGTCGTCGGATACGCCGAGCGGGCCACCACCGCCGCTCAGTCGTCGGTCACCGGTCTGCTGGCCTATCTGGATGCGGCCGCTGTCGTCGAAAACGGCTTGGCGCCGGGCGAACTCGCCGTTGCCAAGGATCGGGTCCAAGTGCTCACCGTACACGCGGCCAAGGGACTGGAGTGGCAGGTGGTGGCGGTTCCGCACCTGTCGGGCGGCGTCTTCCCGTCGACCGCGTCGGGTCGCACCTGGCTCACCGATCCCGCCGAGCTGCCGCCGTTGCTGCGTGGCGATCGCGCCTCGGCGGGCGCGCACGGCGTCCCCGTCCTGGACACCTCAGAAGTGACCGACCGGAAGCAGTTGTCGGACAAGATCTTCGCGCACCGCCAGCAGCTGGATCAGCGCCGCGTCGACGAGGAACGTCGGCTGCTGTATGTGGCCATCACCCGCGCTGAGGACACTCTTCTGCTGTCCGGCCATCACTGGGGCGACACCGGGATCAAGCCGCGCGGCCCGTCGGATTTCCTGTGTGAGCTCAAAGACGTCATCGAGGACCAGGACTGCGGCATCGTCGAGCAATGGGCACCGGCACCGGCCGACGGTGAACATAACCCGTTGCGCGACAACATCGTTGAAGCGACCTGGCCCGTGGACCCGCTGGGCGGGCGCCGCGCCGACGTGGAACGCGGAGCGGCGCTGGTGGCCGCGGCAATATCGAACCCGGAGTGCGCGGCGCCCGCGGATCCCGATGTCGATGCGCTACTGGCCGAGCGCGCCCGCAGTGCGCAACCGCCGACGCTGCGTCTGCCCAGTCAGTTGTCGGTCAGCGGTCTGGTCGACCTATCCCGGGATCCCGATGGGGCAGCGCAACGCCTGGCTCGCCGTCTGCCGGCGCGCCCAGATCCACATGCCCTGCTGGGCAACGCTTTTCACGATTGGGTGCAGCGATTCTACGGTGCCGAGCGATTGTTCGATCTGGGAGATCTACCCGGAGCGGCCGACACCGACTTGGCCCAGGGCGATGCCGAAGAGCTGGCCGCGCTGCAGGCGGCGTTCCTCGGCTCGCCGTGGTCGGCGCGCGTCCCGGTCGCGGTCGAGGTGCCGTTCGAGATGGCCGTCGGCGACACCGTGGTACGCGGTCGCATCGACGCGGTATTCGCCGAACCGGACGGCGGCGCGACGGTCGTCGACTGGAAAACCGGTGAGCCGCCGCACGGCCCGGAGGCCACCAGGCACGCCGCGGTCCAGCTCGCTGTCTACCGGCTGGCGTGGGCGGCGCTGTCTGGTTGCCCGGAAAGCCTGGTGCGCACCGCGTTTCACTATGTCCGTACCGGTGCCACGGTCGTACCGGATTCGCTGCCGGATTACGACGAGCTTGCGAGGCTGCTCACGGTAAGACCATGCGCCTGATGTTCAGCGCTGAGGTGATCATCGGGATCTGTAACGGCAACCGGGCCAGCGCGATCAGCCGCATCGGCCAAGGCCTGTCCCACCACAGCCGCACCATGTTGAGATTGCCCGGAAACACTGCGACGAATAACGCTGCGGCCAGCAGTGCGCCGAACCGACGGGTGCTTCTGGCCAGCAGTAGCGCGCCGGTTCCGATCTCGGCGGCGCCGGATGCATAGGTGTAGAACCGCTGGCTGCCCGGCAGCTCGACCGGGACGATGCTGTCGAAGGGCTTCGGGGCCAAGAAGTGGGTGATCCCAATGCCGATCAGCATCATCGCCATGCGGTAGGCGGGCTTCTGGCTGGCGTCGCGCTGAGCGGCGGCTGCGGTGACTGTCATGGTTACATTGTGTCGTGCGACAACCGATGATGGGTTGCTGTGGCCGGCCCTAGCTGGCGGCGGTTGCGGCGCCTCGACGAGAGGCTCACTGCCCAGCCCAGTTATGCCCTGGTCGGTGTGCTGCGGATCCCGCAAGGGCGAGCGAGCCCGGCCCGCATCATTTCCCGGCGGATATCCATCGCCCTGTTTGCGTTGTTCGCTGCGACGGCGTTCGTCTACGCCGACCGTAGCGGGTATCGCGATGCCCGGGGCTCCGAGCTGACATTGCTGGATTGCCTTTACTACGCGGCGGTGACGTTGTCGACAACCGGCTACGGCGACATCACCCCGTACACCGAGGTTGCGCGTGCGGTCAACGTTTTGGTCATCACGCCGTTGCGCATTGCCTTCCTGATCTTGTTGGTCGGGACGACACTCGAGGTCGTCACCGAAACATCGCGGCAGGCATTGAAGATCCAGCGCTGGAGGAGCAGAGTGCGCAACCACACCGTCGTCATCGGCTACGGCACCAAAGGCAAGACGGCCATCACCGCGATGATCTCCGACGAGGTGCCGCCGGCCGACATCGTCGTCGTCGACACCGACCAATCCGCGCTCGAGCACGCTGGGGCCGCCGGGCTGGTGACCGTCCACGGCGATGCCACCAAGTCGGATGTGCTGAGATTGGCCGGAGTTCAGCACGCCGCTTCAATCATCGTGGCCACCAGCCGTGACGACACCGCGGCACTGGTCACGCTGACCGCCCGGGAGCTCTCGCCGAATGCCAAGATCGTGGCGTCGATCCGGGAGGCGGAGAACCAGCACCTGCTGAAGCAGTCGGGCGCCGACTCGGTGGTGGTGTCCTCGGAAACCGCCGGCCGGCTGCTCGGCATTGCCACCACGACGCCCAGCGTGGTGGAGATGATCGAGGACCTGCTGACACCCGCCGCCGGGTTCGCGATCGCCGAACGCGAGGTCGAGCCGAGCGAGGTCGGCGGGTCGCCCCGGCATCTGAGCGACATCGTGCTCGGCGTGGTCCGCGACGGTCGCCTGATGCGGGTCGACGCGCCCGAGGTCGACGCCATCGAGGCCGGCGACCGGCTGCTCTACGTCCGCAGCGCGGGGAAATAGCGTGGATTTTCAGTTGCACAGCGTTCCGCTGCTGTCGCGCATCGGCGCGGACCGGGCAGATCATCTGCGCACCGACGTCGAGGCCGCCGCCTCCGTGTGGAAACAGGCCGCCCTGCTGCGGGTGGACCGGCGCAACCAGGTGCTGGTCGCCGGCCGCCGGGTGGTGCTGCGCCCCGCCCACGAGCTGGGCGACAAACCCCCGCCGGACGCTGTGTTTTTGGGCCGCATCGAGGACGGCCGGCACGTGTGGGCGGTGCGCGGGCCGCTGGAAGCGCCCGAGGACGCCGATGTGCATGCACAGGTGGCCGACCTGCGTCGGGCGGGTGAACTGTTCGATGACATCAGCGCGCAGCTGGTGTCCTCAGCCATCGCATTGCTGAATTGGCATGACCAGGCGCGCTTTTCGGCTGTCGACGGCTCGCCGACCAGACCGGCCCGCGCGGGCTGGGCGCGGGTCAATCCGCTCACCGGCCACGAGGAGTTCCCCCGCATCGACCCGGCGGTGATCTGTCTGGTTCACGACGGCGCCGACCGTGCCGTACTGGCCCGCCAGACGGTGTGGCCAAAGCGCCTGTTCTCGCTGCTGGCCGGGTTCGTCGAGGCCGGCGAGTCGTTTGAGACCTGCGTGGCACGCGAGGTCCGGGAGGAGATCGGCCTGACCGTGCGTGATGTGCGCTACCTGGGCAGTCAGCCGTGGCCGTTCCCGCGCTCGCTGATGGTCGGTTTTCACGCGCTGGCCGACCCCGATCAGGAGTTCTCGTTCAACGACGGCGAGATCGCCGAAGCGGCGTGGTTCACCCGCGACGAGGTGCGTGAGGCGTTGGCCGCCGGCGATTGGGGCAGCAACTCAGAGTCCAGATTGCTTCTGCCCGGCTCGGTTTCGATCGCCCGGGTGATCATCGAATCCTGGGCGGCGGCCGGCTGAGTTTATCCGGCCAACTCGGCCAGCTTCGCCTTGACTTCGCTGGCCGCGGGGTTGGTCAATGTCGACCCATCGGCGAACTTCAGCGTCGGGACGGTCCGGTTACCGCCGTTGACCGAGCTCACGAACTGCGCGGCCGCCGCGTCCTGCTCGATGTTGACCTCGTCGTAGGCGATCCCGGCGGCCTTCAACATCGTCTTGAGCCGATGGCAGTAGCCGCACCACGACGTCGTGTACATGGTGAGTGAGACAGACATAACCCGTTAAACATAACCGAGCCAAAAGGTATGCCCCGCGTGGCGCTGCCACGGGTTTGTCGGCCGGCACTGCCAAGATGGACGCCATGCCGGTGATCGAGGACGCCCTGCTCGCTGATCTCGACGATGAGCAACGCGAGGCTGTGCTGGCGCCCCGTGGCCCGGTCTGCGTGCTGGCCGGGGCCGGAACCGGCAAGACCCGCACGATCACGCATCGCATCGCGCAGCTCGTCGCCGCCGGCCACGTTTCCGCGGGGCAGGTGCTGGCGGTGACGTTCACTCAGCGGGCAGCCGGTGAGATGCGCGCCCGGTTGCGTGCGCTGGGCATCGGCAATGTGCAGGCGATGACGTTTCACGCGGCGGCCCACCGCCAGCTGCGGTACTTCTGGCCACGGGTGGTCGGGGACACCGGCTGGGAGGTGTTGGACAGCAAGTTCGCCGTTGTCGCGCGCGCAGCGAACCGCGCCCGGCTGCAATTGAGCACCGACGACGTGCGAGACCTTGCGGGCGAAATCGAGTGGGCCAAGGCGTCGCTGATTTCGCCGGAAGAGTATGCGCAGGCGGTCGCGGGCGCCGGCCGCGACATTCCGCTAGATGCCGCGCAGGTCGCCGCGGTGTATGCGGGCTACGAGTCCCTCAAGGCCCGCGGGGATGGGGTGGCGCTGCTCGACTTCGACGACCTGTTGTTGCACACCGCGGCCGCGATCGAAAACGACCCCGCCGTCGCCGAGGAGTTCCGCGACCGGTACCGCTGCTTTGTCGTCGACGAATACCAGGACGTCACCCCGCTGCAGCAGCGGGTGCTTTCGGCGTGGCTGGGCGATCGTGACGACTTGACCGTCGTCGGCGACGCCAACCAGACCATCTATTCGTTCACCGGTGCCACTCCGCGCTACCTGCTGGACTTCTCGCGGCGGTTCCCGGACGCCACCCTGGTGCGCCTCGAGCGCGACTATCGCTCGACCCCGCAAGTGGTGTCGTTGGCCAACCGGGTAATCGCCGCCGCCCGCGGGCGGGTGGCCGGCAGCAAATTGCATCTCGTCGGCCAGCGTGACCCGGGCCCGGTGCCGACCTTTCACGAGTATTCCGACGAGGTCGCCGAGGCGGCGGCGGTGGCCAAGGCGATCGCCAAGCTCATCGACGCCGGCACCGCGCCGGCAGAGATCGCGGTGCTCTATCGGATCAACGCCCAATCCGAGGTCTACGAGGAAGCGCTGACCGAGGCCGGGATTCCCTATCAGGTGCGCGGTGGTGAGGGGTTTTTCAGCCGCCAAGAGATCCGCCAGGCGCTGCTGGTGTTGCAACGGGCCGCCGACCGCGGCAGCGACGGCGCATTGCCAGACGTCGTGCGGGAACTGCTTGAACCACTCGGTTTGACCGCGCAGCCGCCGACCGGCGCCCGGGCGCGGGAGCGATGGGAAGCGCTGGCGGCGTTGGCCGAGCTGGTCGACGAGGAAGTGGCGCACCGCCCACAGCTAGATCTGCCGGGTCTGGTGGCCGAGCTTCGGCTACGCGCCGACGCGCGCCATCCCCCGGTGGTGCAGGGCGTGACGCTGGCGTCGCTGCACGCCGCCAAGGGGCTGGAGTGGGACGCGGTGTTTCTGGTGGGGTTGGCCGACGGCACGCTGCCGATCTCGCATGCGCTCGCCCACGGCGCCGACAGCGAGTCCGTCGAGGAAGAGCGCCGGCTGCTTTACGTCGGAATCACCAGGGCCCGAGTGCACTTGGCGCTCAGCTGGGCGCTGTCGCGCACTCCGGGTGGGCGGGGCAGCCGCAAGCCGTCGCGGTTCCTCAACGGAATCGCCCCGCAGGCAGAACCGGGTCAAACGCCGGGCAAGCCGCGCCGCAAGGCCGGCACTTCACAGCGCTGCCGGATCTGCAACAACCGGCTCATCACACCGGCAGCCATCATGTTGCGTCGTTGTGAGACGTGCGCCGCCGACGTCGACGACGAGCTGCTGTTGCAGTTGAAAGACTGGCGGCTGCGCACCGCGAAGGATCTGAACGTCCCGGCCTACGTGGTGTTCACCGACAACACGCTGATCGCGATCGCCGAAATGCTGCCCACCGACGACGCGGCGCTGGTCGCCATCCCCGGTATCGGCGCCCGCAAGCTGGAGCAGTTCGGGGCCGACGTGCTGGAGATGGTCCGCAGCCGGAGCTAAAACCGCGCGGCGGGTCGCCACAAAAACCGCAGGTCAAAAAATCGGTTGCCCGCGGTCCTGCTACGATCTAACCTTTCAAGCCGCAGTTTCTGACACGCCCGCAGCATCAAAGCACGAGAGGAGGAAGTCACGATGATCACCATTGGCTTCCACCGTGCTGCGCACGCCGTCGCGGCGGCCGTATCGGCTGCGCCGCGGCATCACGCCGCCGCTGCCGCCGCGTCCGTGGATCGGGGCTCCACCTAACTGCCAGGAACCCGACGGCCACGGACTCGAATCAGATCCGTGGCCAGTTTTTTAGGTCGTCAGCCCGCCACCTGGTCCGGATCTCGAGAAGACCACCACCCGACCAGGAAGCAGGTGACAGGACATGTCGATCCGCACAGTCCGCGACCGAAAGCTGCCGACGCTGCCGTGTCATGTCGGCGATCCCGACTTGTGGTTCGCCGACAGTCCCGCTGACCTGGAGCGCGCTAAGCTGTTGTGCGCCGACTGTCCGATCCGCAGTCAGTGTCTGGCCGCCGCGTTGCAACGGGCCGAACCATGGGGGGTGTGGGGCGGCGAGATCTTTGACCGCGGCTGCGTCGTCGACCGCAAGCGTCCGCGGGGCAGGCCGCGCAAGGAGCCGGTCGCTGCCTGAGTCTGCCTGAACCGCGAAAGTGCAACTACCGACACGTTTCTCGAGTAACAGCGTCGGTAGTTGCACTTTGGCGACGTAAAAAGTCGCTAGACCACCGCGGCGTCGGGTTCGGCGAAGCCGGGGACCAGCTCCTCCGACAGCGCCTGGGTCGGCACATGGGCGTCCAGCTGGCACATGATCGCCATCGCCGAGGCGAGCACTCGCATCGGGATTGCCAGCTTGGGCGGCAGATCCATTTGCCGTGCGGTGCGGATCTGTGCGACCCCGCGGTCAATCTGGCGGTTCGTCATGCGCTGCAACCACTTACGGGTGTAGTGGAAGACCTCGACCTGGACGGGTTCGACGTACTGACGCAGCATGTCGTCGATGTCGCGCACCGACACCTGCTGGCCCTTCTGGATGAAACCGGCCTTCTCCATCGTCGGCAGGACCAGGTCGTATTTCTTGTCGCGGGCCAGCCGGATGATCATCCCCAATTCGGTCGGGAACCCGCCGGGCAGTGGCGCCACCGCGCCGAAGTCGATGACACCCATCCGTCCGTCGGGTAGCAGCATGAAGTTGCCGGGGTGAGCGTCACCGTGAATCAACTCGATCCGGCGTGGCGCGTCGAAGAGGAATTCCGCGAGCCGGGTGCCCATCAGGTCTCGTTGTTCGCGGGTGCCGTTGCGGATGATCTCCGACATCGCCACACCGTCGATCCACTCCTGAATGACGACCTTGGGGGCGCTGGCCACGATATGCGGCACCAGGAAGTGCGGGTGGCCTTCGTAGGCTTTGGCGAACTTGCGCTGGTTGTCGGCCTCCAGACGGTAGTCGAGCTCCATCTCGGTGCGTTCGATCAGCTCGTCGACAATGCCCTGGACATCCACGCCGGGTGCGAGCTGCTTGACGACACCGACCATGCGCCGCATGGTCTTCAAGTCGGCGCGTAACGCTTCGTCGGCGCCCGGGTACTGGATCTTGACGGCGACCTCGCGACCGTCGGACCACACCGCCTTATGGACCTGGCCGATGCTGGCCGACGCCACCGGGGCGTCATCAAACGAGGCGAACCGGTTGCGCCACTTGGTGCCGAGTTGCTGGTCGAGCACCCGGTGCACTTTGGCGGCCGGCAGCGGCGGCGCGTCCTTCTGGAGTTTGGTCAGCGCTTCGCGGTAGGGCTCGCCGAACTCCTCCGGGATGGCGGCTTCCATCACCGATAGCGCCTGGCCGACCTTCATCGCGCCGCCCTTGAGCTCGCCCAGCACGGTGAAGAGCTGATGGGCGGCCTTTTCCATCAGTTGGGCGTTGACTTCGTCCTGCGACTTGCCTGCCAGCCTCTTGCCGAATCCGAGCGCGGTCCGGCCCGCGATGCCCACCGATAGGCCGGCCAGCTTCGCGTTGCGCGCGGCGCTCCCACGTTTGATGTCTGCCACACATCCATCATCCATGACGGTTCGACATCCCCGAGCACCGATCTGCCAACAAACGATGTCAACACGAACACAGCGGATGCCGCGGCCAATGGCGGGCCACGATCGAGCCGGTGTGCACGTTGAATTCCAACGTCGCGTTCAACGCCGAGGGCGGCCCCGGATCGGGCCCGCCGTCCGCGCCGCGCAGCGCCCCGATCACCCGGTTGACCTGGCTGAGCGCCAGCGCCGTGGTGGCCATAAGCGTCGCACGGTCGGCCGTGCCGACGGTGTCGCGCAGCTGGACGGCGACGACAGGCCAGGCCGCATCCCGATCGCGGCGATGCAGGTCGGCGCAGCCTGAACAGCTGGTGACTCCGGGGATGACCAGCGGCCCCACCAGCCCGGTGCCGTCGCGCACCCGCACCTGCAGGTGCGCGACGCCTTGGTTGTGCAGCTCGCGCACCATCCGCGGATCAGCGACCAGGTAGTCCGACAACACCACCAGGTCGGCCCCGGCAGCTGTCACAGCGGCGTGCGGGTGGCCGGTGTGCGTGATGCGCGCCCCCGAGCAGCGCAGCGCGCCGACGAGCAGATCCGACAGCGGCCCACGCCCGTGCACCCGGATCGATGCCGATCGACCGGCCTGTTGCCGGGGTCCGGGGGTGACGATTCCGGCCTCGACGAGGCGGGTGATCAGCTTTTGCACGGCGGCTGCGTCGGCTTGGCGTTGCAGCGCGGCCATCGGTGTCGGCGAATGCATCGACCGCAGCATCCGGGCCAAATCGGTGGCGGTCATCCCGCGCGGCGGCTCGATCAGGACGGCGCGGCGTGGATCCCAGCCCACCTGGACCGTGCCGTCGGGCCGCACCAACACCGGCCGCGCCGGGTCCAGCGTGTACATCGTCGGCGAGGTCGGCACAGTCGGACTGTGCCACGCGCCGCGCGGGTCTTCAGCTCAGTTATCCACAGGGCCGTCGGGGCCCGGATCGGCGTCGCGTTCGAGTTGGGCGATCACCTCGTCGATGCCGCTGGTGTCGCCACCGATCACCCGGTCGATGAAGCCGGCGGGCTCGTCGAGATCCTCAGCCTCGGGAAGCAGATCGGGGTGCTGCCACACCGCGTCGCGCGCGTCGACCCCTGCGGCCTGCGTCAGGCGCTGCCACAGCGCGGCGGCCTCCCGCAGTTTGCGTGGCCGCAGCTCCAAACCGACCAGCGTGGCGAACGTCTGCTCGGCGGGCCCACCGGTGGCGCGACGCCGGCGCAATGTCTCGGCGAGCGCGGCGGTGCCCGGGATGCGGTCACCCAGCGCCGCGGTCACCACGGTTTCCACCCAGCCCTCGATCAACGCCAGCAACGTCTCGAGCCGCTCGAGGGCCTGGGTCTGCTCGGGTGTCGCCTTGGGCTCGAACACCCCCTGGTTCAACAGCTCTTCGACGGCCGACGGGTCGGTCAGCGACGCGGGGTTGAAATCCCTTGCCAATTCTTCGATTCCGACCATATCGATCTTCATGCCCTTGGCGTAGGCCTCCACGGCGCCAAGCAGCTGACTGGCCAGCCACGGGACGTGACTGAACAACCGGTGGTGGGCGGCCTCGCGGGCCGCCAGGAAAGTGAGGATCTCGCTGCGGGGTTGCTCGAGGCCCTTGGCGAAAGATTCCACGGCTTCGGGCAGCAGCGCGGCGATTCCCTTGGGCCCCAATGGCAGACCGATATCGGTGGATGTCAGCACCTCGCGGGCCAACCGAGCCAGCGCCTGGCCCAGCTGTGAGCCGAACGCCATGCCGCCCATCTGCGACATCACTTGCAGCAGCGGACCGGCCATGTTTTTGGCTTCCTCGGGCAGCGCTGACGCCCACACCGTGGCGATCTGCTGAGCCATCGGGTCGCACAACCGCTTCCAGGTTTCCAGCGTGTTCTCGACCCAGTCGTTGGGGGTCCAGGCGACGGCTTTGGTGGTGCCCGCGGGCAGCGCGGTCGCTCCGTCCAGCCAGGTCTCGGCCAGGTGCACGGCATCCGCGATGGCCGTGCGGGTGGCCTCGGGGATCGGCGCCACGAAGCCGATCGAGCTGGAGGCAAGCTGTCGCGCCAGTTCGTAGTTGACCGGACCAGATTGCTGGCCGGACGCCATCACCGTGCCGGCGCCGCTGAACATCTGTCCGAGCCGGGTGAAGATCTGACCCAGGTCGGCCATGTCGAAATCGCCGCCGAACCCGGACGCGCCAAAGGGGGCCGGGTCGTCGTCACCGCGTTTTTCGCGGTCAGGGTCGTCTCCGGCGGAGAACCCGAACGGCAGGTCAGCCATACCTCAACGGTACTCATCACGGAGACGGCGCGGGTAATCTGCCGTAACGCTCTGAGTGAACCGGCCCGAGACTTGGGTCCGGTTAGGGTTAGCGACGTGAACAGGCGGATTCTGACGCTGATCGTCGCGTTGGTGCCGATCGTGGTGTTCGGTGTGCTGCTGGCGGTGGTGACGGTGCCGTTTGTGTCTCTTGGGCCTGGCCCGACGTTCGACACCCTCGGCGAGGTCGACGGCAAGCAGGTAGTCGAAATCGAGGGCGCCCCGACGCACCCGACGACGGGTCACCTGAACATGACGACGGTGTCTCAGCGCGACGGCCTGAGCCTGGGGGAGGCGCTGACGCTGTGGCTATCGGGGCAGGAGCAGCTCGTGCCGCGCGACCTGGTGTATCCGCCCGGAAAGTCGCGCGACCAGATCGACAAGGACAACAACGCCGATTTCAAGCAGTCCGAGGACAGTGCGGCCTACGCGGCGCTGGGGTATTTGAAATATCCGCCGGCGGTGACGGTCGCGACTGTCAGCGACCCTGGACCGTCGAAGGGTCAGCTGGAGGTCGGGGATGCTCTCGACGCGGTCAACGGCACCCGGGTGGCCAATGTGGAGCAGTTCACCTCGCTGTTGAAAAAAACCAAGCCCGGCCAATCGGTCACGGTCGACTTCCGTCGTAAGAACGCGCCGCCCGGAGTCGCGCGGATCACCCTGGGCTCTAACCCCGACCGCGATTACGGGTTCCTCGGCGTCGGGGTCCTCGATGCGCCGTGGGCGCCGTTCGCCATCGATTTCAACCTCGCCAATGTGGGCGGACCTTCGGCCGGACTGATGTTCAGCTTGGCGGTCATCGACAAGCTCACCACCGGCGATCTGACCGGCGAAAAGTTCGTCGCCGGTACGGGCACCATCACCGCCGAGGGCAAAGTCGGCCCCATCGGGGGCGTCGTCCACAAGATGATCGCCGCCCGGGCGGCTGGCGCGACGGTGTTTTTGGTGCCGGCCAAGAACTGTTACGAGGCCAATTCAGACAAGCTGGCCGGGTTGCAGCTCGTGAAGGTCGAAACGCTGGGGCAGGCGGTAGATGCGCTGCACACCGTCGCTTCGGGCGGCGAGCCGCCGAGCTGCTGAGGAGAAGCCGGGCAATCAGCCGAGGTGCGTACAGTTATGACATCGACACAGTTGACGACGTCCAGGGAGCGTAACTAGTGGGGATGCGGCCCACCGCCAGAATGCCGAAACTTACCCGGCGCAGCCGGACGCTGATTGCGATCGCCCTGGCCGTGATCGTGCTGCTGCTGGTCGGCCCCCGGCTGATCGACGCCTACGTCGACTGGCTGTGGTTCGGCGAACTCGGCTACCGGTCGGTGTTCACCACCGTGCTGTTCACCCGCCTGGTGGTGTTTTTGATCGGGGGTCTGCTGGTCGGCGGGATCGTGTTCGGCGGGTTGGCGTTGGCCTACCGCACCCGGCCGGTATTCGTGCCCAGCAACGGCAACGATCCGGTGGCGCGCTATCGCACCATGGTGATGTCGAGGTTGCGCCTGGTGGGCATTGGAATTCCGGCCGCGCTCGGCCTGCTGGCCGGAATCATCGCGCAAACCTACTGGGTGCGGGTCCAGTTGTTCCTGCATGGCGGTCAGTTCGGCGTCCGCGACCCGCAATTCGGCAAAGACCTCGGCTTCTACGCCTTCGAGCTGCCGTTCTACCGGCTGGTGGTCGGCTACCTATTTGTAGCGTTGTTCCTGGCATTCGTCGGAAATCTGTTGGTGCACTACATCTTCGGCGGAATTCGGCTGTCAGGTCGTACCGGTGCGCTGAGCCGTTCGGCGCGAATCCAGTTGATCAGCCTGGCGGGTGCGCTGGTGCTGCTCAAGGCGGTGGCCTACTGGCTGGATCGCTACGAGTTGCTCTCGCACACTCGAGCCGGTAAGCCATTCACCGGCGCCGGCTATACCGATATCAACGCAGTGCTGCCGGCTAAGCTGATCCTGCTGGCAATTGCGTTGATTTGCGCCGCCGCGGTTTTCTCGGCGATTGTGCTGCGGGACTTGCGGATCCCCGCGATCGGCCTGGTGTTGCTGCTGCTGTCCTCGCTGATTGTGGGGGCCGCCTGGCCGTTGATCGTCGAGCAGATCAGCGTCAAACCCAATGCGGCGCAGAAGGAAAGCGAATACATCAGTCGCAGTATCACCGCCACGAGACAAGCCTACGGGCTGACCGATGACGTGGTGACCTACCGCAACTACAGCGGCGACTCGCGGGCAACCGCCGAGCAGGTCGCCGCCGACCGCGCCACCACGTCGAACATCCGGCTGCTCGACCCCACGATCGTCAGCCCGGCCTTCACCCAGTTCCAGCAGGGCAAGAACTTCTACTTCTTCCCCGATCAGCTATCCATCGACCGCTACCTCGACCGCGACGGCAACCTGCGCGACTACGTCGTCGCCGCGCGAGAACTCAACCCCGACCGTCTGATCGACAACCAGCGCGATTGGATCAACCGGCACACCGTCTACACCCACGGCAACGGGTTTGTGGCCTCACCGGCCAACACCGTGCGCGGTATCGCCAACGACCCCAACCAAAACGGTGGCTATCCGGAATTTCTGGTCAATGTCGTCGGCGCCAACGGCAGGGTGGTGTCTAACGGTCCGGCCCAGCTGGACCAGCCGCGGGTGTACTTCGGCCCGGTCATCTCCAACACTCCTGCCGACTATGCGATCGTCGGAAAGAACGGCCCCGACCGCGAATACGACTACGAGACCAGCACCGAAACCAAGAACTACACCTATACCGGCGCCGGCGGGGTCCCGATCGGCAGCTGGCTTTCGCGAAGCGTGTTCGCCGCTAAGTTCGCTGAACGAAACTTCTTGTTCTCCAACGTTATCGGCTCGAACAGCAAGATTCTTTTCAACCGCGACCCGTCGCAGCGGGTCGAAGCGGTGGCGCCGTGGTTGACCACCGACAGCTCGGTGTACCCGGCCGTCGTCAACAAGCGCCTGGTGTGGATCATCGATGCCTACACCACGCTGGACAATTATCCGTATTCGGAGCTGACGTCATTGTCGTCGGCCACCGCCGACTCCAACGAAGTTGCGTTCAACCGGTTGGCGCCGGACAAGCAGGTCTCTTATATCCGCAACTCGGTGAAGGCCACCGTCGATGCGTACGACGGAACCGTGACCCTCTATCAGCAGGACGAGCAGGACCCGGTGCTCAAAGCGTGGATGAAGGTGTTTCCGGGCACCGTGAAGCCCAAGAGCGACATCAGCCACGAGCTCGCCGAGCATCTGCGTTATCCCGAGGATCTGTTCAAGGTGCAGCGGATGCTGCTCGCCAAATACCACGTCAACGACCCCGTGACGTTCTTCTCCACGTCGGATTTCTGGGACGTGCCGCTGGATCCGAATCCGACCGCCAGCAGCTACCAGCCTCCGTACTACATCGTCGCGAAAAACCTTGTTACGGACGATAGTTCGCCGTCCTTCCAGCTGACCAGCGCGATGAACCGGTTCAAGCGCGATTACCTGGCCGCCTACATCAGCGCCAGCTCTGATCCGGCGACGTACGGCAAGATCACCGTGCTGACTATTCCCGGCCAGGTCAACGGACCCAAATTGGCCAACAATGCGATAACCACCGACACCGCGGTGTCGCAGGACCTCGGTGTCATCGGTCGCGACAACCAGAACCGTATTCGTTGGGGCAATCTGCTCACCTTGCCGGTGGCTGAAGGAGGTTTGCTCTACGTCGAGCCGGTGTATGCCTCCCCGGGTGCCAGTGACGCCGCGTCATCGTATCCGCGGCTGATCCGGGTGGCGATGATGTACAACGACAAGATCGGGTATGGCCCCACCGTCAGCGACGCGCTCACCGGACTCTTCGGGCCCGGTGCCGGCGCCACCGCAGCCGGGATCGCGCCCACCGATGGCGGGGCACCCGCCAGTCCGCCAGCCGGAACGCCGGCTCCGGCGGACGCGGCGCCGACGTCTCCGCCGCCGGCCGCCGCCGCGACTCCGCCGGCCCCCAACGGCGCGACGACCTTGTCCCCGGCAAAAGCCGCCGCGCTCAAGGAACTTCAGGCGGCGATCAACGCCGCGCGCGAGGCCCAGAAGAAGGGCGACTTCGCCGCTTACGGCGCTGCTTTGCAACGGCTCGACGACGCGATCACCAAGTTCGACACCGCCAAGTAGTCAATCAACGGCCGCTCGACCGGCGAGTGTCGGACGACGACTGCTCGATACACCGTCGAAGGTGGCAGATTGTGTGGGAAATGCGGCTGAATGGTGCCGGTGCGTTAGGGGCGTAGGGCCGCAGAATCGACCAAGACAAGGGCAATACGAGGAGGTACCACCAGTGGTCGATATGAATCAGATCCCGGTGACGGTGGTGCAGCCCGGCGAAGGAGAATACGTAGCGCTTCCGGGGTTTGGGGCGGTGTTCAAGCTATCCAGCCGGACGAACGGCGGCGAAGTGTCCATCGTCGAGCATCCATTTGAAGTCGGACTCCTAACTGCGGCGCACCGGCACACCCGCGAGGACGAGCATTCCATCGTGGTGGCGGGCGAGATCGGCTTCCGTTCCGACGACAGTGAAGTCGTCCTCGGACCCGGCGGTTACATCACCAAGCCGCGCGGGCAGATGCACGCGATGTGGAATGCCGGCAGCGAACCTGGTCGCATCGTCGAGATCATCACTCCGGGTGGATTCGAGAACTACTTCCGTGAGCTCGGTGAGTTGCTCCTAGAGCACGCGAATGATCCTCTCGGCAAGGTGCTGCACGAGCTACCCGAATTTGGGCAATTGGCAGACAAGTACGGGCTCACCTACGGCTCGCCGGACTGGATGGACGACATCAGGCAGCGTTATGGGCTGAATCCGCCTTCGCACTGACGTCGACGGCGGCCGGCGGCTGCTCAACCCGCAATTTGGCCGCCTCGTCGGTGTTCGGTAATCTGGTAGATACCCGTCGCGGGGTGGAGCAGCTCGGTAGCTCGCTGGGCTCATAACCCAGAGGTCGCAGGTTCGAATCCTGTCCCCGCTACCAATCGAGCGGCCCCCGGAAACATCCGGGGGCCGTTTTGACATTCACAGATCGCCACCGATGTTTGGCATTGCCCACTGCCGGTGAGCCAATCCCCAGCCGACCTCAGCGGGACCAGATGTATCCGAAAAATTTCCGTGCCTGCAACATTGGGGAGCAGCTCCGAGTGGTCACACCCGATCCGCCCGCGGGGTCGGCCAGCGCAACCGCGGGTGAAATTTTCAGTGATTCTCATTAGACGTTAGAAGACTTCTGTAACCAGTCGACAACAGCTGCTACGGCAAGGACCACTTTGCGCAATAGTTGTCGGGTATGGCTGAGATGAACCGCCGACCGTCATCGGATGACGACCGCAAGGGCGCCCCGCCAGCGCCGCCGAAGCGGGCGGAGCCCAAACCATGGCGCACCGAGGGACTACCGGCCCAAGACGACGGGGGCGGTCCCAAGCGTCCGCCATGGTGGCGGGTGCTGATCTATGTCGGTCTCGGCTATCTCGCTGTCTTCGGGTTGTTGTCCGCTCAGGATTCTTTGAGCGAGCCGACGAAGGTGCCCTACACCGATTTCACTGCGGAGGTCGCCCAACACAATGTCGCTGAGGTGTTCGCCCACGGCAGCACCATCGAAGGCGAACTGCGCCAACCCAGGCCGGTGCCGGGTCAACCTGCTTCGGCTGAGAATCCGAAGACGTACAAGCGATTCACCACCGAACGGCCAACTTTCGCCCAAGACGATCTGCTGGCGCAGCTGAAGCAGGGCGACGCAACGGTTTCGGCCAAGCCGCTGACCCAGGAGCGGGGTGTGCTGTGGAATCTGCTGATCTCAGTGGCCCCGATCTTGTTGCTGTTCGGCTTCTGGTATTGGCTGTTCAAGCGCAGCCAGAAGGCGCTGGGCGGCATGGGCGGCATGCTGGGCGGGTTCGGGCGTGAGAAACGCAAGCCCGTCGACCCCGAATCCGTGCGGGTGACCTTCGCCGACGTCGCCGGCATCGATGAGGTCAAGGCCGAGATCAGTGAGGTGGTCGACTACCTGCGCGATCCCGACAAGTATCGGAGGCTGGGGGCGCGCGCGCCCAAGGGCGTGCTGTTGACAGGTCCACCCGGCACCGGAAAGACGCTGTTGGCGCGGGCCACCGCCGGCGAGGCCAACGTGCCGTTCTTTTCTGCCAGCGGCTCGGAGTTCATCGAGATGATCGTCGGTGTCGGGGCATCCCGGGTTCGGGAGCTGTTCGAGGAGGCACGCAAGGTCGCCCCGTCGATCATCTTCATCGACGAGATCGACACCATCGGTCGCTCCCGCAGCAGTGCGCTTGCGGCTGGCGGCCACGACGAACGCGAACAGACGCTCAACCAGATCCTCACCGAAATGGACGGTTTCACCGGTTCCGAGGGTGTAGTGGTGCTCGCGGCGACGAACCGGCCCGATGTGCTGGACGCTGCGCTGCTGCGGCCGGGACGCTTCGACCGCACGATCGTGGTCAATCCCCCCGACCGGACGGGGCGGGCCGCAATCTTGGGGGTCCACACCCGTAAGGTGCCGCTGGCCGACGATGTGGACCTCGACCGGCTCGCCGCGATGACCCCCGGTATGACCGGCGCTGACTTGGCGAATCTGGTCAACGAGGCGGCGCTGGCCGCGGCCCGCAAGGGTCAAAGCCAGGTGAGCGACCGCGACCTGACCGACGCTCTGGAGAAGGTGCAGCTGGGCATCGCGCGCCATGTGGTGTTGCCCGAAGAAGAACGCCGCCGCACCGCCTATCACGAGGCCGGTCATGCGTTGCTGGGCTTGTTGCAGCCCGGTGCCGACCCGGTCCGGAAGGTGTCGATCATTCCGCGCGGCCACGCGCTCGGTGTCACCCTGTCCACCCCCGAGGAGGACCGATACGGCTACACCGCCGAATACCTGCGCGGACGCATCATCGGGGCGCTGGGCGGCATGGCGGCCGAAGAGGAAGTCTTCGGTGTGGTGACCACCGGGTCGGAGAGCGACCTGGAGAACGCCAGCAACATCGCCCGCAGCATGGTCGGCCGATGGGGCATGTCCGAGCAGATCGGCCCGGTGTCGGTGCTGCCGAAAGAGGGGGACCCGCGCATGGCCGGGATCTCCGACAAGATGCTGGGCAGCGTCGACGAAGAAGTTCGCCGGCTCATCGAGCAATGCTATGAGGAAGCCCGAAACTTATTGCGTGAGAACAGGAATCGGCTCGACAGCATCGTCGCTCAGCTCCTTGAGCATGAAACTCTCGACGAAGATCAAATCTACGCGGCGGCCGGCATCGGCAAGGAGGCTGTCGCGCGGGCATGACACTCGCGCCATTCGGCCCTTAGAAAATCACCGGAGAGTAGGCAGCTGAATTGCCTGTCCCGAGGCAGGTCACGTTGACGCTGTACTTCGCGCCGGGCGAGGGAAGCAAGATTGTCACGGGGTTCGACGGGGTTGGCCCCGTCACCCAGACGTCGGCATCGTATGGAAACGGCAAAGTATTCATCACGCCCACCGAGTGGTAGTGACACAGTTGCGTTGCTCCTGGCGGGTTGGTCGTATCGACAACGGTCACCGACAAGGCAAGCCCCCCGCCGCCGTAGATGACCTGCATCGAGCCATCGGTGTTGGTGAAATAAACCGGGTTGGTTGCCTGTGCGGTTCTCCAGCCCCCCAACAACATCGCCGGCACCGCTACCGCGGCGGCCGCGCCGACCGCAAGCACGCGCTTATTGATGTTGCGAATGATGTTCATTGCCGCTCCTGCTCGGTCGGTGGTGCCTGCCACCGAGGATAGGTGCGAAATGGCGTGGTGATGGCCTGTTCTGCAGCGGTGACTACAGCCGGCTGACGGCGTAATCGGCCGCCTGTCCCTCCATGCCGTTCGTCAGGTACCCCACGTGGGCGATCGTCGGTGGCGCAGCCGTAGCGCCGTTACAGATGGTGTCACCGGCGGCGCACAAGTCGAGGGTCTTATCCGCATACTGCGGGCCGATCCTGATCGGCGGCGCACCGCTCTCGGTCAGGAACTGGTTCGACGGCCTGCCGAACAGGATCACCGCGGCGACGTGGTTGGCCACCGAGGGCGGCAGTGGCTGCGGCAGGTACGACACATATGCGGCGGGCACCTCCTTCGGGATGGCCGCCGAGGTGACGAAGCCCGCCAACGCGGCGCCCTGCGAATACCCGCCGAGCACAATCCTGGTGTTGGGGCAGTTGGCCGCCGTGGCCTGCATGTGGCCACCGGCGTCGCGAAGGCCGTCGACGAAGGTTCTGGCGAAGTCGACACCGCCGCCGAAATCGGTGCTGGCGGCGTAGTTGACCGGGTACACCGCGACCGACCGCTCGCCGGCCCGCGCGGTGAGCGCGTCGACGAACGCCTGGCCCACTCCGCCGACACCTGGTGGCTCACCGGAGCCGCGGGCGAACACCAGCTCGACGTCAGGGCACGGCTGCGCCGAAACGTCGGGCGCAGGCACGCCCAGCAACGCGTACGCAGTCAGCGCGGCGGCACCCAAGATCAATTTGATGAGCTTCATCTTCGCTCCAAAGCGTCATCCCGACCCGACCTCGATGCTAGAGGAGGTCGGCGACCTGCGGCCGTGTCAATCGCGTATCCGCAGCACGACCTTGCCTTTGGCGGTGCGGTTTTCCAGCGCCGCGATCGCCTCACCGGCGCGCTCCAGCGGGTAAACCTCCGGCTGCGGCGGTGGGACCGCCCCCGACGCCAGCAGCGCTTGAAGCTCCGACCACTGCTGCGACAGCGAACCTGGATGCGTCATCGCCCAGGCACCCCAGCCGACGCCGACCGCGTCGAGGTTGTTGAGCAGCAACCGGTTTAGCTTCACCGTCGGAATGTCGCCGCCGGTGAAACCGATGACCAGCAGCCGGCCGCCTTGCGCCAGCGACCGCAACGAATCCGTCACCCGATCGCCGCCGACCGGGTCCACCACGATGTCCACCCCGCGCCCGCCGGTCAGCTCGCGGACGGCGTCCTTGAACCCGTTGGCGAGCACCACATCGGTGGCACCGGCGGCGGTGGCGATCTCGGCTTTCTCCTGCGTGCTGACCACCGCGATAGTCCGTTTAGCGCCCAACGCCGGTGCTATCCGCAGCGCCGAGGTTCCGATACCCCCGGCCGCGCCGTGCACCAGCACCGATTCGCCGGCGGCCAGCCGGCCGCGTTCGGTGAGCGCAAAATGCACGGTCAGGTCGTTGAACAACAGGCCGGCGCCGGCCTCGAACGACACCGTGTCGGGCAGTGGGAACACCCGATCGGCGGGCAGGGCGATGACTTCGGCCATGCCGCCGCTCAACATGGTCAGCACGGCCACCCGGTCGCCCGCTTTGACCTGCGCGCCGGCCGGTGCGCTGCGCACGACGCCGGCGGCCTCACCGCCGAGGACAAACGGCACGTCCGGTTTGTGCTGGTAAAGCCCGCGGGTCAGCAGCACGTCGGGAAACGCGACACCTGCCGCGTAGACGTCGATGACGACCAGGTCGTCGCCGCCCGGCTCGTCGACGTCGACCACCTGCACTGCTTCCGGACCATCCAACCGGGATACCTGTACCGCCCGCATCGCGCTCCTTCCGTCGACCTCAACCGTCCGGCGACGATGCGGCCCGAGAGGGCCTGCTGAGGAGCCGGACAAATTGAACCTAGTCTGTAGGTACTCGAGAGGAGCTTGGGCCATGGATCCCTTCTTCGACGTGCTGATCATCGGCGCCGGGATATCGGGCATCGGCGCCGCCTACCGGATTCGGGAGCGCAACCCGCAGCTTCGGTTCGCGATCCTGGAAAGGCGCGAAAACCTCGGCGGCACCTGGGACCTGTTCCGCTACCCCGGGGTGCGGTCGGACAGCGACATCTACACGCTGTGCTTCCCGTGGGAGCCGTGGACCCGGCCAGAGATGATCGTCGACGGCCCACACATTTGGCAGTACCTGCAGGACACGGCGCGCAAGCATCACATCGCCGAGCACATCCGGTTCAACACCCATGTGCGTTCCGTCGACTGGGACTCCGCCACCGACACCTGGACCGTGTGCGCCCAACAGCACGGCGAAGACCAGACCTTCCGGTGCCGATTCGTGTTCTTCGCCACCGGCTATTACGACTACGACAACCCGTACCAACCGGCATTTCCCGGCATCGAAAGCTTTGCCGGCGAGGTGGTGCATCCGCAGCATTGGCCGGAGTCGCTCGACTGCACCGGCAAACGCGTCGTGGTGATCGGCAGCGGCGCGACCGCGGTCAGCCTGATCCCGACGCTGGCACAACAAGCGGATCACGTGACGATGCTGCAGCGCACACCGTCGTACATGATCTCGGCTCCGAAAGTGGAGCCGACCGCTGTTGCACTACGAAAGCTATTGCCGCTCAAGGTAGCTCACTGGATAGTCCGCTGGCGCAACGCGCTTGTGGGTGTGGTGCTGTGGGAGGTGTCGCGTCGGGCACCGGAATTCGTCAAGCGACGGCTGCGACGCACCGCCGAGCGCAACCTGCCGGCCGGCTACGACATCGATACCCATTTCAAACCGCCGTACAACCCGTGGGATCAACGGCTGTGCTTCATCGTCGACGCTGACCTCTACAGCGCGATCAGAAACGGCAGCGTCGACGTCGTCACCGACCATATCGACCGGGTCGATGCCCGCGGCATCGCATTGAAGTCCGGGCAACGCCTCGACGCCGATGTCATCGTCACCGCGACCGGGCTGCAATTGCAGGCGCTGGGAGGCATCGCTGTCAGCCTTGACGGTGAAAAGATCAACCCGCATGACCGTTTCGTCTACCGGCGACACATGCTCGACGATGTGCCGAATCTGGCGTGGTCGGTGGGTTACACGAATGCGTCGTGGACCCTGGGCGCTGACATGACTGCGCAGTCGGTCGCAAAGCTGTTGGAATACATGCAGGCTCATGGTTACACCCACGCTTATCCGCATCTGGGCGACACCGAGATGCCCGAGCAGCCGACGTTCAATCTGCAGGCGGGCTACGTGTTACGTGCTTTGGATGTGTTGCCGAAGTCCGGCACTCGCCGCCCGTGGATGGTCAGCCATCACTTCCTGCGTGACGTGATCGACCATCGGCTGCGGCCTCTCGATGACCAGATGGTGTTCGGCCAAGTTCCCGTCGATCGGCGCCAATCGGCTTAAACTGGATTGCATCCAAGTCAGCGGCGACGTGGCCGCGTCCGAGGGGAGCAGCGATGAGCGTGCAACCATCGGCCCGCTCGCGTGCCTCGATTCCCCTCGATCTGCCTCCCAGCCGTACGTTGGCCGTCCGCGCGGCTGACGGCACCCGCCTGCACACCGAGGTATTCGGGCCGGAAGACGGATATCCGATCGTGCTGGCACACGGCATCACCTGCGCCATCCGGGTCTGGGCATACCAAATCGCCGATCTGGCCCGCGATTACCGGGTGATCGCCTTCGACCACCGCGGCCATGGCCGCAGCGGGATTCCACGCCGGGGCGGTTATAGCCTGCATCACCTCGCCTCGGACGTCGACGCCGTGCTCGAGGCCGCCCTCGCACCCGGTGAGCGTGCCGTCGTTGCCGGACACTCGATGGGAGGCATCGCGATCGCGGCCTGGTCGGAGCGTTACGCGCATAAAGTGCCCCACCGCGCCGACGCCGTCGCGCTGATCAACACCACCACCGGCGACCTGCTGCACGGATTGAGACTGCTGCCGGTACCGGCGCCGTTTGCACCGGTGCGGGTCTTCGGCGCGCGTGCCCTGGTCAGCATGTTCGGCTCGTTCAGGGTGCCGCCCCCGGTGCGACGGGCCACCCGCGAGATGGTCTGTCTGCTGGCGGTTGGCGCCGATGCCGAACCCGAGGTCGGCGACTTCATCTACGAGCTGTTCAACGCCACCTCGCCGACCGCACGTGGCGGCTGGGGCAAGGCGCTCGTCGACTCACTCCAACAACGGCACATCAGCCTGTCCGGCCTGACTGTGCCGACACTGGTTATCGGCAGCGAACGTGATCGGCTGACCCCACTGCACCAGGCTCGCCGGATCGCTGCGGCGGCACCCAATCTTGTCAAGCTGGTCGTGCTGTCCGGCGGGCACTGCGCGATGCTGGAACGCCCCGCCGAAGTCAACGGCGAACTGCGCGCGCTGGCCGAATCCGTTGAGGACGACCGGCGGGTCAGCTCATAACCGCTCAGCGACCTCAGCGGCCACACGCCGCCCGGAGCGCACCGCGCCGTCCAGGAACCCGGTCCATTCGTCGGCGGTTTCGGTGCCGGCCCAGTGGATTGGCCCGATGGGGCGCCGCAACCACTCGCCGTAGCGGGTCCACGATCCGGGCGGCACCGCAGCGGTCGGCCCACCGGGGGCGAATTCCTCTGCACCCCAACGGTGATCGACATAGTCGAGCGGTTTGAGCGCGTCGTCGCCGAATAACGCTGCGAAGCTTTCCAGGGCGCGCTTGCGGCGCTGATCGGCGGGCAGTTCGTCGAAACCGCGGGCATCGACGAACCCCAGCAGGACCCCCGGCCCGTCGGGCTGCGGGCTGACATCGAACGTGATGAACACCGGCCCGTCGTCGGCGAGCGCCTGGCCGGAGTATCCGTTTTCCCGCCAGAACGGCGTGGGATACGCGGCATACGCCTTGGACAACCGGCCCTGAGGCCAGCTTGTGGCGAGCCGGTCGTACTCGGCGGGCAGTGCGGGATCGAACTCGATGCCCGCCCGATGTTCCGGAGGGATCGCGACGACGGCGAAACGGGCCTCGGCGCGGCCCTTTTCGCAGCTGATAATGACCCCGCCGTCGTGGTATTCGATGCGGCGCACCGCGGCGCCGAGTACCACCCGGTCGCCGAGCTGAGTCGCCACCGCTTGCGCGATCTGCTGTGTCCCGGCTGCGAAACGGTCTTGTTGCGCACCGTTTTTCACGTCGAGCATCCGATCCAGACCGCCGGCGGCACGCACGTAACGCGCGGCGTGCAGCATCGATACCTCGTCGGGTTCGCAGCCCCAGGTCACTCGCGACATGATGGCCAGCAGATCTCGTGTGGTGGAGCCGGCGCGCACCGAGTGCAGCCAGTCGCCCAGCGACTGGCCGTCCAGCTGGGCTGCGCGCCGCGCCGTCCACGGCTCGGCCAATGGAATTTTGCGGGCCACCCGTTCGAAACGCCAACGCACGCGGGCGATGTCGAGCAGTCCGCCCAGCGACAGACGCGGAATGGTGCCGTGGTAGGGGCGCACCATGCCGCGCCATTGGATCAGGTTGGCGCCGTCGTTGTAGGTCGGGATGGTTTCAATGCCGAGCTCGGCGGCCAGCTCCAGCACCGCATCCTGAGTCGGGCCGACGAAGGTGCCGCCCATATCGACCGGGATGCCGGCGACGTGTCCGGTGTCCGAGCGTCCGCCGACCCGCTCGCGGCCCTCGAGGACCAGCACGTTGTGGCCGAGCCGGGTGAGCTCGCGGGCGGCGGTGAGACCGGCGAAGCCGGCGCCCACCACCACGACATCGGCGGTCCAGGTCGCATTGGGCATGCGCCTATCGTATTGGCCCGGCTCCTTCTCGTTAGGGCGCTACCGAGAGCCAGTCTTTGAACCCGGACGGGTCGTGGCGGCCCAGCGCGCCGTGCTCGTAGAGACCCCAGCCTTCCACCGGCTTTGCGTCGCCGTCGCGACACAGCGCTCGGCCCACGTGGTCGATCACCCCGAAGCCGGACCGCGCGACGATCGCCGGGTCGGTCATGTCGTAGGTCAGCCGCTCGGTGAACTTCTCGCCCTTCCACATGCCGTGCAGCCAGTCCGAATCACCGCCGTAGCCTCCGCCGACGTGGATCGGCACCGCCAGCTTTGATTCGATGTCGAAGCGCACCGGCGTGCCGTCGGGTCGGCTGGCCTCGATCGTCGCGCCGGTCGGAATCCGGGTGCCGGACCGGTACTGCGTGCTCACCCGCGGCCAGCCCAGCTGCTCGACACGTCCGTCGCGCCAGATCCGGGTGCAGTCGTTGAGCGAGCGGAACCCGTCCGGGGCCTCCTGAATGATCATCACGACGGCGAAGTCGTCGAACGCCATCGGCACGTACAGCCACCACATGCCCTCGAACGGCGGGTCGGCCGGCCGGCCCGCCGGTTCCGGCTCGCCGATCGGGCGAATACCCCAAGACCGGTCGCGGCTGCCGATCCAGATCGCCGGGTCGACGGCGATCTCCTCACCGTCGATGGCGATCCGCCCGCTCCAGCTGCCCAGCTGGGCGAAGCGCTGGGCATCCAGCGTTACCCGGTTGCCGGATCGCATCAAATGCGGTTGTTCCTGCACGACGTCGAACAGGCCCTGCCAGGCCAGGTCGACGGCGATGCCTTCGGTTTCCTCGAGGACCACCCGCAGTTTGCGCAGCGGTTCGCTGACCTCGATCCGGTAGCCGCCCACCCGCTGATTGAGCCGGTCGGAGTCGATGGCGTCGGAAAGATGCACCGCGGTCTGGGCGTCGCCGCGGCGAATCAGCACGAACGCGTCCTTGACACCCAGATTCGGGTAGTACCCGATGCCGGTGATCAAGAAGATGTTGCCGGTACGGTCATGGGCGTTGAGGTAGGAGCGGTCGTAGAAGTTGCGATCCGACGACCCGGGCCAGGCGATCGGCTGTGGGATCTGATGTACCGGGAATTCGTCGAGCGGTCCGAGCATCACTGTTCTCCTAGAAGTCTTTTCAGCAATCCGGCGTGGTAGAACAGCGACTCGACGTCGTCGGGCCTTTCGACCTCACCGAAATGCACCCGCCGCGCCCCCGTGCGCATGAACACGCAGGCCCACATCACGCCCGAATACACGTAAAACCAGTGCAGATCACCAAGATCCGCGCCCGCAAGCCGACGGTAGGTATCGCGAACGTCGTCCTCGCGCATCACGTCTGGCAGGCCGGGAAGACCGGCCAATCCGGCCAGCTCCTCGAATACCATGTGGGCGAAGATCATCCACGCAACATCGAGCTCCCGCGGCCCGAGCGTCACCATCTCCCAGTCGAGCACTGCCACCGGTCTGAAGTCGCGGTAAAGCACGTTGCCTATCCGTGCGTCGCCCCAACACAGCACCGGCGGGCTGGCATCCGCCTCGGTGGGCCAGTGCGCTTCCAGCCAGTCGAAGGTGCGCTCCAGAAGCGGTGAGCGGCCGATGTCCGGCACGGCGAAGTCGTACCAGGACCGCACCCAACCGAAGTGCCGGCGCAGGGCGGTCTCATCTGTCTCGTCTTCGGACAGGAAGCCGAATGTCTTCTGCGGGTTTGGAATCGAATGCAGTTTCGCCAGCACCTCAACGGTAGCGTCCTGTAACTCACGCTGCCGCTCGACCGACGCGTCGGCGAACCAGTTGCCGCCGAACGTGTAGGGCATGACGTCAGGCGGCACCACGCCTTCGACGTAATCCATTACAAAGAACGGCTTGCCCAAAACATCGCCGGTGGTTTCGATCCAGCGCACCTGCGGGACCGGAACATCGGTGAGCTCGCCGACCAGACGCATTACTTCGAATTGGTGGTCGAGGCGGTACGACGGAAAAACCGGCACGTCCTCGGAGCTGGGAGCGACCCGGGTGGCCCACCGCTGCTCGATCGGTGAGCCGCCCTCGTCCCAGCGGCCGGTCAAGATCAGCGTTTCCGACGACATCCCGTTGGCGTCGATCCCGCTCTCCACGGTCACCTGTGGCGCAATCTTCCCGGGCAACACAGTGGAAAGCCATCGCGACATCACGGCCGGCACGGTCGTGACGTCTCGGCTGGACCTTTGCATTCGGTCGACGTCGGTGACAGCGGGTTGGTTGGCCACAAGCGCCTCCTTCGTGAGGCAATTACGATACGGTGGGTAGCGTTATGAAAGCAGACCCGTCCTCGATTGACAAGGCCCCGGGCGCCGGGCGGCCGCGGGACCGGCGTATCGACGCTGCCATATTGTCGGCGACCGCGGAACTGCTTGTGCAAATCGGCTATTCGAACCTGACCCTGGCCGCGGTGGCCGAACGCGCCGGTACCACGAAAACGGCGCTGTATCGGCGGTGGTCGAGCAAGGCCGAGTTGGTGCATGAGGCGGCGTTCCCTGCGGCGCCCACCGCGCTGGTGGGACCGGCCGGGGACATGGCCGCCGATGTGCGGGCGATGATCGCGGCCACCCGCGACGTGTTCACCAGTCCGGTGGTTCGAGCCGCACTGCCCGGACTGGTCGCCGACATGGCCGCAGACTCCGAGCTGAACGCCCGGGTGTTGTCACGCTTCGCGGAGCTGTTCGATGCGGTGCGGCTTCGGCTCGCTGCGGCCGTCGAGCGCGAAGAAGCGCATCCGGACGTGGACCCGGACCGGTTGATCGAACTAATCGGGGGAGCGACGTTGCTGCGGCTGCTGTTGCGGCCCGACGAGGAGCTCGACGACGAGTGGGTGGACCAGACCACTGCGATCGTCGTGCACGGCGTGCAACTAAGGTCAGGCAGGTGACGAGCCGACTCGACGGGCGTGCCGCGATCGTGACCGGTGCCAGCCGCGGGTTGGGTCGGGCGATCGCGCTGGCGCTCGCGGCGGAAGGTGCCGCGGTGGCCGTCGTCGGGCGCACCGAACAGGTCTGGGACGAACGGCTGCCCGGCACGATCGCCCAAACTGTCGCCGACATCGAAGCCGCCGGGGGCCGCGCGGTCGCGGTGCGCGCCGACCTACTCGACCGCGACGATATCCCGCGGCTGGTCGATGAAGCCCGAAATGCCCTGGGACCCATCACGGTTCTGGTGAACAATGCCGCTTTCACTGCACCGGGTCGCCCGCCGAAACCCGGCGAGCAGGCGCGACCCAAATCCAAGGCAGCCGGCACGGCCAAGCCGGACTGGCCGCCGCTACTCGGTACACCGCTCAGCGCCTACCGGCGCCATTTCGAGATCTCGGTGTTCGCCGCCTACGAGCTGATCCAACTGGTGTGTCCCGACATGATCGCCGCCGGACTGGGGTCGATCATCAACGTCACCTCAATCGCCTCCCGGATGCCCGGTGACGGGCCCTACGCCGACCGCAGCGGCGGCGTGCTGCCCGGTTACGGCGGATCCAAGGCGGCGCTGGAGCATCTGACCTGGTGTGCGGCGTTCGACCTGCAGGGTCACAATGTCGCCGTCAACGCTCTCGCGCCGTCCAAACCGATTATGACACCGGGACTTTCGTACTACGCCGCGGATTTCAAGGACGTGGCGACGGCCGACGAATTCGCACGGGCGGCGGTGGAGCTGGCGCTGGTCGATGCGGACACGGTCACCGGGCGCACGATCGGTCACCACCAGGTGCTCGACGGCAGCTTCTCTACATTCAGCCCGCCTCAGCCAGACGCTTGAGGTTGAGCAATTGCCGGCGAGCCATCACCAGATCGCCGAGGCACAGCGCCGGCGTGACCCAGCGGCTCATCGTCGTGACGACCTTCATCAACAGCCGCGTCGTCTGGCCTTCTGGCTCAAGGACATACGAGATGCCGGCGCCCATGATTTCACCGGTGAGGTGCTTGCGTGGCTCGACGGCGAGAATCCGCCCGAAACTGCGGATCCCAGCGGTGGTGAACGGCTCACCGACGACGGGCTCGGGTGCGCCGATCAGTTGCTGCGGTGAGCGGCGGCCGAGATTGTCAATCCAGTCGTAGGAGTACGGCGCCAGCCTGATCTGACAGATCCACGGCCAGAGCGCCTCTGGGGTGGCGTTGACCGTAACTGCACGCCAGGCCTGCAGTGTCGGCGCGCGGACGAAATCGTCACACGGATAGCGTCGGGCGACCTCGTCGTCGGTCACGTTCCAACGATCACCGATCAACGGTTTCCGCCTTGAGGCTGCTGCGCAGTCCGATGGCCAGCACGAGGGTGCCCAGCGCCAGGCCCACGAACTCCAGCAGCCCGACCGCTCTGCCGTCGGCGTGCCCGGTGTCGACGATGTGGCTCAGGGCGTGCAGCGCCCAGTGCAGCGTCGCGAACGCCAATGCGGCCACCCGCCACGTCGGCCACCGCACCGCCGCGAGCAGCAGCAGACCCAGCGGCAGCTCAAACGACGCGTTATCGAAGATGTAGTGGTTGTTGCGTGGCCCGAACGCCCCGAGGGTGTCGAAGAACATTCCCGGCGTCACCAGCATGAACAAACCCAGCAGCGTCGAGTACACCCCGAAGGCGACCAAAACCACTGTTACGAACGGTGAGCGGTTAGGCGCGGGTGTCGTTGTCACACTGTGACCCTATACGCCGACCGGCCCGAGGGCATATAGCGCCTCGACGATCGCATCTGCCAGCGAATCAATTTCGCGCGCAACAAGATTCGAGATAGTGACCCGGATGCCGGGTGACGTGTTGATTCGGAACCGGGTTCCCGGGGCCGCCGCCCAGCCCGCGCTGAGCAGTCGGGTGATCACCACCGTCTCATCCGGCACCGGGATCCAGACGTTGAGACCGGATCGGCCGTGCGACGGCACGCCGCGCTCGCGCAGCGCGGCCCGTAGTTGGCTGCGGTTGCGCGCATAGCTGGCTTCGGCTTGGTGAACCAGGCGTGCCGCCGCCGGGTCGCGCCACAAATCGACGGCCAATTGCTGCAGCAGGTAGCTCACCCACCCCGGCCCGAGGCGCAGTCGCCCGTGCACCCGTTCGACCGTGCGGCGATCGCCCGCCAGCACGGCCAGCCGAAGATCCGGGCCGTACGCCTTGGCAGCCGAGCGGATGAACGCCCAGTGGCGCGTCGACCCGGCCAGGGTGTGCAGTGGCACGCCGGCGATGCCGGCGCAGTGGTCGTCTTCGACCAACAGCAGCTCGTCGGCGTGCTCAGCCATCAGCCGGCGCAGTTCGTCGGCACGTCCCTCGGCAACCGCCGCACCGGTCGGGTTCTGCGCGCGCGTGGTCACCACTAGCGCCCGCACCCCTCGGCGCAGTGCACGCGCCACGTCAGCAACCAGCGGCCCGTCGTCGTCAACCCGCACCGGTTCCACCGAAAAGCCTTGCGCAGCAAGCAAATCTAGCAGATTCGCCCAGCCGGGATCCTCGACCGCCACCCGGTCGCCGGGCCGCAGGTGTGCCGCGAGGACGCGTTCGATGCCATCGAGTGCCCCAGATGTCGCGGCGAGGTGTTCGGCCGGAACCCCGTCGGCGGTCAGCGACGTCCGGGCGTACTCGGTCAGCTCGGCGGATAGTGCCGGTGCACCGTACAACAAGGGTTCTCGCGGTTGGAGTCGAGCGCCGGCGATGGGCAGCAGCGCCGGGTCGGGGTTGCCGGTCGACAGGTCGCGCACGCCGTCGGGAATGGCCAGCCCGCGCAGCGATCGGGGAGTGGTCGCCGGGCGGTCGCGCACCCGCGTGCCGCGGCGACCGGCGGTCTCGACGGTTCCCCGCATGCGCAGCAGCCGGTATGCCGCGGCGACGGTGTTGGGGTTGACGCCGAGCTGTCCGGCGAGTTGCCGGATCGCCGGTAGCTCGGTACCGGGCGGAAGTGCGCCGGTGGACACCCCTTCCTCGACGCTGCTGGCGATCTCGTCGGCACCGGATCCCCGAATGGTGTAATGTACGGGCACAAAAGATATTCTGTACTAGTACAAAGCTGAGATGCAAGTGGAGTCATCCGTCTATCCGCCGACCCCGCGCAGTACGCCGACCCGGTACCGCGAACGCGCGAGCTACGACCGCGCCACGGTTCACCGCATCCTCGACGAGGCGTTGATGTGCCACCTCGGCTATGTGCGCGCCGGCCGCGCAGTGGTGCTGCCGACGATGCATGCGCGCGTCGACGAGACCCTGTACCTGCACGGCTCTACCGGCAGTGGCCCGATGCTGGCCGCAACCACCTCGGCGTCGGGGCTGCCGCTGTGTCTCACGGTCACCCTGCTCGACGGACTGGTGCTGGCCCGGGCTGCAGTGCACCACTCGGTGAATTTCCGGTCGGTTGTCGTGCACGGCACTGGGCGGGTGGTGTCGGATCGCGAGGAAAAGCTGCGAGCGCTTGCCGCGTTGCTCGACCACGTGGCGCCGGGGCGGGCAGACGACAGCAGAGCGCCGAATGCCCGTGAACTGGCGGCCACCGTCGTGCTGGCGGTTGACCTGGTCGAGGTTTCGGCCAAGGTTCGCACCGGCGGGCCGCTCGATGACGCCGACGACATCGACCTGCCGTATTGGGCCGGAGTGATGCCGCTGGGCCTGTGCCCCGGAGAGCCGATGCCGGCCGACGACCTCGCTTCAGGCCTCCCGGTCCCGACCTACCTCACGCCGTATCGCAGAGAGCAGTAATTGGGGAAACGACGTCGCTTCCCCAATTACCGCGTGTATCAGGTTGTTATGCCGTGAAGGTCACTGCTCGGCTGGCCCGTGCGGTGCTTCCGGCCCCGACGCCGGTGCGCCGGGGTATGCCGGGCTGACTTCCGCTGGAGCACCTGGCGTGCCGGGTGTGCCCGGAACGGTGCCGGGTGCGCCGGGAATTGTGCCGGGTGCGGCGGGTGCGCCGGGATATGCCGGACCGACTTCCGCTGGAGCACTTGGCGTGCCGGGTGTGCCCGGAACGGTGCCGGGTGCGCCGGGAATTGTGCCGGGTGCGGCGGGTGCGCCGGGATATGCCGGACCGACTTCCGCTGGAGCACCTGGCGTGCCGGGTGTGCCCGGAACGGTGCCGGGCGCGCCGGGAATTGTGCCGGGTGCGGCGGGTGCGCCGGGATATGCCGGGCCGACCGCGCCCGGAACACCTGGCATCCCCGGTTCACCGGGCGGCCCGACGGCCTCCGGAGCACCTGGGGCGCCCGGTTCGCCGGGTGGGCCCATCGTGCCGGGCGGCACGCCTGGACCCTGGGCGCCCGGCCAGCCTGCCGGTTCGAATGCTCCGGGTGGCCCCGTGGGACCGGGAGCACCCGGATAACCTGCCGGTCCGAATGCCCCGGGTTGTCCCGGTGCTCCGGGCTGTCCGGGCGCCCCGGGTTGTTCCGGTGCTCCAGGTTGTCCCGGGGGGCCGGGTGGAACGGGTTCGTCTTGGGCAAAGCCGACCGACGGCCCCGTGGGGGTGGGGTCCGCCGCTGCCGGCGCGATAGCGGCGACACTGAGGGCTCCACCAGCGGCAAGGGCGGCCATGCCCGCCCCGATTGCCGTCAACGGACTGCGATGGGTGGTGTTGTCGTAGACCATGTATGTATCCCAACGTCGGGTGAGCTGGACCCGGTCCGCGTACCCAGCAACAGGGAAATGAAACCTGCGGACATTCCCCACCGCAGTGTCGCGGACGCAATGTTTGAATCGGGAAATGCTCGAGGACCCGCATGCCCCCCGCGTCGTGTCGGCGACCCGCGAGGTCGCGGCGGCGGCGGATCGGATTTTCGAGCTGATCGCCGACCCGTCGCAGCAGCCGCGATGGGACGGCAACGACAACCTCGCCGAGGCTGAACCGGGACAGCGGGTCGGCAAGGTGGGCGATGTGTTCACCATGCGGCTCACCCTGGGCAGCATCAGGGAGAATCATGTCGTGGAATTCGACGAAGCCCGTCGTATCGCCTGGCTGCCCTCCGAAGCGGGGCGTCGACCGCCCGGCCACCTGTGGCGCTGGGAGCTCGAGCCCATCGACGAAACGCGCACCCGGGTCACGCATACCTACGACTGGTCGAAGTTGACCGACAAGAATCGCCTTCCGCGTGCCCGACGCACGACCGCCGAAAGACTCCGAACGTCTCTGGACCGGCTCGCCGCCATTGCCGAGGAACACTGATCACACATGGCGCAGGTTTTCGGGGTCGATGCTTTCACGCAGACGATGTTCCGCGGCAACCCCGCCGGTGTGGTGTTACTGGATCGGCCGGCCGACCCGGGTTGGATGCAACTGGTCGCAACCGAACTCAGCTATCCCGCAACGGCGTTCGTAGATCTATCGAGGACGGATGGTGCGCCGAAAGGATTGCGGTGGTTCAGTCCCACCACCGAGTTGACATTGTGCGGACACGCGACGTTGGCCAGTGCACACATCCTCGGCGGCAACCAGCTCTTCGACACTCAAAGCGGGACATTGAGCTGCAGTGCCGGCCCGGACGGTGCGATAAGCATGAAATTTCCCGTCGATCCGGTTTGTCCTGAGCCGCCGTCGGTCGAATTACAGACGGGACTGGCCGACGTCACAATGCGGTCGATTTGGCGTGGTCGCATGGACGTACTGGTGGTTGTGGCATCGGCCGCAGAGGTCCGGGGGTTGCGGCCGGATCTTCGCGCGCTGGCCGATGTCGCCGCGCGCGCCGTGATCGTTTCCGCGCCCGGTGACGGCGACGCGGATATCGTCAGCCGCGTCTTCGCTCCCAGCGTTGGAATCGGGGAGGATGCCGTCACCGGATCTGCGCACTGCACCCTCGCCGATTTCTGGTGTGAGCGCCTCGGATCATCCGAGTTGATCGCCGAACAAGCGTCCCCACGCGGAGGCTTGGTGCGAGTGCGGCTCGGTGACGACGGCGTCGTTCTGACCGGCGACGCTGTCACCGTTACCAGCGGCGAACTGCACGATTGAACCTATCTGGTAGCGGCGCAGAACGCCGACGTGCCAGGATGAGCAATCGGAATGCCGCAACAGCGGCAGGCAGCCGGTCGATTGGTGTGCCAATGCCCCGAATCGACAAGGCGACAGGGCGCGTGGTCGCCGTGGTCGTGCTCGTCATCGTCGTTGCTGCAGCCCTGCGCGGGTATCTGCCCGGCGTGCAGGCGCCCGCACAGCAGGAACCGCCGCGCAGTTCGGCGTCGCTGGCCTACGTGGTGCTATTGCTAAGCATTTCATTGGCGATCATCGGCGTCGCCCTGATCGCCAGACTGCGCGATCCGCGTAGCCGGGCTGCGACCGCCGCACTGCCCGAAAACAGATTCAGCGGGGGAGTGGGTCGGCCCGGGTGGCGGGTGCTGGTGATCGCAGCCGCGGTGCTTGTGGGGTGGCTGCTGCTGGTTTGGCTGCTCACCCGATTGATCGGGGAGCACGTGGCTGTTCGACCGCCGGGCCAACCGCAACCAACCGGCACGCCGCCTACTGGCGGCGACGCGACGCCGCAAAATCCGCCGGACAACGGTGCCAGTGGGGATGTACTGGGCTACCTCATAGCGAGCACGGTGACGTTAGTCCTCCTGGTTGTGGTGGGCATCGTTGCCGCGCTACGAGCACGACGCAAGACGACCCCGCGCGTCGCCAGAGCCGCATCACCTGTGGCGCCGCCGCCGACGGAGACTGCTGAATCACTGGTTCGCGCAGCAGAAGTCGGCCTTGCCGAGATCGGAGATCTCAGTCGCGAACCACGGGAAGCGATCATCGCGTGTTATGCGGCGATGGAACGCGAACTGGCACACGTACCTGGGGCGGCTCCACAGGATTTCGACACGCCCACCGAGGTCTTGGCTCGCGCTGTCGAACACCGTGTGCTGCATGCCGATAACGCCTTGCGGTTGGTCGACCTGTTCGAAGAGGCGCGGTTCAGTTCGCATGTGATGAACGAGAACCATCGCGAAACGGCGGTCGGTGTACTGCAGTTGGTGCTCGCAGAAGTGCGGAGCGTCGTATGAACCGCCTGGTGATCCTGGGAGTCTGCCTGGTCATTGGAGTGGAAGTGACGGCGCTGACGTTGCACGACCGCCGGTTTGTGATCTTGGTATCGGGTGTGGCTGTGGCGGTGGTGTTGCTCAACATCCGCCGATACCTGGGTCACGACGCACGACCGGCTGCAGATCCGGCCACCGACGAGCTGGGGGAGTCGTTGCGCGGCTGGCTTTCGCGGACCAAGACGCTGATTCGCTGGTCGGATTCCACCCGATCAGACTGGGACCGGCATTTGCGCCCGATACTTGCGCGACGGTTCGAAATGACCACCGGGCAAAAGCAGTCCAAAGACCCGGCCGCGTTCAGGGCTACCGGTGAGATGCTCTTCGGCCCGCAACTGTGGGCCTGGGTGGATCCCAACAACGTCGCGCAAACTGGCAGGGAAGAACCCGGTCCCGGCCGAGCGGCACTCGAGGAAATTCTGCAACGGTTGGAGCAGGTATGACGGGAGCCGCGGAGGTGACCACGGCGCGCTGCGAAGCGGTGCTCGACGAAATCGAACGCGTGGTGGTGGGAAAGCGTTTTGCGCTCAACTTGATCCTGACCACGGTGCTCGCGCGGGGGCATGTGCTCATTGAAGATCTGCCCGGCCTGGGCAAGACCCTGATCGCGCGGTCGTTCGCTGCGGCGCTCGGCCTCGATTTCACCCGCGTGCAGTTCACCCCCGATTTGTTGCCCGCGGACCTACTCGGCTCGACCGTGTACGACATGCAATCGGGCCGCTTCGAATTTCGCCCCGGGCCGATCTTCACCAACTTGCTGCTCGCGGACGAGATCAACCGCACACCACCCAAGACTCAGGCGGCACTACTGGAAGCCATGGCCGAAGGCCAGGTCAGTATCGACGGTGAAACGCACCGGCTGCCAAGCCCATTCATCGTGCTCGCCACCGACAACCCGATCGAGTACGAGGGCACCTACCCGCTGCCCGAGGCACAGCTGGACCGATTCGCGGTCCGGCTCGAACTGCGCTATCTCTCCGAGCGCGACGAAACCGCGATGCTGCGCCGCCGCCTGGAGCGCGGATCGGCAGAGCCGACCGTGAACCAAATTGTCGACGGGCACGACCTGCTCGCGATGCGCGAGTCGGTGGAACAAGTGAGCGTGCATGAGGACGTTTTGCACTACGTCGTGACGTTGGCGGTGGCGACCCGCAACCACCCACAGGTCGCCGTGGGCGCGAGCCCACGGGCGGAGCTGGATCTGGTGCAGCTGGCCCGTGCGCGGGCGCTATTGCTCGGACGGGATTACGTGATTCCCGAGGACATCAAGGCGCTCGCTGTTCCTGCTGTGGCACACCGCATCACGCTGCGCCCTGAGATGTGGGTGCGCCGCATTCAGGGCTCCGATGTCATCGAGGAGCTGTTGCGCCGCTTACCCGTTCCGCGGACGCGATCGTGAATCAACCGCACGAGGTTCAGTTGCGCTGGCGCGCCTCCCCCTTGACCAAGGCGGTCGCGACGTGCGCCGGAGTGGCACTGGCCGCCGCGGTGATCGGGTTGCGCTGGCAGCTGCTGGCGTTCGCGGCACCGCTGCTCGGCATGTTGAGCTCGATCGGCTGGCAGCGGCCGTTGCCAGGCGTTCAGGTGCAATCCGAACCGGATTCGCAGCGCTGCTTTGAAACCGAAGAGACACAGTTGACGGTGTGGGCGACGACTGAAAGTCCAGGCGTTGCGGTGAATCTCTCGGTGTCCGCTGTCGACGGCATGCGGCTCGAGCTGGTCGATCGGGCATCGCCACAGCGACAGACCGTCGCCGTCGCAGCCGACCGTTGGGGCCGTTATCCGGTGCGGGCAGTGGTGAGCGTCGTCGCACATGGCGGCTTGCTGGTGGGCACGGCTGTTGCAGATGCCGCTTACGCCAACGTTTTCCCGCTCACACCACCACAACCGACGCCCACACCGCAGACCGAGCTGCTCGATCGCCTCGGCACCCACCTCACCCGGCACATCGGCAGCGGAGTCGAATACGCCGATATTCGTGCCTATGTGCCGGGCGACCAGCTGCGGACTGTCAACTGGCCAGTGAGCGCGCGCCGCGGCCGCCTGCACGTCACCCAACGGCTGACCGACCGGGCCGCCGACGTGATCGTGCTCGTCGACACCTACCCGCAGCCGGCCGGTCCGGCAACCGAAGCCACCGAACGCACGGTCCGCGGCGCCGCGCAGGTAGTACAGACCGCGTTGCGCAACGGGGACCGTGCCGGAATCGTCGCGCTCGGCGGGCGCCAGCCGCGCTGGCTGGGTGCCGACATCGGGCAACGCCAGTTCTACCGAGTGCTCGACACCGTGCTCGCTGCCGGTGGTGACTTCGAAACCACCACTGGGACTCTCGCGCCCCGGGCGGCAGTGCCGCCGGGCGCGATCGTCGTCGCATTTTCCACCTTGCTCGACACCGAGTTCGCGTTGGCGTTGATCGACTTGCGCAAGCGCGGCCATGTGGTCCTCGCAGTCGATGTCCTGCAGGGCTCCCCGTTTTACGACCGGCAGGATTCGCTGATCGACCGGCTGTGGACGTTGCAGCGCTCCGCCATGTATCGCGACATGGCAACCATCGGAGTCGACGTGCTGCCCTGGCAGCCAAACCACACCCTGGAACAGTCGATGCGAGCAATGCCCGATTATCGCCGGGTCGCACCGGTGCGCCGCCGATGATGGCGTCGGTAGTGCTGACCCGCATTCTGTCAGCCACCTGCGGAACGCTGATGGCCGCAGCCGTCGGAATCGGTTCGCACGAAGCGGCTCTCGTGGCAGCGATGCTGTGTCTGCTCGTGGTGGCGGTGGGCGTGCTGTTTCGCCCCGCCGCAACCCTTGCCGTGCTGTTGACGATAGCGGTGATTGTGTTGACTAATCCCGCACCCGCACTGGCCGCAGTGTCGGGTCTGGCCGCCGCGGTCTATCTGATGCTGCGCCATGCCGCCAGTACCGGCACCGGTCTCGATACCGTCAGCGGTGCCACCATCGTCGGGGCGGTGGGATTTACCTTGGCCGGGCTGGTGGCCACCGCGTTTCCCTTGCAGTTGCCCTGGCTGCCGTTGGCCGCGCCGCTGGCCATCCTGGCTATCTACGTGCTGGTGACACGTCCCTTCACGAGCGATCAGCTGGCGGCGGGCCGGGGTCGCCGGATACCTTCGGCTACCCGAAATACTCGGGCAACGTGATGTCGTCGCGGAATTCGCGCCGGACGGCCCAGTCGGCCAGCCACGGAACGTTGAGCAATCTCGACATCCGATTGCGGGTCCACACGCCAAGCGACGTCTTTGGCGCGAACATCGCGGCGAATGCGCGCGCCGAGCGCTGCCTGGCCTCGACGACCGGTCGCAGCCGGCGTTCATAGCGATCGAACGCCTGCCGATAATCGCCGCCCGCACGATTCAGCTCGCCCGCCAGCATGTAGGCCTCCACCATCGCCAGGCCCGCGCCTTCGCCGGCCAACAACGAGACCGCCCCCGCGGCGTCGCCGACGAGTGCGACCCGCCCATCGGACCAGCGATCCATGACAATTTGGCTCACGCGATCGAAATACACATCGCAGGCACCGTCGAGTTTGCGCAGGATTTCCGGGCATTCCCAGCCCGCATCGCCGAAAACCTGACACAGGGTGGTCTTGATCTCCGGCAAGTTCTGCGGATCGGGCGTGGTCATGTGGCTGGTCGTGAAAATGAAAAGAAACATCGTCTTGTCGCCGCGCATCGTGAATCGCCCAACCATCCGGCCGGGGCTGCTGTAGGCGAGGTAAACGAGTTCGTCGCGGGGCTGATAGCCCTCGGCTTCGAATGCGGTGACGCGATAGCCGAGATCGACCTCAAATGCCGCGTTCGGACCGAAAGCCAAACTCCGCACAGGCGAGTGGATACCGCCGGCGCCGAAGAGGAGGTCGAATTCTCGTGTGCTGCCGCGTTCGAGGGTGACCTGTACCCCGGTGTCATGTTGGGTTATGGCCGAAACACTTTCGCCGAACAACGTTTCGACGCGAGACTCGATACAGCCATAGACGATGGCGGCCAAGTCACCCCGCGGCACAGTCACGAACCGGCCACCGACGTTTCGCCGGAACACGTCCGCCGAGAAGCCGCCGACCGTCCGCGAGTTGCGGTTGACCAGCCGCACTTCCTGAACCGCATAACCGGCAGCGTGCAATTGCTCGGTGAGGCCCATCCGCTCGGCGACGGTATATCCGCCGCCCCAAAAGTCGACGGCATACCCGCCGGTGCGCAGTTGTGGCGCCTTTTCGATCAGAGTCGGCTGGTGGCCGCACCGCCATAGCCAGTACGCGAGGGTGGGTCCGGCGATGCCGGCACCGACAATTCCGACTCGCAGCGACTCAGCCACGGATCTGTCGCCGGTTACGCTCGCTGACCTCGGCATAGCGAGCGGCGAGATCGGTGGTGTCAGACAACGCGGCGGAGATCTCCTGCTCGGCGGCCAGCGCCGGATCGGTGACGGCGGCGGATCCGGTGGCGTAAATCCGCTTCAGGCCTCCCATGATTGGCGCCGGCACCTCGGCAATCTGGCCGGCCAGCTCCACTGCGCGGGCCAGCAGTTGCTCGTGGGGAACTACCTCGGTTACCAGACCGATTCGTTCGGCACGTACCGCGTCGACGACCTCGCCCGTCATCGACAACCGACGCGCCATGGCCGAGCCGACGAGCTGCGGCAACCGCGCCGTCATGCCGCCGCCGGGCAGGATACCCACCCGCGCATGGGTATCGGCGAACACCGCCCGCTCGGATGCGATCAGAAAATCACACCCCAAGGCCATCTCCAGGCCGCCGGTGAACACCGGGCCGTTGATTGCCCCAATGATCGGTGTGGCCATCTCGGCTGTCTTGCGAATGCAACTGTGGTTCCGGAACTGCTCGAAGTAAACCGTCCCAAGCCGTTGCGCCTCCTTCAGATCGACACCGGCGCAAAACGCCGGATCGACGCCGGTGAGCACCACGGCGTGCACCGATGCGTCGGCGTCGGTCTCGCCCAAAGCCGCGTACAGCGCCTCGATCAGTTCACCGTTCAACGCGTTTCGCGCCTCGGGCCGGTTAAGGGTCAGTACCCGAACGGAGCCGAGGTCCTCGCGAAGGACGATCATTTCAGTAGTTGTGCTGCCTGCTCAGCCAGATCGAGCAGCGGCTGCGGGAAAACACCCAGACCGAGAGTGACTGCTGCGCACACCGCGATTGACGCCTTGCTCCAGAAGCTCGGCATCACCACGTCCAACTCTTCGACGGGCGGTTCGGTGAAGAACATCAGCACGATCACCCGCACGTAGAAGTAGGCCGCCACGCCGCTGGCAATCACACCGATGATCACCAGCGGCACCGCACCACCCTGGGCCGCCGCCTTGAACACCGCGAACTTGCTGACAAACCCGCTGGTCAGCGGGATACCCGCGAACGCCAGCAGGAACATCGAAAACAGCAGTCCGACAACAGGATAGCGCCGCCCCAACCCGCCCCAGCGGGACATGCCGGCATTCTCCTCGCCGCTGGCGTCACGGACCAGCCCGACAACGGCGAATGCGCCGACCGTGCTGAAGCTGTAGGCGACCAGATAAAACAGCGTCGACGAGACACCGCTGGGGATGTCGGCGATCACACCGGTCAGG
Source organism: Mycobacterium shimoidei (assembly GCF_900417275.1). Classification (NCBI taxonomy): domain Bacteria; kingdom Bacillati; phylum Actinomycetota; class Actinomycetes; order Mycobacteriales; family Mycobacteriaceae; genus Mycobacterium; species Mycobacterium shimoidei. The sequence goes on along the minus strand of NZ_UEGW01000001.1, from coordinate 4,699,943 downwards.
ATGAAACCGACGTGTGCAACCGACGAGTACGCCAACATCCGCTTGACGTCAGTCTGATTCACCGCGGTGACGGTGCCGACAACCATCGTCAGGATGGAGATCGCCCATAGCACAGGCCGCCAATGATCGTGCAGTGGCGGAAGCGCGACGTAGACGACGCGCAAGAGCGCGCCGAAAGCCGCGACCTTGGTGGCCGCAGCCATGAACCCGGTGATCGGCGTCGGCGCGCCCTGGTACACGTCGGGAATCCAGGAATGGAAGGGGACTGCGCCGACTTTGAACAACAGCCCGGACGCCAACAGGGCAACACCGGTCAGCGCCATCGTGCTGCCGGGATCCGCCGCCAGTGCGCCGCGGATCTCGGGCAGGCTCAGGGTTCCGGTAGCTCCATAGATCAGCGCTACACCGTAGAGGAAGAATGCCGACGAGAATGCGCCCAGCAGAAAGTATTTCATTCCCGCTTCCTGGGAGAGCAGTCGGCGGTGCCGGGCCAGGCCGCACAGCAGGTACAGCGGCAGCGACAAGACCTCCAGCGCCACGAACATCGTCAGCAGATCGTTGGAGGCCGGGAACACCAGCATGCCTCCGACTGCCAGCATGGTGAGCGGGAAGACCTCGGTCTGGGTGACCCCGGCTTGGATCGCCTGGCGCTCACCCGGGCTGTCGGGCACCGCGGCCGCCTGAGGCGTAAAGGAGTCCAGCACAACCGAACCCGGCGTCGCTGCGCCCGGACCGGCAGCGGAATTCTCACCACGGCGGCGTTCGGCGATGAAGATGATAGCCATCACCGCAACCAGCAGAATGGTGCCCTGCAGCAATAGCGTCGGCCGGTCAATGGCCAGCGCATGCAAGACTGCCGTGGCACCGGACGCTGGAATCTGCTTGGCCACCACGATGACTGCGACAAACGCGGCGAGCAGCCCGCCGATGGCCACTAGCACCTGGGCGCCGTAGCGGGCTCGTCGCGGCAGGAACGCCTCAAACAGCACGCCGACCACCGCAACACCGAAAACGATCAGCATCGGGGACAGCAGCGAGTATTCGACGTTGGGTGCGGGCATGCTCATCGGTGCGGTCCTTCCGCCGTCCGCTGCTCCTGCAGCTGCGCGGCCCGCTCCGGCGCGGCGGGCACCGGATCCTGCTGGTTGATGGTGGCCATCGTGTTGCCCACCGCGGGATTGATGATTTCCAGCAACGGTTTCGGGTAGAAGCCGAGCAGCAGCAGCAGCGCGATGAGTGGTGCGACGACGATGAGTTCGCGCGGCACCAGGTCTCGGATCCGTTCGTTGCCGTCGCGGACGGGCCCGGTCATCACCCGTTGGTACAGCCACAGCATGTAGATCGACGACAGCACCAGAGCGGTGGCACCGAAGGCGGCTGCCAGCCAGTAGCGGTTGAACGTGCCGATCAGCACCAAAAATTCGCTGATGAACGGCGCCAATCCAGGCAGCGACAGGGTGGCCAGCGCCGCGACGAGGAAGGTGCCGGCCAAGACCGGGGCCACCTTTTGCACGCCACCGAAGGCGCTGATCGAGCGGGTGCCGCGGCGGGCGATCAGGAATCCGGCGATCAGGAACACTGCTGCGGTGGACAGGCCGTGGTTGACCATGTAGAGCGTCGAACCGCTCTGGCCTTGGGTGGTCATCACGAAAATCCCGAGGATGATGAAGCCGAAGTGCGAGATCGACGTGTAAGCGATCAGCCGCATGATGTCGGTCTGGCCGATCGCCACCACCGCGCCGTAGACCACGCTGATGACTGCTAGCACCACGATCAACGGACGGAAATACGTTGAGGCATCGGGGAACAACTGCAGGCAGTAGCGCAGCATGCCGAAGGTGCCGACCTTGTCCATCACCGCCATCATCAACACCGCGGTCGCAGGAGTGGATTCGACGGCGGCGTCGGGCAGCCAGCGGTGGAACGGCCACAGCGGCGCCTTGACCGCGAACGCAAACATAAAGCCCAGGAACAGCGCCTTGAACACCGCCGGGTCGACGCCGAGCGAACCGCGCGAGAACAAGGCGACGACCTCACGGAAGTCGAATGTGCCCGAACCGTGTTGTGCGGTCACCACGTACACACCGATGACCGCCGCCAGCATGATCAGGCCGCCGAAGAGGTTGTACAGCAGGAACTTCACCGCCGCGCGGGAGCGGTGTGCCCCGTCGCCGAAACCGCCGATGAGGAAGTACATCGGGATCAGCATGGCTTCGAAGAACACGTAGAACAGCAGTACGTCCAACGAGACCAATGAGATCAACACCATCGACTCGACGGTGAGCGTCAGCGCGACGTAGCCGTGCGGGCCGCGGCTCCGTTCGCCGGCATTGTCGCCGTCATTCCAGCCCGCCAACATCAACAGGGGCACCAGCACTGCGGTGAGCAACACCAGGACTACCGCAATACCGTCGACACCCAGCGTGTAGCCCGCGCCGAAAGCCGGTATCCAGGAGTGAGATTCGGTGAACTGATAGGTAGCGCCATCGGTGTCGAAGCCCGCGGTGATCACGACCCCCCCTGCCAGCACCGCCACGGCCATCATCAGCCCGAACCATTTGGCGAATCCCCGCCAGCCGGGCGGTAGGACGATCACCACGACGGCGCCGGCCATCGGCAGCAGCCAGAGCAGGGAAAGCCAGGGGAAGCTACTCACCACAGTTGCACCGCCAGAATCGCCGCCGCGACCAGCGCCGCGCCCACCAACATCGACAACGCGTACGAGCGAGCGAACCCGGTCTGCAAGCCGCGCAAGCGGTCGGAGGTTCGGCTCACCAGTGCCGCCAAGGCGTTGACCGAACCGTCCACGCCTCGGTTGTCGACGTCGACCAGGGCGCGGGTCAGTTGCCAACCGGGTCGCATGAACACCTCCTCGTTGAAGGCATCGCCGTACAGGTCGCGACGCGCGGCGACGGTCAGCACCGACCCGGCCGGCGCCGTCTCGGGCACCGGGCGCCGTCCGTACATCCGGTAGGCGACCCAAACTCCGACGGCGACGACAAGCACGGCCACCACGCTGATCATCCACGCCGGGGTTGCGTGAGTGGGTTCCTCGAACGTGACCACAGGTTCCAGCCAGTGCTGCAGGGCGCCGCCGATGGCCAGCAGCCCGCCGGAGAACACTGAGCCGACGGCGAGCAGAATCATCGGCCAGGTCATCACCTTCGGTGCCTCATGCGGATGCGCTTCGGCGGCCCAGCGCTTTTCGCCGTAGAACGTCATCAACATGACCCGGGTCATGTAGAACGCGGTGATCCCGGCGCCCAGCAGCGCCGCGCCGCCCAACAGGTAGCCGCGGAGCCCGCCCGCTCCCAACGCCGCCTCGATGATCGCGTCCTTGGAGAAGAAGCCGGCAAATGGCGGTACTCCGATGATCGCCAGATAGCCCAGCCCGAACGTGGCGAAGGTGATGGGCAAGGAGCTGCGCAGCGCGCCGTAACGGCGCATGTCCTGCTCGTCGTTCATCGCGTGGATCACCGCTCCGGAACCGAGGAACAGCCCGGCCTTGAAGAACCCGTGGGTGAGCAGGTGCATGATCGCGAAGACGTAGCCGGCCGGCCCTAATCCGGCCGCCAGCACCATGTAGCCGATCTGGCTGATCGTCGACGCCGCCAGCGCCCGTTTGATGTCGTCTTTGGCGCACCCGATGATCGCGCCGAACAACAACGTTGCCGCGCCGACGATCACCACCGCCAGTTGCGCGTCCGGCGCCAGATTGAATACCGGTCCCGACCGGACGATCAGGTACACACCGGCGGTCACCATGGTGGCGGCGTGGATGAGCGCCGACACCGGGGTGGGGCCCTCCATTGCGTCGCCCAACCAGGCTTGCAGCGGTACCTGAGCCGACTTGGCGCAGGCGCCCAACAGCATCAGCAGGCCTATCGCGGCCAATGCCGCGTCGCTGGCACCAGGCGCGGAGGCGAATACGCCGTCGAACCGCAACGTGCCGAAGTTCGCGAACATCAAAAACATTGCCAGCGACAGTCCGACGTCACCGACCCGGTTCATCACGAAGGCCTTCTTGGCGGCCGTGGCCGCGCTCGGCCGTTGGTACCAGAACCCGATCAGTAGGTAGGAAGCCAGGCCGACGCCTTCCCAGCCGACGTAGAGGCCAAGGTAGTTGTCCGCGACGACCAGCAGCAGCATCGCGGCGAGAAACAGGTTGAGATAGGCGAAGAATCTCCGACGGTCGGGGTCTTCAGCCATATAGCCGATCGAATAAATGTGGATCAGCGATCCGACGCCGGTGATCAGCAGGACGAAACAGATTGACAGCTGGTCGATTTGCAGCCCGAAGTCGATCTGCAAACCATTGACCGGCACCCAGCTGAACAGGTTTGGGTGAATGATGCGGTCGTCGCCGTCACGGCCGAGAAGCTCGGCCAGCAGCACCAGTCCGACCACAAATGACGCCACGGCCGCGGCGCAACCCAACAGATGCCCCCACCGGTCGGTCCGGCGTCCGCCCAGCAGCAGAATCAACGCGCCGGCCGCCGGCAGGGCCACAAGCAGCCAGGTGTAAGCCGTCATGGTTTCAGCCCTTGAGCAGGTTGGCTTCGTCGACCGAGGCCGACTTGCGGGCGCGGAAAATCGTCATGATGATGGCCAGCCCGACAACTACCTCGCAGGCGGCGACCACCATGGTGAAAAATGCGACCATTTGCCCGTCGAGGCGTCCGTGCATCCGGGCGAAGGTCACGAAGGCCAAGTTGACCGCGTTGAGCATCAGTTCGACGCACATGAACATCACAATCGCATTGCGCCGCAACAGCACACCTGCCGCCCCGATGGTGAACAGCAGCGCCGAAAGATACAAGTAATTTTGAGGGTTCATGTATTTCCGTTCTCGGACCCGTTAGGGGTGCGCGGTTGCAGCACCGGCGGCACCGACAGTTTCGAGTACGAGCCGTCGGGCAGCCGCGCGGCCATGTCGACTGCGTTGTGGCGGGCGTAAACGCCCGGTTCAGGCAATGGCGTCGGGTATCCGCCGACGCGGAACCGCTCGATCGACAACTCGCGTTGGGACTTTCGCCGTGCGAACCGCTCGCGGTGGGCCAGCACCATGGCTCCGACCGCAGCCGTGATCAGCAGGGCGCTGGTCAATTCGAACGCCCACAGGTAGCGCGAGAAGATCAGCTTCGCCAAGCCTTCGACGTTGCCGTGGGAGTTGGCGTGGGTCAGCCCGGTGAAGCCGCCCGCGGCGAAACTGCCGATGCCCGCGATCAGCAAGACACCGAACCCGGCCCCGGCGATGACGGCGGCGACCCGCTGTCCGCGAATCGTTTCCACCAGTGACTCTGCGGAATCCACGCCGATGAGCATCAACACGAACAAGAACAGCATCATCACCGCGCCGGTGTACACCACAACCTGCACCACACCGAGGAACAGCGCGTCTTGTGCCATGTAGAACACCGCCAAGATGATCATCGTCATCGCCAAGAACATCGCGGAATACACCGCGTTGGCGGCCATCACGACTCCCAGCGCGCCGATCAGGGCCAGCGCACCCAACACCCAGAACGCCACGGCCTCGCCGGTGGACGTCCGGGTCAGCATGTCCGCAGCAAGCAGGGTGGTCATTGGCCCGCCTTGGCGGTCGGTTTCACGTTGCCGCGGTAGTAATCCGCGTCGGTGCAACCCGGCGCGCGTGGATGCGGCGGGGGCTCCATGCCGGGCTCCAGCGGGGCCAGCAGCCGGTCTTTCTCGTAGATCAGGTCGGCGCGGTTGTCGTCGGCCAGCTCGTACACATTGGTCATCGTCAACGCCCGCGTGGGGCACGCTTCGACGCACAGGCCGCACCCGATGCAGCGCAGATAGTTGATCTGGTACACCCGCCCGTAGCGTTCACCGGGCGAATACCGTTCCTCTTCGGTGTTGTCCGCGCCCTCGACGTAGATGGCGTCTGCCGGGCAGGCCCAGGCGCACAGCTCGCAACCGATGCACTTCTCCAGACCGTCCGGGTACCGGTTCAGCTGATGGCGACCGTGGTACCGCGGCGCCACCGGGCCGGGCTTCTCGGGATACTCCTCGGTGATGGGCCGTTTGAACATCGTGCCGAAGGTCACTCCGAACCCGGCGATGGATTCCAGGAACTTAGGTGCCACGTGCGCCCTCCTTGATCGGTACCTCGCCCGGCAGCGGAGGCGTGGGGAATCGCGGTTCAGCGCTGATTATTTCCTCCAGCGGCTTACGCTGTTTGCGTTCGATCTCGCGAGTTTCCAGCCCGGACAACGGCCTTCGCATGTACAGCAGCAGGCCCAGGGCGACCAGGGCGCTGGCGATCGCCAGCACCCCGGTCCAGTGCTCCAGTCCGTTGTTGCGCAGCGTGCGGATGACCGCGGCGATCATCACCCACACCAGAGACACGGGTATCAGGGTCTTCCAGCCCAGGGCCATGAACTGGTCGTAACGCAGCCGCGGCAGCGTGGCGCGCAGCCAGAAGTAGATGAACAGGAAGGTCCACACCTTGGCGGTGAACCACAACAGCGGCCACCAGCCGCTGTTGGCGCCGCTCCACATGTTCAGCGGCCACGGCGCATGCCAACCGCCGAAGAACAGCGTCGCGGCCAACGCCGACACGGTCGTCATGTTGATGTACTCGGCGAGGTAGAACATCGCGAACTTCAGCGACGAGTACTCGGTGTGGAAACCGGCGACCAGTTCGCCCTCGGCCTCCGGCAAATCGAATGGGGCCCGGTTGGTTTCGCCCACCATCGAGACCAGGTAGACGATAAACGACGGCAGCAGCAAAAACGCGAACCAGACCCGGTCCTGGGCGTCCACGATCTTCGATGTCGACATCGTTCCGGCGTAGAGGAAGACCGTCGCGAACGACAGACCCATCGCCACCTCGTAGGAGATGACCTGGGCGGTGGAGCGTACTCCGCCGAGCAGCGGGTAGGTCGAGCCCGAGGACCAACCGGCCAGCACGATGCCGTAGACGCCGATTGACGACAACGCGAGGATGAAAAGTACGGCGACCGGCAGATCGGTCACTTGCAGCTGGGTTCGATGACCGAACACGCTCACCTGCGGGCCGAACGGGATGAACGCGAAAGCGGTGATCGCCGGAATGGTCGATATCGCCGGCGCCATCAGATACACCGGGCGGTCGATGCCCTTGGGCAGTATGCCCTCTTTGAGGGCCAGCTTGATCCCGTCGGCCAGGCTCTGCAGGTATCCCCGCGGACCCACCCGGTTGGGGCCCCAGCGCATTTGCATGCGACCCAACAACTTACGTTCGGCCAAGATCGCTACCAGAACCGTGAGCACCAGAAACACGAAGACCGCGATGCACTTGCCCACGATCAGCCACCAGGTGTCTTGCCCGAAGCCGGTCAGAGTCATTTGCTCACCCCGATGGAGACGACCGCTCCGACGTTGACGCCGAGCTGTTGGTGCACCGCCGAGCCAGCGGAGTTCAGCGGCAACCACACCACCCGGTCGGGCATGTCGGTCACAGCCAGCGGCAAGGTGATCGCACCGCGCGATGTGCTGACGGTGACGGCATCGCCGTCGGCGGCACCGATTTCCGAAGCCGTATCGGCGGACAAGCGCACCACCGGTTTCCGCGCGGTACCGGCCAGATGCGGTTCGCCGTCTTGCATGCGGCCCGCGTCGAGCAGCATCCGCCAGCCGGCCAAAACTGCCTCACCGGAGCCCGGTTGCGCAGGCTCGCCGGCCGCCACGTTCGGCCCGGGGCCCCGGTCACCGTTCCAAATCCCGAGCTGGCTCAGCTCGTCGCGGGCGGCCTCGACAGTGGGCAGGCCGAGGTCGATGCCCATCTCGTCGGCCAGCGTGTCGAGCACCCGCAGATCCGGTGTGGCGGCTGCCTGCAACGCGGCTTCGAAGGGGCGATAGCGGCCCTCCCAGTTGACGTAGCAACCCGACTTCTCCGCTGCCGGAGCGATCGGAAACACGACGTCCGCGCGCTGGGTGACCGCACTGTGTCGCAGTTCGAGGCTGACGACGAATTCGACGGCATCCAGCGCGGCCAGTGCCGCGTCCGGGTCGGCGAGATCGCCCGGCTCAACACCGCCGACCAGCAGCGCGCCAAGGGTCCCGTCAGCGGCCGCGGCCAGAATGCCGTCGGTGTCACGCCCAGTGCCGCTGGGCAATTCGGTGACATTCCATGCCGCGCACATCTCGGCGCGCGCACCCTCGTCGGACACCGGACGGCCACCGGGAAGCAGCGCGCCCAGCGCACCGGCCTCCAGCGCACCGCGCTCCCCGGCGCGACGCGGCACCCAGGCCAGCGAGGCGCCCGTGGCGTCGGCCAGCCGGGTCGCCGCGGACAGCCCACCGGGGACGGTGGCCAGTCGCTCGCCGACCATGATCACCGCGCCGGGTTTGCGCAGCAGGTCACTAACCTCGGCACTCAACCCGTCCAGCGCCGCGGCCTCGCCGCCGGGCGCTGTCTTCAGCAGTCGGCCCGACATCCGCTGCAGCCCGCGGCTGGCGAACGGCGCGACCGCATAGACCGGCAGCCGGTGCTTACGGGCGGCCTTGCGCAGCCGCAGGAACACGATCGGCGACTCTTCTTCGGGCTCGAAGCCGACGAGCAGCACGACCGGCGCCGACTCCAGATCGGAGTAGCTGACGCTTACCGGTCGCCCGGCGACCCGGGCCGCCAAAAACTGCGTCTCCTCTTCGGAGTGCGGCCGGGCGCGGAAGTCGATGTCGTTGGTGTCCAACGCGATTCGCGCGAACTTGGCATAGGCGTAGGCGTCTTCCCAGGTCATCCGGCCACCGACCAGAACACCGGTGCGGCCGCGGGCGGCCGCCAACCCGTCGATCGCGGCGTTCAACGCCTGGGGCCAAGAGGCGGTCACCAGCTCGCCATCGGCATTGCGGATCAGCGGAGTGGTGATCCGGTCGGCCTCGGTGGCGTAGGTGAACGCCCACCGGCCCTTGTCGCAGTTCCACTCCTCGTTGACTTCCGGGTCATCGCCGGCCAGCCGGCGCAGCACCTTGCCGCGGCGGTGATCGGTGCGCTGCGCGCACCCGGAGGCACAGTGCTCACACACGCTGGGGCTGGACACCAGGTCATACGGACGGGCACGGAACCGGTAGGCGGTACCGGTCAACGCACCCACCGGGCAGATCTGCACGGTGTTGCCCGAGAAGTAGGACTGGAAGGGCTCGCCGCCGTAAATGCCGATCTGCTGCTGCGCGCCGCGCTCGAGCACGTCGATGAACTTGTCGCCGGCGATCTGCTCGGAGAACCGGGTGCAGCGCACGCACGAGATGCACCGCTCCCGATCCAGCAGCACCTGCGACGAGATGTTGATCGGCTTAGCGAAATGCCGTTTGCTTTCGTGAAAGCGGCTCTCCGGCCGGCCGTTCGACATGGCCTGGTTCTGCAGCGGGCATTCGCCGCCCTTGTCGCACATCGGGCAGTCCAGTGGATGGTTGATCAACAACAGTTCCATCACCAGGTGCTGCGCCTTGTCGGCGACCTCCGACGTCAACTGGGTGCGAACCACCATGCCGTCGGTGGCCGCCACCGTGCACGACGTCATCGGCTTGCGCTGACCCTCGATCTCGACAATGCATTGCCGGCACGCGCCCACCGGGTCAAGCAACGGGTGCTCGCAGAACCGCGGAATCTCGATGCCGATCAACTCGGCCGCGCGAATCACCAAGGTGCCCTTGGGAACAATGACCTCGTTGCCGTCGATGGTCAACGTCACCATCTCCTGGCCGGCGACGCTCTTGTCGGTCTCGGCTTGGGTCATGAGCGCTGCTCTCCGTTCGCCGTGAGCATGGACTTGCGGGGATCGAACGGACAGCCGCCGCCCTCCACGTGGGCGACGTACTCGTCGTGGAAGTACCGAAGCGACGACTGCACCGGCATGGCCGCACCGTCGCCCAACGCGCAGAACGACTTTCCGTACAGCACGTCCGCGATGTCGAGCAAGGTGTCCAGGTCCTCGTGGGTGCCCCGGCCGGTTTCCAGTCGCTCGTAGATCGGGACCAGCCAGTAGGTGCCCTCCCGGCAGGGCGTGCATTTACCGCACGACTCGTGCCGGTAGAACTCCGACCAGCGCCGTACCGCGCGCACCACGCACGTCGTCTCGTCGAAGATCTCCAGCGCCTTGGTGCCCAGCATCGAGCCGGCCTCGGCCACACCCTCGTAGTCCAGCGGAATGTCGAGGTGCTCCTCGGTGAGGATCGGCGTCGACGACCCGCCCGGGGTCCAGAACTTCAGCCGATGCCCCTTTCGCACCCCGCCGGCGTAATCGAGCAACTCGCGCAATGTGATTCCCAGCGGTGCCTCGTACTGGCCGGGCCGGGTCACGTGCCCGGACAGCGAGTACAGCGTGAAACCGGGCGACTTCTCGCTGCCCATGGTCCGAAACCAATCGACGCCGTTGAGGATGATCGGCGGCACACTGGCGATGGTTTCGACGTTGTTGATCACGGTCGGGCAGGCATACAACCCGGACACCGCAGGGAACGGCGGACGCAGCCGGGGCTGACCGCGGCGGCCCTCCAGCGAATCCAGCAGCGCCGTCTCCTCACCACAGATGTAGGCGCCGGCGCCGGCGTGCACCACTAACTCCAGGTCGTAGCCGGAGCCGGCGATATCGCGGCCCAACAAGCCGGCCGCGTACGCCTCGGCGACGGCGTTGTGCAGTCGGCGGATCACCGGCAGCACCTCACCCCGCACGTAAATAAAGGCGTGGCTGGCCCGGATCGCATATGCGGCGATGATGATGCCTTCGATGAGGATGTGCGGGGTGGCCAACAGCAGCGGCATGTCCTTGCACGTGCCCGGCTCGGATTCGTCGGCGTTGACGACCAGGTAATGCGGCTTGGCGGCCGGACCCTCGTCACCCTGGGGGATAAACGACCATTTCGTTCCGGTCGAGAAACCCGCGCCGCCGCGCCCGCGCAGGCCGGAATCCTTGACGGTCTGCAACACCGCGTCGGGCCCCATCTCGAAAGCCTTCTGCAGCGCGCGATAACCGTCGTAGCGGCGGTAGGTGTCCAACGTCCACGACTCAGGCTCGTCCCAATAGCGGCTCAGCACCGGAGTCAGCGGTGTCAGCGGTGTAACAGACGCCATCACTCGCCGTCCCCGGAGTTGTCGTTCGGCGGGGCCTGCATGTCGCGTTCCCGCGCGACCCGCAAACCGGCCAGTGTTGCGGCGCCCGCACCCCCCTGACCGGTGTCGGGACGCTGATCGGGGAAGCCGGCCAGAATCCGTTCGGTCTGCCGGAATACGCACAATTCAGCGCCGCGGGTCGGCTTCGGCGGCTGGCCGGATCGCAAGCCGTCGACGAGTTTCTTTGCCGATTCGGGAGTTTGGTTGTCGAAGAACTCCCAGTTGACCATCACGACGGGCGCGTAATCGCAGGCGGCATTGCATTCGACGTGCTGCAGGGTGACCGTGCCGTCCTCGGTGGTCTGGTCGTTGTCGATGCCCAAATGTTCTTTCAGCGACTCGAAGATGGCGTCCCCGCCCATCACCGCGCACAGCGTGTTGGTGCACACGCCGACCAGGTAATCGCCGGTCGGTCCACGCCGATACATGCTGTAGAAGCTCGCCACCGCCGCTACCTCGGCGCCGGTCAATCCCAGCTGCTCGCTGCAGAATTCAAGACCGGCCGGGGTCAGATAACTGTCTTCGGACTGCACCAGGTGCAGCAACGGCAGCAGCGCCGAGCGCTTGTTGGGGTAGCGGCCGATGATCTCCTTGGCGTCGACTTCCAGCCGCGCCTTGACCTCTGGCGGATACGACTGCGGTGCTCCCTCGACGACGAACTGCCCGGGTTCTTCGGGCGGCGGGCCGAGACGCAGGAATATCGGTTCGCCCTGTGGTCCGGTCACCGGTCCACCCCACCCATGACGGGATCGATGCTGGCGACGGCGGCGATCACGTCGGCAACCATCCCGCCCTCGCACATCGCGGCGACGGCTTGCAGATTGGTGAACGACGGGTCGCGGTAATGCACGCGATACGGGCGGGTGCCCCCATCGCTGACCATATGCACGCCCAGCTCGCCGCGTGGGGATTCGATGGCGACGTACACCTGGCCGGCGGGAACGCGGATGCCTTCGGTGACCAGTTTGAAGTGGTGGATCAGCGCTTCCATCGAGGTGCCCATGATCTTGGCGATGTGTTCCGGGGAGTTCCCCAACCCGTCGGGGCCGACTTTCAAATCGGCTGGCCAGGCGATCTTGCGGTCCTCGACCATGATCGGGCCTGGCTTCAACTTGTCCAGACACTGCTCGACGATCTTCAGCGACTCCCTCATCTCCTTGACGCGAATCATGTAGCGGCCGTATGCATCACAGCCGTCATCAGTGATCACGTCGAATTCATAGTTCTCATAGCCGCAATAGGGTTCGGCGCGTCGCAGGTCGTACGGCAACCCGGTCGAGCGCAGACACGGTCCGGTGACGCCGAGCGCCATGCAGCCGGCAAGGTCGAGATAGCCGATGCCCTGGGTGCGGGCCTTCCAGATGTAGTTCTCGTTGAGCAGGTTCTCCAGGTCGTTGAGCCGAGTGCTCATCAGCTTGAGGAACTCGGCGATCTTGGTTTCTGTGTCGGGCGGCAGGTCTTGGGCGAGTCCGCCGGGCCGGATGTACGCGTGATTCATCCGCAAGCCGGTGATGTACTCGAACAGGTTGAGCACCAGTTCGCGTTCCCGGAAGCCCAAGAACATCGCTGTCATCGCGCCCAGTTCCATGCCGCCGGTGGCCAATGCAACCAGGTGCGACGAGATCCGGTTGAGCTCCATCATCATCACCCGGATGACATTGACCCGCTCCGGAATCTGATCGGTGATATCCAGCAGCTTCTCCACACCCAGGCAGAATGCGGTCTCGTTGAAAAACGGTGACAGGTAGTCCATTCGGGTCACGAAGGTGACACCCTGGGCCCAGTACCGGTATTCGAGGTTTTTCTCGATTCCGGTGTGCAGGTAGCCGATTCCGCACCGAGCATCTGTGACGGTCTCGCCCTCGATCTCCAGGATCAGCCGCAGCACGCCGTGCGTGGAGGGGTGTTGCGGGCCCATGTTGACGACGATCCGCTCACCGGGATCTCCGTTGCGGACTGCCTCGACGACCTCTTCCCAGTCTTGGCCGCCGGCCATCAATACCGTTTCGTCTGCTTGGCTCATCAGTTGTAGGCCCTCCGCTCGTCGGGCGGGGGAATCTGCGCGCCCTTGTACTCGACCGGGATGCCACCGAGCGGGTAATCCTTGCGTTGCGGATGACCGTGCCAGTCGTCGGGCATCTCGATCCGGGTCAGCGAGGGGTGGCCGTCGAAGATGATGCCGAAAAAGTCGTAGGTTTCCCGCTCGTGCCAGTCATTGGTGGGGTAGATGGAAAACAGCGACGGGATGTGCGGGTCACTATCTGGCGCAGCGACTTCCAAGCGAACGCGCCGGTTGTGGGTGATCGACTTGAGCGGATACACGGCATGCAGTTCGCGGCCGGTCTCGTTGGGGTAGTGCACCCCGTTGACCCCCAGGCACAGTTCGAAGCGAAGCTCCGGCTCGTCACGGAGCCGCTGGGCGACTTCGAGCAGCCGCTCGCGACGCACATGCAGCGTCAGCTCGTTGCGGTAGACCACAACTTTCTCGATTGCGTCGGCGAATTCGATGCCGTCCGCTTCCAGCTTCTCGGCCAGTAAATCGACGACCTCGTCGAAATAGCCGCCGTAGGGGCGGGGACTACTGCCGGGCAGCGTGATCTGACGCACCAGCCGCCCGTATCCCGACGTGTCGCCGGTGTCGGAAATCCCGAACATGCCCTTTCGGACGGCGATCACTTCTTCGGTCATGTGCTCATTCTGGTCGGCTGAGCTCATCGCAACAGCCCACGCATTTCAATTGTGGGCCTGGCCGCCAGCGCTGCCTGTTCGGCCTCGGCGATGGCGCGTTCCCGGTTGACACCCAATGGCATTTCTTGAATTTTCTCGTGCAGCTTGAGGATTGCGTACAGCAGCATCTCCGGGCGGGGCGGGCAGCCGGGTAGATAAATGTCCACCGGAACGACGTGGTCTACGCCCTGCACGATCGCGTAGTTATTGAACATGCCGCCCGACGAGGCGCATACGCCCATCGACAGAACCCACTTGGGCTCTGCCATTTGGTCGTAGATCTGGCGCAGCACGGGCGCCATCTTCTGGCTGACGCGGCCGGCCACGATCATCAGATCGGCTTGGCGCGGCGTCGCCGAGAACCTCTCCATCCCAAAGCGTGCGATGTCGAAGCGGGGGGACGCCGTCGACATCATCTCGATGGCACAGCAGGCTAATCCGAACGTCGCCGGCCACAACGAGTTCTTGCGGAAGTACCCCGCCAATGTTTCGACGGTGGTCAGCAGGAAACCGCTGGGCAGTTTCTCTTCCAGGCCCACGTCTTACCTCAATCCCACGTCAGGCCGCCGCGGCGCCACACGTACGCGTAGGCGACGAACACCGTGAGCATGAACACGAGCATCTCGACGAGCGCGAACACCCCCAGCGCGTCGTAAGTCACCGCCCACGGATACAGGAACACGATTTCGATGTCGAAGACGATGAACAGCATCGCGGTCAGGTAATACTTCACCGGGAACCGCTGTCCGCTGCCGGCGTGGGGGGCATTCGCGGGCTGGTCGGCGGGTTCGATCCCGCATTCGTACGCCTGCAGCTTTGCCCGGTTGTACCGCGCCGGACCGATGACAACCGCCACGAAGACCGAAAACACCGCGAAAGCGGTGGCGATCCCGCCGAGTACCAGGATCGGGGTGTAGAGATTCATCCCGCGGCGCTGCTCCCTCGGTGTTGTCTTCGTTGACTGGTTGTGAGGTCAAACACAGCCTAGCGAGCGCGCGCGAGGCCTCGCTCAGGGGTTGGGCTGTGAGGTCGAACACAGGCCGGCGACGCGGTATGTCTGCGGCGGGCGCACCGCGAAACCCGCACGGCGCTACCGTAATTGCGATCGTTAGGCGGCAGGTGCGCGCAGTACACCGGCCACCGTGCGGCTCAGCCGAATGGGATCGACCGGATGCGGGACGGACGCCTCGGCCCGCGACCAGCTGGCCAGCCAGGCGTCGTCGGCGCGGCCAGTGAGCACCACGATCGGCGGGCACTGGGCGACTTCGTCCTTGAGTTGTTTGGCGAGGCCGATCCCGCCCTCCGGCGTCGCCTCTCCGTCCAGGATGGCCAGGTCGATCCCGCCCGCGTCCACCCGCTGGACCACCATCGGTCCGGTGGCGACTTCGACGTAGCTCAACGGCGGCAGGTCGGGATGCAGCTGGGTGCCCAATGCCTGCATCACCGCTGCGCGGGTATTTGCGTTGTTGCTGTACACAAGGATCCGCAGGGTGTCATTGGTGGCAGGCACGCTGCCGATGCTACTGCCTGCGTTATTCGGCCCGGACGAAGACGGCGTCGGCCGCCGCGGTCGCCTTCTGGGCGATCATGCCCACCCGGTTCCAGTTCAGGTTGAACGTGGACCGGTCGACCTGGATCTTGGCGCTGACGCGGACCGAGCCGTCGCCGAGCCCGGTGATCTGGACCGGCAGCGGCAGCGGCTCGGTGATTCCCTTGACGGTGAATGTCGCGCGCAGGTCGGCGCCGTTGCCGCTGGTCGGCTCGACGGCGGTGACGACGACGCTGATGTCGGGGAACCGCTCGACGTCGAAGAAATCCGCCGAGCGCAGGTGCTCGTCGCGTTTGCTGATGCCGGTCCGCAGGGAGGCGGCCTTGATGTCGATGCGTCCGAAGACCGCGCCCTTGCCGGTGACCTGCGCATCACCGCTGACCTCGGTGAACTCGCCTTTGACGGCGAGCAAGCCCCAGAAGTTGCGGATCTTGAAGGTGAAGCTCGACCGTTCGGGCACGAGGTTCCACACTCCGGCGGTGTCTGGGTCGCTCAGCAGTGTTTCAACAGTGGTCACGTGCGTCTCCGTGTCCGGCTAGCTCATCAGCGGGGCGATCTCGGCGGGATCGAAATATTCGTCGATACGGCTGATCAGGGCCTGGTTCGAGGCACCGACATCCAACTTAATCACGATGCACACCCGCAGGGCGATTGAGGCTTGGCTGTGGCCGGTGGCGTGCAGGACGTGCTGCTGGACGAACCCGCCGCCGAACACCTGGCGGTCCAGGATCTCGTAGCGGCGCTCGGTGGTGACGCCGATGAACCAGTGCAGCACCCGCAACGCCCGTTGTTTGTCGTCGTCGCGGCGGGAGCCCGACCGCCACACCGCGATGTCGTCGCTGAAGAGCTGATCGAGCGTGGACTCGTCGCTTTGCTCGATTGCTGCGAACAGCCGGTCGGCCAGTTCGTTGATGACCCTCGGGCTGACGTCGGTGGCTGTCATGGGGCAGTGTCCTCGTCGTTGTGCTGGTATCCGGGGTGTGCGACCGCCAGCCGCTGGCCTACCAGCTTGCGCAGACAGGTCATGAGGTGCTTGGCGCGGTCGTCGAGCTGTCCGGCGCGGATTGCGGCAGCCAGCTCGGCTTCGGTGTCATAGCCCAGGTCGGCCAGCGCGGCGCGTGCCGCGCTGGGGCCGGTGTCGAGCAGTTCCCGCTCGACCATGCGCAGCGCGTTGGCGGCCACCCGGGCGTGAAAATTGACCTGACCGCTGGTGGCTTCCCGGACATCGGTTTCCAGGAATTCGGCGGCGGCCGCGACCAACTCCGCGGCCGTCGGGCGTCCGTAGATGCCGGTCATCGATGGCCGTCCAGCAGGGTGAGCAAGTCCCATTCCGTTTCACACACCCGCCGGCCGATCGTCGCCAGCTCCACCGACCTGGCGTTACCGCTCAGATGCCGCTCCGCCTGGAATCGGCAGATCACACCCCAGCGCAGCGTGGCCAGCACCAGCCACCAGTGGAACGCCACTCGGTCGACCGTAGTCTGCGCGGCTTGCTCATAGGCATTCAGGAAGCTGTCGATGCTGCCGAGCCCGCCGGCGGCGCGGCTGGGCGGTGCGCCGAAGCGCCAAGCCCGGATACAGAACCAGGCCAGGTCCTCGTAAACCTCGCCCACGTGCACCAGTTCCCAGTCGAGCACGGCTGCCAACTCCGATCCATCGACGATGAGGTTGCCCATCCGGTAATCGCCGTGGACCAACTTGTTTGCCGACGGCGCGGGCCGATGCGCGGCCAGCCAGCGAAACGCCCACTCGAAGGTGGCGGTGGTGTCACCCATGGCGTCCAGCCGCTCGCGCCACAGCACGAGTTGGTCCTGCGGCTGCAGGTCGTCGTCGTGCACATCCGCGCGATGGATGGCGGCCAGCGCCTGCGCGCATTGCTGCAGCAGGCGCTCGCGCGGCGCGGTCCCGCCCGCTTTTTCCAGCGTTCGCTCGATACGCCGGACGATGGTCTCGCCCTTGACCTCGTCGCAGATCAGAAATGGATTGCCAAGCGCGGCAGTAGAATTGGACGCAACAAGGATATGGGGGACGGGCGCCCCGGCCGCCGCGGCGGCGGCCTGCACGCGCGCCTCGAGCTCCATCGGCGCATGCACGTCGTCGGGCGGGCCGATGCGCAAAATCAGTGACCGGCTCTGTTGGGGGGTGATGGCGTCGAACGCCCACGTGCTGCGACTGGCCCCGCCGGTCAGCGCCCGCAGATTCTCGATCGTGACCTCGGCGCCGACAGCGCTGCCAACGACCTCGGCCAGCGCCGCCGGCGACACATGGGCGTGTGTCATTTCTTGCCGAAGTTGAACAGCCGCTGGGCCACTCGGCGGATCTGGATTTCCTCGGCGCCTTCGGTGATGCGGTAACGGCGGTGGTGGCGGTAGATGTGCTCGAACTGCTCGTGCCGGGTATAGCCCAGACCGCCGTAGATCTGCATGGCCCGGTCGGCGGCGTCGCAGACCAGTCGGTTGGCGCGATAGTTGGCCATCGACACCTTGTCGGACACCTCCATGTGGTGGTTGCGGTCCAAGTGCCACGCCGCGTACTGCACCAGAAGCCGCACCATCTGCGCTTCGGTCTGCAGCTCGGCCAGCGGCCATTGCACGGCCTGGTTGACCGACAGCGGCTTGCCGAACACCGTGCGTTTGCCGGCGTATTCCGCGGCCCGGTCGATGCAGTACTGGGCCGCGCCCAGGCTGCTGGCCGCTTGACGAATCCGGTTCTCGTGCAAGAACGTTTGCGCAACCTCCAAGCCGCGATCTACCTCACCGAGCACCGCATCGGCGGGCACACGGACGTCTTTGAGTTCGACCTCGCCGTGATCGGTGGGCATGTTGAACGTCCACCAGTAGTACGGAACGTTGAAGCCCGGCGAATCGGTGGGCACCAGGAACGCGGTGATGCCCAGCGGTTGGCCCGGCTCGCCGGATGTGCGGGCGAAGACCAAGTCGTGGGTGGCGCGGTGGACTCCGGTGTTGAACCGCTTGGAGCCGTTGATCACCCACTCGTCGCCGTCTTGTTTTGCGTGGGTTTCCAGCCAGGTTGCGTCCGAGCCGTGCAACGGCTCGGTAAGACCGAAGGCCATCGAGCGTTCGCCGGTGATCAGCGCCTCCGACCACTCCCGGCGTTGCTCGTCGGTGCCGAAGCGCTCCATCATGATCACCTGCGGGAAATTGCCGACAATCGACGATTCGTTCTGCAGGTCGTTGTGTAATCCCAGGCCCTTGCGTGCCAAATGTTCCCGAATGACGGCCATGTCAAGGTTGGTGCCGTCACGGCCGCCCAGCGAGGAGGGCAACCCGTACCTCAGCCAGCCGGCTTTGTCGGCCCGCCGGCGCATTTCGGCAAGTAGGTCCTCCCACTCGCGGGTGGGGATGCCGTCATTGTCCCAGTCGGTGCGGGCATGTTCGCGGCGATGGTCGAAGTACTGCATGTTCTCGGCTTGCAGCGGGGCGATCTCGGCCTCGATGAAGGCATCCATCTCGGCAAGCAGCCGCGGAAGATGGTCGGGCAGCGTGAAATCCACTTCTGATCCTCTCCTCAAGCGCCGTAGAGCGTCTTCTTCCAGATTGTCGACAGGGTGGCGATGGCATCCTCGTCGCTCATTTCCAGACCCAGTCCCGACGGGCCCACGAATACCGTAGTGAAGTTCTCGAAGAGCAATGAGATCGCCGCCGCGGTGTGCATCGGATCAAGGTCGTGCGAATATCCCTGCTCCTGGGCGCGGCGCACCGACGCAGCAACGATCTCCATGCCGAAGCGCCGAAACTCGTTCTGCACAGCGGCAAATCGTTGCTGGGTAGCGGCCAGCTGCGCCACCGCGATCATGATGCCGATGTTCTGCTTGAACATATTCCAGTAGCCGGTCACCACCGACGTGAAGAACGCGGAGTCGTCGGGTGAGTCGGGCAACGAGACACTCAATCCCGAAGGCGCGACCACATCGTGCAAGAACGATTCCGCCAGCGCGGCCAGGAGGTCTTCTTTGTCAGTGAAATACCGGTAGAACACCGCCGAGGACTTTCCGGCGGCAGAGGTGATGTCCGCCAGGGTGGTGCCGTGGAAGCCGCGCTCGGCGAAAAGCTTGCGGGCCGCCTGCTCGATGGCCTGGCGGGTCTGGCGGCCCTTGGCGCTCAAAGCCTCGGTGGGCATCAAACGCGTTTCCGGTCGCCGGCACGAAGCAACGCGCCGGGAAGGTCATGGCCGACCGCGCTTCGCGCAACCTCGGCGGCGGCGATCGCCTTTTGCAGGTCCACGTCGACGGTGATCCCGCTGTCGGTGAGCAGATACACCAGATCCTCGGTGGCGATGTTGCCGGTGGCGCCGGGGGCGAACGGGCATCCGCCGAGCCCGCCGACCGATGAGTCCAGCCTGCTCACCCCGGCACCGACCGCGGCGTACGCGCTGGCCAACCCGGCGCCGCGGGTGTTGTGAAAATGTCCACCCAGCGCAAGGCCGTCGATCGCCGGACGCAACTCCGCGATCAGCGACGAGACCCGACCGGGGGTGGTGGTGCCGATGGTGTCTGCGATCGACAATCGGTCGACGCCGTATTCCCGTGCTGCGGACACGATCTCGACGACACGTTGCGGGGGAGTAGGCCCCTCGAACGGGCAATCCCACGCGGTGGCGATGATGACCTCGACGACGACGCCGCCGTCGTGGGCGATGGCGACGATCTCACCGATCTGCGCGGTGGCCTGCGTGCTGGACCGCCCGACGTTGGCGTGGCTGAACGCGTCCGATGGCGACACCACGTACTCGATGGCCCGCAGGCCGGCGGCGACGGCCCGTTTCGCCCCGTTGGGGCTGGCTACCAGTGCGGAGAATTCGACATCGGGGAACCGGTGGAGTTCGGCGGCCAACTCGGCGGCGTCGGCCATCGACGGCACCTTGGACGGGGAGACGAACGCGGTGGCCTCGACCTCGCGCACTCCGGTGGCAACGATCGCCTCGAGCAGATCCAGCTTGGCAGACAACGGGATTGGCTGCTCGATCTGCAGCCCGTCGCGCATGGCGACCTCACGGATGGTCACGTGTCGGGTCATAGCGCCCCCTTGACTCGCAGCTGTTGAAGCTCCTCAGCGGTTTTGCCGAGCAGTCCGGTGTAGACCTCGGCGTTGTGCTGTCCGGGGCGTGCCGGGCCGGCGTTGCGGATGACACCGGGGGATTCGGAGAGCACCGGCACGATGCCCGGGCCCAAGACGACCCTTTCGAGTCGTTCGTCCCAGTGCTCGGCGATCATGCCGCGGGCCCGCAATTGCGGATCGGCGACGACCTCGGCCACGGTGTTGATCGGCCCTGCGATAACGCCTGCAGCAGAAAGGGTTTCGATGATGTCGTCGGGTTGGCGTTGTGCCGCCCAGTCGCCGATGATCTTGTCGAGCTCGTCCTGGTTGTGGCCCCGGGCGCCGTGGGTGGCGAACCGGTCGTCGCTGACCAACTCCGGTCGGCCCATCGCCTGGCATAGCCGGGCGAACACGCTGTCCTGATTGGCCGCGATCACCACCCAGGTGCCGTCGGCGCTGCGGTAGATGTTCGACGGTGCAATGCCTTCCAGCCGGGTGCCCGACGGTCCCCGGATGATCCCACCGACGTCGTAGTCGGGAATTGTGGATTCCTGGATGGCCAAACAGGATTCGGTCAACGCCACGTCGACCACCTGCCCTTCGCCAGTGACGCTTCGGCGGTAGAGGGCGGCCAGTGCGCCCTGTGCGCCGAACATGCCGGCCAGGCTGTCACCCAGCGACAGCGCCAGCCTCGGCGGCGGGCCGCCCGGAAAGCCGTTGAGATGACGCAGGCCGCTGGCCGCTTCGGCCACCGAGGCGTATCCGGCTTTGTGGGCATCCGGCCCGGTCTGTCCATACCCGGACACCCGGACCAGGATGATGCCGCGATTGCGTTCCCGCAAGACGTCGTAGCCCAGATTCCATTTCTCCAGGGTGCCGGGCCGGAAGTTCTCCACCACGATGTCGGACTTGTCGACGAGCTCGAGGAACAGCTCGCGACCCTCCGGCCGGCGCAGATCCAGCGTGACGACCTTCTTGTTGCGCGCGTGCACCGTCCAGAAGACGTGCTGCCCGTCGACTTCGGCCTGACCCCAGGTGCGCAGCGGGTCGGGGCTGCCGGGTGGTTCGATCTTGAT
This sequence comes from Mycobacterium shimoidei, assembly GCF_900417275.1. Taxonomy (NCBI): domain Bacteria; kingdom Bacillati; phylum Actinomycetota; class Actinomycetes; order Mycobacteriales; family Mycobacteriaceae; genus Mycobacterium; species Mycobacterium shimoidei. The sequence continues at coordinate 4,678,418 of NZ_UEGW01000001.1, read as the reverse complement.
GACCTCGGCGCCCATGTCGCCGAGCAACCGGCCGGCGAACGGCCCGGCGATCAGGGTTCCCAGCTCCAAAACCCGGATTCCGTCGAGGGCGCCTGTCGGGGTCACTCGGCCTCCGCGAAGTCGTGCCGGACCAGCCAGTCGGTGACGATATCGACGGCCTGGCGTAATTTGTCACGCTGGTCAGGGCCAGCGTAATAGTGTGTGGCGCCGGGGATCTCGTACATCTCCTTGTCCGGATGACCGATCGCCTCGAACAGCCGGCGGGTGTGGCTCGGCGTGCAGGCGTCGTCGGCCAGGTTGCCGATCACCAACGCAGGCACGGCGATGTCGCGTCCACATTTCACACCGTCGCCGTTGGCGTCGTCGTAGCTCCATTGCGACAGCCAGCTACGCAAGGTGCAAAACCGCGCCAGCCCGACCGGGCCCATGTTCACCACCTGCGGATCACCCAGATAACACGTGCCCGGGGTTCGTTCGTTCGGGTCGACCGTCGGGTCCAGCCAGCGTGGGTCGGCCATGGTGCCGTGCACGACGAAAGCGAATTCATCGTTCGGGCGGCCGGCCTCCTTCAGCTCAGCGAGTTTGTCCTTCACCCACGCGGTGATACGCCGGTTGCGGTCGATCTGCGCTTGCCGGTAGCGAGCCAGGAATTCCTCGGTGTAGGGCGGCTGATTGGGATTGTCCGGGTTGTAGAGGTCCAGCTCCGGATCGCGCTTGGTCGGGTCGGATTCGTCCAGGATCGACGCATCCAGCCATTCGGTCAGCGTGCCGTGCCGGCTGATGTGGGCGGCCAGCAGCATGATGCCGTCGGCGGCGGGCAGATCCAGCTGGGTCAGGTCGGGGCCGTCGCCCGACGGGCTCGACCTGACGGTCGCGTGCTGGGCCTGCTGCTGATAGAACAGCGACAGCGAGCCGCCGCCGCTCCAGCCGGCCAGCACCACCTTGCGGTAACCCAGCCGCTCCTTGGCGTCCCTGACCGCCGCACCGAGGTCCTCGACCACCTTCTCCATCAGCAGTGCCGAGTCGGTGCCACGAAATCGGCTGTTGCAGTAAATGACATGGTGGCCGGCGCGGGCCAGTCCGTTCATCATCGGTAAGTAAGCTCCGCCGCCGATGGGATGCATGAACACCAGCACCGTGTCGGACGGCTTGTTCTTCGGCTTGAGCAGGTGACTCTCGAGTACCACCAGCTCGGCGAGGCCGCCGTAGACATCGCGTACCCCGGAATTATTCTGGAACGCAACCAGATACGGGATCCGGTCGTACTCGTGCTTGATGGCTGTGGTCGTCATCTAGTGTTGTCCTAGGTCGTGCGCCAGCACTTCTGCTGACGGGGTGAGGCGGCGGCGGGTGTCGACGGCGATCACCTGCCAGTCCACATTCGAGAACTCGTCGAACTTGCGGCGTGCGCGTTCGCGGGCTTTTTCCGGTGCGCCGTGGTGAACCCCTTGCGGCGCATGGGTAATCAGCCCTGGCGGCATCGGGATGCCATAGAGCGATCCGCCGTGGAAGAAGGCGATCTCGTCGTAGTCGACGTTGCGGTGATACCACGGCGTGCGCTCGGTGCCCGGCACGCCTTCGGCCGGCCTGGGCAGAAAGTTCATCACGTACACGCCCGTAGCCTGCATGAACAGATGCACGGTGGGCGGCAGATGCACGCTATTGGAAGTGACCACGTTGTAGTCGTCGATGTTGAACGTGAACGCAAAGTTGTCACCGCGCCAGCCTTCCACATCGAGCGGATTGTGTTGATAGAACAGCGTTGTCGGGCCGCCTTCATGCACCAGCCGCACCTCGTACTCGTCGCGGCCGTCATCGTCAACCGGCGCAGGTTCGGGGATGGTGGCCTGCGACGGGTCGAACGGAAAGTGCCGGCCCAGCGCGCCGGGCGGTGGAACCCGGAACTCATCGGTGGCCTCGATCATCAACAACGTGGTCTCGCTGTCCGGCAGCTGGCGCCAGGTGGTGGCCTTCGGCAGATACACCCAGTCGCCCTGGCGATAACGCAGCGGCCCGAACTCGGTGTGCAATTCACCGGCGCCGGCATGCACGAAGCACAGCAGATCCCCGTCGACGTGCCGGATGTAAAACGGCATCGCCTCGCTGCGGCGCGACAGCGAGATACGGCAGTCGGGATTGGAGAACATCAGCAGCGGCCCGCCGTCGGCATCGGTGGCATCGCTGGGTTTGAGCTCGCTACTCAGAACATCGAGGGGGCGCAGGGGTCCGACAGCGCGATAAGCGGTGGGGTCATGGCGGCGGTACATGTTGGCGGTTCGGCCGGTGAACCCGCCGCGGCCCAGCTCATCGTCCTTGAGGCCATCCAGATCGGCATGCAGGCGCCGTGGTGTCTTGCCTTTGCGCAGGTGAACGAAGGATTCCATGGGTAACTCCCGGTTGGCGCGCTAGAACTGAAAGTGACATTACTTTTTCTTTTGTGGCGGCACAAGGTCGTCGAGCGTGGGGCCTTTGGACGGTATTTGGCTCGTTCGCGTCCATAACCCACACACTCGACGAAGTTACGGCGTCAGAAGCCGCTGGCCACCCGCACCACTGCCCGGCCGGAGAACGCGCCGGCACGCACCTGGTCGATGACGTCGATCACGTCTTTGACGTCGACCTCGGTCGTCATCTCAGCCAGATGCCGTGGCCGCAGCGAATCATCAAGGCGAGCCCACAATTTTCGGCGCGGGCCGATCGGCATTTGTACGGAGTCCATCCCGAGCAACGCCACACCACGCAGGATGAACGGCATCACGGTGGTATGCAGGGCGGCGCCGCCGGTCAGTCCGCTGCAGGCCACCGCACCACCGTAGTCGACGGCGCTGAGCACGTCGGCCAGCGTCGCACCGCCCACACAGTCGATGCCCGCGGCCCAGCGCGCCTTGGTCAGCGGACGCGGCTTGGCGTCCGGATCCGCCGGCAGCCGCCCGATAACCTCCGCCGCACCAAAGCTTTTCAAGCGATCCGCAGCCTGCGGCTTACCACTGGAGGCCACCACCTGGTAACCGGCGCCGGCGAGTAGGTCCACGCTGACCGTGCCGACGCCGCCGCTGGCACCAGTCACGACGATCGGCCCGGCGTCGGTCGCCACACCCCAGTCGATGAGCGCCTGCACACTCATCGCCGCGGTGAAACCCGCGGTGCCGATCGCAGCTGCTTCGAACGGACTCAGCCCATCGAGCTTGACCACCTGATCGGCGGGCAGGCGGGCGTATTCGGCGTAGCCGCCGTGATGGCCCGTCCCGATTTGATAACCGTGGGCCACCACCGCATCGCCCACCGCGAATTCGCGTGACCCAGACTCGACGACCTCGCCGGCCAGATCAATCCCCGGTACCACCGGATAGTCGCGAACCACGCCGCCGCCGGGCGTCAGTGCCAGCGCATCTTTGAAGTTGACACTGGAATAGAGCACTCGAATGGTCACGTCACCCGGTGGCAGATCGGCGGCGCTCAGCGTTTCGACCGCGGTGGTGATCCGATCCCCGTCCTTGCGCGCCATCAGCGCGTGAAAGGTTTCCATGAACCCGACGCTAGCCCTCGGTCGATGCCAGCGAGAAGTGCACCGTGACCGAACGAGGACGACTTTGATATCCATAACGGATGGATTCGTTTCCGATTGGTCGCTTTTCGGTGCGTCGCGTTGGCTTCGGAGCGATGCAGCTGCCTGGCCCCGGGGTGTTAGGGCCGCCCCGGGACCGCGAACAGGCGTTGGCTGTATTGCGGCGCGCCGTCGAACTCGGCGTCGACCACATCGACACCGCGCAGTTCTACGGTCCGGATGTCGCCAACGAACTGATCCGCGAGGCGCTCTTTCCATATCCAGCGAATCTGGCACTGGTGAGCAAGGTAGGTGCTCGCCGCGATGACAGCGGGGGATGGTTGCCGCTGGAGGATCCCGCCGATTTGCGGCGCGACATCGAGGCGAACTTGCAGACCCTCGGCGTTGACCAGCTGGCCGCCGTCAACCTGCGCCTGATTGACAGTGACGAGCCGGATCAACGCTTCGACGATCAGCTTTCGGTGATGATCGAGGCCCGTGACGAGGGACTAATCGGCGGAATCGGCCTTAGTGAGATCAAACTTGCGCATCTACTACACGCCTTGGAGCGCACCGATATCGTGTGTGTCCAAAACGCCTTCAACCTCATCGATCGCTCTTCGGCCGCTGTCCTGGATGAGTGCACTGCCCGCGGGATCGCGTTCGTGCCGTTCTTCCCCTTGGGATCGGCTTTCGTACAACCGAATCCGGTGCTGGGCAACGATCTGGTGCAACGCATCGCCACGCAACTCCGCTATACCGCGCCCCAGATCGTCCTTGCATGGACATTGAGTGTGGCGCCTAACGTAGTGCTGATCCCGGGCACGTCCTCCGTCCAACACCTGGAGGAGAACCTGGCCGTCGCGGACATCGAGCTCGACGACGACACCCGCGCCAAGCTGACCGCAATCGCCGCTTAGGCTTCTACGATGCTGCGTCCGCTCGCGCCCGAGCCGTTCACGCCTCCCACCGACCACGATATGCTGCCATCGGAGCGGCGTGAATTCGCCCTGACCTCAGGGCAATACGATGCGCAATCGCTCCCAGCCGCGGACCGTCGAGGTCGGCGCCAGCTGCGCGGTCTCGTAATCGATGTCCCACTCGGGCCAGCGGTTGAGCAACTCGTCGAGCGCGACCCGGCCTTCCAGGCGCGCCAGGTTTGCGCCGAGGCAATAGTGCAAACCCTTGCCGAACGTCAGATGCGAGCCGTCGTTGCGGTGGATGTTGAACGTGTCCGGGTCGGTGAAGCGGCGAGGGTCGCGGTTGGCCGCGCCGAACAGCAGCAGCATCGCGCTTCCGGCCGGTATCGTGGTGCCGTAGCACTCGAAATCGGTTGCCATCCAACGTGCGACGTGCGGGCCGGTCGGCTCGAAGCGCAGCGTCTCGTCAACCGACCGATTCAGCAATGACCGATCGTGCAACACGTCGCGGCGCTGATCGGGGTGCTCGGCGAACACCTTGGCCAGCCAGCCGATGAGGCGACCGGTCGTCTCGTTGCCGGCGCCCGCCACCACCTGGGTGTAGCGCAACACTTCGTCACGCGTCAGCTTTCGCGTCACCCTGTTCTCGTCAGTGAATTCGACGTTGAGCAGCGCGGTCATCAGATCGTCGGACGGATTCTTGGCCCGCCAGTCGATGTAGTCGGCGTAGATGCGCCCGTCGGCGATCTTGTCAGGGTCGACGACCTTCATCGGCGCGCCGGCCTTGGTCCGCAGGTTTGCGTCGTTGGCGTCACGTACGCTGATTTGCTCGTCTTCCGGGATGCCCAGGAGCATGCCGATCACCCGCATCGGCATCATCGCGGCCAGCTCGGCGATGATGTCGAACCCGTCCGTGCCGACCAGCGGGTCAAGGCAGCGCTGACAGAATCGGCGGATCTGGTCTTCGATGGCGGCCATCCGCCGCGGCGTGAAGACCCGCGACATCAGGCCGCGCAGCATCGTGTGCACGGGCGGGTCTTGGAACATCATGACGCCGGGCGGCATGTCGAAATCGGACTGGATGAGTTCGAGGATGTCGCCTCGGCTGTTGGAAAAGGTCTCCCAGTTGGCAAGCGCCTTTTCGACGTCGGCGTAGCGGGAGAGTGCCCAGAAGTCGTAGCGCTCGTTGTAGTAGATCGGCGCTTCTTCACGCAGCCGCGCATAGACCGGGTAAGGGTCGGCGACGATGTCGACGTCGTAGGGGTCGTAGTAGACGTCCGTCTCGTTGGCGATCGTCATAACGCCTGCTCCCCGTCCCTTGTTTGGGCGATCGCCCAATTACTAGGCTGAGCCCATGTCTAGCAGCCCCTCCGGCGATAGGTCAAGGGTTGGCGCTCGCGATTCGCAGACCCGCCGTGCGCTGATCCGAGCGACGGCCGAGCTCATGATCGAAGAGGGCTACGCCGCCGCGACGTCACGCCGGGTGGCTGCCAAGGCCGGTGTCCGGCCGGCGTTGGTGCACTACTACTTCCCGAGCATGGACGATCTGTTCGTGGCCACTTTGCGGGCCGGCGCGGAGAGCACCCTGCAGCGTCAGCTCCAGGCATTGGCCGGCGACGACCCGCTGCACACGCTGTGGCGGCTCAACAGCACGCAGGGCGCCCAACTGTTGCTCGAGTTCATGGCATTGGCCAACCACCGCAAGGCAATTCGCAGTGAGATCGCGGCGTACGCCGAACGGTACGGGGAGATGGAGACCGCCGCGCTGACGCAGGCCATGCGCGCCCATGGTGTCGACATGCAGAAGTTCCCACCCGTGGTGATGTCGATGATCCTGACCAGCCTCGCCCGCATCATGCTGCTCGAGCAAAGCCTCGGCATCGAACGCGGCCACGACGCGGTCCAGGAGTTCATCGGCCGCTATCTGAAGCGTTTCGAAGTCTCCTCGTCGCCCGCCGAAGAGTCCGGTTGATCGGGCCAAAAAAGTGTCCTGACCACCACTGCGGGCCTCGTAGCATCTAAGGCTATGAGCGAACAGCTGTGGAACTTCGCCGGCATCGAAGCCGGCGCCAGTGACCTTCAGGCGGCCGTCCAGACCACCCACGGTCTGCTCGACGAGGGCCGGGGTTCGCTGACGACGCTGATGGCAGCGTGGACCGGGGCCGGCTCGGAGGCCTACCAGGCTGTGCAGAACCGTTGGGATCGCACCGCGACGGAACTCAACGAAGCGCTGCAGAACCTGGCGAACACAATCAGCGAGGCCGGTCAGGCGATGGCTCAAACCGAAGCCGGCGTGACCGGAATGTTCAGCTAGCCCCTATTTCTTCGCGCCGAGCGTGCGTCCAGCCGCACGTTGAGCATCGAACGTGCGGCTAGCCGCACAACGGGCGGGGGTGGCTCCAGCTAGCCCTGCTACTTCAGCTCCGACGACGACAGGCCCAGCAACCGTCGCGCGACCACCAGCAGCTGAATCTGCTGCGTGCCCTCGAAGATGTCCATGATCTTCGAGTCGCGCGCCCACTTCTCCAGCAGGGACTGCTCGGAATAGCCGATCGTGCCGGCCAATTCGACTGCCTTACAGGTGATGTCGCTGCCCACCCGGCCGGCTTTGGCTTTGGCCATCGACGCTTCCTTGGAGTTGGGGATCTGGTTGTCGGCTTGCCACGCCGCGCGCACGGTCAGCAGGTAGCTGGCCTCCCAGTCGGCCTCCATCCGCAGGAATTCGGCGGCGGGCGCGCTTTGCGCATGCGATGGCTTGTCGTAGGAAATCTCCACGCCGGCGTTGGTCAGAATCGTCCGTAATTCCTCCAGCGCCGCGCGGGCAACCCCGAGGGCCATCGCCGCGACCACTGGGCGGGTGTTGTCGAACGTCTCCATCACCCCGGCAAACCCTTTGCCGGGTTCGATCTCGGGGTTGCCGAGCAAATTGTCCTTGGGTATCCGGACGTTGTCGAAGCGGATCACGGCGGTGTCGGAGCCCTTGATGCCGAGCTTCTTCTCCAGCCGCTCCACCGTGACACCGGGGTGCTCGCGCGGCACGACGAACGACTTGATCGCCGGGCGACCCTTCGATTTGTCCAAGGTCGCCCACACCACGATGTGGGTGGCACGCGAACCAGCGGTGACGAAGATCTTTTCGCCGTTGATCACGTATTCGTCGCCGTCGAGTTTGGCGGTCGTCGATACCGCGGCCGAGTCGGACCCGAATCCGGGCTCGGTGATGGCCATCGCAGCCCAGACCTTGCCGAACCGCTTCAACTGCTCGTCGGTGGCCACACCGGAGATCGCGGCATTGCCAAGGCCTTGGTAGGGGATCGACAGCATCATCGCCGCGTCGCCCCAACTGGCCTCCATCGTCTGCAGGACCGCTGCCATGTTGGCACCGTTGCGGTTTTCTCCGTTGGTTTCGCTGCTGCGAAACGCGTCGGCGCCGGCCATGTCGAGGGTGTTGGATGCCGCGGCTCCCTCGAAGAGGTGCGCCAAGGTATCGAGCTCGACGGGGTAGGCGTGTTCCTTCAGGTCGTACTTGCGTGCGATCGGCCGCATGAGCTCGGCACCGGCTGCATGCGCATTGTCGATGACGGCGTGCAGCTTTTTGGGAAGTTCCAGATTGATTGTCATGGTTGGTCTTTCGCTTGCAGGTCCGGGGGCACTTCTAGATGACCATGACGCCCTCGGCGACGCCGATGGCCCGCAGGTCGCGGTACCAGCGTTCGACGGGGTGTTCCTTGGTGTAGCCGTGGCCGCCGAGCAGTTGCACGCCGTCCAAACCGATTTGCATGCCCTTGTCGGCGCCGAGCCGTTTGGCAAGTGCCGCTTCCCGATTGAACGGCAGGCCCTGTTCGGCGCGCGCGGCACCACGCCAGGTGATCAGCCGCAATCCGTCGAGTTCGATCGCGATGTTGGCGCACATGAATGCCACCGACTGGCGGTGGGCGATCGGCTCGCCGAACGCTTCGCGTTCCTTGACGTAGGGGACGACGTAGTCGAGCACCGCGTGAGAGGTGCCGACCGCCAGTGCGGCCCAACCCAATCGGGACAGCGCGATCGCATCCGAGTAGTCCTCGTCGGTCGCCCCGTCTTCACCGAGCCGTGCGCTCAGCGGCACCGATACCTTGTCGAGTTCGATCTGGCCCAGCGCGGCCGCGCGCAGACCCATGCTCGGGTCGGGCTTGACCGTCAGACCCTGCGTCGACGATTCGACGATGAAAAGCGCCGGCTTGCCGTTCAGCTGCGCGGCGACGATGAACATCTCGGCGTCGGCGGCCGCGGGGACCAACGACTTCACCCCGTCGAGGCGGTAGCCGCTGGGCGTACGCACGGCAGTGGTCTTCAGGTTGGTCGGGTCGAACAACGGCTGCGGCTCGGCGATCGCCACGCAAGCCTGTGGCACGTTGTCGCCCGCAAATTCCTTGAGATACGTGGCCTGCTGATCAGCGCTGCCCCAATGGGTGAGCGCCGCGGCCACACCGGCGGGCGCGAGGATCGGCAGCGCCAAGCCCATGTCGCCATACGCGAGCGCCTCGGCGACCAGGACGTTGGTGACGCTCGAGCGGTGCTCGGCGATGCCTTCGAAGTCTTCTGGCACGTTGACCGCCGTGATCCCCAACTCCGCCGCCTTGGCGACCAGGTCGGGGGGATAGGTGGTCGCTTCGTCGGCCTCGGCCGCGGCGGGCCGCAGGACTTCTTCGGCGAACTGTCGGACGGTTTCGACGATCAGCTTTTGGTCGTCGTCGGGGGTCAGGTCGAAGTAGTCCTTGCCGCTTGCCTTCAGCCGGGTCGGCCCGCCGCCGCGACCCTGCACCCGCTTGAACTGCCGGGTGGTGGCGCCGGCCGCCGAGAATGCGGTCTTGACGCCGTAGCGCAAGGTCCGGTTCAGCGGATCGCGCAGGTGATATTTGTCCAGGAATTCCTGGCCGACGAGCGGCGTGAGCAGCGCCATGCCGATGTCGACCCCGGTTCGCCTGCGTTTGTACTCACCGACGCCGGTCTTTCGCCCGGTTCGCTTGTGGCGTCCGTTGGTGCTGGGAATGGTGTTGGTCATGTCAGCAGCCTCGCTGGTTGGCTTGATGCGATACCACTACCTTACTCCAGAGTAAGATAGGTCGGGTCTGTTAGATAATTCACACCGCGGACCGGCGCTAAACGGAAGGCGCCGCCGGCGTAGCTATCTCCGCAGTCGGCTCAGCACCGCATCGTGCAACAGGCCGTTAGTGGCCAGCGCGGTTCCACCGTGCGGTCCGGGGACGCCGTCCAAGTCGCTGAACGTTCCGCCCGCTTCGCGGACCAGCACGTCTAGGGCCGCCAGGTCCCATACCGACACTTCGGGCTCGGCGGCGATGTCCACGGCTCCCTCGGCCACCAGGCAGTACGACCAGAAGTCGCCGTACGCGCGCACCCGCCAGACCTCGTCGGTCAAACCGATGAAGCGCTCGCGCAGGCCGCGCTGCGCCCAGCCGGACAGGCTGGAAAACGACAAGCTGGCCGCGCTGAGATCGGCCACCGACGACACCGAGAGCCGACGCGGCGCCGACCCGCCGGTCTTGCCGAACGCCCCCTCGCCGCTGGCCGCCCACCATCGTCGCTGCAGGGCAGGGGCGCTGACGACGCCGATGCGCGGAACGCCGTCGTCGAGCAACGCGATCAGGCTGGCCCATACCGGCACCCCACGTACGAAATTTTTGGTGCCGTCGATCGGGTCGATGACCCACTGGCGTCCGGCCAAAGTCGTTGAGCCGCCGAATTCTTCGCCTACCACGCTGTCGTCGGGGCGCTCGTGTTCCAGCACTGCACGCAACTCGGTTTCGACGGCCCGGTCCGCGTCGGTCACTGGCGTGAGGTCAGGTTTGGTGTCGATCTGCAGATCCAGCGCGCCGAACCGGGCGACGGTCAGCTCGTCGGCGTGGTCGGCCAGTGCCAATGCCACTGCAAGATCGGTCTTCATGGGTGCAGTCCTACCATGGCCAGGTGGGTTGGGAATTCGGCGTGCTGCTCCTACTGGTCGCGATTCTCGCGGTGTTCTTGGCCCCGCGGTTCATCCGTCGCGGTCCGTACAGTGACGCGCTGCAGGGCACGCTGCTCGTCACCGGGGTCAGCCCGCGACCGGACGCCACCGGCGAGCAATTCGTCACCATCGCGGGCATCATCAACGGGCCGACCGTCAATGAGCACCCGGTGTATCAACGTATGGCTGTCAATGTTGATGACTGGCCGACGATGGGTCAGCTGATGCCGGTGGTGTACTCGCAGAAGAATCCGGACAACTGGAGCTTCGCGCCGCCCGGGTCGACCGTCGACTAGCAGAGCCACCGAGCGTTGTGGCCAGGTGGTGCAGCATCGCAACAAACGTAATCGCCCACGCCGCCAGGGCGATCCAGCTCTCGTGCGCGCCGATGGATTCCACGATCGGCAAGTGGTCGGCCTTTCCCAGATAATCGCCGCCGACCCCGTACATGCCCAGCGGGAAAACCACGCTCCACAGCGGCGCCTCGTAGCGCAGCGGGATGCGATGCACCACGTGCTTCCAGATGCCGGCGGCGATCAGCGGCGGTATCAGCCACGTGCCGAAGGCCCAGAACACCACTGACGTTCCCGCGACCAGGCCGCGGGTGGCGTCGACCATCGGCGCATGCGCCATCTCCACGATCCGGGCGCCGGCGACCACGGTGATCGCGGTGGCACCCATCGACACCCAGTACGGCGGAGTGAGGTCCTCGGGTTTCAGTCCGTAGAGCAGCATGCGCGCGCCGACGAAGATCCCCGCAGCGGCGTACAGGAATACGCCGACCGACCAGGAGAACACCGCCAGCAGCGCCAGTTCCCGTCGCCCCGTTTCCAATTCGGGCTCCAGTGCGGCGGCCAGCACGGCGACCGACTCACTGGCGACCACCCAGATGAACCAGGTGCCGTTCGCGTACTTCAAGACCGGCCGGTGAGTGGTGCGCAAACAGGCCGTCCACGGCACCACGTAGCCGAGCACCAGCCAGGCCAGCCAACCGACCAGTAGCAGCGCCGACGCAATCCGGTAATGGCTGTCGACGGCCAGTCGGGTTCCCAGCACATCGGCGGCGGCGACAAAGGTGAACGACCCGAACGCGCGGCGCGGATCCTGCAGGTCTGCGATGAGGTCGGCGCGGAAGGCGATGATTCGCACCGCGGTAACGATCAGCAGGACGGCGAAAGCCCCGCAGGCCAGCCACAGCAACGCCACCGAGAGCGGGTAGGCGCCGTGGTTGTGCATCGCGATCGACACGATGCCGGTGGCCATCACCAGCGCGAAGTAGCCGGGGTGCAGGGTTCGTACCGCTTCGTGGACACCGGTCGTGCCGGCTGTATCAGTAAGGGACACCAGTCTTCCGCCACTTCCGCCCGCCGGTGCCCGGCTCATCCGGGGGCCTCGCGACCCGGCTGCGATGACAATATAGGGCCGCCGCAGGTATCAGAGCGGATAACTCCACACACGCACCGCGGCAAAACACCTGCCGGCGGCGATCGAGGTCAGGAGGGTGCAGGCAGGTCCGGGAGGTGCTGGTGAGTCGCGATCGCTAGTCGGTTCCAGACGTTGATCGTCGCGATCGCCATCAGCAAGTGAACGATTCCGCCTTCGTCGAAGTGGGCGGTGACGTCGCTCCAGACCGAGTCGGGCACACCCTCATCGGCGATGCGGGTGACCGCTTCGGTGAGGGCGACGGCGGCTCGTTCCGGGTCGGTGAACAAGTCAGGTGCTTCGCGCCACGCTGAGAGCACATCGAGGCGGCGTTGGTCCTCGCCGGCTTTCCGGGCGTCGCGGTTATGCATGTCCAGACAGAAGGCGCATCCGTTGATCTGTGACGCGCGGATCTTGATCAGTTCATGCAGTTTCGGGTCTAGGCCGCTCTTGGCCAGATAGCGCTCCATGCCTAGGACAGCGTGATAGGCCTCGCGATCGACGCCGTTGACGTCGAGGCGTTGGTGTCCGGTGCCCATCGGCGGATCTCCTTCTGTCAGCAACGGCTGCGACCGCGGCTAGCCGTGACAGACGCGCAACAGCTCGGTCAGGCTAGCCAATTTGACCCGTGGCCGTCCGTGCGGCTCGCCGGCGGAACGCTCGTACTCGTCGATCAGCTTCCAGTGCGCGTCGGTGACGAGTTTGGGTTGACGGGAGGCCAGCAATTCGGCGAGCGTCTCGGCATGGTCGGCCCCGAAGTCCGCCAAGTCGGCGCTGGACAAGTCCGCGAGCAGGGTGTCGACGGTGTCCTGCGCGTCCTTCTTGTTGGTGCCGATCACCCCGGTGGGGCCACGCTTGATCCAGCCGACGACGTATTCGTTTCGCCTGCCCGCGACCCGGCCGCCGCTGTTGGGGATCGTTCCGGTTTTCTCGTCGAACGGCAGCCCCGGGGTCGGCACCCCGCGATAGCCCACCGAGCGCACCACCAGCTGCACAGGTAGCTCGTCGCGCATACCGGTGTCCTTGGCCACCACCCGACCGTCTTCGCTGACCAGCTCGTTGCGCCCGAGCACGATTCGCTCGACCTTGCCGTCGCCCTTGATCTCGATGGGAGAGGTAAAGAAACGGAAGACGAGTCGGCGGTGACCCGGGCGGGGCTCGCGGGTCGCGTATTCCCGCAGCACCTTGATGTTCTGCTTGCACGTCTTGCCGACCGCGGCCGCGTCCTCGTCGCTGATGCCCTGGAGATCTGCGGGATCGACCACGACGTCGACGTCCTGGAGCGCCGCCAGAGTGCCCAGCTCACGCAGCTCCAGCGTCGTGAACGCAGTCTGTAGCGGTCCCCGGCGACCTATGATCACCACTTCCTGGACAGCGCACGGGCGCAACGAATCCAACGCGTGATCGGCGATATCGGTCCGGGCCAGCTCATTCGGGTTGCTCACCAGAATGCGCGCGACGTCCAGCGCGACATTGCCATTACCGATCACCACCGCACGCGAACCGGACAGATCGGGCGACATCTGCTCGAAGTGTGGATGGGCGTTGTACCAGCCCACGAAGTCGACGGCGGCGATACTGCCCGGCAGATCCTCGCCGGGAATGCCCAGCGATCGATCCGATTGCGCCCCGACGGCATAGATCACCGCGTCGTAGCGCTCGGCCAGTTCGGCGGCCTCGATGTGCTCGCCCACCACCACGTTTCCGAAGAAGCGGAACCGGGGGTCGTCAGCGATCTTTTCGAATTGCCTGCTGACCGACTTGATCTTGGGGTGGTCGGGCGCCACACCGGAGCGCACCAGACCCCACGGTGTCGGCAGCATTTCCAGCATGTCCACGGCCACGTCGATTCGATCCGACGAATCGGCGGCGTTCAGCAGCGATGCCGCGGCGAAAAAGCCCGAGGGACCGGAGCCGACGATCGCGACGTGGTAAGGACGCATATACCTCGATGCTAACGGCTACCGGTGCGTAGGCTGCGTTGGTCGATCGGCCGGTAACCTGGGCAGCTGTGGAACCAGACCGTCAGGCCGACATCGCGGCGCTTGACTCCACGCTGACCACCGTGGAGCGGGTGCTCGATATCGAGGGTCTGCGTAGCCGCATCGAGAAGCTCGAACACGAGGCGTCCGACCCGAAGCTGTGGGACGACCAGGCCCGCGCCCAGCGGGTGACCAGCGAGCTGTCCCACGCCCAGGGCGAATTGCGCCGGGTCGAAGAGCTGCGCCGCCGCCTCGACGACCTGCCGGTGCTCTATGAACTGGCAGTTGAAGAAGAGTCTGCCGACGAGCTGGCGGCGGCGGACGCCGAACTCAAGGCGCTGCGTGCCGACGTCGAGGCCATGGAAGTCCGCACCCTGCTATCCGGCGAATACGACGAGCGGGAGGCGCTGGTCACCATCCGCTCGGGGGCCGGCGGGGTGGACGCCGCCGACTGGGCCGAAATGCTGATGCGGATGTATATCCGCTGGGCCGAGCAGCACAACTACCCCGTCGAGGTGTTCGACATCTCCTACGCCGAAGAGGCCGGCATCAAAAGCGCGACGTTCGCCGTGCATGCCCCGTTCGCCTACGGCACGCTCTCGGTGGAACAGGGCACCCATCGGCTGGTGCGGCTCAGCCCGTTCGACAACCAGCATCGGAGACAGACGTCGTTCGCCGAGGTCGAGGTGCTGCCGGTGGTGGAGACCACCGACCACATCGACATCCCCGAAGGCGACATCCGGGTAGACGTCTACCGCTCCAGCGGGCCCGGCGGCCAATCGGTCAACACCACCGACTCGGCGGTGCGGCTCACCCACATTCCCACCGGGATCGTCGTCACCTGTCAGAACGAGAAGTCGCAGCTACAAAACAAGGTGGCGGCGATGCGGGTTCTTCAGGCGAAGTTGTTGGAGCGCAAGCGCTTAGAAGAACGCGCAGAGCTCGACGCGTTGAAGGGGGACGGCGGCAGCTCGTGGGGTAACCAGATGCGCTCGTACGTACTGCACCCCTATCAGATGGTCAAGGATTTGCGCACCGACTACGAGGTCGGTAATCCGACGGCCGTGTTGGACGGGGACATCGACGGGTTCCTGGAAGCGGGAATCCGGTGGCGCAACAGGCGAGATGACGACTCATAGCTATCTCGCTTTTTCCATGGCCGACCGCTGGCACAACTTCTGGCACGGCGAGATCGGCGAATGGATTTTGTCCAAGGGCCTGCGGATCACCCTGCTGGTGCTCGGCGCGCTGCTGGCAGCCCGCTTCATCACGTGGATGGTCGGGAAAATCACCAAACGCCTCGAAGAGGGCTTCCAGACCGGCGACGCGTTGGTGCGCTCGGAGGCCTCCAAGCACCGCCAAGCCGTCGCATCGGTGATTTCCTGGGTTTCACTGGTGCTTCTGGGCGTCGTGGTTGCGGTCAAGATCACCAACATTCTCAACGTGCCGGTCGGCTCGTTGGTCGCGCCTGCTGCGGTGCTGGGTGCCGCGCTGGGCTTCGGCGCCCAAAAGCTGGTTCAGGACCTGCTCAGCGGATTTTTCATCATCACCGAAAAGCAGTACGGCTTCGGCGATCTCGTGCAGCTGAGCATGGTGGGCGCGCCCACTGAGGCGCTCGGGACCGTCGAAGAGGTCACTTTGCGGGTGACCAAGCTGCGGACGCCCGACGGCGAGGTTTACACCGTCCCCAACGGCAACATCGTCAGGTCGTTGAACCTGTCCAAGGACTGGGCGCGCGCCGTCGTCGACATCCCGGTACCGACCAGCGCCGACCTCAACCTGGTCAACGACGTGCTACATCAGGTGTGCGAAACCGCCATGGACGACACCCCGTTGCGGGACCTGTTGTTGGACAAGCCCGCCCTGATGGGCGTGGAGAGCATCGAACTCGACACCGTCAACCTGCGGATGGTGGCGCGCACACTGCCCGGCAAGCAATTCGAGGTGGGACGACGGCTGCGGGCTCAGGTGGTGCGGGCGCTCGGCCGTGCCGGCATCGTCACCGTGGGCGGCGCCTCCCCGACCATCGGGGCTATCGACCCGCCCGCGGCGGTCAGCGATTCTGAGGAAGAAACGCAGGGGTCGGTGCGCACGCGGTGAAATCCACGCTCGCACGCCTCAAAGACACGGTCAAGCTGTGGCTGACCGATGCGGTGAGGCTCAGACCGACCAAAGAAGGCAACGGTGAACGCGGCTGGCCGGGATATCTGTTCGGTGGTCGGGTCCGTACGTCCACCGTCGTGCTGATCGCCGCCTTCTGCGCGGTGTGGTGGACATACGACACCTACAAACCGGAACCCCCGCCACCCGCGCCGCAGGTCGTGCCGCCCGGCTTTGTGCCCGACCCCAACTACACCTGGGTACCCCGCACTCGCGTCCAGCAGCCGCCGTCGACGGTCACGGTGACCAAAACAGTGCCGCCACCGCCGACAACGACGCCCCCGCCGCCGACCACTACTACGACGACGCCCCCGCCGTTCCAGCTGCCGGTCTTGCCGCCGCCGTTCGGGCCGGCGACGTCGGCATCGACGCCGCCTCCTCCGACCCCGCCGCCTGCGCCGCCGCCGTTGCTTCCGCCGTTGCCGGGGTTGCCGGGACCGCCGCAGTAGCGGTTTGGTCGGTCCTGCCAAAACTCGCAGTTAGACTGGCGTGCCGTGATGATCGCCCTGGACCGTGTCAGCAAGCAGTACAAGTCGTCTGCTCGCCCTGCGCTGGACAACATCAACGTCACCATCGACAAGGGCGAGTTTGTCTTCCTGATCGGTCCGTCCGGATCGGGCAAATCCACGTTCATGCGGCTGCTGCTGGGCGCCGAAACCCCCACCACCGGCGATGTGCGGGTGTCGAAGTTCCACGTCAACACGCTGCCCGGACGCCACATCCCCAAGCTGCGCCAGGTGATCGGCTGTGTCTTCCAGGACTTCCGGCTGCTGCAGCAAAAGACGGTGTTCGAAAACGTCGCATTCGCGCTGGAGGTCATCGGTAAGAAACCCGACGTCATCAACCGGGTGGTGCCTGACGTCCTGGAAATGGTCGGCCTTTTTGGCAAAGCCAACCGACTGCCGCACGAGCTGTCCGGCGGCGAACAGCAGCGCGTTGCAATAGCCCGCGCGTTCGTCAACCGGCCGCTGGTGCTGCTGGCCGACGAGCCCACCGGCAACCTCGACCCGGAAACCAGCCGCGACATCATGGACCTGCTGGAGCGCATCAACCGCACCGGTACCACGGTGCTGATGGCCACCCACGACCATCACATCGTCGATTCGATGCGCCAGCGCGTGGTGGAGTTGTCGCTGGGCAGGCTGGTGCGCGACGAACAGCGCGGCGTCTACGGGATGGACCGCTGAGTGCGCTTCTCATTCCTGTTCAACGAGGTCCTGACCGGTCTTCGTCGCAACGTCACCATGACCATCGCGATGATTTTGACGACGGCCATCTCGATCGGCCTGTTCGGCGGCGGTCTGCTGGTCGTCCGGTTGGCCGACAACTCCCGCAATATCTACCTCGATCGGGTGGAGTCGCAGGTTTTCTTGACCGACGACATCTCCGCCAACGACTTAACCTGCGACAGCGCGTCCTGCAAGGCGTTGCGGGAGAAGATCGAGGCCCGCGACGACGTCAAGTCTGTGCGGTTCGTCAACCGTGAAGACGCCTACCAAGACGCCATCCGCAAATTTCCCGAGTTCAAGGACGTGGCAGGCAAGGAGTCGTTTCCGGCATCATTCATTGTCAAGCTGGAAAACCCCGAGCAGAACAAGGAATTCGACGACTCGATGCGGGGCCAGCCGGGCGTGCTCAACGTGCTCAACGAGAGAAAGCTGATCGACCGGTTGTTCGCGGTGCTCGACGGTTTGTCCAACGCAGCCTTCGCAGTGGCTCTGGTACAGGCAATCGGGGCGATCCTGTTGATCGCCAACATGGTTCAGGTGGCGGCCTATACCCGGCGCACCGAGATCGGCATCATGCGCCTGGTCGGCGCGAGCCGCTGGTTCACCCAGCTGCCGTTTCTGCTCGAGGCCATGGTGGCGGCCACCCTCGGCGTCATCATCGCGGTCGTGGGCCTGATTCTGGTACGGGGACTGTTCCTCGAGAACGCGCTCAAGCAGTTCTACCAAGCTCATCTGATCGCGCGGGTCGACTCCGCCGACATCCTGTACATCTCGCCGATCCTGCTGGTGGTGGGGGTGGCGATGGCCGCGCTGACGGCGTACGCGACCTTGCGTATCTACGTGCGGCGGTAGTTGTGGCCAAGAAGCCAACACCGTCCAAGACCGGCAGGCAGGTCCTGGCCACCAACCGCAAGGCGCGGCATAACTACTCGATTCTGGAAGTGTTCGAGGCAGGGGTGGTTTTGCTCGGCACTGAAGTCAAAAGCCTGCGTGAAGGACGGGCGTCGTTGGTGGATGCCTATGCCACCGTCGAGGACGGTGAGGTTTGGCTGCGTAACCTGCACATCCCGGAATATCACCACGGCACATGGACAAACCATGAACCGCGGCGGAAACGCAAATTGCTGTTACACCGCAAGCAGATTGACCATCTGACCGGCAAGATCCGCGATGGTAACCTCGCCCTGGTGCCGTTGTCCCTGTATTTCTCTGGAGGAAAAGTCAAGGTGGAGCTCGCGTTGGCGCGAGGCAAGCGGGCGCACGACAAACGGCAAGACCTGGCCCGCCGCGACGCACAACGTGAGGTGCTTCGTGCACTCGGTCGGCGCGCCAGGGGGATGAACTGATCGGGGCGGCGTACGCCCAGCTGTCCGCGGTCAGCTACGGCGTCAGCGATTTCGTCGGGGGCGTCGCCTCACGACGCGTGGCCGCGCTGCGCGTCATGCTGGTGTCGTACCCCGTGGCGGCGGTCATGCTCGGCATGCTGGCCATCCACGCCGGCGGGCCCATCCACGCGGGGGCCATCCTGTGGGGTTCGTTGTATGGGCTCAGCCAGGCCGTCGGCGTCTACTGGTTCTACGCCGCCTTGGGCGCCGGACCCATCTCGGTGGTCTCGCCGATCGCCGCCGTGCTCAACGCCGCCGTTCCCATCGCCGTGGGCGTGGCGATGGGCGAACGACCCGGACACATCGCCTCCATGGGCGTGGTGCTGGCCATGATCGCGGTCTTTTTGGTCGGCCAAGAGTCGCCGGACGACGAGGATGTCCGCACCCACCGGTTCACGCGCCGGGTGGCCTGGCTCACGGTCTGCGCCGGGGTGGCGTTCGGCCTGGATTTCGTGTTGCTGCATCAAGCGCCCGCAGAATGCCGGCTGTGGCCGTTGTTTTTCGCGCGGACGGCGGCCACCGTGCTGATTTTCACGGTGGCGGCGGCGACCGGAAACGCGAAGCTGCCGTCGAGGACGCCGCTGAGGCTGGCGCTGGCCGCGGCGATGCTGGACACCTTCGCCAACGTCGCCATGCTGATGGCGCTACACGCCTGGCTGCTGTCGTTGGCCAGCATGGTGGTTTCGCTGTATCCGGCGGCTACCGTAGTGCTGGCGATGCTGGTGCTGCGCGAACGGGTCACCCGCTGGCAGGGACTCGGCATGGTGATGGCGATGATCGCGGTGGCGATGATTACCGCGTCTTGACGCGCGTCTAGCATCAGGGCGCATGAGCAGCCCCTCGCGCCCGGTCACCCAACTCAGCAAATCCGACGTGTTGTCCGGTCTTTTCGCGTCGTGGGACGCACTGGACCGACTGCTGGCCGGGCTGTCCGAGGAGCAGTGGGCGACGTCGACGCCGCTGCCCGGGTGGGATGTGCGCGCGGTGGTCTCGCACATGATTGGCACCGAGTCGGCGCTGATGGGTGTGGCCACCCCTGATGTCGACCTCGATGTCTCCGCATTGGATCACGTGCGCAACGAGTTCGGCGCGACGAATGAGCGCTGGGTCCGGTATCTGAGCTCCGAGCCCGGGGAGAGCCTGCGTCAACGGTTCTTGGCGGTGACCGGCGACCGGCGTAAACGCCTGTCCGAGATGTCCGACGACGAGTGGAACGCGCCGACGCTCACCCCGGCCGGACCGGACAGTTATGGCCGGTTCATGCGGGTGCGGGTGTTCGACTGCTGGATGCACGAGCATGACATTCGCGACGGCCTGGGCCGCCCGGCCACCGATGCGGAGCTCGACGGCTCGGCGGCGCGGCTGGCGCTCGACGAGATGGCGGCCAGCATGGGCTACGTTGTCGGCAAACTTGGCAAGGCCCCCGACGGTTCGCGGGTCGCCATCGAGCTGACCGGCCCGCTGGCGCGCACCATCCGGGTGGTAGTGGAGGGTCGTGGCCAGGTGGTCGACGACTTCGGCGGGCTTGAGCCCACCGCGACGATCCGCCTCGACGCGCTGGCGTTCGCCCGGCTGGCCGGCGGGCGGGTGGCCAGCGCCCCCGTCGAGCTCGGCGGGGATGAGGCGGTTGGTGCGCGCATCGTCGAGCACCTGAACTACGTGATCTGAGCCCGCGGAGCTGGCGGCGGTCCACACCGGAAGATAAGGCGCTGGCTCCTTGTTACAGACGGCGTACCATTGATTGTCCTGCCGAAGGTCGGCAGGGATGCTCGAAGACTTGGGGCTGAACGGTTTCGACTTCGCGCATCGAATCAAGGGAAGCGTGCCGGTGCAGGCAAGAGACCACCGTAAGCGTCGTTGCAACCAATTAAGCGCCGTTTCAACACAGCGCGACTACGCCCTCGCTGCATAGCGACGGCTAGTCTGTCAGCCCGGGAGGCCCTCGGCCCGGATCCTGGCATCAGCTAGAGGGATCACCGATGTGTTCGGTCGCGGGGCACATCGGGACACCAACAGCGACTGGGATCGTCATCCCGGCTAGTCCGCGTGACCGGGAGATCCGAGAAAGACACAGCGGACTGCGCACGGAGAAGCCTTGAGGGTATGCCGTAGGACCCGGGTTCGATTCCCGGCAGCTCCACCACATAAGTGCTGGTCAGAGGCGTCGCGTCGATAAAGTCGGCGCGACGCCCTTTTTACTGACCCGAACAGCGGGGCCGCGCGCACATCAACGGTCCTGGTCAGAGCCGCGCCGGTGGGTTTCTTTAAATTCATGCTTTACGGGTACATCGTGTCCCGCTAATCTATGGGGTACATGACGTACCAAAAAGGTTACCGAGTGCACATTCAAAGGAACGATCATGAAGAAAACCCTCATCGCCGCCGGCCTGGCAGCCGCCGCACTGGTGTTGAACCCCCCAGCCCCCGCCCACGCCGACTTCGTATTTGAGGTCTGCCCATCTGGGATGGACGGGGTCGTGGCAGGCACACCCACGTCATGTCCGTTCGCCGACAACGTGCGGGCAAATTACTTCCGCTATGGTGGTGCCTCCGTCATCGGGGCATACAGTCCGGTCACCGACGTGATCTACCCCATGGACTGCAGTAGCGGCAGTTTCATCGCGGAGCTGAGCAGTGGTGCAATGCACCCGGGCGTCCTTTGCACCGGTGGCAACGGCGCTGCGGTGGTGATCTGGTAATGGCCACCAATGCAGCTATAAGAAACGTCATCACTGTGGTCGGCATTGTCGCCGCGGCCACCGCCACGCCGATGGTGGCGGCCGCACCCGCCTCGGCAGATCCCGGTCAAAACTGCAGGACCGAGTGGAACACGATGTACACCGTGCCCATCGGCGTCCGAACCATCTGTTACAAACCGGACGGCAGCTACCAGATGTGCACATCCCTCGGGACGGACGGTAAAGGACCCGGGACATGCATGGACTATCCAGCTCCCCCTCGGATGGGCGGACAGCCCACATTCAGCCCGCCGGTGCCGGGAATGCCGCCTCCACTGCCGGCAGCGTGATAGCCAACTACGAGCTCGTCGAAGTACTTCACCGATGATCCGCACTCTCACGCTTAAGTGCGTGCTCGATTATCCAGCGCGCCATAATGTTTCGGGCGGGCTACTCCGTCGGAGCTAGTTGCGGCCCGCCATGATGCCGCCATCGACGTTGAGGATCGCGCCGGTGACCCAGCTGGCCGCATCCGAAAGCAGATAGGTGACGGCGTTGGCGACGTCGGCGGGGGTGCCGACTCGTCCGAGCGGATGAATCGGCGCGAAACTGTCCATTGTGGCGTCGATCTCGTCCTTCGGGACCCACCGCTCCAGTGCCGGGGTCTTGACGGCGGCCGGTGCGACCGCGTTGACGCGAATCTTGTGCTCGGCAAGCTCGATGGCCAGGTTATGGGTGAGCGCATGCAGCCCGGCTTTTTGCATCGAGTGCCCACACGAGGGGGTCGCTCCGAGGGCCTGGTGCGCCCACATGCTGCCGATGTTGACGATGGAGCCGCCCTGGCCGTTGGCGATCATGCCCGCAACAACGGTCTGCGTCAGGAAGAACAAGCCATAGTTGAGCTCCAGGAACGAGTCGTAAAACTGGGGGTCGTACTCCAAAAACGGTTTGGGGATGAAGAATCCCGCCGCGTTGACAAGCTGGGTCGCGTCATCGTGCTGCTCGGACAGCGCGCGCTGCACGTCCGCGATCGCAGCCCGATCCGTCAGATCGGCGGTGATGCCCCAGGCTTGACCAGACCGGCTCGTCAGCTCAGCGACGGTATCTTCGACACGACCTTTGGACCGTCCGACAATCACCGCGCTGCCGCCATGGTCGACGACGTCGACCGCCACCTGCCGGCCGATGCCGGCGCTGCCGCCGACCACGATGACCTTCTTGGCCTCAAAATGCATTCGGAGTCCTTCCTGGTTCTAACAGCCGCAGCGGGACCGTCCGTAAGAGGACCGCCGGGTTGGGGCCGCACTGAGCCTCTGGCCACGCGGGGTGAGCTGTCATCACCTCAACCACCCCGGGTGAGTTATGCGCCCGAAGATCTCCGTGCTGCGTGACGGATTCGGCGTGCCGTGTATCAGTTGAGAATGGGCGGCAAATGCTTGTTGAGCCAGATCGCGGATCACCTCACGCAGCGGCGACGGCACACTGGCCACAGCCCGGTCGACCACCTCCGGGTCGGCCTCATACAGCATCATGCCGAACGCCAGCGGAACCGAGTCAGGATCGCCAGTCGCTCCAATAGCTCCACCCTTTGCGACGATCTCTTGAAGCTCGGCTGCGGTGATGTGACGCTCCATCAGCGGCACCAACTGTTCTTCTTCGGCACCCAGGTGCTCGTTCAGCAGCCAAACCAGTTGCTGTGTGTCCTTGGCCAGGATCTCGGCGACGTTTGCTGTCGGTGCAGCACTCCACTCGCGCACTCTCGTTTGCATCCCACTCAACGCATCGGCCAACTGTGCGTGTTGAGTTTCCATCGACTCGACCGGTGCAGCCGCCGCTGCCCCGACGCGCTGCAGCAGCAGCGGCCACACATCCTCATCTTCGCTTTGATGGTGGTGGTGCAGGGTAGCGGCGATGGCTTCGAAATGGTCCGCGACGATGCCTGCCCGCTCCGGGTCGGTGACACCGCAGAGTAGGCCCGGCATCAAACCGAACTCACGCCGAAACATCTTGTGCACCATCTCCATCTCGCGTCCGTCGAACCACTGGGTTGCGGTGTTGTCCACTATTTCCTTTCGATTTCCTTTCGATCTCTCGTTGAGCGGGTGACCGATCACCCTGAAGCAGACGGTTCCATCGCGGCCGGGGGGCCGCTGGCCAGGGCGGGTTGCGCGCCTGGTCGGTCGCGGCACAACGCGGCGATGTCGCAGGGGACAGGTTGGCACCCAGCAGGGGGATTGCTTATCGACAGCGCGGCGAATATCGCGCCCAGTGCGAATAGCGCGGCACTCACCTCTAACACGTGGGCGAATCCGGTCGCGCTCGCCGTGCCACCGGTGATAAGGCCGATGGACCCGATCGATATCAGCGCGGCCAGCCGTGCGACGGCGTTGTTGATCGCCGATGCCAAGCCGCTGCGTTCCGTCGGCACCGAGGCCAGTGTCACCGCCGTCAGCGGTGAGATAGCTGTGACCAGCCCGATGGCCAGCACGGTCATCCCGGGGATGAGGTCGGTAATCGCATGGAATCCATCAGGTTTCGGGCGGATCATCAACAGTCCGATCCCCGCCAAGGTGGGGCCGGTGATCACGAACGCGCGCGGTCCCATTCGCACGGCGATGCGCCCGACATGACGAGCGAACACGAACGACAGTGCCGGGATCGGCAGGGTGGCCAGCCCGGCCGCGGTGGCTGAGTAGCCGCCGATTTCCTGGGTATAGAGGGCCACGGCGAGCGATCCAAGTGTCAACGCGCCGTAGACGAACGCGGTGACAAGGTTGGCGGCAGCGAAATTGCGAAAACTGAACAGCGGCAACGGAAGCATCGGGCACTTGCTGCGCCGTTGCCAGCTCACGAATCCGGTCAGTGCCGCAATCCCGATCACCAATGGTGTGATGACCATCGGGTCGGTCCAGCCATCGTGTTGCGATTCGATCAACGCGTACACGGTCGCGGTCAGACCTACCGCCGATAGGCCCACGCCGACGGTATCGACGCGAGCACCTTCCACCCGCCCCGACATCGGGCACAACCAGAACGTCAGCGCATACCCGACCGCCATGGGGATCGCTGACAATACGAAAATCCAACGCCAGCCCAGGTAATCGACGCACATGCCGCCCAGCAGAGGGCCCAACGCAAAGGCGGTTCCTGTCCACCCGGTCCACACGCCGATCGCCGCGGACCGGTGTGCTTTGTCGAACACCGTGTTGATCAGCGCCAGCGAGCCCGGCACCAGGAACGCCGCACCCAGGCCCTGGATGATGCGGGCGGTGATCAGCATCGCCGGAGAGATGGCAACCGCCGCCAGAACGGATCCCACCCCGAAGGTCGACAGCCCGAACCGCATCACCGGAACGCGCCCGAACAGATCCGAGATGGACCCGCCGGGCAGGATCGCGGCCGCCATCGCCAACAGGTAGCCGTCGATGATCCATTGCTGCAACGTCAATCCGCCACCGAGGTCGTGCTCGGTGGCCGGCAAAGCAAGATTGATCACGGTGGAGTCGAGGAACGCCACCATCGACACCATCACCGCGACCGCCATCGCGCGGCTGGTCGGTGCCGCGTCGCGCAACGTCACTGCCGGGACCGCGGGTCGTCGCAGTCGCTGTCCATGGCTGTCCTCCTTGAGATTTGGCTCCCGCCCTCACCACCGGTCGAGATGCAACACATCGTCGAGCGGAAGCCGTTTGGCGCGGCGGAAGGTTGTGCCGGTGTAGTAAGCAGTGGGGACGGTTGTGGCGTGATAGACGTTGTCGGGCAGCCCGAGGATGGCCCGCATCTCGGCGTCGGCCATTATGGTCACCCCGGTCCACGTGGTCCCCAACCCCCGAGAACGCGCGGCGAGCATGTAATTCCATGTGGCAGGCATGATCGAAGCCCAATACTTGTTCGCGTTTTCGCCCGTCAGCGTGATGTCACCGTCGATGAGCTCGACGCACGGGATCATCAAGACGGGGACTTGGCCGATGTGCTCGGCGAGATACGTCGCACTGTCGGACACCTTGCGCTGCTCGAGGTTGCGCGCTGGGTCGTCCTTGAAGCGATCGGCGACCGCGAATGGGGAGGCGAGGATCCACTCCCATGTGCGCCGGTACACGTCGGCGATCGCGCGACGCTGTGCGGCGTCGGTGACCACGATGAAGCCCCAGTTCTGCAGGTTGGACGACGTCGGCGCCTGCACCGCGATCTCCAGGCATTCCCGGATCAGGCTCATGGGAACGGGTTTGGTCAAATCGAGCCGTCTGCGCACCGAGCGAGTCGTGGTCAGCAGTTCGTCGATGGACAAGTCGACGACGGGGTAATCGCTCACGACGGCAGGACGGCGATGACTTCCACTTCCACGCGCTGGTTGGGCCACACCAGCCCGTCGATGATGCTGAGCATCGCGGCGGGTTCGTGCTGAATGATCGCCTTGCTCACCGCCAGGTAGTCGGACACATTGTCGCGGCTGGTCAGCCATTGGCGCATGTAGACAATGTCGGTGAGCGTGGCGCCGGCCTTGTCGAGTGCGGTTTCGACGTTGGCCCAGCATTGCCGCGCTTCGTCGGCGAAGTCATCAGGTACGGTGCCGTCTTCGCGCAACCCGGGTGTTCCAGATACGAAAATCTGTGTACCGCTGCCGGATACGGCGACCGCATCGGCGTATCCAGGAGCGATATGGGCGCCGACTCCGGTGAAAATCCTATTGATGGTGGTCATCTCGAGGCTCCTTTGGTGTGAATTGGTGACCGAGCTAGAGGGCGCTGAGTGCTTTGAGGTCGTCATCGGTAAGGGTCACGGCTGCGGCGGCGATGTTCTCGTCGAGATGCTCCAACGACGATGTACCGGGGATCGGCAGCATGATCGGTGAACGCGCGAGCAGCCAGGCCAGCGCCAACTGGGATGAGCTGGCGTGGTGTGCGGCTGCGATCTTGCGCAACGGTCCGTCGGAGGCAGCCAGCGGGCCGGCGCCCAGCGGAAACCAGGGGATGAACGCAATACCCAGCTGCGTGCAAACGTTCACCAGTGGCTCGGCGTCGCGTGCAGTGAGGTTGTACAGGTTCTGCACGGAGGCGATCGGCGTGATCTGCAGCGCTTCCTCGAGCTGATCGACGCTGACTTCCGACAGCCCGATCAGCCCGATCTTGCCTTCGGCTTTCAGGTCGGCCAGCTCGCCGACCTGGTCGGCCAGGGGATAGTCGGGATCGATGCGGTGCAGCTGAAACAGTTGGATGCACTCAGTGCCGAGCCGGCGCAGGCTCATCTCGACCTGTTGGCGCAGATACTCGGGCTTGCCCAGCGGGGTCCAGGATGCCGGCGACGGTGTGTTCGTTCGGTCGGGACGGGTCCGCAGGAATCCGGCCTTGGTGGCCACGACGAGGTCGGCGGGGTAGGGGTGTAGGGCGGTGCGAATCAACTCCTCAGCGATGAACGGGCCGTATGAGTCCGCGGTGTCAATGAACGTGACGCCCAGCTCCACCGCGCGGCGCAGTACCGCTATCGCCTGGTGGGGGTCGCGGGGCGGCCCCCAGTTACCGGGCCCGGTTAGTCGCATCGTTCCGAAACCGAGTCGGTTGATGGTGAGGTGATCCCCGAGTTTCAGCGTGCCTGCGGCCGCAGCGGTTGGGCGATCACTTGTCATGCAACGACCTCTTGCTTCTCGATGGAGCCAAACCCGCGATGGGCCGAAATTTCTTGAGCATGAGTGGATTTCGAACCAGCGTCACAACAGGGGTTCGCCGGGGAATTTCAAACCGAAGCGTTTGCACAGCTCGGGCACGCTGTCGACATCCATCTCCAGGTCGTAGCGCACACACAGTTCGTGGAGGTCTTCTGGCGAGATTTTGTCCACACCGCCGAGGGCAGACAGCTCGTCGAAGTACTGCTCAAATCCTGCGGGGGAGATGATCTCAAGGATGCGGGCCGGCTCAGCGCCGGCGTTCCAGAATGTGTGCCACTGGTTTCGTGGCTTGAAAATGAAGTCACCGGGGCCGCCCTCGAGCACCTCATCGCCGAGCAACGCGCCCACGCGTCCTTCGATGATCCAGCTGTACTCATCTTCGTTGTGGTGGCGATGAAGCGGCGAGGCCAGCGCTCGCGGCGACATTGGATGCTCGAGGCAGGAGAAACGCCCTTCGGCTTCGAACTTATCGACGATGTGGCGCACACCGATCGTCCCAAGGAACACGGACTTGCCTTCGGTGCGGCCGACAGACCTAGCGGGCGGGCCGCCCGGCCTCAAGATGTCACTTGTCACTGCAATCTCCCCTTCTCCGCGATCTCTCATCTCAAAGGACACCTGAGGTTCACCGACGATCCGCATTGATGCCGCACGGTCCTGCAAGTACTGAGACTGCGCTCAGGCGGGGGAAGCTGTCATCACCCCAACCACCGATTCACCCGGGTGATTAACGCACCGCTATGAACGCAAGTGTGGACCGCTGAGGTTGTCGACCTTGCCCAGATAAGCGGCCAATCGGGTGGGCGACGTCACGGGATGTCATTTGTGACGACCACTCCGTTGGGCTCCTGGCCTGCGACGACCTGCGCGAGCGCGTGGCCGGCCTGATCCAGGCTGCAGGAACGCGGGGTCGGCATGCTCAACCAATGGGAGGCGAGAAGCGCGGTCAGGCGGTCAAGTTGAGTTCCGTCGGAACGGACGTAAACCGCGGTCGCGCTGATACCGCGAGTCGATGAAGGCAGGTCCGGGGTGATGGTGGCCAGTCGGCCGCCGTCGCCAAGCGCGGTCATCGCCGTAGCAGCACCCCCGGGGGCGGCGTTGGCGACGGCGTCAACAGAACCCTGTGCCAACGCCTTTGCGTGTTGTGGCCACATCCGATCCCGGTAGTCGATCACTTCGCGGGCGCCATACCGGCGGACTCGCTCGGCGCTGCGGGGGCCGGCGGTGGCGAGCACATCGACCCCGCGCAGGTTCGCCAGCTGGACGATGAGTCCGCCGGTGATTCCACCCGCGCCGTGAACCAGCAATGTTTCCCCACCGTGAAGTGCCAACGCTTCGCCGACTACCTGCTCGGCGGTCAACGCCGGCACCGGAAAGATCGCCGCGGTCTCCCACGAAATCCAGGGTGGTTTACGAGCGAGCGATCCGACGGGCGCAATCAGAAACGGCGCCCACGCGCCTTGGTCCCGCAGCGGCACAGGGTGGCACAGCACCTCATCGTCCACACTGAATCCGCTCGGGTGGGCGCCGACGGCCCTGACGACGCCGGCGGCTTCGACGCCGAGCGCCGTCGGCGGCCTCGTGCCAACGCCCCAGTCGCCGACCCGAACGATGTCGTCCCAGTTCCCAATTCCAGCGCCGCGGACCTCAATGAGGACCTCGTCTGGTGCCAACGGCCGCGGGTCGTCCACCTCGAGTGTCTCGACATCGCCGCCTAGGGCGCGCACCCCCGCCACAAGCATGGTCGCAGTCCCCTCACGCAATTTCGGATTCTTCGGCGAGCAGCGGGTCCCAGACCTGATTGACCGTTGGGTGTGGCGCGACAGCATGGCGTAGGAGAGTGGTGGGGACCTTCGCGAGGACGGCCAGGGTGGCTGCTTGGGCCAGTTCGGAGAACTGCGGGCCGACGAATGTCGCGCCGAGCAGTCTGTTGGTCGGGACCTCAATGACTAATTTCGCCCATCCATCGAAGCCGTCACGGTAAAGGGCGAGGAATGACACCGCATCGGGATAACGGGCGGTTCGCGTTCGCACCGTAAACCCTTCTGCGCGGGCCTGACTTTCCGTGCGCCCCACCCGGACTACTTGCGGCTCGGTGTAAATAACCTGCGCCAGATTGCCGGCATCCCGGGCTGCCAGCTCGTTCTCAGATAGATCTCGCCCGGCAGCTCGCGCAGCGATGATTTCCGCGACAAGACGCCCGTGGTAGGTGGAGATATGAGACAGTCGAGCACGCCCGGTGGTATCTCCCAGAGCGTAGAGCCAGCCGGCTTCGACGCCGACCGCCTGAAGATGGTCGTTCACAGAAATGGGCTCGCCGCACGACAGGCCAACGGTTTCCAGTCCGATGTCGTCGGTGTTGGTGCACCGTCCGGCGGCGAGCACGATCTCGTCTACCTCGATGGTCTGGTCGTGGAAAGTCGCGGTCACCGGCCCGCCTGCGGCGGGCCGGATTGCCGCCGACAACTCTGTCTCGAAGTGAATCTTGACACCTTTGCTCCGCAGCGATTGCGTGACCATCTCGCTGGCTTCGGGTTCGCAGTTTCGAAGCAGGGTCTTCGCGCGCACCAAAAGCGTTACCTCCGAGCCCAAACCGGCCAGGATGGTCGCGAACTCGACGCTGACCGGACCGGCACCCACCAACAGCGCGCGAAGTGGAACTTGGGTCATGGTCGTGAAGTCCCGATTGGTCCACGGGCGTGCTTGAGCCAACCCGGGTATCTCCGGTATGTATGGACGAGTGCCGGTCGCAACAACGACCGCGTGGCGTGCCATCAAGACAGTTTCGGTGTCATCGGCACAGGTCACTACCACCGTTCGTTCGCCGCTCAACCGACCGAACCCATGAAACACCGTTACACCGGCTTGTCGCAACGACGCGACTCGGTCTTGATCCGAGAGATACTCAATGATCGCGTCCCGTTTGGCGAAGACGCCGGCGACGTCCACCCTCTCACCTGAGATGGTCTCTCGCACACCAGGAACCGCTTTGGCGAGGTTGAACACCTCGATCGGACGAAGCAGTGTTTTGCTCGGGTTGCAGCCAAAGTAATGACACTCGCCACCGGCTAAACGATCCTCAACGAGCGCTACCGCGATGCCTAACGCCACAAGCTTTCGCACGGCAGCCACGCCGCCCACCCCGGCGCCCACGACGACCACATCGAAGTCTTTGCTTGCTTTCATGCGGTGTCAGTGCCCAGTATTGCGTAAGCGCCGGCCGCGCTTGCAGCGGAGAAGACACTGTAGCTAAGTGGTGATTCTATCCCGAGGGACACCGCCATCGCGGTTCCAAATATTATGAGCACCAAGGAAGCTGCCGCGCCAATGAGTTTTGGCCACCAGCCGGTTAGCAGCAAGACTCCCAGAGTTGTTTCGATGGCAGTGGCAGCCCATACGACGACGGTCAGCAACCATCCAGAAGCAAACGGAACAAGCTGGTGGGCATAGTCGGCGAAACGACTCATGTTCCCCCAGCTACCCTGCCCAAGCGGCTCCCACCAACCGAATCTGTCGGCAACAGCGGACAGGAAGGCCGCCGCGAGTGAGAATCGTAGTGCTGCACTGACAACCCGAACCGGATCGGGCTTGTGCATGTCCTTGACGCGCCAGCTCATCTCTCCGTGTTGTCGTCCGTGGTGAGCGGGTGGTCTCCGCTATCGACCAGGAATACTGCGAGCAATTCGGCGGGTTCGGTGCTGCTGGCATTTTCACTGATCGTGTGGTGCGCGCCGGGCGATTCACTCCACGTCTCACCGGCGTGATAGACACGTGCAGCCTCACCTTCGAGTTGGCTGCGGATCGCTCCGGAGATCACGTAGGCCATGATGAACGCCGATTTCGCGTGGTGGTGAGAGGCGCTTTTGCCTCCGGGCGGATAGCTGACGGTCACTGCTTCAAGTGATTTGCCTAGAAGGTTGGTAGGTTGATCGAAAACGGTTCGAACAACGGGGCTTTGACCTGATTCTTGCGGCGCCGGCTCGGCGTGAGCGGCGGGCACAAGTATCACAACAGCGATCAGTGCAGTGAGTAGTACTTTTCGGACCATCTGGCTGCCTTCCTTTCGACGTCGCTATACAGTGGGTAGTTGCCCACTGCATAGCGACAGCGGCTAGTCTTCGGATACGCGCAGGATCGTCTTGCCGGCGACGCGTTTTCCGGGGGCGAATGCGGCCGGGGCTTCGGCGAGTGGCAGCACGGCACCCACTACCGGCTTCAGGCGTCCGTCCCGCACCCGAGCGGCGAGGTTGGCAAGCTGGGTGCGATCAGCTTCGACAAGGAAGAAGATGGCGCGCCCATCACGCGGCTGCGTCTTCGGCGGCTCGGCGACGGTGACGAGCGTTCCACCAGACCGCACCATGGCCATCGAGCGTTCCATGATGTCTCCCCCGATCACGTCGAACACCACGTCGACTTCGCCCGCGTCCTCCAACTTTTCGGTCTCCAAGTCGAGGAAGGTGTGGACGCCGATCTCTTTGGCCAGGTCTTTGTCTGCGGTTCGCCCGGTACCGATGACGCGCGCGCCGACCTCGCGAGCGAGCTGCACCGCGGTCGACCCGACCCCACCCACGGCGCCGTGGATCAGAACCGTTTGGCCGGCGGCGAGGTGGGCGTGGTCGAACAGGCCCTGCCAGGCGGCCAAGCCGGAGATCGGCAGCGCCGCAGCCACCGTATGGTCGATGTCCATCGGCAGCGGTGCGAGATTACGGGCTTCCACTGCGGTGTACTCGGCCAGTGACCCGTTGCGGGCCCAGTCGGCGAGCCCGAACACTCGCTGACCGACGGTTAAAAGTGTGGTGCCGTAACCCAACTCAACCACCACTCCGGACAGCTCGTGGCCAGGCACGCTCGGTGTCCGGTTCCGGCCTCCGCGGTCGATCCAAGTGTGCGGCCAGTCAAGCTCCCCGCGTGTGAAACCCGCCGCGTGTACCTTCACGACGACGTCGTTGTCAGCAGCCTCGGGGTAAGGCAGCTCCGTCAGCGACAGGCCAGCGACACCGGCGTCACGATCTGAAACAGTGATGGCTTTCATTACAGGTCCTTCCTGATGTGGGTTCCCGCGGGCTGCGGTTCTAGGCTGACGAGCTCAAGGCCTAAATCGCGGACCCTGTCGAGGAGTCCGTAAAGCTGTGACTGGTCTCGGATTTCACCGGTGAACACGGTTTCGGTTGCGCCTGCCTCGAACCGCATCCCTTCCAATGCGGATCCCAGCCGCTCGGTGATTCGGCCTCGAATGCAGATCCGGTACATGGTCGGCTGCATCTACCCTCCGCTCGCCAGCTGCTGAGTCAGCATTCAACGACGCGGGGTGAGTCGTCATCACCCGGCGCGCCAATTCACCCGGGTGAGCGGGTGATCAGGAGTACGTGTCGATCCAGTCGGAGTATCGAGTGGAGAAGATCGTGGCGTTCTCATCGGGTGCGAGCGTCTGGTCGTCGATCACCGCGCCGAAGTATGGTGCCTGCGCGTCAGTCACGACCCGACGTTGATCACCAGTGGCAGCCAGACCCTTGCGGACAAAGTCGTCCATCCCCATCGCCTCGGGGCCGGCGATCTCCGCCACTCCGTTGATGGGAGGCGCGACAGCCACGTGGGCCACAGCGGTGGCGACATCGTCGGCGGCGATAGGACGGAACAACGCGTGGGGCAATCTAACGATGTCTCCGTCTGTCGCGGAATCAGCCAAGCCAACCGCGAATTCGTAGAACGGAGTTGCTCGCACGATCGAATAAGGGCGGCCCGAATCCCTGATCAGCTTTTCCTGAGCTGCTTTCGCGGTGTTGTAGCCGCTGTCCGGCATGTTGTCCGCGCCCACCACGGACAATGCGACGTGGTGTTTGACTCCCGCCTTTTGTTCAGCACAGAGAAGATTCGAGGTCGCGGTGGTGAAGAAGTGCATCACCGGTTCATCGTCGAACAGTGGCGAATCGGCAACGTCGACTAGGACATCCGCGCCGGCGACGGCGTCGGCGAGACCTTCACCGGTGAGCGCATTGACACCTGATCGGCGTGAAGCGGCGATCACGTCGTGTCCCTGCGCGCCGAGATTGGTCGCTACTTTGGAGCCGATGAGCCCACGTCCGCCAATGACTACGATCTTCATGGTGCACCTTCTCCTGTTGCGGCTCGTGTGTTACGCCGCGATTGAGTCAGGATTCACGACGGGGGATGAGTCGTCATCACCCGGCCAGGTAGTTCACCCGGGTGATACGCGGTTGATCAGGCTTTCCGCGGCGGGTGCGCTCATTTGAGAGCCGGCGCACGCCGCACATAAGCGCGCGTGCTGCCTGTCAACGAAGCTAGGTGATTCACATGCTTTTTCGCATGCGTCTCCGCATAACTGGCACTGTTGATCGGCGTTGGCCGCCTGCCGGTCACGGCGCTCCCAGACGGCCGCTCGTCCGCGCGCCATCGCCTTGCGACGTCGCTTGCCCGCGTACACGATCAGACCGGCCGCGATCAACGATCCGGCACAAATGCCGGCTGAAATACCGAATTCGATCAGCTGGCCATTGATTAACATAAGGACCGCGTAATCACCGGCGAGCACAGCCACGAACAAAGAGGCAATCCGCAACCGATTCACGGTGCCAGCCCCTCGGGCCCGATGAGGCGCACCGCGAAGACGCTGCGCAGATATTGAGTGGGACGCCCGCACGTGGTGCATGCCGGCGGGGTGCCGTATCGGGACGCCATTTCGCGCCGGTGGCTCACATACGCGGCCATCGCCGTCTGCACGGTGGCCAGGCATGCTTGGCAGAGTGTCTCGACGAGGTCGCCGTCTGGGCTCAGCCCCGTCTCGTCGCATTCGTCGACGGCGTGCACCTCGACGACCGCCATAGCCGGCGCACCGCAGCTGATGCCGGTCGATGCCCGCTGGGCACTGCAGGCGGGTTGCAGCGCCTGAAGCTGTTCCTCGATCGCCGGGACGGTGTCGATCGCGGCATCTGCGTTCCGATCCGCCGGACGCCGGGCGAAGGCGGCGGCATACCGGATTCGATGCAGCAGCCCCGGCGCTCGCGTGGCGCCGGAGCCGTTTTCAGCAGGTTTTAATTGGCGACGCTTCATCTGGGCTCTCCAATCTGTGGCGGTGGCGTTTCGAGGCGATCAACCAGCCCGCTCTTCCACCGTCATGCGACCCGGTGTTGCCTTATGCGGTCCCGAGCGCGGATCCGGCACCTGGTCAGCTCCACTGACCGTCCGCTCGCGATCCGCTAGCCAGCATTCATTGGCGTGGGATGAGTGGTCATCACCCGGCGAACTGGTTCACCCGGGTGACTTTCCTGGGGGTATTCGTGCACACAGGAGCAAGCGCAGCTGGACAGGGCCTGGCGGCCCCGGGCCGCGCGGAGGCTGCCGGCAACTATCGGGGCGTCGTGAGTCGCGATAATACTGTGGATCAATGCTTTTGGGATGAGAGCCCTAGAGGCGTTATGCGATGCCGTAGTCGTTTATCTTGCGGTAGATGGTCGCCCGCGACATTCCCAGTGCGCGTGCCGCCTCTTGCTTGTTGCCGCCGTTGTCTTGCAGGCTCCGGACAATCGCGTCGCGCTCCAGGGCTTCCATTTGAGTCAGCTTGCGCCGCGTGACTGCGCGGCACTCCGGTGGCAGCTTGTCGGCGCTGATAACGCCCGATCGTTGGCGGGCAACGGTTTCGGTCAGAACCCGCCGCAGCTGCGCAACGTTGCCCGGCCACGGCAGCCTGCTGAGTTGACGCATCGCGTCGGGCGCCAGCGCCACATCGGCTCCTCGGGTGATTTCACGCAGCAACAGCGGCACCAATTCTTCGAGGTCGTCAATCCTGTGTCGCAGCGCCGGCACGGTGACGGTATGAGTAAACAGCGGCAGCAGCTGCTTGATCGGTTTTGATGGAGCCGCGCAACTGCGAGTCAGCGCGATCCATCCCCGGCCTGCGCGGGTGGCCAGGATCGAGCTGATCGATTCGAGTGTGTCCTTGTCGATGTCATCGACGTCGGCGATCACCACTGCAAAGTCTTCATCGCCGGACGCAGCCGCCAGCTCGGCAACAAGACGCGCGGCGCTGGGAAATGTGTCGGCGCGCATGACCCGAACGGTCCGGCCCGGTTTCACATCCTGTCCGACCGCCTGCGCCAGTCGTGACCGGCCGGATCCTTTCTCTCCTTCCAGCACTACCCAGTCTCGGTCGTGGCAGTACTGGCGCACCTGATGGCAGCAGCGCAGCCAGGCCCTGTCATGACCCGCCAGGCCAGGGATTTGAGCGCGCGCCGGGTGGGCGATTTGCTGCGGCCCCGCGCTCGTCTCGGCGGAAAAGTCAACGTGGAAAACGACATTGGTCCGACCGGCACGCATCGTCAAGCGGTCGGCAGCAGTGATTTCGGCGATGCGCCCGCTTGGCAGAACAGCCAGCGCCGTGGCCGACGACGTGGAGCTGAGCAGATCCGAGGCGTGTTCGAGCAGCGCGGTCTGCTCGTTGCCGTCCAGCGCCCGGCGCAGGTAGGGGTTCATCAACACTACGTCGCCACCAATCGCGAGCACACCGCTCGAAGAGCGCCGTGTCTGTTCCAGATATGCCCCCAACAGCGCGGTCTCACCCTGATGAGCCACCAGCCGCATGCGATCCTCAATTTGGCGACCGGCGCTGGCAGCCAGCGCGAGTAACAGCGGATCGGATTCGTCGGCCAGACAACTCAGATTGACGGCGCCGATTACCCTGCGCGTTATAGGATCCCGGACTGGCGACCCCGCGCAGGCGAAACCGGTGAACATGGCGACGTAGTGCTCGCCGCCACGAATGAACGCAGGGCGCCCAGTCTCCAGCGCAGTGCCAATCCCGTTGGTGCCCGCCACCTCTTCAGCCAAGCTATAACCCGGTACGAGGCTCACCCTGTCCAACGCCTTGAGGATGGACACCTCCGGGGCCGTCCGTTCGACCACCACCCCGTCGGTTGATGTCAGGACAACGCTGACAGCTTGCGCAGCCAGATCATCGGTGACGCGCTGCAGCACCGGTGCGGCCGCGCGCGCCAACCGCGAGTCCATATTGGGTTCACGCACATACGGGAGCTCGACCCGGTCGGGGTGTATGCGCAGGACCTGCGACCGACGCCAGGAGTCCACCACACTGGGCTGCAAAATCTCACCATCGACTAAGCGCACCGCGTCAACGGACCCCACGGTCAGAAACTTTTCCCTGACCCGCTGAACCTCGGTCGTTCGGCCGGCCCGCGACCCCATCTTCCAGCTACCTCGACTCTGTCTCGCCGTCACAATACGGCCTGCCGGATCAGGCTATTCCGTAATCCCGCATCTTGCGATAGATGGTCGCGCGGGACATCCCCAAGGCTATCGCCGCCTGTAGCTTGTTGTTGTCGTTGTCTTCCAGGCTGCGGACAATGGCGTCTCGCTCAAGCGCCTCCATCTGGGTGAGTTTTCGTTTCGCAAGCGATCGACACTCGGGCGGCAGCTTGTCGGCGCCGATGATGCCTGAACGTTGTCGCGCAACGGTTTCCGCAACAACTCGCCGTAACTGTGCGACGTTACCCGGCCACGGCAGCTTACTGAGTTGACGCATCGCATCGGCGTCAAGGCGCACATCGGCGCCGGAGGTCAGCTCGTGTAGCAGAAACGGCACCAGTACCTCGATATCTTCAATCCGGTGCCGCAGCGCGGGCACTGTCACGGTGTGGGTAAACAACGGCAGCAGCAGCTGAACCGTCGGTGAAGGCGTCGACGAACTCATCGTCGCTGCGATCCATCCGCGACTCGCACGGGATTGCAACACCGGTACGACCGCTGCCAGCGTCTCCTCGTCGATGCAGTCGACGTCGGCAATCACCACGGCAAAGTCATCGCCATCGGTTTGGGTCACTATCTCGGCGACGAAAAGCGCTGGCGTCGCAAATGTTTCAGCCCGCAGTACCCGCACCGTCTTTATCGGGTGGGCGTGCTGTGCGACAGCCTGGGCCAGCTTGGCTCGTCCGGACCCCTTCTCGCCTTCCAGCAGTACCCAAACCCGGTCCTGGCAGCATCGCTCGACCTGCTCACAGCTGTGCCGCCATGAGCTGCTGCGCCCAACTACGCCAGGAATGTGCGACACGACCGAGTCGCGGGTCGAGATACGGTGCGTTGTTACCTGGGTCGACAGATGCACATGGAAAACGACGTTGATTCGCCCGCGGATCTCCGCATGGTCGACGACAGAAAGGTTGAGTGTCGTTCCGCTCGGCAGCACCGCCAGCGGATGTCGCATGGCCGTGGTGCTAATCAAATCCGAGGCGTGTTCGAGCAGTGCGATCTGGTCATTGGTGTCGAGCGTCTGGCGCAGGTAGCGGTTCATCAGCAACACGTCACCGCCGATTGCCAGCACACCGAATGGGAACCGTCGTGCCTCCTTGCGATACACCTCCAAAAGCGCGATCTCGCTGGCGTGGGCCGACTCTCTCAGCCTGTCTTCGATCTGGCTTCCCAGGCTCTTGACCAGCGGTAACAACACCGGATTCGAGCGACTGGCCCAGCAGGTGAGATCAACGACGCCGACGAGCCTCTGGGTTATGGGGTCGCGGATCGGCGCGCCCGCACAGGCAAGCTCGCTTAAGGGCCCGACGAAATGCTCGCCGCCACAAATGAACGCGGGCCGCCTGGTCTCGAGCGCGGTGCCGATCCCGTTGGTCCCGGCGAATTCCTCCGCGTAGCTGTAGCCGGGGGCGAGGCTCACCGAATCCAGTGCCTTCATGAAGGCCCTTTCGGAGGCTGAGCGCTCCATCACTACCCCGTCGGACGAGGTGAGGATGGCCGACATCGCGTCGATGGTGGCGTCTTGCGTGATCCCCTGTAGCACAGGCTCCGCGGCGTGAGCGAGTCGTGAGTCGCTATCCGGTTGCCGAACATAGGGCAGATCGAGGCGGTCGGGGTGGACCTGCATGGCCAGGGACCGGCGCCAGGAGTCCAGCACGGTTGGGGGCAAGGTGTCCGTCTCCAAGGATCCCTCGCACAAGAACCGTTCCCGCACTCGGCGAACGTCGGTTTGGATGTCGGCCCGGAAACTCATCGACGCGTGCACCTCGCTCCCGACCGCGCGGTGCAGCCGGCCCCCCGAATGCCAGCGTCCTCCGATTGAAACGCGCAATCCTGCTCAGATTGAGGCGTCCAGTATACGTCCGCGGCGGTGTCATGGGTCACGTCAGCTAATTGCACTCACGTGCATTGACCAGCGCGGAGGCGCCGCCTTGACTGGCAAGTCTGGCGGACGGCGACCACTGACTAGTCAGCATGCTGGTGCGCTGAACACCTGACGTTCAGTGGGTCAGCGGGTGTCTCACTTTGAGACGCGCATTCACCTCATGTTGAGACGCTCACCTTCCGCCCGCGGCGGTGTCATGGGTCATGTCAGCTAAATACACCGGCCACCCGGTGAACCAGCGAAAGGCGTGCAGAAATGACTACTTATCAGCTGACCGATCGCCTACACGGCCGTACCGTGCGCGTCCCAGCAGATCACATCGCAACGACCGTGGCCTCTTGGCTGGCCGAGTTGGGCGCCAGCAGTCCATTGGCAGAGGAGCTCGGCCAAGCGGTGCGCGATGGTGATTGGCCTGCAACACACGGCCTGGCCGACTATCTGTCGGTGGAAGTCCAGGTGGCAGCATGACGTCGGTCGGGGAGTCGAAGCGGCTTTACCCTGCTGAGCAGGCTCCGATGAGCGTTAAGCTGGCGGCTTCTGCCAGGTATGTTCCCTCGGATCATTTCCACACCCCGGGGCGGGTGAAGGTAGCGGGTTCATCGCAGCAAATGCTCGGGCGTGTGACGCATGCTGCGGCGCCCGCCCAGCGCGACAAGCCCCATCGCGAAGCGTCAGGGAGGGTGCGTTTACCGCCGATCCGTGGGCGTACGGGCGAGTTGCGGGCGATCGAAGCGTTGATCACGGCGGTCGCGCAGGGGCGCGCGGGCGTGCTGGTCATCGAGGGCCCGCCGGGCATCGGGAAAAGCCGCTTGTTGACTGAGGTTTCCGCGCTCGCCGAGAAGGCCGGCGTTCGGTCACTATTCGGCGAGGCGTTCGAGTATCAGCAGACGGTGCCGTTCTTCTCGCTGTTCATGGCGACCCTGCGCGCGGATCCTCCGGTCGGTGATGCGGAGGCTCTGCGCCACTTGGGTGCGTCGGCTGATCACCGCTACTGGGTGGTGCGCGATCTGCAATCCGCCATACAGGCGGCCGCGTTCCGAAAGCCCTTAGTGATCCTCCTCGAGGACATTCACTGGGCGGATAACGCAACCCTGCTCGCGCTGCGGTCACTGGCCGCGACACGGAGCGACGCACCGGTGCTGTGGGTGTTTACCGTGCGAACGGGCGCGGGCGGGCGGGCCGTTCGCGAGACGCTGACCGCGCTGGAACGCGAGGATGCCAGGTTTCTGCGGTTGACGGCCATGACAGCGAGCGCGATCGCCGACATTGTGCAAGACGCCGTGCGAGCCAACGCGGATGCGTCGCTGCTGAGCCTGGCCGAAAAGGCGCACGGCAACCCGTTTCTTTTGACTGAGTTGCTGCGAGGACTGGACGAGGACGGTCGGCTCGATGTCAGCGGCGGCCGCGCGGTCGCCACCGGAGACACCTTGCCGCGACGGCTCGGCGACACTATGCAGGAACGACTCGACCAGCTCTCCACTGCTGCGAGCCAAGTCGTGCGGGTGGCCGCAGCGCTGCCTGACCGGTTCTCGGCCCGGCTGCTCGCCGCAATGCTGGAACGCCCACCGACCGCCCTGATGTCGGCGGTAGAAGAGGCGGTCCGCGCCGATCTACTCATCGAAGACGGTGACCAGATGAGGTTTCGGCACGATCTGCTGCGCGAAGCGACGCGGCAGTCTTTGTCCCAGTCGCTGCGCCGGGCTATGGAGCGGCAATCGGCGACCATCATGCTGGACATGGGGGCAGCGCCCGAGGAGGTCGCAACCCAGCTCGCCCGCAGCGCCGAGGTGGGCGATCAGGTGGCGATCGCCGCACTCCGCGAAGCCGCGCGGTCAGTGGCCAATAGCGATCCGAGCGCTGCGTCGGATTTGAGCAAGCGCGCGTTGGAGCTCCTGTCGCCCCAAGACCCAAAACGTGGGCCAGTGATAACAGAAACGATCGTGCTGCTCAATCGGGCCACGCGCTACGAGGAGGCGCAACGGTTGGCCAGCAGCACCTTGTGTGCCGCGTTGGCGCCCGAAGAAGAGGCCAAGATTCGCCTCCGGCTCCCGACGGTAACCACAGAAACGACCACTCGACACATCGAGGAGAACCGCCGCGCACTGCAGTTGCCCAACCTCAGCGAGGTCACCCGGGCACGACATCTTGCATGGCTGGCGTACAACCTGGCGATGTATGGCC
Organism: Mycobacterium shimoidei; assembly: GCF_900417275.1. Lineage (NCBI taxonomy): Bacteria > Bacillati > Actinomycetota > Actinomycetes > Mycobacteriales > Mycobacteriaceae > Mycobacterium > Mycobacterium shimoidei. Next base: position 4,638,090 of record NZ_UEGW01000001.1, on the reverse strand, counting down.
AACACGGACAGGACCGTACGGCAGCCAACGAGGCGGCGGCCGCTGCCGCATCCACCGGCGATCTGGAGTCGAGCATTCTGTCTGGAGTAGCGCTTGCCTGCCTGGACTGCGTAGACGGGAATGCGGACCGCGCTCTACACCGCATTGAGGAACTTCAATCCTTGACCCCTGCGGGCGATGTCACCTCTCATCACCTCGCGGCAATCCACCTGGCAAACCTGCTTGCCGTGGTCGGACGGTTGGACGATGCTGCAACGCTTGCCGCGGGCCGCACAGAAAAATCCCGGAAGGAACGCGATGGCATGGCGCTTCACATTTGGGCGCTGACTTCCGGGATGGTGCAGCTGGCTGCCGGTCGGTTGTCGGCTGCCCGTGTCAGCACCGAGTGGTTGCCGACGCCAGAGCGAACGGGATCGACCTTGGTCGACGCGATGCGCATGTTCACTCTGGCGGAGGTGGCGGCGCGCACCGACGACCGAACGTTGTTGCAAGAGATGGTGAGCGAGGCGCGCGAAGCGTACGCCGAGGGTTCACCTGCCGTACGTCGCGGGGCGGCGGGCGTGTTAGGGCTGGCAGCGTGGCAGCACGACGATGTTCATGAAGCGGCGCGCTGGCTTGGCGGCGACATCTCGCTCCTCGTGACGCCGCTTTTGCCGGCCGTCTTGGATCAGCTGACCTTGACCGCGCGAGTGGCGTCGGCCGCCGCTGATGCCGGCCTGCGAGCGCGTCTTCTGGACGACATTGACGTGCTCGAACGCGAGCGTCCCGGGATTGGGTTGTTCGCCACAGTCGCTCAGCACGCCCGCGGGATACTCGAGCGTGATGCCGGGGCATTGGTGTCTGCGGCGGAGTTGCTTGGCTCGTCGGGGCGGCCGCTTCTTTATGCCGGTGCTGCCGAGGACGCCGGCGGCGAGCTGGCTCGCGCACAGCGCAACGCTGAGGCGCTCGACCAGCTGAACGCGGCATTCGACACTTTCGTCGAGTGCGAAGCGATCGCCGATGCCCGCCGGGTCGCCCGCGCGCTGCGCCATCTAGGTGTGGAACGGCGCATCGTCACGCACTCGCGGGCAAAAACGGGNTTGCTTGGCTCGTCGGGGCGGCCGCTTCTTTATGCCGGTGCTGCCGAGGACGCCGGCGGCGAGCTGGCTCGCGCACAGCGCAACGCTGAGGCGCTCGACCAGCTGAACGCGGCATTCGACACTTTCGTCGAGTGCGAAGCGATCGCCGATGCCCGCCGGGTCGCCCGCGCGCTGCGCCATCTAGGTGTGGAACGGCGCATCGTCACGCACTCGCGGGCAAAAACGGGCTGGGACAGCGTGACCGATTCCGAGCTCAAGGTCGTCAACCTGATTGCCCAGGGCGCGACCAATCGTGAGGTCGCGACCGAACTGCACCTTTCCCCGCACACGGTCAAGACCCACGTCCACAATGCGTTTGCCAAACTGGGAATTACATCCCGCGCCCAGTTGGCGCAGCTCATGCGCGGTGGTGACTGACTGACAGCAAGTCGGTAGGTGACGTGGGCATGCCTACAATGACGTGCACTGCGGTGGCAGTCCGATAAACGGTAGACAGGACACCCGATGGGGCCTCCAACCGGCCTGTTCGACGTCGGCGGCCGGCGGCTGGTCACGCCGCCGATTCGGGGGCGGTCAGACGAGCTGAAACTGATCGGCGCGCAGATGACCGCGCTGACCCACGGACACGGAAGCGTACTGGTCATCGAGGGACCGCCGGGCATCGGCAAGAGTCGGTTGCTCACCGAGGTGTTGGCGCTGGCCGACAAGTGCGGGGTGCGCACCTTGTTCGGTGAGGCGTTCGAATACCAGCAGACAGTGCCTTTTTTCTCGCTGTTCATGGCCACCCTGCACGCCGATCCCCCGGTGGGGGACGCCGAGGCGCTGCGCCGGCTGGGCGGCTCGGCTGACCTGCGGTACTGGGTGGTGCACGATCTGGCCGATGCGATTCATGCGGCGGCCGCACAGACCCCGCTGGTGATTGTGTTGGAGGACATCCACTGGGCCGATAACGGCACGTTGTTGGCGTTGCGGTCGTTGACCACCGCGCCGGATGTGCCGGTGTTGTGGGTGTTGACCGCCCGCAGCGGGGCAGGTGGGCCGGCGGTGCAAGAGACTTTGTCGGTGCTGCAGCGCGCGAACGCCACATTTGTCCGATTGCCGGCAATCGCGCCGGACGCGGTCGCCGATATCGTCTGTGACGCAGTGCGGGCGAAAGCCGATGTGTCGCTGCTGAATTTGGCGGCCAAGGCGCACGGCAATCCGTTTCTGGTCACCGAGCTTGTCAGGGGGCTGGGCGAGGAAGGCCGGCTCACTGTCGACGGCGGTTGTGCCGGAGCCACCGGAGACGGGCTGCCGCGGCGTCTGGGCGCCAGCATGCAGCAGCGGCTGGACCTGCTCTCTGAGGGTGCTTCGGAGGTGGTGCGGGTGGCCGCAGTGCTGCCCGACCGGTTTTCGGCTGGCTTGCTGGCCGCGATGCTCGACCGCCAGCCGGTCTCGCTGCTGTCGGCACTCGAGGAGGCGGTGCGCGCGGACCTGCTCGTGGAAGATGGTGAGCGACTTAGGTTTCGTCACGATCTACTGCGCGAGGCCACCCGGCAGTCGTTGCCGCAGTCGCTGCGGCGGGCGATGGAGCGCCAGTCGGCGTCGGTCATGTTGGCGATGGGGGCGACGCCTGCCGAGGTGGCTACGCAGCTGGCACGCAGCGCCGAGCCGGGAGACAACGAGGCGATCGACGCATTGCGCCAGGCAGCTCAGTTGGTGGGCCGCGGCGATGCGAGCGAGGCCGCGGACTTGAGCAAGCGCGCTTTGGAGCTGTTGCCCTCAGATGACGCCGAGCACGGGTCACTGGTCGCGGAAACGGTGGAGTGGCTCAACCGGGCCAGCCGTTATGGGGAAGCCGAAGAATTGGCTGTTGCAGCGCTATCGCACGCGGCCTCGCCTGAAGAGGAGGCCGAGATTCGGCTCCGGCTCCCGACAATCAACATGCACAGCGCCCAGCGGCGCGTGCAGGAAAATCGGCGGGCGCTGGAGTTGAGCGACATCAGCGACATAACTCGGGCGCGACATCTGGCCTTGTTGGCTTACAACCTGCTGTACGACCAACCTGGGCAACAACGCAAGGCGGCCGACGAGGCCGCCGCGGCTGCGGCAGCAACCGGTGATCTCGAGTCGAAGATCGTGGCCGATGTCACCCTTGCTTGTCTGGACTGTGCGGACGGATATGCGGACCGCGCCCTGCGCCGCCTCGAGCAGGCTTGCGCGGTCGCCCAGGCGAGTGATCCGACGCCGGCCCATGACTTGCTCGCAGCGCACCACGCGAACTTGCTGGCGGTGGTCGGCCGGTTGGACGACGCTGCCGCTCAGATCGCCAACGGCACCGAGCAAGCCCGCCGGGAACGCAACACGATGGCCCTTGGCATTTGGGCTGATATCGATGCGTGGGTCCATCTCGCCGCGGGCCGGTTGTCCGCAGCTCGCGCCGAGGTGGAATCCCTGCCGCACTCGCCGCGGACAGGCGCGACCGACCTGGACATGATTCGCCTAGCGCTGCTGGCCGAAGTGGCGGTGCACACCGATGACCGAAACTTGCTGCAGCAGGTGGCCAATGACGCTCGCAACGCCTACCCAACCGGCGCATCTGTGGTACGTCGGGCAGCGGGGCAGGTGCTCGCGCTGGCGGCATGGGAGCGCGACGACGTCCATGACGCGATGCGCTGGCTCGGCGGCATCACCCTACTCGGGACGCCACTCACACCTGAGGTTTTTGATCTGGTGATCTTGGGTGCGCGGGTGGCCGCGGCCGCCGGCGATGCCGGCCTGCGCGCGCGTGTCCTGCAGGCCACCGACGCTCTGGAACGTGAGCGGCCACCGGTGCCGCTGTTCTCGGGGGTCGTCGGATACGCACGTGGGATCCTCGAACGTGACATCGGGGGATTGGTGTCTGCCGCGGAGTTGCTTGGCTCGTCGGAGCGGCCGCTTCTTTATGCCGGTGCTGCCGAGGACGCCGGCGGCGAGCTGGCTCGCGCACAGCGCAATGCCGAGGCGCTCGAGCAGCTGAACGCGGCATTCGACACTTTCGTCGAGTGCGAAGCGATCGCCGATGCCCGCCGGGTCGCCCGCGCGCTGCGCCATCTAGGTGTGGAACGGCGCATCGTCACGCACTCGCGGGCAAAAACGGGCTGGGACAGCCTGACCGACTCCGAGCTCAAGGTCGTCAACCTGATTGCCCAGGGCGCGACCAACCGCGCCGTCGCGGAACAACTGCACCTTTCCCCCCACACCGTTAAGACACACGTGCACAATGCTTTCGCCAAGCTGGGCATCACGTCTCGGGTTCAATTGGCGCAGCTCATGCGCGGTGGTGACTGACTGACAGCAAGTCGGTAGGTGACGTGGGCATGCCTACAATGACGTGCACTGCGGTGGCAATCCGATAAACGGTAGACAGGACACCCGATGGGGCCTCCAACCGGCCTGTTCGACGTCGGCGGCCAACGGATGGTCACGCCGCCGATTCGGGGGCGGTCAGACGAGCTGAAACTGATCGGCGCGCAGATGACCGCGGTGACCCAGGGGCGTGGGGGCGTACTGGTCATCGAGGGACCGCCGGGCATCGGCAAGAGTCGGTTGCTCACCGAGGTGTTGGCGCTCGCCGAAAAGGCCGGTGTTCGGGCGCTATTCGGTGAGGCGTTCGAGTATCAGCAGACGGTTCCGTTCTTCTCGCTGTTCATGGCCGCGCTCAACGCCGATCCACCGGTGGGGGACGCCGAGGCGTTACGGCAATTGGCCGGATCCGCCGATCTGCGCTACTGGGTGGTGCACGATCTGGCCGATGCGATTCATGCGGCGGCCGCACAGACTCCGCTGGTGGTTGTGTTGGAGGACATCCACTGGGCCGATAACGGCACGTTGTTGGCGTTGCGGTCGTTGACCACCGCGCCGGATGTGCCGGTGTTGTGGGTGTTGACCGCCCGCACTGGGGCAGGTGGGCCGGCGGTGCAAGAGACTTTGTCGGTGCTGCAGCGCGCGAACGCCACATTTGTCCGATTGCCGGCAATCGCGCCGGACGCGGTCGCCGATATCGTCTGTGACGCGGTGCGGGCGAAAGCCGATGTGTCGCTGCTGAATTTGGCGGCCAAGGCGCACGGCAATCCGTTTCTGGTCACCGAGCTTGTCAGGGGGCTGGGGGAGGAGGGTCGGCTCGATCTCTCCGGCGGTCGTGCGATGGTCACCGGAGACGGGCTGCCGCGGCGTCTGGGCGCCAGTATGCAGCAGCGGCTGGACCTGCTCTCTGAGGGTGCTTCGGAGGTGGTGCGGGTGGCCGCAGTATTGCCGGACCGGTTTTCGGCTGGCTTGCTGGCCACGATGCTGGATCGCCAGCCGGTCTCGTTGCTGTCCGCGCTCGAGGAGGCGGTGCGCGCGGATATTTTCGTCGAAGACGGTGAGCGGTTGAGGTTTCGGCATGACTTGCTGCGCGAGGCCACCCGGCAGTCATTGCCGCAGTCGCTGCGCCGGGCGATGGAGCGTCAGTCGGCGTCGGTCATGCTCGGGATGGGGGCGACGCCAGCCGAAGTAGCTACGCAGCTGGCACGCAGCGCCGAGCCGGGAGACAACGAGGCGATCGACGCATTGCGCCATGCCGCGCAATCGGTTGGCCATACCGACGCGAGCTCGGCCGCTGACTTGAGCAAGCGTGCTTTGGAGCTAATGCCCGCCCGCCACTCTGACTACGGCTTACTGGTCGCCGACACGGTGGAGTGGCTCAACCGGGCCAGCCGTTACGGGGAGGCCGAAGAATTGGCCGTTGCGGCGCTCTCGCAGGCGGCCTCGCCTGAAGAGGAGGCCGAGATTCGGCTCCGGCTCCCGGCACACACTAGGCACAGCACCCAGCGGCGCGTGCAGGAAAATCGTCGGGCGCTCGAGTTGAGCGACATCAGCGAGGTAACCCGGGCGCGACATCTGGCTTGGCTGGCCTACAACCTGGCGTTGCAGGACCAAGGTGGGCAACGGCGCACGACAGCCGATGAGGCTGCCGCAGCCGCGGCAGCAACCGGTGATCTCGAGGCCACGATCATGGCCGATGTCACCATCGCTTTGCTCGACGCTGGTGAGGGGTACACCAGCCGCGCCGTAGGTCGCCTCGAAGAGCTTTCCCCGCCCGCGTCCACGAACGATGCGGCGTTAGCGCAGGCGTATGCCGCAATGCATTACGCAAACTTGCTGGCAGTGGTCGGCCGGTTGGACGACGCGACGGCCCGGGTCGCCCACGGCATGGGCCAAGCCCGGAGGGAAGGGAACGCGATGGCCCGCGTTATCTGGGCCGTCTTCAGCGGGATTGTCCACCTCGCTGCGGGCCGGCTGTCGGCAGCTCGCGACGTGACGGAGTCGCTGCCGTCTCCACAGCCAACAGGCGCGACCGAGCCGGACATTCTGCGAATGGTGACTCTGGCCGAGGTGGCGGTACACACCGATGACCGAAATCTGCTGCAGCAGATGGTCAATGACGCGCGGAATGCCTACTCCGCCGGCTCAGCTGCGGTACGTCGAGGAGCAGCGTATGTGCTCGCGCTGGAGGCTTGGCAGCGCGACGACGTTCATGACGCGATGCGCTGGCTCGGCGAGGTCACCCTACTGGGGACACCACTTTTCCCCCATGCATTCGTTCGGCTGATCTTGGGTGCGCGGGTTGCCGCGGCCGCCGGCGATGCCGGTTTGCGCGCACGGGTCTTGCAGGCAATCGAGGTGCTTGAGCGTGAGCGGCCTGCGGTTTGGTTGCTGGCAGGCGTGGCCGGGTATGCCCGCGGGATCCTCGAACACGATGCCCAGGCGCTGGTGGATGCTGCACAGTTGCTTGGCTCGTCGGGGCGGCCGCTTCTCTACGCAGGCGCTGCCGAGGACGCCGGCGGCGCGCTGAGTCGCGCACAGCGCGACGCTGAGGCGCTCGAGCAGCTGAACGCGGCGTTCGACACTTTCGTCGAGTGCGAAGCGATTGCCGATGCGCGTCGGGTGGGTCGTGCGCTGCGCCGTTTAGGTGTGGAGCGGCGCATCGTCACGCGCCCGCGGGCAAAAACGGGCTGGGACAGCCTGACCGATTCCGAGCTCAAGGTCGTCAACCTGATTGCGCAGGGCGCGACCAATCGTGATGTCGCGACCGAGCTGCATCTTTCTCCGCATACGGTGAAGACCCACGTCCACAATGCGTTTGCCAAGCTGGGCATCAGTTCCCGCGCCCAGTTGACGCAGCTGATGCGCAACACCGATTGACCGACACGTCAAATGCGGGCCTGCTTAGTACTGCATCCATCCGGGCCTAAAGATCAACCCTCGGGCGATGGTTTTGCGCTACCCGCCCGACGACCGTAGTAGTCGACAACCAATCACACTCTCACTGATAGCGAGAGCCCAGCCAGGCTATGACCGCGCCGGTGAGCACACGAGGGAAAGAGCGAACAATGTTGAATGTCGCGCTCGGAATCTTGGCGATGGTGCCGGTGGCGTTCGGCGTCGCCGGGTATGTGATGGTGTCCCGGTGATCGCTGGTCAGGCCAGCTCGATCGCCGAATCGGCAAGCAGCGCACAGTCGCCGCCAATACGCCGCAACCGCAGGCGAATGCCCGACCCACGCCGATCGCTGGCCGGCAACCGCACAGTTACCACGAGCGATGGCGTTTCGTTGTCCGTTTGCGACTGGGGATCTCACGCCGCTGAACATACAGTCGTCCTTCTCCACGGCTTTTGTTTGAACAAAGAGTCCTGGAACATCCAGATGACGCAGCTGATCCGACGCTGGGGCAACAACATTCGGATCATCAGCTACGACCATCGTGGTCACGGCGACTCCGGCAATGCGTCAATGCATACCTACCGAATCGACAAACTCGCCGGCGATCTGGCCGAGTTGCTTGTCGCGCTTGGCGTTACGGGCCCGCTCACCTTAGTAGGGCACTCGATGGGCGGCATGACGGCGTTGGCCTATCTTCGCCGGCCGGCAAGCGAGCGTCCCGTGGAGCCAGACAACCTTGTCCTCGTCGCCACCGCCGCGGGAAATCTCGGCTCGCGCGGATTAGGCCGACTGCTGCGCACCCCCGCAACAAGCGTGCTCTACCACCTCGTCCACCGGATGCCTCGCGCGGGCACCGATGAAGTCGTTCAATTCCTGGCCCGGCCGGTGTGCGCGGCAGTGACCAGACACAGCGGATACGGTAAAGTCGCCCCGAAATCATTGGTCAACCGGTCCGCGGCCGCGGTCAACGCCACCCCGTCGACAACCAAAGTCGGGTTCCTGCGCGGTCTAAGAGAGTACGACTGCTCTGCGACCCTGAGCTCGATCACAGCCAAGACAACCATCATCAGTGGCGGAGCGGACAGGCTCACGCCAATGTGGCACACCCGCGAGCTGGCCGACGGTATCCCCGGGGCGATGCTCATCCACTGGCCCACCGCAGGCCACACGCTTTTGCATGAAATCCCGCAGGTGGTCACCGAAGCCATCAGTTCTACCATCGCGGCGGGCAGCCAGGTAGCTGAGGCGTCACCCGTCGAAGTTGAGCAGCGAGTGTCATGACGCGGCTGGCGGCGCGGCGTGGCGCGTCGCGGCGCAATTCATGCGGCGCTCAGATTGACCAGTCCGTCAAATACATGGGCCCGCTAGTTATACACCCATCCGGCACTAAAGATCACCCGTTGGGCGATGGTGCCGGCGGTGCCCGCGCAGCAACGTAGTCATTGCACTCCGGGTCGCCGCGACACCGCCGCTCAACTGGGAAACCGGCGACGGAGAGCAACACATACAGGAATCGAGAAAACGATGATGAGCACAGTGTTGGGAATGCTGATGATGATGCCGGTGGTATTCGGCTTCGGTGGCTACGTGCTGGTGTCCCGACGACCGTGAGACGCTCATTCACCTCATCCTGAGGCGCTCACCATCCGCACGCGGCGGTGTCATGGGTTGCGAGTCAATGCTTCGTCGAAAAGAGGAGAAATAAGGTGAGCGGCGAGAAAACCGTTGGGATCTTGGTGGACCGCGGGTCCGCAAGCCCCAACGGACACAGCCAGGATGCGCCCGAGGTAATCGCGGAGAACGCACCTGATTCAATAAGGTCGCCGCGATTTCCGAGCAGAACGAGCCCGGACGGCGCAAGGACAGACTGGGATGCAGACACGCCGGCGTCCTCCCCGGACGCTCCAACGCCGAATTTTCCTGCGCTGCTGCTGGGTTCAACGGATTCGCGGACTTCCGGCATGAGTGACTCAGCCGACCGCAACGACAACAGCGTTCCAGAGGCTGGTGCGTCAGCGATCTTGCTGGCCACCAAACTGCACGTCCCGGAGATCGGAGGCAATTTCGTCCACCGTGGTGCCCTGCTCGAAGCACTTTCGACGGGACGACACCGCAAGCTGACCTTACTGAGCGCTCCGGCGGGGTGGGGCAAGACGACATTGTTGGCGCAGTGGGCTCTGGGTGCTGGCGACGACGAGCGGTTCGGCTGGCTGTCGCTTGATGCTTCCGACAACGACCCGGTGTGGTTTTGGATGTACGTGATCGGCGCGCTGCAGAAGATCAGCCCCGGGGTGGGGATTCGCGCTGTCGAATTTCTGGCTATGGGTGCCGACCCAGTGCAGGTCGTTCTGCCTACTTTGCTGAATGATCTGGACACCATCGCCAACCCGATAGTGCTGATTCTCGATGACTACCACGTGGTGGTAAGTCGAGCGGTCCATGAGCAGCTGACATTCTTCATCAGCCACATGCCGGCGAATCTTCACTTTGTGTTGGCCACCCGATCGGATCCGACGTTGCCGTTGGCTCGGCTCAGGGCAAGCGGAGAACTCGCCGAGATGCGAACCGACGATCTACGTTTCGGCGAAAGTGAGACGGATCAGCTCCTGAACCACGTTCTCGGGCTGGACCTGACGCTCGCAGATATTCAAATGCTGCACCAACGCACCGAAGGGTGGGTTGCCGGTCTCTACCTGGCCGCGCTCTCGCTTGCCGGGCGCGCCGATGCCGCGGCTTTTATCAGGACGTTCGCCGGCGATAACCGTCATATCGTCGACTATCTGATGGCCGAGGTGCTCGACAGGCAATCGCCACAATTGCGCAGTTTCCTGCTACGTACCTCGGTCTTGGGGCGGCTCAGCGGCCCGTTGTGCGACGCCGTGCTGCAAACGTCTGGCTCGGCTTCGGTTTTGGCGAAGATCGAGCGCGAGAACCTGTTCGTGGTGCCACTGGACATGTCGCGTCACTGGTACCGCTATCACCAGCTGTTCGGGGAGTTGCTGCGCACCGAACTGCGTCGCAGCGAGCCCGATCTCGTCGCTGATCTGCACCGACGAGCCGCCGCCTGGTTCGAGACCGAAGGACTTGTCGATGAGGCAGTGCGCCACCTGATCGCTGGTGGTGACATCGCGCACAGTGCGGACCTCATCGCCGCGGACTGGGTCAACGAGTTCAACGGTGGCGGCCTGTCGACCGTTTCCGGCTGGCTCGACCTGCTGCCCGAGGCGACCGTGCTCGGCGATCCGCGGCTGGGCGTGGCGCGCGCCTGGATCGCCCTAAGCATGGGTCAACTCGATGACGCGGCCGAATGGATCGAGGCAGTCGAGGCCCGATCCCCGGCCGATGCTGACGCGATCAACGCGCAAGTCGTCGTGCTGCGCGCGCTTCACGCCTTCAAGACGGCTGAAGTCGGCGCCGCGCTCGAGCAGGCTCGCCGGGCGATCACCCTCGATCTCGGCGACGCGCCGTTGGGACGATCGAGCGCTTACTGCATCTATGGCTCCGCGCTGTATTTTTCGGGCAACACCCGGGAGGCGCAAGCGGCCTTCCAGCGGGCCGTGCGGCTCGCCGAAAAGGTGGGTGACCGTCGCGCCGGCGTCTACGCGTTGGGTTATCTGGCACTGATTTCGGCCGAACATGGGCAGCTCGCCGATGCCGAGCGTCAGATTCGCCGGGCGTCGGGCAGTTCCCGGGACCTGGCCGACCCCGAGCACTTCGTGGACGGGATGGTGTCGCTTGCCGCGGCGCACCTCCTCGCAGTGCGCGGTGACACGGCTGCAGCGGGGGTCCCCGCCGATATGGCCATTGCGTCGGCTCGCCAAGGCGGTGCAATTCTCGAGGTGGCCAAGGCGCTGTTGGTCAAAGCGGAGATCTTCGAGCAGCTTGGCGATCACCGAGGGGCGAAGGCGATTCTCGACGAGGTCGCCACGCTGGTGCGTGGGTCCGCGGACGCGAGCATCGCCTCGCCGCTGTTCGCGTCGGCCGAGCGGGGCGCGGGTGTTGCGGTGGGTTCGGGCAGCGACGGTGCTGTGGTCGGGGAGGCTCTGACTCCCAAGGAGCTTGAGGTTCTTCGCTTGCTTGCCACCCGGTTATCGCGGCGGGAGATCGGTGCGCGCCTGTACGTCTCGCTCAATACCGTCAAGACCCACCAGCGCGCGGTGTATCGCAAGCTCGGTGTTGAGCACCGCGGCGCGGCGGTCACCCGGGCGCGAGATCTGGGCCTGTTGTAATCCGCCTGCCCGGATCCGGCCAGCTGCGCCCAGTCATGCATCGTCGCCTCACATCACCCGGGTGAACACACGAGAAGGGCGATGACGATTCACCCCACCCGGCGGCAGCCTCTACCACAGCAGTGGATCCGCCGCCGCCAGGGAGACGGGAAGGAACCAGGACATGCTTACTGCAGCCATGAGGCCGCGGGCGCGATTGGTGTCGTCAACGACCCGGAGCTTCCCGAGCCGTGGTTCGCTGACGCAATCGCGTCCGACAACCAGACCACGGATCATCTCTGACGAGGACATGGCGTGGTTACTGGTCGAGGCGGTGAAGTCACGTCTGTCTGACGATGAGCGCTCGCTTGTCTTTGTCGAATTAGGCTGTGGGGAAAGCTATCTCGCGATCAAGCGCACCCTCAACGCCCTCACGTCAATCCGGATGCCATTGCCGGTATCGATGCTCGCAAAGCTGACCTGCTGGCTGAATGGTTACGCCGGTAGCCCAGAGGAGCCGCAACTGCGCATCATGCTCGCGGTTATTCGCCTACAGCAGCTCGGGGAGGTCTAGATGCGCAAGCCTCGAAAGACCGACCATGCTCCGTCAGTAGTGATCGTGGGTAGTGGGTTCGCCGGATTTGAATGTGCGCGACGGCTCACAACCTTGCTGCGCCGCAAGAGATCACCCGCGACCGTCACCCTCATCTCACCAGTGGATTATCTGCTGTACACGCCGCTGTTGCCGGACGTTGCAGGCGGCGTAATCGACCCGCGTTTCGTCACGATTCCGTTGAGCGACAACTTGCCTGGTGTGCGGCTGATCCGCGGCTACGTCGACGCGGTGGATTTCCCGGCACGAACTCTGCGCTTTCGCGATCAGGAAAATGCCACCCAGGAGCTGGCGTGGGATCGGCTCGTACTCACTCCGGGCTCGATCACTCGCCGCTTCGACATTCCCGGGCTCAACGAGCATGCCCGCGGCCTGAAATCGATCGTTGAAGCCCTCTATCTGCGTGACCACATCCTCGAACAGTTCGAGCTGGCCGCCATCGACCGCGACCCGCGCCGTGCGCAGGCACGCAAAACCGTTGTGGTTGTGGGAGCGTCGTATTCGGGCACTGAGCTGATCGCCCAGCTGTGCGCGATGGCGGCGTCGGCCGCGCGCAAATTCCAAATCCCGCGGGACGATATCCGGCTGATCTTGGTCGAACTGTCAGACCGGATGATGCCCGAAATCGGCCCGAAGCTCGCCGCGAGGGCCGAACGTGTGTTGCGGCGCCACGGTGTGCAGATCCAGATGGGTGTCACCCTCACCGAGGTCGGCCCTGATTACGCCATCCTCACCGACGGCACCCGCATCGATACATACACGGTGGCCTGGTTGACGGGAGTGGTGGCCAGCCCGTTGATCGATACGCTGGGTCTACCGACCGAGCGCGGTCGGCTCAAAGTCGGCCCGGACCTTGGTGTGCCCGGCATGCCAGGGGTATTTGCCGGCGGTGACGCCGCTGCGGTCGCCGACGTCACCAACCCCGGGCGCATCACCCCGCCGACCGCGCAACACGCCACCCGCCAGGGCAAAACCCTCGCTACCAATGTCGCCGCCAGTCTCGGCCACGGAAAGCCACGTAATTACCGGCATCGTGATCTGGGCACCGTTGTCGACCTTGGGCCGGGCTTTGCGGTGGCCAATCCACTCAACATCCACATGTCGGGGCTGCCGGCCAAGGCTGTCACCCGCGGCTACCACCTTTACGCGATACCGAGTGCCGCGAACCGCTGGGCCGTCTTCACGGCGTATCTGACCGCGCTCGTTTTCCCGCGTCCCATGGTGTCGTTGGGTGTGGCTCCGTCCTCCATCGCGCGTTTCTCGGTCAGTGAGGAGTTTGGTCCTCCGGCACAGAGCGCCGCCGGATAGCGCAACTCGCAGTCTCGTCACGCCGTTTATCACCCGGGTGAGTGGCTGAGGTGGGCGAGGACAGTTCACCCCCTTGCGCGCCATGCTCTTAACGTCCCCGCAGCTGTGTTCTGTTGTGTGAGACAACCCCCAACAACGAGGACCCTGACAAGGAGAACATAGTGAGCGCCGCCAGGAGAATGCTGGAGACTTATCCACGAGATCTAGGCCGGATCGATAAAGACAAGCTGGTCGAATGTATCGACGCCTGCATTGAATGCGACCAAGCGTGCACAGCATGTGCAGATGCGTGCCTCAGTGAAGACGACGTCCAGTACTTAGCCAAATGCATCCGTACTTGCCTTGACTGCGCGGATGTTTGCGCGACAACCGGCCGCGTCCTGTCCCGGCATACCGACTACGACGCCAACGTGACCAGGACAGTGCTCCAAACGTGTGCCATCGCCTGTAGGACAAGCGCGGACGAGTGCGACAAGCATGCGGCGCACCACGAGCATTGCCGCGTGTGCGCCGAGGTATGCCGTCGCTGTGAACGAGCGTGCCGCGACCTTCTTGGGTCGCTTGGTTGAGACATGCAGATACGGAATGGAGACGGCGCTGATGGGGATATCTGAATTCGACGACGTCGAGGCACATCTGCTGGTGCCGGAAGAGAGCGTGGACTCTGAACAGACCGGCGTCGACCTGGACGAAGGCTACTCACCCCCGGAACGCCCGCAGGAGTTGCAGGCGTGGGGTCTTACCGCTGCCGAAGCGCGTACCCATGAAAGTCTGACGCGCCGACTCTCCCGTGAGCTGCCCGACGTGACCGACCAGTGGGATGGCGACGGAATCGGCGATAGCCCCGACAGCGACGGCGAGCCGATCGACGATCAGGTCGGCGGCAGGCGCGCGGGCCGACTCGTCGCCTTCGACGTCGACCCTACCGATCCGGGTACCGATTACCTTGCCTACGACGTCGGCATCGACGGCGGCGCTGCGTCGGCTGAGGAAGCCGCCATCCACATCATCAGTGACGACGACACCAGTTCCGGTGGGGGATGGGGTCTTTGACCCGCGTTGTGATCCTCGGCGCCGGCCCGGCCGGTTACGAAGCGGCGTTGGTGGCCGCCGCCCGCGGTCCCGACGTAGCCGAAGTTACCGTCGTGGACTCCGACGGAATCGGGGGTGCGGCCGTGTTGTGCGACTGTGTGCCATCGAAGACATTTGTCGCCTCCACCGGGCTGCGCACCGAACTGGGCCGGGCGCCGCTGGGGCTCGACGTCGATGTCGGCGACGCCGAGATCGCACTGCCGGAAATCCACCAGCGGGTCAAAACACTGGCCGCAGCCCAGTCCGCTGACATCACCGCCGACCTGCTCAGCATGGGCGTCGAGCTGATCGCCGGTCGCGGTGAGTTAGTCGACCCGAATCCCGGGCTGGCGCGCCACTGTGTCAAGGTGACCGCGCCCGATGGCGCCACTACCCTGCGAGACGCCGACGTCGTACTGGTCGCGACCGGTGCCAGCCCACGGATCCTGCCGTCGGCACAGCCCGACGACGAGCGCATCCTGACCTGGCGGCAGCTTTATGACCTCGCTACGCTGCCTGACCATCTCATCGTGGTGGGCTCGGGTGTCACCGGCGCCGAATTCGTCAACGCCTACACCGAACTCGGTGTCCCGGTGACGGTGGTGGCCAGCCGCGACCGGGTATTGCCGTACGAGGACGCCGACGCCGCTGCGGTGCTGGAGGAGTCGCTTGCCGAACGGGGGGTAAAGCTCGTCAAAAACGCACGCGCGCAGTCGGTTACCCGCAGTGACGGCGGAGTTGTGGTGACCACGACCGACGGCCGCACTGTCGAGGGCAGCCACGCGCTGATGACGATCGGATCGAGCCCGAACACGGGCGGTCTGGGCCTCGAGCGCGTTGGCATCGAGCTGGGCCGCGGCGATTACCTGACCGTGGACCGGGTGTCGCGCACGTCGGTGCCGGGGATCTACGCCGCCGGGGACTGTACCGGGCTGTTGCAATTGGCCTCGGTCGCCGCGATGCAGGGCCGGATCGCGATGTATCACGCCTTGGGTGAGGCCGTCAGCCCGATCCGGCTGCGCACCGTCCCGGCAACGGTGTTCACCCGGCCCGAGATCGCCGCGGTCGGCGTGCCGCAGACGGCGATCGACGACGGCTCGGTGCCGGCCCGGACCATCATGCTGCCACTCGAAACCAATGCGCGCGCCAAGATGTCGGAGCTGCGTCACGGCTTCGTCAAGCTCTTCTGCCAGCAAGCCAGCGGCGTCGTGATCGGCGGCGTGGTGGTCGCTCCGATCGCATCGGAGCTGATCCTGCCGATCGCGGTGGCGGTGCAGAACCGGATTACAGTCAGCGAGCTGGCGCAGACGCTTGCCATCTACCCCTCACTGTCTGGCTCCATCACCGAAGCGGCTCGGCGGTTGATAGGCCACCATGACGTGGACTAACCGGACTAACGCACGGACGCAGCTTTACGTATCACCCGGGTGAATGGTGTTGGGGGGTGATGACAATCGCCCCAGGTTCGGGCCACGCTCGCTACCAATAGACCGCTGCGACGTGAATCGTCGCACACAAACCGAACGTTCAGCCCGGCTCGGCCGGTGAGCACGCTCGGGAGAAGGGAATCACCGATGGGCCCGGGGTTCAACCGCGCCAAGCGCCGCGCGTACTTGACGCCGCAGGAGCGCCAGATGCTCGCCGGCGCGTTCTGGCCGGTCATCGCGTCTGCGGCGCTGTTCGTCACTGACCGACTCACACGTCGGCGGCAGCGCCGACAGGAAACGGGCATCCAATGACACAACACCCCACCCTGTCCGCGCTGTCGGCGGCCGGTGTGTCCGTCTGGCTGGACGATCTTTCCCGCGACCGCCTGATATCGGGCAACTTACAGCAACTGATCGACACCCGATGCGTTGTCGGCGTCACCACCAACCCCTCGATCTTTGAGCGTGCAATCTCTCACGGGCAGGCCTACAACCAGCAGATCACCGAACTGGCCGAGCGCGGCGCCGACGCCGAATCAGCGATCCGCACCGTCATCACCGACGACGTGCGGCAGGCATGCGATGTCCTCCGCCCGCAGTGGGAAGCCTCCGGCGGCGTCGACGGACGCGTGTCGGTCGAGGTCGATCCGCGGCTGGCCCACGACACCGACAAGACGGTCAGCCAAGCCGTCGAGCTGTGGAAGATCGTCGACCGGCCCAATCTTTTCATCAAGATTCCTGCCACTTCGGCCGGTATGCCGGCCATCACCGCGACAGTGGCGGAAGGTATTTCAGTCAACGTGACCCTCATCTTCTCGCTCGAACGCCATCGTTGCGTGATGGACGCCTACCTGGCCGGCCTGGAAGCCGCGCAACGCGCCGGTAAAGACCTCAGCCAAATCCATTCGGTGGCATCCTTATTCGTCTCTCGCATCGACACCGAAGTCGACCGGCGGTTGGAGATGATCGGTACCTACGCAGCTATGGTCTTGCGCGGACGGGCGGGGATCGCCAACGCCCGCCTCGCCTATGCCGCCTATCAGCAGGTCTTCGAACACGGACAGCGCTTCGCCGCGCTCAGCTATGACGGAGCCCACGTGCAGCGCCCGCTGTGGGCCTCCACCGGGGTGAAAAACCCCGCGTATCTAGACACCATGTACATCACCGAGCTCGTCGCACCGCACACTGTAAGCACCATCCCGGAAAAAACGTTGGAGGCACTCGCTGATCACGGCGTAATTACTGGCGACTCCATCACCGGCACCTTCGTCGACGCCCAAACAGTGCTCGACGACATCAGCGCGGTCGGCGTCGACCTCAAGGATGTTTTCACGGTCCTCGAAAACGACGGTGTCGCCAAATTCGCGGCATCGTGGCGGCAACTGCTCGACTCGTATCCCGCCTCCGCAGATCCGCGGCCGGGAAACTGAGCTCGACGGCAAGCGCGCCTCGAAACCTGAGGAAGACCAATGAGCATCGTCAACAAAGGCTTTCGCGGCCGCCGCACTGAGTCAGCCCTCGAGCTGCCACCCGGTCAGCATCTGACCACGGACTTTCCTGTCCTGCAAACAGGACCGACTCCCCGCATCAACCTCGACGACTGGCGATTCACCATCCGCGACGAGCGCGGCGGCGTACACGCATGGACGTGGACCCAGTTGATGTCGCTGCCCAGCGAACAGGTCAATGTCGACATCCACTGCGTCACCACGTGGTCCAAGCTGGATACCGAGTGGGAAGGCGTTCCGCTGGACACCCTTTTCGAATCGACCGACACCACGGCCGAGTTCGCGCTGGTCGGTTCCTATGGTGGTTACACCACCAACTTGCCAATGCGCGACCTTCTCGGTGGAAGGGCGTGGATTGTGTACGCCTACGACGGCGCACCGCTGCGCCCAGTGCACGGCGGCCCGGCGCGACTGCTGGTGCCGCACCTGTACTTCTGGAAATCCGCGAAGTGGGTGAAATCCATTGAGTTGCGGGACAGCGACATACCGGGATTCTGGGAAGGGCTGGGCTATCACAGCTACGGCGACCCGTGGCGAGAACAACGCTACGCCGGGGATTGACGACGGCCGTGGACGTCCACGTGAAACCCAGGCTCGAGTGGCGGGTGGCGCGCGTGGTGCACTCCAGGCGCGAGACCGAGTCTGCGCGCACGATCGGGCTGACCGTGCCCGGCTGGCGCGGCCACTTGGCCGGCCAGCACATCGATCTCAAGCTGACCGCTGAGGATGGTTATAGCGCACAACGCAGCTACTCACTGAGCAGACCGGCCGACGGCGAGCGCATCGAGTTGACCGTCCAGCAGATTGACGACGGAGAGGTCTCGCCTTATCTCATCGGGCTTGCTGAAGGCGACGAGATCGAGCTACGCGGACCCATTGGCGGCTGGTTCGTGTGGAGCCCGGCCGAGCAGGCCCGCGTTCTGCTGGTTGCCGGCGGATCGGGCATCGTGCCGTTGATGGCCATGCTGCGAGCGCGGGTTGTGGCCGGCGTGTCGTACTTTCGGCTGGTCTACTCGGTACGCAGCCCGGCCGACGTCTACTACGCCCAGGAGTTGGGCCGCCTCGAGCGTGAGTGTGACTGGCTCCGGGTCGCGCTGGTCTACACCCGCTCGGCGCCACCGCAGACCGCGCGGACCCCAGGGCGTCTGCGCTCCGCCGACCTGGTGGCGACCCGGTGGACCCCCCGCGACGGTGTGCGCATCTACGTCTGTGGCCCAACGGGATTCGTGGAATCGGTGACAACCAAGCTGATCGAGCAGGGGCATCAGCACTCAGCCATCCGGACCGAGCGGTTCGGGCCGAGCAATTAATACAGGGACGAGGAACGATGGCCGAACCAACGTACGTTGACGGCAACGCCGCCGGCGGCGCCTTCGCGGCAGTACTCGGATTCGATGTCACGACCATGACGGTGAGCTGCGGAGGCTGCGGTCGGGTCGCCGCCTTCGCCGAGAACCATGTCTATAACCGCGGCCCGGGCATCGTGGTGCGCTGCCCGAGCTGCGAAGCTGTTCTGGCCCGGCTGGTGCAAACCCCCACCGATGTGTGGCTCGACTTCCGCGGCGCCCAGTCTTGGCGTGTGCCGCTCCGGGACCGGTGATGGAGTCCCTCGACGCACTCGCCGGGCGCGTGCGCACCGCCGACATCGTGGACGCAATGCGGCGACGGCACCAACATCGCTGTCATCTCCTCGATCTGGTGAGTCCGACACCGGGCCGCCGGCTCTTCGGTCCCGCCGTGACCATTTCGTATTTCCCGGCATGTCGGGCCGCTCTGCCGCCCGAGCGCTACAACTTCAAGAGATTGTTCTATGACGCCATCGACGGTGGCGGCGACGGACGCGTGCTGGTTCTGGCCAGCAACGGCTACACCGATGCGTCACTGGGCGGTGGGACCAAGCTGTCGCGGGTCTACAACCATCGGCTCGCCGGCATTCTCGCCGACGGTCGACTGCGCGACTTCGCCGAGCTCGAGCAGTATGACCTCGCCATCTTTTGCCGCGGCGAGACAACGCGGTCGGGAGGTGACGTCGTCACTCCTTATGAGGCAAACCGTCCGGTGGTGATCGCGGGGGTGGCGGTCCGTCCCGGCGACTATGTGTTCGCCGACGCCTCCGGCGCTGTGGTCATACCCGCCGCCGAAGTGCGGGCTGTACTGCTGGCCGCCACCCAAATCGTGGTGGAGGACGCCGAGTCGATCGTCGCCATCAAAGGCGAAACCCCAACCTCACTGGGAAGAGCGGAGAACTGATCGGCATCGCCGATGGCTCACCCGGGTGAATTGCGCGCCCGGATGAGGACAACTCACCCCTTGCGCAGAGATAGTGGTCGCTGATCTGAACCGCGACAGCGCGAGTTCAGCAACGAGCATCGATGAAACCACACAGGCAGAACGGAGACCGCCATGTCACAGAGTGAGGCCACCGCCGCGATGACTCATGAGCCGGCAAAGTTTCAACCAACCGCCGTCGCGGCTCTCGTCGCACGGTACGGTCTGGTGATAGTCCTGGCCTGGTTCGGCGCCATGAAGTTCACTTACTATGAATCCCACGGCATTTCGCATTGGGTTGCCAATAGCCCGTTCTTGAGCTGGTTTTACCACATCATGTCCATCGAGGCCTTTGGTCGATTCAACGGATCGATAGAACTGATCACTGCGGCGCTGCTGGCTGCCAAGCCGTGGTACCCGAAGGCCGCTGTGGTGGGTGGCATTATCGCCACGATGTTCTTCGTGACCACACTGAGCTTCATGGCCACGACCCCCGGTACCGGCGAAGCATCTGCTGGTGGCTTTCCCATCTTGTCGGCCGACGGGGAGTTCTTGATGAAGGACATTGCGCTCATAGGCTTAGCGCTGTTCCTGCTGGCCGATGCTTTTGAGGCAACCCGTAGGCAGGCGGCGGTCGCCAAAGCGGACTGACGCTGGCACATGTCCGCGCCTTGACCGGCTGGGCTATCGATCTGTAGGCGTATCTGTCACCGAAACCGGTTCCCGGTTCATGGATTTCGTTTATCACCCGGGTGAATAGGTGGTTCGGGTGATGCACGCTCACCCCGGGGAGTTGCAGCCTCATTAGGACCAGAGAAACGGCCGGGAACCAGGAAAGGAATTGATATGCATTTCGAGGGCAAGAAAATCGTTGTTGTGGGCGGTAGTGCCGGCATGGGTCGGCAGGTGGCCCTCGACGTGGTCGATCACGGCGGCAGCGCGGTGATCCTTGGACGGTCCAAGGACAGGGTCGATGACACTGTCGCTGAGCTGACGAGCCGGCGTGGCCAAGCTTGGGGCATCGCCGCCGAGCTGACGGACCGCTCTGCGGTCTCCGATGTGCAGCGCACGCTGTCCGAGCAGCACGACGACGCGACCCTGCTCGTCAACGCGGCCGGATACTTCATCCCGAAGCCGTTTCTCGAGCTCGACGCGCAGACCTATGACTCGTATCTCGAGTTGAACTATGCCTTGTTCTTCCTGACTCAGACCGTCGTTGCGGGCATGATCGCCAACGGTGAGGGCGGCTCCATCGTCAACATCGGCGCCATGTGGGCACATCAGGCCATTGGTGCGACCCCGTCGTCTGCGTACTCGATGCAAAAAGCCGGTCTGCACGCGCTCACCCACAACCTGGCCATCGAGCTTGCCGAGCACAAGATTCGCGTCAACGCGGTGGCACCAGCGGTCGTCAAGACCCCGCTGTATGAAAAATTCGTCCCGAAAGACGAGGTCGACGCCACCCTGGAGACTTTCGCGCCGATTCATCCGCTGGGACGAGTAGGCACCCCCGCCGACGTCGCCAACGCCATCACCTATCTGCTCTCTGATGCGGCCAGCTGGGTCACCGGCGCGATCCTCAACGTCGACGGCGGCATCATGGCCGGCCGCAACTAAATCCGACCTGCATTCACTTAACGAAGGAGCATCGTGACACACGAATACACCAAGAACCCAACCGTCGTCGACGCGTTGAGCCCTGAGCAGTACCACGTCACGCAGGAAAGCGGCACCGAGCGTCCATTCTCCGGCGAGTACTGGGCCAACAAGGAGCCCGGCATCTACGTCGACGTCGTCTCCGGCGAGCCGCTGTTCGCATCGGTCGACAAGTTCGACAGTGGCACCGGTTGGCCCAGCTTCACCGAACCCATCGACGCAAACAACGTCGTCGAGAAACACGACCGGAGCCACTTCATGGAACGCACCGAGGTGCGTTCTGCGCACGGCGACAGCCACCTTGGCCACGTTTTCCCTGACGGGCCGCGGGCTCAGGGTGGGCTGCGGTATTGCATCAACTCGGCGTCGCTGCGCTTCATTCACCGCGACAACCTCGAAGCCGAAGGGTACGGGCAATATCTGAGCCTGTTCGCGAACGGGGGTTCGGAGCCGCGCAGCGAGGCAACCCCAAGTGAGCAGACGTCATGACACACCACTACGAGATGGCGATCCTGGCGGGTGGCTGCTTTTGGGGCATGCAGGATCTGATCCGCAATCAGCCCGGGGTGGTGTCCACCCGGGTTGGGTACACGGGCGGTGAGAACGCGCACGCCACCTATCGCAATCACCCCGGCCACGCCGAGGCCGTCGAGATCGTCTACGACCCGGACGAGACGGACTATCGCACGCTGCTGGAATTGTTCTTCCAGATCCACGATCCGACCACCAAGAACCGCCAGGGCAACGACGTCGGCACCAGTTACCGGTCGGCGATCTTCTACCTCGACGAGGAGCAGAAGCGGATCGCCGAGGAGACCATCGCCGACGTCGACGCGTCCGGGTTATGGCCGGGCAAGGTGGTCACCGAGGTCAGTCCCGCCGGAGAGTTCTGGGAGGCCGAGCCTGAGCACCAGGACTACCTGCAACGGTTCCCGAACGGCTACACCTGTCACTTCATCCGGCCGGACTGGAAGCTGCCGCACCGGAGTGACCTTCGCGATGGCGCACCAGCGGCGACGCAGCCGAGCCGCGATGCTTGACCGCCGGCCGTCAGGCAATGGCTTGCCCGGCGTTCCTGCATCGTTGGCTAAAACCTAATCGCCGCAACCATTCACGCTGAGGAGACCGACCAAGTGTCCACGACCGTGCCGCCGCTGGAGGGGCTGGAGGCTCGCCGGCCCCTCCCGGGGCGCGGCGACGGTACGGGCAACCTGATCTACCGGCTGATCACTACCACCGATCACAAGCTGATCGGGCTCATGTACGTGGTCGCTTGCTTCACCTTCTTTTTCGTCGGTGGGTTGATGGCGCTCTTCTTGCGCGCCGAGTTGGCCGTTCCGGGGTTGCAGTTTTTGTCGAACGAGCAGTACAACCAGCTGTTCACCATGCACGGCACGGTGATGCTGCTGTTCTATGCGACGCCGATTGTGTTCGGGTTCGCCAACCTGGTGCTGCCGCTGCAGATCGGCGCTCCCGATGTCGCATTTCCTCGGCTCAACGCGTTGTCGTTCTGGCTGTTCTTGTTCGGAGCGCTGATCGCGCTGGCGGGATTCATCACCCCCGGCGGTGCCGCGGATTTCGGCTGGACCGCCTACGCCCCGCTTTCCGACGCGGTTCATTCCCCGGGCGCCGGAGGAGATCTGTGGATACTGGGGCTGATCGTGGGCGGACTGGGCACCATCCTCGGTGCGGTCAACATGATCACCACGGTCGTGTGCCTGCGCGCACCGGGTATGACAATGTTCCGAATGCCAGTGTTCACCTGGAACATCCTGGTGACCAGCATCATGGTGATAGTGGCCTTTCCGTTGTTGACGGCCGCGCTGTTCGGGGTGGCTACCGACCGCCACCTCGGCGCGCATGTCTTTGACCCGGCCAACGGCGGAGTTCTGTTGTGGCAGCACCTATTCTGGTTCTTTGGCCATCCCGAGGTCTACATTATCGCGCTGCCATTTTTCGGCATCATCTCCGAGGTCATCCCGGTATTTTCCCGCAAACCGCTGTTCGGTTACTCCACCATGGTGTACGCAACGATCAGCATCGGCGCGTTGTCGATTGCAGTGTGGGCTCATCACCTGTATGCCACCGGGGCGGTGCTGCTGCCGTTCTTTTCCTTCACGACTTTCCTGATCGCGGTGCCCACCGGGATCAAGTTCGTCAACTGGATTGGCACAATGTGGAAGGGCCAGCTCACTTTTGAGACCCCGATGCTCTTCGCGGCGGGCTTTTTGGTGACGTTCCTGCTAGGTGGGCTTTCGGGAGTGCTGCTGGCCAGTCCGCCGATCGACCTCCACGTCACCGACACCTATTTCGTGGTCGCGCACTTCCACTACGTGCTGTTCGGCACCATCGTGTTCGCCACCTACGCCGGCGTGTACTTCTGGTTCCCGAAGATGATCGGCCGGCTGCTCGACGAACGGCTGGGCAAACTGCATTTCTGGTTGACCTTCATCGGGTTTCATGCCACGTTCCTGGTGCAGCACTGGCTGGGGGCGGCCGGCATGCCGCGACGCTACGCCGACTACCTGCCCACCGACGGCTTCCAAACGCTCAACGTCGTCTCGACCGTAGGGGCGTTCATTCTCGGGGCCTCGGTGCTGCCGTTCGCGTGGAATGTGTTCAAGAGCTGGCGCTACGGCGAACCGGTTGCCGTCGACGACCCGTGGGGTTACGGCAATTCGCTGGAGTGGGCCACGCATAGCCCGCCGCCGCGGCACAACTTCACCGAGCTGCCCCACATCCGCTCCGAACGGCCCGCCTTCGAGCTGCACTACCCACACATGATCGACCGATTGCGCGCCGAGTCGCACGTCCGGCGGGTGGGCGCGAATGCGCAGTGACCGTCATCGAGATGACGACGCAATCGAAACAACTCAAGTCAAACTAGGAGGAGCGCGTGAACGGTTATTTCGCCGGCGCTATTAGTGGCGTTGTCGGCGGACTCAGCATCGCCGCGCTAGGCATGGCGTACGGCGGGGCAACCGGCCGGGGTCTTTGGGCGCTCCCCAACAGCATCGGTGGTCTCATTCTGGGCCCGAGTCGCGGAGGTGCTAAATCATTTGGAGTGCCCACCTTGGTTGGTGCGGCCTTGCACATCGTTTTCTCGGCCCTATTCGGCGTCATCATCGTTGTCCTCGCGCAGGGCGTCACGCACGCGTACGTCGCAACTGGTGTGGTGGCTGGCGTAGCGCTTTGGCTCATAAACTATGTTGGCATCGGCGCGATTCATGCGGCCTCTCGTGAGGTCGCCAAGCTGAATCCTGTCCCGATCGCGCTCGGACTTCACATCCTGTTCGGGTCGATTACCAGCGTGATCGCCGTCTTGATCCTGCGGTCGTGAGGTGTTCTCGTCATGACGAGGAGACGAGACCGCAAATCTGTTGCCGTCTGCGGCCCATGAGATCGATGACTGAGCCATTTCGGGTCGACCTCGAGAAGCAGGCGCAGGCCTTGCTTGATTTTGAGCGCGCGCCAATATCGTTGGGGCTCTACCCATTAGTGCGCAAACACCATGACCGGATCGTACTGACGGGTATGGGCGGATCGCATATCGCGGCGCTGCCGAGTTGGCGCCGTTTGGTGTCGCGCGGTAAGGCCGCATGGTGGATCGACACCGCGAGCCTGTTGGCCAGCCCCGAACTCATCACCGCCGGCTCTCTACTGATCGCCACGTCAGGATCGGGTAGGCGCGAAGAAATAGTCGCCCTGATGCAAAAGTTCGACGAGACCAGCAGGCCCGCAACCATCGTCGCGATCACCGAGGATGCCGCGAGTCCGTTGGCCCAGTGCGCGGACTGCGAGATTCTACTGCGTAGCCGATCCGTGGGCGGCTTGCCCGGATTTTTGAACACACTGGCCGCTCACGACTATCTCGCGTCGCTGATTCTCCGCGAAGACAGCGCCGACCTGTCATCCGCCGCGCGCGTTGTGGCCGCCACGACGTATCAATCCGTCCTAGGCGAGGTGGCAGCCCGGGTGGTGGCCAATCCGGAATCCGAGCTGGCTTACACCGGGTTTCGCGAACACGCGGCCACGTCCTTATACGCGGGCTTGCTCACCACGCGGACGACCGGCATCGCTGCCACGGGCTACTTTGGTCGGCAGCTCCGTCATGGCTCCCTGCGGCAGGTTGGCACGAATCTGACGGCCGTGCTGTTCAGCGGGCGCGATGCTGCAGCCAACACGGCAGCGGGGCGTCTGGCCCGCGATCTGGTGGCGGCGGGCTCAACGGTGATCGTTGTCGGTGACGCCGACGTGCCCGGAGCGATCGGTATTTGCAGTCCCGCAACGCACAGCAGCGGCCAAGTAGCTCACGGGGTGGTGATCGCCGAGCACTTCGTGTCTGCACTGGCGACAGAATCGGTATCGCTGACACCCCGTGATCGAGAAGTTCTGGTGGCCGCTAACAAGGGCGTGATCGGAGATGGCTGAGGGTGTTGTATTGACACGTGCGGCTGCGCTGCTGACCCTCACACCGGCGGGGCCGAGTCCGACCGGCAGCCTGTCGATCGTGGTCACCGCCCAGGCGCTTGCGGAGTACGATCTTCTGCTCGCCAAGTGTTGCGTCGATATCGACCTCGCCGACGTCCCCGGTGGTGTCCAACACACCTATGAGATGGTCACCAGGCCAATTCGATTGGACACGCTGAGCAGTGATCCGGCCGTAGTGATCCGCGCCATCGACATCGTCGGGCGCACCGACCTCGTGATGGCGGTGCGGTTTGAGCTGAATGACCGGTTCAAACAGCGCACCTCGGTGTTTCGTCACGACTTCGGAGACATCTGCCTCACCGCGGAATCACCGGTGGCCACCAGGCGACTGCCGCTGAGCCGACTCCCTGCTGCCAACGATGCGACGTGAGGGGCTCGCAGCGACGAAAGGATATTCCAATGACTGAGGCGTATGTCCTCGGCGGAGTGCGCACGCCGTTTGCCCGCTACGGGAGCATGCTATCGGCGATCCGTGCCGATGACCTTTTGGCAATGACGCTCAAGGGCGCATGCGAACGAGTGGGCGTTCCCCCGGACGCCGTCGAAGATGTCATCGCCGGGTGCGTGAACCCCGCCCATGAGGGGATGGGTGATATCGCACGATGGGCTGTACTCGCCGCCGGATTTCCCGACAGCGTCGCAGGATTGACGGTGAATCGGTTCTGCGGCTCGTCACTGAGCGCTGCGGTGAGTATCAGTCACGCCATCAAAGCCGGTGATCTCGGCGTGGGCATCGCCTGCGGAGTGGAATCGATGTCCCGGTCGGGCTGGGCGCTGATGAAAGGCGACGCGGCTTTCAGCCCGCGCGGGCCGGTGTTCATGCTCGACACCATGTGGAGTGGTGCCGGCGGCCCGCCGAACCCAGTGTTATTGGCGCGCAACGCCTACATCAGCATGATCGAGACGGCGCAAAATGTCGCGGATCGCTATTCACTGACCCGCGAGGAGATCGACGTATTTGCACTGCGATCGCATCAGCACGCTAAAGCCGCTCGCGACCGAGGGAGGCTGGCGAAAGAGATCATGCCGGTGCCCATCGCGGCGACCAAGAAGACGGCGGCGCGCTTATTTGAGCATGATGAGTTCATTCGCGATGACACCACCGCCGAGGCATTAGCGGCGCTTCCTGCTCAGCCGGGAACCACACAGATGACGGCGGGCAACTCCACTCCGTTGACCGACGGTGCGAGCGCGGTACTAATCGCTTCGGGGGAGCGCGCGGCCGAATTGGGCGTCCGGCCGTTGGCCAGAGTGGTGTCGAGCGCCGTCTATGGAATCGATCCGCTGATCATGGGTATTGCTCCGGCCTGGGCGATGCCGGCGGCGATCCGCCGCGCCGGGCTGACCCCGCAGCAGATCGACGTCTGGGAAATACACGAGGCCTTCAGCGCACAAGCTTTGGGAGTGCTGCGGGAGTTACCGAATCAGCTCGACGGCTTTGTCGTGCCTGATGACAAGCTCACACCCAACGGTGGTTCGGTGGCGATCGGACATCCGTTTGGCGCAACCGGAACGCGCTATTTGTTGACATTGTCCACGGAGCTGCGGGAACGTGGTGCACGCTACGGCGTGATCGGAGTGTGCATCGGCTCAGGGCAGGGTGTAGCGGTCGTAGTGGAAAACCCTGAGGCCGTTTAGCTTTCAGTTGGACTGGTGACGCTCAGTCCCTTTCGCGCCTCAAGCTCCTCTTCGGTAACCCATTGGCGCATCGGTTACCCTGGCGCGTACACCATCGTGAGAACGAAGCTGCAAGGAACGTCGGTGCGGTTGTTGGCGCCCTGGTAGTGGATCACGTCGCCGCCGGGTGCCCAGAACGCGTCTCCAGCGCGCAGCACGCATGGTGCTTGGCCCTCGAGCTCGAACAACATCTCACCATCAATCATGTAACCGAATGCCGGCCCGCCAGGAACGCGATGCGGCGGATAGCCAGGAGCACCCGGTGGATGTTTGATCACAACAGTCATCACATGAGCACCCTCAGGAATCATCGGTGGCTGTACTTCCTGCACCACGGTGATTGTTGATTTCGATTCGGAGTCAGTCATATCCGGCAACATTCGTTACTTCTCTTTGGTTGCGAAACGAACGCACAGTTGTGGGTGATCCAGTGCTCAGCGTCGAGCGCGGCCGCGCAGCCCGCGGCCGCAGCAATGACCGCTTGGCGGTATCTGCGGTCGATCAGGTCGCCGGCCGCAAACACGCCGTCCACTGAGGTGTGGCTCGTATCGTCGCGGGTCCGGACATAGCCCCGGTCGTCGAGTTCGATAAGTCCCCGCAATAGTTCCGAGCGAGGCACTTGCCCGACCGCGACGAATACCGCCGCAACGCCAATGTCGTACTCGGCAGTGCTATGCAGGTCGCGCACCCGCAGCCCAGTGACGTGGTGTGTGCCCTGCACGGCTAGCACTTCGGTGGACGTCAGGATTGTGACATTGGGATGAGTCCGCAGCCGGGCAACGGCGATAGCGGAGGCCCGTAATCGGGGGCGGTGGTGGACGAGCATGACACGGCGGGCTCGCGGTGCAAGATGGAGTGCCTCTTCGATCGCGCCGTCGCCACCGCCGACGACGGCCACGTCGCAACCGGTGAACTGGTCCCCGTCGAGTTTGGCGCTCGTGCTCAGTCCATGACCCGAGAACTCGCGTTCGCCGGGCACATTGAGGGACCGGCCGACGGAGCCCATCGCGAGGATCAGGGTCCGGGCACGACGCAGGCCGTCGCCAATCTCTACGGTCTTGACTTCGCCGTGAACAGCGAATCGATCGACGTCACCTGCGTGAAGCTCGGCTCCGAACCGCTGTGCCTGGTCACGCATCGCAGCCGCCAACGCTGGTCCGCACACGGACGGGGCCAGACCGGGAAAGTTGTCCACCTGCCCGGCGGTCACCAGTGCGCCGCCGGGCCTTTCGCCCTCCACGACGAGGGTGTCCAACCCAGCCCGCGCGCTGTAAATCGCCGCAGTGTAGCCGGCAGGACCTGACCCCACGATGATGACATCACAAATCCGGTCCGCGGATCGAAGGTTGGAGCCCATGCTCCACATCTAGTGGGTCATACGACCCAGTGCAAGTAACGAAGCGAAGTTGACAGGGCAGAGCCGCGGCGATAGCGTTGGGTCAAATGACCCAGTTCTGGGAACGCCGGACGCCAATCCGCGCGGGTACGCGCGGCGGTAGCGGGCGCCATGGCTGAGCATCGCCATGTCGAGCTGGATCCGGCGTCGCGAGAGATCCGCACCTACCGGTTGCTGTTGCGGCCCTGGCGCCTCGACGACGAGAGCGCCGCGCGCACGATCTATGGTGACCCCCAAGTGGCTTCGTGGTTGAGCCCGGCCCTGCCGACGATCGTGGATGCCCCCGAAATGCGGCGCGTGCTGAGTGTCTGGGTGGCTGAAAGCGACGCGACCGGGCTACCGTTGGGCCGCTGGGCGATCATCGACAACCATTCCGGACAGTTGATTGGGGGAGTAGCGCTGCTGCCATTGCCGCCCGGGCGAACCGACCTGGAGATCGGATGGCAAGTAGCCCCCGCCATGTGGGGCCATGGCTATGGAGCCGAAGCAGGTCATGCTGTTGCGCATCAGGCCTTTGACAGCGGGAACGTCGACGAGGTGTACGCGGTCGTGCGGCCGCGTAACAGCCGTGCGGTGGCCACCGCACGACGGGTGGGCATGGAATGGGTCGGCGAGACCGACAAATACTACGGGTTGTCCCTCCAGGTGTATCGACTCCGGAAGGCGGACCTGGACTTGCCGGAACCGGGCTGCGGCCCACCGCCCCGTGGCCTTGGACATGGGTGAGCGTCAAGGAGAGCGTAGGCTGGGTCGGATGACCCAATACGGTTCGGATCGCCTTCCCCCGACCGGGCGGGGGAAGGCGACACGCGACCGGATCCTTGGTTGCGCAGCCGAACTGGTCCTCACCGAGGGAGTTGAGGCTCTCAGTCTGGACAATGTGCGCCGGGCCGCCTCGGTGAGCGGCTCGCAGCTGTCACACTATTTCGGCGATAAGAACGCGTTGATCCGCGCCGTGATCGAGCGGCAGACCGAGGTACTGCTTGACTTTCACCGTCAGCCGGCCCTACGGAATTTGGACACCTTCGACGATTACGAAAAGTGGGTGGAGCTGACGCTGAAGTTCAGCGGCCGCGTGGCCCGCAACCATGCGATGCCGACCTACGGGGCGCTGGCCGGTCAACTGAGCAAGTACGACGAACAGACCCGGGAACTTCTCGCCGACGGCTACCGGCAATGGATTTCGTTGTTGCGCCGTGGTCTAATGCGGATGAAGAAGAAGGGCCTGCTCACCGAGATCGCCAACCCCACGGAGCTGGCTAACGTTCTGGTCAGCGCTCACCAGGGCGGGACTCTGATGACCGGGGCCTACGGCAAGACCTGGCCCGATCGCGACGCGTTGACATTCGCGCTGGCCTATCTACGCCAATTCGCTGCTGACCGGAGTGACAGGCGCTCAGCGACCAGCAAGACGGGACCCCGTCGGGTGGCCGCGCATGCTTGATATCCGCCGGACCGGCGGGTGTGAGGACATGGAAGGGATCCTTGATTGTGACTGAATCACCGACGCCGATGGGCAGTATCGAACGCAGCGCCCACGATGGCCTACGGACGATCATCACCGACGACGCCCAAGACAATCGGTTCGAGGTCGCTGTAGGCGACCAGGTGATCGGTTGGCAGCCCTACCGCCGCTACCGCGGCAACATCGTGTTGATGGCTACCCAGGTTGATGAGCAATGGCGTGATCGGGGTGTCTCCTCGGCCATGATCAGTGGTGTGCTCGCACTGATCCGCAAGGCCGGTCACACGGTCATTCCCCGGTGCAAGATCACGGCTGACTACATTCTGCGCCATCCGGAATACCGGGACATGGTGCCCGACCAGTATCAGGTATTGCTCCGCCCGGTGTCGCGCCCGCCTGCGCCGGCGGCTTCCGACGGATAACCGGGCTGCGTTACCCGTGTAATGAAACCGACTTGTCCGCTTCGGAATTGACACAGCACCACACGATGACCAGTCACAGCAGTGTCGGCTTGACCGCCCGTGGACGCGCCACTCACGCGCGCATCGTGGGGGCGGCTGCCGACTTGATCTATCGCCGCGGCCTGGGCAATACCAGCCTGCGCGACGTTCGCGATGCCGCTAATGCCAGCGGCTCCCAGCTGACGCACTACTTCAGCGACAAACATGCCCTCGTGCGGGGTGTGATCGCATGGCGCCGCGAAGAAGTGGTGGGCTTCCACACCAGGAGTCCGTTGGCCCGGTTGGACAGTTTTGAGGCTCTTCAGGACTGGGTCAATCTCAGTGTGCAGAGGCAACTCGACACCGACTGCGTCAACGGATGCACTTTCGGTTCCCTGGTCGGTGAGCTGCCGCGGGACGATGAAGACTTCCGGGCAGAGGTGAGTGCTGCCTATGACGAGTGGATTGCAGTATTCAGTACTGCTTTGGCCGCGATGCGCCGGCGCGGAGAGCTGCGCCCCGACGCCGATCCACGCCACCTGGCCCGGGCGCTGATCGCGGCCCACCAAGGCGGCTCGCTGCTCACCCAAACCACCAAGAGCGTCAAACCCTTGCGCGACGCCCTCAACGCCGCTGTGCAGTATATTCAGTCGTTCGCGACCAAACCGGTTGTCCCCAATCAACGACGCACACGAACACGTGGGCGCGCGGACTAACCGTAGCGGGCCTACTTGCTGCCGGATCCGACGACAGCGACAACCTCAATCTCAACGCGCTGGTCGGGCAGTGCAAGTGCCTTGACACCCACCGCAGTCCACAGCGGCAGACGTTCGCCGAACCGTTTCCGGAACTGGTCCACCATCAGCGACATGTGTTGACCACCAATGGAATCGTCAGCGGTGGGGACGTGGTAGGAGCGGACATTCACGACGTCACGCCAGCTGGCACCCGCCTCGGCGAGGGTCTTTTCGACGTTGTCACACGCCTTGGCGATCTCGTCCTCCAAGGAGGTGGCCGACAAGGTGAAATCCTCGCCCCAGCCGCCCTGGCCGGAGATCTCGACGCGATCGCCGATGCGTAGGGCTTGTCGGTATAGGTTGCGGCTGCGGGCAATCTCGCCGTATCCCGGGGTGTCGAAGAATTCCAAGTTGGACATGCGCAGTTTCCATTCGTAGCGGTTTGGTTGAGCGTGGACCGAGCCTGGGCGAACTGTCATCACCCTCCAGCACGATTCACCCGGGTGAACGATCGGCCGGGGTGATGACGGTTCACCCTACCGCGCGTCACGCTGCATTTATGAGCAGACCTGAGGAGGTCATCGCCTCGGTGGCGGCGCAGCGCCGCCGCGCCGCGACCACAACCCGAAGCGGAACCTTACTGGGGCGTAACCCGGCCGCTATTCCCCGCGAGATCGAACATCTCGATTTCTCGCTGCAGTGTCAGCTGGCCTTCCTGGACAGCGGGTTTCGATGCGACCGGCCTGCGGCGGCGTATGTGGAATTCCACATGGTCGGCTACTGCAAACGCTTTGACTGTGACGAGAATGGCAATGCGTGCGGCTACGTCTGCGCCAGCCACCTGGAGAGGTTGGGGTACACGGCCGAGTGCATCGCCGGAGAGTTGCAGCCGGCGGGTCTGGTGCGGCGGCTGTCGGGCCGTACCGCTCGATGCCCGAGCTGTGACCGCTCGATCCGGTCCGCCGCCGACATTCTCCAAGTCGTGGTAATCCTTTAGTGCGCAACTTGGTTGTTTGAGTTGGTGTCTGGTCGGTCGATAGCGGCGCATCATGCCTGACGCAGACGGGCTGGCGACATTCCTTCGGACTCGGCGTGGCCTGTTGAAGCCGGCGGACGTGGGGCTAGCCGAAGCCGAAGGGCAGCGCAGACGGGTGACGGGACTGCGCCGCGAGGAAGTCGCGATGCTGGCAGGCATCAGCGCGGAGTACTACCTACGACTTGAGCAAGGCCGGGAACGGCGGCCCTCGGATCGCGTGCTGGCAGGCCTGACCACGGCGCTGCAGCTGAGCGACGACGCCGCCGAGTACATGCGTAATCTGGCCCGCCCTGCAGGTCATAAGCGGCGGCGCGTACCGGAACAACGACTCGATCCCGGTGTTGAGGCCCCAAGGAGCTTGAGGTTCTTCGCTTGCTTGCCACCCGGTTATCGCGGCGGGAGATCGGTGCGCGCCTGTACGTCTCGCTCAATACCGTCAAGACCCACCAGCGCGCGGTGTATCGCAAGCTCGGTGTTGAGCACCGCGGCGCGGCGGTCACCCGGGCGCGAGATCTGGGCCTGATGTAATTCGCCTGCCCGGTACGTGGCGGGCCGTGACCAGTTGTCGTGTCAGTGCCACTTGGGCCGATCCGGCGTCGGCGGGTGTGCCGCGACCGCGGGGCGGTTCTGCGGGGCCGCCCCTCCGAGGCCGCGCAGGGCCGCACTCGCCAACACCGTCTCACCGAGCACGAAGTCGGAACTGACAGATTCGACGATCGTCGGGGCACCGAGGCTGGTGCTCGGCGATGCTGCCGCCAGTCGGGTGATCGCCGGTGCGGACGCGGCCCAGCTCGGCGGGACCGATATGGTGCCGATCGATGCGGCCTGCCCGGCGCTCGCCGACACCGATCCTGGGGTGCCAACGCGCGTGAAACCCGACGCTAGCTGGTTCGTTGGCGAACCGAGCTGGGCACCCAGAGCCGATCCGAGTGGTCTGTGCCCGGGTGCTGGTGCGGGCAGACCCGGTGGTCCCTCCGTCATGCCGCGGTGCGCTTGCGTCAAGCCGGCATTGATCGTCGCGAGTATCGCGGTATACGGAGTCGAAAGGTTCACGAACGACAAGGGATCAAACATGCTGAGAATTTGCGCGATCTGTAGAAGCCCAGAAGTCGACGACGGCGGCGAGGTGAGTCCGGCTAGCACTTGGGGCACAGTCGATATCAGCTGCGGGCTGGCGGCCTGGGCGACTGCTGCGGCTTGATCTGCCAGACCGGCCGGGTTGGTGGCCTGTTCGGGCGGCGTGAATGGTGTCAACGTCGCCGCGACCGCCGACGTGGCCGCATACCCGTACATCGCGGCAGCGTCTTGGGCCCACATTTCGCCGTAATGGGCTTCGGTAAGCAGGATCGCCGGGGTGTTTTGGCCCAGAATGTTGGTCGCGACCAGCATCATCAGCTGCGCGCGGTTGGCGGCGACCACCGCGGGAGGCACCGTCATCGCAAACGCTGCCTCGTAGGCCGCTACTGCTGCCCTGGCACCGGCGGCGGCCTGCTCGCACAGGGTGGCCGTCGCGATAAGCCACGTCACGTAATGTGCGGCGGCGCCTGCCATCGAAACCGACGCTGGCCCCTGCCAGGGCCCGCTGGTCAGCCCCGAGACCACCGACATGTAGGACGCTGCCGCGGAATGCAGGTCGGCGGCCAGCCCATCCCAGGCGGATGCGGCGGTCATCATCGACGCGGAACCCGGCCCCGAATACATGAGCCCGGAGTTGATTTCCGGCGGCAACGCACCGAAATCCATCGTCTACAACCACCTGTCCTTACTTTCGGCGCCGGGCACGCATGCCAGAACGCGCGACATGGGATGAGGCGACCACACCGGTGCTGCAGCAGCTGAATTGGTCGTCTCCGCAACGGATGCGGTGTCATGTTCAGCACATGATGTTTTTCGGTCAGCATTCGCCAACATGGGGTGATTGGTCATCGCCCGGCGAGCTGATCCACCCGGGTGAATTGCGCGGCATTCGGTCCGCAGTCGAACGATGGCGATCAGGCAGGAAGCGTCCGCGAGCTCACGATCAATTGTTTTGGGCTGCAGCCACGTTCACGGTTTGCCCGAAGACTTTGTCCTGGTTGTCGATCTTGCGATGCACGATGACGGGTGAAAGTGGTTCACCCGGGTGAGTAAGGGGTCGGGGTGATGACAGTTCACCCCACCTGGCTCCAGCCTTCTTGCAGAAGCCGGGAGAGGTCGCGTCGAGGACTCATTGCTGAAACGGAAACAGGTGTGGAACACATCGTTCATGTACTGATCGGTGACCTATCCGGCGCAGCCGATGCCGCGATCAAGACGTCGGCCCTGTTCTTCACTGCCGCGATCTTGCTTCGCTTCACAGAGCGGCGCACTCTCGCCGAATTCGCGCCGTTTGACTGGATCGCCGCCGTCGCTGCGGGCGCGATCGTCGGCCGAGCGGCCACCGCGACTGATACCTCGTGGCTGAGCGCAACCGTGGCGCTCGTCTGCCTGCTGCTGGCGCACGCGGTGTTGACGAGGTTGCGCTTCGTTCCCTGGATGCGCAGGTTTGTTGATCCTCCCCTGAAAGTACTGATTCGGGACGGGCAGGTGGACCGACGTAACCTCCGCCGATGCGGCCTCACCGCAGCCGACCTGCAGGCCGTGCTACGACAGCACGGGCACGACAGCGCCGACGGTGTTCACCTCGCTATCTTCGAAGCCAAGGGCGCGATCTCGGTCCTCTGCGCTGATGCGAGGAAGTAATCGCTTCGGCACTGAAATTTCAAGTTTCTTTGTCAAAGTCACCCGATGCCGCGCCTCGCGGGCCTAGCCGCTCGTACCCTTTTAGGGTGCGCTTGTCGTGGCCGTTAATAGGCCGCTCGCAGGAGATGCGAGCCATCGAGACCGCGCTCTGCGCATCGGATGTTTCCGGGATCGTCGTCCACGGGGCCGCGGGTGTGGGCAAAAGCAGGATCGTGCGCGAGGCCTTGTCGGTTGCTGAGTCGCGGGGATACGAAACCCGGTGGGCAGTCGGCACATCATCGGCGCGGACGGTTCCGCTCGGTGCTTTCACCGCATGGGCGCCCTCAGATGTCAGTGACACTGTCAAGTTGTTGCGGGGAGTGATCGAGTCGCTTACTGCGGCACCCGAAGGCGTCAGGGTGGTGGTGGCTGTCGACGACGTACAGCTCCTCGATGATTTGTCGATATTCGTGGTGCACCAGATTGTGCAGCGCGGCGAGGCGAAAGTGGTCCTCACGGTCCGCGACGGCGAACCGATTCCCCCTGCGATAACAGAGATAGTCAAGGTCGGCTCGTTCGACCAGCTCGACCTGCAGCCGCTGTCGCTCGAAGAGACCACGTCGTTGCTCTCGGCCGTCTTGGGCGGTTCGGTGGATCCCGATGCGGCTCAGCGGCTGTGGAAGCTGACTCGCGGCAACGTCTTGTATCTGCGCAACATCGTCGAACAGGAGGTCGCCGACGGCCGGCTCGTGCAACAGCATGGGTTTTGGCGGTGGATCGGGGATCCGAAGATGCCGTCAGGGCTGGTTCAGCTGATCGAATCCCGGATCGGGGCCCTGCCGGCGTCGGTGAGCGATGTCGTCGAGGCGCTGGCCGTGGGCGAGCCGATCGAGCTGGCGGCCCTGAAGCGGATCACCGATTCTGCGGCGGTCGAGGAGGCCGACACCCGTGGGTTGATCACGCTCGAGCCTGTCGAGGGTGGTGTGCAGGTCCGGGTGGCGCATCCGCTCTACGCCGAGGTACGCCGCAGGCGTGCGGCACCGACCCGGCTGCGTCGGCTGCGTGGACTGGTTGCCGACGAACTCGCCGCATCCGAGGACCGTGACGACCTCCAGGTCGTGGTGCGCCGGGCAGCGCTGAGTCTGGACTCCGACCTCACACCCGACGCTAACTTGCTCACTCAAGCCGCCCATGGCGCGGTCTGGCTGGCGGACCTGCCCCTGGCCGACCGCCTTGCCCAAGCGGCAGTCGCCGCCGGCGCGGGGCCGGAACCGAACTTTGTTCGTGCGCATGCACTTTCGTGGCTGGGGCGCGGTGAGGACGCCGACGCGGTGCTGGCTGAGATCCAGAGCAGCGAGCTGACCGACGTCGAGCAGGCCCGATTGGCGTTTTTGCGGGCCAGCAACATGCTCTGGGCGCTGGGTGATCCCCCGCGAGCGAAAGAAATCATCGACGATGCGTCGGGTGTCACATCACCGGAGGCCCGTAGCTATGTCGATGCCTTTCTCACCGTGTACTGGTTTGCGGTCGATGATCCGGACGCGGCCATCCGGGCCTCGAAAAAGCTTGTGTTGGAGGATCTTCCGGCTGTCGTCGGTGCGGAAATAGCGTGGGTTCTGGCTGACATATCCGCCGATGCGGGGCGCGCCACTGAAGCGGTGGACGTCGCGGACGCGGGTTATGCCGTTGCGGCACGCTCATTCGACGCGCCGCATATGAGATTCAACATCGCCGACGCACACGTCAGCGCCCTGCTGCTGGCGGGTCGGATTGCCGATGCCCTCGATGTGGCCGAGCGGGTGCGTCGGCAGGCGGCCGACCTTCCCGGGGCGGTGCAGTTGCTCGGTGCTGCCGTGGCGGGGCGGGCCGCCCTGGGTGCCGGACGCCTTGATTCCGCGGTGCCGTTGCTCGAGCAGGCAGCAACAGGACTGGCCGCCACGCATGCGCTGGGCTGGGGGTACCGCTATCAGGTCCCGCGCGCGACAGCGCTGGCCATGCGGGGTTCGACTGGCGAGGCCGCGGCAGCGCTTGCCGGCCTGGACAAACAACGACGCGCGTTCCGGTCGCTCGATTATGAATTGAGCCTGGCTCGGGCGTGGCTGGCCGCGGACCAGGGCGCCGTCAGCGAGGCGATCGCCATCTCGTTGGCAGCGGCCGAAAGGGCCCGTGCTGAGGGGCAGTTCGCGGCGGAAGTGCTATGCCTGCAGACCGCCGTGCAGTTCGGTGATTGCACCAGCACAACCAGGTTGCACGAGCTCGGATCAATGGTCGAGGGGCCGCGTGTCGGTCTGGTTGTGCGGTTCGCCGAGGCGCTGCGCAACAGCGACGCCGCCCAGTTGGCTGTGGTGTCAGAAGAATTCGAAAGCATGGGCGATCTGGT
Source organism: Mycobacterium shimoidei (assembly GCF_900417275.1). Classification (NCBI taxonomy): domain Bacteria; kingdom Bacillati; phylum Actinomycetota; class Actinomycetes; order Mycobacteriales; family Mycobacteriaceae; genus Mycobacterium; species Mycobacterium shimoidei. Next base: position 4,600,407 of record NZ_UEGW01000001.1, on the reverse strand, counting down.
CGCAGCTGTCGACGCGGCCGCGCACGCCGCCGTCGCGTATCGCAGCCAAGACCTACGCGGATCGGCGCTGGGATGTGCGGCGCGGGCCGCCAGCCTGGCCGAACAATGCGGCGGGGTCGATACGCCGGCGCTTCGTCAGACCACAGGGTCGTTGCCGCTGACCCATCGCGAACGCGAGATCGTGATGCTGATCGGTGAGGGATTGTCAAACCGCGCGATCGCCGAGCGATTGACGGTTTCCGTGCGCACCGTCGAAAGCCACATCTACCAGGCGATGGCGAAGACCGGAACGACCAGCCGCGACGAACTGGCTGCGTTGCTACGACCGCAATCTAAGTAGGGCCGCGCCGAGACTCGGCAAAAGCTCAGTAGAGCGCTACTGGGCTGGTTCCACCGCAGGTGACCGACGATTTTCATCGCGGAGGCTGACACCAGGACGTGGACGGAGGAACGACGTGGGTAACGCAAAGCTCGCCGGTTGCGGCGCCGCTACGACGATCCGCCCACACGCCACCGGCCACAAACGGGCTAAGGACGGCACCCTGCTGCGCGTCGACCGCGAAGGCTGCACCGGCTGGATCGCCACCCGCTACGACCTGAACTTGCGGGTGATTGCGCAGGTCAGGGGTTCAGACGAAGAAGTGCACCGCACGGTGGCCCGGTGGGCGCAGGGCTAGACGTGGACATGAGCCCATCGGCCATGCCGTGGGTGTTGTCAGCGAAGTCGACGGCTGCGTTGGCTGAGCAAGCTGCCCGGTTGCGGGCGTTCGTCGAGCAGCGCCCAGACGCGGATCCGAAGGATGTTGCCTACTCGTTGACCGCCACCAGGGCGTCGTTTGACCACCGCGCCGTAGTCGTCGGAGCCCACCGTGACGAGTTGATGAGTGGATTGGCTGCTCTCTCCTCTGGTACGCCCGCGCCGAATACGGTCACTGGAAAGGCTGCTGCCACAGGCGGAATCGTCTTCGTTTTTCCGGGTCAGGGATCGCTGTGGCCCGGGATGGCTGTCGAGTTGCTGGACTCCGCGCCGGCTTTCGACGCCCAAATGCGGCTATGCGACGCCGCTTTCGCCGAATTCGTTGACTGGTCCTTGCTCGAGACCGTACGAGGGGTCGGTCTCGTCAGCATGGACCGTGTCGACGTTGTGCAGCCCGTGCTGTTTGCGGTGATGGTGTCGTTGGCGGCGCAATGGCGAGCGCTGGGCATTCAGCCAGACGCCGTCCTCGGGTATTCGCATGGTGAGATCGCGGCGGCCTATGTCGCGGGTGCCTTGTCGTTGCGAGACGCGGCGAAGGTGGTGTGTCTGCGTAGCAGAGCGATCAGGGCAATCGCTGGAACCGGCGGTATGGTCTCGATCGCACGGCCTGTCGCGGAGGTGTTTGCGCTCATCGAGCCATGGACTCAGTTGATTTGCGTTGCCGCGCAGGATAGCCCGTCTCTAACTGTGGTGAGTGGCGACGCGACGGTATTGGACGAGCTGACGATCGTGTGCGAGCGCGAAGATGTGCCGGCCATGCGGATTCCCGTCAACTACGCCTCGCATTCGGCACATGTCGAGGCACTGCAGGAGCCATTGCGGGAGTTGCTTTCCGGGCTGCAGCCGCGGACCGGCGAGATCGAGTTCATATCGGCGGTCACCGGCGCCGGAATTGACCCGAGCATCCTGGACGGCGACTACTGGTTCGCCAATCTGCGCCAACCGGTGTTGTTCGAACAAGCCATTTGGTGGTCGTACGAACATGGTTACCGTACGTTCGTCGAATCGAGTCCGCATCCGGTGTTGGTTGCGGGTATCCACGAATCATTGCAGGACTGCCGCAACGACCACAGTGTGGTCGGAACGCTTCGGCGTAACGAAGGTGGGATGTCGCGGTTCTTATTGTCAGCCGCTGAGATGCACGTACACGGCACATCGCCCAACTGGCAGAGCATCTTCGACGATGCCGGCGCGTGCCGCATTGATTTACCCACTTAGGCCGAGGCTATTCTGTGCATTCGATCATCGCCTCGGCCCAGGTGATATGTCCTTCGAAGCCAAGCGATTCCGCCATTTCGCGGTAGCGATTCACCAAGTCCCGGTAGCCAACGTCGTCGCCGCGGGCGCGGGCAAGCAGTGCACGCAGCCGCAACAGCGTGATCTTGCGCATCGCCGGACCTTGATCGGCCCGCAGTTTCGTCAACCGGTCGATCTCAGCCTGCGCTTCGGCCAGATCGCCCTCGGCACCACGCTCGAGCAGCGCCTCCACCAGAAAGCCGGTGCCCAGAAGGCCAAGACCGAGCCGTTCTGCTTGGTGTAGCTCGTCTACGGCTTTCCGCATCACCGCTATGGCGGCATCGCGGTCGCCTTGCCCGGCCCTCTCTCGGGCGGTCCACGATTCGACGATCTGGAGCATCTGAAGGCCGACCCGCTTGCGTTGCCAGATATCGCGGGCCTGCGAAATCAGCTCCAGCCCGCGACGCCGGTCGGCCGCTGCGTCGCTCATCAGCAGCACGCCACCTAAACCGTACTTGGCCACGCTCAGTGCGGTGTCGTTGCCGGCCCTCTCGGCGGTCTGCACCGCCCCCTCGATCGCTTGCACCTTGAAGTCATCGGCTCGAAGGACCCCGTAGTGAATCGACCAACCATAGGTCCAGGCCACGACGGTCGCGAGGGTTGCCGGGTCGCTGTTTTGGGCCATATCGACGGCGTCTTGAAAGTCTTGGCGCCACCCAGGGCGGCCGAGCCAATATCGAGCGATGCCGCGCCATGTCAACGTGACCGCCAGAGGCGATCCGATACCGAAGTCCGCTCCCATGGCGGGATCACCGGCGGCCAGGTCGATGACGGTCTGCGACCACCGCAAGATTTTGTCGAATTCACCGCTATCGGCCCAGTTGAGGAGTACCACGATCGCCAACCCCACGGTCAAGGTGGGATCCCCGATCGATTCGAGCAGCGCCAACTGTTCGGAGACCAGCCGCGAGCCCTCGCGGGAGCGCCCGGCGTAGGCCAGCTCGCTGGCCAGCGCGGACATGCCGATGGCCAGCGAGACCTTGTCCCCGGCCGCGGTGCACAACTCCCGAAGCTCCGCGAAGCGGCTCCGGCGGTCCTGGACAAATCGGCCATGCCACTCGGTGGCACACAGCATGGTGCGGGGGGCGATGCGCATCGACAGCTGACCGGGGTCGTCGGCAGGCAGGGTGTCGGCGATGCGGCGTGCCCGCTCCCAACTGAGCCGGGCGGCGTCGAGATCGCGGATGGTCGACCACGCGGCGGCGCGCATGTGCCAGTCGTATGCCGCGTGCGGATCGCCCGCAGACTCGAGATGTTCGGCGATCAGCGCCGCGTTGTCCTCTACCGAGCCCGGCTCGCGTTGTTGGATCGCGGCGGCCAGGCGCCGGTGCCATTGGGCGCGATCGGATTTCAATTGTGATTCGTAGGCCACTGTGCGGATGAGCGGATGGTGAAAGGCGTACTCGGGCCTTGGAGTGAACCGCACCTGATCGATCAGTTCCGCGCGCAACAGGTCGTCGACCACCGGATCGATTCCCAGCGCGACCAGCAGCTCGGCTTCGAAGCGGGCACCGATCACCGAGGCCGCGGTCAAAGTGCGCTTGGCTGCGGGGGCCAGTCGGTCGATGCGCGCTTCAATGGCGGCCTGCACCGTGGCCGGCACACTCAACTCGGCAACATTCGCCTGGCAGACGTGGCTCCCGCGCGCACCGCTCAGCACTCCGCGCTGCACCAACTCGCGCACCATCTCTTCGGCGAAAAACGGGTTGCCCGCGGCCCGTTCTGCGATGATCGCCGCTAGCTCACTGACCGAGGGATCGGTGCCCAGGAGTTCGCTCATCAGTGCTGCAATATCCGAATCACCCAGTGGCCCAAGCGCTATCGTCTGGAAGCCGGGTGCTCGGGTCAGCGCTCCCCGGTACTCGGGGCGGGTGGTGATCAGCACCATCGACGGGGTGCGCGGGATGACGGTGAACAGATCGGCCAGCATGGACTCGCTGACCGCGTCGATCCAATGGGCGTCCTCGATGATGTAGAGCACCGGTCGGGTGCGCACCAGCGCCGCGGTATTGACCAATGCGCTCAACCGGCGCCGACGGGCATCCGGATCGATCGCCGGCAGCGGCACTTCAGGGTCGGCGACGCCGAGCAGGTCCTCTAGCAGCAGCAGATCTTGCGGGTCGGCATCGGGCATCGCAGCGTGCAACCGCGCGCGGGCGGCGGGACCGTCAAGGCCGGCCACGCCGCTGGCCGATCGCAGCACCTGCGCCACCACGCCGAAGGAGATGTCAACGGCATGCGACTCACAGAACGCCCAATACACCTCGACCCCGCGACCGGCGGCCAATGCCGCAACCTCGCGGGCCACCCGGCTTTTGCCGATGCCCGGCGGTCCCATGACCGTCACCGCACCGCCGCGACCGCCGACCGCGCGGTCCAGCATGGCCTCCAGGGCCGCCATCTCCCAGCGCCGCCCGACCAGGCTTGTCTCGGCGGGCCCGACCAGCCCCTCTCGCGGGCCGATCCGCACTAGCCGGCGCGCGCGCACCGGTTCGTCGGCGCCTTTGACGCGCACTGACTCCGGTTCGCCCAGCATCGCGAGGTGCTCGACCAGCTGTGCGGTCGACTCCGAGAGCATCACCGCACCGGGGGGAGCCGCCGATTCCATCCGCTGGGCAAACCCGACCGTCTCGCCGACGGCTCGGTACCCCAGCGAGCCCGAACCGAGCTCACCGGCGATCACCCGACCCGAATTCAGGCCCACCCGCAACCGCAGCGCCACCCCATCGTGGCGCTGGACTTCTTCCGCCAACCGGTTGGCCTCCTGCTGCATGGCCAGCGCGGCAAGGCACCCGCGAAAAGCATGATCCTCCAACGCAACCGGCGCGCCGAAGATGGCCATCAGCCCGTCGCCGGTGTACTCCACGCGCCCGCCGCCGTAGCGCTGCACCACCGATGCCAGGCGCTCCAGCATCTCGGTCATGATCTCGCGCAACCGCTCCACGTCCACGGCCGCGGCGATGTCCATCGACCGCACCATGTCGGCGAACAGCACCGTCACCTGCTTGTACTCGGCGGTGTCGGCAGAAGACGCAATCCGGGAACCGCACTCGTCACAGAACTTGGCTTTCTCCCGCAGCCCAGCCCCGCATGACCCGCATATCACGCCCGCCGTCATCCGAGCACCACCGATCCAGGGCCCCGACAATCTTGATTGCCCAGAATAGGGCTTTCACCAGCAAAGTACGGCGTTATTGGGCTCCGATGTAATGCGGTGCGGAGCGCATCACGGATGGGTCGGCCAATTGCCGAGCATCGTCTCGGCCCAGGCGATGTGTCCTTCGAAGCCAAGCCTTTCCGCCATCGCGCGGTACCGATTCACCAAGTCCCGGTGGGCAACGTCGTCGCCGCGGGCCTGGGCCGCCAGCGCGCGCAGCCGCAGCAGCCAGATGTCGCGCATCGCCAGATCGTCGTCGGCTGGAGCAGACGCTAACCGCTCGATCATGGCCTCGGCTTGCGCCACGTCGGACTCGGTCCCATTCTCGAGCAGCGTCTCCGCCAGAACGCCTATCGCAGGAATGGCGTAGCCCCACGCCAGCGGTTGTCTGTCGCTGACCCGGTCACCGACAGCGGCGCGCATGAGCGGTATGGCCTCGTGGCGATCTCCACGGCGGGCCTTCTCACGCGCCAAGTACGCGTTGACGAGCGGCAACTCGGACAACGAGTGTCCGCGGCGCCGGAACGCTTCGCTGGCCTCCGTGAGCAGCTTCCGTCCGCTGGAACGCTCCGCATCCGTCTGGCGGTGTACCAGCGCGTGGCCCAGCGTAACCCGGGCCCAGACCACCGCCAGGTCATCACCGGATCGTTCGGCAATTCCCAGCGCATCCTCGATCTCGCGCAGGGCCGAGTCGTGGGGCCTCAGCACGCCGAACGCAATTCCGGGGAAGTAGACGTAGGTGACCACCGTGGCGTAGGACAACGGGTCGGCGCTGCGGGCCATGCTCATGCCGTGCCGCAGGTCGTCTGGCCATCCTGGGCGACCCAGGCAATACCGGGCGGCAGCCCGTGTCACCAAGGCCAGCGCCAACGGAGAACCGATGATGAAGTTCCCTTTGGACGCATCTCCGTCGGCCAGCTCGATGGCCCGCTGGGACCATCGCAGCAAGACATCCCACTCGCCGCTTTGTGCTTTGGCATAGGTCACCGGAAACGACAGCCCGACCGTCAACGTCGCATCGCCGATCGACTCGACGAGGACCATGGCTTCCGACGCCAGTTGCGACGCCTCGCGGATCCGGCCCTTGAATGCGTGATCCAGCACCAGTCCGGCCATGCCGATGGCCAGTGACGCGTTGTCGCCGGCTGTGCTGCACAGCTCGCGCAATTCATCGAAGCGATCACCCGCCACATCCATCTGGATTCGCCAGGCGATCCCGCACAGCATGGTGCGCGGCGCGATGCGCATCGCTGTCCGGTCGGGATCCTCGGCGGGAAGCGCGTCGGCGATCGCTCGGGCGCGCTCCCAGCTTCGTCGCGACGCGACGATGTCGCGGTAAGTCGCCCAGTTGGCGGCGCGCATGTGCCACTGGTACGCGGCGCGCAGATCCCCGGCGGCCTCCAGGTGTTCGGCGATCAACGCGGCATTTTCATCCGCCGCCGCCGGGTCGTGTGATTCGATCGCGGACGCGACGTGCTGGTGCAGCCTGGCGCGGTCCGCTTTCAGTTGCGATTCGTAGGCAACCGCGCGGATCAGCGGATGCCGGAAGGCGTACTCGGCGCTTGGGGTGAACCGCACCTGATCGATCAGTTCCGCGCCGAGTAGCTCGTCGACCACCGCATCGACCCCCAGCCCGGCCAGCAGCTCGGCTTCGAAGCGGGCGCCTATCACCGACGCCGCGGTCAATGTCCGCTTGGCCGGGGCGCTGAGCCGGTCGATGCGGGCTTCGATGGTCGCCTGCACCGTGGCCGGCACGCTCACCTCGGCGACGTCGGTGTGACAGACATAGCTCCCCGCCGCGCCGCTCAGCACCCCGCGCTGGGCCAACTCGCGAACCATCTCCTCGGCGAAGAACGGGTTCCCGGCGGCTCGTTCGGCGATGATCGCGGCCAGTCCGCCCGCTGAGGGATCCGCACCCAGCAGCTCAGCGAGCAGCGCCACCGTCTCCGAGTCGCGCAGGGCGGTCAGCGCTATCGTCTGGGCGCCGGGCGCCCGCATCAACGGCCCTTGGTACTCGGGGCGGGCAGTGATCAACACCACCGACGCCGTGTGGGGAACGACGGTGAGGAAATCGGCGATCATCGCCTCGCTGACCGCATCGATCCACTGGGCATCTTCGACGATGAACAGCACCGGTTCGGTGCGCGCCAACGATGCGGCGTTGATCAGCGCGGTCAGCCGGCGTCGCCGCGCGTCGGGATCGATCTGGGGCAGTGCCACGTTCGGGTCGGCGATGCCCAGCAGATCATCAAGCAGCAGCAGGTCCTGCGGGTCGGCGTCGCGAAATTGATCCCGGACCCGCGTGCGGGCGGCTTGGCCGTCGAGGTCGGCGACACCGCTGCCTGCCCGTAGCAGTCGCGCGACCACGTGAAACGAGAGGTCGCGGGCGTGCGATTCGCAGAATGCCCACACCACCTGCACCCCGCGACCGGCTGCGGCGTTCGCGGCCTCGCGGGCCATCCGGGACTTGCCGATGCCCGGCGGTCCCACCACATGAACCACGCCACCGCGGCCCCCGACGGCGCGGTCGATTATGGCGTCGAGGGCAGCCATCTCCCAGCGCCGACCGATCAAGCTCGCCTCGGTGCGCCCGACCGGGGGATGGCGCGGGCCGATCCCCAGCAGTCGGCGGGCGCACACCGGCTCGTCGGCTCCCTTGATGCACACCCAATCCGGCTCAGCCAACATCACGCTGTGCTCGACCAGGCGGGCGGTCGATTCCGAAAGCATCACCCCACCAGGCGGGGCAACGGACTCTATCCGCTGCGCCATTCCCACCGGCTCACCGGTCGCCGCGTACCTCAGCGGCCCCGAACCGACCTCACCGGCGATCACCCGACCCGAGTTGAGGCCCACGCGCAGCCGCAGCGCCACGCCGTCGCGGCGGTGCACCTCGGTCGCCAACCGGTTCACCTCTTGCTGAATGCCAAGCGCGGCCAGACACGCCCGAAAAGCGTGATCCTCCAACGCCACCGGGGCACCGAAGATCGCCATCACGCCGTCGCCGGTGTATTCCACGGTTCCGCCGCCGTAGCGGCGGACCACCGCGGTCACCCGCTCCACGAGCTCGGTCATGATTTCGCGCAACCGCTCTACATCCAGGGCGGCCGCGATGTCCATCGAGCGCACTACGTCGGCGAACAGGACCGTCACCTGTTTGTACTCAGCGGTATCGGCAATAGCCGCGGTCGGGGCACCGCATCGGTCGCAGAACTTGGCCTCCGCGCGCAGACCGGTGCCGCACGATCCGCACGCCACGCCCGCCGCCATCCGAGCACCGCCGATCCAGGGTCTGAGCGCCCCGATTTGCTGACAATTCTGAGTGCCAAGAATAGTGGGCGTGAGCTGCGTCGGTATTTAGTTGCTGGGATACGACTTCGTCACGGGCCGCCGTTCTCGATCGCTGCGACTCGTGCGGCAGCGTCGGGCCCGCAATAGCGCTGTAGATCCACCCGGCCGGCGGCAAGCAGGCCATCGATGCGGCGTTTGAGGTCACCGGAGGCGAGGTGGGCATAGAGGTTTGCGCCCGGGCACGACGTCCGGGCCAGGTCCCGGTGCCCGGCCAGCGTGGCGCTCGTGACCCCGAAGGTCTGGGCGGCCCATGCGAACGCAGCAGCGGTGCTGTGAAGCTGTGCCTCCGACACGGTTTCTTGATCGAAGTCGCCTTCGCACAGGACCAAAAAATGGCCGGTGGTGTCGTAGTCCGTCGCGGTGTCGCCGGCAAGCTCGGTGCTCCGCAGCTCGTAGATGTTGCCATCACGGTCGACGCCGACGTGATATGCGATGTCGATCCAGCCCAGCTGGTCCTGGTGGTATCGCTGGTCCTGGCGCAACCGGCCTGGGGCATTACGGTTTTCGCCGAGGACCACGGCCTCGTGGTGGAGAGTCAAACGGGTGATGGTGTGGCGCCTTCCCCCGGGGCGGGCGGGGCGCGCGCCCCATGCATCCCGGCACAGCAGTAGCGGTGAACCGGTGCTCGGGGCAAGCGGGGGCGGTGTGACGGGTGCTGCCGGTCTGGTCGTCAGGCCGACGGGAGACGCTGAGACACGGTCCGTTCGCGGTGTGGTCGCGGTCGAGCAGGCGCTGACCATTGACGCCAAACCGACGCTGCCCGCCAGGCGCAGCAGCTGACGACGGTTGACGCAATCCGGGCAGTGGTCGGGCCGTTCGGGGCCAGGCGCATCCATGGCCTCACGATACGGACGTAGTTTTCCGTCGCGAGGCGAAGTCCTCAAATCTGCTTTATGCCACCATTTCTCGAGCGTCTGCAGACCTCAGCGCTAGCTTGGGGATGACACCCGGCAGACCCCTCCTCAGCCGGGTGCCAGCACACCCTTGGGCGAGCACCGATAGGTCCCGGCACGCACATTGAGAGGTTCTCAACAGATCCTTGAGAAATTCTTGCGTCGGCGTGCCCGGGCACCGGACCAGCAGAGTTGGGCGCGGACTTTCTCTAGCGTGGACGAACGTGGAAGACGAACTCGTGGTGCCCGATCCGGATACGGTCGCCGTCGGAGAGGTCCGCGCTGGCGGCGATCCGCTGGCCCCGCACCTCGACGCCGTTGGCCGATCGCAGATCGATAATCATGAACTTCGTTCCGGTGTCGATGATTACGGCGTGGTGGCGGCTGATTTCCTGGTCGCCCAGGACGATGTCGTTGTCCGCGAGACGCCCGATCCGGGTGTCCGCCGATTCCAGGGGGTAGCGGCGTCCGGCGGTGTCGCACAGCTCTGCCACCGCATCTTGACGGGGCTGCGCCATGGGCACTGCGGAGGTGGCAATGGTCTTCACGGCGCTGGTTTGTGCGGCTCGTTTGGTGTCTAAAGGTTCTTGGCGCAGGATCCGTTCATACAAGGCATTGACCGCGGGATTGGGGTCGATGCCCAATTCGTCGGCCAGCGTCGCTTTTAGTCGCTGGTAGGCGTCCAGAGCGTCGGATTGGCGTTTGGCGTCGTAATAAGCGGTGATCAGCTGCTGCCACAGCGGTTCACGGTAAGGGTTCTCGGTGGTGAGTTTTTCGAGCTCACCGATAATGCCGTAGGCGCGTCCGCATGCGATTTCAGCTTCGGCGAAGGCGGTGTACGCGAGCAGTTTGTCTTCGGTCAGCGCGGGGGTCCATCGCTCGACGAAAGCAAAATCACGCAGGTCTTCGAGGACCGGCCCGCGCCATTCGGCCAGCGCGTCCGCCAGATGGCGGCTGGCCTGTTCGAATCGTCCCGCAGCGGCCGCGTTTACTCCCGCGGTCTTTGCGGCGATGAAACGCCCCAGATCGCAATCAGGATCTGCGATGTTGAGTCGATACCCCGGCGGTGCGCTGGCCAGCAGGCTGCGCCCGTCGTACCCGGCGCTGCACAAAACTCGGCGCAGGTTGGATACATAGGACTGGATGGTTGCGCGCGCTGCCGGTATCGGCGATTCGTCCCACACGGCATCGATCAATTCCTCGACACCAACAGGTCGATTGCGGTTCAGCACGAGCATGGCGAGCACCGCGCGCTGTTTCGGGGCGCCCAACGCCACGGGGGTGCCGTTCGCGCTCAGCTGCAGCGGTCCCAAAACGCCGAAGTCCAGACCGGACTCCCCCATTGCGTTACCAGCCTTTCAGTCCAACCGGGGGGCTCGGGTTCTCCCATTCTGCTGCGCCCCGCGTCCACTTCGGGCTCGATCGCAAAATTCCGAACGAGCGGCGCAAATAACTGCACCGGGTCGCATATTCATATCCAACCAACTGTTATTGCCAGCAGGTTCCCGAAATTGTCTTCGGTGTCGGTAGGCGATCGCATACTTGATGGCCTGAAGGTTTTCGACCGTCGCATGCTGAGGGGTGATCGCGTAGTGAACGAGCCGGCTGATGGCCCGCTGGGGCCGCGGGCGGGTTCACGGTTCGGCCACTATCTGCTTAGGCGGCTGCTGGGCAGCGGCGGGTTTGGCGACGTGTATGAGGCTGAAGACACCGTGATGGACCGCCTGGTCGCTTTGAAATTGATCACGGCTCCGTATTCGCGAAACGAGGTGTTCAGAGAGCGGCTGTTCCGGGAGGCCCGGCATGCCGGACGGTTGCACGACCCGCACGTTGTGCCCATCCATCACTGCGGGGAAATCGACGGTCAGCTCTACATCGACATGCGCCTGGTCGAGGGCACCGACCTTCAGGATGTGCTGGCCAACGAGGGACCGCTGAGCCCGCCCCGGGCGGTGGCGATCGTGCGCCAGGTCGCGGCCGCTCTCGATGCCGCCCACAACGCCCAGATGGTGCACCGCGACGTCAAACCGGCCAACATCCTGCTCACCGCGGATGACTTCGCTTGCCTGGTGGATTTCGGGCTCGCCAATGCCGCTAATGACGCCAGCCTTACCAGCTCTGGTACCACGATGGGCACGTTTGCCTACATGGCTCCTGAGCGTCTCAGCCACGCCGAGGTGAGTCACAGCACCGATATCTACGCCCTTGCGTGTGTGCTGTATGAATGCCTGACCGGCTGCCCGCCATACGCGACCGGGGATCTGCCCGCGCTGATCACCGCGCATCTGACGGCGCCGATCCCGCGCCCGTGCCAACGACGACCACACATCCCGGAGGGTTTTGACGAGGTCATCGCGCGGGGGATGGCCAAAAAGCCGGCTGATCGCTACGCCAGCGCCCGCGAGCTGGCCGTTGCCGCCCAGCGCGCACTCACTGCTTCGGGCCGAAATCTCGCAGACACGATCCCGGCCAGCACGCCAACTGTGGATCGTCCGTTGCCATCCCAGGAGGTGCTCCCATTCACCGCCCTGATCAATCCCTCGGGGGTTGCGGTGGACGTCGCCGGCGACGTCTACGTCGCCGACTTCAGTAACGTGCGGGTGCTCAGATTGCCCGCAGGTTCGAATACGCAGGTCGAGCTGCCGTTCACCGGTCTGACTGGTCCGGCGAGTCTCACGGTGGACATCGACCGCCATGTCTACCTCACCGACTACAGCAACCGGGTGCTGAAACTGCCGGCGGGCTCGACCGAACCGGTCGACCTGCCGTTCACCGGCCTGGTCTTGCCGCTAGGCGTGGCAATCGACGCGGCCGGCAACGTCTACATCGCCGACGCCACCAACAACCGGGTTTTGCAACTGGCCGCGAACTCGGACACCCCGACTGAGCTGCCATTTACCGGCCTACGCTTTCCCAACGCGGTGGCAGTGGACGTTGCCGGCGATGTCTACGTCACCGACTCCACGAACAACCGCGTGCTCAAACTGATTACCGCATCGAACACCCAGGTCGAGCTCCCGTTCACCGGGCTGAACAACCCCTATGGTGTGGCCGCGGACATTGCCGGCAACGTCTACGTCGCCGACAACCTCAACGCCCGAGTGCTCAAACTTCCGGCGGGGTCGAGCAGCCAGGTCGAGTTACCGTTTACCGGCCTCAAGGGTCCTGTCGGTGTGGCCTTGGACCACGCGTGCAGTGTCTACGTCACCGACTTCATTGATAATCGGGTGCTCAAGCTGCCGGCGGAGTAATGCTTGACAAGACGCAGATGACGATTGAGGTGACGAGTGCTTGCTCGAAAGCCTGACCGGCGGCTGGTCTTTTCGCGGCGCGAAGTCCTCAAATCTGCCTTGTTGTCGCCAATTCTTGCGGGCTCGGGAACGCTGGCCGCCGTGTTCGACGCCCCGCGGGCTTTTGCCGCAAACGGCAAGCTGATCGATTTCACCGAACGACTGGTCCCGGCCGATCAGATCAAGGCCGCGGGTTACGACGGCGCAGTGGTCTTTGTATCCGAGTCCCGGCCGGATGCAAATTTCGATTTCAAGCCGGTCACCCGTCAGTACGCGGATGAGCTACGCACGGCCGGACTTCAGATTGTCAGTAACTTCCAATACGGCAAGCCTGGTTGGCCGGATCCATCGGATTTCACCCGCGGCCGTGACGGCGGCCTCGCAGACGCTCAGACGGCTCAACGACTACACGCTGCGGCCGGAGGTGGCGCTTCGGCGCCGATCTTCTTCAGTGTCGATGAGGACATCGACCTCAAAACATGGAAAAGCGTTGCGGTCGAGTGGTTTCGAGGCATCAATTCGGTGCTTGGTGTTGATCGCACCGGTATCTATGGGCATTCACGGGCGTGTGGGTGGGCAATCGAAGACGGCGTTATCGGGCGCTCCACTACTGCAGGCCACTGGTGGGCGTGGCAGACAGCGGCGTGGTCACACGGTGAGCGCGAATCCCGGGCGGTGCTCTATCAGGCGGTGGTCAACACCCCGTCGAGCCCGGGTCCTCTGCTGGGCGGCATTCACGTGGACGTCGACGATGTGCTTGCAGCCGATTTCGGGCAGTGGGACCGTCATTAGTGTCAGTCAGATTGATCGCCATCGCACTAGTGGTTGCGGGTGTCGCCATGACGGCCGGAATTGAACCGCGCGCATCAGCGGCGCCGAATATCGCTGGAACGACGGTCTTTTTAGATGCGGGCCACAACGGTGTGGCCGACTCGTCGTTGACACGGCAGGTCCCGAACGGGCGCGGTGGCACGAAAGAGTGCAACACCAGTGGCACCGCGACCGACGGCGGCTATGCCGAGCATGCCTTCAATTGGGATGTCGCGCTGCGTGTCCGCGACGCGCTCAGCCAGATGGGTGTGCGTACTCAAATGTCCCGGGATGGCGACAATTCCGTGGGGCCCTGCGTCGATCAGCGGGCTGCGTTGGCGAACGCGATGCACCCGGACGCGATTGTCAGTATCCACGCCGACGCGGGACCGCCAACCGGCCGCGGATTCCACGTGAACTACTCCAGTCCGCCGCTCAACGACGTGCAGGCCGGGCCCGCCGTGCAGTTGGCGGAAACCATGCGTGATTCGCTGGCCGCGGCCGACCTGCAGCCATCGACCTATGTTGGGTCGAACGGTCTGTATGGCCGCGCCGACCTTGCCGGACTGAATCTAGCCGAATACCCGGCGGTCTTAGTCGAGCTCGGCAACATGAAGAACGCCGACGAGGCCGCTCAAATGGGCAGTCCCGAAGGGCGCGCGAAATTCGCGGCGGCGGTGGCTCAGGGGATAGTGGCTTACTTGAGCCTCAAGGCGCCTGCAAGTTAGCAGAGCGACTCAGAAGAAACTAGCGAGTCTCGCTCCAGTTGGAAAGTGCCTATTTGCTCTCTATCGCACAAGCATCTGAGCGACCATGTTGAGAACCGTTGGTGTCGAGAGCAAAGGTGGAGCACGTGGTCATCGCCCTTATTGTCGTCGGCGTAATCGTCGCGATCCTCGTGATAGTTGCGCTGAGCGTCTACAACGGATTGGTCCGTTCGCGGAACGGCTACAAGAACGCGTTCGCGCAGATCGACGTTCAGCTGACCCGGCGGCACGACCTGATCCCGAACCTCGTCGAAACCGCCAAGGCCTACCTGGCGCACGAGCGCGGCACGCTCGAAGCGATCATCCAAGCGCGCAACTCCGCCATTTCTGCACAGGCGGCAGCCACCGCCAAGCCGGGCGATCCCGATGCGATGGGTCAGCTGGCAGCCTCCGAGGGCGCGCTAAGTGGAGCGCTCGGCAGGCTGTTCGCGTTGAGCGAGGCGTATCCCGACCTCAAAGCCAACCAGAACATGATGCAGCTTTCGGAGGAACTGACCTCGACGGAGAACCGCGTCGCGTTCGCCCGCCAGGCCTACAACGACGCGGTCATGAGTTACAACAACAAGCGCGAAGTGTTCCCGGCTGCCCTGTTCGCGGGCATGTTCGGCTTCACCGCGGCAGCACCGCTGGAGGCGACCGGTCCGGAGGTGCGTGAAGTCCTGCACGTTGAGTTCTGATTAGGCGATGGACTTCTTCGAGCGTCAGCGGCAGGTGCGCGGCGCATCGAAAAGGTTGGTATTGCTATTCATCTTGGCAGTACTGGGAATCACCGCGATGGTGGATCTCGCTGTCCTCGCAGGAATCATGTACGGGGGCCGGGCCACGCCGGAGCGGTTGGTCGGCGTCTTGCTCTTCGTGAGCGCCGCTGTGCTGCTGATGATTGGCACAGTGTCGATTGTCAAGACGCTGTCGCTGCGTCGTGGGGGCGGGACCAAGGTTGCCGAAAGCCTGGGTGCAGTGCGGGTGCCGGACATGCCGACAGATCCAAATCTCAAGCGGTACCGCAACGTCGTCGAAGAAATCGCCATCGCATCGAGCACACCAGTGCCCGTGCTCTATTACCTGCCACAGGAGAGCGGGATCAACGCGTTCGCCGCCGGGTACACGCCGGCCGATGCGGCGGTGTGCGTCACCCAAGGCTCGCTGGACCGGCTCAACCGTGACGAGCTCCAGGGTGTGATCGCACACGAGTTCAGCCACATCGTCAATGGCGATATGCGGTTGAGCCTGAGGCTCATCGGCGTGTTGGCCGGCATCACCGCGTTGTCGGTTGTCGGTCGCATGCTGTGGTATTCGGACAGCGGGCGCGGTCGAGGCCGCGACAACGCCCTGCCGCTGTGGGTCTTGGGGTTGGTTGTTCTAGTGGCCGGCTGGATCGGGGTCTTCTTCGGCCGGTTGATCAAAGCGGCTGTCAGTCGTCAACGGGAATATCTCGCGGACGTGTCCGCGGTCCAATACACCCGGCAGACAAGCGGATTGGCAGGAGCGCTGAAGAAAATCGGCGGACTCGAGGCCGGCTCGCGCTTGCGCACCCCGAAAGCCGAAAACGTCAGCCACATGCTGTTCGGTGAGGGCATGACCTTGTCGTCGCTCTACGCGACTCACCCACCTCTGATCAAACGCATTCAGGCGCTCGAACCCGGCTTCACGCCAAGCAACCTCGATGAGCTGCGGCAGCGCTGGTCGCATCAGCCGCCGGACGGCCTGCAAGAGGATCAGCGGATGGGCTTGGCCGAACAGCCGGTAGAGCGAGCTGCTCCGCGCCGCGTCGACACCCGCGAATACGCAGCGGCCGTTGGTAATCCGACCGCCGCGTCGTATCACGCGGGAATCCGCATGCACAAAGCCATCCCGCAGCGAATTGCCGACCTTGCGCACAATCCCGCCACCGCGGTTCCACTGATCTACGGCCTCGTCTTCGATCGCAAGGAAAATGTCCGGCGGGCGCAGTATCAGATCGTGGCCCGGTATCACGGCAAACAACTCGCCGACGAGTCATGGCGGTGCGGTGGGGAATTGGTGCGCTTAGACCCGAGCCTGCGTCTGCCCGTCGCGTCGATCGCGTTCCCGGCTCTGCGCAACCGTGCCGAGGGCGACACCCAGCTGATGACTACCGTGCTCGGCGAACTCATCAACGCCGACGGTCAGATCGACCTCTTTGAATACTGCCTTGGCACATTGGTTTTCGTCGGCTTGCACGAGGCGTTGACATCGGCTTCGCCGTGGAAGAGCAAGCGGCAAAGCCTGGCCAGCGCCCAAAACGCAGTCGCCTGTCTGATCGCTTTGCTCGCGCAGGCCGGCAACAGCGATCCCCGGGCCGCTTCCGCGGCATTTCAGGCTGGGATCTCAGTGGCCTACCCGCACGCGCGGATCGCGTTCATGCCGGTTCGCGACGTGTTCGAGCTCGAACGCGTGTGGCCGGTGATCGACGGGCTCGAGGGCGACGACAAGGCCGCGCTGGTGCACGCCGTCATGGCGACCGTCATGGCCGACCGGACCGTCACTCAAGAGGAAGCCGAGCTGGTCCGCACCGTGTGCGCTGTGCTGCACTGCCCGGTTCCGCCGGCGATCTGAGCCTCTTATGGCACCAGGACAACCTTGCCGACGTTTTCTCGCGCAGCGAGGATGCGATGCGCCTCCGGCGCATCCGCGAACGGCACCGCCGCATGAACTATCGGGGATGCCGTGCCGTCGGCCAGTGCCGTTGATAGTGGTCCCACCCAAGGCTCGATCGTGCCGCGGTCGTCCCACAGGCGCAGCATGTTGAGGCCGATCACCGTCTTGGAATCGCTTAGCTGGTTGACCAGGTTGAACCCGCGGATCATGGCCAATAGCTGGGGCGCCGCCCGGCGCAGTGACCGCTTCTCTCCCTGCTGCAGCGACGAAAGACCATAGGCCACAAGGCGTCCGCCTGGGCGCAACAAGTTGTAAGACCGTCGCAACGACGTGCCGCCGAGCGGGTCCAGCACGATGTCATACGGCTCCAAGCCGTCCCACCAGCCCTTGCGCCGGTAGTCGATGGGGCGATCGACGCCTAACTCGGTGAGCTTGCTGTGCTTGCCCGGTGATGCGGTGCCGTGCACGATCGCGCCGGCCTTTTTGGCCAGCTGGATGGCCGCGATACCGACGCCGCCGGCGGCCGCGTGCACCAGCACGCGTTCGCCGGCACGCAGCGAACCGTAACCGTGCAGCGCGGCCCACGCTGTCGCATAGTTGACCGGGATCGCGGCGCCCTGCTCGAAACTCATCGACTCGGGAAGCGCGATGGTGTCGGCCGCGGAAGCGTTGACGATCTCGGCGTAACCACCGAAACGGGTTCCGGCCAATACCCGCTCGCCGATGCGTGCCGGGTCCACACCGTCGCCGACGGCCTCGATGGTCCCGGCCACCTCATAACCGACCACGCACGGCAGCTTCGGCGCGTCGGGGTAGAGCCCGACACGGGCCAGGTGGTCGGCGAAGTTCACCCCGGCCGCACGCACCGCAATGCGTACTTGGCCGGCCGAAGGCGACGGCGGGTCCGGACGATCCTGCACCGTCAGCACCGATGGTGGGCCGTGTTTAGTGATGACGACTGCCCGCATAGCTCCTCCGAGGTGTGCAAGTAACCGCGACTATAGGCTGCCCGCATGGCCATCGACCGCGCCGCGCTCGCCGCCGGGTCTATCCGGCTCGCGTCCGGCATCTCATTTCTCGTCGACCCTGTCCGGGCGAATCGACTCTGGGGTGATCCCGCCGAACCGGCAGCGACCACGCGACTGCTGTTGCGGTCGATGGGATACCGCGACGCCCTGATCGGCGGGCTGCTGACCACCGCGGCGCTGCGTGGCAAAAACACCCGCGGTTGGTTCCTGGCGTCCGCCGGCGCCGACGCCGCCGATCTGCTCGGCGGGATCAGTGTTCATCAGCAGATGAAGCGATCCCAGCAGCTCATTGGTCTGGGCGGCGCGGTCGTCGGCATCGCTGTCGGCTTGTGGGGCGCGGTGCGCCGGATCACGTCAGCGGAGGAAAGGAAGCGCGCATGCGAGTTGGTGTCCTGACATTTGTGACCGACGAGGGGATCGGCCCAGCCGAGCTGGGTGCCGCACTCGAGGAGCGTGGCTTTGAGTCGCTGTTCGTGGCTGAGCACACCCACATCCCGGTCAACGCCAAGACGCCGTACCCCGGCGGTGGCCCGATTCCACCGAAGTACTACCGCCCGCTGGATCCGTTCGTGGCGCTGACGGCCGCGGCCGGCGCTACCGAGAAGCTGGTTGTGGGGACCGGAATCGCGTTGGTCCCACAGCGCGACCCGATCCTGACGGCCAAGGAAGTCGCGTCGCTCGACCTGGTGTCGCAGGGACGGTTCCACTTCGGTGTGGGTGTGGGCTGGCTGCGCGAGGAAATCGCCAACCACGGCGTCGACCCTGCGGTGCGCGGGCGCGTAGTTGACGAACGGCTGCGCGCAATGATCGCGATTTGGACGCAGGAACAGGCGGAATTCCACGGCGAATTCGTTGATTTCGACCCGATCTATTGTTGGCCCAAGCCGGTGACGCAGCCGTACCCGCCGCTGTATTTGGGTGGGGGACCGGCGAGTTTCAAGCGCATCGCACGGCTGGGCGCCGGCTGGCTCGCGATGAGCCCATCGGCGAACGCATTGTCGGGTCAGTTGAACGAACTGCGGGCACTCGCCGACCACGACGTGCCGGTGATCAACATCCATTCGGGACAACACAGCGCGAAAGACCTTGAGCGGTACCTGGATGTCGGCGTCGGGCACGTATTGATCGAACTGCCGACCGAGCCGCGTGACGAGACGCTTCGACGGCTGGACCAGTTGCGGACCGAGTTCTCCAGACTGACGTAAGCGTCAACAGCGGGCAGCTGCGGTGCAGGTCATCCGCCTGAGCTGGCAAGAACCCACGAGCCACTCCAGTCACGGCGTCACCAGGACTGTCAATAGCGTCGCACAAAGCGCGTCGGTAACTTAATCTTCGCTGAGAAGGTCCTGGGGGTAATTGCCGCGCTTCGACGGAAGGAATTGGGCCATGCGAGGTCGTCAACCGCGCCGCAGGGGGCGAATCGGTCGGTGGGGTGTTGGCCTGGTCGCCGGCGCGTTGCTGGCATTGGGTTTGACCCCGTTGGCAGCGGCGCCGCGCGCCCACGCCGACTTCGACGACATCTTCGACCCGATTATCGACGCGATCGCACAATCGGTCGCTGCGGTGGATCCCAGCCCGACGCTGACGCTCGACTCGGGGCTGGACCTCAGCAGCATCATGGCGCCCGCACTGGCCGCCGACGCAACGTCGGCGCTGGCTGCCGAGGACCTACCGGAAAACGCCATCCCGCTGACGATGACCGCGGTCACCGAGCCGATAATCAATCTCTCGATAAGCGGCGGATCAGAGCTACCCATCCTGCTCGACACCGGATCCAATGGCCTGGTGGTGCCCTGGTACCAAATCGGCCTGGATAACCTCACGTTCCCCACCAGTTTCGGTATCGGCGCTTACAGCGGCGGCCTCCAGTACTTCTATGTCACGCTGCCGGAGCAGACCGTGGACTTCGGTCATGGCATTGTGTCCGGCCCGACCAGCATCGACGTCGAGCTGTTTGCGTGGCCGACGACCCTGCAGGGGTGGTTCTTGTACCCGAGCTTCGAGGCCTTCTTGCGACCCGCAGAAGCCGTCGGCGTGTTGGGAATCGCGTCCGATGCGGTGGGTCCCGACGACGGCCCCACTACCGTGATCTCAGCGCTGCCGGGCGACCTCAGCCAAGGGGTGCTCATCAACGAACCCGGAGGTTACGTGCAGTTCGGCCCCGACCCGCTGAGCGGGGGAGTCACCGTTGACGGCATCGCAAATGCCGTCCTCAACGTCCAGGTCGGTAACGGGGACAAGACGCTTGTCAACACAATTATCGACTCCGGCGGCGTCTACGGAACCATCCCGCAGGGGGCCCTTGACCAGGGCGGCACAATTGGCCAGACCCTGGCGCCGGATCAGCTAATCAACGTGTTCACCAAAGACGGCCAGACACTGCTGTACTCGTACACGACGACTGCGACGAACAGCCCAACCATCGTGCCGGACAGGCAATTCATGAATACCGGTTTCATGCCCTTTAACCTGGGGCCGATCTACATCGGATACGACCCCGCCACAACGACTTTCCACAGCCTGCCGACGTAGCTCTAAAAGTCGGTTACTGGCAAGCCGATGTGGCCCGGGTTGCAGGAGGTCGCATTGCGGGGCAAGGGTTTTCGTCGGTTGCGTCGCGGAGTGCTCGCCGGCACATGCAGCGGCGCGTTGGCGCTGACGTCGGTGCTGACCGCGTCGTCGGCGTTCGGCGACGACACCGCGGTGATCATGGGTGGCAGCGGAATGCCGATTCCGATACCGGAGTTCGTCCAAGCTGTCAACGAGCTCTATCTGCACTGCGACCCCCCGGCATGCAGCACAAATCCGCTGACCACCCCCGAGGGGTTGTATCCGCTGATCGTAGGACCCAGGGCGCTGACATTCGATGAGTCGGTAGCCCAAGGCGTATCGATCCTCAACAACGAAATCCAGCGACAGCTTGCCGAGGGCGATCACGTCACCGTCCTCGGGTATTCGCAGAGCGCCACGATCGCGTCGTTTGAGATGGCGAACCTCGCGGACGGATCTGCCGGCATAGACGCCGACCCAGACCAGCTCAGCTTTGTGCTCCTGGGAGATCCCAGCAACCCCAACGGCGGTTTGCTCACGCGCGCCGACATCTTGCCGGGTTCCGACCCCACCATCCCGAGTCTGGGTATCACTTTCGGCGGTGCAACGCCGGTCACCGATTACCCGACCGCCATCTACACAGCGGAATACGATGGTTTTGCCGACTTTCCCCGGTATCCGCTCAATCTGCTCGCAGACCTCAACGCGCTGTTGGGCATTGTTTTCGTCCACGGCAAGTACCCGATTTTGACTGACCTGTCGAGTGCCGTGGAGGTGCCGACGTCTGCCGGTTACGACGGAGCCACCACCTACTACATGATCCCCACCGAGAATCTGCCGCTGCTGGACCCGTTGCGCTCCATCCCCGTCGCCGGTCCGGTGATAGCTGATCTGCTGCAACCTAGTTTGCGAGTGCTGGTGAACTCGGGCTACGGCGACCCGGAGTACGGCTGGGTGAATGAGAACGCCGACGTGCCTACTCCCGCGGGCCTGTTCCCGAGCCTCGATGACCTGGAAAAGGTTCCTGGCCTACTGGTTTCGGGAGCAATAGAGGGGATTCAGAAGGCGATCAGTGACTTGGCCAACCCGTCGGAGTTGTTCTCGCTGGAGAACAATCCTGTGCTCAATTTGCTGGAGACGCTCCCCTCGAGGGAGTTGATATCCAACATCATCTCCTTCCCGCCGCCAACGGACACTTTGCAGGGAGTCGTGAACGCGTTCAGCGAGGCGGCCTCGAATCTTTACGGGACTGTTGTTCCCGTCGCGGACATCGTCAACGCCCTGATCACCACGCTCCCAGCCGAAAACATCGACCTGTTCACATATTGGCTTGATCAGGGGGACCTCGTCGCGGCGATCGGTTATCCACTCATGGCCAACGTCACGCTGATTCCGCTGGCAGGCCTGATCGCGCTGGCGACCGTTGGCGAGGGCGCCCTGATCGCTGCGCTTGACCTGGTGAGTCCGTTCGTCGACGTGGCAAGCCTGTTCCCGTAGCTCGGCAGGGCGACTCTAAAAGATTAGAGAAACTATTCCCAACGCCGACAAGCGTTGTTAGCATCGCTGCGTTCGACCGCCAGATAACGGCCGCGTTGTAGGAGGTCGCTTTGCGGGGCAATGGTTCTCGTTGGCTACGGTTAGCGTTGCTGGCCGGTGGGGCGATTGGTCTGACGTCGATGCTGACGGCGGCCGCGGCGTTCGGTGACGATACCGCGGTGATCATGGGCGGCAGCGGCATCCCCATACCGCCCCCGGTCTACGTGGACGGCATCAACGACTTGTATCTGCATTGCGACCCGCCGGCATGCACGCTCGGCCCCTTGGCGACCCCCGAAGGCTTGTATCCACTGATCGGCCCCAAAGAGTTGACCTTCGATGCCTCTGTGGCCCAAGGCGTCAGCATTCTCAACCAGGCGATCGGGCAGCAACTCGCCGAGGGAAACCACGTCACGGTCCTCGGCTACTCGCAGAGCTCCACTATTGCGTCTATGGAAATGACGAATATTCTCAACGGATCTGCCGGCATAAATCCGGATCCGGACCAGCTCAGCTTCGTGCTGCTCGGCGATCCCAACAATCCCAACGGCGGCTTTTTCGAGCGCTTCGACTTTCCGCCCGGGTCGGATCCGACCATCCCGAGCCTGGGAATGACGTTCAGCGGCGCGACCCCGGTCACCGATTACCCGACGGCGATCTACACCGCGGAATACGACGCCGTCAGCGACTATCCACGCTACCCCCTCAATGTCCTCGCCGACCTCAACGCCGTCTTGGGTTTCGCCTTCGTGCACACCCAGTACCCGAGTTTCACCCCCGAGCAGCTCGCAAACGCCGTGGAAGTGCCGACATCTCCCGGATACGACGGGGACACAACGTATTACATGATCCCCACCGAGAACCTGCCGCTGCTGGACCCGTTGCGCTCGATTCCCGTGGTCGGTCCGGTGGTGGCTGATCTGCTGCAACCGGATTTACGAGTGCTGGTGAATTTGGGCTATGGCGACCCGAACTACGGCTGGGTGAACGAAAACGCCGACGTGCCCACCCCGCTCGGATTGTTCCCCAGCCTCGGTGATTTGGAGAAGGTTCCCGGACTGCTGGTGAGCGGCCTTCAAGAAGGCATCCAAAACGCGATCAGCGATCTGCAAGACCCGTCGCGGTTGTTTTCGCTCGAGGGCAATCCACTGCTGGACTTGCTGCAGACGCCATATTTCACGGCCGTGGCCTCCGAGGACTTTTCCTTACCGGCTACCCCTGCAGACGGTCTGCTCGGAATCGTGAATGGGTTCAGCGCCGCCCTGTCCTCCGTGTACTCAGCGCTGCTTCCGACGGCGGACTTCGCCAATGCGCTATTCACCACACTCCCCGCCGTCGATGCCGACGTGTTCTCCTTCGAGCTCGCGCAGGGCGACCTCCTCGACGCCATCGGTTTACCGATTGCCGCCGACGTCGGGCTGCTGCCGATGTTGGGGCTGTTCGAACTTGCCACCGTCGGGGAAGGGGTCGCGTTCGCCGCCATCGACCTGCTCAGTCCGTTTGTCGATCTGTCCGGTCTCTTCTCGTAAAATGTGGCCATTGCCGAACGGAGAAGCCGAAACCCACAGCAGCGCCGAGAACAGTTGTGCGACGCGGCCATTGAGCTACTCGGCGCCGCTGGTGCGCGTGGGCTCAGCCATCCGAAGGTCGATCAATGCGCCGGTGTCCCGGCCGGGACGACATCGTTTTACTTCCGCACTCGCAAAGCGCTGCTGCAAGCCACCGCAGCGCGTCTGACCGAATTAGACAACAGCGACCTGGCCAGAATGTCGGAGCTGGCCCACGACGGCAGCGGCTCTT
The DNA here is from genome assembly GCF_900417275.1 of Mycobacterium shimoidei. NCBI lineage: Bacteria > Bacillati > Actinomycetota > Actinomycetes > Mycobacteriales > Mycobacteriaceae > Mycobacterium > Mycobacterium shimoidei. The sequence goes on along the minus strand of NZ_UEGW01000001.1, from coordinate 4,576,556 downwards.
ACTCGGGAACGGCGGGCTTGGCAACCATGGTCACGATGGCAGGAGTCGAGCCGTGGCTCACCCGAACCAAAGCGCGCTTCGAGCTCGCTTTGCAAGCCGGCCGCGATCCCGAACTCGCCGAAACGCTCGACCAAGCCGCCCGCCGCTTCCAACAGCTGATCCGAGAAGCGGTGAAGCAATGGCAACCCGCGGGCACTCGACCGCGTCGCGCTGTCATCGATGAACAAGCCTTCGCTGCCCTGCGTTTCATCGAAGGCGTCATGCTCGACTACGCCAGAGGCACCCGCACCACACACAGCGTCAAGCGCATCGACCGACTCATTCAAGCCATTCTCATTGGCGTGCGTGACGCTCCTCGATAGCTCTCAGCAGCGCGTCCAGGCCGTATTCGAAAACCGCGTCGTAGTCGGTGGGTGACTGAAGCGCTTCGACGAGCGCTTGATCCGGCCAGTCATCCGTCCACAGCGAAGGATCCTCTTCGTCATGCTTGGCGCCCCGAACAGCCGAGAACTGCATCACCGCTGAGGATATGACGTGAACCTGCACCGCCCGCAGAACCAGTGCGGCCTGCGTTCCGGCGATGCCTAATTCGGCCAGCTGTGCGGCCAAGGCCTGCTGAATCGGCAGGAACAGCCTCGGCGTGCGGTCGCGCTCGTGTGCGATGCGGAGCAAGTGCTGCCGGTCGATCAGAACCCGACGTTGCGAATGCGCAAGTGATGCAATGCGTTCCACCGCACTGTCACCTTCGATAGGCAGACTCGCCATTTCGGTGAGCAATCGCTCAACCAGTTTGTCGAACAGTGCGTCCTTGCCCCCGATGTGCCAGTAGATCGAAGTGACCGCTACCCCTAGTTGCTCGGCGAGGCGACGCATGGTGAAGGCGTCCACCCCATCGCGTTCGATCAGCCGGGCCGCGGCGTCCAGGATCGCCTCGGCGCTGACGGTATTACCCGGCGCTGTCGTCAAGGGGTTTCGCCCCCGGTTAACCGGTCGGATTCGGGCAGGTCCAGATAGCGTTCGAGATTGCGGTGCGTGCTGATCACCCGCCGTTCCTCATTGGACAGCACCAGGTGGGTGAAGCCAGGCTGGTGCAAACCGCGCTGAAGCCCGGCCAATACCGCGATGTCCTGACTGATCACCAGGTCGGGATCCGCCTCGTCCGCTGTCATCCGGACATCGACCGGTTTGCTTCGCGGCGCACCGGGTGGCATACGCGTCCACAACATCATCACCAGTTCGCCGTGATCGGGATCGGGCCCCGGTAATGCGGTCATAACCGTCAGGTGATCGGCATTGGCCAGCAACGTCATGTTCGGGAAGATGTTGTACTGGTGCAGCCGCAGCATTTGATCGGTGCTGGCCCAGCTCAAATCGACACCGCGCTCGGCTGCGAAAGCTTTTGTGCGGTCGGCGATCACGTCCGGTAGCGGCCGGTGCTCCCCATCCGGGAAAGGCGTGCCCTCCGCAACACCCATCAGCGCGCCCTGGGTGGTGACATACGCGTCCCACACCTCGCGGTCGCTGAGCGCTTCCTTGATACGCGGGCTGGGCACACCGTAGAGCTGCTCCGACTTGCCGGTGTGTCCCCAGATCACCTGCGGGGCATAGACGTCGTCCATGCAGCGGTGCAACTCCGGATGCAACGTCTGGATGTGGTAAGTCTCGCTGAAACCGTCGGCGATCGTCTTCCAGTTCGCGGCGACCTCGATGGTCATCGAGGCATAGCAGCGGAAATCGCCGAGCCCGAGCCAGGCGATGTCGCGCGGCACCATTTCCAGATAATCGGGCAACGGCATCGCGTCGACGTCGAGGTTGACGAAGACGAGCCGCTCCCAGGTATCGACGCTGACCGCGTGCAGCCCAAGCTCCGACATCGGCAGCGTCCCGAACGCTTTTCGGTTCGGGACGCGCTTGAGCGCACCGGCGAGATCCCATGTCCAGCCGTGATAGCCGCACCGCAGCTCCCGCAGCCCCGACCCTGCGCCCGCGCACAACGAGTTGCCGCGATGACGGCAGACGTTCTGGAATGCGCGCAGCGTGCCGTCATCGCCGCGCACGATGAGGACCGAGTATGGGCCGCAACGGTATTCGAAGTAGTCGCCCGGTTCGGCGACGTGATCGACACTACAGGCGACCTGCCACACCTTCGGCCACATCCGCTCCACCTCGAGCTGGGCGAACGCCGCCGAGTAGTAGCGCTCGGCGGGCACCAGGGTGGGCCGCTTCGGCGGGGTGCCGATGGCATCCTCGCGTCGGGTTTCACGCGCAGTTTCGGTCGTCATCGAAAGGCTCCCGTCGCCTCTGTAACGGTGTTACAGTGGCCCACTGTAGCTTGTGGGCGCCGAGATCGACGGCAGCGCGGAAAAATGCGAGTAGGTCCCACGCTGGCGTCGATCTCGACGCGCAACCGGCCCGGCAGGTAAGGGAGTAATCGTGTTCGACCTCAAGATCACGGGCGGCACCGTCGTGGACGGGACAGGCGCGGACCGATTCGCCGCCGACGTCGCCGTCAAGGACGGCAAGATCGTGGAACTATCTCGCCGCGGTCCGGATAGCCCCCCGCTGGAAGGCGAGGCCGCCGAGACGATCGACGCGACCGGCAAGATCGTCGCGCCGGGGTTCGTGGACATCCACACCCACTACGACGGCCAGGTCAGCTGGGACGACCTGCTCGAGCCCTCCAGCAGTCACGGCGTGACGACGATCGTCATGGGCAACTGCGGCGTCGGCTTCGCGCCGGTGCTACCGGGTCGGGAGGACTGGCTGATCGGCCTGATGGAAGGCGTCGAAGACATTCCCGGCGCGGCGCTCACCGAGGGCATCACCTGGGGGTGGGAGAGCTACCCCGAATACCTCGACGTCCTCGAAACCCACGAATTCGCCGTCGACGTGGGCAGCCAGGTGGCTCACGGCGCGGTCCGCGCCTACGCGATGGGTGAGCGCGGCGCCCGCAACGAGCCCGCCACACCCGAAGACATCGCGGCGATGGCGCGCCTGGTGCAGGAGGCCATCGAGGCCGGTGCGCTGGGGTTTTCGACGTCGCGCACCCTGGGGCATCGGGCGATCGACGGCGAACCGGTACCCGGCACCTATGCCGCCGAGGATGAGCTGTTCGGGCTGGGCCGGGCCATGGCGGCCGGTGGCCAGGCCGTCTTCGAGCTGGCCCCGCAGGGCGTCGCGGGCGAGGACATCATCGCGCCCAAGAAGGAACTGGAGTGGATGCGGCGCCTGGGCGCCGAGATCGACCGGCCGATCTCCTTCGGCATGATCCAGGTGGACGCCGCCCCGGATCTGTGGCGCGAGCAGCTGGAGATCTCGGCGGCCGCGCACGCGGCGGGGAGCCGGTTGTATCCCCAGATCGCGGCGCGACCGTTCGGCATGCTGTTCGGCTTTCCCGGGCATCACCCATTCACCCACCGGCCAACCTTTCGCCGGCTGAAGGCCGAATGCAGCCCCGAGGAACTGGCGCAGCGCCTCGCCGATCCCGCGGTCAAGGCGGCGATCGTGAACGAAGACGATCTGCCGCCCGATCCAAATCGGTTGTTCGACAACATGTTTGCCCTGGCTCAATACTCGATGGGCCGGATGTATGCGCTCGGTGATCCTCCCGATTACGAGCCGACCGACGAGCGAACCGTGGCGAAAATCGCCGCCGAGCGCGGTGAGGATCCGTTGGCCACGTTCTATGACCTGATGCTCGAGCGCGATGCCACAGCGATGCTGATGTTGCCGTTCTACAACTACTCCTACGGCAACCATGACGCGATCCGCGAGATGCTCACGCATCCTGCGGGCGTGGTCGGGCTTTCGGATGGCGGCGCTCACTGCAGCATGATTTGTGACGCGTCGTACCCGACCTTCCTGTTGACGCATTGGGCGCGGGATCGTCGCCGCGGGCAGAAGCTGCCGCTGGAGTACGTCATCCGCAAGCAGTCGCACGACACCGCACAGCTGTTCGGGCTCTCGGATCGCGGGGTGATCGAAATCGGAAAGAGGGCCGACGTCAACGTGATCGACATGGATGCGCTCACGCTGCACCCTGCCCGGATGGCCTACGACCTGCCGGCCGGCGGCAGCCGGCTCGTCCAGGGTGCCTCCGGGTACAGCGCCACGATCGTCAACGGCGTGGTGACCCGCCGCGACGGCGTCGACACCGGGGCGCGCCCGGGCCGGTTGGTGCGGGGAGCGCGCTGAGCGTCAACCCTCCCGTTAGCCGATGCCGTGCGCGATCAGGTCACGAGCGCGGTCGAGCAATGACGCGAACGGGCCGACCGCGAAATTCAGTTTCGCCGACTCCACGCCGGCATGCGGACGGGTGGGAGCGATGGCCTCGGCTGCTCGCACGGCGGTTCCCATCCTTTTGAGGTCGTCGTCGTTGAGTTGCCGCTGCAGTTTGGAGAATTCTTCGTTCTCCTCGTGCTGGGCGTGCTCGAGGACCGCGTCCCTGAGCTTGGTGAGCTCGTCGATGAACTGCTGCGACGTAACGTCGAGACCCTCGATCTTGGACAGCAGCTCCTTGGCCTCGTGCTCTTCTTTGAGTCGGGCGTCGACAATGGCATCGCCGGCCGCCAGCTCACCGCGGGCCCGGGGATGGACCACCATTTCCTCGGCTGTCTCGTGGACGGCGAGCAGCTGACGCAACTGTACGAAGGGCTTCTCCCGCGCTTGCGGGTCCGACGCGTGCAGCACCTGGTCGAACATGTCCTCAATAAGGTTGTGCTGCGCCTTGAGGAAGGCGATAACTTCGTCGGGCGATTGAATGATCATCTCGGACATGCCGAACACCTCCAGTGTGAGGTAAGGGGACAGATGGGGGCAGATTTGCTTCGCTTAGCAGCGCGGATACCCCGACCTGTGTGGAACTAAACGTTTGCAGATTGCTGGCGCGGCGTTACCAGAAAAGGCTGGAGGCGTTGACGTTTGCGCCGGGCGGCCGGAGCTATCCTCGCTTCATGGCCAAGACCCGTATCCGGGTAGCCCGGGTCTACGAAGACCCGACCAGCGACGACGGCCAGCGCATCTTGGTGGACCGGGTGTGGCCGCGCGGGTTCCGCAAGGACGACCCACGGGTGGGCATTTGGTGTAAGGACGTCGCCCCGTCCAAGCAACTACGCGACTGGTATGGCCACAAGCCGGAGCGGTTCGACGAGTTCGCGGCACGGTATACCGAAGAGCTTGCCGGCAGCGAGGCGCTGGCAGAACTACGCAAGCTGGCCAAAGCTGGTCCCCTGACGCTGGTGACCGCAACCCGTGACGTGGACATCAGCCAAGCAGCGGTGCTGGCCAAGCTGCTCAGAGGCCGACCCTGATTCACCCTGCGCTTCGGTAGGCTCCCTGGTCGACATGACTGACACCGAACCGATTTTGCCGCGGGAGCTGACCAAGGGTTTGCCCGATGAGGTCCGCAACGTCCCGGCACCGCCATCGGTGGCCGAGGTGCCCGAACCGTACGCATTTCGTCTGGCCGATCCGGTCCGCGACGCCGAGATGATCTCGGAATGGATGAATCGGCCGCATCTGGTCGAGGCGTGGGAATCGGCCTGGCCACCGGACCGCTGGCGGCGATACTTGGAGGCACAGATCAACGGGCAGTATTCCCGCCCGTTCGTTGGCAGCCTGGAGGGAAAGGACGGCGGCTACGTCGAATTGTACCGCGCCGCAAAAGATTCCATCGCGACGCGGTACGAGGCTGACCCCTACGATCTGGGCATACACGCCGCCATCGCCGACCTGGACCTGTTGAGCAAAGGCATTGGACCTTATCTGCTGCCGCATTTCGTGGCCAGCGTGCTCGGCCAGGAACCGAACTGCCGGCGCATCATGTTCGACCCCGACCACCGCAACACGGTCGCGCGTAAATTCTGCGAGCGGGCCGGGTGCGTGTTCCTCGGCGAACATGACATGTCGAATCGGCGGATGGCGTTGTACGCGCTCGTGCGTTCCCCCGACGACGTGCCACGGTTGCGCGATCAAGAGTCGTAGTGGGCCTGCTCGCGGGCGAGTCTAAGTAGCGCACGGCGAAACCGGGCGAAAGCTCAGTAGAGCGCTACTGGGTCCACGTCGCCGAATAACGGCGACGATTCCTCGAGATGAACTCGCAAGCGTGGTGACGTTCGAGGGAGATGATCATGCAGCGAGCACTTCGTCCCTTTGCCACAGCCGGTGTCGTCGTCATGGTCGGTGCCAGCCTCGTCGCCATCACCCCGGTGGTTGCACCCAATATCGAGCAGCGCGCGGTCGTGCTCGCCGCTGTCGAAGACATCATTGACCTGGGTACTCCTATCGAAGCGGTGGGCTTGGCCGATGCGCTGCCGAGCCTCGGTGATCTCAGCGCAGCATTCGGCGACGGACTGCCCGACCTCGGCAGCGCACTGAGCGCTGCCGCAGATCTCCCGGCGCTCGACGCGATCACCGACTTCTGGCAGGAGATCCAGGGATGGGTGGTCACCGGTCTTGCCGCTCTGTTCGGATTGCTTTTCTGGGGTGTATTGGTCCCAGGGGCTGGGTTTTTGCAACTCACCTGGCAGGCAATTGCGGATTTCTTTGGCTTCGACCCGTATCCGTACGCCGCGGTGGCATTCGACAGCGGCGTCCCAGATGTCTTTGGCGCGGGTGCAGTCGATGCTGTGTTGTCCGCCGGAGTGGACAGCACCGTGGGGGACATGTCCGCAGTGTTCGGTGGTGCAGAGGGGCTGTTGGATCTCACCACCGTCGTCCAGGATCTCACCGCCGCGTTCGATCCTGCTGAATTTGGTGACGTCGGCGAACTGGTAAGTGCCAGTTTGACCCCGGATATCGGTGACATTCTGAGCAGTCTGATCCCGTGATTGCTGAGTCAGCGCTTGCTGTGCGATCGGTAGTCGTATGCGGTTGACTCGAGGAGTTCGGGCCGACTCGCAGGCGAGCCTAAGTAGTGCACGCCGAAACCTGGCGAAAGCTCAGTAGAGCGCTACTGGGTTCACGCGGCCCGAATACCAGCGACGATTCCTCGAAATGAACTCGCAAGCGTGGTGACGTTCGAGGGAGATGGTCATGCAGTTAGCGCTTCGCCCCTATGCCACAGCCGGCGTCGTCGTGGTTGCCGCCAGCCTCATCGCCATCACCCCGGTGGTCGCGCCCAATACCGAACAGCGCGCGGTCGAGCTTGCCGCGGTTGAAGACATCATCGATTTGGGCGGCCCCATCGAAGCGGTGGGCTTGGCCGATGCGCTGCCGAGCCTCGGTGATCTCAGCGGGGCGTTGGTCGACGAACTGCCCGGCGCGGATATCCCGCTCAGCCTTGCCGCCGGCGACGACTGGTGGAGTGAAGCGTTGCCTTACCTAGGCGCCTTGACATTTAGCATCATCTTTTGGGGTGAAATTCTCCTTAGCCCCATCTTGGTGCCGATCGTTAATACCTTTTCCGCCATATGGGAGTGGCTGGGCGGTGTTTTCGGCTTCGATCCGTATCTGCCCGCCGTCGAGGGTTTGGCATCCGCGGCAAGCTTTGCAGATGTCATACCCGACACCCTGGCCGCAGAGGCGCTCGATCCTTTGACGGACACTACTTCGCTGGTCAGCAGTGCAGCGGAGGCTTTGGATCTCACCACGGTCGTTCAGGATTTGACCGCCGCGTTCGATCCCGCCGAGATTGGCGACATCGGCGAACTGATGAGCACCGGCCTGATCCCGGATATCGGTGAGCTGCTGAGCGGTCTGATCCCATGACGCCGGTACTGCAGCTCGACGGCGTTGCCAAGAATTACCGCCGGGGCGACGAGCAGGTGCGCGTCCTCGTCGACTTCGACTTCAGTTTGAACGCAGGCGAATTCGTCGTCGTGACCGGCCCATCGGGGGCCGGCAAATCTACCCTGCTGCATATCGCGGGCGGGCTGGATGCGCCGGACAGCGGCACGGTGGCGGTGGCGGGCCAGAACATGTGGGCGATGAGCACCGGTGCGCGCGCCGCGTTCCGGCGACGCAACCTCGGATTCGTGTTCCAGTTCTTCAACCTGGTGCCAATGCTGACCGCGGTGGAGAACGTCTCGTTGCCATTGGTTTTGGACGGTATGGCTGCCCGAGCAGCCGACGCACGCGCGGAGGAGCTGCTGGAACGGGTCGGACTCGGCAACCGCGCGCGGCACCGGCCGGCCGAACTATCGGGAGGACAGATGCAGCGGGTGGCGGTGGCGCGCGCGCTGGCGGCGCGGCCGTCCATCGTCCTCGCCGACGAGCCGACCGGAAACCTGGACAGCCACTCGTCGGTCGAGGTCTTGGATCTCCTGCGGTCACTGTCAGACGAAGACGGCACCGCGGTCGTCCTCGTGACACACGACCAGGCCGCGGTGCGGTACGGCTCCCGCGAGCTGAACCTCGTCGACGGGCGTGCGTGCATGGTCGAGGCTGCCGCACTCGTCGAGGAATGGTGATGCATCGGCTGCGCGCCGGATGGCTGGCTTTCCGGCGGATCCACCTCGCCGCATTGATTGCCGACTGGCGCCGGACACTGCTCAGCGTGATCGGCGTTGCGGCGGGGGTGACGGTGGTCCTCGGGGTTTTGATACTCAAGTCCGAGCTTGTCCGCCCGTTCGATTCGTTCGGTCCGTCGCTCACCCACGCCGCCGACAGCGGGGTGGTCGAGGTTACCCCGAACATAAGCGGCCGGTTGCCGATCGAGACGGTGAACCGGCTGCGCGCCGAGGTGCCAGGAGCAGAGGCGGTCATCCCGACCGTCGCCGGCTTGACCCCCGTGGACATTTCAGGCGGCACGCACGGGTTCTTTCTGCTGGGCGGATCGTGCCAGATCGAGCTGTTGGTCGGCCCGTTCAACTGCGAGCAGCGCGCCCGCGACGAGAAACCTGCTGAAGGCCCCGGCGTGCCCCTGCAGATCCCAACGCTCATCGCCCAGCGGCATGGCCTGCAGCTCGGTGACGAATTGCGCCTTCCCGGGCTGCCACCACGTTCGGCGCACCTGGGTTGGACGTTTTCGGAGTTCGACCGTGTCAAGGGCATCAACGACGGCTACGTGCTGCTAGCCCCCACCCCCGACATCGCCGCGAACCTGCTCTCCACACCTGGTTATGCCACGGCCGCGTTCATCCTGCCGAGACCGGGCGCCCAGATCAGGGCCGACATCGACCGGGTCATCGCCGGTGTCGCAAAAGCGGGCCCGCCCCGCCCGCAGCAGCCGGCCATCTTCGAGAACGGTGCGCAGAGTTTCAACCTGACCGTGATCGCCGGAGTGCTGATCGGCTTCCTCATCGCCGTCAACACCATCCTGCTGGCCATCGAGGACCGCCGTGCGGTGATGGGGACCATCGGCGCGATCGGCGCCAAACCGGGCGGGTTGTTCGGTGGAATGCTCGGCGAGGGCGCCGTGGTGGGTGTTCTCGGAGGACTGCTGGGGCTGCCCAGCGGTTTCCTGCTGGGGACGTATCTGGTGAACCGGTTCGGGCGATCCATGTTGGCTGGTTCCGGCGGCACCATCACTGCGCACTTCACCCCGGACTTAGTTGTGAGCGCGCTGGCCGCGGGGATCGTCTGCGGAATCCTCACGATGATCGGACCGGCCGTCAGGTTGGTCCGCGAAGGACCGTTGGCGTCGATGGCAAGCGCCGGTGGGGTGCAGCGCGCGCGGAAGATGCCGATGTGGCCGCTGGTGGTCGGGCCGGGGCTGCTGGCAAGCGCCGTCGTCGTGTTGAGGATCTTCGAGCACGGGTCGCTGCCGCTCAACGCCGGCATCAACGGCATGACGTTGGGGTTGTGCGGGGTGGTGTTGGTGACGCTGTGGTGTGCCCCGCGCAGCGCCGAGAGATTGATCGACCTGTTGACCGTCGCGCGTCCTGCGGTTGGGCGTCTGCTGCATGCCGATATCCGGCGCTACATGATGCTGTTCGCTCTCTCCGCCGCACTACTCGCCGAAGGCACCAGTTTTTCCATCGGCTCATACAGCATGCAGCTACTCGGCGCCAGGGAGGTTGCCGCGCAGAAAACTAACCGACTGCCGGCTTCCTTGGTGATCGCAGCCCAATCCGTACTCGATCAGCGAGACGGCCGGATCGCCGACTCGACGTTCAAGCTGGTAACCGGCGCCGCTGATGGGCGGAGCGTGTCGTCGCGCTGGCGATCGACAATCTCGTCAGAGACGTTGCCGCGCCTCGTCATTGGCGTCACGGCCGGTGATTGGTACAGCGAGGCGCTTTATGAGCCGACCGGTGGTGGCCATGACAGGCTGTGGCAGGGCTTGCGGGAAGGGGAAGTTGGCCTGAGCGAGATTGCCGCCAGTCGGCTCAAAGTCGCCGCGGGTGAAACGGTCGAGCTACCCACCGTCAAGGGCCCGAAGCGTTTTCGGGTGGCCGGGATCTTTCATCCACGGATGATCGATGACACAGCGGTGGGCGACATCGTCCTGGTGTCCGAGACACTGGCGCGCTCCGATTGGGCCGCGGTGCGCGACCAGGTCGCAGTGGCCTATCCGTCCGCCGCCGACGCGACCGCCCACCGCAACGATTTCGTCAACCTCGGCGCCGGATTGTGGGTGTACGACAGCGAGCGGTGGCGCTCGGTGGCCACCAGCGGGATCACCCGATTCCTGGAGCCATTCACGATCTCGGGGTACGTGGTGATGGCAGCCGCCGGCTTTAGCTTGCTGAACGTATTTGTCCTCGGACTTGTGCAACGCAGGCGTGAGCGAGCCGCATTGCGGGCGATCGGGGTCACCTCTGGCCAAGAACAGGCGGTGATCATCGCCAACGCCGGCCTGCTCGGCTCGCTGGTCGCCGGCTTCGCCGTGTTCGGGGGTATGGGTCTGACGTATCTCTGGTCGCTGGGCTCACCGGTGTACTACGGCATCAAGATTGATTGGGATGTGCTGGGGCTACCGCTGCGAACCGGAGTCGCAGGGGTTTTCGTACTGGTGCTGGCCGCCGCGGTCTTTCCCGTGATCCATGCGCGGCGGCTGGAGACGGCAGAGGTGCTGCGCACTAGTTGACGTGGTTCGGACACCAGCCCGCGGAGGGGGCGGGCTGGTGTCAATCACGCCTGTCAATCGCGCCGGCCACCGGGTGCAACCGCGGAATATCGTCGCCGGCGCTCCGAAACTGGTGAATGTATTCCCGAATCTCCGGGCTGGACATGGCCTCGTAGTCCTTGGGCGGCAACGCCGTATGGAGCACAACTCCACGACCCCCGGCTCCCTCGATTACCACACAGCCTCCCGCTATGGGTAGTCGCATCAACGGCGTGCAATAAGACGGGCGGGTGTCTTCGAAGCGGATGTCGTAGAGACCGAAGCCGCTCCAATTCGTTACGAGCGGGTTCCAGTGGACCGGATTGAATGCGCGCGTCACGCAGCGGGCGGCCCGCCATCCACCCGCGGCGTCGAGGAACCGTTGGTTGATTCGGATATCGCAGAGTTGGGTGAAGTCGTCTACCTTGCAGCGGATGCGTTCGGCAATCGAATTCGCAGCGTCGCCGCGTTGCAGGTCGATGTTCAGCGGTGTGATGATGTTGCCCAGGAGCATCGGATCAAGGCCACAACGCTTGCGGGCATTCACCGCGATCATCAGGGTGCGCTGGTCCAGCGCAGGATCCGCCTGCATGATCGCCTCGGAAAGATGACCGCACACAACGTCGTTCACCGACAGGCGCATTCTGGTCCCGTACGCATGGCGCATGCGGGTGATTTCGTCCTCGCCGAAGTAGATACTCAGGGTGCGCTGCTTTCGGGCATCCTTTGCCATGTAGAGCGCGCTACGCGCGGTTTCTGTAAGGCCGAGAAAACGCACGCCGGGCTCGGAAGCGCCACCGGCAGGAAGATGCTCGTCAAGGTAGGAGGCGCGGTTTTCGACGATCAGCGGCTCAGTGAGTGGCTTGTCGGCAGCCGCGTCGGCCCACGCGTTCATCAGGTGCATCACCGTGTGCATGTCGCCGACCGAGTGGTGCCATGACAAGCCGATCGCGGTCGCAGCGTCCGCCAGCTGTGTGACACGTACCGTGCACAGCGGGCCGCGCCCCAGTCGAGCTGTGGCTACGTTCACTTGGTCGACGAGCCAGCGTCCGGAGTCTTCCGAGACTGAACGGATCGCTTCACGCAGCGTGCGACCCGACGACTTCGACGTGAAGGGCACGCCTTGACCCCGGCACCGGATTCGCATTGTGCCGTCTGCCATAGCCAGTCGCCCCGCGAAGATCGGCAGATTTATGAGGGCCCGCTCAAACGCACGCCTGAGAACGTTTGTGTCCAGACACCGCTCGAAGAAGAAGACGATGTGGACCGCGAAATTCGCGACGATGGCGTCGCCCACATTGCAGCGGATGTCGAGCTGTTGCGGCTGTGTCGGCTTGATCAGTTGGGTCGACATCGTGGGCTACCTTCGCCGATTCACGACGATCAGGCCCCCGAGTTTCGGGGTGTGGGTGACGCCCCGAAAATGCACCTTCTCATCGGGGGCCGCATCGGTCTGGATCCGGAAGTTCTCTAGGACTGTCCGCAGTACGATGTCCATTTCGGCGGAGACGAATTCAGCGCCGACGCACCGCCGTGATCCCACACCGAACGGCAGCCATGTCTGTGGCGCGGGCCTGCTGCCGAGAAAGCGAGTCGGGTCGAATCGTTCGGGGTGAGGGAAGATCTGCGGATCATCATGGATATCGGCGATGCGCACGAGCACCGTACGGCCCTGCGGAATGCGCCACCCGCCGAGGTTGAAGTCCGACGACCTGACCTTGCGGCCAACGACATCGAGGACGGTTCGGGCGCGCAGCGACTCCGAAATTGTGGCCCGGCGAAATTCACTGCCACCCTCCTCGAGCTCTCTTATCAGTTCGGCCACAACGTCTGGGTGGCGTCGCAGCCGCTCAAACAGCCAACTCAATGCTCCTGTCGAGGATTCGTGGCCGGCAGCGATCAGGGTCAACAGCTCGTCGCAGATATCCATCGGCGGTATTGCGGTTCCGTCGTCGTTCCGGCTGCGCAGCAACAGTGCCAGGATGTCCCGCCGGTCGGCGAGATTCGGATCGGCCTCGGCCCTGTCGATCAGTGTGAATATGATGCGGTCAATCGCGCGCCGGGATCGATCGAGCTTGCCCCAGGGGCCGAGGCGCCCGGTCCGGAACGGCGGCCGCGGCACGAATGCCATGACCGATCCCAATTTCATGAACGACGGCAAGATTTCGCGGAGTTCGCCGAATTCGGGTTCTTCGGCGCCGAAGAGGGTCCGCAAGATCACGTTCAGCGCGATCCTGTTCATCGGCTCGAGAATCCGGAATTCTTTGTTCTCAGGCCAATTCGCGGCTTCGCGGAGTGTCTCTTCGACGATCATCTGTTCGTAGCCCTTGAGGCATTGACCGTGAAGTGGTGGCGAGAGCAGTCGACGCCGATCGCGATGTGGTTGGTCGTCGAGCGCGAATACCGATCCAGGCCCCAACAGGTTACCGATATTCGGCTGGACGTTGACCAGATCCTCGGCTCCCGTGGTGCACATCAACCGCACCAGGGCCGGGTCGGACACGATGACGGATCGACCGAAGAACGGCACATTCATTTCAAAGATGTGCCCGTACCGGTTGATCCAATGCCGCATCGAACGGCGGCGGAAAAAGGCGAATGCTGCGCCCTGCACGAGCTTTGGCAGGCGAATCCGCGGTGGATTCAACCCGTGCGGCGTCAATACTTCGCACGGATCGGCCTTCGCCGGATCGATCATGCGGTCTCCCAACTTTCCCAAGGGAAAAGCGTTGCTCGCGGGCGGTCCGGCGATCCCAGTAGTGCGCTACTGCAATCTCCCGGATCTCGGCGCGGCGGCACTGAGTCACGCGATCGCGCTGATGCGAGCCGCGGGTGTTGCCTCAGTAGTGGCGTCGCGGCCGACACGAGATTTCCGTAGCGCGCTACTGGGGTCGATAGTGCGGGGTTCGCGTCACGATGGTCGAACGACNTCTCCCAACTTTCCCAAGGGAAAAGCGTTGCTCGCGGGCGGTCCGGCGATCCCAGTAGTGCGCTACTGCAATCTCCCGGATCTCGGCGCGGCGGCACTGAGTCACGCGATCGCGCTGATGCGAGCCGCGGGTGTTGCCTCAGTAGTGGCGTCGCGGCCGACACGAGATTTCCGTAGCGCGCTACTGGGGTCGATAGTGCGGGGTTCGCGTCACGATGGTCGAACGACACAGGGGGAGGAGACAGCGATGTGTACCGCAATATCCCTCGCAGCCAACAACCCGCTGGAATGTCCGCGGTTTCAACTTGGTGGGCCCAGTCGATGGCCGTCGAAGAAGGCGCCCCAGCTCCTGATACGACGTCGTTATGTCCTAGCCGGAATCGTTGTGTTGTGCGCCGGCCTGGTCGCCGCCGACCCGGTTGACTCACCCGCTATCGAGCAGAGCGTGGTTGCGTTGATCGCCGCCGAGAACGACTTCGACATGGTTAGCCCGTTGGACCTGGTGGTCGGCGGCCTCGGTGGCGCCGACGGGTCGCTCAGCGACGCCCTGGCAGCCACGGCGGGAGCGCTGCCAGACCTTGACGATCTCGGCGGGACGTTCGTTGACGGACTGGCTGGCGCCGATATCCCCCTCGGCCTTGCCGGCGACGATTGGTTCACCCAAGCGTGGGACTGGTTGAACCAAGCGTGGGACTTCGTCACTCACTTTAACTGGATAATGGGTCCTCCCACTTTGCTTATTCTGTACCTTGCACCAATCTTGACGCCGATAGCGAATTATCTGTCCTCTATATGGGATTGGCTAGGTAGTCTTTTCGGCGTCGATCCCGACGCGCAGGCTGTCGAGGGCCTGGCATCCGTAGTGAGCTTTGCAGATCTCACCCCCGAGGCGCTGGCCACGGGAGCACTCGATGTTGCTGCGCCGGACACTGGCTCGGTGTTCAGCGACGCAGTGCAGGCGTTGGATCTCACCACCGTCGTCCAGGACCTGAGCGCGGCGCTGGATCTGAGCGGGATAATCCCCGGCCTCGACACGGTTTTCGACACCGCAGGCGTCGCGGACATCGGCGAGGTGCTGACCAGCCTGATCCCCTGATTCCTCAGAGTCGTAGGGCCCGCAATATCGGTGCCGTACATTTCGGCGCCGTCTGGGCAAGGGACAAAAGCG
Organism: Mycobacterium shimoidei; assembly: GCF_900417275.1. Lineage (NCBI taxonomy): Bacteria > Bacillati > Actinomycetota > Actinomycetes > Mycobacteriales > Mycobacteriaceae > Mycobacterium > Mycobacterium shimoidei. The sequence goes on along the minus strand of NZ_UEGW01000001.1, from coordinate 4,561,472 downwards.
AACTCAGAACCGCAAACTGACGCAACATAAGTAGTCACCGAACGCAACATCAGTAATAACGCTCCGACGCCGGGCGAAAGTCCAGTGGCACGCTACTGAGGTCGTCGCATCGCGACCGAGTGACGATTCCTATCGCGAAGCTCAACTCGACATCGTGGCCATGTCTGCGAGAGGACAGATAGGGACCGACCATGAGTCCACGAATTCCGTCGGTCGCGGCGCTCACCATGAGTGTCGCCGTTGCTGGCGCCGGCCTGATCACCATCGATACAGTGCCGCCACGGACATCCGACGTCCAGGTCCGCGAAATCCAGCTCACCGGCGGTGACAACGCAGATTCGCCGCTGGGCGCCGGCACGGCGTTGGTTTACGACGGCAGCGGCATCCCCATACCAACCCCGCAATATGTGGATGCCGTCAATACGCTGTACCTGCAGCCGCGCGGCTTCACCGGCACCGTCCAACCCTCGTTCCTACCCAATGGGCTGTATCCGCTTACCGGTCCGAAAAGCCTCGGGTTCGGCACTTCGCTGGCCCAAGGCCAGGAGATCATGTTCTCCAATATCAAAGACCAAATAGACGCCGGCGGGGTGAGCCCTGAGAATCCCGTCGTGGTTTTCGGCTACTCCCAGAGCTCCATGGCCGCCTCGCTGGTTATGCAGCAGCTCCACGACGCTGGTGTGCCCAGCGGCGATGTGCACTTCATACTGGTCGGCGATACCGCTGCTCCCAACGGCAGTTTCACGACCACCTTCGATTTTCTACCGGGTAACCCGTCGCCGTTCGCCGCTTTCGACTCCGCCTCCGCACCTCCGACACCATCTGACCTCTACCCGACCGACATCTACACCATCGAATACGACGGTAGCGCCGACTGGCCGAGCTACCCGTCGAACCTGCTGTCGGATCTCAACGCCCTCATGGGGATTTTTTTAGCGCATTTCTTGTATGCGAATCTCACCCCCGAGCAGATCGACAACGCGATTCTCTTGCCGGGATCTGCGGCGCTCACCGGGGAAGGGTTGACCGACTACCACATGATTCCGAACGAGAATCTGCCGTTGTTGATGCCGTTGTTGTTGATCCCGGGGGCCGGAAAGCCGCTCTATGACCTGCTGGAACCGGTCACCCGGATCATGGTGAACCTGGGCTACGGCAGCATCACCGAAGGCTGGAATCAGGGTCCGGCGAATGTGCCGACCAGCTTCGGGCTGTTCCCCGATATCAACCAAACGCAGCTCTCCGAAGCACTCAGCAGCGGCTGGCAGCAGGGTGTCAACGACGCGCTTCATGCCATTCAGAACCCGGTCAGCTACGAAGAACAGATCGCACCGTGGATGCCGTTTGCGGAGTCGTTGTACACACATGGTTTCGCCCCGGAGAACCCATCGTTTGACGACGTGCTGGAGGGGCTGCTCAAGTTAGGCGGCTTCCCGGTTTCGGACGTGACGCTAAGCTCGCCGCCAACCGACATCATCAACATGATCAGCAGCACTCTGGCCTACGACTATTCGGCGTTGCTGCCCGCTGCCGACATGATCAATACGCTCCTCATTGGCCTACCCGCATACAACGCCGAGATCTTCATGGATCAACTCGAGGCCGGTGATCTCCTCGGCGCGTTCCTTGATCCGATCGCCGCCGACACCGCGCTGGTTCCGTACACCCTTCTGCTCGGTGCGGCACCGGCCCTGTATGCATTGCTGGGCACGCTGGACAATTTTGCGGAGTTGTTCTCGTAGCTGCCGGAGTCGCGTGAGAGGTTTCCCGCCAAGCCGGTCGTCGCCCATGACATTGCCGCAGCGAGGCGAGCGCTCTTCGAAGCCAAGCGATTCCGTCGTCACGCGATCGCGCTGATGCGAGCCGCGGGTGTTGCCTCAGTAGTGGCGTCGCGGCCGACACGAGATTTCCGTAGCGCGCTACTGGGGTCGATAGTGCGGGGTTCGCGTCACGATGGTCGAACGACACAGGGGGAGGAGACAGCGATGTGTACCGCAATATCCCTCGCAGCCAACAACCCGCTGGAATGTCCGCGGTTTCAACTTGGTGGGCCCAGTCGATGGCCGTCGAAGAAGGCGCCCCAGCTCCTGATACGACGTCGTTATGTCCTAGCCGGAATCGTTGTGTTGTGCGCCGGCCTGGTCGCCGCCGACCCGGTTGACTCACCCGCTATCGAGCAGAGCGTGGTTGCGTTGATCGCCGCCGAGAACGACTTCGACATGGTTAGCCCGTTGGACCTGGTGGTCGGCGGCCTCGGTGGCGCCGACGGGTCGCTCAGCGACGCCCTGGCAGCCACGGCGGGAGCGCTGCCGAGCCTCGATGATCTCGGCGGGACGTTCGTTGACGGACTGGCTAGCGCCGATATCCCCTTCAGCCTTGCCGGCGACGACTGGTTGACCCAAGCGTGGGACTGGTTGACCCAAGCGTGGAACTGGTTGAACCAAGCGTGGACTTTCGTCTTTACCTGGGTGTTTAACCCGAACTGGCTATGGGCTCTTACCTTCGTACTTCTTTGGAACTTTGCCCCCGTCATAAGCCCGATAGCGGATTCTATATGGGATTGGCTAGATGGTCTTTTCGGCGTCGATCCCGACGGGCAAGCTATCGAGGGCCTGGCATCCGTAGTGAGCTTTGCAGATCTCACCCCCGAGGCGCTGGGCGCGGGAGCACTCGATGTTGCTGCGCCGGACATTACCCCGGTGTTCAGCGATGGAGCTGAGGCATTGGATCTCACCACCGTCGTCCAGGACCTGAGCGCGGCGCTGGATCTGAGCGGGATAATCCCCGGCCTCGACACGGTTTTCGACACCGCAGGCGTGGCGGACATCGGCGAGGTGCTGACCAGCCTGATCCCTTGATTCCCAAGGGTCGCAGGTCGCGCGCAACGAAATGCGCAAGTCAGTAGTCGTACTCGGCCAATTGCGTGTCGGCGGGCCGGCTCGGCCGGTCGATGGACACCACCGCCGGAACCATCTCGCTGGTGACCACACCATGTTCGGCTGTCAGCTCGTCGACGATGTCGAAACTACGCGCAATCCACTCCGGTTTGTCGATGATGATGGTCACCACCGGGACCCGACGCGTCAACTGAAACAGCTTGTCACCGTGGGGTTTATGGTCGCCATGAAAGCCCCAGATGCCGCGCAGCACCGTCGCGCCGCGGGCCAACCCGGATTCCAGCAGGTGACGCACCAGCGCACGATGGATCGGGGCGCCGTCGTGTCCGGCGGCCTCGCTGGTGTGCACCATCAATTTCTGCCAGAGCGTCCGCCCGTGGTTGTCGGTGCTCGGCAGCCGATGAGGGCGGGTGAACAGCCGCCCGTCGCTCTTGCATAACCGGACCCGTTCGATGGTGAGCAGCGGGTTGGGAATGGCGGCGCTGAGCTCGGTGACGGCGGCCGACACCTGCGCTGCGCTCCCGATGGAGATGATCATCAGCGGCACGTTGACATTGCGACTGAAAAACCGTGCCCGGTAACGCTGGCCGTGCGCCGTGCCGTCGACTCCGAGAAACACTCCCGCGCCGGCGAATCCGAGCCGATACAACAGATCGCACACCGCCCGGTATGCCGGCAACCCGTTGACGCGTTCCTGGCGGCCGACGTAGACGGTGAGCTTGACGGCGTCTCGACCGTCAGCGTCCGAGACGGTGTCGGTGCCGGCCAGCCGCGCGCGCTCGAGGGTGATCAGGCCGCGGCCGGTCATCGCCACCACCTCGTCGACCAATCCGGTGATCTTCGACTCGACGTCAACCGCGGCGATCGCGACCGGTGGATCCTCGGACAGGCTCAGTGATTCATCGGTGCGCAGCACATGCCGCAGCCCGAAACCGCCGATGCCGCGCAACATCACGCTGGTGGCGATTTGCCGGTCGCCGAACAGATTCAACATCGCGTCGGCTAAGAAACCGTGCGGTACAACGTCACCCACCGTGCGTTGACGTTCACCGAAGTAACCGGTCAGCTTCAGGTACGGTTGGGTCATAGCCGCCCCGCGATCCATTGCCCGAGCGTCGCGGCGGCCATGCCCAGCACCACGCTCACCACGATGTTGGCGACCGCGGGCCACACCTGACGCTCCTCACCGAGCCGCTGAGTTTCCAGCATCCAGGTGGAAAAGGTGGTGTAGGAGCCGACGAACGCGGTGCCGGCAAGCAACGCGGCGGGCCGACTCAGCGCCAGCCCGCCGATCAACCCGAGCAGCGCTGCGCCGCTGACGTTCACCGCCAACGTTCCGACCGGAAACGAGCGTGCCGCCCGGCGCCCCACCGCGCCGTCAACCAAGAAACGCAACACCGCGCCGAAGCCGCCGGCCACCAGCACCCCAACCCACAGGATCATCGGCGCCGCTCCTCCTCATCGCTTCGCTCTGCATCGTCGCCGGCGGGCATCGTCGGCGACGCTCCTCCTCATCGCTTCGCTCTGCATCGTCGCCGGCGGGCATCATCAGCGCACTCGCACCCGGCGCACCGCTGCCGTAGCCAGATGCACCGCCACCAGCCCGGCAGCGATACTGGCCCCGGTGTAGCCGGCGGCCAGGCCGTATCGGTGGTGCTCGATCATCCGCAGTGTTTCGACCTGCATGGTGGAGAAGGTGGTCAGCCCGCCGCACAGCCCGGTGCCCAGCAGCGGGCGCCGATAACTCGACAGCGGTAGCCGCTCCAGCAGCCGGGTGGTGAAGTAGCCCACCAAGAGTGCGCCGACGATGTTCGCGGTGAACGTCGGCCACGGCCAGCGCGTCGGGTCGTCGACCGCCAGGCTGCTCAGGCCTGCGCGCGCCGCAGTGCCCAACGCGCCGCCGACGAACACCGCGGCCAACTCGCGGTAGTCACGACCAGGCATCCAAGCAGCGTATGCGGGAGATCGGCAGAATTGGTGTCATGGCGGCCCACCCACGAGCCGGTCAGCCGGCCCAACCCGAGGATCTCGTCGATCTGCCCCATCTGGTGACCGCGTACTACACGACAGAACCCGACCCCGACGACGTCGCTCAGCAGGTGGCGTTCGGAACCTCGGGACATCGGGGCTCGGCGCTGGACGGGGCGTTCAACGAGGCGCACATCCTGGCCATCACGCAAGCGATCGTCGAGTACCGCGCCGCGGCCGGCACCACCGGTCCGTTGTTCATCGGCCGCGACACCCACGCGTTGTCCGAGCCGGCGTGGGCGACGGCGCTGGAGGTGCTCGCCGCCAACGATGTCGTGGCCATGGTCGACGCCGCCGACCGGTACACGCCGACCCCGGCGATCAGCCACGCCATCCTCAACTACAACCGCGGGCGCGCCGACGGCCTCGCCGATGGGATCGTCGTGACCCCGTCGCACAATCCACCCCGCGACGGCGGTTTCAAGTACAACCCGCCGCACGGCGGTCCCGCCGGCAGCGATACCACGAGCGCAATCGCCAACCGCGCCAACGAAATTCTGCGCGAGGGACTCTCCGCGGTGAAGCGGATACCGTTCACCCGGGCGCTGAAGAACAGCTGGCGCCACGATTACCTCGACGCCTATGTCGATGATCTGCGCAACGTGGTGGACATCGCCGCCATCCGCGACGCCGGGGTGGTGATCGGTGCGGACCCGCTTGGCGGGGCCAGCGTCGACTACTGGGGCGTGATCGCCGAGCGGCACAACCTTGATCTGACCGTGGTCAATCCGTTGGTCGATGCGACGTGGCGGTTCATGACGTTGGACACCGACGGCAAGATCCGGATGGACTGCAGTTCGCCCGACGCGATGGCGTCCTTGATCGCGCACCGGGATCGCTACCAGATCGCCACCGGCAACGACGCGGACGCCGACCGGCACGGCGTCGTGACTCCGGACCAGGGCCTGCTCAACCCCAACCACTACCTGGCCGTCGCCATCGAATACCTGTACACGCACCGGCCCTTGTGGTCGGACAGCGTCGCGGTTGGCAAGACCGCGGTCAGCTCCTCGATCATCGACCGGGTGGTCGGCGGCATCGGGCGTCGGCTGGTGGAGGTGCCGGTCGGGTTCAAATGGTTCGTCGACGGCCTGTTCAACGGCACGATCGGCTTCGGCGGCGAGGAGTCAGCGGGGGCGTCGTTTCTGCGCCGCGACGGCTCGGTGTGGACCACCGACAAGGACGGCATCATTCTCGCGTTGCTGGCCGCGGAAATCCTCGCGGTCACGGGTTCCACGCCGTCGCAGCGCTACCGCGAGCTGGCTAGCAAATACGGTGAACCGGCCTACGCCCGGGTGAACGCGCCCGCCGACCGCGAACAAAAAGCCCGGTTAGCAGCGCTCACGGCAGATGAGGTGACCGCCACCGAACTGGCCGGAGAGCGCATCACCGCAAAGCTGACCACAGCCCCCGGCAACGACGCGCCGCTGGGTGGGCTCAAGGTCACCACCGAAAACGCCTGGTTTGCTGCGCGGCCGTCGGGAACCGAGGACGTCTACAAGATCTACGCCGAGTCGTTCCGCGGCCCGGAGCATTTGACCGAAGTCCAGCAGGCTGCCCAGGCGGTGGTGGATAAAGTCATCGGGTGATCTGTCTTGCCCAGCGCCCGCGGAGCACGATGCCACGCGAAGCCTGGGTGTTGATCGCGGCGAACGCGATGATCGCGATTGGCTACGGTGTGGTGTCGCCGGTGCTTCCCGCCTACGCCCGCAGCTTCGGGGTCAGCATCGGGGCGGCGACGTTCGTCATTACCGCGTTCTCCCTGACCCGGCTGTGCTTCGCCCCGGTGAGTGGCGTGCTGGTGCAGCGGTTGGGGGAGCGGCGCATCTACCTGAGTGGGCTGTTGATCGTGTCGGTGTGCACCGGCGCATGCGCGTTCGCCCAGACGTATTGGCAACTGCTGCTGTTCCGCTCGCTCGGCGGCGTCGGGTCGACGATGTTTTTCGTCTCCGCATTGGGCCTGATGATCCGGATCAGCCCCACCGACGCGCGCGGACGCGTCGCCGGGCTGTTCGCCACCGCGTTTTTGCTCGGCTCGGTAGCCGGGCCGGTATTGGGCAGTCTTACAGCGGGATTGGGTCTGGGTGCCCCGTTCCTCATTTACGGGATGGCGGTGTTGACGGCGCTGATGGTGGTGTATTTCAGCCTGCGTCATTCAACGCTGCCCGCCCCCGCCGACGAGTCGCAGCCGACCGTGACAGTACGCGTTGCGCTGCGACACCGCGCCTACCGCTCGGCGCTGCTGTCGAATTTCGCGACGGGCTGGTCGGTGTTTGGGCTGCGCATCGCATTGGTGCCGCTTTTCGTCGCCGAAGTGTTGGGCCGCGGCCCGCGGATGACAGGGTTGGCGTTGGCGACGTTCGCATTCGGCAATGTCTCCGCCGTCCTGCCCAGCGGCCACCTGTCCGACCGGATCGGGCGGCGCATCCTGCTGATCGCGGGGCTCTCGGCGGCCGGGCTGGCGACGATTTGGGTGGGCGCGTCAACTTCGGTGCCTTTGTTCTTGGTTGCGGCGTACCTGGCCGGCGCGGCTTCTGGCGTGTTCACGTCACCGCAGCAGGCCGCGGTCGCCGATATCTTGGGCAGCAATGCGCGCGCCGGCACCGCGGTCGCGACGTTTCAGATGATGGCCGACCTCGGTGCCATCGCGGGTTCCATGGCGGTCGGCCAGATCGCCCAACACCTGAGCTTCGGGTGGGGATTCGTCGTCAGCGGGATGATTTTGCTGGCAGCGGCGGTCGGCTGGATGCTGGCGCCGGAAACCCGGGTAGCCGCCAAGCCGGTGGTGCCCGGGCCATGGGAGGCGCCCGAGGTCGCCTGACGCCCGACTGAAGTCGCTAGGCTGAATTACGGTCGGGCATCGGGAGGTTCGTGATGGTTGGCGGCACACCACGATCAGCTATCGTGGCTGGCGCGGGCATCGTCGGGTTGTCGACGGCGTGGTTTCTGCAAGAGCGCGGCGTGGATGTCACGATGGTCGACCGCGTCGGCGTGGCTGCCGGCGCGTCGTGGGGCAACGCCGGGTACATCGCACCGGCGCTGGCGATACCGCTCAACGAGCCGCACACGCTGCGCTATGCGTTACGGGTATTGCCGAGAACCACCGCTCCCGTGCGTATTTCAATGTCAGCAGATCCGGCGTTGTGGCGCTTCCTGATTCGGTTCGCGGGCAATTGCCGTAACTCGTCATGGCGCCGGGCCGTACGAGCCAACCGTGCGCTGAGCGACGAATGCATCGACGCCTACGACGCGTTGGTCTCCCATGGCGTCGACGCGCCGGTCAACGAGGCACCGATCACCGCGTTGTTCCGCACGTCTCACGATGCCGAACACCATATGGACGAGCTGCGGCGCTTTCAGGATGCGGGCCAGCCGATGTCGGTCACCCAGTTGACCGGTGCGACGCTGCGCGAACAGGTGCCGCTGGCATCGGAGGCGGTGACCGTCGGGCTTCGCATCGACGGTCAGCGCTACGTCGACGCCGGTCGTTTCGTGACCGCGCTGGGTCGTTCGGTCGTCGAACGCGGTGCGACACTGCACATCGAGGAGGTTGCCGACATCTCGCCTTCTGCCGATGGGGTGAAGGTGGTGACCCGCGACGGTCCGGTGTTGTCGGCTGACGTTGCGGTGGTCGCGACCGGCGCGTGGTTGCCGCGCTTGGTCCGCCGCTGGGTGCGGATCCCGGTGCAGGCGGGGCGTGGCTATTCATTCACGGTGCCAGTGGGGCGTCCGGTGGCGTGTCCGATTCACTTGCCCGATGCGCGGGTCGCCTGCACGCCGTTGGGCGACAAGCTCCGGGTCACCGGGACAATGGAATTGCGCGATCCCGACCTGCCCGCGTCGGAAGCGCGGGCCGACGCCATCGCCGAAGCGGCGCGCCAATACCTCGACGGGGTTCGCTGGGAGCAACGCAGCGAGGTCTGGGTGGGGCCGCGCCCGCTCAGCCCCGACGGTCGTCCGCTGATCGGGCAGGTAACAGCGGGGGTCTACGTCGCCGGCGGGCACGGCATGTGGGGCATGACGCACGGCCCAGCGACCGGGCGGATGCTGGCTGAGCACATTGCTACCGGCAAGCAGGCGGCCGCCCTGCGGGAATTCGACCCCACCCGCTGAGACCGCTGGTCAGCGACTTTGTACGGAAGTTGCTGGTGGTGTAGCTTCGATGGGCACACCTTGATGGGGCTATGGCGCAGCTGGTAGCGCACCACACTGGCAGTGTGGGGGTCAGGGGTTCGAGTCCCCTTAGCTCCACTTATTTCGATAGCTGATCGCTCTACGTTCACCGGAGCTCGAACCCTCGCATCACCCGGGATGCGTTGCTGTCGTAGGCAACTGGCGTAAGCCCGCGGATTATCCGTTGTTTTGGCCTGGGCTACCGGGTGCTCCGGGGGTGCCGTCGGCGCTGCCATCGCCGCCGGGACTCCCGTTGCCGCCGGATTGGCCGTTGCTGCCGCTGCCACCGTCGCCACCGGTACCGCCGCTGCCGTCGCCATTCGGTCCGGGGAGTCCGCCGTGACCGCCGTGTCCTCCGCTGCCGCCGGTGCCGAGGTTGCCGATACCGCCGTCCCCGCCGGTTCCACCAGGGCTGCCGGTGCCGCCGATGCCGTCCCCGCCGTTCCCGCCGTACCCGCCGGCGCCGCCGACGCCCAATCCGTTGGCGGTGCCGATGCCGTCGCCGCCGTTCCCGCCGGTGCCGCCGGTGCCGCCGATTCCGCCGGGACCGATGCCCGTGCCACCGGTGCCACCCTGGGCGCCCCAGCCGCCGTAACCTCCGAAGACGGGGTGGAGAAATGTGCCTCGCAGCGCACCGGTCCCATTCCCGCCGTCGCCGCCCTTCCCGCCGGTGCCGCCGGTACCACCGGCCTGGCCAACACCGCCGCCGCCCCCGCCAGCGGGTCCCCGGCTGAAGCCGCTGCCGCTCGATCCACCCGCGCCACCCGCGCCGCCCTGACCACCGCGGCCGTCGCCGCCGCCCCAGCCGCCGCTGCCCCCGGTTCCGCTGGCCAGCAGGCCTTCCCCACCGCGGCCGCCGGCTCCGCCGACCGCCCCGCTGGCGCCGCTAATGCCATTACCGCCATCGCCACCGGTGCCGCCGTCACCGCCGATGGCACCGCCAGCACCGTAGCCCCCGCCACCGCCTCGGCCGGCGACGTGACCCGCACCGGTGGCGTCACCACCGTTGCCGCCGCGACCGCCGTCACCACCGTTGCCGACGTTGTCGGACAAGATGTTCCCCAACCCCATAGCGGAACCACCAGCACCGCCGAAGCCGCCATCGCCGCCATTTCCTGAGATGGTGCCGCCGGCACCGCCGTGACCACCGTTGCCGCCGTCCCNCCCCGCCGCGCCCGAAGATGAGGCCCAGTCCGTAGCCGCCGGTTCCGCCGAGCCCGCCATCGTGGCCCATCCCATTGGTCCCGCCGTCCCCGCCGGCTCCGCCGGTACCGCCGATGCCCATCAGCCAACCGCCGGCCCCGCCGGTACCACCGCTGGTGCCGCCGTCCCCGCCGTCGCCGCCGTTACCGAACATCCCGGCGTCGCCGCCGGGAGCACCACCGGCCCCGGTGGGATCGTGGAAACCATCACCGCCGTCGCCGAACAACAGTCCGCCGGGACCACCGCTGTGGTGCTCAGACGTTCCGTCGGCGCCGTTGCCGATCAGAAAAACCCCAAAGGTCAGGTTGATCAAGGCGTTGACCTGCTGGCCGAGCGGGCTGGTGATCCAGTCCTGCATGGCGTCGTGCATGGGCAGGTACACGAACTGCTCGAACCACGCCGTCGGGTCCGATGCGGGAACAGCGGCAGCGGCTCCCCAATCAAGACTGCTCGGGTCGAACAGGCTGCTCCAGTCGAAACCGGGTGACAGATCCACACTGGCGGCGTCCAGGCTCAAGCTGGGATCCAGACTCACCAGCTCCGGCAACGGCTCGAAGATCGGATCAAAGATCACATCCAGTAGGTCGGCCTTAGCTGGCGGCGCAGACGCCAACGGGGCCATCGCCAACACGAAGAACCCGCCCAAAGCGGTGCCGGCTCCAACCAGTCGGCCCCGAACCGCACCGGCTTTGTGTGGCCGTTGACCCACCCGATGCCTGCGATGAACACCCATTTGTCCGTGCTCCTGACCCGGCTATGTCCGTAGGAATCGTCGCTGGTATTCGGTGGCACAAGCCCAGTAACGCTCTACTGGGCTTTGGCCCGTTTCGACGCGGTACTACTTAGATTCGCTGCTACTTAGATTCGCTGCGACGCTGGTGCCGTTAGGAGTGCCGTTCGCGGATCTCGACTGCGGTTTCAAGCATTTGCTGAGTGCTGGTGAACCAGTCCTGCAGGTTCAAATCCACGATGAGCTCGTCGGCGCCGGCTTCGGCGGCCGTTTGGACGTCGTCCATGATCTGGTCGAGGGTGCCGACGAACGCCGACCGGTCGGGTCCTGCCGGACGGGGCGTGAAGGTGACGTTTCCCACCACGACCATTTCCATCCGGCTGGTGTCGCGGCCATAGTCAGAAGCCATTTCCCGGATGCGGTCCCAGCGGGCGCGCAGTTGCGCGGCCCCGGCCGCTCCGGGTGTGCCAAGTAGCGGCAGCCAGCCGTCCGCGCGTTTAGCGATGCGCTGCAACGCTTTTGAACTGGTGCTTCGGCCCAGGTTGCTGCCACCGCCGCCCAGCATCACCGGGATTTTCGAAACCGGCTTGGGCAACACTGCGGCGTTGTCGATGATCACGCGCGGACTCCGGAAGGTGACCGGGTCCGGACCCCACACCGCATCGAAAACGTCCAACGTCTCGTCGAGGAAGCGACCGCGATCCGCTCGGGTCGCCCCAGCGGCCCGAAGTTCGTCGGTGGACCAGCCGGTGCTCATGCCCGCGATCACGCGGCCACCGCTGATCTGATCGATCGTGGCCAGCCCCTTCGCCAGCTGGACCGGTGTGTGAAGTGCAGCAACGAGAACGGCGGTGCCGAGGCGCACCTTTTCGGTCACCGCCGCAGTGAGCACGGTCAGGGGATCGGCTGCCTGCCGCGAGGTTTCCGGCCACGGCATGTTGGGCGGGGCATACGGCTCGGCGGGCGCCTGCGGGAACAGCAGACGTTCATACGTCCACAAACTCGCGTAGCCGGCCGCTTCGGCAATCCTGGCTGCTTCGACCACGTCGTGTTGCAGGTCCACTCCCAACCTTTGAGGCAGACGAAGCCCAACTTTCACGTAGGGGATAGCGACGACAAGGAACCTTGAATTCCGGTGGTCTGCAAGGGTGTCCGTTTCTGTGGAAAACATGGCACATCCAGCGCGGCACGCCTGCGGCCAGTGTTGGCACCCTCGTCTCATGACGTCGCCGTTCGGCACACCCGCGTGGCGGCACGGAAGGAGACAGGCATGAAGCGCCTTCGCCAGCGACTCAGGCTGTGGCGCTACCGGCGATGGGAAACGCGCTATTTGCTGCGTTACCTCGACGGCTCCGACAGATTCGACGTGCTCTGATCGCCAGCATGACGACCGTAACTTCCCCCGACGGAACCGTGGTCGGCTACGAATCCGTCGGTGCCGGACCGCATCTGCTGCTTGTACACGGCAGCACGGGCACGCGCGCTCGCTGGTCGGTGGTGACGCCGACGCTGGCACAGCGCTACAGCGTGCACGCGATGGACCGCCGCGGCCGGGGACTCAGCACGGCCGAGGCTGAGCCGTACAGCTTGGCCCGGGAGGCCGAGGATGTCGCCGCCGTTGCCGAGGCCGTCGGCGGCGACGTCTATGTCATCGGGCATTCCTATGGGGCGTTGGCGGTCCTGGAAGCCGCCCTGATCACATCGGCTTTCCGTCGGATCATGCTCTACGAGCCACCTATTCCGTCGCCGGGCCTTGAGGTCACCTCGCCGGAGGGCATGGCATCGGAAGCCGCGGCAAATGAAATCCTGCGCGTTTCGCTGACTTTGCGGCGTTGGCTTAGTGGATGCCGGCGATCACGCTGGCTTTATGGATGGTGTTCGGCCTGCTGCCGGGCCACGCGCTCGTCGTGGATACGAACCAGTTCCCGGAACCCCAGCCGGTGGTACTTGGGAATCGGCTGAATGCCCCACTGGTCCTGGGCGGTGTCCTTGCCCTCGGCGCCCTCCGGCGGCCCCAGCGGGGGATAGGGGAACTTGCATTCCAAGGTGTCGTCGGAATACCGGATCTTCAACAGCTCACTGCAGATCTGGGTGAGGCTCAAAGTTGGGTAGCCGTAGTAGATCGCCATGAACGGCAGCGTGAAAGCCCCTTCGATGACAAGGGCGACCAAACAGACCAGCACTGCGCGTTTGATCCATTTGTGCATTCGGGCGTAGTAGGCCGTGGTTCCCGGCGGAAGGCCTTCTGATGATGGCGTCACTTGCTACTCCTTGAACCGGTTCAGTCAGAAAAGATTTCGCGGTTGACCGTGTGCAGATACGGGATGGCCAGGAAAGGGGTGATGTAGAAGATGTCGTAGAGCCACCAGCCGATCACCGGAAACACGACGCCGGCGTAGCGCACATCGGCGTACATCGTCATGTTGAACACGTAGGCACACCAGATGACGAGACCCATCCAGCAGGTGATGACCATCCATTGGTGGCCCCAGCGCTTCATCTGCAAGAAACCGATCGCGGCGGCGACCCGCATGGAAAACACCGTCAGAATCAGCCCGGCCACGTAGGCTTTCTCGCCCGGCCCGGCCGCGCCGCCGACCCACAACTCATTGTAGTGCCAGAAATAGCCGGCATCGAACATGTTTCCCCAGCCGACCATGAGCACCCGATTGATCAGGGTGTGGTTGGCGACCAAATCCAGCGCCCAGCCAAGGCTGTTGAGCATCCCGTCGACCAGCACCAGATAGCCGATGAGGGTGACGATCATCGGCCGGACCGACAGGCCCGCCCGCAGCGCCTGGCGCTGCAGCCACACACCGCGCATAAAGATGGGAAAGCCGATGACACCGGGCGCCCACATTCCCATCAACGCGGCACCGACGATCATCCATTTGTCGGCTCGGCGCTGAGCCAACCGCGATTCCTCGTGGTGGTGATCCAAGCCGACCGGAGCGCTGCTGGCCCCGATCACCGGCGAGCTCATAATTGCCACCAACCCCGGGCGAAGGACATGTACAACTGGATGAGGAACATCGTCAGCAGATACCCGTAGATGACCACCTGCAGAACGATCAGCGCTCGTTTACGTTTGCGTTCCTGGTAATCCATTGGAGCCGGTCCCTTCCTAGTTTCGTGTGCTCGGCGTATCGGCGGTGTCCAGACATGCCGCCGCGACCTCACGCAAACCCTCGGTAATGGCGCCGTCAGTGCTCAGCGGTGCCAGGATGCAGGCCTCTGCGGCTTCCAATTCGGTTGCGCCGGCGACGATCATCGCTGCCGCGGTCACCAGCACCCGGGTGGACGGCGGCTCGAAGTGAAAGGCCTCGTCCGCGGTGCGGATCGCGACCGCGCAATCAACGAGTCGCCGCGCCGTTGCCGCCGGTACCCCCGTTTCGGCGACGATCACCTGGGCCTCGCGATCGGGGGGCAGATAATTCAGCGCGAGCGTCACGAACCGTTGCCGGAAAGACGGTTTGAGCTCTTTCAGAGAGCTGCGGTAGGCGGGATTGTACGAGCAGACAAGCATGAATTCGTCTGGGGCGTGCACGACTTCGCCGGCCCGGTCTAGATACAGCGCGCGACGGTGATCGGTCAGCGAATGCAGAATCGCCAGCGAGTCGTGCCGGGCTTCGACCACCTCGTCGAGATAACAAAGGGCACCAGCCTTGACCGCTCTGGTCAGCGGTCCATCGGTCCAGACGACGTCCCCTCCGGTCACGATGAAGCGGCCGACGAGATCCGAACTGGTCAGATCGTCGTGACAGCTGATCGTGACGACGGGTCGGCCGAGCAGCAGGCCCATGTGCTCGACCAGCCGAGTCTTGCCGCACCCGGTCGGTCCGGTGAGCATCACCGGCATTCGCCGATCAAACGCCTGCTCGAACAGCTTGACTTCGTTGCCGTTCGCCAAATATGTGGTGGTCGTCATCTCTTCCTCTGCGAAGTCATGGATCAGGCCGCGACGAGCTCGCGGTGGACATGCGCCAGGACCCGCGGAAGTTCCTCCACTCGCCGGATCCGCTGGGAACGGCGGGGCCCGAAGACATCCGGGAGTGGATCAACACGAGTCGGACCGACACCGATGTAGTAGATCGAGACACCGGCATCGTTGGCCTCGGCCACCGCGTGGGACACGTCGGCAAACGCGTAGCGGCCCTCATAACCCTCGTCGGACATCAGGCCGTCGCCGATGACGATGAGCAGGCGCCGTTCGGACGGCTGCCCGAGCAGCCGACTGGTCAGATGGCGCACCGGAGCGCCGAGCCGCGTGTATCCGCCCGTCGTCAATCCCAGCCGGCTGGGGCGCACGAACCTCGCGTCCGTGAAGTCTTTCAGGCGCAGCACTTCCACTCGATGCCTGGTGTTGCCGGTGAACACGAAAACGCCGTGGCGCTCGCGGGCGAGCTTCAACGCCCGTGAAAGAGCATCCGCGCACGCCAATTCCAGCTGAAATATCCGACCGCCGTGCACTCCTAACGACGAACTGCCATCCAGCAGAAGTGCGGTGGTGACGTCGCGGCTGCTCGGCGATAGCTCGCGGAAGATTCGCGGCTCGGCCGCCTCGCCGGCCGCCAGGTCGACGAAGTGGTTGACGTATCGCTCGACATCGATATCGGATCCGTCCTCCAGACCGCTCGCCATCGCGCGATGGGTGTGCTCTTCAAACCACCTCCGCAGGTCGGGGGAGACGGCCGCGGGCGGCGACGTCGGTGCGGGAAGCGCGCGCTCGAGCACCGGGACATGGTCGCGGATGAAGCTGTTGGTCCACATGTTCCATTCGGGATACGGAATTCCGGGCCGGCGATCCGGGGCGAACTCGAGATCGCTGTCCTGCGGCCGGCTCGGCGGGGGCAGATTCGAATTGCGCACCCCGCCGTCGCCGCCTGCGGGCACCGAGTACGGACGCGGCATGCGTTTGTGCGTTGTCGTCCACGGCATCCTGCCGAAGGTCCTGCGCAGCTTGTCACTGAGTGCGTGGGGCCGGGTGTAAGCCAACGGAAGTTGGCCAAGCAGTGGATGCACGTTAAGGGGCCGATCGGTGGCCGCCAGGTGGATCGCCCGGTCCAGCATCTGCCCGGCATCCATATCCGCCGGCGCGATCTCGAGATCGGGAAGCAGCCTTTGTATTTCACGGCGTAACCCGGGCCAGCGCGCGGCGATCCACCCGAGGGCGACCGACGCCTCGACGAGTGTGAGTGCGCGCAGCTCCCGGGCTGACAGCTCATTCAGGCGGTATTCGGTGATACGTTCCTTCGATGGCGAACATTGCAGCGCCACACCGCAAGTCAGGGTTCGCCGGGTCCAGTCGCGGTTGACGGTCGGGTAGGGCACGTGGACATAGTTCAGCGCCGCGTTCAACCCGAAGCTGCGCCGATCTCCGGTGACTAGTCGCACCCCCTCGCGACGGTGCTCGCTGAATGCAACTGCGGACACGGCGCAACTGCGCTCGAGCGTCAGTGCGTGTCCGTTCCAGCGGTCGGCCATTGGCTCAGAACGTGCCGATGTTGGAAAACATCCAGTACCAGAACATGATGATCAGGATGGTGCCGCCCCAGGCTGCGGCGTAGCGGAGTAGCTCCCAGAGATACGCCATGATCTGCCTTCCTTAGCTCGCAGTCTCACTGACTAAAGTCATTTGGCGGGTCGCTGTCAGTCGGTGAACAGTTCGCGGTTGACCGTGTGCAAATAGGGGAGCGCGAGAAACGGGCTGATGTAGAAGATGTCGTAGAGCCACCAGCCGACCACCGGCAGCACGACACCGGCGAACCGGACGTCGGCGTACATCGTCATGTTGAAGACGTAGCCGCACCAGATCACGACGCCCATCCAGCAGGTGACGATCATCCACTGGTGGCCCCAGCGCTTCATCTGCAAAAAGCCGATGGCCGCCGCGATGCGCATGGTGAATACCGTGAAGATGAGCCCGATCTCCAAGCCCTTTTCGCCTGGGCCTGCCGCGCCGCCTATCCACAGCTCGTTGAAGTGCCAGAAGTATCCGGCGTCGAACATGTTGCCCCACCCGGTCAACAGGACTCGGGCCAAGAGCGTGTGGTTGGCCACCATGTCGAGTGCCCATCCCACCGTGTTGATGGCGGCATCGATGATCACCAGGTAGCCGAGCAGCGTGACGAGCATGGGCCGCACCGACAGACCGTCTCGACGGGCACGGCGCAGCAGCGCGACTCCACGGAAAAACAGCGGCAGGCCGAAGATGCCCAGGGCCGTGGTACCGATCAGAACGCTGCCCGAGATCAGCCACTTGTCGGCCCGGCGCTGCGCAAGTCGGGACTGTTCGAGGTGATCATCGAGGCCGAGTCCGTCGCCTAGACCGCCGGATCGAGGGTCGGCCGGGTTCTTCGTTGATCGAGTCACAGCAGTCCGTCCGTTTCGACGAGCCGACGGTGGGCGGGTTCCGTCAAGGTATCAAAGCTGACCGCAGTCAACAAGAACTGCTCGGTTCAGCTCGCCGGCGCCAGGCTGCGCAAAGTTCTGGTGACGAAGTCGTCCACGAGGGCGTGACGTGTCGGCCAGTCGTGAGTGGTGATCAGCAGCGCGTACAAACCGAGCAGAAAGAAGACGGCGCTGTTCATCGGATTTACCTCGGCGTCGATCTCGCCGCGGTCACGCGCGAGCTGGATCTGCTCGGCGACCAGAACGATCACGGGGTGGTCCCTGCCGTCCTCCGCGGCCGGCCGGGTCTGCGAGAAGTGCAGCGCCAGAAAGTCGTTGAACAGTACGTCGCCCAGCCGTCGCTCCAGGCCCAGAACCAGGCGCACCGCCTCAGCCAACACCGCTGGCAGGTCGCGCGGCACTTTGAGGAACTGGTTGAACTGCTTGACGATGCGCTCTTCCTCTCGTCGTTCCAACTCCAAAAGAACGTGCTCTTTGGTGGGGAAGTGAAAGAAGAACGTGCCGTGCGCGACGCCGGCGGCGGTGACGATGGTGCCGACATCGGCGTCGGCCATCCCGGTCCGCTTGAATTCCGCGATGGCCGCGCCCATGAGACGTTCCCGGGTCTGCAGACGTTTCGCCTCACGCACTGACACCCTGTCCGTCACGGCCATGCCCGAATCCTTCTGCGATTGAGTGGAATCACTAGACAGTATCGCTTGCCCCGGGAGCGCATACCCGAAGTGTAGGTGTTTGATGACTTGAGTCAGTTAGATCTGGGCAATGGCGCCGCGCCGTGGCACGATTTGTCAGGTGCCCCCTCGATGCGCACCAAATCAACGTCTGCGCGAGCTGAAGCTGCTGCGCCAGGTCCGCGACCGGATGGATCGCGAGTACGCTCAGCCGCTGGACGTCGAGGTGCTCGCCCGCGGGGTGAACATGTCGGCCGGACACCTGTCGCGCCAGTTCAAGATCGCCTATGGCGAGTCGCCGTACTCCTATCTGATGACCCGGCGCATCGAACGTGCGATGGCGCTGCTGCGTCGCGGCGACATGTCGGTCACCGAGGTCTGCTTCGCCGTCGGTTGCTCGTCGCTGGGCACGTTCAGTACTCGCTTCACCGAGCTGGTCGGCATACCACCCAGCGCCTACCGGCGCCGGTCGACCGACGCGATGGCGGGAATGCCGCCGTGCGTGGCAAAACAAGTGACCAGACCGATCAGGAATCGAGAAGCACGCGCCACCGAGCCGCACCTAGTGTGACGGCCATGGACATCACCATTCATTCGAGCTTCCTTCCGCACGACGACCCGGAAGAATCACTGGCGTTCTACCGCGACATCTTGGGCTTCGAGGTCCGTCTGGACGTGGGTAGCGGAAAGATGCGCTGGATCACCGTCGGTCCGCCCAATCAACCGGACACGTCGATCGTGCTGCACCCGCCGGGGGTGACGCCGGGGATCACCGACGACGAGCGCCGCGTCGTCACCGAGATGATGGCCAAGGGGACTTTCGGCATGCTGCTCTTGGCCACAAAAGATTTGGACAGCGCATTCGAGCGGTTGCAGGCCGGTTTGGAAAACAGTCAAGCCGAAATCATTCAAGAGCCGACCGAGCAGCCCTACGGTATCCGCGACTGCGCGGTGCGCGACCCCGCGGGCAACATGATCCGCCTCCAGCAGCGGCGCTGAACCCGTCGTCATGGTTGAGCACTTGACCTGAACTATGGTTGAGGTCCTACCGTCGAGGCCGTGACGAATCAGTTGACTTCGATGGGCGCAATCCGCTTCGCCCGCCGCTCCGCCAATTTCGCGGAGACCGTCGCGTTCTACCGCGACCTTGTCGGGCTGCCGCTGTGCGCGACGTTCGTGAACAGCTACGGCAGCACCGGTGCTATTTTCGGGTTACCCACCGCTGCAGTCACTTTCGAGATCGTCGAAGCGACCGAACCCGTCGCGGTCGACAGCCACGAGCAGTTGTGCCTGTATTTTCCGGACGAGGCGGCCCAGCGCCAAGCGACCGCCGGTTTGCGTGCCGGGAAGATCCAACCGACCGACTCGCACCCCTACTGGGCGGCGACCGGCGCGGTGACCTACCGAGATCCCGATGGGCGCGAGGTTGTGTTCGCCCCGTTTGTGTTCGGGGTCAACGAACCCGCCGAAGGTGCCGCTTCGGGTGAACACTGGACCCCGCCCCGCTAAATAAATCGCTTGATTTAAGCATCACGGGGGTGTTCACTGAGGCGGTGACGGCTGCGAGGGTGTTGCACACCGACCGGTCCATGGCGACCCGTGAGGCAATCCTGACCGCGGCCGAACGGCTGTTGGCCGAGCGCGGCATGTATGCGGTGTCCAACCGGCAAATCAGCGAAGCCGCCGGGCAGGGAAACAACGCCGCAGCGTGCTATCACTTCGGCACCCGCACTGATCTGCTGCGGGCCATCGAAAGCAAACACCGTGCGCCAATCGAAAACTTGCGCCGCCAGATGCTTGCCGACATCGGTGAATCCTCCGACTTGCGGGACTGGGTGGGCTGTTTGGTACGCCCACTCACCGATCATCTGGCCGCTCTGGGTACCCCGAGTTGGTATGCGCGTTTCGCGGCCCAGGCCATGGCCGACCCGACCTATCGCCAAGTCGTGGCCAAAGACGCGCTTGCCTCGCCGCTGTTGGTGCAGGCACTCGACGGCATCAGTCGTTGTCTTCCCGATTTGCCCAGGCGGGTCCGCGCCGAACGTACCGTCATGGTTCGCAATCTGCTGATGCACACCTGCGCGGAGCACGAAGGCGAGTTCGCGGGATCGCACTCATCGTCGGGTTGGACGCAGGCCGCCGACGGACTCGTCGACGCGATCGTCGCACTGTTACAGGCGCCCATCGGGACTACAAGCCGCACATGACGAGGAGCGCCATGGACGACACGCCGTATTATCCGATGACACGGTCGGCGAGTTGTCCGTTGGCGCCCCCGCCAAAAGTATTGGAACTCAACGCCGTCAAACCCCTGAGTAGGGTGCGCATCTGGGACGGCAGCACTCCGTGGCTGATCACCGGGTATGACGCCATCCGTTCGTTGTTCGGTGACTCGCGGGCCAGCGTCGACGACCGTCGGCCCGGATATCCGCACTGGAACGAGGGCATGCTGGCTACCGTGCACAAGCGCCCGCGGTCGGTGTTCACCTCCGATGCCGAAGAGCACACCCGGTTTCGCCGGATGCTGTCCAAGCCGTTCACGTTCAAGCGGGTCGAGGCGCTGCGCGCGGCGGTGCAGCAGATCACCGACGATCACATCGACGCCATCCTGGCCGGCCCGCAACCGGCCGACCTGGTGAGCAAGCTCGCGCTGCCGATACCGTCGCTGGTGATCAGCCAGCTACTGGGTGTGCCGTATGAGGACGCCGAGTTCTTTCAAGAGCAAGCCCACAAGGGGATGGGCCGCTACGCCACTGCCGAGGAATCCGCAGAGGGTGCAACGGCATTAGCGAAATATCTGGCGAACCTGGTGCGCGCCAAGGCAACCGATCCGACCGAAGATCTGGTGTCCGATCTTGCTGAGCGGGTCAACGCCGAAGAACTGAGCGTGCGCGAAGCCGCGCAGCTGGCCACCGGGGTGTTGATCGCCGGGCACGAGACGACGGCCAACATGCTCTCGCTGAGCGTCGTCGCGCTGCTGGAACATCCGGACCAGGCAGCGCTGCTGCGTGACAGCGACGACCCGAAGTTCATTGCCGACGCGATCGAAGAGCTGATGCGCTACCTGAGCATCATCCAAACCGGTCAGCGGCGAGTAGCCGTCGAAGACATCGAAGTCGCCGGCGAGGTGATCCGCGCCGGGGAAGGCATCGTCCTCGATATCCCACCGGCGAATTGGGACGCGGCGGTCTTTGCCGACCCGCACCGGCTGGACCTGCAGCGCACCGAAACGATGCCGCACGTTGGGTTCGGCTACGGCCGTCACCAATGTGTGGGCCAGCAGCTGGCCCGGATGGAATTGCAGATCGTCTTGCACACATTGCTGCGGCGGATTCCCACCCTGCGGCTGGCCGTCCCGATACAGGATTTGCCGTTCAAACACGACGCGCTGGCCTATGGGCTCTACGAACTACCCGTCTGCTGGACATGACGGCAGCACCGACGATCGAGATTCCCGACGAGCCGGATGTCGGCCGCATGCGCCGCGACATCGGTGCCCGGCTCCGGTCGGAGATGGCCCGCCAGGGCGTCGACGCGCTGATCTTGCTGATGAACGGCAATGTCACCTACGCGACGGGCGCCAGCTGGCCGTTGTTGGACGCGGGCCTGTCGCACGTCGAGCGCCCGGTGGCGATCGTGCTGGCCGACGACGAGTATCCGCATCTGTTCATGCCGTTTCGGGGCGGCGCGGCATCGGAGACTCAGCTGCCGGCCGACCACGTGCATGGCCCGCTGTATCTCGAATTCGACGAGGGGATAGAGCATTTCGCTAAGACGATCGCAGAGCTGATCCCGGCCGGCACCGTGGTGGCGGTCGACGAACTAACCGGGGCGATGCGGCGGGCAGCAGACCGGCTGTTTCCCGGCGGTCCGCCGTCAGACGCCGCGGCGGTGGTCGACGCGGCCAACCTGGTCAAGACTCCGGACCAGATCTCGTGTGTCCGCAGGGCGTCACGCATCACCGAACAGGCCGTCGTCGATGTGCAGCGTGCGCTGGCGCCCGGCGTGCGTCAGGTCGATCTGTCGGCGGCGTTCGTGCGTCGTGCCTTCGAACTCGGCGCGACCGCGAACATGTTGGAGGCGATCTGGCAGGTCATGCCGAGTTCTCGGGCCGAGGGGGTGTGGACGACTCACGGGGATCTGGCGCTGCCGCTGCTGACCACGGAGCGTGAACTGCAGAAGAGCGATGTGCTCTGGACGGACGTCAGCATCACCTACCGCGGTTACTGCTCGGACTTTGGTCGCACCTGGCTGGTCGGCGCCGATCCGTCGCCGCGCCAGCAGGACCAATTTCGGCAGTGGCGCAGCATCCTCGACGCGGTACTCGCGGTCACCAAAGCCGGTGCGACGTCAGGCGATTTGGCGCGCGCGGCGATCGCCGCGAACGGCGGCCGCAAACCGTGGCTGCCGCACTTCTATCTCGGCCACGGGATAGGCACCTACCCGGCCGAAGCACCGATGATCGGAACGGATCTGGGCGAGGAATTCGACGACAACTTCGTGTTCCCGGCGGGCATGTTGCTGGTGCTCGAACCGGTGGTGTGGGAGGACGGCACCGGCGGTTATCGCAGTGAGGAGATCATCGTGACTACCGAAGACGGGTTCGTCCAGATCACCGACTACCCCTATGCGCCGTATGGCTGCTGAGATCACGCCCGACGATCGGGCCCTGCGGACGGCGCGTCGCCGGCGTGCGCTGCAGCAGATGGAGGCACATGATCTGGACGTCCTGGTGCTGGGGCGACAAGCCAACGTCCGCTATGTCACCGGGGCGCCGCAGTTGTGGATCGCCGGGACCCGGCCGTTCGGTCCGGTCTGCGTTGTGGTGCGGGCTACCGGCGAAATTCACCTGAACAGCACTTGGGACGAAGGGATTCCGGAGGAGATCGGCCGCGACCATCTCTATGGCCTGGCCTGGAATCCGCTGACGCTGATCGCGGTGCTGAAGAACATCGATGGCGCATCCACCGCGCGGCGGGTCGGAACCGACGCGATCTCACCGACTTTCGCCAAGCTGCTGCCTTCGGCGTTTCCCAACGCCGAACTCGTCGACGCGGAACCGGCCATGGGGGCGGCGCGTCGAATCAAGACGTCGGAGGAGATCGCGGCGATGAGCACGGCTGTGCGGGTCGCCGAAGCGGGAATCGCCGCAGCTGTAGCGGAATTGCAGCCCGAGATGTCGGAGAAGACGTTGGCGGGCGCGGTGCTGGAGGCGATGGCCGCAGGCGGTGTCAGCACGCCCGCGACCCAGGACGCCGCCTGGGTGACCTCCCGGGAACATCCGTGGCGACGGGCCAACGGTGATGGGCGCGTGCGATCCGGTGACCTGGTCGCGTTGGCCGCTGGCGCGCTGGCCGGCGGATACCTCGGCGAAGTGGGTCGGACTTTTCCGGTGGGCCGGGTTGATTACAAGTCTGTCGACAAGCTCTATCAACGTTCGGATAGGTTGTGGGACAGCCTGTTTGCCGTGTGTCGCCCGGGCGCCCCAGCCAGCAGCCTGCTCGCGGCCTATGACGCGGTGGGGGAGCCGTTGCCGGCGATGCCCGTCGCGCACGGCCTGGGCTTGGGCTTCGATCCACCTGTGGTGTCTCCGGTGTTGTCCGCAACCGCGCAGCAGGAGCGACTCGATCCGGGAATGATCCTGGCGCTCACCGGCTATGTGTGGCAGCAGGGCGTGGGGGCGGTATTCGGACGGGAGGTCGTTGTCGTCACCGACGACGGGGCGCAGCGATTGACCAAAAGCCCCGGGGGTCCTTAGGAGTACAGCATGGGAAGCGAGATCGAACGGGTCGTGCTCGACTTCGTGCACGCCGCATACGGCGAGCATATGGATGTCGACGCCATGACGGCGTTGATGGCCGAGGACTTCGTGTGGCAGCTCAGTGTGCCGCTCTCACCGGTCATTTACGGACGTGACGCCGCGCGCGCCGAGCTGGAGAAACACAACCAGCTGTCGACGGGCATGATCGACGGCAGCGAGATCCGCGCGGTGGTCTCCAACGACAGTACTGTGGTGGTCGAGCGGGTCGACGTGAATCGCATCGGCGACACCAGGGTCACGTTCCATGTCACCGCCATCTTCGAAGTTCGTGACGGCGCGATTACCTGCTGGCGCGAATACTGGGATACCGGCGACATCGCACAGCAGCTCGGCATTGATCCGATGCAGATGTTCGCCCAAATCGGCCAGTGAACGCCGCGGCGCCGGTCGTCGATCACCAGGTCTGCTCGGCGGCGCGCACCAGCATGTGGTTGACCGCCACCCGGCGATCACGAGTCACCATGTAGCGCACCGCGTCGGCGATATCGTCGGGCCGCAGCTTGACCATGCCTGCGGTGCGACGGTCAAAGGCCTCGCGGGACTCGGCCGGCAGGTGGGTGTTGATCTCGGTGTCGACGGTGCCGGGTCCGACAACACCGACTCGAACCCGTTTGCCGATCAGCTCTTGGCGGATTCCTTCGCTGAATGCGTTGACCCCGAACTTGGTCAGCGAATAGACCGCGGTGCCCGGCCGAGCCACCCAGCCGGCGGTGGAGCTGATGGTGACCAAGTCGGCGACACCGCGCGGTGAGCTGGCCGCCGCATCGATGAGGTGAGGAACCGTGGCGTGCGTAACGTAGAGGACACCCTGAATGTTCACCGCTACCAGGTCATCCCAGTCCTGCAGCGTCGCCTCGGTGGCTGTCCCCATGCCCAGGAGGCCGGCGTTGTTCACCACGGTGTCGAGCCGGCCGAACTCGCTGACGGCGTGCTCGACCGCCGCCGCTACCTGGTCGGCCTTCGTGACGTCGGCCGGCGCCACCAGCGCGGTCCCGCCCGCCGATTCGATCTCGGCTTTCAGCTGCTCGAGCCGATCAGCGCGCCGTGCGACAAGGGCGACCGCGGCGCCCTCGGCGGCCAGCACCCGGGCGGTGGCCGCGCCGATGCCGCTGCTGGCTCCGGTCACCAGCGCGGCGGTGTTTTCCAGGGCGCCGGTCATATCACGTCCACGCCGGCACCGATGATCTGCTGGAAGACGTAGTCGTTGTGTTCACCCAAATCCGGTGCACCCCGGGCGATCTGCGCGTCTGTGCCCGACATTCGCCAGGGCGGTCCCAAAATAGGTCGCTGCCCTTCGCGATGGTCGCTGACGAAGCGGTAAAACTCGCGCTCCCACAGCAACTGGTCGCCGATCACGTCCAGTGATGTCGCGCTCTTGCTCGCCGGGATACCGGCCGACCGCAATCGCTGCGCCAACTGTTCGGCGTCATGGCGGACGGTGAGGCGGGCGATCTCGGCGTCCAGCGCCTCGACATGCTGTTGTCGGCCGGCCAGACTGGCGTAGCGCGGGTCATCGGCCAGCGCGCCGGCCTCGAGCACCGTGCACAGCTGACGCCATTGCGCGTCGTCAACCACCGCGACGCTGACCCACTCGCCGTTGGCGCACGGATAACAATTGTGCGGGCACATGTCGGGATGGGCATTGCCGTCCGGTTCGAGTTCCCGTCCGGTCAAGCCGTATTCGAAAAGACGGTCACCGATCATCGACGTTAGGGTTTCCACCGCCGACACGTCGACGAACTGCCCTTCTCCGCTGAGCTCCCGGTGCAGTAGTGCGACCGTGGCGGCGAACGCGGCCGCCGCGCCCACCGTGGAATCGCCGTAGCGCATACTGGCCCCCAGCGGAGCACCGCCCGGATAGCCCACCAGCGAAGCGAGTCCGGCCAGCGCCGCAAAGCATGGCGCATACCCGGTCTGGTAGCCCAGCGGTCCGTCGTTTCCCCACATCTTGATCGACACCGCGACGATGTCGGGCTTGATCGCCTTCAATTGCGGGTAGCCCAGACCCAGGCGTTCCATCGCGCCGGGCCGCAGGTTGTCGATGACGATGTCGCTGCGGGCGATCAGGCCACGCAGCCGATCCAGTCCGGCCGGTGACTTGAGATCCAGGTCCACGCTGAGGATTTCCGGGTTGATGCTGAGGAAAAACGGCGCGTGGTTGATGTCGGTGCCGCCGTAGGCGCGCATCTCCTCGGGGTTGGCGGCGGTCTCGACTTTGATCACTTCGGCGCCGAGAAACGCCAGCAGCTTGCCGGCGTACGGGCCGGCCCACACCTTCGTGAGCTCGACCACGCGAACTCCTTGCAACGGTCCGCCGCGCGCCGTCTTCGGGGTTTTGAGTTGCGGCGACTGCACGGCCGGGCGGGCGCGTGCGGTGGCGAGACCGTCGAGTACCTCGGCGGTGTGCTGACCGAGAGCCGGTGCAGGGCAGCGAATGTACGCCGGTGTGGTGCTCAAGCGGTACGGCACTGTGGGGTGGGTGACCGTACCCAGTGTCGGGTGCGTCACCTCCGCAAAGAAGCCGCGATGCCGGTACTGCGGCGAATCGCGCAGCGCGGCCGCGTCGTTGACCGGAACCAGCGGCACGCCCAGCTTCTGGGCCTTTTCGGTCGTCTCGTCTTTGAGCTGGGTCCGCACCCAGGACGCAAACCCCCGCTGGAAGGTCGCGACCTTCTCTGGGGTCACGGAGAATTCGAGCCAGTCGTCGTCGAATGCGTCGAGCCAGTGCGGATGGCCCAGCAATGTTTTCAGCCCGGCCCAGTGCTGGACGCTGGTCATATACAGGTAGACAAACCCGTCCGCGCAGGCGAAAAAAGAGGCCGGGCCCTGCTGGTCGTAGTCATCGCGGCTGTTTTGCGGGGCGATCTCACCGCTGATGAACCGACCCACGACGCAGTCGGCGCGCGACACCAGCACCGCCTGCTGGGATACATCGATGAACTGGCCCCGCCCGGTGTGCAGATGCCAGAACAGCGACGCCGCCAGGCACAGCGCGGCGTCGAGGCCAGCTTCGTAGTCGGCCAGGAAGCAGCCAGGTCCTTTGAGCGGTGGCTTCGCCGGGTCGGCATGACTGGGGGTGTGGTAGCCCCACCCGCTGCTGTGGAAGACGTTGAGGCTCTTGACGTTCTGTAGCTCCGGCGCTGCCTTTTGCCCGTACGGGGTGATCGAGCAGATCTGCACGGTTGGGTGCCGACCGGCCAGCTCGGCGTCGGACGAACGGTCGTCGATAACGGCGTCGGCGGACGCGATGACCTCGTGCAGCCGTTCGACTCCGGCCGCGGAAGTGAGGTCGAGTTCGACCGAGCGCTTTGAAGTATTGAGATAGGCGAACAGCCCGCTGGTTCCATCGACGATGGGGGCCATCGCCCGGGTCGCAGAACCGCACCCGGGTCGCTCGACCTTGATGACGTCGGCGCCAAAGTCGGCGAGTAGCTTTCCGCAGTATTCGCCGGCCACCGATTCGGCCAGCTCGACGATCCTGATGCCAGTCAGTACCGACATGCGCTTGCCATCAAGGCTTATTGCGTCCCGAGCGGGACAGGCGCCACTCGGGCGGGAAGTTCATGTCGTTGTCCTTGACCACGTTGTTCAGGCCCTTGCTGAACGTCCCCTCCGTCAAATCGACCTCGTTGACTTGATCGTTTTGGATCAACGGAAGCATGCCTTCCACCATGCCGGTCAAAAGGCTGCCGAAGTACTCACCCTTGTGCTGCTTGTACAGCTCGAGGAAGGTCTTCTGTACCGCAACGGTGTCGGTGGGGCGAGAGCGCGAGCAGGCCAGCGCGTACTTCATCGTCTCCTCTTCGAGTTTCTCGCGCGGCACGACGCTGTTGACGAACCCGCACTCGTACATTTCCTTCGCGCTGAACGGCCTGCCGGTGAACAGCATTTCGGAGAACTTTCGCAGTCCCATGGTTTCGGCCCACCACCACAGTCGCGGACCCCAGCCGACATAGCGAAACGCCGGATGACCGAACAGGGCGTCGTCGGAGGAGATAACCAGATCGGCGTCCCCGGCCTGATAGAAATGCCAGCCGTAGCAGTAGCCCTTGGCCTCGACGATGCTGATCTTGCGCAGCTCTTGAAGGGGCCGATTGCCGGCGGGCGCCTTGGCGTAGAAGTCGGTGACCGTCGACAGGTAGCGGTAGGAGCCACCCGGCGGATATTTGACGTTGTCGTCGTTGATCGCAAGCTCGTGCAGCAGTGGCATGCCGGGGTTCTCCAGCATGCCGCGCTGTTCGGGTAGGTCACCGCCGCTGCCGAAATCCTCGCCCTCGCCCCGGATTACGATCACCTTGACATCGTCGTCGACGTTGCACTTGTGGATCAGATCGGCATAGTTCTGGCGCATGCCCAGCGTGGTGGAGTTCTGCGCGTCCGGGCGATCGAAGGTGATATAGGCGATCCTGTTCTTGACGTCCTTTTCGAATTTGATGAACGGCGCGGCGTCTTTCTTCATTTGCTCATAGTCGTATTCAGGCATTGATCGTCTCCCGTCGTTGGTGCCGCCGCCAGTGTGTCAGCGCTGGAGCGGCTTTGGGTGGTTTGTACTTTCCGCTTAACCGGGGCAGGGTGGCGCGGCGCGCTGTCGTGAGTAAGGTGCCCCCGCTGCTTGCTCGTCAAGATGCCCGTGGCGATGGCCGCCAAGACTCCGTCGAGCTGCTCGGGCGTGTCGATGATCCGGTCGCCGTGTGCGAACCGCAGCAAGAGGCCGTTGATGAACGTCAGCGTGACGTTGCTCAGGTCGTCGACGACAGCAGGGTCCAGCTCCGCGCCGCGGGGCAGAAGCTGCACCAGGATGTCGTGATGCAGTTTGGTGAATGCGTCTGTGCCGCGCTGCAACGTCGCGGCCATCGCCGGGTCGCGGGTTGCCTGCATGGTGAGCTCGTAGCGCGCTTTCGTGCGGGTCAGTTCCGGCTCCTCACCGGATTCAATGACCAGTCGGGCCAACGTCGACGCGGTGGCACCGGCCTTTGACGGAGCACTGTCGGCGACGGACGCCAAGCGTGCGAGGTCGAGTTCGGCCATGCGTTCGGCGACCGCGCGCAGCAGTGCCGAGCGGGTGCGGAAGTAAAAGGACGTCGTGCCGGCGGGGACCCCGGCCCGGCCGTCGACCTTGAGATGGCTCAAGCCCTTGGCGCCGTCTTCACCCAGCAACTGGATCGCCGCGTCGCAAAGTTCGCGTCGGCGCTCGGCGGGGTTGGGCCTGCGTCGCTTCGCTATGGCAGTTCCGTTCGCGATCTCGATTCCGGTGTCGTCACGAAGGAGACTACTCTATGTTCGTAGTGTTTACGCCTAGCCCGATCGCCGTGTGCGACATTGGCACGGTGAAGGTTGCGATTCTCGACGATTACCAGAACGTCGCGCTGAGCATGGCCGACTGGTCACCGGTGGCGGCCCGCGCGGAAATCACCGTTTTCAACGATCACCTCGCCGAGCCCGACGCCGTTGTCGAGAGGCTGGCCCCGTTCGACGTGGTGTGCGTGATGCGTGAGCGAACGCCGTTGTCGCGCAGCATCATCGAGCGGTTGCCGCGGCTGAGGATGATCGCCTCTACCGGCCCGTTCAATGCTTCGATCGACGTGGCAGCCGCCAAGGAGCGCGGCATCCACATCAGCGGCACCGGTGGATACATCGAGTCCACGGTCGAATTGACCTGGGCGCTGATCCTGGCCGCTGCTCGACGCATCGTCGACGAGGCCTCGTCGGTGCGCGCCGGTGGCTGGCAGATGTCGGTCGGTCGGCAGCTCGGCGGAGCGGTATTAGGGGTGCTGGGTTTGGGCCGGATCGGAAGCCGCGTCGCACGGGTCGGCGCGGCATTCGGCATGGACGTCATCGCGTGGAGCACCAACTTGACTCCCGACGCCGCCCAAGCTGCGGGGGCTACCTATGTCGGCAAAGACGAATTGTTCAGCCGCGCTGACGTATTGACCATCCATCTGGTGTTGAGTGAACGCACTCGCGGACTGGTGGGTGCGGCCGAATTGGGGTTGATGAAGCCGACGGCGTTGCTAGTCAACACCTCGCGCGGGCCGATCGTCGACGAGGTGGCTTTGATCGAGGCATTGCGCTCCCACCGGCTCGCGGGAGCCGGCCTCGATGTCTTCGACATCGAGCCGTTGCCCGCCGAACACCCACTGCGCACGCTGAACACCGTGGTGGCCACCCCGCATATCGGCTACGTCGCCGACCTGGTCTACCGGACTTTCTACGGCGAGGCCGCCAGCAAGATCGCCCGCTGGCTCGACGACGTCGCTGCCGGATGAGCGGCGGCGCGTCCAGCGCGCCTCGAGGTAGCCGATCACCCACATCATGATCGCCGCCAGCGCCCACCCGAGCAGGATGTCGATGACGTAGTGCTCGGCCGAATAGACCAGAGCGAACGCCATCGTCAACGCGTAGACAACCAGCAGGGGACGCCACGTTGCTCGAACGCGGCGCCACAGGAACATCACGACCAGCGCCGACAGCCCCGCGTGCAGCGACGGGATGGCCGCCACCAAGTTCACGCTGGCCTGCCCGGAATTCACTAATGCCCCCGCGGACTGCAGGTGCAGCGTGCCCCAGCCGCGCGTGGAGATCCGCTCCACGAAGCTATGTGCGCCGGCCTGGTGGACGTGCATTGCACCCAGCAGGCCGCCGTCGGGCACGCCGGCGGGGCTTCGGTACATGCACGGCGGGT
Source organism: Mycobacterium shimoidei (assembly GCF_900417275.1). Taxonomy (NCBI): domain Bacteria; kingdom Bacillati; phylum Actinomycetota; class Actinomycetes; order Mycobacteriales; family Mycobacteriaceae; genus Mycobacterium; species Mycobacterium shimoidei. The sequence continues at coordinate 4,530,856 of NZ_UEGW01000001.1, read as the reverse complement.
TCGACGGCCCGCCCGTGACGTCATGGGCGGTGCAGCGTGCGGCGGCCCACGGTGGCGCCGAGGGCATCACGATGTAGACGATCAGCGCGGTGAAAGACAGCGCGACGAACCGTCGCACGAAAGCCGCCCAATCGGCCCGGTCGCGTAGCCAGAGGAAACCGGCGACCACATAGGGCAGCAGGAAGAACGACATGTAGACGGCGCTGATAATGACTTCCCACCAGGGCGGGTCTGCCATCTTGAGGTGCTCCTGCAGCCACACCGTCGGGACCGTCCCGAAAAACATCCACCGGTCCGCCTGTGGCTGCAACTGCCACAGACAGGGCGCGCCGAGCAGCGTCGCCGCTCCGCGGCTGAGGTCGTACACCAGAAGCACCACGGCGAAGGGCAGCCAGTCGCGCACGACCGCGAACACCTTCTGACGGCGGCCGATGCTGGCGGCCATCAGCCCGGTCGCGATGTAGAGCAGCAGTAATTCGCGGTTGAACGCCAGCCCCGCGGTCACCGTCCGATAGACCACGACCAGCAGCCACACCGCCACCGCGATGCGGCGCAGCATCGTCAATCGCCGGTCACGGGTTTCGTCGATGGTTGCTGAGCACGGTACCGCCCGTTCATGGGCATCTTCACCGGTTGCCACTGACACCAGAGCAGACTCCCCATCGACGACGGCAATGCACTGTCTGTACATATTGCCGTAACCTTCGCCGGCGGAGCCTTAACTTCGGTCGTACAGTGCCCGCACGGTGTCGATCGTGTCGGCTTCGGCTGGGCTTTTGTCGTCGCGGTAGCGCAGCACCCGGGCGAATCGCAGCGCCAGCCCGCCGGGGTAGCGCGACGAGCGCTGGATCCCGTCGAACGCGATCTCGACCACCTGCTCGGGCCGTAGTTGCACCACATAGCCGGCGGTGCCGCCGACGGCCAGCTCGGTGAACCGGGCCGTCTGCCAGTCCAGCATGGCATCGGTCATGCCCTTGAACGTCTTGCCCAGCATGACGAAGCCGCCGGTGGCGGGATCCCGGGCGCCGAGGTGGATGTTGGAGAGCTTGCCACTACGCCGACCGGATCCCCACTCGACGGCCAGCACCACCAGGTCGAGGGTGTGCACCGGTTTGACCTTGAGCCAGCCGGCGCCGCGGCGCCCGGCCTCGTACGGTGCGGTCAGCGCCTTGGCCATCACTCCTTCGTGGCCGGCGGCCAGTGTGGCGTCGAGGAAGTCGGCGGCGGCGGTCGCGTCGCCGGTGACCAGCCGATCGACTCGATGCCGCGACGGTGTGATCTCGTCGAGCACCGCCGCCCGCTCGGTGGCGGGCGCGTCGAGCAGGTCCACCCCGTCGCGGTGCAAGACGTCGAAGAAGAACACCGACAGCGGCTGGGCGGTTCGGGCGGCCGCGATGTCGACGGAGCGGCCGAAACGCGACCCGGTGACCTGGAACGGATGCGGGCGGCCGTCGGGCCGCAATGCGATCGCCTCCCCGTCGGCGATCAGGTCGGTGACCGGCAATGCCAGCGTCGCCTCGACTACCTCCGGCAGCCGTGCGGTGACGTCGTCGAGGCTTCGGGTGTACACGGTGACCTGATCACCGGCCCGGTGCACCTGCACCCGCGCTCCGTCCAGCTTCGCCTCGAATATCGCTGTGCCGCCGAGCTTTTCGAGCGCCTCGGCAACACCGGCTGCCGTCTGGGCCAGCATCGGACCGACGGGTCGGCCCACCCGGAGGGTGAACTCGTCCAAAGCCGGTGCTCCGCCGGTGAGCGCGGCCGCCGCGACCGCGGGCAGGTCGCCGCCAAGCATTGCGGCGCGTCGTACCGCCGCGGCGGGGATCTGGGCGGCGGCGGCGACCGCATCGGCCATCACGCCGGCCAGCGCGCCCTGGCGCAGCTCACCGCCGAGCAGGCGCCGCAGGAATGTCTGCTCGGCTTCGGTGGCCGACGCGAACAACCCGGCGAGGAGGGCGGCGCGGCGGGCCTGCGAGCCCTTGCCCGACACGGCGCGGATCTCCGAGAGCGTGGCGTCGACCTCGATGACTGTCAGGCTCGGTTGCGCGGCGGGCGCCGGTAAGGACCGCAATGCCGCCCAGCCCACCCCGATTTGGCGTTGCGGCAGCTCACCGGAAAGCCACGACACGATGACGGCGACCAGTTTGGGGTCGGCGTCGGCTCGGCTGAGTAGTTCAGCGATCCGCGCGATTTTTGCTCGTCGGGATGCGGAGCCGCTCACGTCGACCGAGGCGGCGGCCACGTCGCTCAGCAGCACAGCCCAGCTTTACACGCCTGCCCGACAACGTCACGTGGCGCCGCGATAACGTGCTTGGTTAAGGCTGGCGACGATGCAGAGGAGCCGGGCCAATCGGCACCCGTCAAACAAGGAGGTTTGGATGGAGATCAACGGCAAGAAGGTGGTCGTCATCGGCGGCGCCTCGGGTATGGGCCGCGCCAGCGCCGAACTGCTGGCCGAGCGCGGGGCCAGCGTCGCGATACTCGACCGGGAGGGGTCCGACGGCAAGGACGTCGCCGCGGGTCTGAAAGGTGGCGGGTCGTTCTACCCGGTCGACGTCACCGACTTCGCCGGCACCGAGGAAGCCCTGCAGAGCGCCGTCGACGCGTTGGGCGGCCTGCATGTGGCCATCACGACCGCCGGTGGCGGCATCGCCAAGCGGACGATGTCGAAGTCCGGTCCGCACGATCTCGAGTCCTTCCAGTCGGTCATCGATCTCAATCTCATCGCCACCTTCAACATCAGCCGGCTCGCGGCGGCGCATATGAGCAAAAACGAACCGGAGGATGAGGAGCGCGGCGTCATCATCAACACCGCGTCGATCGCGGCGTTCGAGGGTCAGATCGGTCAGGTCGCCTACACCGCGGCCAAGGCCGGCATTGCCGGTATGTGCTTGACGATGGCGCGCGACCTCGGATCGCTGGGTATTCGGGTGCTCGCCATCGCGCCGAGCCTGTTCGCCACCGGGCTGACCAAGGGCATCCCGGAGGAGTACGCCGTTCAGCTGACCAAGGACGCGGCGTTCCCGAAGCGGCTGGGTCGCCCCTCGGAGTACGCCAAGTTGGCCGCGGCGATCGTCGACAACCCGATGCTCAACGGCCAGTGCCTGCGCCTCGACGCCGGACAGCGGTTCGCGCCCAAGTGATGCCACGCCGCGAAAGTGCAACTGCCGACGCGTTTACCGAGTAACCGCGTCGCTAGCTGCACTCTCGCGAAGTAGAAGAGGAGACCCCATGGCTATCGCACTGACCGACGACCATCGCGAACTCGCTGAGGTGGCGCGGGCGTTTTTGACCTCGCAGAAGGCCCGCTGGGCGGCGCGGTCGCTGCTGGATGCGGCCGAGGAGCCGCGGCCGCCGTTCTGGCACGACCTCGTCGAACTCGGCTGGCTGGGCTTGCATATCGATGAGGAGCACGGCGGATCGGGCTACGGGCTGCCCGAATTGGTGGTGGTGGTCGAGGAACTCGGCCGGGCGGTGGCGCCGGGACCGTTCGTGCCGACCGTCATCGCCTCGGCGGTCGTCGCCAAGGACGGCACCGCGGAGCAGAAGGCCCGGCTGTTGCCCGGGCTGATCGACGGCACTGTCACCGCCGGCATCGGGCTGGGTGGAGACGTCCGGCTCGACTCCGGCGTGGCCAACGGCGACGCCGGAATCGTCTTAGGCGCCGGGCTGGCCGAGCTGCTGGTGATTGCGGCCGGCAACGACGTGCTGCTGCTGGATCGCGGCCGCGACGGCGTGTCGGTCGAAGTGCCCGAGAACCTCGATCCGACCCGACGCTCGGGGCGGGTCGCCTTGAAAAACGTCAAGGTTGGCGACGCCGACATCCTGTCGGGGGCGCGGGAATCGGCGCTGGCGCGGGCGCGCACGCTGCTGGCGGCCGAGGCGGTCGGCGGGGCGTCGGATTGCGTTGACACCGCGGTCGACTACGCCAAGGTGCGCCAGCAGTTCGGCCGCACCATCGCCACCTTCCAGGCGGTCAAGCATCACTGCGCCAACATGCTGGTGGCTGCCGAGTCGGCGACCGCCGCGGTGTGGGACGCGTCGCGGGCCGCAGGCGAGGATGAGGAGCAGTTCCGGCTCATCGCCGCTGTCGCTGCGGCGCTGGCGTTTCCGGCCTATGCGCGCAACGCCGAACTCAACATCCAGGTGCACGGCGGCATCGGCTTCACCTGGGAGCACGACGCGCACCTGCATCTGCGCCGCGCACTGACCAGTCGCGCGCTGTTCGGCGGCGACGCCCCGGCCCAGGACGTATTCGACCGCACCGCGGCCGGCGCTACCCGGGCCAACAGCTTGGATCTGCCGCCCGAGGCCGAGGAGTTGCGTGGCCGGGTCCGTGCCGATGCGGCCGAGATCGCTGCGTTGGACGACAAGGCGCAGCTGGACAAGCTGATCGCCACCGGCTATGTGATGCCGCATTGGCCCAAACCGTGGGGCCTGGCCGCCGACGCGGTCGAGCAGCTGGTGATCGAGCAGGAGTTCGCCGCGGCGGGCATCAAACGCCCGGACTACCAGATCACCGGATGGGTCATCCTGACGTTGATCCAGCACGGAACGCAAAAGCAGATCGAAAGATTCGTCGAGAAAGCGCTGCGCAAAGAAGAAATCTGGTGTCAGCTCTTCTCCGAGCCCGATGCCGGGTCGGACGCGGCGGGCATCAAGACCCGAGCTACCCGAGTCGACGGCGGCTGGAAGATCAACGGGCAGAAGGTGTGGACCAGCGGCGCGCACTACTGCCACCGCGGGCTGGCGACGGTGCGCACCGATCCCGACGCGCCCAAGCACGCCGGCATCACCACGGTGATCATCGACATGAAGGCCCCCGGCGTCGAAGTGCGGCCGTTGCGCCAGATCACCGGTGGATCCGACTTCAACGAGGTGTTCTTCAACGACGTGTTCGTGCCCGACGAAGACGTGGTGGGCGAGCCCAACACCGGATGGACGGTGGCGCGCGCGACGTTGGGCAACGAGCGGGTCAGCATCGGCGGCGGCACGTCGTACTTCGAAGGCGTGGGTGCGCAGCTGGTGCAGCTGGCGCGGCAGGGGGCAGATCGATTGGCAGGAGCGTCGGTTCGCGTCGGGACTTTCCTGGCCGGCGAGCACGCGTTGCGGCTGCTGAACCTGCGTCGCGCCGCGCGCAGTATCGAGGGAGCCGGGCCGGGTCCGGAAGGCAACATCACCAAACTCATGCTGGCCGAGCACATGGGCGAAGGTGCCGCGATCGGCGCGGCGCTACTGGGTCCGGAGATGGCACTGTCCGATGGGCCCGGCGGGCTGGTCAGCCGGATGCTGATGGGCGCACGGGGCATGGCGATCGCCGGCGGGACCTCCGAGGTCACCCGTAACCAGATCGCCGAGCGGATCCTCGGGATGCCCCGTGACCCGCTGATCAAGTAGCCGGGCCGAAAACCAACCCCTGCTCGTGGTGTCGCACCTCAACCGGCATGCCGCAGACCACCGAATCGGGTTCGCAGTCAACGATATTGGCCGCGACCCGAAGCCCTTGTTGTTCGGCCAGTTCGATGATCGCGATCACGTATGGCGTCGGGATCTCGGGGTTGTAGGGATGAAAGTTGACCGTGTAGGTGAACACCGTGCCCCGCCCCGAGACCGGCCGGGCAACCAGCGGTCTGCCGCAATCGTCGCACGTTCCGGCGGGCGGGTGCACCCATCGCTCGCACTCGTCGCAGTGCTCGATATGCAACTTCGGGTCCGCCACGCGCAAGACAGTACACTGACCCGAACTCGCGGCGCGGACGGACGGTACTGATGCAACCCTTCGAGAAAGACGCCATCGTTTCCGGTATCGGCATCTCACGCATCGGACGTCGCACCGGTATCCCCGGACTCGAACTCACCTGCGAGGCGGCGCGCGCCGCGATCGCCGACGCCGGGCTGACCGCCGCGGACATCGACGGTGTTGCCACACTTGGGGATACGCCGGTGGCCGAAGTCAGTGCCGCGCTGGGCATCGACGCGCCCGACTATAAATCCGGATTCGGAACCGCCGGTCTGCTGACACCGGTGATGGATGCGTGTCAGGCGGTTTCGGAACGTCGGGCCCGCCATGTGTTGGTCTACCGGACGGTGCAGATGATCGGTGGATCCGTGCTGCAGTCGTCGGAGTCGAAGGAGAAAACCAGCGAGCCGGAGCGTGAAAGCCCCACCATCGGCGGAATGGACGATGTCGTCGAACTCATTGCCGTCCATGCGTATTCGGCGGCGAATTGGTTGGCGATGAATTGTCGACGGCACATGCATCTGTACGGGACCACCAAGGAGCAGCTGGGGTGGTTGGCGATCAACAGCCGGCGCAACGCGGCGTTGAATCCCCTTGCCGTGTACCGCGAACCACTGACCATGGCCGATTACCTGGCCGCCCGGCCGGTCTCCTCGCCGTTCGGGCTGCTGGATTGCGACGTGCCGGTCGACGGGTCGATCGCGGTGGTGGTCTCCACCGCCCAGTACGCCGGCGACTGCCCGAATCCGCCGGTCGCGGTGGAGGCCATGGGCGGGTCCGACGGCGCCGGAGGCTGGTTCCATCGACCGGATTACCCGAAGATGGCCTCGACTGACGCAGCGGCGCAGATGTGGTCACGAACCGACTTGACGCCGGCCGACATTCAGCTCGCCGAGCTCTACGACGGCTTCACCTTCCTCACCTTGGCGTGGCTGGAGGCCCTGGGCATCTGCGGTGACGGCGAGGCCGGGCCGTTTGTCCAGGGCGCCGAACGGATCGCCCGCGACGGCGTGCTGCCGCTGAACACCTACGGCGGCCAGCTCTCCGCGGGGCGCATGCATGGCTATTGGGTGCTGCATGAAGCCTGCCTGCAGCTGCGCGGTCAGGCCGGACAGCGGCAGGTTCCCCGGCGTCCGCAGGTGGCGGTGGCGGCTGTGGGCGGTGGCCCGATCGCCGGGTGCATGCTGCTGACCTGCTGAGTGAGCAGGTCGCTATTCGTCGGGCTTCTCCACCACGAAGCCCACATTGGCGCCTGGTTACCCGCTGGTGGTTGCCATGAATCGCCGCAGCCAGCCGAACCAGGCGGTCATGCCGGCGCCGGTGCGGGCACTGATCGGCAGGACCGCTGCCGACGGATTGACGTCGCGGACCCGAGCGACATAGGAGTCGACGTCGACATCCAGGTACGGGACGAGGTCGATCTTGTTGAGCAGCACCGCGTCCACCGCGCGGAACATCACCGGGTACTTCAGCGGCTTGTCGTCACCTTCGGTGACCGAGTAGACCATTGCCTTGGCATGCTCGCCGACGTCGAACTCAGCCGGGCAGACCAGATTTCCGACGTTTTCGATGATGACCAGATCGAGCGTGCTTAACTCCAGACCCTGCAGCGCGCGGTTGACCATGGGGGCGTCGAGGTGGCACTCGCCGCCGAACCCGTTGCCGGTATTGAGCAGCGACACCTGGGCGCCGCGCCCAGAGAGCTTGGCCGCGTCCATGTCGGTGGCGATGTCGCCCTCGATCACCCCGATGGCGAACTCGCCGGCCAGCTCGTCCAACGTGGCGCTCAGCACCGTGGTCTTGCCCGAGCCGGGCGAGCTCATCAGGTTCAGGGCGCGAATCCCGTTGCGCTCGAAGGCGTCCCGGTTGTAGCCGGCGCGGACGTCGTTTTCGGCGAAGATCGCCTCCAGCACGTCGATTCGCTGCGAGCCGGTCTGGTAGCCGCTGTGGTCATCGTGCTCGTGGGTGTGCACGGTGCCGTCGTCGTGTCGATGAAACCTACCCATGGCGTACACCTTTCAGGAAACGTCGAGCGAGGTGACCAAGAACTCGTCGCCGTGCAGCACCTCGACGTCGGCGCTTTCGCAGTTCGGGCACAACAAGCTCCACTGCGAGTTGGGTGTCGAACGCCGTCCGCAGCCGCGACACTGCACCTCGGTGTTGATCAATTCCAGCTCCAGCTCAGCGTCGGGCATGTCCTCGTAATCGCGGACAAGCGTCCAACAAAACGACAAGGATTCGGGCACCACCTGACGCAAGGCGCCGATCTTGACGCGGACCACGTCGACGTGGCGACCGTCGGCATACGGTCTGACGACTCCGGCGATTGCCTGGCACAGCGACAGCTCGTGCATGGCTGATCACCTCCGTCTCCGCGGAGTCATGAGAACCGTTGTACACCCGAGAGCGGCACAATGGGAGCAGCAGCCACGAGAGAGGACCCCGTCCATGGGAATCGCGCTGTCGAGAACACTGCACTCCTCGTTTGACGATGCGGTCGCCCGCACGCGAGAAGCGCTCGCCCAGAAGGGATTCGGCGTACTGAGCGAGATCGACGTGAAGGCGACGCTGAAGGCCAAGCTCGGCGAGGACATCGAAGACTATCTGATCCTGGGCGCGTGCAATCCGACGTTCGCCCACCAGGCGGTCAACACGTTCCGGCAGATCGGCGTGTTGCTGCCCTGCAATGTCGTGGTGCGCCGAGATCCGCAGAAGCCGGACACGATCATCGTCGACGCGATGGACCCGCGACTGATGGTCGACGTCACCAAAGAGCCCGGGTTGGATCCGATCGCCGATGCGGTGCGCGGGCTGCTGCAGGAAGCCCTCGACCAGGTCGCTTCCGGGAAACCAGCCGGGGAATCAGCCGGAAACTGAGTTGCACACCTCGCCCGTTAACGTCTAGTGTCGCGTTCGTGCAGAGTCTTCTGGTAGTAGCCAGCACCCGCAGCGGGGTCTGATTCTGACCGACCCCCCGCTGTGGGTCGCAAGCTACTGCCCGTCGGTCACCCTCCAGATCAGAGAAGACCGGCACATGACAACCCAGTTCATCCCCTCCCGTTTCCCCTCTCGTCTCAAGGGCGTTCCGCTGCCCCGAGGGATCCGCGAGGACGCCAACACCATGTCGTGGAGCACCTTCGTCGACACCTACGCGCCCAGCGCCGGACCGCTGCGGCTGGGTAGCTGGGAATGCGCCGACGCCGAACGGCCCGCCACCCGGCTGGGGCCTCAGGCACGCACGTACCGCGCCACCCTCGGATTCGGTGATCGCGTCGAAACCGCGACGGCCACCGCGACAGGCCCGGTCGCGGCGTTGACCGAGATGCTCTATGAGCACGGCATCCCCGTCGAGATGCTGCGATTCCACCAACTGCGCCCGGACGACAACCACGTCGCCACCTTTATCCAGGGCAGCGACGGACTCCGGGCCGAATGGGCGATGGGCTGGTCACCCGATGCGACTCAATCCGCGCTGCACGCGGTCATCGCCTGCGCGAACCGGCTGATGACCTGACCCGACTACAGCGGGCGCAGCACGATCGGCATACCGTCCATCGGCAGCGGCATGCCGCCGTAGTCCCAGCGCGGCTGGTAGCCGGGCCGGGGCAGCTCGAGCCGATAGCGGCGCAACAGCCGATGCACGACGGTCTTGACCTCGAGCCGGCCGAACACCATCCCGATGCACTTGTGCGCCCCGCCGCCGAACGGCGCAAACGCGTAGCGGTGCTTCTTGTGCTCGGCGCGGGGTTCGGCGAACCGCTCCGGGTCGAACTTTTGCGGTTCGGTCCACAGCTCAGGCAGCCAGTGGTTCATGCCCGGCCAGGTCACCACGTTGGTGCCGGCCGGCACGTAGTAACCCAGCAAGTCGGTGTCGCGCACGGTCTGGCGCATGTTGAACGGCAGCGGCGTCACCAGCCGCAGCGACTCGTCCATCACCAGGTCCAGCGTCTCGAGTTTCTCCAGCGACTCGATGTCCAGCGGGCCGTCGCCGAGCCGAGCCGACTCGTCGCGGCAGCGGTCCTGCCATTCCGGATGGGCGGCCAGGTTGTAGACCATCGTCGTGGTCGCCGACGTGGACGTGTCGTGGGCGGCCATCATCAAGAAGATCATGTGGTTGACGATGTCCTCGTCGGTGAAGCTGTTACCGTCCTCGTCCTCGGTGTGACACAGCACGGTGAGCATGTCGGTGCCCTCGGCGCGACGCCGTTCGGCGACCCGCTCGGTGAAGTAGTCCTCCAGCACCTTGCGGCCCCGCAGTCCCCGCCACCATTTGAACGGCGGTACCGGATGGCGGATGATCGCGCCGCCGGCGCGGGTGGTGATCGTGAAGGCCTTGTTCACCTTGGTGACCAGTTCACGGTCGGTGCCCGGCTCGTGGCCCATGAACACCATCGAGGCGATGTCGAGGGTGAGTTCCTTCATCGCCGGGTGGAACAGGAAGCGCGCGTCGTTGGTCGGCCAGTCGTGCACGATCGCCGTCGCCACCCGGTCGATGTGCTCGACGTAGCCGGCCAACCGGGTGCGGGTGAACGCCTCCTGCATGATCCGCCGGTGGTACATGTGCTCGTCGAAGTCGAGCATCATCAGGCCCCGGTTGAAGAACGGCCCGATGACCGGGTGCCAGCCCTTCTGCGAGTAGTCCTTGTTGCGGTTGGAAAAGATGATCTGGGTGGCGTCGGGGCCCAGGGCGACGATCGATGGCAGGACCGGCGAGTCGGCGAAGGTGACCGGGCCGCGGGTCTGGTAGAGGTGCAGCGCGAAACCGGGGCCGCCGCGGAACAACTCGATGATGTGGCCGAGAATCGGTAGGCCCGAGTCGCCGATGACCGGCTTGAGACCACTGCCGGGCGGCGGCTCGGCAAGTGTCTTCTTCTTCCAGTCGACGCTCAGCAGACGCTTTTCGAGCATCCCCATCCCGGGGATGTTGTTCACCGTCGGAGTCAGGCGGCGTTTGGCCTGATCGAGCAGGTAGTGGGGGGTGCTGATGGTCGCCATCGGGGCTCCTTACCGGTGGTGCCAGCCGTCAATGAACCCCATCCTGTCGGTGAAACTTGACGCCTGTCAAGTTTTTTTAGAGCGGGCGCAGGATGATCGGCATGCCGTCCACCGGGACGGGCATGCCGCCGTAGTCCCACTTCGCCTGGTATCCCGGGCGGGGCAGTTCTAACCGGTACCGGCGCAGCAGCCGGTGCAAGATCGTCTTGATCTCCAACTGCCCGAACACCATTCCGATGCACTTGTGCGCACCACCGCCGAACGGGGTGAACGCATAGCGGTGCCGATTGTGCTCATTGCGTGGTTCGGTGAACCGCTCCGGGTCGAACTTCAGCGGATCCGTCCACAGCTCCGGCAGTCGGTGGTTCATGCCGGGGTAGGCGATGACGTTGGTGCCTTCGGGCAGGTAGTAGCCGAGCAGCTCGGTGTCACGCACGGTCTGGCGCATCGCCCACTGCACCGGTGTCACCAGCCGAATCGACTCCTTCATCACCAAATCGAGCGACTCCAGCTTCTCCAGCGACTCGATGTCCAGCGGGCCGTCGCCCAGCCGGTCCGACTCGTCGCGGCAACGCTGCTGCCATTCCGGGTGAGCGGCCAGATGGTATGCCATGGTGGTCGCGGTCGACGTCGACGTGTCGTGGGCGGCCATCATCAAAAAGATCATGTGGTTGACGATGTCCTCATCGGAGAAGCTGTTGCCGTCCTCGTCCTCGGTCTGGCACAGCACCGTTAGCAAGTCGTTGCCTTGCTTGCCGCGTCGTTCCTGCACGCGCGCGGCGAAGTAGTTCTCCAGCAGTCGCCGCGCGCGCAGCCCTCGCCACCAGGTGAACGGCGGCACGCTGGTGCGAATGATCGCGTTGCCGGCGCGGGTGGTGATCGTGAAGGCCTTGTTCACCTTGGTGACCAGCTCGCGGTCGCTGCCCGGCTCGTGGCCCATGAACACCATCGAGGCGATGTCGAGCGTGAGTTCCTTCATCGCCGGATACAGCAGGAATCGCGCGTCATTGACCACCCAGTCGTTGGCGACCACCTGGGACACCACTTTGTCCATCTGCTCGACGTAGCCGGTCAGCCGTGTTCGCACGAAGGCTTCCTGCATGATCCGCCGGTGGAACATGTGCTCCTCGAAGTCGAGCAGCATCAGGCCGCGGTGAAAGAACGGCCCGATCACCGGAACCCAGCCCTGCTGGGAGTAGTCCTTGTTGCGGTTGGAGTAGATGATTTGGGCGGCGTCGGGTCCCAGCGCGGCGACCGTCGGCAGAATCGGCGAATCTCCGAATACCACCGGGCCTTTGGTGCGGTAGACGAACAACAGAAAGTCGGGTCCGCCCCGTAGCGCCTCGATGAGGTGGCCGACGATCGGCAGCCCCCGATCGCCCATGACGGGCTTGAGCCCGCTGCCCGGCGGGGGATCGGCGAGCTTGCGCGGTGCCCAGTCGGTGTTCAGCAGCTTGCGCTCGACGGCCCCCATGCCGGGAAAGTTGTTGATCGACGGCGTCAGCCGACGCTTGGCCTGATCGAGTAGGTAGTGCGGGGTGCTGATGGTCGCCATCGACGCTCCTCACCGAGATTGTGGCCGCCGTCACTGAAAACTTATCCTCAGAACATACTTGACGGCTGTCAAGTTTCGTTTTCTTCTGGTGTGGTGCAAGGTCGAAGGGTGAGCACCTCGCAGGACGCCCGGCGGACCGCCGATCAGGCACCGGCTGCATCGGCTCCGACCAAGCGCGGAGACAGACAGCGGCAGGCGATCATGCAGGCGGTGCGCGAGCTGCTGGAGGAAAAACCGTTCGCGGAGCTGTCGGTCAGCACGATCAGCGACCGCGCAGGGGTGGCCCGCTCCGGCTTCTACTTCTACTTCGATTCGAAGTACTCGGTGCTGGCGCAGATCCTCGCCGAGGCGAACCAGGAGCTTGAAGAGCTCACGCACTACTTCGCCCCGCGTGGCCCCGACGAGTCACCGGCCGCGTTCGCCAAACGGATGGTCGGCAGCGCCGCCGCGGTCTATGCACACAACGATCCGGTGATGTCGGCGTGCAACCATGCCCGTCACACCGATGCGGAGATCCGCGAGATCCTCGACCAGCAAGTCGACGGGGTGATCGAGCAGATCATCGGGATTGTCGAAGACGAGATAAAGGCCGGCACCGCCCATCCGATCAGCGACGACATCCCGGCATTGGTGCGCACATTGGCGGTCACCACAGCGCAGATGCTTTCCGGTGATACCGCGTATCTGGGGGCAGATGCCGATGTGCAGCGCGGCATTCGGGTGCTCGAACAGCTGTGGCGTTGCGCGTTGTGGGGCGGGTCGACCGACTCCTGAGGGTGCTACCAGCGGTATCGTCACCGCCATGGCGACAAAGCTTGGCGAGTACTACGCGGGCAAGAAGTGTTTTCTCACCGGGGCGGCCAGCGGCATTGGCCGGGCGACCGCGTTGGCGCTGGCGGCCTACGGCGCCGAGCTGTATCTGACCGACCGCAACGCCGAAGGTCTGGCCGAAACCGTGGCCGACGCCCGCGCGCTGGGCGCCAAAGTGCCCGAACACCGGGCGCTGGACATCGCCGACTACCAGGAGGTCGTTGCGTTCGCTGCCGACATCCACGCCAAGCACTCGAGCATGGACGTGGTGATGAACATCGCCGGGGTGTCGGCGTGGGGGACCGTCGACCGGCTCAGCCACGAGCAGTGGACCAAGATGGTCGCGATCAACCTGATGGGTCCGATCCACGTCATCGAAGCGTTCGTGCCACCGATGGTGGCAGCGGGCCGGGGCGGGCATCTGGTCAACGTGTCGTCGGCGGCCGGTTTGTTTGCGATGCCCTGGCATGCCGCCTACAGCGCCAGCAAATACGGGCTGCGGGGCCTGTCGGAGGTGCTGCGCTTCGATCTGGCGCGCCATCGCATCGGGGTGTCGGTGGTGGTGCCCGGTGCGGTGCGCACCGGTCTGGTCGAAACCGTCGAGATCGCCGGAGTGGACCGCGACGATCCGCAAGTGAGCCGGTGGGTGGCTCGCTTCGCCGGTCACGCGGTGTCCCCGGAGACCGCGGCCGACAAAATACTGCGGGGGGTCGCCAAGAACCGCTTTTTGATCTACACCTCGCCAGATATCCGGGTGGTCTACGCGTTCAAGCGACTGGCGTGGTGGCCCTACAGCGTGGTGATGCGACGGGTGAACGTGCTCTTCACCCGGGCGCTACGGCCGGCCCCGGTCCGGCATCTGCAGCTCGAGGCGCACCCCGAGTAGCCGGACCGGTCGATCGAGTTCGAACAAATCCAGCACGCGCAGTGCCGCGGCGACCACCACGTCGGCGTCGACAGTGGGTTCGTCCAGCTTGCGAATCTTGGTGCGGGTGAAGAACGTTGCGGTGCGCACGGTGACCGCCACCCGGGTGACGACGCGTGACTGCGTGATCACCTCGGCTAGTGCTCGTCGCGCCAATTCAGTTACCGCCGAATCCATTTCACTGCGCTCGGTGAGGTCATGCGGGAAGGTGATGACGTGGCTGCGTGACCGCGGCACCCAAGGCTCGGAGCTGATCTCGTCATCGCCGCCGCCGTTGGCGAGCAACAGCAGCCAGAGTCCCGTCTTCGGCCCGAACGTTGACGTGAGTAGCTCCGCGTCGGTGTGCGCCAACTGCCTGACCGTGTTGATATCAAGTGCAGCAAGTTTTTTCGCGGTTTTCGGGCCGACTCCCCACAGCGAGTCGACGGGTCGGTCGCCCATCACCGACATCCAGTTGGCGTCGGTGAGCTGGTAGATGGCCCCCGGTTTGGCGTAACCGGTCGCCACCTTGGCGCGCTGCTTGTTGTCGCTGATGCCGACCGAGCACGACAGCCCGGTGTTGGTCGAGACCACATTGCGGATCTGTTCGGCGAGCGGCATGGGGTCAGCGACGTCAGCGCCGACAAACGCCTCGTCCCAGCCCCACACCTCCACCGGATGACCCAGATTGCGCAGCGAGTCCATCACCTCCTCGGAGGCCGCGTCGTAGGCGGCCGGATCCGAGGGCAGGAAGGTGGCGTCGGGGCAGCGGCGCGCGGCGGTGCGCAATGGCATGCCCGCGTGCACGCCGAACTGCCGGGCTTCGTAGGAGGCGCAGGTGACCACCTTGCGCGGTTCGGTCGGATCACCGCTGCCACCGACGATGACCGGCAGCCCGGCCAGCTCGGGGTGTCGGCGCAACTCCACCGACGCCAGAAACTGGTCGAGATCGACGTGCAAAAACCAGCGTGGCCTCATGTGCCGCAAAGCTTGCGGGCCAGGCTTTCCCATGCATCACCGAGTGTCTGCATGGTGTGACCGCCGTGCAGGAGTTGGTGTTCGACGTAGTCGGCTTCGAGCAGCGCGAGCAACGCATCGGTTTGAATGTCGAGGTTGCCGGTGGTGCCGGCCGCCTCCAGCAGCACGCGTACGTGGGTGTGGTGCACTGCGGCGGGCGCGCCGTGGCGGGCTTGGCTGCTCGCCGCCGAGAGCAATTCGCGGTGGGCGTGCACGAAGCAGAGCCGCTCGCGGCCGAATGCCAGCAGCCGATCCAGCGGTGGCGCACCCGGGCCCAGCGGCGGCGGACCGAAAAGGAACGCCTCCTGACTCGCGCGCTCGTCCTCGTCGAGAAGCACCATCATCAGCCCGGCTCGACTGCCGAACCGACGAAACACGGTGCCCTTACCGACGCCGGCGGCGGCCGCGATGTCGTCGATGGTGACCGCGTCGGCGCCGCGCTCGGCGATGAGCCGGCGCGCGGCGTCCAACAGCAATGCGCGGTTGCGCGCGGCGTCACCCCGTTGCTGGGGGACCGAAAAGGGGAGGTCACGCACCCGATCACCAGGGCTCACGACTGTAGGGTAACGTGGCCGGAACAAAACGGACCATAGTCCGGTTTGATCGTGCAAAGATGTAGCCAACAACTGAAGGGAAATCGAGGCATGTCCGACATCAAGGTGCTGGCGTTGGTGGGGAGCTTGCGGGCGGCGTCGGCCAACCGCCAGATCGCCGAGCTGGCCGCCGAGGTCGCTCCGGACGGCGTGACCGTCACCGTGTTCGACGGGCTCGGCGATCTGCCCTTCTACAACGAAGACCTTGACCTCGACCCGGAGGGTGCGCCGGCCGCCGTCACCGCGCTGCGGACCGCCGCCGCCGAGGCCGATGCCGCGCTGGTGGTCACCCCGGAGTACAACGGCAGCATTCCCGGCGTGCTCAAAAATGCCATCGACTGGCTTTCCCGGCCGATCGGAAACGGCGCGCTGAAGGGCAAGCCGATGGCCGTCATCGGCGGAGCGCTGGGCCGCTACGGCGGCGTATGGGCCCACGACGAGACGCGCAAGTCCTTCGCCATCGCCGGTCCGCGCGTCGTCGAGGCGATCAAGCTCTCGGTGCCGCTGCAGACGCTCGACGGCAAGGCTCCCCGCGAGCACGCCGAACTGAGCGCCAACGTGCGCGACGTGGTTGGCAAGCTGGCCGCAGAGGTGAGCTGAAGGCTTTGCTGTAGCGCGACCGGAAGCGAACCGGGGGCCGCGCTTGTCGGTGGCCGGTGGTAAACCGTGTCGGCATGACTGGTAAGGGTCCGACGTGGCCGAACTGTGACCTACGACACGCCGATGACGGGGCTCCGAGACGGCTTACGACCAGGGAATTTCATGAATGTTGTTCAGAAGATGTGGTATCCCTTCTTATTGTCAGCCACTAGGTGTAGTGTTTCACCTCACCGACAGACCCGAGGTTCCCAAGGTCAGCCGGCCCGCACGGAAAGCTCGATATGTGGACGACATGTCAGCCCGACGTGGTCGGCGAGGACGGGGAATTTCGGGGCGTGGCGGTCTGCTGCACCAGCAGCGCAGATGAATTCCGGATAGTTGCCAGTCTGTCAGCTCGTCACCTTTGAAGGAGTCGTACCGCCGATGACCATCACCGTGTACACCAAGCCGGCATGCGTCCAGTGCAACGCCACCTACAAGGCGCTGGACAAAGAGGGCATCGCTTACCAGACCGTCGACATTTCCGTTGACAGTGAAGCCCGCGACTACGTGATGGCGTTGGGCTATCTGCAGGCCCCGGTGGTGGTGGCCGGAAACGAGCACTGGTCGGGTTTCCGGCCGGACCGGATCAAGGCGCTGGCAACCCCGGCGCTGAGCGCATAGGAGTCTTTCGTGGCATCGTGCAGCCTGGTGTATTTCTCCAGCGTGTCGGAGAACACCCATCGCTTCGTGCAGAAGCTGGGCATCCCGGCTACCCGGATACCGCTGCACGGCCGCATCGAGGTGGACCGGCCGTATGTGCTGGTGTTGCCGACCTACGGCGGCGGCCGGGCCACCCCGAACATCAACGACGGCGGTTACGTGCCCAAGCAGGTGATCGCCTTCTTGAACAACGAGCACAACCGCTCGTTGATCCGCGGGGTCATCGCCGCAGGCAACAACAATTTCGGTGCCGAGTTCTGCTACGCCGGCGAGGTGATTTCCCGCAAATGCGGTGTCCCTTATCTCTACCGCTTCGAGCTGATGGGAACCGACGAGGACGTGCAGGCCGTCCGCGCCGGTTTGGCTGAGTTTTGGAAGGACGACACGTGCCACCAACCGTCGCAACTGCAGAGCGTGTAACCCCCGCCGCCGGCCACGGCGCATTGCCGGGGGAGACGGATTATCACGCGCTGAACGCGATGCTGAATCTGTACGACGCTGACGGCAAGATTCAGTTCGACAAAGACCGGGAAGCCGCACACCAGTACTTCCTGCAGCACGTCAACCAGAACACCGTCTTCTTCCACAATCAGGACGAGAAGCTCGACTACCTGATCCGCGAGAACTATTACGAGCGTGAGGTTCTCGATCAGTACTCGCGCAACTTCGTCAAGAGCCTGCTGGATCGGGCTTACGCCAAGAAGTTCCGCTTCCCGACGTTCCTCGGCGCATTCAAGTACTACACCTCCTACACGCTGAAGACCTTCGACGGGAAGCGCTACCTGGAGCGATTCGAGGACCGAGTGTGCATGGTGGCGCTGACCCTGGCCGCCGGCGACACCGCGTTGGCCGAGAAGCTGGTCGACGAGATCATCGACGGCCGGTTCCAGCCGGCCACCC
Source organism: Mycobacterium shimoidei (assembly GCF_900417275.1). Taxonomy (NCBI): domain Bacteria; kingdom Bacillati; phylum Actinomycetota; class Actinomycetes; order Mycobacteriales; family Mycobacteriaceae; genus Mycobacterium; species Mycobacterium shimoidei. The sequence continues at coordinate 4,513,040 of NZ_UEGW01000001.1, read as the reverse complement.
CGACGTTCCTCAACTCCGGCAAGAAACAGCGCGGCGAGCCGGTGAGTTGTTTTCTCTTGCGCATCGAGGACAACATGGAGTCCATCGGGCGCTCGATCAACTCGGCGCTGCAGCTGTCCAAGCGGGGCGGCGGAGTGGCGTTGCTGCTCACCAATATTCGCGAGCACGGGGCGCCGATCAAGAACATCGAGAACCAGTCTTCCGGCGTCATCCCGATCATGAAGCTGCTGGAGGACTCGTTCTCCTACGCCAACCAGCTCGGTGCGCGCCAAGGTGCCGGTGCGGTGTATCTGCACGCGCATCACCCGGACATCTACCGTTTCCTGGACACCAAGCGCGAAAACGCCGACGAGAAGATCCGGATCAAGACGCTGAGCCTGGGTGTGGTCATTCCCGACATCACCTTCGAGCTGGCCAAGAAGAACGAGGACATGTACTTGTTCTCGCCGTACGACGTCGAACGGGTCTACGGCGTGCCGTTTGCCGACATCTCGGTGACCGAGAAGTACTACGAGATGCTCGACAATCCGCGGATCCGCAAGACCAAGATCAAGGCGCGCGAATTTTTCCAGACGCTCGCCGAGCTGCAGTTTGAATCGGGTTATCCCTACATCATGTTCGAGGACACGGTGAACCGGACCAACCCGATCGAGGGCAAGATCACCCACTCGAACCTGTGCTCAGAGATTCTGCAGGTCTCGACCCCGTCGGTGTTCAACGACGACCTGTCCTACGCCCATGTGGGCAAGGACATTTCGTGCAACCTCGGTTCGTTGAACATTGCCAAGACGATGGACTCGCCGGACTTCGCGCAAACCATCGAGGTGGCGATCCGGGCATTGACGGCGGTTTCCGATCAGACCCACATCAGGTCAGTTCCTTCGATCGAGAAGGGCAACAACGAATCTCACGCGATCGGGCTGGGTCAGATGAACCTGCACGGCTACCTGGCCCGCGAGCGCATCTTCTACGGGTCCGAAGAGGGCATCGACTTCACCAACATCTACTTCTACTGCGTGCTCTACCACGCGCTGCGGGCATCGAATCGCATTGCGATCGAACGAGGTACGGCCTTCAAGGGCTTCGAGCGGTCCAAGTATGCGACGGGGGAGTTCTTCGACAAGTACACCGACCAGGTCTGGGAACCCAAGACCGCCAAGGTGCGTCAACTCTTCGACGACGCCGGAATTCGCATCCCCACCCAGGATGACTGGCGGCGGTTGAAGGAGTCGGTCCAGGCGCACGGCATCTACAACCAGAACCTGCAGGCGGTGCCGCCGACCGGGTCGATCTCCTACATCAACCACTCGACGAGCTCGATCCACCCGATCGTGTCGAAGATCGAGATCCGCAAGGAAGGCAAGATCGGCCGGGTCTACTACCCGGCGCCCTACATGACCAACGACAACCTGGAGTACTACCAGGACGCCTACGAAATCGGCTACGAGAAGATCATCGACACCTACGCCGCGGCCACCCAACACGTGGACCAGGGGCTGAGCCTGACGTTGTTCTTCAAGGACACCGCCACCACCCGGGATGTGAACAAGGCGCAGATCTACGCCTGGCGCAAGGGCATCAAGACGCTGTACTACATCCGGCTGCGGCAGATGGCGCTGGAGGGCACCGAGGTCGAAGGCTGCGTCAGCTGCATGCTCTAGAGGTGTTCTAGCTAAGTCGCAGGCCAGGGAAAATGTCCCCTGGCCAGCGTTTTTGTTCCTGGGGTCGCGTAGCAGCTTTTGCGCCCGATGAGCAAGAATGGGCACCGCGGGTGGCACGTACGTGGCACGCGGCATGGCACATGGCACGGCGGAGGGCGGCACGCATGGCACGGCAGTTCGGGAACATCCGGAAACTACCCAGCGGCCGGTACCAGGCGCGGTACCCGTCACCCGTCGATGGCAGCTCTACCCCTGCGCCGACCACGTTCACCACCAAGAAGGCGGCCTCCGCGTGGCTCGCCGACGTGCAGACCTCGATCGAGAAGAACCAGTGGAAGTCTCCCGAGCAGGTCGCCGCGGAGAAGGCCGAGCATGCCGCCGCCCGCGCTGAGGTGCTCACCGTGGCCCAGCTCGCCGAGGTCTGGCTGGAGACGATCCCGAGTGAGAACCACCGCGTGATCTCAATCAGCCGCGTGCGCAGGTTCATCAACCCGGAGCTCGGCGACATCCCGATCGACGAGCTCACCAAGGAGCGGTGCGATCGCTGGTACCGCGACATGCAGACGACCCTCTGCCCCGGGGCGCCGACTCAAGTTCGGCGGACGTTCGCGGCGCTGCACGCGATGCTCAAGATGGCCGTGCACGAGGATTGGATTCCGGTCTCCCCGCTGCGCATCAAGGGCGCGCTGATCGACACGCCGGCGCGGGAGCCGCAGACCGCGACCGTAGCGGAGGTGGACCAGCTCGCGGCCGCGATGCCGGCGGAGTTGTCCATGGCGGTGCAGCTCGCGGCGTGGTGCGGCCTACGCGCCGGTGAGGTTCTTGGGCTGCAGCTCGATGACATCGCCGAGGACCGCGCCGTCGCAGGAGAGGGCACCGGCGTGATTCGTATCTACCTCCGCCGGCACGTCGTGCAGGGGCGAGGCACCGGTTCGATGACGATCGTGCCGGGCACTAAGGCAGCCGACAAGGTCGAGTCTGTTGTGGTACCGCCGCACCTGGTTGCCCCGTTGTGGGCGCACGCCGAGAAGTACGGCCGGAAGACGGAGCCACGGTGGTTGTTTCCGGGCACGCGGACGGTGGACATGCCCTGCGGGTACGCGACGCTCGACCGGCGCTTCCGCCTCGCGAAGGAGGCATGCGACTTGGAGCACCTGACGTTCCACGATCTGCGCCGGACGGGGAACACGATCGCGGCGTTGGCCGGCGCGACAGCGGGGGAGATGAAGCAACGGCTTCGGCACCGCACGAGTGAGGCCGCGGAGAGGTACATCGTCGCGGCGAAGGGGGCCGACGTCGACCTCGCAAAGCGGATGAGTGAGCAGGCGATCACAGGCCACGCCGCGGTCAGCGTGGAGCACATCGACGCTGTGATCGAGACCGTCTCTGCGTTGGTGGAGCAGGTCCGGGTGGGCGGTGATGAGGAGTTGGCTCGGTATCTGCTCGACAAGCTCGAAGTAGTCAACGCGGCGGCGACCCGAGCCGGACAAACGGACGTCGAAGCCGGTGCGAACATATGCCGGTGACTACCGAACCACCCCAAGTCTTCATGTCTTACTCGCATGACAGTGAAGAGCATCGCGACTGGGTCCTGCAACTATCCCACCGGTTGCGCAGCAACGGTGTCGACGTCTGCCTGGACCGTTGGAACGTCAGCCTCGGCGGCAACCTCGCCCACTACATGGAGCGCGCCGCGGACCAGAAGTATCGCGTGATCGCCGTCGTGTCCGAGAACTACAGTCGCAAGTGCAACGACCGAGAAGGCGGAGCCGGAGTCGAGGGGCAGATGCTGTCCGCGCGGCTGTTCGCGGACTTGGGTTCCAACCCCGTGATCCCGATCATCCGGAACAACCCGGGCAACCCGCCGGTGTTGCCCGCATTCCTCGGCGGGCGGATGTACGAAGACTTCCGCGAGGACGCCTCCCAGGAGGACGCCTACGAGCGGCTGCTTCGCGAGATCCATGGAGTCCCTGTCGACGCCGCGCCGCCATTAGGCCCGAACCCGCTCGAAGGGCGCACGGCCGTCGAAGCGAGTCTGGCGATCAGGAACTCGCCGGAGCGGTGGCACAACCCGTCGCCCCACGGCGACGTCGAGTTCGTCTACTCCCAGAACAGCGGCAGGTACAAGCTCGGCAGCGGCACCGCGCAGTTCACGCTGGACGTGGGACAGCGCGGGCTCGGGACCGTCTACGTGCTTAACGATCCTGGCGACATCGCCAACGTCGCGGTGATCAACCGGGCTCGGGAACGCTCGGAGCTCCTCACTGATGTTTCCCGGTTCGATCTGAGCAGCAGATCCGTCACCCCCGGCGTGGGCGACGCCGTCGTGCTGCACAACCGGAACGGGTTCTGGGCGCTGGTGTACATCACGAAGATCCACGCGCGTGAGGCGCTGAACCGCGAACTCGTGATCAACTTCCGGTTTGAGATACAACTCGACCGGACTCCGAACTTCAGCGGATTCGAATTCCCCGACACGGACGCCCCGCAGAAGTCCGAGAGCCAGACGGAGCATTAGTAGATGGTCGTTCACCCCGAGCAGGATGAGCAGGTTCGGCACCGCCTGAACGAACTCGCAGAGCTCGCCGAAGCGTGCCGCGACGCATTCCTTGGCACCGCGGAGACTTCGCATTGGCAACCTGCCATCTCGTCTCCCGCTGCGAAGCTCAAGGTGGACCTTGATCAGCTCGACCCCGCCGGGTTCACCCTGGTCTCCGAGGTGATCGTCACCTACCTGGAGATCGCGGCCGGCCACCTTGGCGGACTCGCGGCGCTGTACCGCAGCGGTGAAGCGATGTTTCCGCCGCTGCCGCTCGCCCGGTCCGTTCTCGAACTCACAGCGCACGTGATGTGGGTGATCGGGAAGCCGCCGGTTGTGGCTGCGGACATCCTTGCGAGGGCGTACTTGGAGGAGTTCACCAGCCGCGAGACGGCGAAGCAGTCGGCCGGTCGCATGGACGCGAAGACATCCGCGCCGCACCAGAGGGCCAAGCGGGAGTGGATCGAGTTTCGCGACCGGGTGATCGCCACGTTCCCCAAGACCATCGCCGAAGACCTCGGCGGGAATCCGATCGGCCGCACGATCTCCGGCCAGGTGTTCCCCCGCCCCGAAGACTGCGTCGAGGAGATGTTCGATCAGCTCCACGCGGCGGTCGGCGGCATCACCAAGCGGCAGGCTTCCGGCGTGTACGGCTTCCTCTGCGCTGGAACGCACCCGTCGCTCTACCAGGCCAAGCAGTGGAGACAGTACGTCGACCACGGTGACCATGTCGGCACGATCCTCCGCGTCGGCGTCCGGGATCTCGAACGACTCCTCTTCGTTCCTGTCGCCGCGTACTACAACGCACTCTCGTACACGATCAGCTTCTACGGGTTGGACCTCGCCGCCCACGAGGAACTCACCCGCAAGATCGACAAGCTCATGCCGGGCGCACTGACCTGACCGATCGTGTCGATCTTGCGCTACCTGAACACGAAGCAGCCACCTCACCCGATCGGATGAGGTGGCTGTTCCCGTTGATCGCGGATTACGTGGGGACCCGTTGCGGGCGGGGATCAGAGACGTTCTGCCACAGTCCGTCAGTAATGCCCGGCCCGTAGCTGCCGCCGACACCACAGACAGGTACCCCGTTGCGATCGCAGGGCTCGTAGTCCGGTGTCGTCGGGGACAGGCACCCGCCCTTCGGCCAGCCGCGGCGACCGACTTCCCAGGTGTTGATGTTCGGCACGCCGCCGGGCATCACCCAGTACACCGCGCCGCGCGGAGTGCGCACGAAGCTGTGGCAGCCGTCGGCCCAGCGGTAGTCCTTGAAGTCCGCGGCGGCCGCGTCGGCAGCAGCTCTGTGTTCCGCCGGGATCTCGACGAAGCCCTCCGTCGCCGCGAGTGCGGGCGCATCACGCAGCGTGCACGGCGGCGACAGCCACAGGGACAGCCCGGCGGCCACCGCAACGAGCACCGCGGCCACCATCGTGACGGGCGAGAGGATCCAGTCGCGCACCGCGGTGGCCGCGGTGCGGATGCGGGCGCTCATCGGACGCCTCCCCGCGCGGAGCAGCCGTATTCCTTCACGGTGCGGTCGAGCGGGGCGCCGCCGATTGGCACTGGCCCGGTCTCATTCAGCACCCAGACATTCCCGTCGGGCATCAGCACCGCGGAGTGGCAGGCGGTGACGCCCCCACTCGGCGCGGCGAACATGAACGGCAGGCCGGCGCGCATCGCCCGCTGCGCTGCGGTCTGATCCACCGCCGTGCTGAGCGAGGAGAGATCCGGGACCCCTTCCGGCCGGGGCGATGTCGGGGCGGGGACGGCTGCGGCGATCGCGAAAGCGTCCCGACGCGTCTCCCACGAGTCCAAGCCGAACCCGCGATCGCCGCAGCCGAGGAGGTCCCGCCGAGGGCTGAAGGCGGTTCCGCCGACAGGAGCCGTGTCGGGATGGTTCAGGATCCACACCGCGCCGTCGGGCATCCGCATGTAGGTGCGGCAGGCCGAAACCTGGCCGCCCTCGTCGCGCTCGGGAAAGACGAACGGCTGCCCAGAGGCGGCCGCATCGCGCGCGCCGACGATGTCCACCCATGCGGGCAGATCGTCGACGCCGATCTTCTGCGGAGCGAGAGCGGGAGCTGCGACGGTCGCGCTGCTCGGGGCGGCGGACTTGGGCGCCGGATCGGTGGTGCAGCTGGTCAGGGTGACGGCGGCGATGGCGATGGCGGCGGCCATGTTGAGGATCTTCATGGTCAGTTTCCCTTCGGGGCGGTGGTCTGGCCGGGCAACGGGGTTCCGCCGCCCCCGTGCTGATTCGTCGGGCGTCCGGCGTCGACATCGTTCGGCGCCGCGCCGTCGCAGCCCGTACGACCGGCTTCCCAGGCCGTCACGGTCTCGGGGTCCGCAGCCAGCATCCCGCCTCCGCCGCGTCCGCCCCACTCGGTGGCACCCGCTGCTTGCCACAGCCTCCCGTCGCCGGTCCGCACGACGATGTGGCACACGCCGTCGACACCGAGCACAGTTTCGATGTCGGGTGCTGCGGCGGGCCGATACACCCCGGCGCCGCCGGAGCATGGCTGTGCTCCGGGCGGTTGCGTGCACGCCGGGCTCGGCGACGGGCACGGCTTTGCCGCGGCTTCTCCCGGCAGCACGGTGCCGTCATCGCAGCTGTGCAGATGCTCGTTGCTGAATGTGGGCGAAGGCCCTGTGTCGCGGACCAACGGCGGCGCCGAGCAGGCCGTGGCCAGAATCGAGCCGGTGACGAGGATCGACAGGGCGGGGACGGGGATCTTCATGGTGTTCTCCTTGGTGAGGAAGGTGGTGGGCGCTCATCCGAGGTCGGTTGGATGCGGAGTCTGGGGTCAGGCGGCGCGCAGCTGCGCGCTCGGTGGGCGGATCTTCGCCAAGGCCTTGCGGCGAGGGACGGTGATCTTGAACGGCAACACATCGCCGCGGCGGAGCCAGGCCACTCCGAGCGCGGCGGCGAACGCAGCGTCAGCGCGGTCCTGGATGTTCTTGTCGCGGGTGGCGGCAGGCCAGGCTGCCGCGTAGGCGGCGACCACCTCGGCCTTGCTCGCGTTGCCCTTGCCGGCCGCGAATTGCTTGATCTGAGACGGGGCGACCTCGATGATCGGAGCGCCTCCCGCGACGAGTCCCTCGGCCACGGCCCACCAGAGGAAGCCGCGGCGCGTCAGGCTCGAGTCCTTCTCCTTCACCGAGAACTGGAGGCCCTCGACCACGACCAGTTCCGGCGCGCACGCCAACACCTGCTGCACGATCCCGTCTACGAGTTCGCGGTGCCGCTGTACGTGCGCGCCGAGGTTGTCGTCCGCCGGAGCCGGGCTGCGGTGCACCGCGGTGGCCAGCTCTCCGGTCTCCAGGTTGATCGCTGCGATTGCAGACCCGGTCAACGACAAATCGAGTCCGATCACGGTGCTCATGCCGATGCCTCCGCCAGCTCCCGCGCCGCGGCCTGGATGCGACCGACGGCGGTGCTGCTGATGCCCACCTCGCTGGCGATCATCCGCTGCGAGGCACCCTGCGCCGTCATCTCCAGCACGCGGGTCACCTGCTCGACGGTGGCGGCGGTGCGACCGTCGGCGACGAGGTGCTCCGCGGTGGCGCGGTGCACCGCGATGTCCTCGGGGTCAAGGGGCGCGGCCGGTGCGGGGCGCGGGGCGGGAGCCAACCCGTCGCGGTGCACCTCGAAGCGGGGCAGCTGTGGGTCAGCCTGCTCCGCGGTGTCGGCGAGGGTCGGGGCGACCTGCTCCGCGGGCTGGACGGGGCGCGGGTCACGCTGCGGGTCGGGGCGCTGCTCCGCCTGTTCCGCGATCGGGGCGGTATCGACATCCTCGCTGGTCAGCGGCTGCCCCGCGGGCTCGGCGGGGCGGTGCACCGCGGGGTGCGGGTCAGCCTGCACCGCGGTCGGGGCGACCTCACGGGGCGGCTGCGGGGCGGAGTCTCGCACCTGCTCCGCGGGGCGCTCCGCGGTGCGGTGCACCGCCAGCTGCTCCGAGGCGGTGGTGCGGCGCGGTCGGGTCGCGGCCACCAGGCCCACGGTGCACACCGCGATCAGGCCGTCGAGGATCAGCGGGAACAGCGCGGCGTCCGCCCGGCCGTACCCGTAGTCGACGGCGAGGTCGCGAATCGCCGCGAAGCTGAGGCGGAACGCTGCGCCGGCCAGCATCACGATTGCCAGCAGGAAAAACCAGAAGATCGCCCGGCGGTCGCCAGCCGCACGCGTCCACGCGGCCATGAGGTGAAACAGGCCGAGCAGCGCGACCGGTGCCAGCATCGCAAACAGCACCGGGCCGATTGCCGCGACCCCGAAGTCGTAGCGGATCACGGCGTGCGCGATGTTCGCGGCGACACTCGCCACCGTCGCCGCGATGAGCAGGGCCCACAGGATGCTGCGAACCTCGTGCATCGGACGGGCGGTCTCGGTGGTCGTCATGGTGCGGTCCCTCCTCGGAACGGGTGTTGCAGGTTTAGATGGTCTGACCTGCGGAAACGTCTCGAACAGCCACAGTGGCTGTTTCAGACCAGCCACGGTGCGCTCGAACAGCCACGGTGGCCGGATCGGCTCGTAGCGCGGGATTGAGCGGCACTTTGAGCGACGCTTTGAGCGCCGGATTGAGCGCCGGCACGGTCTCCGCGACGGGTTCTGAGGGGCAAAAGCCCAGGTCGCGGGTCCGCAAACACATACCTGCCTCATCGGCGGGGTCGGTGCTCACCTTGAGGTCGGTGACTGGATTGAGCACGGGGTTGATCACGGTTGAGCGGCTCACGAGACGGTCTCCCGCTCATCCCGAGCGGCTGCGAGGCGCGCCGTCACGGCGGGCCGGCCGATGTGCATCAGCGTCGCGAGCGCTCGCTCCGATGCGCCGCACTCGTGGAGTACCAGCATCAACTCGTTCTCGTGACGGGCGATCTGCGCCTGCCGGCGACGCCACCGCGCGAGGGCCTCAGCGGCCGCGGTGGGGCTCGGAGCCTCGGGCTCGATGTCGCGCAGTGCCTGCGACGCTGCTTGGATCGAGCCTTGCAGCATCGATGCGGCGAGGGGCAGCTGCGCGGCTGCCCGGGCAGCCGCGGCGGTGTCGGTGACGACGAACCGGGTCATGGGGCACCTCCGAGCACGGGGATCAGACCGGCACCGGCTGACGTGTCCGCACCGGCACAGGGCAGGTGTCCCGAACCGCATGCCGTGTGTCCCGACCGCATCTGAGTGGGTGTCCCGACCGTGACTGGACCAGTGTCCCGACCGTGACTGAAGGTGTCCGCGGAAGAGAATGCCGTGGTCAGAGCGTTTCGGGGGCTCATGCGTTCATCCACACGCCGTTGGGCAGCTGCGTCATGGGCCGCCCACGCCCCGCTGCGCGGGTGCGGCGCAGGTTCTCGCTCAGGGTCTGCGGCCGCACCCCGACGGCCCGCGCCGTGGTCACGACCGGGGCGCCGCCGAGGACGGCCACCCCGAGCGCCGCGTACTCGAGCTTCCGGATGTCAGGCGCCGCCGACCGCAGCGCGACGACGGCGTCAACGAGCTGATCCGGCGTCGGCGGCGTCTCCTGCGCGGCGAGTTCAGCCAGCGGCCCAGTCGCCTCGACCAACGCGTCGAGCAACTTCTTCACTGCGTCGGGAGCGAGGTCGGACGCGGCCTGGACGTTGGCGGCGGTGGGCCTGCGCTTGAGGTGCTCGTCGCACGGGGCGTAGGGCTTCGGGTCCTTAGCCATGATGGTCTCCTGTTTCTTGAGGTGGATCAGTTCGTGTGGCCGTCGGCCAGGGGACGGGCACCGGGGCGGTAGCCCTCGTTGGCGGGGTCGTCGACCACGGCAGCCGGGATCGGGCGGCCGTCCTCGTCGTCCAGGTAGCGGGCGGGGAGGCTGTCACTGCTCGGCTCCGAGACGGGCGTCCAGTCGGCCCAGCTGCCGTCGGAACCGGGGGCATCGCCGCGGGGGAGGCGGTAGGCGAACCGGCGCTGCTTCGGCGCCTGACGCACCGCGGTGTCGAACCGGCGCTCTGCTTCGGACCGGGGTGGGTTGAAGTAGGCGCGGATTTTCTCGGCGCGGTTGGTGTCCGCATCGACTAGCACGCCGAGGCCCTTGTCCTTCTTCGTGATCGTGGCCGCGATCTCGGAGGCGCGCGACCGGGCGTCGGTGTTGAACAGGTTCGCCAGGTTGATCGGCTTCGGCTCGCCGAGCGACACCAACGTGTTTGTGTTCGCCCGGATCATCCCGGCGTACCCGTCCGAGTACGCGCTCTGGCCGGCGGTCACGTAGAAGATGCGGAATTCCCGCGCCTGCGATGCGATGAAGTTCAGGTGCGCCTGCGTCCTCTCGGCGGCCTTCTGCGCGTCGCCCTTCTCCTCCTTGAGGTCGAACAGCCATGCCGGGAGCTCATCGAGTACGGCGAGGATCGGAGTCGGTCGGTAGTCGATCCCGCGGTAGGACAACGCAGCGGCGATCGCCTGGCGGCGTTCGAGCTCGTCACGGAGCCAGAGGATGGCCCTGTGCAGCACCGCCTGCGAACCCGACGCGTAGTGCACCACGCCGGGCAGCCCCTCCCGCGCGATGTTGCGCATGTCCTTGCCGCGTTTTGCGTCCCACAGCAGGACCTGCGCGCCCTGCAGTACGGCGGCGCGCACCAGCTGGCTCAGCATGACGGTCTTGCCGCTGCCGGTACCGCCGAAGACGGCCCCGTGGGGCACCACGTCCTGCGGCACCAGGATCGGAATCTCGCGTCCCGTCTCCTCGTCGACACGCACTCCGAACGGGAGGAAGAAGTCCTTCACGGCGTAGCGCTCCGGTTCGGTTCTCGGCCGAGTAAACAGCTCGGGCCGAAGCAGTGCGGTCTTCGGGAGCTCGCGCGTGACGGCGCCAGTGTTGAGGTGGATGACCGGGAAGACGCCGCGGCCCTTCACCTCGAGCTCGGGTGCGTTCAGCGCCTGCCGCAACGCGTCCTGCTTCGCCTGCACGTCACGGAGCAGCATCCCCCCGCGCAGCCTCAGCTCCACGGTGCCGCCACGGTGGTCCGCCCCGAAGCTGTGCACGACCGGGTAGCGGCGCAGCTTCTTGTTCGACCTGTGCGTCTGAAAGAGGCCGGCAAGATCGAAGACCCGCTGCTGTCCCTCTTCGGTCTCGTAGAACAGCCGAGCCCGGGTTCCGTGTGCGCGCCACGCTGTTCCGGGTCCCTCGATCCCGCGCCGCTGCAGAGTGACGATGCGCGGGTCGGAGTGGCGCTTCACCTCGAACTCGCCGAGGTTGCCGCGCTCCCGGATCTTCGCCGCGAGGAAGTCCCCGACCGCCTTGCGGCGCACGTCCGGCGGGCACGTCACATTCGCGAACACGCCCCCGTTCTTGACGAAGACCTCGACCTGGAAGCGGCCTGGATCAGCGGGGGTGAGCACCTGGCGCACGCCCTCGGCGATCCAGTCCGCGCCCGACAACTGCCGGTCCTCGGACGGCTGCTGAGCGGGGAGCGGGCGGGCGGCTTCGATCTCCGGAAGCAGCCGCTCGTACTCGTCGGCCCACTGGGCCAGACGACGTTCCTGCGCTTCGGCGGCGGCTGCGGTCTCCTGTGCGGACTGCGGCTCGGGTGCGGGCTCGCCCGGAGTCACCAGGCGCAGCTTGGGCTCGGGTTCGGTCGGCTGCTCAGCGGGCTTGGCTGCGCGACCCGCCAAGCTCAGGGGGTTGACGGCGTTCATCAGACCCAGTCGCCGTCGTCGTTGTAGTCGATGGGAGCGGCCGGCAGTTCCTTGGCGGGCTGCGCCTGCCCCACCGCGGTCGGCGCCTTGTCCATGGACAGGCGCGTGGTGAACCAGTCGCGGGCCGCGTCACGCTGGAACGGGCTCGCCGACTCCACCCGGGCTGTGCGCTCGAGGTGCGGTCGCACCCGGTCCAGTTGCGTTGCGCCGATCGAGTAGTCGCGGGTGTCGACGCTGATCTCCACGTCGCCATCACCGACGGCGGCGATCCACGCCACAGTGGCTGCGGGGGTGAAGGTGCCGGTCTCCGGATTGGTCTCGCCGAGCCCCGCGAGCTGGCACGCCTGCAACCATGCGCTGCGGATCGGCGCGTCATCGCCGCTGCGGGTGATCGCCTGAGCGAACGCCGTGCCGGTCTCCCACGGCACATAGGCGCCGAACGTCGCGTACCGCTGCAGATCCTCGTCGCTCATCGGCGGTGCCGCTGGCAGCTCCGGTTGCGGCATCGGGGGCGGGGCGAGGCCGATCCCGTCGGGGTCGTAGACGGAGGGGTCGGGCATCTGCTCGGCCGCCAGTTCCCGCGCAGCCTGGACCTGCACCGCGTGGTGGTCAGCGGCGATGGCACGACCGCGAGCGAGGGTGGCCGCGTCGGCGCCGGCGGCGTCCTTCTCCTTGTCGGCGGTCTCGGAGCGCAGACCGGCGATCACAGCCCAGGCGATGAGGCCGCCGACGATGACCACGATCCAGACGGCATGGTCCGAGACCCAGTCGCCACCCGAGCCGGACGACGGCGCGGTGGTGGGTGCGGGGGTGGTGGTACCGAGCCCCTTCAGATCCTCGATGCCCTTGCAGAACTCGGCCATCGCAGGCGACGGGTTCTCGCAGCCGGTGGGGTCGGCGGCGGCCGGGGCGGCGGTACCACACGCCGCGGCGGTCACCGCGAGGGTCAGCGCGGCGGTGAAGCGGCCGTATCGGATGTTTGCTGTAGTGCGCATAACCCCACATGTACACCACATCTGTTCGGTACACAAGGCTGCGCGCGAATGGCGCATTGAGATGCCGGTCGATGGATTCTCCAAAATAGAGAATGGTTCGTGGGAGAAGCGCATCAGTCGAGGTAAACCGTGGCGTTTGGCGATCCTGATGAGCGGCGAGGCCCCATTCTCTGAAACGGAGAATGGGGCAGAAGGTCAGGCGTGGAACGCTTGTGTACGGAACAGACATCGTGTACACCAGAACTGTATATAGGTGAGCTAAAAACTTTGCTACACATTGTGTAGCGAGGTTTGAGGGAGGAGAACCGTGACCGAGAACAGTGCGGAGAAGTGGGACCGGGGTGAGCCACCGCCTCCGGGTACTCCGCCGCCGGCGGAGCCCGCGGTCGATGCAGTCGCGGTGCAGATCGACCCACCTGCAGAGCGGAAGTGGTACCCGCCGACGCCGTGGGACCCGCATGGGCTGGGGATCGCGTGGCCGGAGTCGGAGGAGCCGCCCGAGATCATCCCCGACAAGCACATGGACCCCGACGGGTACGCCCGAGCCATGATCGCGGTTCGACGCAAGCGGCACTGGAACGGGGAAACGGACTGGGAGCCACCCAAGCCGAACCCGCACATGCAGCTCGACGCACCAGTGTTCAGCTCCACCGTCGAGGTGGATCCGCGGCCGTACCTGAAGCCGCTCGACCCACGTATGGGCGGATGGCGCCTCTACGACCCGGACCACGCGGTGGCGCCGGAACGGTACCTGCTGCGACAGGGCACCGCGCAGGAACCGCTCGGTATCGGCGTGAGCGTGTACCGGGCGCCGAGCAGCATCTACTACAAGCCGTTCTCCACCGAGATCCTGTGGGAGAACCCCCACAGCGGTGAGCTGCGGTTCTGCGTCGCCCGGTACTACGCACCGTGGCGCGAGCCGTGGCAGAGCGACAACGACCGCATCTCGGCGGAGATTCGGCGGCGCACCAGCTGCATCTGCGGCTACACGGAGTATGCGGCCATGGACCTGAAGGTCGCGTGCTACTGCGAGCTGCCCGGCTGGTCCTACTACGAGGAGTACTGGACCGAGGTGACCAAGCCGGTCGACGTGCCGACCCCTCCCCGCACCCTGCCCGCGCAGCACCCGATGCACACGCGCTGGGGACGGTTCCGCGACCGGTGGTGGCAGCTCACGCATCGACGGGAGGCGCAGCGATGAGTGCCCGGGCGATGATGCGGGTGGTTCAGGACCTCGCGCTCGCCGCCGGTGATACCGCTGCGCGCACCGCGGTGTACGGCAGCATCGTGCAGGCTCTCGCGGAGCTGACCGGCGAGCCCGATGCGGACACTGCGAATATCCGTGACGACTCGGTGCTCGCCGCCGCTCGCCGTGAGGTCTCGGAGCAGACCGTGGCCGCGATGGGCGACTGGATCGGCTGCCGGTGGGGCGCGATCGCGGTTGATGCAGCGGTGCTCGACGCACTCGACCAGTTGAACCTCGAGCCGGTGTCTTCTCTCCCCGCCGGCGCCCTGGCATACCGAGCCGCAGCGGAGGATCTCGCGCTCGCGGCGGGTGAGAGCTGCACGGCTGTCTCGTGGGCCGGAGCCCAGGCAACGGCGAGGTGGCTGCGCCTCTATGGCGGGCGGGTGCTCAACAGTCTCGCGGAGCTCGCCGCTGTCGATCCGGTGCTGACGGCCGCGGGCCGCGAGCTGGCGGAGCGCGAGAAGGACCGCGTCACGGGCTGGGTGATCGAGGTCTGGGAGGCGATCGACGAGAGGGCAACGGAACCCGCTGCGTAGCGCCGGCGAGCGGCCGTGCGCCACGTACGTGCGACGTGACGCGCGGGGTCCGCCGGACCGACAGAGACCAACGAATCCTCAAGGAGCAGAAGATGACCAACCCCAACACCGCCGACGGCAGCGCCGAGGACACCCCGATCCGCACCTGGTCGAGGATGGACCTCCCCGAGCGCGAGCGGCCGGACGGCGTCGTCGACGATCCGTTCAGCTTCTTCACCGGGTCCGGCGACGAGGAGGGTCTGTGATGAGCTTCCACGTCATCGCCATCGACGACGGCCAGCACGAGCCGGCCTCACGGCTGCCTGAGGCTGCGGCGCAGCTCGCCGATGAGGTGCACGCGGCGGTCGACGCCTTGGCGGAGCTCGATTCCGATGCGTCGCCTGACGCGGTGCTCGCTGCGTTCGCGAAGTGGAGCCGCTCGCCGATCGGCCGCGCCGAGGGCGACCTGCTGCTGCTCATGCACGAGTGCGGAGTCTCGGTGCGCGCACTCGTCGAGGTCACGGGAATGAGCGACCACGCCGTCCGCGACCGCATCGGTTGGGCTCGTGCGGATCGTGCCCGGAACGCGGACTCCGCCCCTTCGTGGGAGTGGGACAGCGACCTCACCGTGCCCCCGGGCGTGGGTGTGCGCGAGGAGGACCGCTGATGGCCACCATCACCAACGCGGGGCGGGAGATGCAGCTCTACATGCACAGCCTCGCCTCCGCGCTCGCCTGCGCATACGGAGGTGAGGCGGCGCAGTTCCAGGTCTCCGGCCGCGAGCCCAGCCCCGCCGCGCAGAAGGTGCGCGTGCAGCAGGAACTGGACGTCACCCTGCATCACCTCGACCGCTTGATCCGCTCCAAGAAGGTGCCGCCCGTCGGTGTGCCGACAGCCACCCTCGGCCGTCGACTCGTCGAGCGCGGCGAGAAGTACGACGCCGTCAACGGCACCTACACACCGGGCCCCGGATTCGAGACGTTCCTCGGCGCAACGGTTTTGGACACCGCGGCCGCGATGGAACTCGCCGCACAGGAAGGTAACTGACTATGGCCATCAACCCCGACGACATCGACGTCGAGTTCGAGGAGGTCGACCCCAAGGTGAAGGTGACTCCCGAGCCACCTCCGCTCGACGTCGAGTACGAGGACATCGACCCCAACAACCCGAAGCCGGACACGGACTCCAAGGCCGGCGACACCAACGCGAAGACCGGCGACACGAAGCCTGACACCAACGCGAAGACAAGCGACGCTGACACCAAGACCGGCGACACCAAGACGAGCGACGCTGACACCAAGAAGCCCGACGCGAAGCCGAAGCCGGCGGACCTCCGCGCTGCGGGCAAGGAGCTCGCGGGCGCGTACGGCAACACCTTCAAGCACCCGGTCTCGGGCATCCCCGGGCTGATCCGAGCCGAGTACCGATTCGGTGAGAAGGCCGGTGACGACATCGCGACGAAGCTGGGCGACAAGGGCGCGAAGGCCGCGCTCGGCAAGGTGGCGAAGTACGGCGCCCGCGCTCTGCCCGGCGTGGGCATGTTGTACGGCGGCTACACGGCGGTGAAGGAGTTCAAATCCGGCGACTACGTGGGCGGTGTCCTCGGTCTGGTGAGCATGGTGCCCGGTCCGATCGGCTGGGTCGGAATCGGTCTCGGACTCGCCTGGGACACCTGGGGTTTCGGCCCCAAGGAGTTCGGCCAGTGGGACAAGCCCGACGGTGAGAACACCTACATGTTGCAGGCCGCGGCGAAGGAGGTCGCCGGTGTCTCCAACTCCGACGCGGCGCTGCGCACGGCTCAGGCGAACGTGTTCAGTTTCCTGGATGGGCCGAACGGCACGGTGTGGGACAGCAACCCGCCCGCAGCGCTCCGCCTCGACACGCCCGACGTGGCGGCCGCGGCGACGGAGTATCTGACCGGGATCAGCGAGCACTTCGCCGAAATCGACAAGGTGATGCAGCAGGCGGGGGAGCAGTACATCTCGGAGCAGCGGCAGCTCCTCGCCCCGCACTTCGCGGCGATGGCCAAGCTCAAGGGTGAGGTCAAGACGATCACCGACCAGCTGGCCGCGATCAGCAAGGGCGCCGAGACCAGCTACGACGCGGTGAAGGAGGCCAACAAGCAGGCGCGCAGCCAGCTGGCCGGCGGCGGCACCCTGTCCGATCACGGTCCGGCTCAGACGATGATCACGAAGTTGGAGCAGGGACAGGCGGCGGTGATCGCAGCCGAGGACAAGCTGACGAAGCTGTTCGACACGACACCGCCTCCCGTGGTGGCGGTGCGCTCGGGCACGCCGACGGGCACCACCCCGGAGAAGAAGGTGACGGAGACGCCGGCCAAGCCTGTCACCGCCACCCCCGCAGCGGTGACGCCCGCAGCGCAGACGCCGACCAAGACCGAGACGCCGAGCAAGACGAACGACGACCTGAGCAAGCTGCTCTCCCAGTTGGGGCAGCAGAAGGCGGCCACCCCGTCCACGTCGAACCCGCTGGGGTCCGGCAGCGGTCTCGGCGGCGGTTCCCCGCTCGGTTCCGGACAGGGGCTCGGCAGCGGACAGGGCGGCACCCCGCTCTCGTCGTCGAAGCCCGACACCTCGGAGAAGAAGGACGAGGGCAAGAAGCTCGGCGACGACCGCAAGCTCGGCGAGCGCAAGACGGACGACAAGGAGAAGAAGCTCGACGACAAGTCGCTCTCCGGCGCCAAGCCTGAGCAGGCGAAGGCAGCTGTGCCGAACCAGGAGCAGAAGCCCGGCGTGGTCGCGCCGGCGGCCACCGTGCCCGCTCCGGGTGCAGCTGCTCCCACCCCGGCGCAGCAGAACGCGGCCCACGCCGCCGCGGCACAGGAGCAGAACCGGGAGGTCGACGTGAAGGGGCAGAAGACCGTGTTCCCTGACGCGAAGACTGCCAAGCTGGCGCAGCTGCTCTCGCAGGCTGATCCCGCTCATCCCGTGTCGCTGGCCGATGCGGCTGCGCAGGCCGGGCTCACGCCTCCCGTGCCCGGACAGGATCCCGGGAAGCAGGTCTCGCCTGCCGATGCGAAGCCCGGCGACATCATGGTGGCCGGCGACAAGTCGTACATGTTGCTGGGAGAGGGCAAGTTCTATGACCTCACCGAGTACAAGATCGTCGGCGCTGCGGAGCTCCCACAGCAGCTCGGCGATCGCGCGGGCTACTTCCACCTCAACGACCCGGCACCCGGCGCTCCCGCTCCGGGACAGCCGGGTGAGCAGGCACCGCAGGGGCAGCAGCCTCCTGCGCAGCCGCAGGGTCCGGTGTCGGGTCAGACCGGCGGTGTGCCGTTCAACGTGCCGAACGCCACGGGTGCACCTACGGGACCGACCGACGGGTCGCAGGGCGGGCAGCAGCCTGGCGCTGCGGCACCGGGTACCGGCGGCGTGCCCAGCGTCGGCTCGCCCGGTGTGCCGAAGCCCGCAGCTCCAGGGGCGGGTCCGGCCAACGCTGCGGCCACCAACACGGGCACTGGCACCTCGGTGCCGTCGTCGACGCCCGGAGCGCTCGACCCGGGTGCGATCAAGTAGAAGTCCGGGCAGAAGAACACCCCGTCACCAAGTAGGTGGCGGGGTGTTCTGTTCCTCCTGGTCTCGGTCAGGTTACCGGCGCCGGTCAGCTGGGACGCTCGGGTACATCCGCCTCTCGGATCAGCCATGCGCCCGGAACCGGCGTGTCGGCGCCGGCACGCAGCGCGGCCTGCGTCCCCCGGCTGATCCGCACCTGCAGCGCCTGACGCGTGATGCCCAGCAGCTCGGCGGCCTCCGCCACGCTGAGGTATCCGTTCGCCCGGCGCCAGCTCGCGACGGCGGCGTGCTGGGTCGCCGCCGAGATGTTCGGCTTCCGCAGTTGCGACGCCCATGCGGCGAGGGCAGCGGGTTCGATGCCGTAGCCGTTCGGCCACGCCGGCGTCGTCGCCGGGAGACGACCGTCGCGGATCGCCTTCCGGATCGTGGTGTGGTGCACGCCAGCTCGCTCGGCGGCCTCGCTCACGGTGAGCATCCCGGCCGGGACGCGGCGCTGCGGGCGACGGCCACGGTGCGAGACTGCCACCCACTCCTTCTTCGTGACCCGGCGGCGCCCGCGGCGTTCTGCACGGAGTCGGCCGTCGAGGATCATCTTGTCCACGGTGAGGCGAGTGACGCCGAGCGCATCCGCCGCGTCGAGCACCGTGAGGAACCCGGCGGCGTGGATGGTCTCGGAAGACTCGTAGGCGGTCACGACTGCTGCCGCCCGGCGGGAACCCAGCCGTCCGCCCGCAGCCGGTACTCGATGACCTCCTGGCGCGAGAGCTTGACCCGCTGACCGATCCTCCATGCGCGGAGCTCCCCGCGCGCGATCATGCCGGTGACCGCCTTGGGGCCGGCGCCGAGGATGCGCCCGGCTTCGGGCCGGGAGATGAGCTCGTGCGACTGGGGTGTCGTGGTGTCGATGTCCATGTGCGTCGTCCTAGTTCCTGTTCCGGTCAGGCCGCGTCCGTGGCGCGGGTGAACCGGCGGAGGTGGGAGCGGATGTCGGGTCCGAACACCGTCGTTGCGCCTTCCGGGGTTGCGAGCAGCGTCACGGGGGTTGCGGGGCGCTGCCCGGGTCGGTGGCCCTCGTAGAGCATGCGGAGCGTGGCTTCTGCGGCGGCGTCTGTCGTCACGTCCCGTTCCGTGAACGGAACGGCGTGCTGTTCGAGAGTCTTCTTCACCCAGGTGCAGGGGGCGCAGCCCGGCTTGGTGAAGACGACGGCGGAGAGGGTTTCGATCATGTGGAACTCCTTGTTCGTGGAAGTGGAGCCGGCCGCCGCACCGTGGGGGACAGATGCGGCGGCCGGAGTCGGGGGTGGGTCAGGGCTGACGCCCTACCTCGCTGCGCTCGGTCAGAGCTTCGCGCCGGCGGCCAGTGCCGCAGCGAGGTGCACCAAGGCCAGGTGCAACTGCTGCTCGGCGGTGCGCGTCCACTCGCCCTCCCAGGTCTCCCCGCGCGCGACGTCGACGAGGAGGTCGCGGTCGGGGCCGATCCACAGCGCGTCGTCGTCGGCCGGCTCCGCGCTGGCGAGGATGGCGCGCACCCGGTTGGCGAGGCGGTCGGGGTCCAGCTCGGCGGTGATCGCGTCGATGCGCGCGGTGTGCTGGCAGCTAGCGCAGGTGGTGGGCAGGGCGGTGAGGGTTGCGGTCAAGGTGTGCTCCGTAGTTTGCTGAATCGGTGGAATCGGTCAAATCAAGCCTACCGGTCGAATCGGTGGCACGCCACGTATTGGTCTGGTGTAGCTGGTATTTGAGATAGTGAACCAGGTCGGCGACTGAGTGTGCAGGGTCGGCAATAGAGTTTGCTGTGTCGAGTGGCGAGTGCGGGCCGGGAGCAGGGAGACTAGAGCCATGGAGACGAAGGACTGGCCGGAGCAGTCGGCGAACCTCTACCGCCGCGCAGGCCAGGAGCTGGCGGCAGACCCGAGCAACCACAGCGCAGCGGGGGTGATCCTGCACGGGGTGTTCGCCGAGGCGCTCTACCTCTGGCGCACCGGCAGCACCTCGGGGGAGTCGCTGGACGAAGTGCGGTTGCAGCTGCTTGACCGGGGCGTTGCCGCATGCGCGGCCGAGCAGGTGTGTGCGTACCGGACGATGTCCACTGCGTCGTGGGTCGGCCAACACGAGCAGTGGCTCCACCAACGGGTCCGGGAGCTGGTGCTGGATGCCCCGCTCGCCGATACGGCCGAGGAGGCCGCGTACCGTGCCGCGGCGACGCAGCTGGGGATGTTGGCGTATGGCGAGAATGTGGACCTCTGCTACGCGGTCGTCGCAGGTGCCGCCGCCGTTGCCCGACTGCAACGGTTCAGCCGCGCCGACGTCGAGGGTGACATCGAGGACCAGATCGCAGACGCGGCGAAGGCCGACCCGCTCTTGGCGGTGGCCTGGGCCCACATGCCGGCCGATCACCGCGGTGGGCCCGTCCAGTGGGTGTTCAGCGCCTGGGAAGAGATCCGGTGTGCGGCTGAGGAACTGGTGGCCTTGGACCAGGTCGCACACGCACCGATCTCCGTTGAGCAGCGGATCGCGATCGCCCGCCACGAGGTCACGCACGGACTGCTCGCGAAGGCCCGGGACATCGAGGATGACAGGTTGCAACAGGGCTACCGCTCGGTCAAGACCTACGGGGAAGCCCTCGCTGAGGGGCGCGTGCGGTGGGAAGCCGCCGGCGGGTCTCCGGAAGGTGCCCAACAGGCGATGCGCCTTCACGCGGACACCGTCGCAGACGCGGAGGGGGTCATGCTCTCTGACGAGTCACGGAACACGCTGCTCAACGCGGTGCACGAACGGTGGGCGCAGCTCGCCCCGCCGGTGTCGAGGATCTGACCCCGAACACGCAACGGCCCCGGCACCCTCGCGGTGACCGGGGCCGCGTGCTGTCCGTGTTACTTCACCGCAGGGTACGGGGAGCTGCCGCCGGTGGTTCCCCCGGAGGTGCTATACGGCTTCGCCTGGGGTGCCGTGGGTTTCGGGTCCGCAGGCTTCGACGGGGTATCGACGCTGCTGCCGCCCGTCACCTTGTCGGCGCCCTCCTCTTGGATCACGGTGGCGCCGTTCACCCAGGTCTGCCAGCCGGTTGCGAGCGTGCCCAACGAGGTGGCCGCGGAGTCTGCGCGGGACTTCGCCGCGTCTCCCAGACCGGTGGGCACCTCGCCGTCGGCGCTCTCCCCGTCGACGGTGATCCCGAGCGCCTTGGTGAGGGCGTCGAACTCGCTCTTCAGGTCGTTGCCGATGCTGGTGATCGCGGTCTTCTGGGCGCCGAAGTCCTTGATCCCGGCGTCGACGGTGGCCTTGTCCTTGATCGAGATCTTGTCGGTCATGGAAGTGAATTCTCCTGTCGTTCAGGCCGTTTAGTTCAGGCTGCGGGCTTGTCTCTGTTCTGAGCGATGGTCCCGCCGTCGACGGCATCGCCCCGCTCGTGCATGAGGCCGAGGGGGTCGCTGTTGGACGCCACGCCGCGCTCCCGGTCGCCGTCACCGGCCTGGCGGCTGGCCGGAGCTGCACCGCCGGGGGCGCCCATCATGCCCGGCGCCATGGGCATCCCGCCGCCGGTCACCGGCCGGCCCTGCTGCTGCGTCTCGCCAGCCCGCTGCGATGCCGACTCGGCAGCGCCGGAGGTGTGCGTGCCGGGAGCCGGTTGGTTGAAGGCAGTGCGCTCGGTGCCCTGCGGGCGACCGGCCACATCGCTCGGCGTGGTCAAGTTGGCGGCAGACTGCCCCGACGTCACGGGGTTCTGCGCGGCGGTCGCACCGGAGAGAGATGGCGGCTTGAACTCGGGGCCGCGCAGCACCGTGCCGGCCTGCTGCGCCGCGGGAGTCGGGCTGGGACTGCTAGTAGTACTGGACGGGCTGCCGATTCCGGTGACGAGCCCGCCGAGACCAGCGGCCTCAAGTGCGGTGCGGTCGTTGGCCTCGGCCTCCTTGCGCTTGGCATCCGCCGCCGCCTGCTGCTGGTTCTGCTGCGGCACCTGCGGCATGGTCGGCATCTGCGCGGTGGGCTGCTGCGCGGCCTGCTGCGCCTGCTGCGGCTGCTGGTTCTGCTGACCCTGCGCAGCGGTGAGGAGCGCGGCCGTCTCGGCGGGTGTCAGACCGCTCGTGGAACTCGTTGTGGTGGACGGCGCGTTGGAGGAGGGAGTCGCCGCGGGGGTACCGGAGGGCTTCGCAGTCGGGGAGGCAGTGCGAGCGGCGGGGGTACCGGATCCGGTCGACTGGGTGCCGGTCCCTGAACCGGTGCCGGTGGACTGCCCGGGGAGGGTTACGCCGGTGGTGCCGTCACCGGTGACCTTCGTCTGACCACCGGTGATCCGCTTTGCCTTCGCAATCGCACGGGAAATCGCTTCGAGCAGTGCCTTGTTCGCGGCTTTGCGCTTGCGCTGCAAGTCGATCAGCGCCTGCTTCGCCTTGACCAACGCCTCACCCGCGTCGTCAGCCTTCTTCGCGAGGTCCTTGTCGTCGGGCGCGGCGTCTGCCGCTTCGTTGGCCTTGTCGCACGCTGCCTGTGCATCGGTGACGGCCTTCTCCGCGGTGTTCATCACCTCAGCTGTCGGCGCCGAAGCCTTCCACGCGTCGGCCGACTTCTTGAGGTCATCCCAGACATCCTTGGAGATCGCGGCGTCGGTGGCCAGCGCGGAGAGGGTTTTGCCGATCTCGGCGGCGTCGCCGGTGAACTTGTCGGGACCCTTACCGCCGGTGGCGCCGGCGACTTTGCCGGTAGTGCCGGAAACCTGCCCCGCGGTGTCGTTCACACGCGCGGAACTGCCCGTTCCCGCCGCGCGGGAGTAGATGGTCGAGAAGTCCGGGTCCGTGTACGTCATGGGCTGAGTCTACGTGCGTTTAGGCTGGTAGAGGCGTGGTGACGCGGATTCAGGGAGCTGGAGTCACCATGTCGATGCAGTCCGAGGTGATGGTCGATCTGGGATCCGTGATCACCGCGGTGTCCGCCGCTGCGCAGTGGGGATCGAGTTAGCTATATCGAGGCTACGGCGTGCTGATCCTCTGCGAGAACAGCCCCGGCTGTGGCGCGTCGAACGGGACGGTGTGCGGGTCTAGCTTCACCGCGGTGCCGGTGGCCATCAGTGCCGTCTCCAGATAGGTGGCAGACGTGACCGCCGAGAGGTCTGACGTGGTGACGATGCCTACCAGGGCGGCACGGCCGTCCCCGTTCACCAGGAAGACGGGGGAGCCGCTATCGCCGTGCTTCGCTCCGCTGGCGAACTGGATCATCTCGTCTGCGTCAGCAAGTCGGGCACCGCAACGCACACCGCTCACCGCTCCGTCGAAGCAGACGTAGGAGCCGAGCGGCACCAGCTGTTGCACACCCGCCGCGGTGAGCACGCCCGCGACGGGCCACGAGCCACTGATCCGGGTGGCGCCGATGGAGACTCGGCTGGTCTCGATCACCGCAGCGTCGACCGGACCTGCAACTACGGGGGTGGCGGTGCCGAGCAAGCGTGGGTCGCCGGTCGGGCTGCCCATCAGGTACTGGTCCGCGCTGTAGTCCTGCGCGCAGTGCCCCGCCGTGAGATAGCCCGCGGCGACGGCCGGACCGAGCGTGCACGGCACAGTGTCGCCGGCGTCGGAGCCCTTCGCGTGGATGATCTCGACGCCGGGCAGCGGGTCGAGGCCGAACTGCGCGCGGTACTGCGTGGCGTCCCGCTCGCCCTCATGCCCCAGACCGTCGACGTTCTTCCACGTGTAGGTCGCCGTGTTCACCGCAGCGCTCGTCGGAGCAGCAACCGCACCGCCGGTGCCGACGTTCGGCCACGGCTTCGGCTCGGCCGGTGCGGTACCCGAGCACGCCGACAGCACCACCGCGGCGGCTGCCGTGGCGGCGATCAGGGCGTACTTCCTGCTGCTCATGTGTTCGAGTCTACGGGGCGGATCCAAACGGAACGCCGATTCGACTGTCACGTCCCTCCTTGGGAAGGCTGTTGCGGCAGGGGATTACGGTGCGGTGATCGGGTCACCCGCCGGGGTGGAACGGTGGAAGATACTGAGGTGCAAGGTATTTCGTGAGTCGCATCGGTCGCGGCAAACATGGTTCATTCTCTGTTTTAGAGAATGAGCCCAAGGGGGACATGGTGATTCGACTTAGACCTGTGGTGAAGAAAGATGGTCAGCAACGTGGCGTGTGGCTTGCATCGGCCGGAATAGCTGGTACTACTGGTTGCAGGCAACCCAGCAAAGGAGGAACAGATGACCAAGACCGCGATCAAGAATCCGATCTTCGTCGAGTCGCCGTGTGCGGCCATGGAACTGGGCGTCACCACGCAGACGATCCGGAACATGATCGGCCGCGGCGAGCTACCGGCCATGCGCGTCGGTCGGCGCTTCAAGATCACACGCGACGACCTGGACGCCTACAAGGCGGCCGCCGTCGTCTCTGCCTGACCCTGACCCACCCCTGAGACAAGAAAAACCCGGCCGTGGGGGCCGGGCTTGTCTCTCGAACCGAAGTCCGAACTACACGAAGTTGTGAGGCCATTATGGCACATCTGCAGCATCCTGCTACCCCCTTCCCGTCCGACACGCCGATCCCGCCGGTCGCGCCCTACCGCCAGCCGGGAGTGATGCGTGTGCTCGCCCGGGAGCTCGGCGCCGCGATCGATCGCGCTGACTGGGCCTACGCGGAGAGCGTCCGCTTCGCGTTGAACGCGGTCGCTGGATCGACACCGCCCTCCGCGCCTGCGCCTGCGCCCGCTCCGGTGCGCCCCGGCTTCATCGCGGGGGCATGGCCGATGACGCCCGCCGAGACGAACGAGCGCATCCGGAGCTACCACGCCACGGTGATGCCCTCGGCGTCGTTCGACGAGGCCGAGGCGCACGCTGCGCGCTGCGGACTGGCGGTGATCCGATGACCGCCGCTTCGGAAACGCTCGTGTCGCAGCCCATCGACGTCGACGCTGCGCTCGCCGGCAGCCGGGCCATGGGGCAGTGGCTGCGCGACATGCGCGCCCACGTCGCGGCCGGCCGCGGCACGGAGGCACCAGCTGCCCCGGCTGCGGTCGACGACCCCGCCGCGCGCGCGGCGCTGATCGAGGCCCGCAAGCCGCACGTCGAGACTTGGCTCAATCGGTTCAGCGACCTGGGACTGCCGCTGGTGCGCGTCGCCCCGTTCGCCAAGAAGACGATCGACCGGGGGTGGCAGCAGACCACTCAGACTGACTGTCCGCTGATCGAGCAGCACGTGACCGGAACCGGT
This sequence comes from Mycobacterium shimoidei, assembly GCF_900417275.1. NCBI lineage: Bacteria > Bacillati > Actinomycetota > Actinomycetes > Mycobacteriales > Mycobacteriaceae > Mycobacterium > Mycobacterium shimoidei. The sequence continues at coordinate 4,487,721 of NZ_UEGW01000001.1, read as the reverse complement.
AACCCGGGCTTCGTCCTCGGCCAGGACGTCATCGGATGGGACGCCGACAACGCGTTGGGCACCGAGGCGTTCCGGGAGGCTGGTCTGCCTCTGTTCACGGTTTCGGCGGGGTCGCAGGACCCCGACTCGCGTCACCCCGGCGGTGTCCACGTCTTGTGGCGTCGCCCCGCCTGCTGGCCGAAGGGCATCACTCTCAGCTGCCCGGACAACGCGGTGAGGCTCGCGAACGGAGGCCTGGTCGACGTGCTGGTCGGCCCGCACCAGATGGTGCTCCCGCTCAGCGTCGTGGTGACCAGCGAGGGCGACCAGCCGTTCCGAGTCGGCGCGTACATGAGTGCGAGCGAGGCCGGCTACTGCGACCAGGAGCAGGACGGCTGGCTGATGGCCGACCAGGACGGTGACCTGCCCGAGCTGCCGATGTGGGCGTGGCCGGATGCGATGTTGCAGTACGCGCCAGCCGGATCAGTGCGCGGCGAGGTGCCCGCAGGGCTGGAGGCGTTGGTGGGCACCGTCGCGGAGGCGGTGGAGCCGGAGCCGCGGGCGCCTCGGGAGCCGGGCGACGGCGACGAGCTGACCGAGCAGATCGACGCGTTGCCTCTGCTCGACATGATCGAGGCGGCCGGAATCCTGGGTACCAGGGGCGGTTTCGACTCCTGCGGCGACTGTGAGACCTGGTTGCGCAACGGGAGCAGTGCCGAGAAGTCGATCACCATCCACGGCGGGTGCCCGCAGTACGGGCACGGGGTGCACGTGTGGACCACCGGCATCCCGACCCTCCCGCAGGGCACCCACTCCCGACTCGACGCGTTCATCGGGCTCAGCGGTGGCGACATCGAGACTGATCGTGGTCGGGCGATGCAGGGTCTGGGTCTGATCACCCCGAAGTCCATGGACTTCGCCGACGCGCTGGACCGTGCGGCCGAGAAGTTCGAGGACCGCGCCGACGATCCGGAGTCGTGCACGGGTGAACTGGTGCCGATGCCCGACCCGGCCGAAGCTCCGGTGACGGTCACCCAGACCGGGCTCAGTGGCAAGGGTGGCAAGCCGGTCACCACCGTCACCCGACGGAGCGGAACCAGCTGGGTGGGCTACCCGGCCACGGCCGAGCACTGGCTCGAACAGGCGGCGAAGTGCAGGGCGACCGCCCGCACGCTGCGCGCCGCTCAGCCCGGCGCGGAACCGACCGGCGGGGAGACGGTGACCGCCGCGAGCCAGCAGGTACTCGGAGCTGCCCCGACTCAGCCGATCCCGCAGCCGGCAGACCTCAACGAGCCGATCGACGCTGAGACCGTCGAGGTGCCGGGTCAGCCGGAACCGGCTGCGGGCACCGACCTGGCTCCTGACGATGCGATCGAGGGCGAGCTGGTCGGCGGTGTCGACGCGGTGGAGCTGGAGAAGGTGATCCGCGACCTCCGGGCGAAGATCATCGTGATCGAGGACCAGATGCGTGAGCTGGAGGTTCCCGCGGTGCAGCGGATCTGGGACTACGCCGAGTCGCAGGGCGTGTATCCGCACGGGCTGACCTGCGCGCTGCTGCCCCTCGCTGTGTCCTCGGTGCCTCCGAACGTCGTGCTGCCGGCCCGTAACGGTCAGACCACGGCCAAGGTCATGGGGCAGGGGGTGAACATCTACTCGGTGAACGTCGCCGTCTCCTCCGCGGGGAAGGGCGAGACGGAGAACGCGGCCGACGCCGCGATCCCGCTGCAGCAGGGCGTCAAGCGGCTCGGTCTCGGCACCGCTGAGTATTACGCGAAGGAGTTGCGCGGCGTCGACGACGGGGAGCCCGTCATCCACACCACCTCCATCCTGAACGTGATCGACGAGATGGACCAGCTGAACGCGTACCTGTCGCAGCCGGGTAACAAGCTGCCTGGGTTCATGACCATGGCGTACCAGAACGGCCAGGGCGGCCAGGGGACAAGCAACAAGGACAACGCGTCGGTGCTGCCGAAGCACGGCTCGCGGATCGGGTTCATGGTCAACTCGCAGCCGGAGAAGATGACCGTTCTGGCCCAACACAACGCGATCGGGGCCGAGGCCCGGTTCATCGCCGGCAACACCGGCCTGATCCACCCCGATCACCTCGGGCCGCTGTACGGCCTCACCGTGGCGCCGGTGATGGCGGATCAGAGCTCCCAGCCGTGGCACCACACCGGCCACGTCGCCGACCCTCCGATCCCGTGCCAGCAGCCGCAGAGCGCCCGCGCCGCAGCGGCTGCGGTGCCGAACATCGGGAACATCGGCAGCCACCGTGCTGAGGATGGCGAGGAGAAGAAGGGGCACCGCGGCTGGGATGACGCACCACCGATCTGGGTGACGCTGCCGCCGAAGGCCGAGGCTGCGCTCGCCGAGTCGCACCGCATCTCCGCAGAGCTCGCGGCCGATCCGACGCTGGCGCTCAAGGCGGACGTGAGTGCTCACCGCGTCGTGACGATCTTGCACGCGTCGGTGGGCTTCGCGGTGCTCGACGGTGGGTACAACCCCACCGATGCCCAGTGGGAGGCTGCGGAGTTGCTGGTGACCGGCTCCGACCTGGTGAAGGAAATGTGCCGCGCGTACATCGCGCTGAAGACGCAGACGGCGGCGTTCGAGGAAGGCAAGATCAGGGGCGCCGGGAACGCCGGCAGCCGCGCCGCCGAGGCCGCGATCACTACGAGCGCCCTGCACAGCGCGATGAACGGGATCCTGGACCGTCTGCAGAAGGCTGGCGGTGTGGCGACGCCTCGCGATGTGCGCAACGGCGTGACGGGAAAGTTCGGCGGACTGAGCAAGCCGCAGCGGAACCAGATGTACCCGGCCTTCACCGCGTTGGAGCGCGCGCAGCGGGTCCACCTCGGCGGGGACGGGACGTGGCGCATCGGACCGGCCCCCGCGGTGATCACCAGCTAGCAGCGGAGTACGTAGACGCCCCGATCGATCACCGGTCGGGGCTTCTTCGTACCCGAACGGCCTCTGTGCGGCGTGGTGTCAGATAGCGCACGGAACGTGGTCCGAATTCACTTCCTTAAAGTCGAAATCGGACATGTGGGCTCTGCAGCAGCCCACACCCGTTTCGAAAACACCCTCTGACCTGCGATGTGGGCTTGTGGGCTTGTGGGCTTGTGGGTTGGGGGGACACTCGCGGATGCAGGGGCTCTCTCTAACTCTCCAACATCTAATTTTCTTTACTAACGTGAATACTGAGACCGTCTACCCCGCTGTGAATGCCACCCCGGCCCACAGAGCCCACACGGCCCACAAGCCCACATCGCAGGTCAGAGCATGTTTTCGGTGTGGGCTCTTCGGATGGTGTGGGCTGCCGATGTCCGATTTTGACTTCAGGACAGTGCATTTCGGGCACATCAGGATGCACCAGCTGAGTCGTCACCCGCTGAGCGGTCACAGACTCACCGGAACATCCCGCCGCGCCGACGCCCCCGGCGACACGTCGTCCACGGAACGCCGCTGCCATGGACATACACGTGGGAGCCGCACCCCGACGCCGGCGAGCGCCTGACGCTGGAACTCAGGCTGTGGTCGCGGACGAACGGGACCGGGTCGGCAACCGCACGCCCGACACGCAGTGACGGTTGTTGAAGTGCTGGCGGACCTACCGCGAATCAGATCCCGTCCAGGCGCCGCCGGACCACGTCGACGTCCCGCGACCGGTCACGGACGAACCGCCGCGACTTCAAGGTGAACTCCGACTTCTCGATCACCACCAGCTTCAACCCACGCTCAGGGATCAGCGTGCGCTTGCGCTCGTCGTAGAGGCGGCGCTGCTCGCCGCGGCCGACCCCGGACACTGTCTGCCGGCGGTCAAAGAACGGCGAGGGTTGTGAGTGCTGCTCCTCCTGGAACTCGACGACCAGCCGCAGCTCCGGCCAGTACCCGTCTACGGGGAGCGTCGAACCTCGGGGCCGTGTGGGAGACGGGTCTCCACGGAGCCAGTCGAACCTCTCCTGGCGGCGGCCAACCACGCCGAGGATCTCGTCGCAGAGGTCGAGGACGTAGTGCTCATCGGAGTCCGAGCGACCGGCCATCGCGCGATCGTCTCACCGATCCCCACCGGTTGCCCACACCCCTCGTGGGAACCACGCCGCGCCCCGTCCACCGAACTCCGCCACACGTCGGTCCCTTCCCTTACGCTGCCTTCACCATGCAGAGCAAGGAGCCGTGGCGCCCGCCGCCGAAGCTCGAAGAGATCGCCGCCGTGGTGGCCCGCGTCGAGCTGATCCCCGCCGACCGCCCGCTCACCGCGCGGGAGATTCGGATGCTCGACAGCCTCGCGGCCCAGCTGCGGCGGCGGTCCCTGAATGACCGGTCCGAGGGGCTCCTCGACCTCCTGCGCCGCGTGTCGGCGGTCCGTACCGGCAAGCGCGACGCCGGTGGTCCCGCACCCGGCGCGAAGAACCCGGCGGAGGAAGGTAGAGGACGAGTCGGTCGCATTCACCGTGAATTGTCCGAGTTGGCGGCCATGCAGCCGCTTCAGGGGAAAAGCCTCGGGCGACTCCATGAGATCGTCGAAGAGACGGCGCGACTGGTCGAGAAGGGTCCCGCGTACCGGCGCGCGTACGAGCGGGCGCTGCATATCCAGAAGAAGGCCCTGCGGCCGCCGCAACAGAAGAAGGCGACCGGCAAGTCCCGCGGGCTCGTCAAGAACCCGGAGCTGTTGTACGGCGGCCGCGAGGTACTCGGCGGGGCACCGTCGACGGGGCGCCGGCGCTGACGGTGTCCGACACCTGCCATCTGAAGTTTCGGTGACCTGATCGACGAGGTGTAGGAGGGCGGACGTCACGTGGAGTTCCCCACCGACGAAGAGGTCCTGGCTCACGGCTTCCGGTTCCGGCCGGCATGGTGGACGCCGAGGGTGCCGCAGGGATGGGGTGACTTCCTGTCGCAGCTGCCGGCACGGGACCGCGGCTACCGCATCATCACGCGCGCCGACCTGCTCGACGCCGCGACGAGTCACGGGCTGCCGCAGGCATTGCTTGCCAGCTACGTGTGGGGGACTGGTTCCTCGGCGTTCCTCGTTGGCCGCCGGGCACGGGTGTTCCGGGACAACGATGTTCAGCGCATGGGCGACTCGCTGCGGGCGGTTGCCGACGCCTTGCGCAGCGACGATACGGTCGAGGCGTACACGTCGATGCTCCGAGGACATCCGCACAACCTCAAGCACCTCGGCCCGTCGTTCTTCACCAAGTTCCTGTACGCCGCGGACGCACGTGACGGCCAGCCGGGAGGAGCCTTGATCCTCGACCAGTTCGTGGCTGTGGCGCTGAAAGAAGTTGATGGATGGGAGATTTCGCGGAACGGGCCGTGGGATCCATCCACCTATGAGAAGTGGATCGACCACGCCCACAAGATCGCGACCGCCGAGGATGTCCGGGCCGACGCGGTCGAGATGGCCTACTTCAACCACGGAAGGGCGATCGCTTCACGACGCTGATCGATTGGGCACTGCGAAGCGAGCACGGGGAACGCGCGTGACCGCCCTCTGCGCGACGACACGCCGGAACCGCACACAGAGGTGCTCGCGGGCACGCCGCCGAATAGCCCATGTAGGTAATGGGTCCAGCGTTACGCGTACGCCATGCCCTCCTCGGCGAACAGCGCCTCGATCAGGTTCTTGTTCGTGGCCGCGGCGATGCGCTCGTCGACGCCATTCTTGGTCAGATCGAGAGCCCGCATCACGCCATCGATCTCGGCCACCGCCAAGCACCGCCGAACTCGGTCGGGGTGGTCCTGGGCATACTTGGAGAGCGCCGCCCACTTCGCGTGAGTGTCGGCGAGGCTGTGGTTGTGCGGATCGACGATGTCCATGACGTACTTGCCGTCACCCTCGTCATGCCAAAACAGGAAGTCGGGGTGCATCAGCTGGTACTTGTCGCCGAACTCGTACGGCACCGCGAGTGCGTGCTTCCCCGAGGACGGGTTCCGGTACCAGCCGACGAGCGTGGTCGCATCCAGCTCAGCTTTGAGCACCGCGGCCTCCCACGACGAGCGGGAGGTGTCGACGGGGAACTCGCCGGCGTTCGGCTTCCCGTCCGGGATCACGTACAGATGCGACGGGTACGTCGTGATCGGCTCAGTGGTCCCACCGCGCACCTTCTCAGTCGCCGCGGCGTAGACATCGCGAGCTTCGACCGTCGTCGGCAGCATCGGCGTGGAGCCGGTGTGCCACAGCGGTTCGATCTGATCCCGGATGTGGCGGGGACGCCTTGACACCTCGGACTGATACTGGTTGCGCCATGTGTCCATCAGCGCCGCGGCCTGTGTCTCGACGGTCTCTTTGAAGCCGAGCTCGGCCATCGCGGTCAGCCGCGCCATTGCGTCGACCTCGTCCTCGCCGCGGTCACACAGGTCGTTGAAGTACCAGTTGGCCGAGCCGTCTGGGAGGACACGGCGGGCGCGGCGGAAGTACCCGTCGAGATCACGCTCGTTCGTAGGAGCGTCGCTCTTCCCCTCGCTGAGCATGATCATCTCGCCGTACTCGACAACCGTGGTGTTGATCGTCAGCGACAAGATGTCCTTGGTCTTCGCATCGACTTCGCCGCTACGCTGGCCGTCCGCGGCCCGCATCTGGTCGACGATCCACTGTCTGGCCTTCGCCGACCCCTGCTCCACGAAGCCGTGCTCGGTGAGCGCCGCAGCGAGACGCATCAGCTGCGCGGTACGTGAAGCGAACGTGGCCCGCTGCCGCGTGTACGAAGGCAAGGTGTCGAGCAGTTCGAACACCTCCGTCGGCACCTTCGACGAGCGCCCGCACACCACCGGGGCCACCACGATCTCGACCTCGACGGTCTCGTCCTCGGTCAGCGCGTTCACGACCCGGGCGACGTGCTCGGCCCGGAAGCCCGGCAGGTACGCGGCCACCTCGTTCAGGCGGTCGTTGCCGTCGACGCGCTTGGCCAGTGGGGTACGCACGAGTCTGCCGATCAGCTGCGCGATCTCGGTGTAGCTGTCCTTGTTCTGGAAGCTGATCATCACCTCCGCGCGGGGGCAGTCCCAACCGGTGGTGAGCGCTGACTTGAACAGCACGACCCGTGCACGGTCGTCACCCGCGATGGCCTCCGGGGCGATGTACCGCACGGTCTTGTCGCCCACCTTGAGCGGGCCGTGCGGGTCACCGAAGGCGTGGGCGATCGCGTAGTCGGTGAGCTCCGGCCAGGTCGACGAGATCACCGACAGGATCTCTACCAGCCGTGCCTCGGTGACCTTCGGCTCCACCTGGACCACAAGCAGCGGTTCCACCGGCCGGTCGCCCGTGGTCTCGTGGTGGGTCCGCCACGCCTCGTCGGAGGTCTTCAGGTCCTCGACAGCCAGGGCGAGCATCGTGTTGTCGGCCGCCTGGGTCTCACCGACGCTGCGGAGCAGGATCCGGTCCTTGAGCAGACCCGACTCTCGTACCTCGCCGGCCCTGACCGCGTGCAGTCTTCGAACGCGATTAGCCGCCGTCATGGCAGCCTCGAACCGATCCGGGGTGGCCGAGATGCCGAGGACCACGGGTGCTGGCGGTTGCACCGTGCCGATGTTGGTCGGGCCGCCGCCGACGATAGTGCCGGCGATGGTCTTCCGCTCGTTGTTGCTCGTACCGGAACCGCGGTGGGCCTCGTCCCAGATCACGATGAAGTCCTCGCCGCGCTCGCGCACCGTGTTGGCGATCATGTCCCACACGCCGTGGGTCCGCTTGTCGTTGCGGGTGCCGTCGGCGCGGACCGCGTGCAGGGTGGAGTTCTTCTGCATCGCCTGGATGTGCACGAAGTAGATCAGCCCCGGTTCGAGGGTGCGCTGATCTTCCTCGGCGAGGAACCGGATCCGGTTGACGTCGATCCTGCCGCCGGACGCGGTGGTGATCTTGCTGATCGTCTGCGCGTTGAGGGCGCGGTCGTCGGTGATCCACAGAACGGTGGTGTTCGGCCTCGGCTCGCGAGTCGGGGTGCCCAGGTAGATCCCTTCGAGCACCGCGGTCGCGATCACGGTCTTGCCCGCGGCGGTCGGGGCGGTGAGACCGACGGCCGTCAGCTCGCCGTCCTCCAGGTAGTCGCGGCGTGCTTTCGCGAGGCTCGACAACAGGACTTCGACGGCGGTGCTTTGGTACGGCTCCAGCGTGAACTTCACCGCACACCTCCGGCGAAGTTGTCGGTGTAGTTCAGCAGGTAGTCCTCGTAGAGCTGGACGGTGTCGATCCCGATCGGTAGCCGCTCTACCGCCTGCTGATACTCGGCGAGGGAGTCGGTGACGATGAACAGCACCCCGGGTGGTTCGCCGGTGGTAGCGGCGGTGGTGACGGCATCCGCGAACGCAACGAGGGCATCGATCTCGAACAGCACCCCGTAGGTGCCGGTGAGCGCCCAGCCCTCACCGGGGTCGGCTTCGATCCGATCCCCACGGGCTCCGCCTTGGAGCCAGAACAGCGGTGCCAACCTGGGGAACTCGATGCCCCGCCGGGCAGAGGAGGGGTCGAGGTAAACGAGATCGAACATCTCCACGTTCGCCGGCAGACCGTCGGAATACTCGGACCCGTCCGGACGCACCCCCTTCACCACGGTCGAGATCCTCGGGCGGCACACGTACTCGAACACGCCCTTGGACTCCCACTCGGCGTCGCCCGGATGCAGGCCGGCCTTCCGCAGCTTCTTAGCCTCGGTGGCCGACAACTCGTTGTTGGTCACCAGGATGGCCTGCCGGTTCCCGCCGTCGAAGGTGTTGAGCTCCATCACCGCCTCCACGGTGGTGCCCGATCCGCCGAAGAAGTCGAGGATGACGGCGTCGCGGTTGCCCTGGCTGAAGCCCATGACGATGTCGATGATCAGCTCGACCGGCTTGGGATAGGGGAACCGCTTGCTGCCGAGGATCCTCTTCAGGCGCGAGTTCCCCTCCGTCGTGCGGTGCGTCAGTTCGTTCCACATCGACGGGATCTTGTCCCCGGACACCATGTTGGCTCCGAGGATGACCGTCGGGACGCCGGGCTCGTGGCCGAGGACTTCCGTCTCTCCTGACTCGACCTTGGCGATCTCCCCCTCCGACAGGTACTGGATACCGAACGGCGCGATGGCTGCGGCTTTTCCCTTCTTCCGGAGCACCTTGATGTAGCCCTTGTCCCAGTTGGCCATGAAGGACTCGGGAACCAGCCGCCACACGCAGTGGTCACCCTTGCCGGTGATGGGCCAGATCGCCACCGTCCCTTCCGGCGCCGGCATCTCGTAGGGATAGTCGGCCCGATCGCCGGTGTACTCGCCGCTCTTCTCCAGATCGGCGAGCGTGGGGCCGGTGGAGTGCACCGCGCCCGTCTTCTCGTCGATGAAGATCGGGAAGGCCTGGTTGGGGCGCTGCGTCTTGTCGAACGCCGCGAGATTCATGGCGTGCCACGCGGCTCCGGGCTTGTTGCCGGTGAACGTCATCTGCTGGGGTACGAAGTCCGTCGGCGTGATGCAGACCAGGTGCTCGTGGACGAAGTTGAACCCAGCTTTCGGGTTGACGGCCTCGCTCGTCTGCAGCGTGACCAGCTGGACATTGTGGGCACGGAAGGTCTGCTCGGCGAGCAGCTGGAGGCGGTGCGCTTCCGCGTAGCCGATGCTGATGCAGATGACGCCGTTCGGCTTGAGCAGGTCCCTCGCGATGAGCAGTCGCCGCTCCAGGAACGACAACCACTTCGACGACTTCGCCCGGTCGGCCTGGTCCACGTACCGGTCGTTGTAGATCCAGCCGTCGTTGCCGGTGTTGTATGGCGGATCGATGTAGATCAGGTCGATCTTCTCGCGGTGGGTCGTGCGTAGCGCCTGCAGAGCGTGGTAGTTCTCGCCGTTGATCACCACGTGCCACGGGGCGTCCTCTGGACCGTTCGGGATCCGTTCCACCGAGCGCAGGCCGGGGTAGATCGGCTCCCCGAACTCCCGGACGACGGCGAGGTCATCCACCGGTCGCTCGCCACCATCACCGCTGAGGACGGCGACCTTGCGGTCCTGGTCGGCGAAGCCCACCACGATCCAGGTCTCGGTGCTCGACTCGTCGCGCAGCGAGACGCGGACGCCCTTGCGGATCGGGTAGTCGACCAGGCGGACGGACTCCGGCAGGTGCCGGTCGAAGACCAGACCGAAGTGGCGGGAGCCGCGCAGCAGGTCCACCTCACGGGCAAGGTGGCTGCGCAGTGACTCGTCAGGGACGCGACTGATCAACTGGTCGAGGATGTTGGTCTCGTCGGCCATGCGGTCCTTCCAATACGGGCAGCTGGTGGATACGAAGAACTTCTAAGCACCTGTAGACGGGATTCACCATCGCGAATCCCGTCATGGACCAGCCTAATCTGTGGCGGCGACAACTCCCGGTGCGCCTCAGCTGCCGTGTCGGTCTTACCGTGAGGGTTATCGGTTCTAGCCTATCGGCGTGCACCCCTCGTGGACGTGGGGCACAGCCGCGACACGCTGAGGTCCCGGGCAGCGTCGATCCGGACAGCTAATCTCAGCGATGGCAGACGCACACGCCGAGGCCGTGTGTGCGAAGCGGGGAGGCGCTGCATGTCGCGTGAGTGGTCCTACTGGACTCGCAACAAGCTTCAGATCCTGGCCGACTACCTGCCCCGGTTCAACTCAGCGAGCCAGCGGTCCGAGCAGCGGATCTATCTCGACCTGATGGCCGGCGAGCCCGACAACGTCGAGAAGCACACCGGTGAGAAGTTCGACGGATCACCTACCGTCGCCCTGAAATCAGACCCCGGGTTTACCACGCTCCGGTTCGGGGAGTTGGGCACCAAGGCCGACAAGCTGTCTGCAGCCCTGGCCGAACGGTTTCCCGGCGACAACAGGTACCGGGTCGTCAAGGGTGACTGCAACGAGACGATCGATGAGGTGCTCAGGGAGCTCCAGCCCCTCAACTGGGCGCCCACGTTCGCCTTCCTCGATCAGCAGGGCGCCGAGATCCACTGGGACACCATCGAGAAGCTGGCACGGTTCCGGCGGAACAAGAACAACTGGAAGACGGAGCTCTGGATCCTGATGTCACCGGCGATGATCGCCCGCGGCGTGCGCGGGACCAACGCCGAGGAGTTCGAGCGGCAGGTGTCACTGCTCTACGGCGGCGACGACTGGCTCCGCATCAAGCGCGCGTTGCACTCCCGCGCGATTACAGCTGGCCAGTATCGGCAGGAGATGGTCAACCTCATGCGGTACCGACTGGAGACAGACCTCGGCTACCAGTTCACCCACCGGATCCCGATGACGATGTCGACCAACAAGATGACGATCTTCGACATGGTGTTCGCGACAGATCACTACGTCGGCGACCGGATCATGCAGCACCTCTACAACCAGGCTGCGCAGCGTGAGCCCGAGATGATGCGCCAGGCCCGGGCGGCGAAGGAAGAGAGGGAAGCCGAGGAGGCCGGAGTGGTGGGGCTGTTCGACACCCGCGACCTCACCGTGAAGCCGGATGCCAAGCTGGGACAGGTGTTGTGGCAGCCCGAGCCGACTTGGGATCCTGCCTCACGTGACTGGTGGTACGCCGACGAGGACAGCGGCTACCACTAACCGGTTGCTGCACCGGGCATCTCGTCCCACAGCTGACCGTCGAGCTCGCGGCCAGCTGCCTTCGGGGTGCGGCCGCCCCACTGCTTGAAGAAGAACGGCACGCCCTCGTCACGACAAGCATCGCGGATCCCTCGTGCCCACGACAGTTCCATCGGCCGGTACCGAGGACCGGACTCGCCGCCGGCGATCACCCAGCCGATGCCGGTGAGGTCGATGCCGTCGAGCGGGCCGAGAAGCGGTTCGCACGACAGGAACCTCACCGCGGCCGGCACCTCGCGGAGGTGGTCGACTCGGCTCAAGACGTCGGAACTCTCCACCGAGACGCCCATCCAGAGGTTGTCCGGCCAGTCGAGCTTGTCGGCGACGCGGCGCAGTCGCAGACTGCGCTTGGTCAACACCTGATACGTGTGCTGCGGGGTGTCACGGCACACGTCGAAGACGTCGCGGATGAAGTCCAGCGGCACCCGGGCGTGGAACAGGTCGCTCATCGAGTTGACGAACACCACCCGGGAGTTGCGCCACCGCCGCGGCTCGTCGAGGGCCTGCGGGTGCACCGTGATTCCGAAGCCGGGGCCGGACGTACGCGGGTCGCCGTCCTGCTGGTACTTGTCCGAGCCCATCGCTTTGAGGCGCTTGGCCAGGGTCATCGCGTAGCAGTGGTCGCAGCCGGCGGACACCCGGTCGCAGCCGGTCACAGGGTTCCAGGTGGCCTCTGTCCACTCGATCGCCGAACGATCAGCCATTGGACTCTCCTCACCTGCGGTTTCCTGCTTTGGCCGCCACTCTATGGTGTGGTACCGACTCCCACTCGGTGTTGCAACTGTGACCGGTGTGTCGCAAGTGATTCAGTCGGCGGTTCACCAGCACTCGTGGTTGCCTGACGCCATCTCGGCTACGGAGTACTCCGTGAAGCAGGATGGGCACCTGGTCGGGCGCGGAGGTGCCGTGCAACTGCACCGGTTGCAGTTCGGGCACTTGAAGTCCGTGCAACTGTCGCAGCGGCCGCTGGACATGCGCGTCTGGAATGTCTTCCCGCACACCGGGCTGGAGCATTCCTGCGACTGGTACTTCCATGTGCCCGAGCCGTTCACCGTGGTGGGACGCAGCGCGAGGAAGACGAACCGTTCCTCGTAATCGAGCGCGGCCTCGACGCGCAGGTCGTCGAGTATCGAGCCGGTCTTGTATTCGATCCCCTCGTGGAACTCCCGCCGTACGGCGGAGTCCACCGCCTCGGCGGCGACGCGCCTGAACCCTTCCTGCGCGAGGCCCTTCGGTGGCTGTGGGTCGTCGTAGGTACTCGCGGCCGCGGTGACGACCCCGTCGAGGTCGGCGACCGCGAGGATCCACCGGGAACCGGCCGGGAGCATCTCAAGCACCCGCATCATGATCGCCGGACGAGAGGCCTCCAACCGGGCGAACAACCCGGCCATCACATCGGCCGGATGGAGCGAGGCATCGAGACGGTCGCCCGTGCCCACGGGCATCAGGACCTGCGCGGCGAACTGGTCAGACACCTGCTCCTCAATCTTGCGCCGGACGCCGTCGGCCATATCGATCAGCGCGAACCCCCACTGGTCGTGTGTCTGCTGCAGGTGGTGGCCGAGCTCGTGGAGCAGGGTGAAGTTGTCACGGCGATAGGTGGCCGGGTGGAGGTGAATCGTGGGCGGTGACGGGCGGTAGTACCCGCCCCCGCCGCAGCCGGTGTCGACGAGGTCGTCCTCAATCTCGACCTTGATCCCGGTGCTCCGCGACAGCGTCCCGAGTGGATCGCTGCCCAGCGCCGACAAGTTGAAGGTCGTGCACTCCTCGATGATGCGCGCGGCTATAGCCCGGGCGTCGCGGTTGGCGGCAAGCTCATCCCACCCGTCCACCGGACTACCTGGTGTCCCGGCCAGCGCGGCTGATGGCGTCGCGCAGTTTGGTCTCGCGCATGGCGTCGCCGTCGTTGCGCGCCGCGAGCAGGAATTCGCGCCTGGCGAGGCGGCGGATGTCAGCCTCTCCGAGACCGGTCTCGGTGGTACGCGCGGTGATCAGACGCTTGTAGCGAGGCTGGGCCATGTCAATCACGACGTCGGCGAGGGGGTCAGCGCCGACGAGCGAGTCCTCCTCGACGCCGAGCCGCTCAGCCACGGCGGCGAGCTGCTCCGAGGTTGCCGGCACGACGCCTGTCATCAGCGACCGCAGTTCCGGCAGCGCGAGTCCCAACACCTCGCCGACGATCCGCGAATTGCCGCCTGCCTGCTGAACCTTCGCCGAGTCGAGGAACAGCCCCTCCTCGGCGCCGCCGGAGTTGAAGCACAACTCGGTCCAGTGTTCGACCATCAGGCGGTCGGCGTCGGTGTTCTCCGCGTCGCGGGCCGAGCCCGCCGCGAAGTCCAGTCCGGGGTCGTCTCCGTCATCGAGCGCGAAGGAGATCGGGGGGATCCGATCGGGCGGGAGCAGCCGACCGAGGCTGCGATCCAAGAGGTGGTTGCCGATCCCGGTCTCCCGCGTAGGCCACAGGGTGACGGGAACCTCGAGCGGCGAGTCCTCCACAACCAAGCCGGGAGCGAACGACACCTCACCGGGAAGAGTCACCGGCCACGCCAGCACGAACCCGTGCTTGGCGGCGGCGATCACCGCAAGCCCGACGACCTCGCCCTCCCAGGACAGGATCCACAGGTCGCCGGTGCGGACGTGTTCGCTCTGCGCACCGCGGTCCCAGAGCTCGTGCGCAGAAGCCGGTACGCCTACCGGGCGATCACCGACGCTCACTGCTCACCTCCCACGGTCGTCGCTGCAAAAAGAATCGCCAGAGTACAGGTCATGAGTCGAACAGCCGATTCTGGTAGACCTCTCGGGCCACCTTCACCTCGTCCGCAGGCAGTTTGCCCAGGTACTCGCATTTGCCGGTATGCCCCGTGACGGCCTTGTAGACCGGATGGATGTAGCGCGAGGTCCACCACCCTGCGGCACCCAGGCGGGTCGCGTGGATCTCCGGCATCGCCTTGCTGGGCAGGTCCTCGGGCTTCTCGTCGCTGGTGATCCGGGACAGACCAGCCCACGTCGTGTCGTCGCGGCGCTCCGCCATGCACGCCATCGGCCGCACCGATTTGCCGACGCGCGCCGGGTTCTTGGTGGCCTCCTTGGTCACCCAATAAACATCGCCGAACTTGGCGTCCCCACCTGGCATGGGCGGCAGCCTACAAGCGCATGCCGACAGCTCCGGTGTGCCGCGCTGCGGTGCACCTGCGTGTTGCGGGCCTACCGGCGCCGAGCCTGAGCTCCGCGAGTCACGCAACGCAGCGGCTGCGTCGTCTCCCGCAGTCCGAACTCCGACTGCACGGCGGCGAGGCGGGCGTGCACGTGCTGGCGCAACTCCGGCGACATCTCGGATTCGAAGTGCAGCAGCGCCCGTAGGACACCGTCCTCGTGGCCGGCCTCGGCCTTGGTGCGCGAGGGTTCCGCGTCGGCGACCTGGTGAACGGCGCGGCGGAGGTCCACGATCCTGTCGAGCTTCACCTCGTCGCGCTTGGCAGCCGCCTCCGCGATGGACAGGCCGGCATCCTCGTCACGAAGAGCGTTGCCGTAGTGGCAGTCGGCGCTGCGGAGAAAGGTGAGGACCTCGTCGCGGTAGGGCGCAGTGTCCTCCAACGCGACGAGCGCGGCCACCGGCTTGCCGCCGCGCACGATGACGATCTGTTGGCCTGTCCGGATCACCTGTTCGACTGCGGCGTCGAGCCCGTCGGCCAGTTGAGAGGTGGTCATGCAGGCGGTCTCGGTAGAGGTCATGAGGGGACCGTAGCGGTACCGGCGACGCCGGTGATCAGAACGGGCCGGTCATTCCCGGTCCCGTTCCTCGTCGTCCCACTGCTCGCCGTCGTTGCGGTGATCCTCGTTGTCGTACACGTCGCGCTTGTCGTCCATGCCGGCACCGTGCCCTCGGCGCTCCCGTTTCGTCCCCCGCGGCGCGCCCGACACTCCCGAAACCCCAGCTCACCGCCCCCAATGAAACCCAACCCCCGTCACCTACGAGAATTTCTTCCCACCTCTTCTTCTCACCCCCACCTGCTGCTTTCCGAAGCCCGAAACCGCCTCCGCGCCAGCCCATCACAGTCACATCCGGTTTCTGTGCGGTGACCGACGGGAATTTTGATTCCCGCAATTATCGACTCTGTTACCAGGGGAAATAGCTTGAGAAACTAGGCGTTCCCGCAGAGGCCGCAGGTAGACGCCGAGGCCGTGCGGACGCGCCGCGTTCCCCGCCGCAGCGGACGCTGCGCATAGTTTCCGCGCCATGATGCTTCCCGCAGTGACCACCGCCGCGCAGCCGCCGGACCTCGCACCCGATGTGGTCGCACGGATCCGGTCCGCCACCATCTCGTCACAGTCGGAGGGCACCCGTCGCGCCTACGTTTCGGCGTGGCGACGGTTCGAGGGTTGGTGCCGGCGCAGCGGGTACGAGTCGCTGCCGGCCCACCCGACGGTGATCGCCGCGTACCTCGTCGACGCCGCCGAGACCATCGACGAGTCCGGTGAGCGCGCCTACTCGCCGCAGTCGTTGGGGAAGTGGATCGCGGCGATCGGGGACCGGCACCGCCGCGTCGGTATCGATCCGAACCCCGCAGCGCATGAGCTGGTGCGGCAGACGATGTCGGGGATCAAGCGGCAGTACGCCAGTCGAGGTGACCGGCCCCGGACGCCTCGTACCCCGCTGCTCACCGACGACGTGATGCTGTTGGTGATGGCCGCGCGAGAGCAGATCGACGGGTGGGTCAGCGCGGTCTACGAGCGCCGAGACTCCGCGCTGCTGCTCATGGGATTCGCGGCCGCACTGCGGCGCAGCGAGCTCACCGAACTCACCGGCGCCGATGTCGAACTACACACGGCGGACGGCGTCCATGTGCACCTGCGGAAGTCGAAGACGGACCAGATGGGGTCGGGCGCCGTGTACCCACTGCCGCGCGCGAAGGACCCGAGGCGCTGCCCACCTTGCGCGTATGTTCGTTGGGCAGCAGCAGTTTCCGCGTTCGACGGCGGCGGGAAGGACGCGGTGATCGCCCTGATCGCCGACACCCCGGAGTTCGGGGGGCGACATGTGTGTCGTTCGCGCGCGGCGAAGTTAGCCCGCAGTGCTCCGTTGTTCCGCTCGATCCGGCGCAACGGGATGCTCACCGCCACGGCGCTTTCCGGTGCGGGGGTGCACGCCGTGATCCGGCGGCGAGCAGTGCGCGCGGGATTCGATCCCGAGGCTGTCGAGAGACTTGGCGGGCACAGTCTGCGGGCGGGATTCGTGACGCAGGCGGCGCGAGCCGGGGCCGACCACCACTCGATCATGCGGCAGACCGGTCACCGGTCGCCCGCGATGGTCACCAGGTACGTCAGGGAGAGCGCACCGCTGATCGGGAACGCGGTGACGCAGCTTGGGCTCTGACCGGCGCGGGCGTCAGATCTCAGCGGTGGCGGCGTGGAACAACGCCACGCGATCGACTCCGTAGGCATCCGCCAGTGCGGCGAGTTCCGCCACCCTGCATGGGCGCTGACCCAGCTCGATGCGGGTGACCACAGACTTGTCGATGCCGGAGGCCTCCGCCGCCTCGCGCACCTGCATCCCCGCCCGCTCACGCGCTGCGGCGAGTGCCTGCCCGATCTCGACGTCGGCCTCCGTCACCCGTTGCGGCACCCACTTGGAGTCGTCACCCATCCGGACATTCTCCAGTGTGGGTTCAGACGTGACGGTGCGGCCCTCCCGGTTGCCGGTTCCTACTCCGCCCACGCCACGACCTCAGCGCCTGCCGCAGCTCGCCTATCCCGCCGGCGACTCCGCGACGATCATGACCAGGTGCCGTTCCGTCGGCGCGGACACCTCGTCGGACGCGGACGTGATCATCACCGGAGCGTCGAGGAGCATCGACAAGAACTCGGCCAGTCGAGCGATGTCGGAGACGCTGGCGCGGATCACGGGGCGGGTGGTGGTGGTGATGTTGCTCATCTCTGCAGAATGGCACGCCGCGTCGGCATCTGACACGTCGAAAATTCCCCCTCTGCAACAAAGTTCACTGATCCTGCAACACGTCGACGAGTCTCGGCAGGTCTCGGAGGTGTTGCCGGTTCGGATGCACCTGCACCGGATCGTGCATCGAGGAATTGGCTCGCGGGGTGTCAGTGCTGCCCGACAGACTTGGCGGCATGACCGAGAACGGCGACGGCCACGGCTGGCCTCCGATCGACCCTGCCGACGGCTGGGCGAAGCTCCTCACCGAACTCAGAGCGGACCTGGAGCGCATCGATCCGGGACTCGTTGTGCGGCAGGTGAAGCAGAAGGGAGGTCAGCTGTGCGTATGGGCCGAGGCGAGTGACCCCGCACTGGCCGAGGCAGTACACGCGCGGATCGCCGAAGCCGAGCAGCAGTCAGCCACCACCTGCGAACGCTGCGGGCAGCCCGGGCGGATCCAGCAGCGCCCCGACGGTTGGTACCAGGCGTTGTGCCCCGAGCACTCGGAAGCCGCGAGCGAGACGGAGGGGCAGTCGTGAAGTGGATCCCCGACACGAAGACGCTGGAACTCACCGCCCGCAACATCGCCGCGCTCACCGCCAAGCTGGATGATCCCGCCTCGGCTCGGATGCTGCAGTCCGGCGACGGGAAGGCCACCGTCCATGCCGTCGAGACCGCCGCCGCCGACAAGGTGACTGCGGCCGCCGCCGAGGGCGTGGTCACCGTGACCCGCGCGCAGCTGGCCGAACTCGCGGTCGAGGGCGCCATCGTCACCGTCGCCGGGATCACGGTGGTGAGCGTGCCGGACAGCGCGCACTACTCGGACCGTCCCAGCGGCGTGGTGCTCATGCCCAGCTCGGGCGAGGTGCTGGAACCGGACACCTCGCACTGGCATCTGCGGCACGTCTGCGAGGTCTGCGGCAAGACACAGATCCTCACACCCGCTGAGGCTTTCGACGCCGGTTGGGATTACCCGCCGCGGATGGGCCAGTTCGGCGTCATCAGCCCGAGGACGTGCGGGGACTGCCCGATGACCGAGACCGTCTGGGCGGCGCTCACGCTGGAGCAGCGCAGCCGGGAGGACCTCAGCGATGAGCAGCTCGACACGATCGCCCGCATTCTCGCCGAGCCGATGTCGATCACGGTGGAGCAGCCGGAATGATGTCGGTCCGCGAGCTCATCGAGCAGCTGTCCGAGCTCGACCCCGAGGCCCCGATCTTGGTGACCGGCTACGAGTCGGGCTTCGAGCCGTGCATCCTCAGCGTGGTCGAGGTGCAGGAGCTGGACCGCGGTGACGACCAGGAGTACCTCGGACGGTTCGAGACCGTCGACGAGGCGCGGCGGCAGGCTGCGCAGGATCCGCAGGGCTGGGTGTCCATGGTCGGCGTCCCCACGCTGGTCGGCGAGCCGGTCACCGCCGTGGTCCTGTGCCGGGATGGTCGGTGATGGAGCTGCACTCCCACCTGCCGAAGAACCTCACCGACACTGATGTCGTCGCAGTGGAGGTCACCGCACCGTTCCGGGTGCGCGTCACCCACCGCGACGGCACCTCGACCGTGCACCGGTTCAGCTCGGAGGAGTTCACCGGCATCGCAGAGCCGCTGCGGAACCCCAAGGTGTTCGCGTCGGCCGCGGTGATCGGCCACTGCCTCGGGTGGGATCTGCACGGTGGCCTGTACGACCGCGGTGGCGACGCCTTGTGGCTGCACGCGCACGGCTGGTGCGACGGGAGCCACGATCTCACCGCAGTGGTGGAGCGGTGACCGACACCGAACCACACCGGTGGCCCGGCTGCCCATGGCCCGGGTGGGCGCAGCTCTACGCGAGGCTGATCAGAGACGCGCGTGCCGCTGACCCGGAACTGGTAGTCGAGGACTTCGAGCCGGGGTCAATCCATCCGAACAGCATCACCTCTTCGCTGTCGCCGGCCGCTGCCGACAGACTCTTCGACCGCATCGAGGAGGCGGAGCAGCTGTCCGAGATCACCTGCGTGGTGTGCGGCGGCGAAGGCGCCGGGTGGCCGCCGCTCTGCGGCGAGCACGGTGGGTGACCTACGCCGCGCCGCGTCCGTGCTTGTCGGGGCGCACCGGCTCACCGGTGGCCTCCAAGTCGCTCACCGCGATGCGCAGGCCACCGGACGGCATCTTGCGAGCGTCCAAGTGCCCGTTGGTGATCCAACGGCGGATTGTCCAGTGGGAGCAGTCCATCAACTGGGCGGCGTGCTCCACGGAGACGTACGAGGGGGCGACGCCCCCGACGGTGAGGGCGGACAGGTCGAGCTTCGGCACGGGGAACTCCAGGCATCGCGAACGATGCTGGTGCACCCCCGGAAGCCCCCTCCGAGGCGGGGTCCGGGCGGCATGTCCAGCTGGTGCGGCACTCGCCTGCGCGGGGGAGCGGGTCACCGCTCCCGGGCAGCCGCGCTCGGAGTCGCGACCTGCCAACAGTGTGCAGGTTTGGTGTGACAGGCTCTACTGAGACGGGCGGGATGCCTTCGGCGTGTCGCGGCAGAAGAGATGGCACGGAGATGGCACATCGGCGAGCTGCTCGACGTCTGCGGCCTCGTTACCAGCAGCAATGCCCGACTGGGGAGCTGCGTGTCCTGCATGCTGTAGACCCGGTCAGACCTGGTCGCCGAGTGTGGGCCTTATGTACGCCAACCTCCGGCTGAGCGTGCACAAAGCCCACACTCGATGGAAGGTGTCTTGGTTAAGGACCCGAAAAGATGAATGCTGCCACCGCCCATCCGATCGTCGACTCGACGTTGGAGCGTTATGCGGACGCGCTGGGCGATGATCTTCCCGCCTACCGCAATCATGTGTATCGGGGACTGACCTACCACCAAGAACTGTGCGGTGCGGCGCTGCCCGATTGGGTCGCGCTCGCGTGGGCCGTGCATGACCTGGGCATCTGGACCGCGGGCACTTTCGATTACTTGGAGCCTTCGTGCGACCTCGCGTCGGCGCTGGCCGGCGAGTTCGGTATCACCGAAGTCGGCCGCGCACGAACGATGATCGCCGAGCATCACAAGCTGCGCGCCCTAGACGACCCGATGAGCGAGGCGTTTCGCGTCGCCGACCGTATCGACGTCAGTCGTGGCCTCTTGACCGGTTCCCTTCAGCGATCCTTCGTCAAAGGGGTCGTGAGGGAATTGCCGTACCTGGGGTTCCATGCCTTCCTGGTACGCGGTCTCCTCGGTTACGCCGCCACTCACCCACGCCGCCCTTTTCCGATGCTGCGATGGTGACGTGGCGCCCTCGGTCTGCGCAGGTCAGCGGGTCCCGCGCGGTATGGTGCTGATGTGGTGAGAATGCCGCGGCCCCCTCGGCCCCACTCCAGCGTCAAGCCCGGGGTCAAGGTCGACGCGCGCAGTGAACGCTGGCGCGAACACCGCAAGAAGGTGCGGGGCGAGATCGTCGAGGCGGCATTCCGCGCCATCGACCGGCTCGGGCCGGACCTGAGTGTGCGGGAAATCGCCGAAGAGGCCGGCACCGCGAAACCGAAGATCTACCGGCATTTTCGCGACAAGTCCGACCTGTTCCAGGCGATCGGCGAGCGGCTGCGCGACATGTTGTGGGCGGCGGTCGTCCCGTCGGTCGACTTCACCACCAACTCGGTGCGCGAGATCATCCGACGCAGCGTCGAAGAGTACGTCAACCTTGTCGACGAGCATCCCAACGTACTTCGGTTCTTCATCCAGGGCCGTTTCCCGGAGCGCTCGGAGTCGACGAGGCGGGCTCTGAACGAGGGCCGAGAGATCACCTTGGCAATGGCCGAGATGTTCAACAACGAGATGCGGGAGATGGAACTCGACCGCGCCGCGATCGAACTCGCCGCTTTCGCCGCGTTCGGGTCAGCGCAGTCGGCGACCGACTGGTGGCTGGGCCCCGCGCCCGAAAGCCCGCGCAGCATGCCCCACGACAAGTTCGTGACCCACCTGACCACCATCATGATGGGGGTCATCAGCGGCACCGCCGATCTGCTGGGCGTCGCGCTAGACCCCGATCAGCCATTCCACGACGCGGTGCCGCGCAACTCGGCGGCGAGCTAGGTCTGATTTTCCAGTCGCCCGACGGCGCCCTCTGGTAACTTCCCCGACCGAAGGTGCCTTTGCTGGGTGCCGCCAAACGCACGCTCGACGAGGGATGACAATGACCATAGCCATGGCCAAGACAAGCGTGGTCGCCGCTGCCGCGATCGCGACAGCAGCCCGCAGTCGCGCTCCCACCCACCGCGTGGGCCGACCCTGACCCGCATATCCCCAACGGAGCCGCCGACTGGTGCCCAGGCGGCCAGCACGGCGGATACGGAGGCCAGAAGTATTGTCTCGGCGAATCATTCGCCGACGGCACGTTCTACGCGGAAACGTGGAGTTTGGGCCCGAGCGGTCCGTTCGGCCCAGGCGCTTGGACCGGCTCTCCCTATTGCAGCCGATGGATTGAAGGTTCTATACAGGGGGGGCCAAGGCGGATGCGGCGGTGGCCCTCAATGGCTCAACAACTAGCTTAGCTAGTTTGCGCAGCGGCATCCGAAGGCCACGAGCAGCGCGCAGAAGTACCCGGTACCGCCGTTCCCAGGTACGATCGCGGCATGACGATCGCAGAGTCGACGACACAACCCGACACCGCCGCGCGGCCGGTTCGCACCCGTGCGCTGATCATCGGGACGGGGTTTTCCGGACTGGGCATGGCGATCGCCCTGCAGCGTCAGGGCGTGGACTTCCTCATCCTGGAGAAGGCCGACGACATCGGGGGCACCTGGCGCGACAACAGTTACCCGGGCTGCGCGTGCGACATCCCGTCGCACCTGTACTCGTTCTCTTTCGAGCCCAAGCCGGACTGGAAGCACCTGTTCTCCTACCAGGACGAGATTTGGGATTACCTGCGGGGCGTCACCGACAAATACGGGTTGCGCCGCTACATCGAGTTCAATTCGCTGGTGGATCGTGCGCATTGGGATGACGAGGAGTACCGCTGGCATGTGTTCACCGTGGACGGACGCGAATACGTCACCCAGTTCTTGATCTCCGGTGCTGGTGCGCTGCACATTCCGTCCATCCCCGACATTGAGGGGCGTGACGAATTCCGCGGGGCTGCCTTCCATTCCGCCGAATGGGACCACAGCGTCGACCTGACCGGTAAGCGAGTCGCAGTGATCGGCACCGGCGCCAGCGCTATCCAGATCGTGCCGGAGATTGTCGGCGATGTCGCTGAATTGCAGCTCTATCAACGGACTCCGGCCTGGGTGGTGCCGCGCACCAACGAAGAGATTCCGCCGGCGCTGCGGCGTGCTTTCCAGAACGTTCCGGGGCTGCGCGCTTTGTTGCGCCTCGCGATCTACTGGGGTCAAGAGGCGCTGGCCTTCGGCATGACCAAACGGCCGGACTTGCTGAAATTCGTTGAGGCCTATGCCAAGTGGAATATTCGCCGCTCGATCAAGGATCGCGAGCTGCGCCGCAAGCTGACCCCGAACTATCGCATCGGGTGCAAGCGAATCCTCAACTCCTCCACCTATTACCCTGCGATTGCCGATCCCAAGACCGAACTGGTCACCGACCGCATCACCCGCATCACGCCGGACGGGATCGTCACCGCCGACGGGCGGGAACGGCAGGTCGACGTCATCGTGTACGCCACCGGTTTTCACGTCACCGACTCCTACACCTATGTGCAGATCAAGGGACTGCACGGAGAGGACCTCGTCGACCGCTGGAACCGGGAGGGCATCGGCGCGCATCGCGGCATCACCGTCGCCGGCATGCCGAACCTGTTTTTCCTGTTGGGGCCCAACACCGGGCTGGGACACAACTCGGTGGTGTTCATGATCGAGTCGCAGATCCGCTATGTGGCCGATGCGATCAAGACCTGCGACAAGCGCGGCGCGCAGGCCATGGCGCCTACCCGCGCCGCCCAGGACCGGTTCAACGACGAGCTACAGCGCAAGCTGGGCCCGTCGGTGTGGAACACCGGTGGCTGTAGCAGCTGGTATCTCGACGAGCATGGCAAGAACACCGTGCTCTGGGGCGGCTACACCTGGCAGTACTGGCGCGACACCCGCGCGGTGCGGGCGGGCGAGTACGAGTTCTTCGGAATCGGTTCCCGCGCGTCCGCATAGAAGAAGACACGCCACGACACAAGGTGTTGTGTTACGGCCAGTTGTCGCATACCAGGGGTAGTGTTTGAGGCCTGGGCCAAGCCGCCCGTCCGTCCTGGTGAAGTGGGGTTCTGGTGAGCGAAAAACTGAAGCTGATCGACCGGGTCTCGGCCATCAACTGGAACCGTCTGCAAGACGAAAAAGACGCCGAGGTGTGGGACCGGCTGACCGGAAACTTCTGGCTGCCGGAGAAGGTGCCGGTGTCCAACGACATCCCGTCGTGGGGAACGCTGAACGCTCACGAGAAGCAGATGACGATGCGGGTGTTCACCGGTCTGACATTGCTGGACACCATCCAGGGCACGGTTGGCGCGGTCAGCCTGATCCCCGACGCGCTGACCCCGCACGAGGAAGCGGTGTACACCAACATCGCCTTCATGGAGTCGGTGCACGCCCGCAGTTACAGCAACATCTTCTCCACGCTGTGCTCGACCGCCGAGATCGACGATGCCTTCCGGTGGTCGGAGGAGAACCCCAACCTGCAGCGCAAGGCCGAGATCGTCATGCAGTACTACAAGGGTGACGAGCCGCTCAAGCGCAAGGTGGCCTCCACGCTGCTGGAGAGCTTCCTGTTCTACTCCGGGTTCTACCTGCCGATGTACTGGTCGAGCCGGGCCAAGCTGACCAACACCGCCGACATGATCCGGCTCATCATCCGCGACGAGGCCGTACACGGCTACTACATCGGCTACAAGTTCCAGCGCGGGCTGGCGCTGGAGGACGCCGCCAAGCAGGCCGAGATCAAGGACTACACCTACGAGCTGCTGTTCGAGCTGTACGACAACGAGGTCGAGTACACCCAGGACCTCTACGACGAGGTCGGGCTGACCGAGGACGTCAAGAAGTTCCTGCGCTACAACGCCAACAAGGCACTGATGAACCTCGGCTACGAGGCGTTGTTCCCGCGCGACGAGACCGACGTCAACCCGGCGATCCTGTCGGCGTTGTCGCCTAATGCCGACGAGAACCACGACTTCTTCTCCGGGTCGGGCTCGTCGTACGTGATCGGCAAGGCCGTCGTCACCGAGGATGAGGACTGGGACTTCTGATATTCGCAGGTCAGCGACGCTAGTCAGCCCTAAGGGGATTCCGGACCAAGCGTGACGCCGAGCGGTTTGCCGCCGAGGGCTGGGGTGAGGCCGGTAGGTCTGCGGGTGCGTGATGTGGATCTGCTGCGCAAACATCTGGCGGTCCGTGAGAACGCCGCCAGTAAGGGGCCCAGATCCACCCGGGTACGACTCGATCACCCGGGTGAGTCGGCAACGCGGGTGATGACAATTCAGCCTGACTTCGGACAGCGTTGACCCATGGCAGCCGGGACTTCGAGTCCCCGCTACCTATCGGTGTCAATCGCAACAAAAGGAGTGCAGATGGCTGTCAATACCTTTCGTGGGGTTACCTTTCGTGGGGTTGTCGATATCCTCGACGCGGCTGTTGGAGGCCCCGACGCCGAGGTTGGCCCACCGCACCACGCATTCTGGCGCAATGTCACTCGGGATGAGTTCGTCGCGACGAAGTTGTTCGGCCAACCCATCCTGGTGCTCGGCGATGGAGCGCATTCGAATGTAATCCTGTCGTTGAAAGGTGAGCCGCCGTTCGGCACTGGCCCCGATGCGAAGTTTCCCCGTATGCCAGTCGGATTCGACCCGGTGGCCGACGATGATATCCGTTCGATCGAACAGTGGATCGACGACGGCGCTCCGGACGGTTCCGATACTCCCGGGACCGCATAGCGGTCCGAACTGGACGCGAATCCCAGCTCGCCAAGAATGTTGGCGCGTAGGGGATCGGGTTTTGCGCACTGTGAACGATGCATGAATTGTGGGAGTACTCCGGTGGCTGAGTGGCGCCGATAGCCCTCAACCATGACACTAGGGGCGTGCCAATAACCCCAGCTTCGGCCGCGTCGTCGGCGGCCTCTTTTTTGCGATCGGTAGTGCGGTGGCTGCAGGTCGGCTATCCCGAAGGCGTGCCCGGGCCCGACCGGGTGGCGCTGCTGGCGTTGCTGCGCAGCACACCGCTGACCGAGGAGCAGATCGAGCAGGTCGTTGACGCCATCGATGAGGAGGTCGAAGGCGAAATCGACCGCGACGTGATCGGAGACTTCATCTCCGGCGTGACGAACTACGACGCCAGCCCGGAGAACATCGCGCGGGTGGCCGCCCGGCTGGCCGCCGCCGGATGGCCACTGGCCGGTATCGAGGGCTTCCCGTCCGACGGCACCGACGAGCAGTCCACCCCTAACGGCGAGCGGTCAGCCTCACAAGGTTCCTCACAAGGTTGACGTGTCGATGACGAAGCGGTAACGCACGTCGCTGGCCAACACCCGCTCGTAGGCCTGATTGATGTAATCCGCCTCGATGACCTCGATTTCGGGCGTCACACCGTGTTCGGCGCAGAAGTCCAGCATTTCCTGGGTTTCCGGGATACCGCCGATGTTGGATCCGGTCAGGCTGCGCCGCATCAGCGCCAGGGCGAAGGCCGGCACCGGCATCGGGTGTTCGGGGATGCCCAGCTCGACGAGTGTGCCGTCGACGTCGAGCAGCTTGAGGTACTGGCCGAGATCCAAGTTGGCGGAGACCGTGTTGAGGATCAGGTCGAAGCTGTTGCGCAGCTTCTTGAAGGTGTCCGGGTCGGCCGTGGCGTAGTACTCGCTGGCACCCAACCGCAGGCCGTCTTCCATCTTCTTCAGCGACTGCGACAGCACCGTCACGTCGGCGCCCATCGCCTTGCCCAGCTTGACGCCCATGTGGCCCAGGCCGCCCAGCCCGATCACCGCAATGCGCTTGCCGGGTCCGGCATTCCAGTGCCGCAGCGGCGAATACAGCGTGATGCCCGCACACAGCAGCGGGGCAGCGGCGTCCAGCGGCAGCGCGTCCGGGATGCGCAGCACATAGTTCTCATCGACGACGATCGCCTGGCTGTAGCCGCCATAGGTCGGCTGACCGTCGCGGCCAATGCCGTTATAAGTGGTGATCATGCCGCCGCCCTTGCAGTACTGCTGCAGTCCGGCCAGACAGCTGCTGCACTCACGGCAGGAGTCGACGAAGCAGCCCACGCCGACGCGGTCGCCGACCTGGTATTTGGTCACCTCCGAGCCCACCGCGGTTACCACACCGGCGATCTCATGGCCGGGCACCACGGGGTAATTGGGCTGACCCCACTCGGCTTTGACGGTATGGATGTCGGAATGGCAGATCCCGGCGAACTTGATGTCGATCGCCACGTCGTGCGGGCCGGGGTCGCGCCGAGTGATTGTGGTCTTGGTCAGTGGTTCGGTCGCCGAGGTGGCGGCGTATGCGGAAACAGTGCTCATTAACAAACCTCTTGCGTGCGCGTTTTCAGGTCAAATTCCAAATCAAATTCTAGGAGCTACCCAAAAACCTTAGCATAGGTAAGCTATTCATTTCTGGGTCGATTGTTTGCGCCCTCAGTTGATCGGGGCGTTGACCCAGCGCAGGTCCTCGACGATGCCGCGGGCCGCGACCAGACCCTGTCCGGTCTGCCAGACCTCGTTGTTGACCACGAACACCCGTTTGTCGCGATACGCCGAGAGTTTGCGCCACGGGTTGCTTTCGAACACCGTGGGCGCGCGGTCCTTCGCGGCCGGTGAGGCGAACGACACATACACCAGGTCGGCGTCGGCCGCGCTGAAATCCGGTGTGCCCGCCAGGTCGGCGTCGCTGATGCCGAGCTCGACGTAGGGCTTGTCGGTGAACCGCTGCGAGGCCGGGCGGTCGACGCCGACCGCGCGCAGCACAGTGGCCGGAAAGTTGTCGGCGCCGAAGATTCGCATCGTGTTCTCGGTGAACTGCACGATCGACGCCTGGTAGTGGGCAGCGTCGTGGGTTGCGCAGGTCTCGGCGGCTTTCGCGGTGAAGTCGGCGATCAATTCGTCCGCGCTGTCGCTGCGCCCCGTCGCGGCGCCAACGGCCCGCAGGTTGTCCTCCCACGCTGCACCGGGCGCCGCGGTGAAAACCGTCGGGGCGATCGGCGCCAGCCGCGGATACAACTGTGGCGTCAAACCCACCGAGCCCAGGATCAGGTCCGGTTTGGCCGCTGCGATGGCGTCCACGTCGGGGGCGCTGCGAGCGCCCACCGGGGGCACCTGGTGTAGGACCGCGCCCAGGTAGGAGGGCTGATCCGACGATCCGTCCGGAAGCGCGGCGGCCACCACCCGGGACTGCAGGCCCAGCGCACACAGCGCGTCGAGCGCGTCCGGTGAAAGGGCCACGATGCGTTGCGGGTCGGCGGGGACGTCGACGTCGGCAGGCTGCACACCGCCCGCGTTGTGTGCTGATCGCGTCGGCGGGCCCGGGTCCGGCGCCGCCGGCTGCGCCGGGCAGGACTCGTCGGGCCGGCGCTCGTTGCCCAATACCCCCGCCCCGGCGATCTGAGTGGTACTGGTGATCACCGATCGCGATGGCGCTGGTGCGCCCCCGGAGCCGCACGCTGCAACCGAAACCGCCGTAACCGCTGCCACCGCCGCCGCAGCGAGGCGCAGACCGCGAAACAGCACGCGCTCGACGGTAACATTCGGCCGGCTTGGCAACAGGGCTCCTCAAATCAGGCGGCTTGAATACGACGGGTTGTAGGACCCGGCCCGGAGTACGGCACTTCGGGGGCTAGGATTCACCTAAGATCCCAGTTGCCTGTCCGACTTTTGGAGGAGCTCTTGACAACCGAAGCGCCCCCGCTGGGAGAACTCGAGGCCCGCCGTCCCTTCCCGCCGCGGATGGGCCCCAAGGGCAACCTCGTCTACCGGCTGGTGACCACTACCGATCACAAGATGATCGGCATCATGTATGTCGTCACCTGCTTCGGCTTCTTTTTCATCGGCGGGCTGATGGCGCTGTTGATGCGCACCGAACTCGCTGCACCGGGCTTGCAGTTCCTGTCCAACGAACAGTTCAACCAGCTGTTCACCATGCACGGCACGATCATGTTGCTGTTTTATGCCACCCCGATCGTGTTCGGCTTCGCCAACCTGGTGCTGCCGCTGCAGATCGGCGCACCGGATGTGGCGTTCCCGCGGCTCAACGCGTTCTCCTACTGGTTGTTCTTGTTCGGCGGGTTGATCGCGACGGCCGGGTTCATCACACCTGGCGGCGCCGCCGACTTCGGCTGGACCGCCTACACCCCGCTGTCGGATGCCGTTCACGCACCCGGCGCCGGGGCCGACTTGTGGATCATGGGCCTTGCGGTCGCCGGTCTGGGCACGATCCTGGGTGCGGTCAACATGATCACCACGGTGGTGTGCATGCGGGCGCCCGGCATGACGATGTTCCGGATGCCGATCCTGACCTGGAACATCCTGATCACGTCGATTTTGGTGTTGCTGATCTTCCCGCTGCTGACCGCGGCACTTTTGGGTTTGGCCGCCGACCGGCATCTCGGCGCTCACGTCTACGACGCCGCCAACGGCGGAGTCTTGTTGTGGCAGCACCTGTTCTGGTTCTTCGGTCACCCCGAGGTGTACGTCGTGGCGCTGCCGTTCTTCGGCATTGTCAGCGAGATCTTTCCGGTGTTCTCGCGCAAACCGATCTTCGGCTACACCACGCTGGTCTACGCGACGATGTCGATCGCGGTGTTGTCGGTCGCGGTGTGGGCGCACCACATGTTCGCCACCGGCGCCGTCCTGCTGCCGTTCTTCAGTTTCATGACATATCTGATCGCGGTGCCGACCGGGATCAAGTTCTTCAACTGGATCGGCACAATGTGGAAGGGCCAGTTGACATTTGAGACACCGATGCTGTTTTCGGTGGGGTTCGCGGTCACCTTCTTGGCGGGTGGCTTGACCGGTGTGCTGCTGGCCAGCCCGCCGCTGGATTTCCACGTCACCGACACCTACTTCGTGGTCGCGCACTTCCACTACGTGCTGTTCGGCACCATCGTGTTCTCGACGTTCGCCGGGGTGTACTTCTGGTTCCCGAAGATGACGGGCAGACTGCTCGACGAGCGGCTGGGCAAGCTGCATTTCTGGTTGACGTTCATCGGTTTTCACACCACGTTTTTGATCCAGCACTGGCTGGGTGACGCGGGAATGCCGCGCCGCTACGCCGATTACCTGCCCACCGACGGCTTCCAGACGTACAACGTCATCTCGACGATCGGCTCGTTCATTCTCGGTGCATCGATGCTGGTGTTCGCGTGGAACGTGTTCCGCAGCTGGCGTTACGGCGAGCCGGTCACCGTCGATGACCCGTGGGGCTACGGCAACTCGCTGGAGTGGGCGACCAGTTGCCCGCCGCCGCGGCACAACTTCCACGAGCTGCCCCGTATCCGCTCCGAGCGACCGGCCTTCGAGTTGCACTATCCGCACATGGTGGAACGAATGCGGGCGGAGGCTCACATCGGCCGGGCCCACGGCGGCCCAGAAGGCGGCGACGTCACCCGGGCCGACGACGTCGAAGTTCGCAGCTGACTGTCGTTCGGGGGTGACCGTGCCCAAGGTGTCGGTGCTGATCACCGTCACCGGTGTTGACCAGCCAGGTGTGACGTCCGCGCTGTTCGAGGTGCTCTCGTCGCACCAGGTCGAGCTGCTCAACGTCGAACAAGTGGTGATCCGCGGCCGGTTGACGCTAGGTGTACTGGTCTCGGCGAGCGCGGCCGTCGCGGACAGCAAGGCGCTGCGCGACGACGTCGAGACGGCCATTCACGCCAAAGGCCTCGAGGTCACCATCGAAAGAAGTGACGATCTGCCGATCATTCGTGAGCCGTCCACCCACACCATCGTGGTGCTGGGCCGGCCGATCACCGCAACGGCGTTCGGCGCGGTGGCCCGCGAAGCCGCCGCGCTCGGTGTCAACATCGACGTCATCCGCGGCGTTTCCGACTACCCCGTCACCGGTCTGGAACTGCAGGTCTCGGTACCGCCGGGCGTCGGCGGTCAACTGCAGGCCGTGCTGACCCGGGTCGCGGCGGACCAGCGCGTCGACATCGCCGTCGAGGCCTACAGCCTGTCCCGACGAGCGAAGCGTCTCATCGTGTTCGACGTCGACTCGACCCTGATCCAGGGCGAGGTGATCGAGATGCTGGCCGCGCGGGCGGGAGCTCAGGACGCGGTCGCGGCGATCACCGAGGCGGCCATGCGCGGCGAACTGGACTTCGCCGCGTCGCTTCATCAACGTGTCGCCACCCTAGCCGGCCTGCCGGTCGAGGTGCTCGACGAGATCGGCGCAGGACTCGAACTCACCCCCGGTGCACGCACCACGCTACGCACGTTGCGGCGCTTGGGATTTCACGTCGGTGTGGTGTCTGGGGGTTTCCGGCAGGTCATCGAGCCGCTCGCACACGAGCTGATGCTCGACTTCGTCGCCGCCAACGAGCTGGAGATCGTCGACGGCAAGATCACCGGGCGGGTCGTCGGGCCGGTCATCGACCGTGCCGGAAAGGCCAAGGCGCTGCGCGACTTCGCCCATCAGGCCGGCGTGCCGCTGGAACAGACCGTCGCGGTCGGCGACGGCGCCAACGACATCGACATGCTGGCCGCGGCAGGATTGGGTGTCGCGTTCAATGCCAAACCCGCGCTGCGCGAGGTAGCCGATGCGTCGCTGACCTATCCCTATCTGGACACCGTGCTGTTCATCCTCGGGGTGACTCGCGGCGAAATCGAGGCGGCCGACGCGGTCGATGGCGTTTTGCGCCGCGTCGAAATACCCCCGGAGTAACGCAGCGACGTGGTACGGCACGATGGTCGGGTGCCCGAAAGCGATGCAGCGCACCCCGATCTGCTTATCGACTTTCGCGAGGTTTCGCTGCGCCGCAGCGGCACGGTGTTGGTCGGTCCCGTTGATTGGTCGGTGGAGCTGGACGAACGGTGGGTGATCATCGGCCCCAACGGTGCCGGCAAAACGTCGTTGCTGCGCATCGCGGCGGCCGTCGAGCATCCGTCGTCCGGTGTTGCCTACGTGCTCGGCGAGCGGCTGGGCCGGGTGGACGCCACTGAGCTGCGGGCTCGGGTGGGGCTGAGCTCCTCGGCGTTGGCCCAGCGCATACCCGGCCAGGAACTGGTGCGCGACTTGGTGGTCTCCGCGGGCTACGCGGTGCTGGGCCGCTGGAAGGAGCGCTACGAGGACGTCGACTACAACCGGGCGATCGACATGCTGGAAAGCCTCGGCGCCGAGCATCTGGCCGACCGGACCTACGAGACGTTGTCGGAAGGGGAGCGCAAGCGGGTGCTGATCGCTCGCGCGATGATGACCGACCCCGAGCTTCTGCTGCTCGACGAGCCGGCCGCGGGTCTGGATCTGGGTGGCCGCGAGGAGCTGGTGGCCCGGCTGGGCGATCTGGCCGCCGACCCCGATGCGCCGGCGCTGGTGCTGGTCACCCACCACGTCGAGGAGATCCCGCCCGGCTTCAGCCACTGCATGCTGCTCTCGGAGGGCCGAGTCGTCGCTGCGGGATTGCTGGCCGACGTGCTGAACGCCGACAACCTGTCCGCAGCGTTCGGTCAATCGATCGCCGTGGACGTCATCGATGGGCGTTACTTCGCCCGGCGCACCCGCGCCCGAGCAGCCCACCGGAGGCGCGCATGACCACACCGCTTACCCCCCGGCCGGCCGCGACCGTGATGTTGATCCGTGACGTACCAGACGATCCGGGTGGGCTCGCGGTCTTCTTGATGCGCCGGCACTCGGCGATGCATTTCGCCGCAGGCGTGATGGTGTTCCCCGGCGGCGGGGTCGACGACCGCGACCGCAGCGCCGACATCGCCTGGGCGGGCCCGGGCCCGACGTGGTGGGCGCAGCGGTTCGGCGTCGAGCCCGGCCTCGCCGAAGCACTGGTGTGTGCCGCTGCCCGCGAAACGTTCGAGGAATCGGGGGTGCTGTTCGCCGGCCCGGCCGACGATCCGCACGCGATCGTCGGCGACACGTCGGTGTACCGCGAATCGCGGTTGGCACTGGCGCAGGGCACCCTGTCATTCGGCGAGTTTCTCCGCCAGGAGGAGCTGGTATTGCGGGCGGATCTGCTTCGGCCATGGGCTAACTGGGTCACCCCCGAAGCCGAACGCACTCGCCGCTACGACACCTACTTCTTCGTCGGGGCGCTGCCGCAGGGCCAGCACGCCGACGGCGACAACACTGAATCCGATCACGCCGGGTGGAGCACCCCCGAGCAGGCCATCGAGGATTTCGCGGCGGGCCGCAGCTTCCTGCTGCCGCCGACCTGGACACAGCTGGATTCGCTGGCCGGTCACACGGTCGCCGACGTCTTGGCGGTGGAACGCCAAATCGTCGCAGTCCAACCGAATCTGGAGGTCAAGGGCGACAACTTCGAGATCGAGTTCTTCGACTCCGACCGCTACCACGCGGCGCGCAAGGCCGGCGGACACCGATGGCGGCTGTGAACGAGTTCGTC
The DNA here is from genome assembly GCF_900417275.1 of Mycobacterium shimoidei. Lineage (NCBI taxonomy): Bacteria > Bacillati > Actinomycetota > Actinomycetes > Mycobacteriales > Mycobacteriaceae > Mycobacterium > Mycobacterium shimoidei. The sequence continues at coordinate 4,454,730 of NZ_UEGW01000001.1, read as the reverse complement.
AACATCCACTCCGACGCCGACCGCCCCGGGGTGGCCGCGCTGGTGCTGGCGCGGCCACCCACCAACGCGATGACCCGGCAGGTCTACCGGGAAATCGCACAGGCCGCCGACGAGTTGGGGCGGCGTGACGACGTCGCCGTCGTCATCCTGTTCGGCGGGCATGAGATCTTCTGCGCCGGCGACGACATGACGCAACTGCGCACGCTGAGCGCGGCCGAGTGCGAGAGCTGGGTGCGGGTGCGGCATCAGGCCGTCGAGGCCGTCGCCGCGATCCCGAAGCCGACCGTCGCCGCGATCACCGGATACGCGCTGGGCGCCGGCCTGTCTCTTGCGATGTCGGCCGACTGGCGGGTCAGCGGCGACAACGTGCGATTCGGCGCCACGGAAATCCTGGCCGGCCTGATTCCGGACGGCGACGGCATGGCCCGGCTGACTCGCATCGTCGGGGTCAGCAGAGCCAAGGAGCTGGTTTACAGCGGACGGTTCTTCGACGCCGAGGAGGCGCTCGCGCTGGGCCTGATCGACGACATGGTCGCGCCCGACGACGTCTACGACGCCGCGGCGGCCTGGGCGAGCCGTTTCGTCGACGCTCCCCGTTACGCACTGGCCGCGGCCAAGGCCGGCATCGACGACCTGTTCGAGCTGACTCCCGCCGAGCGGCGGGGCGCCGAGCGCCGCCGCTACCTCGACGTGTTCGCCACCAGCCTCAGCGCTGACCGCCGATAGCCTGTGCGCTCGACGAATGCAGCAGCGCGGCAAGGGCATCCGCCGTGCGGTCGCAGTATCCGGCAGCATCGGTCATGCCGAGCGTCACCGCGCGAACCAGCGTGGTGTTGACCAGGAAGTCGAACGCGGCTTCAGCATGCTTCGCCACGCCGTCGCTCAGCAACAACTCAGTGAACAGTGCGCGCACATCCCGTTCGTTGCGCAACAGAAACCGTTGGTAGAGCTCCTGGTCGTGCTGCCAGGCCAGTAGTAGCCCCGGGACCGCGGCACGGGTTACCGGATCGGCCAACTGGGCCAGGAAAACTTCCACCCATGCCCGCAAATCGGCGCGCAGGTCGCCCGTCGCTACCGGAAGCGGCGCCGGTTGGATGTGGCTGAAGGCGGCATCTTCGATTAGCGCCTCCCGGCGTGGCCAGCGGCGATAGATTGTGGGCGTGCTGACACCGGCGCGGCGAGCGACCGCGGCAATCGTGGTGCGCTGATATCCGACCTCGGCCAGCAGTGCGCGCGTGGCAGAAAGAACGTCTTCGTCCTTCTGTGGGTCACGCGGACGGCCCGGCGACTGGGGCACCGGCTCGGATGTCATCGCCCAAAAACTACCGCAAATCGCTTGTTTAATTACGTGAGGCCCTATAACGTAATCTCACCAACCTGAGAAGGAGATAAGTATGCCGTCGCTCGCCGCTGGCTCCTGGATCACTGGTGGTGTCGCGCTGGCCGGAGCCAGCATCATTGCCGCCACCCCGCTCATGTCGCCGTTGCCGCAGGCCCACATCTCCGAGCTCATCCAGCTGCTGGCCGGCGAGGACATGGTCTTGGATCTGGTCCGGCACGGCGAGTCAGAGGACAACGTGGCAGGCGTCATCGGGACGCTGCCGCCGGGCGCGCCGCTGACCGATCTCGGCAGGGACCAGGCGGTCGCCGTCGGGGAATCGCTGTACAACGGCGGCGACAACGACATCGACGCGGTCTACGCCTCGGAGTTCCTGCGCGCCCAGCAGACCGCTTGGCCGTTGACCGAGTTGTTGGCGGGGGGCACTGTCACCAGTGGCGACATCCCGGACGGTCCCACGCCGATCCTGGACCCGGGCCAGATATTGCCCGGGCTCAACGAGCTCAATGCCGGCATTCTCGAGGGCGTCAGTACGTCGCAGGGAGGCGAACTTGTCGCCGCGCTCTATGTTCTGGCCCCACTGGCTTGGATGACCGGACAGTTCTGGGTGCCGCAGCTGGGCTCCACGATCGACCCGAACGGAATGGCTTTCCAGGACCGTTTCAGCGACGCGGTGCAAACGATCTACGACGCGGGCGACACCAATGGCGACGGCGATCTGTACTCCGTGGCCTTCTCGCACTCGGCGTCAATCGCGACCTGGGTCATGATGAACGTCAAGAACCCCGATTTCGGGGTACTGCTGGACGAGGTCCAGAACGGCGGGCTGTTATCGAACACCGGCCAGGTCATCCTCGAGGGCAACCCCACCGACGGCTGGACGCTGATCAGCTACGACGGGCACGAGGTTGACCAAGATCCGGGTCTGGCGATAAACCTCTTCGTCGACTACCGGGATTTCATCGTCGCACCGCAAATGGCGGCCTGGCACATCTGGGAGGCCTTCCTCGGCGGTGACCCGATGGAGATCAACAATGCGCTGCAAACCGGATTCGAAGACGTGAGCGCGGCGCTGGTCCAGTTCCCCCAGGCGGTGATCGACGACATCCTCAATGCCTTCCCGAGCGCCGGTTCCGACGCGGCCGGAGAGCTGATCAGCGACGCCTTCACGCTGGCCATCTAAACCGCGCTTGCGATCGCCGCTGTGCTGATGGCGGCGACCCGCTGCGCCCGGCTCCGCCGCGCTTGCGATCGCCGCTGTGCTGATGGCGGCGACCCGCTGCGCCCGGCTCCGCCGCGCTTGCGATCGCCGCTATAGGCTGAGCCACCATGACGACCGACCCGGCGCCGCAGCCGCATGCCACCGCCGAGCAGGTGGAAGCGGCCCGGCGCGACAGCAAGCTGGCCCAGGTGCTCTACCACGACTGGGAGGCGGAGAACTACGACGAGAAGTGGTCGATCTCCTACGATCAGCGCTGCGTCGAGTACGCGCGGGACTGCTTCGACGCCATCGTTCCCGACGACGAGCTTCGCCGGTTGCCGTACGACCGCGCCCTTGAATTGGGTTGTGGCACGGGCTTTTTTCTGCTGAACCTGATCCAATCCGGGGTTGCACGGCGTGGATCGGTCACCGATCTGTCGCCCGGCATGGTCAAAGTCGCCACCCGCAACGGCAAGTCGCTGGGTCTCGATATCGACGGCCGCGTCGCCGACGCCGAGCGCATCCCCTACGACGATGACACCTTCGACCTGGTGGTTGGACACGCTGTGCTGCACCACATTCCCGATGTCGAACTGTCGCTGCGTGAGGTGCTCCGGGTGCTGCGCCCCGGCGGCCGCTTCGTGTTCGCCGGCGAGCCGACCACCGTCGGCGACGGTTACGCCCGGTCGCTGTCCACGCTGACGTGGCGCGCGGTCACCAATGTCACCAAGTTGCCGGGGCTCGGCAGCTGGCGGCGCCCCCAGGCCGAGCTCGACGAGTCCTCGCGCGCCGCGGCTTTGGAGGCCGTCGTCGACCTGCACACGTTCACTCCCGGCGCCTTGGAGAAGATGGCGGCGAGGGCCGGTGCCGCCGACGTCGAGACCGCCACGGTCGAGTTCACCGCGGCAATGGTGGGCTGGCCGCTGCGGACCTTCGAATACGCGGTGCCGCCGGACCGGTTGGGTTGGGGCTGGGCTAAATTCGCGTTCACCAGCTGGAAGACACTGACCTGGATCGACGAGAACCTGTGGCGTCGGGTGGTGCCGAAGGGCTGGTTCTACAACGTGATGATCACCGGGGTCAAGCCGTCCTGAACTTCGGGCTCGACGACGTCGCCTACCTGACGTCGGCTGCGGGCGCGGAGGCGCTGGAGGTGGTGGCTGCCTTCGAGCTGACCGACCGGGTGGCCGACGTCGCCGCGATCCGAGCCCGGTTCGGTGACCGGACACCGGCGCTGGTGGAAACGGTGCTGTTGCGGCGGCGCGCGGTCGACAAGATGCCGGGTGCCGCCGACTGGTTGTTCACCGACGAGGCACTGCAGCAGGCCAGCCCCGCGCCCGTCGCATCGCATCGGGCGCGGCGGTTGGCTGGCCGCATCGTGCACGATGTCACCTGCTCGATCGGCACCGAGCTCGCGGCCCTGCGCGACGCAGCGGCCCGGGTGATCGGCAGTGACCTTGATCCGGTGCGGTTGGCGATGGCGCGACACAACCTGGGCGACGACGCGGCGCTGTGCCGCGCGGACGCGCTGCGCCCGGTCACCCGCGGCACGACCGTCCTGGTCGACCCGGCCCGGCGGACGGGCGGGCGCCGACGCTTCGACCCGCGCGACTATCAACCGGCTCTGGACCGGCTGTTCGACGTGTACCGCGGCCGCGATCTCGTCGTAAAGGCAGCTCCCGGAATTGATTTCGACGTCGTGAGACGCTTAGGCTTCGACGGTGAGATCGAAGTGACCTCCTACCGTGGAGCAGTCCGGGAGGCGTGCTTGTGGTCGGCCGGGTTGTGCCAACCGGGGGTGCGTCGACGGGCGAGCGTGCTGGACCGCGGCGAACAGATCACCGACGCCGAGCCGGACGACTGCCCGGTGCGCCCCGCCGGGCGCTGGATCATCGACCCCGACGGCGCGGTGGTCCGGGCCGGCCTGGTGCGCCACTACGCCGCCCGGCACCGGCTGTGGCAGCTCGACCCGCACATCGCCTACCTGTCCGGAGATCAGCTGCCTGCCGGAGTGCGCGGTTTCGAGATCATCGCGCAGCTTCCGTTCGAGGAACGACGACTACGTCAGGTGCTGGCGGGACTCGACTGCGGATCGCTGGAGATCCTGGTACGCGGGGTGGATGTGGACCCCGACGCCCTGCGGAAGCGGCTACGGTTGCGCGGCCAGCAAGCCCTATCGGTGGTGGTCAGCCGCATCGGCTCGGGCAGGACCGGCAGCGTGACGGCGTTCGTTTGTCGTCCGTCGCGATGACGGTTTAGTAGGCTCACTAGGCGACGGCGGGTCCGCCGTCTTCCGAGTTCGTGAGGACCAATCGACCATGCGCACTTCGATCGCCGCCGCACTGCTGGCGGCCGGGGTCCTCGTCGGGCCGCTCGGCGGGCCGCTGGCGGCCGCCGATCCGTCCTGCGCCAGCATGGGCGGCAGCGTCGACGCCAGACAGATGTGCCATGTGCACGCGTCGACGCCCACCTACACCCTCGACATGGCATTCCCGGTCGACTATCCCGATCAGCAGGCACTGACCGACTACCTCACGCAGAACCGGGACGGGTTCACCAACGTCGCGCAAACGTCGGGATCGCGCGATCAGCCCTACCAGATGGAAGTCACTTCCGAGCAGTTCCACTCGGGCAAACCCCCCAAGGGCACCCACAGCGTGGTGCTGAAGGTGTTCGAGGACCTCGGGGGGCCGCGCCCGTCGACGTTCTACAAGGGGTTCAACTACGACCTCGATCGACGCCAGCCGATCACCTTCGACACGCTGTTCGCGCCGGGCACCAAGCCGCTGGACGCCATCTATCCGGTGGTGCAACGCGAGGTGGGACGCCAGACCGGGCTGGCGGCGGCGATCCTGCCCGGCGCCGGGCTGGACCCGTCGCACTACCAGAACTTCGCCATCACTGACGACGCGCTGATCTTCTACTTCGCGCCGGGAGAATTGCTGCCGCCCTTTGCGGGCGCTATCCAGGTTCAAATCCCGCGCAACGCCATCCCGCCGCTGGCGGTGTAGGCAGCTACGCCGGGGCGAAGCTGTATACCTGACCGTCGCTGGTCGCGGCGACCACCCGGCGGTCGTGCCCGATCGCGACGCCGACCGGATAGCCGGTGGCCTCCGGCAGGGGATAGCTGTTGATCGTGTGGCCATCGCCGGGATCGAAGACGAGCAGCGACATTCCCGGCTCACTCTTGACCACCGTGTAGCCGACGCCGCTGCCGGCCAGACTCGACGTCGACAGCGGGTTGACGTCGTCTCGGCGCCACACCTGTTCGGCGTGGTCACCAGCGTCTTTGAACGCGACCAACTGCGTGTCGGGGCCGCCACCGGAGACGATCAGCCCGTCTGGCGTCAGCGTGGGCGGTGTCTGCGCCAAGAACTTCAGCGGCACCGACCATTTCGGCTTACCGTCTGCGGTCCGCAACGCCCACAATTGTTGGTCGCGGCCATTGACATAGGCGGTCGACCCGTCGGCGGAAAGCACCGGGCTGGCAAGCACGCCGTCCCCAACGGCGTCGCTGGTCCACTCCTGAGTCAATTGTGGATTTTGGCCCGGGTGATATCGCAGCCCGACCAGCACGGCCGCGGGCGCATCCGGCTGCCAGAGGCCCAGCAGCACCATACCGGTTGCCGCAGAAAATGCCGGCGCTGCCGCTATCGGGCAGCCCGGCCGGGCCGGGGCGCAATCGGATAGCCCGCGCGTGAAATCGGACGGATCGACGCCGTCTACCAGGTCCAGACTGCTGGCGACGGTTCCCCGGTGTGCGTCGAAGATCAGCATCTGACCGAGATGCGTGACGATTAACAATCGGCCGTCACCGAGAAGCCTTGGGGTCAAAGGTGTTCCAATGACCGGTGCGCGCCACCGGATCCACTGGGTGGGTGGAAAAGAGATGATCGCACCGGGCTGGCCGACGTAGACGTTGTCGAAGCCGTCGAACAGCGGGCCGGAAAAGCCGCCGCCTTGATGCAGTCTCGTGCACCAGCGTTGCCGGCCGTTGTTGTCGTTCTCCCACTCCATCAGCGAACAGCCCGCGGGGGTTTGCGCGTTGAGTGCCATCCACCCCCGGCCGCTGATCGCCGGTGCCGCCGCCAGGCTGCCCTTCACCGAGCGTGTCCAGCGCAGTTCGAGCATCGACGCACCGCTGATGGGGGTGTAGCTGCTGTTGGCCGCATCGGCGTATTGCGCCGCCCACCCGGGCGCAGGTGCGGCATCGACCCACGAGTCGGTGCTCCGGCAGCCGCTCAGCGCGAGCAGAAGTGCGAGTATGGCTGCGGCTGTTCGTCGAGCGTGGGGGTTATGGCGAAAAACTCCGCCTTTTTCGGCCATAGCCCCCACACTCGACGCACGGGTGGCGGGCCAAGACACGGTGCCGAGAGTAACTTGTGCGTGCTCGACTCTGCTGCATTGTCCGGCTCGCCCCCTCGCCGCTTCGCGGCTGGGGGTACCCCCACAGCCCGCCGTTCCGGCGCGCATCGTCGCCGGACTGTGCTGCATTGTCCGGCTCCTCAGCCCGCCGTTCCGGCGCGCATCGTCGCCGGACTAGGCTTTTCGGCCATGACGACCATGTGGGGAGCGCCGCTGCATCGCCGGTGGCGAGGGTCCCTGCTGCGGGACCCTCGCCAGGCCAAGTTCTTGACGCTGGCATCGCTGAAATGGGTGCTGGTCAATCGGGCCTGGACCCCGTGGTACCTGGTGCGCTACTGGCGGCTGTTGAAGTTCAAACTGACCAACCCGCACATCATTACCCGCGGCATGGTGTTCCTCGGCAAAGACGTGGAGATTCACTGCACTCCCGAACTGGCTCAGTTGGAGATCGGCCGCTGGGTGCATATCGGCGACAAGAACACGATCCGCGCGCACGAGGGTTCGCTGCGATTCGGCGACAAGGTAGTGCTCGGTCGGGACAACGTGATCAACACCTATCTCGACATCGAGATCGGCGATTCGGTGCTGATGGCCGATTGGTGTTACGTCTGCGATTTCGACCACCGCATTGACGACATCAACATGCCGATCAAAGACCAGGGCATTGTCAAAAGCCCCGTCCGCATCGGGCCGGACACCTGGGTTGCGGCCAAGGTGACCGTGCTGCGGGGCACCACCATCGGCCGTGGCTGCGTGCTGGGATCGCACGCGGTGGTCAAGGGCGACATCCCCGATTATTCGATCGCGGTCGGCGCGCCGGCCAAGGTGGTCAAGAACCGCCAGCTGGCCTGGGAGACGTCGGCCGCGCAACGCGCCGAACTGGCCGCGGCACTGGCCGACATCGAACGCAAGAAGGCGGCTCGCTGACGAGCGGCATCGCGTCTAGGTTGAAGGGGTGCCGAGCTTTGACGAGGTGTCCCGCTCCAAGTATGTGCTGCTGACCACCTTCACCAAGGACGGCAGACCCAAACCCACCCCGGTATGGGGCGCCCCCGACGGCAACCGACTGCTGGTGATCACCGACGACGGGTCGTGGAAAACCCGGCGGATCCAAAACACCCCGCGGGTGACGATCCAGAAGTGCGGGGTGCGGGGCAAACCGAAGGGCGAGCCCGTGGAGGCGATTGCCCGGGTGCTGCCCAAGTCCGAGACCAGACGTGTCTACGACGCTGTGGTCAAACGATATTGGTGGCGGCATCGACAAGGTGCACATCGGCTTGGAGGTCAAAGCCGCACCCAATGCCTAACCTGTTGTGGTTTCGGCGGGATCTGCGGTTGGGAGACCTACCGTCGTTGACCGCCGCAGCCTCAGACGGCGATGAAGTGCTCGCGTGCTTCGTGTTGGACCCGCGGCTCGAGGCGTCCTCCGGCCGGCGCCGACTACAGTTCCTCGCCGACGCGTTGCGGGCATTGCGCGACGAGCTCGATGGGCGGCTGCTGGTAACCCGCGGGCCACCCGAAGAGCAAATCCCCTTGATAGCCAAAGAGATCGATGCGTCAGCGGTGCATGTGACCGAGGACTTCGCCCCTTATGGCAGGCGCCGCGACGAGCGGGTTCGCTCGGCGCTGGGGGAGGTGCCGCTGGTGACGACGGGATCGCCGTATCTGGTTTCGCCGGGACGGGTGGTGAAGGACAACGGCGAACCATACCAGGTGTTCACCGCCTTCTTTCGTCGGTGGCGCGAAATCGGTTGGCGGGCACCGGCACGATCGGGCCGCGACTCGGCGCGCTGGCTTGATCCGGCGGGTATCTCGACGGCGGCCGCGATCCCCGATCCCGGCATCGAGCTTGACGTGTCGGCCGGCGAGGCAGCCGCGCTGCGGCAATGGCACGATTTCGTCGACGACGGCCTGGACCGCTACGCCGAGGAGCGCAACCGGCCGGATCGCAACGGCACCAGCCGAATGTCGGCGCACTTGAAGTTCGGCACCATCCATCCGCGGACCATGGTGACAGACCTCGACCTGCGCCAGGAGGGACCTCGTGCATACCTGCGGGAGTTGGCCTTTCGCGACTTCTACGCCGCGGTGTTGCACCATTGGCCGCACAGCGCCTGGAGCAACTGGAATCGCGATTTCGACGCCATGGAAACCGACACCGGTGAGGACGCCGCGAAGTTGTTCGAGGCGTGGAAAGCCGGCGAAACCGGGTTTCCCGTTGTGGACGCGGGTATGCGCCAACTCCGCCAGACCGGATACATGCACAACCGGGTCCGGATGATCGTGGCATCGTTTCTGGTTAAGGACTTGCACTTGCCGTGGCAGTGGGGTGCACGCTGGTTTTTGGATCAGTTGGTCGACGGCGACGTGGCCAACAATCAGCACGGCTGGCAATGGACCGCCGGATGCGGTACCGACGCCGCCCCGTACTTCCGGGTGTTTAATCCGACGACGCAGGGCCAGAAGTTCGACTCTGCAGGCGATTTCATTCGCCGCTGGATTCCCGAGCTGGCGGGCGCCGATGACGTCCACCTGGCGCGTGGCCCGCGTCCGAGCGGCTATCCGGCACCGATCGTCGATCACGGTGAGGAGCGGGCGGAGGCGCTTCGACGTTATCAGCGAGTCGGCGGAAAGTAGGCCACCAGATCCGGATACCGATCATCGCGAAGAGTGCCGGAATGACAAGGGTGCGAACGATGAAGGTGTCCAACAAAATACCGAGCCCGACAATGATCCCTAACTGAGTCAGCACGATCAGCGGCAGCACCCCGAGCGTGCAAAAGACCGCCGCCAGCACGATTCCGGCGCTGGTGATGACCCCGCCGGTTGCCGAGACGGCACGCACCATGCCGTCGCGGGCGCCGTGATCAGGGGTCTCCTCACGTGCGCGGGTCACCAGGAAGATCGTGTAGTCCACGCCGAGCGCGACCAGGAACAGAAACGCGAACAGCGGTGTGCTGTTGTCCAATGCGGGAAAACCGAATATGTGAATGCCGGCCCAACCGCCCAGGCCCAGCGCGGCCAGTGCGCTGAGCACTGTCGCGGCAACGAGCACCGGCGGTGCGAGCAGCGCGCGCAGCAGCACGTAGAGCACGGCCAGCACCACCGCGAGAATCGCCGGGATCAAAACGACCCGGTCACGGCTCGCGGCCGCACGAACATCGGCCGCTTGGGCGTCCGCGCCCCCGACGAGTGCCGCCGGATCTGCCGATCGTACCGAATTACGAAGTGCAGCAATGGTATCGAATGCTTCGTTGGTCGATGGAGCCGCATCGATCACCACCGACCACTTGGTCAGTCCAGTGGGCGACTGGCCCGCGGATGCTGTTGAGACGACGCCGGGCACCTCGATGATGGCGTTCTGCACCTGGCGTGTCCGCGTCGTATCTGCGATCACGACGGTGGGGTCCGAGGCGCCGCCGGGGAAATGCGCGGCCAGCGTTCGGAATCCGGACACTGAGTCCGCTTGGACGCGGAACTGTTCGGTTTGCGACAGACCGATGTGAGTCCCCAGCAGCCCGGCGCTGGAGGCGGCCAATATGGTGACCGCGACGGCGCAAACCTGGGCGGGCCGGCGGCTTACCGCATCGGCGACGCGGTGCCAGCCGCCGACCGTCGTTGTTTGCGCGTCGCCGGTGCGTGGAATGAACGGCCAGAACACCCGCCGTCCGCACAGCGCCAGTAGCGGCGGCAAGACGAACAACACCGAAATCGCGGCCACGACCAGTCCGCAGGCCGCGCACACACCCAGGCTGCGGGTGCTCGGCGTGATCGCCAAAATCAACGTCAGCAGGGCCAATACGACGGTCGCGTTGCTAGCCAAAATCGCCGGCCCGGCTGCGCGCACCGCATGGCGCAGTGCCGCACGGTGATCGGTTTCGTTACGCAATTCTTCGCGGTACCGGGAGATCAGCAGGAGTGCGTAGTTGGTGCCCGCGCCGAACACCAGCACGCTGGTGATGCCGGCGGTGGAGCCGTCGAAGTTAAGCCCAGTCGTGTCCGCAACGAGCGTGCCTACCGCCGAGGCCACTTGGTCGGCGAAACCGATCACAGTCAGCGGCACCAGCCACAGCACCGGCGAGCGGTAAGTGATCACCAACAGCAGCGCGACGACGAGAACGGTCACGACAAGCAACGTGACGTTGGCACCCGAAAACGCGTTGGCGATATCGGCACCGAAGGCAGGCCCGCCGGTGACGTGGGCGATCAGCGTTGTGGGCAGTCCGTCGGCCGCTGCCGCCCGCAGTGCTTTGATCGCATCATTGAGCTCGAGCCCGGACAGCTCGGCGCTCAGCGACACCATGCTGATGGCCGCTTTGCCGTCGCGGGATGTAGTCGTCGGTTGGGCGGGTCGGGGCATGCTCTGCGCAACCCGTTGCATACGGCCTCGCGCTTGCTCGCTGGCGGCCAGGTCAGCCGGCGTCAATGCGGACCCGTCCCTGCGAGTAGTCACCAGAATTGCCGTTGCCACATCACCACCGGGGAATTGGGCCAATGCGGCCGCGGCTTTGGCCGACTCCGACGAACTCGGCAACGAGACCGGCGATTGGCCGGCGGCGCTGTTGCTGCCGGCCAACGCCATCAGCGCACCGGCGGCGATGGTGATCGCCAGGGCGATCAGCCACGAGCGACGGTTCGTTACCAGCGCGGCCTGGCGCTCCCAAAACACCCTGGGCAGCCTTTCATCGATGAAGCGGTTCTGTGGGTGTTTTCCAGTGGCAGACAGGGTATAGGACGTCGATCGGAGGAGATCGAAGGAGGACGGTATGCGCGTCACTACTTTGGCGGCCACGGCTGCGTCGGTGGCCGCCACCGCGGTGATCGGCGGTCTGGCCAGTCGGCCGGCCGTTCGCTCCCCGTGGTACGCGCGGCTGCGCACACCGTCCTTTCAGCCACCGCCGCAGGTGTTTCCAGTGGTGTGGCCGACTCTGTATACCGACATCGCACTCGTCTCAGCCCCGACTATTGACCAGTTACGTGACCGCGGGCAATGGCGGCAGGCCCGCGCCTATCGGACAGCGCTCGCCGTCAACCTCGTCCTCAACGGCAGCTGGTCGTGGATATTCTTCAATCGCCACCAGCTGGGAGCGGCCGCGGCCGTCGCCGCCGCGTTGACTGCCAGCAGTGCCGACTTGACTCGCCGCGCCGTGGCGGTGCGCGGCGTCCAGGCCGCGCCACTGGCGCTTTACCCCCTGTGGTGTGCGTTTGCGACGGTGCTGTCCACCCGGATCTGGCTGCTCAACCGTCGACGCTAATTGCTATTGCGGCCCAACAGGTGTCGCAGAGCCTGCTCGAGGTCGGGATGGCGGAACCGGTGGCCGGCCTGCTGCAGGCGGGCGGGGCTGACCCGTTGACTTGCGCAGGCAAGTTCGCGGGCGCCCTGATCGCCGAGCAACAACCTGGGCCCGAGTGCCGGTACCGGCAGCACAGCCGGCCGGTGCAGGACCCGGGCGAGCGTGCGGGTGTAGTCCGCGTTCCGTACCGGTTGCGGGGCGACCCCGTTGACCGGCCCGGACAGCGCGGTGTCCCACAGCGCGCGGTGATAGATGTCGACGAGGTCGTCGATACCGATCCACGACAGCCATTGCCGCCCGTCGCCGACCCGGCCACCGAGCCCGGCGCTGAACAACGGGCGTAGCAGCCGCAGGGTGCCCCCGCGAGGGGACTGCACGATACCGGTGCGCACCTGCACCACCCGAACACCGGCTTGTTCGGCAGGCGCGCAGGCCTGTTCCCACTCGGCGACGACGTCGGCGAGGAACCCGTCACCGCGACCGCTGTCCTCGGTCAGAACTTCATCGCCGCGGTCGTAGCCGTAATAGCCGACCGCCGAGGCGCAAATCAACACTTTCGGTCCGCTGCGGGTCTTCGCCAAAAGCTCGGCCAGCCGCCGGGTGGGGCCGATTCGGCTGTGGCGAACGGCGCGCCGATGCGCCTCGGTGAACCGCCCGCCAATCGATGCACCGGCTAGATGAATCACCGCGTCGACGCCGACCAGCGCGTCGGGGTGCGGATCATCTGGATTCCATTGCCGCTCAACGTCGTTGGTTGTCGGACGGCGAACCAGCCGGATCACTCGATGGCCGCCGGTGCTCAGGAATGCGGTCAGCGCCGAGCCGACCAGTCCAGACGACCCGGTCACCGCAATCGTGGCCGGAGTCATGCCGTGCCCGGCCGCGCGCTGGTGTGCGGTGAGGTCGTCGGCCAGCTGGCGATGCCGGTAGGCGAACATCGGCCGCAGCGCCGCGGCGGGAACCGGGGTCTCGACGCGGTCGATCACCCGGGTCGCTGTGGCGCTCACTTCTTCGAAGTCGTGGATGTGGCGCCATCGCACCGCGAGCCGTGCCGGAAGTGATGCTGGCCCGCGGCTGCTGATTTCGTCGACGAAACGCCGCGGCGGGTCATAAGAGTCCGCCTGATGTTGGGCCACCCAGCGCAGCCCGGCCGGCAGCGCAAGCTCGGCGCGGCCGTCCTTGAGCGACTCGGCTTCGGCGATCACCCGCATGGGTTGCCAGGGCGGCGACAGCCGCAGGATTGCACCGGGCCGGGCATGCCAGGCGAACACCTCGTCACGCGGCGCGTCGACCACGCTGGAATACACACCGCCCATGACTCGACGCTACCGACCCGTGAACACCGGGGCACGCCGCTGGGCGGCCGCGGCAATCCCTTCTCGAAAGTCGTCAGTCGCCTGCAAGCGGGTTTGTTCTTGCAGTTCGTGGGCGGTGGCCGCTTCAACAGCTTCGGCAAGTCCGGCGCGCATGGTGGCGCGGATGCTGGTCAGCGCCAACGGAGCCGAGGCGGCGATGCGTCCCGCGAACCGCAGCGCGGCCGGGCGGACGTCGCCGTCGGCCGCCAGCTCGTCGACAAGTCCTGCAGCGTAGGCCTTTTCGCCGTTGAAGCGCTCACCGGTAAGCAGCCATTCGAGCGCCTTCTGCTGGCCGACGACTCGTGGCAGCGTCGCGGTGATCCCGAAGCCCGGGTGGAAGCCGAGCTGGCTGAAGTTGGCCGCGAATCTCGACGACGGTGACGCCACCCGGAAGTCTGCGCTCAATGCCAGCCCGAGCCCGCCGCCGATCGCCGCGCCGTTGACCGCCGCGACGACGGGCTTGGCGGACCGGAACAACCGCAGAGCCTGGACATAGAGCTCGCCGGGCGTGGAGACCTCGGTTGCAGGGCGGGAAAAGTCCGCGCCGGCGCAGAAGTGTTTTCCCTCGGCGCACAGCATGATCACCCGGCAGTCGATGTCGTCGTCGAGTTGCGCGTAGGCGTCGGCGATGCCCTTGACCAGTGCGGTGTCGAAGAAGTTGTTCGGCGGCCGATGGATCTCGACGGTTGCCACGTGATCGGCAAGCTCCACGGTCACGTCCGGGGTGTTCACAGTTGCTCCAATAGTTCGCGTACGGCGGTGTTGAAGATGTCGGGCTGGTCCATGTTCGCGGCATGCCCGGCGTTGTCGATGAGAAGCTTGCGGGCATTAGGGATGTGGCGCTGCATGTAGTCCGCCCCGGCCAGGAAGTCGGTGTCTTGCGCGCCGACGACAACGAGCGTCGGCACCTCGATGGCCTCCAGTGACTCGATCACCCGGGCATCGTTTTGGACCATCGAACCGCGGGCGGCGCGGGGCAGCCCCTCGGGATGCCTGTGCACGGCCCGCGCCACTTCCGGTGATGTATTCGGCGATGCGCCGCCCTCCAGTCGCTGCGCGGTGCGCTCCACCCAGTCGTTCCAGCGCTTGCGGGCTTCGGTGTTGCGGTAGCCCGGCCCGGTGTCGACCAGCACCAGCGCGGCCACCCGCTGCGGGTGCGCGAGGTGGAACGCCAACGACAGGTAGCCGCCCAACGACATACCGCACAGCACCGCCCGGTCAGCACCGGCGGCGTCGAGGACTGCCGCCATGTCCGCGACGCTGATGTCCTGCCCGTAGCGGGCCATATCCTCCGGCGCGTCGCTCTCGCCGTGACCGCGCTGGTCCCAGACGATCACCGGGCGGTCCGTCGACAGCGCGCCGATGTTGGGATCCCACATGCGCGCGGTGGCGGCGAAACCGTGGGTGAGCAATACCGGCACACCCGCCCCCTGCGGGTTGTGCACCCGGTACGCCACCTCGACGCCGTCCGGACGCCGCAGCCGGCTCACTGGATTACGTCCGATCCGGACTGAATCGCCGGGTACAACGCGTCGGGACCGGCGGACACCAGTGCCGCGCCGAGGCGGTCCGCCCAGCGCTGGTGGCCTCCCGCTTCATCTCGCCAGGCCCACAGCCGGCGGGTCAGATAGTGCAACGGATACTCCTTTGTCATGCCGATCGCGCCGTGTGCCTGATGGGCGGATCGAGTGGCTCGCAGTGCGCCCTGGTCGGCAAGCAGTTTGGCGCAGGCGATCTCGAAGCCGCCGCGGCCGCGCTCGACCGCGGCGACGGCGCCGGCCACGGCCGCGGCCACCATCGTCGCCTGCTGGTGGATGGTGACGAGATGCGCCTGCACGGCTTGGAACCGGCCGATGGGGCGCCCGAATTGCTCACGCTCGCGGCTGTAGCGCAGCGTCATCGCCGCGAGCGCACTCAACGCGCCGGCCATCAGCACTGCCCGCCCCAAAGCTGCTCGCTCCGCGAGCGTCTGTTCGCTGACTTCGTCCGGCGCGTCGGCTCGCGCACTGATCGGCACACCGTCGAAATGCACGGTGTCGCGGGGCTCACCGGCCAGGTTGACGGCGCGGCGGACCGTGGGATGCGGTCCCGGCGCGGCCGGACCGGGCGCTATCAGGACGACGCCGTCGACGAGTCCGACAACATGCTCGGCGCGATGGGCCCAGGCCACCCCCGGCACCGTGCCGAACAGTCGATCATTGTCGAGATGCAACTGCCCGGTTGTTGGCACTACAGCGCGAATTCCGTTGGGCAGCACCAGACCCGCAGATCCCAGCAGCCAACCGGCGACCAGGCCGGCTTCCGCGAGCGGCACCGGCGCCGCGTGCGCTCCTGCCGCCCCCAACAGCTCGACCGCATCGGCCACACCGCCGCCCGACCCGCCCAATTCCTCAGGCATCGGCACATCGGCGAACCCGGTTTCGGTCAGTGCCTGCCACAGCTCGTCGGCCCAGCCGGTGACCTCGGCCTCGGCGACGACGTCCCAGCCGCAGTGTTCGTCGAAGAATTTCGTTGCGGCGCTGTGCAGTTCGTTATCACTCATGTCAGACCCTTGGCAGCGACTGAACGCAGCACCTCGGTGGTCCCGCCGCGGATGGTGTACGAGGGTGAATCCAGCACAGCGCGACGCAGCAACCGATCGAACAACGACGGTGGCCGCTCAGGTTCCACATCGCACAGCAGCTCTCGGTCCAGCAGTTCCCGCAGCGCAATCACCACGTCTTGTTCGAACCGGGTGCCCATCTCCTTGATGAGCGCGGCTTCCGCCGAGGGGGTGCCGCCCGCGTCGATAGCTCTGGCCACCGCGAGCGAGAGCCGGCGCAGCACCCAGTATTGGGCGGCCAGCTCGCCGATCCAGCGGCGTCCCGCCGGGCTGGCAGCAAGATCCGGTTCGCTACGCATGAACTCCTGAACGAGCAGGAAGGTGGAGATCCAGCGGTCCGGGCCACCGCGCTCGAACGCGAGCTCGCTGGTGTTCTGCGCCCACCCCTGTCCGATCTCGCCGATCACCCGGTCATCGGGGACGAACACGTCGTCGAGTGTCACTTCGGCGAAGTGGTCGGTGCTGCCGTCCAGATAGGGGATCGGGTTGATCTTTACGCCGGGGCTGCGCATATCGATCAGCAAGCGGCTCAGCCCCTCATGGCGGGCGCCACCGCCGGTGCGGCACAACGCGATCATGAAGTCGGCGCGCATGGCGTTGCTCGTCCACACCTTGGTGCCCGACACGCGCCAACCGCCGTCGTCGGCTACCGCTTTCGTGCGCACCGACGCGAGGTCGCTTCCGGCGTCGGGCTCGCTCATGCCAATGCAAAAGCACAACTTCCCCCGGCAGATCTCAGGCAGCAACCACCGCTTCTGTTCCTCGGTGCCGAAACGCAGCAGCACCGGTGCGATCTGGCGGTCTGCCACCCAGTGGTGCCCAACGGGTGCTCCCCAGCGCAGCAACTCCTCGACGACCACAAACCGGTCCACGGCAGTGGCGTCGCGGCCGCCGTAGCGCGCGGGCACACCCATGCCGACCCATCCGCGTTCGGCGAGCAAGGCCGAAAAATCGGGATCGGCTTGGCTACTCATCCCGAGCCCCGGCTCGAATGTGCGGGCGGGCAGCTCTGTGGACAGGAAAGTGCGCACCTGGTCGCGCAGATTCAATTCCGCGGCGGTCAGCTCAGCAGAGTTAGCGAGCATGCTGGAAGACTACTCACCGGGTTTTGGGTCGCACGCGGGCGAGTTGTCTGATGGGAGCCCCTTTCAGCAAAAAGCGTCTAACGTGCTGAGCATGTCCGAGATCTCGAAAGCGATCCTCGTGACCGGCTGCTCGACAGGAATCGGCCGCGCCACGGCGCAGCGATTGGCCAAGGCCGGCCACGTTGTTTACGCCACTGCGCGCCGCGAGGAGTCCGTCGCGGACCTGCGTGAGCTTGGCGCGCGCACCCTTGCGCTCGATGTCACCGACGAAGCGTCCATGCAGGCAGCGGTGGAGCGCGTCGTCGCCGAACAAGGCGCCGTCGGCGCGCTGGTGAACAATGCCGGCTACTCGCAGTCGGGAGCGCTGGAAACCGTTCCGATGGCCGATCTGCGCCGCCAGTTCGAAACCAATGTTTTCGGTCTGGTGCGGATGTGTCAGCTCGTACTGCCCGGGATGCGTGCACAGCGGTGGGGTCGCATCGTCAATATCAGCTCCATGGGCGGCAACTTCACGTTTCCCGGCGGGGGCGCCTACCACGCCACCAAGTACGCGGTCGAAGCGCTCAGCGACGCGCTGCGTTTCGAGGTCAAAGGCTTCGGGATCGACGTGGTGATCATCCAGCCCGGGCTGATCCACACGGAGTTTGCGGCCACCGCGACTCACGGGCTCAGCGCGCCCAGTGCTACCGAGGGGCCGTACGCGGCGTTCAACGCCGCTGTCGGCACGGCCACCGAAGAGGTTTACAACAATCGTGCACTCGCCAAGCTCGGCGGCGGACCCGACACCGTCGCCAAGGCGGTCGAGAAAGCCATTACCGCGAAACGCCCGCCGGTACGCATGCGGGTCACCCCGTCGGCGCGTCTGCTGATAGGCACGCGGAAGTTGATGAGCGATCGGATGTGGGACCGCTTGATGGCCACCCAGTTCCCGCGCCCGGACGCCAAATCGGCTGTGTGAGCCGCCTACCGATCCGGCAGCGCGTGCTCGACGATCGGCAACCGCGGAAGCGGCTGGCGCTCACGACGTTTGGCGGCAAGATAAACCTGCGCGGTCTCGTCGGCCACAGTGTGCCAGTCGAAGTCGGCGGTGAGCCGTTCTCGTGCGGCGTGCGCGCGAGTTTGGGCGGCCGCGGGATCGTCGAGCACGGCGCAGACGGCCTTGGCAAGCGCGGCCACGTCGCGGGGAGGGCAGGACATCCCGGTCTGACCGTCGATGACCGCTTCGCCCAGCCCGCCGATGTTGGAGGTCACCAGCGGCGTGCCGGCCGCGGCGGCTTCCAGCGCGACGATCCCGAATGGTTCGTAGTGGCTGGGCAGTACCACCACGTCGGCGCGGTGCAGGGCGGCCAACAGTTCCGCGTGGTCGAGGTGACCCACAAACTTCGTGGCCCTGACCACCCGGTGCTTACGGGCTTGCGCGACAAGCCAATCCTGCTGGGTGCCGTCGCCGGCAATGGTCAGTGTGGCGCCCGGGTGGGCTCGCCTGATCCGCGGCAGCGCCGCGATCGCCTCGTGTACACCCTTCTCGTATTCCAACCGGCCCACATACAGCAAATCCGGCGGCCCGGTACGGGTTTGGCGGGCGGCGAAAGGCCAACGGGCCGCGTCGATCCCGTTGCGGATCACCGTGATCTCGGCCAGCCCCGGACCGAACAGTTCGGTGATCTCGTCGCGCATCGACGCCGAACAGGTGATCAACGAATCGGATTCGCGCACCAACCAGGACTCGATGGCGTGCACCTGGCGGCTGAGCCGGCCGGAAATCCAACCGGAGTGACGACCGGCCTCGGTCGCGTGGATGGTGGAAACCATTGGGACGTCGTAAAACTCAGACAGCGCGATGGCGGGATGTGCGACCAGCCAGTCGTGGGCGTGCACGACATCCGGGGTGAAGTCCAGCGCCAGCCCGGCCCGGATCATGGCGTGGCCCATCGCCAGCGTCCAGGCCATCATGTCGTCGGCGAAGTTGAATTCGTGCGGGTCATGCGCGGCCGCGACCACCCGTACGCCCTCCCTGACCTCGTCGCAGGACGGGTGCGTGCTCGGGTCGGTGTCCGACGGGCGGCGGGACAAAACCACAACCTCGTGGCCGGCCGCGGCCAGCGCCGTCGACAAGTGGTGGACATGGCGGCCCAGCCCGCCGACCACGACCGGCGGGTACTCCCACGACACCATCAGGATCTTCATGCGCGCGCCCACCTTTGGCGCGAGCGGGCGCAAAATGCCGCGAGCGGCGGCGTGTCGGCGTGCCGACGCGCCCGCTCGTGGGGGAGGACGGCGGTCATCGGGGCAGCCTCCGTGCGTCGAGCGCGCCGAACAGCCCGTCCGCGCGGTTCCAGCCGTCGGCGAGTCGTTGGGCGGCTTCGCGACGCCCGGACGCCAAGGCGTCGGCGATCTCCCGGGTCGCGTGGGCATGCAGATGCGCGCGGTAGCGCGCGTAGTCGGCCGCGGAGTCCTTGCTCACCATGAACGGCCAATCGCTGGACACCGTCAGCAGCGTCTCGCGTAGAATCTGGTCGGCGACCTGATCACGCGGTATCGGTCCATCCAACGACGCGGTCTGCGTCAGTGCCTTGTCGACGGCACTTAGTGCCGTGTCGACGACTTCGGTGTTGAGCTGCACCAAGTCGGCCACTTTATCACCGGCCCACACCTGCCAGTCCTTCCCCGAACCCCAAGAGCTGGGCGGCAATTCGACCGCGGAGCCGACGAACCCGTCGGTGACCGCATCGCTCAGGGTGCCGATCCGCACACCGGCCTGCGGCAGCGCGCGCAGCACCCGCTTCAGCCACACCGGCCCCTCGTACCACCAGTGCCCGAACAACTCGGTATCGAACGCGGCGACCACATGCGCCGGCCGCCCGATCCGCTCGGATTCGCTGATCAGCCGGTTGCGCACGGTGTCGACGAAATCGGCGACGTGAACATCGACCGCGCGATCGGCACGCTCGGGATCGTAGGGCGCTTTGGCCTCCGGCGGCACATTGCGGCCGGTGACCCGCGCCGGTTTCAGCCCGGTGCGGTGATCGTAGGTGTGGAAGTCGCGGTAGGCGGCGTGACCCGGATAGCCGGATTTCGGCGACCACACCCGGTAGCTCACCTGCAGGTCGCGTCCGAAGGCCACCACGTCGGTGTCGCCCACTGGCCGGCCCAGCGCGGTGTCGCCGTGCAGCGACGGCCCGTCCACCATGAAATGACCGACTCCTGCTGCGGCATAGTCGTTTTCCAAGCCGGGGGCGTAGGCGCACTCCGGCGCCCAGATCCCGGTCGGCGTGTGCGCCAACCGCTGCCGGGCGTCGGCCAGCCCTTCGCGCAGCGCGAATTCGCGTAGGCGCGGCGCCAGCAACGGCTGGAACGGGTGGGCCAGCGGGCCGCCGAGCAGTTCGACGGTGCCGGCGTCGATCAGCGAGCGCAGCAGTGGGCTGGCACCGTGATGCCACAGCGTGGCGAACTCTTCAAGCGCTCGATCTGCTTCGGCGAGTTCTCGAATTCCAAAGGTGCGCAATGCTTCTGGTGTGCATGCCGGCGAGGACGTCACACCGGTGCGCACGTTGGCGGCTTCGGTGGCCCGCAACTGCCAATTGGCCAGCCAGTGATACATGCCGTCCAGGCAATAGGGGTCGTCGAGCTGCGCGGTCACCACCGGCGTCATCCCGAGCGTGATCACCCCGCGCCGGTTCTCGCCGGCAAGCGCCGAGAGCACCCGCAGTAGCGGCAGGTAGGCCGCCGACCACGACTGATAAAGCCATTCCTCGCCGACCGGCCAGCGGCCGTGGTGGGCCAGCCACGGCAAGTGCGTGTGCAACACCAGCGTGAACAGCCCCGGCACGCGAGTCACGGCGCCGCTCACGGGCGTACCGCGATCGCGACGAGGTCAAGACTGCTGTCGATATCCCGCTTCTGCGCATCGATGATGTCGAAATCCGCGGCGGTGACCGCGGCGACGTCGGCCAGCAGCTCGGCCGGCCAGGGCGCGTCGGCCATCGCGCGGGCCACCTGGGCATCGATGATCGAGCCGCCGTGGCGAGCATCCATCTCGGTCAGCCGGGGCCCATGAAAAACCCCGTAGATCCCGTCCATGGTGAAACCCGCCCCGACGAGCAGTTGGGTCAACTCGTCGGCGTTGAGCTCGCGGGTGTGGAACGGGTTGATCGGGGTGTCGCGGCCGGGTGAAAAGGTGATTCGGTTCGGAGTCGACATCATCAGCAGCCCGGCGGGCCGTAACACTCGCGCGCACTCCCGCACGAATTGTGGCTGATCCCACAAATGCTCGATCACCTGGAAGTTGACCACAACATCCACCGATGCGTCTGGGAGCGGCAGCGAGAACAAATTGCCATGCACGACCTGCACGCGGGGGTAGC
Organism: Mycobacterium shimoidei; assembly: GCF_900417275.1. Taxonomy (NCBI): domain Bacteria; kingdom Bacillati; phylum Actinomycetota; class Actinomycetes; order Mycobacteriales; family Mycobacteriaceae; genus Mycobacterium; species Mycobacterium shimoidei. The sequence continues at coordinate 4,433,125 of NZ_UEGW01000001.1, read as the reverse complement.
GCGCGCGGACATGAGCGACGGTGGCCTCGTCGTAATCCAGCGCGATTACCCGGCGTGCCACGCCGGCGATCAGGTCGGCACCGTACCCCTCGCCGCAGCCTGCTTCGAGCACCTCGCGGTCAGCGCAGCGCGACGCGAGCCGCTGGTAGACCACCTCGTGGCGGCGAAACCAGTAGTTCTCCACATCGAGACCGGGGACGGTGCGTTCGCCGGTCAGCGTCAACCCGGCATCGGCCGAAGCCGCGCCGGACACATCGGGCACGAATGCACTCATTGCATAGGCAGGCTAGCCCGCGCGCTCCGATCGCGAATGGTCAACCTGAGACGGGCACGGAGAACCCGCACTACGACCCGCTATTGTGTGAGAGCAAACCGCACAAAGTTACCGCCTAGTAACATCCGCGTGCAGTTTGATCAAGCGTGACCGAAGTCCTGCTGCCTCCGGCTGCGGGACTCCTTGGAGGAGGACGAACCACTCTCATGACGAACATCGTGGTCCTGATCAAGCAGGTCCCAGACACCTGGTCGGAGCGCAAGCTCAACGACGGCGACTTCACCCTGGACCGCGAGGCCGCCGACGCCGTGCTGGACGAGATTAATGAGCGTGCCGTCGAAGAGGCGTTGCTGATCCGGGAGAAAGAAGCCGCCGACGGTGTCGAGGGGTCGGTGACTGTGCTGACCGCCGGACCCGAGCGTGCCACCGAGGCGATCCGCAAGGCGTTGTCGATGGGCGCCGACAAGGCGGTGCATCTCAAAGACGACGGCATGCACGGCTCGGACGTGGTCCAGACCGGGTGGGCGCTGGCGCGGGCGCTGGGCACCATCGAGGGCACTGAGCTCGTCATCGCCGGCAACGAGTCCACCGACGGTGTCGGCGGTGCTGTGCCGGCCATCATCGCCGAATACCTGGGTCTGCCGCAGCTCACCCACCTGCGCAAGCTGTCGCTCGAGGGCGGCAAGATCATCGGTGAGCGGGAGACCGACGACGGCGTCTTCACCCTGGAGGCCTCGCTGCCCGCGGTGGTCAGCGTCAACGAGAAGATCAACGAGCCGCGCTTCCCGTCGTTCAAGGGGATCATGGCCGCCAAGAAGAAGGAAGTCACCGTCCTGACGCTGGCCGAAATTGGTGTCGAGCCCGACGAGGTCGGATTGGCGAACGCCGGATCGAAGGTGCTGGCGTCCAACCCCAAGCCGCCCAAGACCGCCGGCGAGAAGGTGGCCGACGAGGGCGATGGCGGCACCAAGATCGCCGAGTACCTGGTTAGTCAGAAGATCATCTAAAACTTCCCTTTCAAACACCAGAACGGATAAACCATGGCTGAAGTACTGGTGCTCGTCGAGCACGCTGAAGGTGCCCTGAAGAAGGTCACCTCCGAATTGATCACCGCCGCCCGGGTATTGGGTGAGCCGGCCGCCGTCGTGGTCGGCACGCCGGGCACCGCAGCGCCGCTGGTGGACGGGCTCAAGGCGGCCGGTGCCGCCAAGATCTACGTCGCCGAGTCGGACAGCGTCGAAAACTACCTGATCACTCCGCAGGTCGACGTGCTGGCCGCACTGGCCGAGTCGGCCGCCCCGGCCGCTGTGCTGCTGGCCGCCAGCGCCGACGGTAAGGAAATCGCCGGCCGGCTGGCCGCCCGGATCGGTTCCGGGCTGCTGGTCGACGTGGTCGAGGTGAAGGAAGGCGGCAAGGCAACCCACTCCATCTTCGGCGGCGCGTTCACCGTCGAGGCGCAGGCCGTCGGCGACACCCCGGTGATCACCGTGCGGGCCGGCGCGATCGACGCCGAACCGGCCGAGGGTGCGGGCGAGCAGGTCACCGTCGAGGTTCCCGAGCCTGCCGAAAACGCGGCCAAGGTCACCTCCCGTCAACCCGCGGTCGCCGGTGACCGTCCCGAGCTCACCGAGGCCAGCATCGTGGTCTCCGGTGGCCGTGGCGTGGGCAGTGCCGAGAACTTCCGCGTGGTCGAGGAATTGGCCGACTCATTGGGCGCCGCGGTCGGTGCGTCGCGCGCCGCGGTGGACTCCGGTTACTACCCGGGCCAGTTCCAGGTCGGACAGACCGGCAAGACGGTGTCGCCGCAGCTCTACATCGCGTTGGGCATCTCCGGCGCCATCCAGCACCGCGCCGGCATGCAGACCTCGAAGACCATCGTCGCCGTCAACAAGGACGAAGAGGCGCCGATCTTCGAGATCGCCGACTACGGCGTGGTGGGCGACCTGTTCAAGGTGGCCCCGCAATTGACCGAGGCGGTCAAGGCCCGCAAGGGCTGATGTTGTTTGGCGCGAGCAGTCGTAGAAGCCCCTCATTTCGTCCCGAAGTGAGGGGCTTTTGCGTCTGGTCGCCTACATGAGAAAGGTGCTGGCGCAATGAAAATCACGGTGATGGGAGCCACCGGCCTGATCGGCAGCGCGGTGGTCGCATCGCTGAACGAGGCGAGGCACCAATCTGTCGCCGCCTCGCGCAGCTCGGGTGTAGACGTGCTGACCGGGGCGGGCCTTGCGGAGGCGCTGTCCGGCGCCGACGTGCTCGTCGACGTACTCAACTCGCCGTCGTTCGACGATGACCCGGTGATGGAGTTTTTCACCACAGCAACGAACAACCTTGTGAATGCGGCCAAGTCGGCGAACGTGGGTCACTACGTCGCGCTGTCCATCGTGAATTGCGACGGGCTTCCCGAAAGCGGCTACATGCGCGCCAAAGCCGTTCAAGAACGGATCATCGCCGAATCCGGGCTGCCGTACACCATCGTTCGTGCCACCCAGTTTCACGAGTTCGCCGAAGGCATCGTCGGCTCGTTGACGGTCGGCGACGAGGTGCGGGCACCCGACGGCCCGATTCAGCCGATCGTCGCGGCCGAGGTGTCCGCGGAAGTGGCACGCGCCGCTGCGGGTGAGCCCGTCAACGGCGTGGTTGAAATCGGTGGACCCGAAAAGCTGCGGTTCGCCGACCTAGCGAATTTGGTTGTGGCCCACCAGGGTGCGAGCATTCCGGTGGTCGTCGATTCGTCGGCCCGCTACTTCGGCACGTCGATAGCGGAGGACAGCCTCGTCACCGGCGACGGTGCTGCGCTGGGATCGACCCGGTTCGAAGACTGGCTCGCCGCGCACTAAGGGGCTGTCAGGGGGTCGGCGCGGCCGGCGGGGTCAGCGCCGATGACTTGATCTCGAACCCGTCGAATGTGCCGGCGGCCCGCCAGGCTTCGAGGATATCGGCGTATTCGGTGGGACTGCCGAAGAAGAAGCTGTCCCGGTTCAGCCTGGCGTTCGCCTGGCCTTCGCGGTTGTAATACCCAGGGGTGCAGGCCTCGCGCCGTCCGGCGATCACGCTCGAGCGCGCCACGACTTGGTCGACCCACCCGGCTTCCGCATCCGCCGTCGCTTCCACCTCCGTGGCGCCGTTGCGCAACGCCCAGGCGATGATCCAGGCGACGTGGCGGGACTGGGTATCGATCAGGTAGGGGAAGTTCACCGTAAAGCCGGACTGGGCGATGCTTTCGATGAAGCAGTTCGGAAAGCCGTTGACGTGCAGTCCATGCATTGTGCGCACGCCGTCGGCCCAGTTGTCCGTGAGGGTGCGACCGCCCCGCCCGATGACCTCGAAACCCGTGCGCTGTCGGTAGTCGGTGCCGACCTCGAACCCGGTCGCGAAAATCAGGCAGTCCAACGGGTATTCGACACCGTCGACGACGACACCGTTGTGGTTGATCTGCTCGACGCCGCGGCCACGGGTGTCGACCAGCGTGACGTTGTCGCGGTTGAATGCCTGCAGATACTCGTCGTGGAAACACGGCCGCTTGCAGTAATACCCGTACCACGGCTTGAGCGCTTCGGCGGTGGCGGGGTCAGCTACCAACGCGTCGACGCGGGCGCGGATCTCCTCCATCTTCGCGAAGTCGGCCAGCTCAGCTGCGTTCGGCCCGTCGGCGTTCACGATCGGCATCTTCTTGGTGAGGCTGGTCCAGGCGTCGTCGACCAGGTCTTCGTCGGATTGCCCTCCGGCCGTGAGGATCTGGAAGTTCTCGATACGACGCTGCTGCCAGCCCGGTTCCAGCGCGGCCGCCCACTGTGGGTCGGTCGGCCGGTTGGCCCGCACGTCGACGGTCGAGGGCGTGCGCTGAAAGACGAACAAATGCTGCGCGGATTCGGCCAGCCGTGGCACGCACTGAATGGCGGTGGCACCGGTCCCGACGATGCCCACCCGCTTGTCGGCCAGCTTGGCCAAGTCATCGCCGGTGTACTGGTAATCCCAGCGGCTGGTGTGGAACGCATGTCCGCCGAAGCTGGTGATGCCCGGAATGCCGGGCAGCTTCGGCTTCTGCAGGTATCCGTTGGCCATCGCCACGAACCGGGCATGAATTGCATCACCGCGATCGGTGGAGATCAGCCACCGGGATTGATCAGCATCCCAGCGAATTTCGCGTACCTCGGTTTGTAGGCACGCGTTGCGGTAGAGGTCGTAGTGTTCGGCGATCCGGCGGCAATGCGCGAAGATCTCCTCGCCCTTGGCGTACTTCTCGGTCGGGATGTAACCGAGCTCTTCGAGCAACGGCATGTAGACGTAAGACTCGACATCGCAGGCGATTCCGGGATAGCGGTTCCAGTACCAGGTCCCACCGACGTCCGCGGCCTTGTCGATCAACCACACATCGTCGATGCCGAGTTGCTTCAATCGGGCGCCGATGAGCAGACCGCCGAAACCGGCACCCACCACCGCGACATCGACCATATCGGTGATGGGGTCGCGCTCAAAGTCGGGGTCGGCCCAGGGATCGTCGCCGAAGCGGGCGAATGCGCCGGCGATTTCCACATACTGATCGATCCCGTCCGGCCGCAACCGCCGCTGGCGTTCCCGGGCGTATCTGGCGCGCAGCGCGGCGGGATCGAATGCTGTGCCGTCGACATTAGCCACGGCTGAATACTGGACCAATTTTGCCGCCCAGGCAACGATGCGCCTGTTCGCTGCAGCATCGTCAGCTGCGGTGCATCGGCACGTGCCAGTTAGCTGACCAGCACCGCACCTGTGCTGGCATCGTCCAGCCCCGGTATCCTGGCCAGGTTATGGCCTACCTCGATCACGCCGCCACCACCCCGATGCACCCAGCTGCCGTCGAGGCGATGACGGCTGTGCTGCGCACCGTGGGCAATGCCTCCTCGCTGCACACCGCCGGCCGCGCCGCGCGGCGCCGGATGGAGGAGTCTCGCGAACTGATCGCGGCCAAGCTGGGGGCGCGGCCCTCCGAGGTGATCTTCACCGCGGGCGGCACCGAGAGCGACAACCTGGCCGTCAAGGGCATCTACTGGGCGCGCCGCGACGCCGAGCCGCGCCACCGCCGTATCGTCACCACCGCCGTCGAGCATCACGCGGTGCTGGATGCGGTCACCTGGCTTGCCGAGCACGAAAGCGCCGAGGTGACCTGGCTGCCCGTCGACGCCGACGGCTTCGTGTCGCCCAGCACATTGCGCGATGCGTTGCGCGAGCATGACGACGTCGCGCTGGTGTCGGTGATGTGGGCCAACAACGAAGTGGGCACCATCATGCCGATCGCCGAACTTGCCGCGATCGCAGCCGAATTCGACGTTCCGATGCACAGCGATGCTGTTCAGGCGGTGGGTCAGGTGCCGGTCGATTTCGCTGCCAGCGGACTGTCGGCGATGAGTGTGACGGCCCACAAGTTCGGCGGACCGCCTGGTGTGGGCGCATTGCTGCTACGGCGTGACGTCGACTGTGTCCCCATCTCACACGGTGGTGGGCAGGAACGCGACATCCGTTCCGGCACACCGGATGTTGCTGGTGCAGTCGGCATGGCCACGGCGATACAGATCGCCGTCGACGCACTGGAGGCCAACAGCACGCGTCTGCGTGCCCTGCGTGACCGGCTGATCACCGGTGTGCTGGCAGAGATCGACGATGTTCGGCTCAACGGGCCACGGGGCGCTGCGCGACTGCCCGGCAACGCGCACTTCACCTTCGCCGGTTGTGAGGGTGATTCGCTGTTGATGTTGTTGGACGCCAATGAAATCGAATGCTCTACCGGCTCGGCGTGCACGGCCGGCGTGGCCCAGCCGTCGCACGTGCTGATCGCGATGGGATCGGACGCGGCCAGCGCCCGGGGGTCGTTGCGACTGTCGTTGGGGCACACCAGCGTTGAGGCTGACGTTGACGCGGCACTGCGGGTGCTGCCGGGCGCGGTCGCCCGTGCCCGACAGGCAGCGCTGGCCGCCGCGGGGGTGGCCCGATGAAGGTCCTGGCCGCCATGAGCGGAGGCGTCGACTCGTCGGTGGCCGCGGCAAGGATGGTCGACGCGGGGCACGACGTGGTCGGCGTTCACTTGGCGCTGTCGACCGCACCCGGCACGTTGCGCACGGGCTCGCGGGGCTGCTGCTCCAAGGAGGACGCCGCCGACGCTCGCCGGGTCGCCGATGTACTCGGGATTCCGTTCTACGTCTGGGATTTCGCTGATAAGTTCAAAGAGGACGTGATCGACGACTTCGTGTCGTCCTATGCGCGCGGTGAAACGCCCAACCCGTGCGTGCGCTGCAACGAGCGGATCAAGTTCTCCGCGCTGGCTGCGCGTGCGCTCGCGCTGGGCTTCGACACGGTCGCAACTGGCCACTATGCCCGGCTGTCGGATGGGCGGCTGCGCCGCGCGGTGGACCGGGACAAGGATCAGTCCTATGTGCTGGCGGTGCTGACCGCCGAACAGCTGCGGCATGCCGCGTTCCCGATCGGCGACACCCCCAAGCCGCAGATCCGTGCCGAAGCGTCCCGCCGTGGGCTGGCCGTGGCGGACAAGCCGGACAGCCACGACATCTGCTTCATTCCGTCCGGCGATACCCGGGCGTTTCTGGGCAGTCGCATCGGCGTGCGCAGGGGCACCGTGGTCGACGCCGGGGGAACCGTGCTGGCCGAGCACGACGGTGTGCACGGCTTCACCATCGGGCAGCGCAAAGGCCTGGGTATCGCCGGTCCTGGCCCCGACGGTCTGCCCCGCTATGTGACGGGCATTGACGCTGAGACCGGCACCGTGCGGGTGGGCACCGCGGCCGATCTGGACGTGTGGGAACTGACGGGGCACACGCCGGTGTTCACCGCGGGCGAACCGTTCCCCGGGCCCGTCGAGTGCACGGTACAGGTGCGCGCGCACGGCGAAGCCGTCGACGCCGTCGCGGAATCGGTGGACGACGAGCTGGTGGTGCGGTTGCGCACTCCGCTGCGCGGTGTGGCACCCGGACAGACCCTGGTGCTGTATCGCCCGGATCGCGACGGCGATGAGGTGATCGGCAGCGCCACCATCGCCGCCGCGTCCTAGCGCCGAACGTGCGTTACGGGATATTCGCGGCGATGTTGGCAATCACGGTGTCGGACACCGACTCTGGGAAGCCGCAGAACGTGACCTCCATCAACACCACCGACTTGAGCCGGTAATCGCGCCCGCAGTTGCCGGGGCGGGTGTGCAGCGACTGCGCGTCCGCGTACCAGTCGCCGACATAGATTGACCCGTCGGGCGTGTTCGAGCAGCTCTCGACCGTCGACACCAGGACATCGAAGGCGTGCCGGGCGGTATCGGCGTCACGATAGGCGGCGGCGCCCTCCGAGATCAGCCCGCCGCGCGGCGGGTACTGAAAGGTGGTCTTGTGGAATCGTTCGATGTCGGGTCCGAACGTGACAGTTTCGGCGTAGACGAACCGGCATTGCGGCGGCGCATTCTCGGCGAGCGCGTCGATGTCCACCGGTGACTTTCCGTCCATCGACGGGATGATCGTCAGGCGCTCGCCGCCACCGGTGATTGCTTGCATCCGCGACTGGTCGAGCAAAATCGCGTCGACATCCAGACCGGACAACAGCGTCCCGGGAAATGCGGGCACACCCGCGCCGTCGACCACCCGGGTGCATGCCACGCTCACCAACACCGCGCACCACACCAGCAGCGCGCGCGGCGGTATCCGCATCCTTCGAGGCTAGTCCGGTGACGATGCAGAGTGCGTAGTGCGATGGGGAGGAGCCGGACGATGAAGGGGAGTCCGGTGACGATGCAGAGTGCGTAGTGCGATGGGGAGGAGCCGGACGATGAAGGGGAGTCCGGTGACGATGCAGAGCGCGCGCGATGGGGAGGAGCCGGACAATCAAGAGGAGTCGGACCCGTACGGTTGGCGGGTGAGCGCTTTCGCAACGGCCAGCGGCACCGGGTCGTGGCCCGGAACCGCCGCCCGGCAGGCGGCGAAGGTCGTGGTCGGGGAACTGGCTGGTGCGCTGGCCCACATCGTCGAGCTGCCCGGCAGGGGAGTGGGCGCCGATACGATCGGCCGCGCCGGCGCACTACTGATCGACGTGGCCATCGACACGGTGCCGCGCGGCTATCGGGTCGCGGCCCGGCCTGGCGCGGTCACCCGTCGCGCGATCAGCCTGCTCGACGAGGACATCGACGCCCTGGAAGAAGCCTGGGAGACATCGGGCCTGCGCGGCAGCGGGCGCGCGGTCAAGGTGCAAGCGCCCGGGCCCGTCACCTTGGCCGCGGAGCTGGAACTGGGCAACGGCCATCGCGCCATCACCGACCTCGGCGCGGTGCGCGACCTGGCCGCGTCACTGGCCGAAGGGGTCGCTGCACACCGCGTCGAGGTGTCGCGGCGGCTCGACACACCGGTCGTCGTGCAGTTCGACGAACCGTCGTTGCCCGCGGCGCTGGCGGGGCGGCTGACCGGGGTGACGGCATTGTCCCCGGTGCACCCGATCGACGAGGCGCTGGCCATCACACTGCTCGACAGCTGCGTGGCCGCTGTGGGCACCGAGGTGGTGGTGCATAGCTGTGCATCCGAGCTGCCATGGAAGATCTTGCAGCGCAGCAGTATTCACGCTATATCGGTGGACGCCGCGACGCTGCGCGGCGCTGATCTGGACGGTGTCGCGGAGTTCGTCGACTCCGGCCGAACCGTCATGCTGGGCGTGCTGGCAACGACCGCTCCCGCACGGCCGCCGTCGGCGGACGAGGTCGCCGGCGCCGCGGTTGCGGTGATCGACCGGCTCGGATTCGCCCGGTCGGAACTGCGGGACCGGATCGGAATCACCCCGGCCTGCGGCCTGGCCGGCGCGACGCCGGAGTGGGCCCGCACGGCCGTCGAGCTGGCGCGCAAGGCTGCGGAGATCTTCGCCCACGACCCGGACGCGATCTAAACGCAACCATTGGGTTGCGTATCCGACTCAGGCATGTTGTACTAACAGGCAACCAGGAGGTTGCATATGAATACTGATCGAATCGAAAAGCAAGTGCTGTTGCGTGCGCCGCTGGACCGGGTATGGCGGGCGATCAGCGACAGTGACCAGTTCGGACAATGGTTCGGGGCCCGCTTCGACGGACCGTTCGTGGCCGGCACGTCGGTCACCGCGACGATCACACCGACGACCGTCGACGACGAGGTTGCCAAACTTCAAGAACCACATGCCGGCACGACATCGACCTGGCAGATCGTCGCGGTTGAGCCGCGGACGAAATTGGCATACCGCTGGCATCCGTGCGCGGGCGAGCCCGATGCCGACCACGAGCCCACGACGCTGGTGGAATTCACCCTCGCCGAGACGTCCGACGGGGTGCTGCTCACCATCGTCGAGAGTGGGTTCGACGCGCTGGCTGAACCCCGACGGTCGTCGGCCTTCGAGGCCAACAGCGGTGGCTGGGGCCATCAGGTCGAACTGGTGCGAAAGTATCTGGGCGCGGAGCAACGAGTGTGACGGCGACACTCGCCGCGGCTCCGGTGTTCTATGCGCTCGGCGACCCCAACCGTCTACGCATCGTGATACGACTTTGTGACGGCGGGCCCAGTTCGACATCCCAAGTGACCCAAGCGCTTTCGGTCACCCGACAAGCGGCCACCAAGCACTTGGAGCTGCTGGAGACGGTCGGACTGGTCAGCAGCAGCCGGCGCGGTCGCGAACGCATCTGGACACTGCAGACCAAGCCGCTGACCCAGACCAGCGACTACCTGACCCAGTTGTCACGTCGCTGGGACGCCGCGATCGAGCGTTTGCGGGCATATGTCGAAGACTGAGCTGTCGGCGGGTTTCGATAGCCTGCGAAGGTGAGCTCAGCAGAAGCTGATCCGGTTCCGCCTGACGTGCGCCGGCAATGGCGCGACCTGGCCGACGAAGTACGCGAACACCAGTTCCGTTATTACGTGCGCGACGCGCCGATCATCTCCGACGCCGAGTTCGACGAACTGCTGCGGCGACTGGAAGCACTCGAGGAGCAATATCCCGAGTTGCGGACCCCCGATTCACCCACCCAGCTCGTCGGCGGCGCCGGGTTCGCCACCGACTTCGCGCCGGCCGAGCACCTGGAACGAATGTTGTCCCTGGACAACGTGTTCGGGGTCGACGAGCTCGATGCGTGGGCGGCGCGGGTGCGCGCCGAAATCGGCACCGACCCGCATTACCTGTGCGAGCTCAAGATCGACGGCGTCGCGCTGTCACTGGTGTACCGCGAGGGGCGCTTGGAGCGTGCGGCCACCCGCGGTGACGGTCGAATCGGCGAGGACGTCACGCTCAACGCCCGCACGATCGACGACATCCCGGAGCGCCTGGCCGCCACCGACGACTATCCGATTCCGGCCGTGCTCGAGGTGCGCGGTGAAGTGTTCTTCCGGCTGGCCGATTTCGAGGCGCTCAACGCCGCGCTGATCGACGACGGCAAGGCACCGTTCGCCAACCCGCGTAACAGCGCGGCGGGCTCACTGCGGCAGAAAGATCCCGCGGTGACCGCGCGCCGCAAACTGCGGATGATCTGTCACGGGGTAGGGCACACCGAGGGTTTCTCACCGCCCACCCTGCACGACGCCTACCTGGCGCTGCAGGCCTGGGGCCTGCCGGTCTCCGAGCACACCACCCGGGTGGACGGCCTGGCCGGCGTGCATGAGCGCATCACCTACTGGGGTGAGCACCGCTACGACGTCGACCACGAGATCGACGGTGTCGTCGTCAAAGTCGACGAGGTGTCGTTGCAGCGCCGGCTCGGGGCGACGTCGCGGGCGCCACGGTGGGCGATCGCCTACAAGTACCCGCCGCAGGAAGCGCAGACCAAGCTGCTCGACATCCGGGTGAACGTGGGACGGACCGGGCGGGTCACCCCGTTTGCGTTCATGACGCCGGTCAAGGTGGCCGGCTCGACGGTGGGGCTGGCCACCTTGCACAACGCCTCGGAGGTCAAGCGCAAGGGCGTGCTGATCGGCGACACCGTGGTGATCCGCAAGGCCGGCGACGTGATTCCCGAGGTGCTGGGCCCGGTCGTCGACCTGCGCGACGGTTCCGAACGCGAATTCGTCATGCCCACAGCATGTCCGGAGTGTGGCACCACGCTGGCCCCGGCCAAGGAGGGCGACGCCGACATCCGTTGCCCTAACTCGCGGTACTGCCCGGCGCAGTTGCGCGAGCGGGTGTTCTACGTCGCCAGCCGCGGCGCCTTCGACATCGAGGGGCTTGGTTACGAGGCTGCGGTCGCGCTGCTCAAAGCGCAGGTCATCAGCGACGAGGGCGACCTTTTCACGCTCACCGAGGACGACTTGCTGCGCACCGATTTGTTCCGGACCAAGACAGGTGGACTGTCAGCCAACGGTAAGCGGTTGCTGGCCAACCTGGAGAAGGCCAAAAGTCAGCCGCTGTGGCGGGTTTTGGTGGCGTTGTCGATTCGGCATGTCGGGCCGACAGCCGCCCGCGCGCTCGCCACCGAGTTCGGCAGCTTGGATGCGATCGCCTCGGCGTCGACCGAGCAGCTGGCCGCGGTCGAGGGCGTCGGGCCGACCATCGCGGCCGCCGTCACCGATTGGTTCACGGTCGACTGGCATCGCGACATCGTCGACAAATGGCGGGCCGCGGGGGTGTCGATGGCCGACGAGCGCGACACCAGCACGCCGCGCACCCTCGAAGGACTGACCATCGTCGTCACCGGCTCGCTCGCCGGCTTCTCCCGCGACGACGCCAAGGAGGCGATCGTGGCGCGCGGCGGCAAAGCGGCCGGATCGGTGTCAAAGAAGACCGACTATGTGGTCGCCGGCGACTCACCCGGATCGAAGTACGACAAGGCCGTCGAACTGGGTGTGCCGATCCTCGACGAGGACGGTTTCCGCAAGCTGTTGGAGGAAGGACCGCCGTCCTCGTCCGGGTAGTCAGTGCAGCAACGTCGCCACGATCCCGGCCAAATAACCCAGCCGCGCGACCTCTGAGGGCCGGAACTCCGGGCCGCCGGGCCGTCCGAGCAGCACCGCGGTGTCCGATGCGCCCAGCGGGGCGGCGGCCAGGGTGGTGTCCATATCGCGCCACACCTTCGGCACCCACTCGCCGGCGCCGTCCAGGGCAGTAGCCTGCGGGATCGGCATCCACGGCACGTCCTTCAGCCCGGTTTCCGGAGCGCCCGGGCTGCCGGCGACGCGCTTGATCTTGCCGTCGGTGCCGCGCAACACCGAGCACCAGCCGACCCGCAGCACCCGGGGGGCCTCGTTGACCAGCACCTTCAGCTTCGCCGTTATACCGCCGGCGGCGGCCACGCGGTCAATGAGTTCCAGTTCTCGGTGCGCTTCCAGCAGCCCGGTATGCGGTCGCAAGCTGTCCACCCGCACCCCGTTGAGGGCCTCGGCCGCGGTGATCAACGCGTCGGGCATCGCCTTCGGCGGCATTTCGACCACCAGGTCGTCGATCGCGTAGCCGGCTCCGCGCTCCACCACGTCCAGCGACAGGATGTCGGCGCCCACCGAGCCCAGCGCCACGGCCAGCGAGCCCAGGCTGCCCGGTCGGTCGGCGAGCTGGACTCGCAGCAGATATGAAGCCACGCGCATCACTTTTGCACAGCGGGCAGGCTGCGGCATTTCGACGGCCATTGGGCTGCCCATTAGGCTTTTGCCTCGTGTCCCAGATCTCCCGCGACGAGGTGGCCCACCTGGCCCGGCTGGCCCGGTTGGCATTGACCGACGCAGAATTGGACAACTTCGCCGGCCAACTCGACGCGATCTTGACCCACGTCAGCCAGATCCAGGCCGTCGACGTCACCGGGGTGGAAGCAACCGACAACCCGCTGAAGGACGTCAACGTCACCCGGCCCGACGAGATCGGGCCGTGCCTGACACAGCAACAGGCACTCGACCAGGCTCCCGAGGCCGTCGACGGCCGTTTTGCTGTCCCGCAGATCCTCGGGGAAGAGCAGTGAGCGACATCATTCGCCTCGATGCTGCGACGCTGGCCGCCAGGATCGCGTCAAAGGAGTTGTCTTCCACCGAGATCACTCAAGCTTGTCTGGACCAGATCGAGGCAACTGACCAGCACTACAACGCCTTCCTGTACGTCGCAGCCGACCAGGCGTTGGCGACGGCGGGCGCTGTCGACAAAGCGCTGGCCGCCGGCGAGCAGCCGCCGTCGCCGCTGGCCGGGGTGCCGCTGGCGCTCAAAGACGTGTTCACCAGTATCGACATGCCCACTACGTGCGGGTCGAAGATCCTCGAGGGCTGGCGTTCCCCGTACGACGCCACGGTCACCGCGCGGCTGCGTGAGGCCGGCATCCCGATCCTGGGCAAGACGAACATGGACGAGTTCGCGATGGGGTCCTCGACCGAGAACTCCGCCTACGGCCCGACCCGCAACCCGTGGGACACCGAGCGGGTACCGGGCGGTTCGGGCGGCGGCAGTGCCGCGGCGCTGGCGGCGTTTCAGGCGCCGCTGGCCATCGGCACCGACACCGGCGGCTCTATCCGCCAGCCCGCTGCACTGACTGCGACGGTCGGCGTGAAACCCACCTACGGCACGGTGTCGCGTTATGGGCTGGTGGCCTGCGCGTCGTCGCTGGATCAGGGCGGCCCATGTGCGCGCAGCGTGCTGGATACCGCGCTGTTGCACCAGGTGATCGCCGGGCACGACGCACGCGACTCCACATCGGTCCAGGCTGACGTGCCCGACGTCGTCGGCGCCGCCAAGGCCGGCGCGGCTGGCGATCTGCGCGGCGTGCGTGTCGGGGTGGTGCGCCAGCTGCACAGCGGGGAGGGCTATCAGCCCGGTGTGCTGGCGTCGTTCAACGAGGCCGTCGAGCAGCTGACCGCGCTCGGCGCCGAGGTGAGCGAAGTCGATTGTCCCCACTTCGATCACGCACTGGCGGCCTACTACCTGATCCTGCCGTCGGAGGTGTCGAGCAACCTGGCCCGCTTCGACGGGATGCGCTATGGGCTGCGGGTCGGCGACGACGGCACCCACAGCGCCGAGGAAGTCATGGCGCTGACCCGCGCTGCCGGGTTCGGGCCGGAGGTCAAGCGGCGCATCATGATCGGCACCTACGCATTGTCGGCGGGCTACTACGACGCCTACTACAACCAGGCTCAGAAGGTACGCACGCTGATCGCGCGCGACCTCGACGAGGCATACCGCTCGGTCGACGTGCTGGTGTCGCCGACCACCCCGGCCACCGCCTTCCGGCTCGGCGAGAAGGTCGACGATCCGCTGGCGATGTATCTGTTCGACTTGTGCACGCTGCCGCTGAACCTGGCGGGCCATTGCGGAATGTCGGTGCCGTCGGGCTTGTCGCCGGACAACAACCTGCCGGTGGGTCTGCAGATCATGGCGCCGGCGCTGGCGGACGACCGGCTCTACCGGGTGGGCGCGGCCTACGAGGCCGCCCGCGGCCCGCTGCCGACCGCGATCTAGGGATTTGCACGGCGAGATCGACGTCAGCGCGGAAAAATTCGACTGGACGGCCCGCTAACGTCGATCTCGGCGCCCACCACCCGGCAAGATGGGGCTATGCGGATCGGAGTTCTCACCGGAGGCGGCGACTGCCCCGGCCTCAACGCCGTCATCAGGGCGGTGGTGCGCACGTGCGACGCCCGGTACGGCTCGTCGGTGGTCGGCTTCCAGGACGGCTGGCGTGGACTTCTGGAGAACCGCCGTGTCCAACTGCACAACGACGACCGCAACGATCGGCTGCTGGCCAAGGGCGGAACCATGCTCGGCACCGCCCGCGTGCACCCGGACAAACTGCGTGCCGGGCTGGACCAGATCAAACAGACGCTGGACGACAACGGCATCGATGTGCTGATCCCGATCGGCGGCGAGGGCACGCTGACCGCTGCCCACTGGCTCTCTGAGGAAAACGTGCCCGTCGTCGGCGTACCGAAGACCATCGACAACGACATCGATTGCACCGATGTCACTTTCGGCCACGACACCGCATTGACGGTCGCCACTGAAGCCATCGACCGGTTGCACAGCACCGCCGAATCACACCAACGGGTGATGTTGGTGGAGGTGATGGGCCGGCATGCGGGCTGGATTGCGCTCAATGCCGGACTGGCCTCCGGCGCCCACATGACGCTGATCCCTGAGCAGCCCTTCGACGTCGAAGAGGTGTGCCGACTGGTCAAACGGCGCTTCCAGCGCGGTGACTCCCATTTCATCTGCGTGGTGGCCGAGGGTGCCAAACCCATGCCGGGTTCGATGACGCTGCGCGAGGGCGGGGTCGACGAATTCGGACACGAGCGGTTCACCGGGGTTGCCGCGCAACTTGCCACCGAGGTCGAGAAGCGGATCAACAAAGAGGTCCGGGTGACAGTGCTGGGCCACGTTCAGCGTGGCGGCACCCCGACCGCGTACGACCGCGTGCTGGCGACGCGGTTCGGGGTGAACGCGGCCGACGCCGCGCACGCCGGCGAATACGGCCAGATGGTCTCGCTGCGTGGCCAGGACATCGGCCGCGTGCCGCTGGCCGATGCGGTGCGCCAACTCAAGCTGGTCCCGCAGAGCCGCTACGACGACGCCGCCGCGTTCTTCGGGTGACGCTTGGCGTTTACTTGCCGGCCATTAATCTTTCACGAGATTCGTCCTGTGAACAGGGTTTTCGGCGACAAAGCTCACTGCTACCGTCAAGAGTATGAACCGCCGCGGTCGCGATCTCGGGGTCACGGGACAGCGGACAGAGCCAACCGTCCCGGCCTCACCGCACCGCTCTTCCTCCAAATCTTCCTCCAAAGCCGCGCCCCGGCCGGGAGAACGCCGCTTTCAGCCCCCCTCACCGGCAGACCTCCGTGCGACAGTTCCGGTGACAGGCATCCCCGTGCCGCCACCACCGGGCGTCACCGAACCGGTACCCATCGTCACCGAACCGGTACCCATCGTCACCGAGCCGGCACCCGTCACCGAACCGGAGCACCCGAATCCCCAGGACGCCGAGGTTTCGGCCCGACCCCGTTGGCGAGATTTATTTGCCCGGGTGCCCCGGCCCAGCCGCGGCCCCAGTAAACAGCGGGCCTACGAGCTTGGCCTGCGACAGCGGGTGAGCGCGCCGGTGGACAGCACCTTCACCATCGCCGTCGTCAACCTCAAAGGTGGTGTCGGCAAAACCGCGGTTGTCGAGGCGCTGGGCTCCACCTTCGCCGACGCCCGTGACGATCGGGTGATCGCCGTCGACGTCGACGCCGGTGACCTCATTGACCGGCATGGCCAGCGCAATTCGCTGCGTATCGCCGAGTTGCTCTCGCAGCGTTCGGTCGTGCGATACCTGGACTTGCGTGCCCAGGCCCACCGGAATAGCTCGGGGTTGGAAGTTCTCTGGCACGCTGACAGCGATCGGCCGCTGGAAGGCGACGACGTCGTGCAAGCGATCTCGCTGCTGGAGAATCGCTATTCGGTGGTGTTAGTGGATTGCGGCAAGGAGCTCAAATCGAGTGCGGCGGAAGCAGTTCTGACGAAGTCGCACGCGCTGGCCGTAGTCACCGATACCTCATTGAATGCTATTCGTCAGACACGAATTACGTTGGATTGGCTGGCTGACAACGGGTATGGCGACCTACTCAGGTCCACCATCTTGGTGATCAACCACACCGAACAACAGAAGCCGAATGCCTTGGCGGACAAGGAACTCAGGCAGTTAGTGCGGCACTTCGCCGCCAAGCGGGTCGTGGCGCTGCCGTTTGATCCTCATCTGCGCGAAGGCAAGGAGATCGTCCTGGCGCGATTGAGTAGGCAGAGCCGACACCGCTATCTGGAAATGGCTGCCGTACTGGCCGACATGTTCCCCCGCAGCGACGGCGCAAACTCAACGGGCTGAGCCGACGGAATCGCGGTAATCTGACGGCTATGGCTGCGACAGCCGAGTCGGGAATCGCCCGCAGCGGAAGCCGTGCGCCGTGAATGCCGACTTCCACGAGCAGAGCGCCGACGCCAAGCAGGCACTTGCCGGCGGATCTCCACAGCGAGTCGGATGGTTCCGGTTCTACTTTGCAGACCAGCGCTGGGAATGGTCCGAACAGGTGCAGCGGATGCACGGCTACGAGCCGGGTACGGTGACGCCGAATACCGACCTGGTGTTGTCTCACAAACACCCTGATGACCGGCATCAGGTGGCGGCCACCATCGACGAAGTACTCCAGACTCGCCAGCCGTTCAGCACCCGGCATCGCATCGTCGACACCGAGGGAACCGTGCATCAGGTTGTCGTCGTGGGCGACCAGCTCACCGACGACAGCGGCGCGGTGATCGGAACGCAGGGCTACTACGTGGATATCACCGCGGCGTCGCTGCGACTGCGCGACGACGTGATCACCGCGGAGGTCGCCGAGATCGCCGAGAAGCGTGCTGCGATCGAACAGGCGAAGGGCATGTTGATGCTGGTGTACGGCATCGACGCCGACGCGGCATTCGCTCTGCTCAAGTGGCGATCCCAAGAATCCAACGTCAAGTTGCGGCTGCTGGCCGAACAAATCACCGAGGACTTCCGCGCCATGGACGGTAGCGGTATCAAGTCGCGCGCCCCCTTCGATCATTTGCTGCTGACGGCCGACCAGCGCCTTGCCGACCGCACCGGCACCTCAGCGGAGCAGGCACAACTACGATCGACTACATGACGGTTGCTACGCCCGAACTGCTCGATTACGACGAGGTCATTGCACGCTACGAGCCGGTGCTCGGCCTGGAAGTGCACGTCGAGCTGTCCACCGCGACCAAGATGTTCTGCAGCTGCGCTACCACGTTCGGCGCCGAACCCAACACCCAGGTGTGCCCGGTGTGTCTGGGCCTGCCGGGATCGCTGCCGGTGCTCAACGAGGCCGCGGTCGAGTCGGCGATCCGGATCGGGTTGGCACTCAACTGCGAAATCGTCCCGTGGTGCCGGTTTGCCCGGAAGAACTACTTCTATCCGGACATGCCCAAGAACTACCAGATCTCGCAGTACGACGAGCCGATCGCCGTCAACGGCCACCTCAACGTGCCGCTGGAGGATGGCAGCACCTGGCGCGTCGACATCGAGCGTGCGCATATGGAGGAGGACACCGGCAAGCTGACTCACATCGGTAGCGAGACCGGCCGCATTCATGGCGCGACGACGTCGCTGATCGACTACAACCGGTCCGGAGTGCCGTTGATCGAGATCGTCACCAAGCCGATCGTGGGGGCCGGCGAGCGGGCACCGCAGATCGCCCGGGCTTACGTAACGGCACTACGGGATCTGTTGCGCGTGTTGGATGTTTCCGATGTGCGGATGGATCAGGGCTCGATGCGATGCGACGCAAACGTATCGCTCAAACCGATCGGGGCCGAGCAATTCGGCACTCGCACCGAGACCAAGAACGTCAACTCGCTGCGAAGCGTCGAGGTCGCCATTCGCTACGAGATGCAGCGGCAGGGTGCCGTTTTGGCCGCTGGCGGCCGAATCACGCAGGAGACCAGACATTTCCACGAATCGGGTTACACCAGCCCGGGGCGCAGTAAGGAAACCGCTGAGGACTACCGTTATTTCCCGGAACCCGACCTGGAGCCGGTCGCGCCCAGCCGCGAGCTCGTCGAGCGGCTACGTCAGACCATTCCTGAGCTGCCATGGTTGCGCCGCAAGCAGATTCAGCAGGAATGGGGTGTATCCGACGAGGTCATGCGCGACCTGGTCAATGCCGGCGCCGTCGACCTGGTCATGGCGACCGTCGAATATGGCGCTCCCAGTGAGGCCGCCCGCGCGTGGTGGGGCAACTTCCTGGTGCAAAAGGCCAACGAAGCAGGTGTGACGCTCGACGAACTGGCGATCACGCCCAAACAGGTCGCCGAGGTCGTGGCGCTGGTAGACGAGGGCAAGCTGTCCAACAAGCTGGCCCGCCAAGTCGTCGAGGGCGTGCTGGCCGGCGAGGGTGAACCCGAGCAGGTGATGACGGCGCGCGGACTCGCCGTGGTGCGCGACGATTCGCTGATCCAGGCCGCGGTCGACGAAGCCCTGGCCGCCAATCCCGATGTGGCCGAGAAGATTCGCGGCGGCAAGGTGCAAGCGGCCGGTGCGATCGTGGGTGCGGTGATGAAGGCGACCAAGGGTCAGGCCGACGCCGCGAGAGTGCGCGAACTGGTGCTGAAGGCCTGCAGCTAGCGGCTCAGAATAGGTCCGCCAGGGTGGCGAACTGGCTACCGTCCCAGCCTATCGACTGCGCGATAGCCTGCGCCATCTCGAGCATCGAGGCGATCGGCCCGACCATCGTGGCCGGATCCCTCAAGAACGCGCTGGCCGTCAAACTGAGTTCGCCGAGTATTCCGAGGTCGAAGGTAGTGGTGCCGCCAACTTCGATGTCGAAGCCGAGGGCGTTGAAGAACGAACCGGCCGGGCTGAACAACCCGCCCAGGTTGAGCTCGGGGGTGGTCCCCAGGATGGGGGGTATCCCGAAATCCTCGAGCAAGTTGTAGATATTGCCGTACCCCTCGAAGAACGCGTTGGTGGAATTGATGGGCATATTCAGCAGCTCGTTGAACGCCGTTTGGAGATCGCCGGTCTCGAGCGCATTGCTGATGTGGATGGTGTCTTCCAAGGTTTGTGCTATCGGGCTGAAGAAGGTGCCGAAGGATCCCCACGCGATGCCGCTGGCCGGTGACCCGATGAATTCGAGCAACGGCCGAATCTGGTCTTCCAGTTGGTCATTGCCCAGGACAAGCAGATTAAGGAGGTCAAGGGTGCCGAAGTCGATCGAGCCGAGGTCGATTGTGCCGAGGAAGCCTAGGTCGATTGAGCCCAGGTTCAGCACCAGCGGGAAGCCGTTTATCAGCCAGTTGAGCATGTCGGAATGGCCGCCCAGCGTAATTGTCGGGTCTATGTCGATACAGCCGATCGGGCTGTAGCAAACACCGACGTCGAAGCCCGTGGTAATGGGGGTGTTGCTGAGCGAGGGAAGAAGGTATGGCGCCGAGCCGATGGGGTGGAACGGCTCGAACGGCGCATTGAGCGCATGGGTCAGGTTGTTCTGGATCTCGGTCGGGATGTCACCGATGTGCGAGGGGTCGGTGAAGATGGTGTCGAGATACCCGAGCCAGTTTTCACCCACCTGCTGGAGCGCCGGGAACGGCGCACCGAGAAATGGATTCAGGATGTTGTTGGTGAAGCTGGTCGATGCGTTGGCGAAGAGCTCCTCGAACGAGACATCGTCGCTCGCGGCCAGCTGCACCTGCGGGATTTCGGATACGGACGTCACCACAGGGGTGACGGTGACCAAACTGCCGCTGGCAAACACAACGGCCGCGGTAAGCAGAGGGCGGGTGATGATGTGCATGCTCGGCTCCTTCAACGCATGCCTAATAGAGAGCTAGACCGTAACTGAGGAGCATCTGAGAAAGACGGTTTTGGCAATAAATGTTCAGGCAGGTCGGCCCCCTCCGCAGTGGAGGGGGCCGACCGCTACTGCGGGATCACTCAGAAGAGGCTGGCGAAATCGGTAGCCAGATCAGCGGCGCTGTTGGCGCCCATGTCAAACAGGGCGGCCAGCGGGTCACCGGTGCCGCTCCACCCGATGGATTCGGCGATGACCTGAGCCAGCTCCACCATCGAGCCGAGCATGCCCGGCGCCTCGCCCGGTGACAGTGTCAGGGTCACACCGGAAAGATCGATGCCCAGACCCAGAGCGTTGAACAGCGACCCGCCCTCGCTGAGCAGTCCACCCATCGCGACCTCGATCGACGAGAGCGAGACGCCCGAGAACAGGTCGGAGGGCAGCAACGGCAGCAACGCGCTGAGATCGACGTCGCCGTACCCGTTGAGGAAGGCGCCGGTGAGGCTGGCCGGAATGTTCACCAAGTCGTCGAACGCGGTCGTCAGATCCGGGGTGGCGCCGCTCAGCGCGGTCCCGATGTCGGTGATGTCATCGTTCAACGCCAGCATCGGGCTGATCAGCGGGCCCACCGCGCCGAGCAGGATGCCGCTCAGCGGTGAGGCAGCAAAATCCAGCAGCGGCTGAAGTTGGGCAGCGTTGTCGCCCTCGAACAAGGGGAGAAGCCCGAAGATGCCGTCGTGGGCAACGTCGAGGGTGCCCGGGTCCGCAGCGAACGGCGCGGCGCCCGCCGCCATGAGGTTGTCCTGAATGTCGGTGAGGACCGTCGAGATGCTGCTCGGATCGCCGATGAGGTCTTGCAGGTACCCAGCCTGGTTGACGATCTCCTGCTGCAGTACCGGGAACGGGGCGGCCGCAAACTGGTCGAAAATGCCGGTGGCGTTCGCCTGCGCAGCCTGCAAGACGTCTGCCCACTCGGTGAGCGGGTCGACGCCGGACGTCAGGTTGACGGCGCGGGTCTGCAGGTCAGGAAGGGTGGGCGACGACATTGCCATCGGGGTTGCGACGATGGCGCCGGCCCCGGCGAGTGCGATCCCCGCGGTGATCCACGGGCGGGTCGCGAGTTCCATCCAAACTCCTTCAACATGTGTATAACGGGGGGACGGCTCGCAACCTTACCGACGAGTAGCTTAGTAGTCCATTGCTTTGGGAAACAATCTTTTTTGGTGG
Organism: Mycobacterium shimoidei; assembly: GCF_900417275.1. Taxonomy (NCBI): domain Bacteria; kingdom Bacillati; phylum Actinomycetota; class Actinomycetes; order Mycobacteriales; family Mycobacteriaceae; genus Mycobacterium; species Mycobacterium shimoidei. The sequence continues at coordinate 4,411,375 of NZ_UEGW01000001.1, read as the reverse complement.
CGGTCCGGCCGGCCGACCGCGGCGGCGGCCGTGGTCGATGGGATGGCAAATCGCTGACCCGACGGGCCCGTTCGCGCCTACGATTGAGAATGTCGGGGAGCCGTCATTGACGAACGGTGTGATCACGTGTGCTGAGTGGGGACCCTGCCGAAGTGGCGATGGCCGCGAGTTGTCACGTGTCCCGATGCGCCTCGTCCATGAGTGGGTCCATGGGTGGCCACGATGACCGACACCAACCTGATGTTGCGGGCCGACGACGTTCGGCAACGCTTGAGCGTGACCGGGGTCGTCCAGGGTGTCGGCTTTCGTCCGTTCGTGCATCGCGTAGCCACCGAACTCGGGTTGGCCGGATTTGTGGGCAACGACTCCGGTGCAGTGTTCATCGAAGTGCAGGGTCCGGCGTTTCGTATCGAGGATTTCAGGCACCGGCTGTGCGCCGAGGCACCGCCACTGGCGCGGATCGACGCCGTGTCCGTTGTCGATATCGGCGCGATAACCTTGGCCGACAAAGGTTTTCGGATCGTCGAAAGCCGGGAGGTGCCGGGAGCCGCCACGCCCATTCCGCCCGACATCGCCGTGTGTGACGACTGCGTCGTCGAACTGTTCGAACCTACCGACCGCCGATACCGGCACCCGTTCATCACCTGCACCAACTGCGGCCCGCGGTTCACCATCATCCGCGAGCTGCCCTATGACCGCCCCGCCACCACCATGTCCGCGTTCGCCATGTGTGAGCGCTGCGACGCCGAATACCACGACCCGGGCAACCGGCGGTTCCATGCTCAGCCGATCGCCTGTCCGGACTGCGGGCCGTCGCTGTCGTTTCGCTACGAATCGCAGGTGGTATGCGGAGACGACGCCGCACTGGCTGCCGCGCAACAGAGGCTGGCCGCCGGCTGCGTCGTCGCGATCAAAGGCATCGGCGGGTATCACCTGGCCTGTCTCGCCGACGATGATGCGGCGGTGCATACAGTGCGGGTCCGAAAAGCCCGTGGGGCCAAGCCGTTTGCCGTCCTGGTGCGAGATCTCGACGTCGCCCGTCGATACGCGCATATCGACGACACCGAAGCCGCCATACTGTCCAGCCCGGCACGGCCGATCGTGCTGCTGCGGCGGCGCCCCGACGCGCCGGTGGCCGACGCCGTCGCGCCCGGCAGCCCGCTGCTCGGCCTGATGCTGCCGTATTCGCCGATCCACCACCTGCTGATGAACGCTGGACCCGATGCGTTGGTGTTCACCAGCGCCAACCGGTCCGACGAGCCCATCTGCTACACCGAAAACGATGCCGCACAACGGCTTCCGTCGCTCGCCGACGCGGTGCTCGACCACAACCGCCCGATCCACGTGCCGTGCGACGACTCGGTGGTTCGCGTCGTCGATGGTCGCGAGCTGCCGATCCGCCGCTCGCGCGGCTATGCTCCGCTGCCCGTCGACCTCGGATACGGCGGCCCGCCGGTGCTGGCCGTCGGCGGCGAATTGAAGAACACGTTCTGCCTCACCGACGGCCCACGCGCGTATGTGTCTGGGCACATCGGCGATATGGCAACGCTGGAAACATTGCGGGCCTTCGAGCGTGCGGTCGGCCAGCTCAGCGAAATCCGGCTGCAGCCAATGCGATTGGCTGCAGATCTGCATCCCGGCTACCAGACCCGCGATTGGGCCGAGCGGCATGCGGATGGCCGCCCGCTCGATTTCGTCCAGCATCACCATGCCCATGTGGTGTCGCTACTGGCCGATCACGGTCGGCTCGGTGAACCGATGATCGGGGTGTCCTTCGACGGCACCGGCTACGGCTGCGACGGAACTATCTGGGGTGGCGAGATCCTTGCCCTCGGACCGGACAGCCACCGCTTCCGGCGCGTTGGCCACCTCTTACCGGTGCCGCTGCCCGGCGGCGACGCTGCGGTGCGCAACCCATGGCGGATGGCGCTCGCCCAGCTATGGCTGGCCGGTGTCGAGTGGAGTCCTGATCTCGCGCCGGTTGCGGCCGCGACATCAGCCGAATTACGGCTGGTCCGTTCACAATTAGAATCCAATGTTAATTGTGTGCCGTGTTCGAGTGTGGGCCGGCTGTTCGACGCCGTCGCCTCGCTGCTCGGTGTGCGGCACCGAATCGACTACGAGGCGCAGGCCGCCATTGAACTAGAGGTACTTGCCGACTCGGCCGCCCACAAGCCGGCGCCACTGTCCATGGTCGTGCGCGACGACGGGATCATCGACCCGATCCCAATGATCCGCACCATGGCCTCGGGACTGTCCGCTGGCATCAAACCCGCAGAGCTGGCGGCCGGATTCCATCAGGCGGTGGCGGCCGCGGTCGCCGAGGTGGTGGGCCTGGTTGCCGGCGACGTGCGGCTGGTGGGACTCACCGGCGGGGTCTTCCAGAATGTGCTGCTGCTACGGGCATGCCGTGAACTCCTGCAGCACGAGGGTTTTGAGGTGCTGACCCACCGGACCGTTCCGCCCAATGATGGCGGGCTGGCGCTCGGCCAGGCGGCGGTTTCGGTGCTGACGGCGTTGGAGGAAGGTGATTCATGTCAACGAGCACCGCGATCGACCGCGGGCTGGGCGCTGAGCTGATGGCCGATTTGGCCGCCACCGCGTTCGCCTTGGCCAAACGGTTCGCGGCCGGTGCCACGATGTGGTCGATCGCGCCGGGTTGGGAGCCGCACGCGCTTCATATCGCGGTCGAGTTCATCCATCCGGTCATCGTCGGGAAGCGCGCGTTGCCCGCGGTGGCCATCACCGGGCCCGAACTGGTCGATTTGGTTCGAGTATCGGTGCGACCGGGCGACATCGTGATTGCCGTCGCCGGCGCCGATCAGCCGGACGTGCGGGCGGTGATGCGCCGAAGCCCGGCGTGGGGCGCAACGACCGTCTGGATCGGCAACGGTGAGCGGCCCGCCGCTGGCATGGCCGATCACGTGTTGTGGATCGACGACCCGGATCCGCGCATCCCGGCGACCGGCGGCTTCGTGCTGTTCTTCCACCTGCTGTGGGAGCTGACGCACGTCTGTTTCGAGCATCCGGGCCTGCTCAAGCCGGAGTGCGACGACGACGTCTGCGTCACGTGTAGTGACGAAGGCCGGCTCGGTGAGGTGGTGGCCGCCTCGACCGACGGCACGGCCACCGTCCGCACCGCGCGCGGTGTCGAGACGATCGCCACCACCCTGGTCGACCCGGTAGCCGCGGGGGAGCTGGTGCTGGTACACGCCGGCACCGCGATCAGCCGCGTCGGCGACGATGCAGAGCGAAGCGATGAGGAGGAGCGACGCATGAATGTGATGGACGCAGATGACTGACGAACCCACCAACTTCCTCTATCCGTTCATCGACGCGCAGGAACACGATCCCCAGTCACTGCTCGCCGACCTGACCGCCTCCGCCCAGGCCAAGTCCTCGCAAAGCTTGGCGTTGCGCCGCGCCACGGTCGCGGAAAACTCCGAGTTGCTGGCGAGTGCCGCCGCGGAGATGGCGCGCCGGTTCGCCGCCGGGGGGCGGATGTTCACCTTCGGCAACGGCGGCAGCTGCACCGACTGCACCACGCTGGCCCGCTTGTTCGCCAGACCACCGATCGGCGACCCGTTGCCCGCGTGGTCGCTCACCGCCGATCAGGCGATCATCACCGCGCTCGGCAACGACGTCGGCTTCGAGCTGGTATTCGCGCGGCAGTTAATTGCCCGCGCCAAACCGGGCGACATCGCCATCGCCATGTCGACCAGCGGCAGCTCGCCCAACTTGATGGCCGCGCTGGCCGAAGCCCGCAAGCGCGACATGTACACGGTCGGTTTCGCCGGATACGACGGCGGCCAGTTCGCCAAGAGCGACGACGTCGACGCGTGCTTTGTCGTTCGCTCCCAAAGCGTGCACCGGATTCAGGAGGCCCAGGCGCTGGTCGGCTACGAGCTGTGGCGCGCGGTACACGAACAGTTGGCGCACGAACAGATGGGGGTCTGATGCCGAAATCAGCGAACGAATACCTGGCCTCGGGTCCGCGCTTCGCCGAAGGCGAGGTGATCGAACGGATCGAGACCTTCCGTCGGCGTCGGCCCCGGTTGCTCGACGAGCACGTGACACTCGCCCACGGCGCTGGCGGGAAGGCGTCGGCGGCCCTGGTCGACGCGGTGTTCATGGAGGCGTTCCGCAACCCGGTGCTGGAATGCCTGGGTGACGGCGCGGTGCTCGCCCTGCCCGGCGGCGAGCGGATGGTGATGTCCACCGATTCCTTTGTGGTGCAGCCCAGACGCTTTCCGGGCGGCTCGATCGGGCAACTCGCCGTTCATGGCACGGCAAATGACCTTGCAGTGGCCGGCGCTGTGCCGCAATGGATGTCGGCTGCCTTCGTGCTGGAAGAGGGTTTTGCGATCGCCGAGCTGAAAGAGATCGTCGCCGACATGGCGGCGGCAGCCGCGGCCACCGGGATCCAATTAGTCACCGGAGACACCAAGGTGGTGCCCAACGGCGCGGCCGACGGCGTCTTCATCACCACCACCGGCACCGGCATCATCCCTGAAGGGCGTCAGCTCTCGCCGGCTTCGGTGCGTCCCGGTGACAAGGTGCTGTTGAGCGGATCGATGGGCGATCACGGGATGGCGGTGATGCTGGCCCGCGGCGATCTGGCCATCGAAGCCGACATCCGTTCTGACACCGCTTCGGTGAGCCCGTTGGTGGAAGCATTGCTGGCCGCCGCCCCATCCACCCGCTGGCTGCGTGACCCGACTCGCGGCGGTGTCGGCACCGTCTGCAACGAACTCGCTCAGGCGTGCGGCCTGGCGGTCCTGCTGGAAGAGGACCGGCTTCCGGTCCAGCCGATGGTCAGCGGCGCGTGCGAACTGCTCGGCATCGACCCGCTCTACGTCGCCAACGAAGGCAAGTTCGTCGCCGTCGTCGCACCCGAGGAGGCGCAGGCCGCACTGGCGGTGATCCGGTCACACCCATTGGGCGCCCAGGCGGCCGTAATAGGAGAAATCATGGCGGAACCGGCCGAAACCGTCATAGTGCGAACCGGATTCGGCGGCACCCGGATTGTCGACATGCTCGTCGATGACCCGCTGCCGCGGATCTGCTGAGAGAGAGAGCGAAGCGATATGTGTCTTGGCATTCCGGGGCGGATCGTCGAAATCACCGACGCGGAGAACTATTTGGCCAAGGTCGACGTCAGTGGTGTGCAGCGCACGATCTCGGTGCGGCTGCTCGAAGACGACATGCCCGAGCCTGACGATTGGGTGCTGGTGCACGTCGGCTTCGCGATGGCCAAGATCGACGAATCCGAGGCGCTGCTCACCTTGGCTGCCGTCCAGAAGCTCGGCGAGGCTTATACCACCGAAATGGACGCGTTCGATTCGTCGTCCATTCTCTGAAAGGCATTCGGGATGAAATTCGTTGACGAGTTCCGTGATCCGGCCGCCGCCCGGAAATTGATCGGCGTCATCGAGCGCCTGGCCGGCGACAAGGAGCATTTCAAGTTCATGGAGGTCTGCGGCGGGCACACGCACACGATCTACCGGCACGGCATCGAACATCTGCTGCCCGAAAACGTCGAGTTGGTACACGGTCCGGGCTGCCCGGTGTGCGTCATCCCGATGGGCCGCGTCGACGACGCGATGTGGTTGGCCGAACAACCGGACGTGATCTTCACCTGTTTCGGCGACATGATGCGGGTGCCCGGATCCAACGGCAGCTTGCTCGACGCCAAAGCGCGCGGCGCCGACGTGCGTTTCGTCTACTCGCCGCTGGACGCCCTGAAGATCGCGGCGGACAAACCGGACAAGCAAGTGGTGTTCTTCGCGATCGGGTTCGAGACCACCGCGCCGTCCACCGCCGTCACCCTGGTACGAGCCCGCGAGCTGGGTCTGACCAACTTCAGCGTGTTCTGCAACCACGTCACGATCGTCCCGCCGATCAAGGCCATCCTGGAATCCCCGGACTTGCGGCTGTCCGGCTTCATCGGGCCGGGGCACGTGTCGACGGTGGTCGGCAATCGTCCGTACCGATTTGTCCCGGAGGTGTACGGAAAACCGTTGGTGGTGTCGGGGTTTGAGCCGCTGGACATTCTGGCATCGGTGGCGATGCTGCTCACCCAGATCCGCGAGGGTCGCTGCGAAGTGGAGAACCAGTACTCGCGGGTGGTGCCCGAACACGGCAACCCCGCGGCGCTGGCGTTGATGGGCAAGGTGTTCGCGTTGCGTCCGCACTTCGAATGGCGCGGGCTGGGCTTCATCTCGCAAAGTGCGTTGCGCCTGTCCGACGATTTCGCCGACTTCGACGCCGAACTGCGCTACGCGATGCCTGGCCTGCGCGTCGCGGATCCGAAAGCATGCCAGTGCGGTGAGGTACTCAAGGGTGTGCTCAAGCCTTGGGAATGCAAGGTTTTCGGCACCGCCTGCACCCCCGAGACACCGATCGGAACCTGCATGGTGTCGCCGGAGGGGGCGTGCGCGGCGTATTACAACTTTGGTCGCATCCATCGCGACGCCGTCAATCGGCGGTTGGCGCGGGTTTAGAGGTGCGCGGCGCCAGCGGTCATCATGACGTGATGAGCGATGACGGTTTCGAGCGGCTGGTCGCGATGCTGGACTACACGATGTTCGTGGTCACCACCCAGGCCGACGGTCATCCGTCAGGTTGCCTGGTGGGCTTCGCCACCCAGACCAGCCTGCGGCCACCGAGATTCTTCGTCGGGATATCCAGGAAGAACCACACTTTCCGGGTGGCCGGCCAATCCGAGCACCTGGCGGTGCATGTGTTGTCGCGCCGCGACATCGGCCTGGCCCGCCTCTTCGGGGGCGAAACCGGAGACCGCATCGACAAATTCGCGCGCTGCGCCTGGCACCGCGGTCCAGAAGGCATGCCGATCCTCGACGATGCGGTCGGCTGGTTCGTCGGAAAGACCTTGAGCCGCATCGACGTCGGCGACCACGTCGGTCACCTTTTGGAACCCGTCGCCGCCTACGCCCCTTCGACTGACGAGGATCTGGTCAGCTTCGCCGATGTCGCCGACCTGGAGCCCGGCCACGAAGCCTAAATCGCTACGTCTTGTCCTCGTTGGCCCGCGGGAACCCGCCGCCCTGCGGGAAGAGCGGGAAGACCACGTCGTCAAGCTTCTCGGCGTCACCGGCCGTCTTGTTGACCGTCGCGCCCCAGACATTTCCGTCCGGGGACATCCGCACCGCCCAGGCGTGCGCGTGGGTGTCTTGGCGGACCACGTCGGGTTCGCCGGTGACCGCTCCGGTGGCCGGCGCCAAATGCACGGCCACAGTCTGTTTGGTGTTGATCAGGTTAACCAGCACGGTGCCGTCCAGGGCTGCGCAGCCCGCCACGCCGGGCCGGTCGGGCCAAGTCCAGACCGTGGAGATCTTCGAGTCCTTGGTGATGCGTTGCAAGCGGTCCGCGGTCGGAGCGCGGTCGACGACATACATGGACTCGTCGACCGGATCCCGGCACAGGCCGCCGCCGGCGCCCACTCCGGTCAGCGCGGTCGTCGGCGGGGCCTGGTTGAGGGTGGTCGGCTGTTCGATGCGGATCACTTTGCCGGCCAGCGACCCGGGATCGGCGGCCATCGCGGGATTGCCCGCGTCGCCGGTCAGCACGACCAGCGTGGTCGGGCTGGTGAACAACAGCGCGCCGGTGTTCCCGGTGGCGCCCTTCGGTATTCCGGTCAGGATGTCTTTCGGAATGTCGCCGTCGGCGATGCGGATCACCCGGTTGTCGCTGGGGGTGCTGATGTAGGCGTACATCAGCCGGTCCTGGGAGTAGGTCGGCGACAGCGCGATGTCCATCAGGCCGCCGTCCCCGGACGGGTCGACCGGGATAACGACTTTCACCTTGGGTTCGGCGCTGACGGAAACCTCTTTGACCGCGCCGGTGGTGCGCTCGGCGACCAGCGCCGACTTGCTGTCCGGGAGCATGATCAGGCCGCTGGTGCTCTCCAGGCAGCCCTGCATCACGCCCGGTGCGGGGCACTCCTTGGGGAACGGCTTGGCGGGCAGCGGCGGTGGTGGAGGAGGCGTCGACGTCGACGGCGCATGGCGCTCCGGCTCGGTGGTGAACGGCTGCGACTGGGCATCGTTGAACCGGGCGCATCCGCTCACCACCAGCAGCGCCACGGACAACGCGGCGAACCCGCCCCGAGCCGATCGCCGAAACCGCATGTCCGCAAGGTTACGGATAAGGCAGCCGCGCCCGCTATGCCGGCCTGGGGACGCGTGTCGCGAGCCGCGTGCATCAGTTGGGTAAAAGGGCACCTCAAATCCCCAATTTCGGGCGAAGTGCCCTTACCCTGACACGCGTGACCAGTCAATCGCATGACACAGGTTGGCGACGGCCGGAGGATTCCGCGGCGCCAGCCGCGGGACGCCCGGCCACCGCGAGCCTGGTTGACCCGGAAGACGACCTGCCGTCAGCCACCTATGCAGGCGATTTCGAGACGACAACGATCCCGCACTACGACAGCGGGAGTGCGCAAGCGTCTGGGCCCGGATTCGGCCCGATCGGCTCTTCACAGCCTTTGCCCTACGTCCAGCCGCCCGAGAGCGGCCGCCATGCGATGTTTATGCCTCCGGGCATGGACGCCGAGGAAGACGACCCGCGGATCCGGGCCGCGGGGCGGCGTGGCACCCAGGATCTCGGTCAACTGGTCCTGCGGGCGGGGTTGGGCGCAGTGCTGATCGCCCACGGGTTGCAGAAGCTGTTCGGTTGGTGGGGCGGGCAGGGTCTGGCCGGGTTCAAGGACTCACTGTCCGACGTCGGCTATCAGCACGCCGACATCCTCACCTACGTCGCCGCGGGCGGTGAGATTCTCGCCGGCGTGCTGCTGGTCTTGGGGCTGTTTACCCCGCTGGCCGCCGCCGGGGCGCTGGCCTACCTGATCAACGGCCTGTTGGCCGGGCTATCGGGCCACGACCCGCGGTCTTTCCCGTATTTCTTGCCCCACGGCCACGAGTACGAAATCACCCTGATCGTGGCGGCGGCCGCGGTCATCCTGATCGGCCCTGGTCGCTACGGCTTCGACGCGGGCCGGGGCTGGGCACGACGACCGTTTATCGGCTCGTTCGGGGCGCTGCTGGTGGGCATCGGCGGCGGCGTCGCGGTGTGGATCTTGCTCAACGGCGCCAATCCGCTTTCGTAGGCGACTAGCTGTAAGGGTTGGGCACCCGCCCGCCGCTTGCCTCGGTCAGCAACGGAAGGGTCGCGAATGTGACCGCGGGCAGCCGCAGCTCGCCGTCCTCCTTTAGGTGTGCGCGCGCCCATTGACCCTTGCTGAACCGCAGCCCGTCGATGTCGTCCCAGCGCACGGCTCGGCTGCCCAGCAGCGTCCGAACGGTCACGCCGGTTTCGTCGGCAACGGTGCGCAGCCGAACGATCAACGCCGACAACACAATCGGAATTACCAGCAGCGGCGCGGTGATCGGCCAGCTCAATACCGGCACCAGCAGGCCTAACGTCAAGAAACCGACCGCGAAATGTGCCATCGGCGAAACCTTGATCACCACCGGCTGTTGGGCCACGTAGGCATCATGTCATTGCCCCTTGCCTGTTGAAATTGCGTGTAGGGCTGTGCCGCGAGCGAAACCACGACCCTGTGCGCAATCTCGACGGAAGGGCTTAACCGAAGGGCTTATGGGACCGGGATTTGACGGCTGACCTGTGCAGAGACTACCGTCAACCGTTATGGACAGCCGCGGAATGCTCGTAGTAATCGGTCGGCGCGTTGGTGGCTGACTAGGTATAGAGCACCAACGCGCAACCCTCGTGCAGCAGCTGAGCTGGCGAGGGTTTTTTGTTGCCACCGTCTCGAGACCACCGAACAGAACTCAAAGAGGAACCAGTGAGCGCACCCACCACGCGACCGCCGCACACCGCCAACGGCGTGCCGGCGGCCGCAACCCCATCAAAACACGTTGCGCCGCAACGGCTTACCGGAGCACAGGCGGTGATCCGGTCGTTGGAGGAACTCGACGTCGAGGTCATCTTCGGGATTCCCGGCGGTGCTGTGCTGCCGGTGTATGACCCGCTGTTCGACTCGAAGAAGCTGCGCCACGTGCTGGTCCGCCACGAGCAGGGAGCCGGGCACGCGGCCAGCGGCTACGCGCACGCCACCGGCAAAGTCGGGGTTTGCATGGCGACCTCGGGTCCCGGCGCCACCAACCTGGTGACGCCCCTGGCGGACGCGCAGATGGACTCGGTGCCCGTGGTCGCGATCACGGGGCAGGTCGGAAGGTCGCTGATCGGCACCGACGCCTTCCAGGAAGCCGATATCTCCGGTGTCACCATGCCGATCACCAAGCACAATTTCCTGGTCCGCAGCGGTGACGAGATTCCCCGGGTGCTGGCTGAGGCCTTCCACATCGCAGCCACCGGACGCCCGGGTGCGGTGCTCGTCGACATCCCCAAGGACATCTTGCAGGGCGAGTGCACGTTCGCCTGGCCGCCGCGGATGCACCTGCCCGGCTACAAACCGAACACCAAACCGCACAATCGACAGGTCCGGGCGGCCGCCAAGCTGATCGCCGCGTCCCGCAAACCGGTGCTCTACGTCGGCGGCGGGATCATCCGCGGCGAGGCATGGGAGCAGCTGCGCGACCTCGCTGAGCTAACCGGTATCCCGGTCGTCACCACGCTGATGGCCCGCGGCGCCTTCCCTGACAGCCACCCCCAGCACCTGGGCATGCCGGGCATGCACGGCACCGTGGCCGCGGTGGCGGGGCTGCAGCGCAGTGACCTGCTGATCGCGCTGGGCACCCGCTTCGATGACCGGGTGACTGGAAAGCTCGACTCGTTCGCGCCCGAGGCCAAGGTCATCCACGCCGACATCGACCCCGCCGAGATCGGCAAGAATCGCAACGCCGACGTACCGATCGTCGGCGACGTCAAGGCCGTCATCACCGATTTGATTGCCGCGTTGCGCCGTGACGCGGTCAGCCTCGACCTCCACGACTGGTGGGAGTACCTGCGCGGCGTGCAGGCCACCTACCCGTTGAGCTATGGGCCGCAAAGCGACGCCAGCCTGAGCCCCGAGTACGTGATCGAAACGTTGGGCCGCTTGGCCGGACCCGACGCGGTATATGTCGCCGGGGTGGGCCAGCACCAGATGTGGGCCGCGCAGTTCATCAAGTATGAGAAGCCGCGCACCTGGCTGAATTCCGGTGGCCTGGGAACCATGGGCTTCGCCATCCCGGCGGCCATGGGCGCCAAGATCGCCCGCCCGGACGCCGAGGTGTGGGCCGTCGACGGCGACGGTTGCTTCCAGATGACCAACCAGGAGCTGGCCACCTGCGCCATCGAAGGTGCGCCGATCAAGGTGGCGCTGATCAACAACGGCAACCTGGGCATGGTGCGGCAATGGCAGTCGCTGTTCTATGCCGAGCGGTATTCGCAAACCGATCTGGCCACCCACTCACACCGAATCCCGGACTTCGTCAAGCTGGCCGAGGCGTTGGGCTGCGTCGGATTGCGTTGCGAGCGTGCCGAAGACGTGGAGGACGTGATCAAGCAGGCGCAGGCGATCAACGACCGCCCGGTGGTGATCGACTTCATTGTGGGCGCCGACGCGCAGGTGTGGCCGATGGTCGCCGCAGGCACCAGCAATGACGAGATCCAGGCCGCTCGCGGGATTCGTCCGCTGTTCGACGACGAAGGCAACGAGGGGCACGCCTGATGAGCTCCGCGGAACCGGTGAAGACTCATACACTTTCGGTGCTCGTCGAAGACAAGCCCGGTGTGCTGGCGCGGGTCGCGGCGCTGTTTTCCCGGCGAGGCTTCAACATCGAGTCGCTGGCGGTGGGCGCCACCGAACAAAAAGACATGTCCCGGATGACGATCGTCGTGACCGCCGAGGACACGGTGCTCGAGCAGATCACCAAGCAGCTCAACAAGCTGATCAACGTCATCAAGATCGTCGAGCAGGACGACGACAACGCGGTGGCCCGGGAATTGGCGCTGATCAAAGTTCGCGCCGATGCCGGTACTCGAAGTCAAGTCATCGAAGCGGTGAACCTGTTTCGCGCCAAGGTAGTTGACGTCTCCCCAGAGTCGTTGACCATCGAGGCGACCGGCGCGCCGGGAAAGCTCGACGCGCTGCTGCGCGTGCTGGAGCCGTTCGGTGTGCGCGAAATTGTCCAATCCGGAGTGGTGTCATTGTCCCGCGGTCCGCGTGGCATCGGCACCGCCAAATAATTCATCGAAAACCGTGGCGACCGCCAGCGCGGCGAAGCCGGGCGCAGCGGGTTGGCACAGATAAGGAGCAACACAGTGGCAGTGCAGATGTTCTACGACGACGACGCGGATCTGTCGATCATCCAGGGCCGCAAAGTCGGCGTCATCGGATACGGCAGCCAAGGGCACGCGCACTCGCTGAGCCTGCGCGACTCCGGGGTTCAGGTGAAGGTCGGTCTCAAGGAGGGCTCCAAGTCGCGGGTCAAGGTCGCCGAGCAGGGGCTCGAAGTCGACACACCGGCCGAGGTGGCCAAGTGGGCTGATGTCATCATGCTGCTGGCGCCCGACACCGCGCAGGCCGACATCTTCAAAAACGAGATCGAGCCCAATCTGCAGCCGGGCAATGCGCTGTTCTTCGGTCACGGACTCAACATCCATTTCGAGCTGATCAAGCCGGCCGCCGATATCACCGTGGCGATGGTGGCGCCGAAAGGCCCGGGGCACTTGGTGCGTCGGCAGTTCGTCGACGGCAAGGGCGTGCCCTGTCTGATCGCGGTGGCCCAGGACCCCAACGGCGAAGGGGAGGCGTTGGCGCTGTCCTACGCCAAGGGCATCGGCGGCACCCGGGCCGGGGTCATCAAGACCACGTTCAAAGAAGAGACCGAGACCGACCTGTTCGGTGAGCAGGCTGTGTTATGCGGCGGCACCGAGGAATTGGTCAAGGCCGGCTTCGACGTGATGGTCGAGGCGGGCTACGCCCCGGAGATGGCGTACTTCGAGGTCCTGCACGAGCTCAAGCTGATCGTCGACCTGATGTATGAAGGCGGGATCGCGCGGATGAACTACTCGGTGTCCGACACCGCGGAGTTCGGCGGCTACCTGTCGGGCCCGCGGGTCATCGACGCGGACACCAAGGAGCGCATGCGCGCGATCCTGCGCGACATCCAGGACGGCAGCTTCGTCAAGAAGCTGGTCGCCGACGTTGAAAGCGGCGGCAAGGAACTCGCCCGGCTGCGTAAGGAGAACGCCGAGCATCCCATCGAGGTGACCGGCAAAAAGCTGCGCGACCTGATGAGCTGGGTGGACCGCCCGATCACGGAAACGGCCTAGCCCCTCCTCGGCGGTCGCCACCTACCGACAGTTTCGTCAGGGCGTCATCGCAGGCAGCTCGCGGATACCGAACTCACGCTTGAGCACCGTTCGTGCCGCGTAGTAGCCGCACATGCCGTGCACGCCGCCGCCAGGTGGGGTCGCCGCCGAGCACAGGTATGTCTTGGGAATCGGCGTCGTCCAAGGGTTGAGCCGTGGCGTCGGGCCGAGGATGGCCCGCCGCGCGGAGTTGCCGCCTACCCCGATGTCGCCGCCGACGTAGTTCGCATTGTGGTCGGCCAGCCGCGCCGCAGGCACGCTGCGAACCGCCACCACAATGTCGCGGAAGCCCGGCGCGAACCGCTCGAAAATCGCTGTGACAGCCTCAGTTTGGTCCACTGTCGAGCCCGAAGGCACGTGCGCGTAGGTCCACAACGGACGGTGGCCGTCGGCATCGATCCGATCCGGGTCGCAGACGTAGGGGGTGGCGGCCAGCACCATCGGCCACTCGGCGTGCCGGCCCGCGGCCACCTCCGCTTCGGCCTGCGCCATCTGCGCCCGGGTGCCGCCGAGGTGAAAGGTCGGCACCTGCGCCAGCCGCTCATCTGTCCAGGGAATGTCGTCGCTGAGCACGAAGTCGACCTTGGCTACGCCAGGCCCGAATCGGTATCGGCGCAACGCTTTCGCGTAACCAGGCGGCAGCGCGTCCCCGAAAATTCCCAACAGCGCGGTGGGTGCGGTGTCGTAGAGCACGACACCGCCCGGTGGCTCGGTGATCTCGACACCGCAGGTCAGTTCGCCGCCGTGTGAACGCAGATCGGCGATCAATGCATCGGCGATCGCCTGGCTGCCACCTACTGGAATGGGCCAGCCCACCGAGTGGGCCAGCGTCGCGAGCATCAATCCGGCGGCCGCTGACACCAGCGAGGGCATACGCGAAATCGTGTGAGCGGCAACGCCGCTGAACAGGGCCCGGGCGTCCTCACCGGCCAGCGACCGCCAGGCGGGGGTGGCCTGTGCAAGCATCCGCATCCCCAAACGGAGGGCGGGTAGCACGGCCGTCGGCACGGAGCGTTTGTCGCCGAGCAGCAATCCGACCACCGCATCTGAATTCTCGACCAACGGGCCCAGCAGGCGTCGCCACGATGCGCCGTGTTCCAAGCCGTCACAGGTCCGCTCGAGATCGTGATAGGCGATCGCCGCTGGACGGTCCGGCAACGGGTTGGCGTAGGCCAGCTCTGGCACCATCAGTTTCACGCCGCGCGCGGACAGGTCGAACTGCGCCATGAACGGCGACGCCAGCGCCAGCGGATGCACCGCCGAACAGATGTCGTGCGGCACCCCGGGAAACTCCGGGTCGGCCATGGTTCGCGAACCGCCGCCAAAGGTCGACTGGGCTTCGATCACTTGCACGGAGAGCCCCGCACGGGCGCAGATGACGGCGGCGGTCAGTCCGTTGGGTCCGCTGCCGACGACGGTGACGTCCATCCCGTGATGGTAGGGACCCTGCGGTCGCCCCGTTTCGTCGAGATCGACATCAGCGCGGAAAAGGCCGACTGCGCCGCACGCTAACGTCGATCTCGGCGTAGTTTTCCGCCCGGCTAGGCTGACCCGCGTGAGCCTGCCTGTTGTCTTGATCGCTGACAAACTTGCCGAATCGACCGTCGAGGCCCTGGGTGACCAGGTAGAAGTCCGCTGGGTGGACGGCCCGGACCGGTCGAAGCTGCTGGCCGCGGTGCCCGACGCCGACGCGCTGCTGGTGCGCTCGGCCACCACCGTGGACGCTGAGGTGCTGGCCGCGGCGCCCAAGCTCAAGATCGTCGCGCGCGCCGGCGTTGGGCTGGACAACGTCGACGTCGAGGCCGCCACGGCCCGTGGCGTGCTGGTGGTCAACGCCCCGACGTCGAACATCCACAGCGCGGCCGAGCACGCGCTGGCGCTGCTGCTGGCCGCCGCCCGACAGATCACCGCGGCCGACGCATCGCTGCGTGAGCGCCAATGGAAGCGTTCGTCGTTCTCGGGCACCGAGATCTTCGGCAAGACCGTCGGCGTGGTGGGCCTGGGCCGTATCGGGCAGCTGGTCGCCCAGCGGCTGGCCGCCTTCGGCGCCCACATCGTCGCGTACGACCCCTACGTGTCGCCCGCGCGGGCCGCGCAGCTCGGCATCGAGCTGCTGACCTTCGACGAACTGCTGGCACGCTCCGACTTCATCTCGGTGCACCTGCCCAAGACGCCCGAAACCGCCGGCCTGATCGACAAAGAGGCGCTGGCCAAGACCAAGCCCGGGGTCATCATCGTCAACGCCGCGCGGGGCGGACTTGTCGACGAGGCGGCGCTGGCCCAAGCCGTGTCCAGTGGGCACGTGCGCGCCGCGGGCATCGACGTGTTCGCCACCGAGCCGTGCACCGACAGCCCGCTGTTCGACCTTCCGCAAGTGGTGGTGACCCCGCACCTTGGGGCGTCGACCGCTGAGGCGCAAGATCGGGCGGGTACCGATGTCGCGGAAAGCGTGAAGCTGGCACTGGCAGGAGAGTTCGTCCCCGACGCGGTCAATGTCGGCGCCGGAGTGGTCAACGAAGAAGTGGCGCCCTGGCTGGATCTGGTGCGCAAGCTCGGCTTGCTGGCCGGCGCGCTCTCCGACGAGCTGCCCACCTCGCTGTTGGTGCAAGTGCGCGGTGAGCTGGCTGCCGAAGATGTTGGGGTGCTGCGGCTTTCAGCTCTGCGCGGCTTGTTCTCGGCGGTGATCGAGGATCCGGTGACGTTCGTCAACGCCCCGGCGATCGCCGAGGAGCGCGGAGTTGTAGCCGAAATCAGCACGGCCACCGAAAGTCCCAACCATCGCAGTATGGTCGACGTCCGCGCAGTCGCCTCCGATGGCTCGGTTGTCAACGTGGCCGGCACGTTGTCCGGGCCGCAACAGGTCGAGAAGATCGTGCAAATCAACGGGCGCAACTTCGATTTGCGTGCGCAGGGGATCAACTTGGTGATCAACTACGTCGACCGGCCCGGAGCGCTGGGCAAGATCGGCACCTTGCTCGGCGCGGCGGAAGTGAACATCCAGGCCGCACAGCTGTCCGAGGATGCCGAAGGCCCCAGCGCGACGATCCTGTTGCGCCTGGACCGCGACGTGCCTGAAGACGTGCGCTCGGCGATCGCCGTCGCCGTCGACGCGAACAAGCTGGAAGTGGTTGACCTCTCGTGAAACTGGCGGTCATTGGCGGCGACGGGATCGGGCCCGAGGTGGTGGCCGAAGCGGTCCGCGTGCTCGACGCGGTGCTGCCCGGCGTGGAGAAGACCGACTACGACTTGGGAGCCCGACGCTTTCACGCCACCGGCGAGGTACTGCCCGACTCGGTGCTCGACGAGCTTCGCGCGCACGATGCAATCCTGCTCGGCGCCATCGGTGATCCGTCGGTGCCCAGCGGGGTGCTCGAGCGTGGTCTGCTGCTGCGCTTGCGTTTTGCCCTGGATCACCACATCAACCTGCGGCCGGCGCGACTGTATCCGGGGGTAAGAAGCCCGCTCGCCGCGAATCCGCAGATCGATTTCGTCGTCGTCCGTGAAGGTACCGAAGGGCCCTACACCGGCACTGGCGGCGCGATCCGGGTGGGTACTGCCCAGGAGGTGGCCACTGAGGTCAGCATCAACACCGCCTTCGGTGTGCGTCGAGTCGTCCAGTACGCATTCGACTGCGCTCAGCAGCGGCGCAAGCGGCTGACCCTGGTGCACAAGACCAATGTCCTCACCTTCGCCGGAGATCTGTGGTCGCGTAGCGTTCAAGACGTCGGCGAGAAGTATCCCGATGTCGAAGTTTCGTATCAGCACGTCGACGCCGCGACCATCCATCTGGTCACCGATCCGGGCCGCTTCGACGTGATCGTCACCGACAACTTGTTCGGGGACATCATCACTGACCTGGCCGCCGCGGTATGCGGCGGAATCGGGTTGGCCGCCAGCGGCAACATCGACGCCACTCGGACAAATCCGTCGATGTTCGAGCCGGTGCACGGAAGCGCACCGGACATCGCCGGTCAGGGGATCGCCGATCCGACCGCAGCGATCATGTCGGTGGCGCTGTTGCTGTCCCACCTGGGTGAGGATGCTGCCGCTGCTCGGGTGGACCGGGCGGTGGAGTCGCATCTGGCCAACCGCCCGCCCGAACCGCTTGCCACCACTGAAGTCGGCGAACGGATTGCGGCCGCGCTCTAGGCTCCAGGCCCGGCGGCAGTACGCGCGTCGGGACGAACGGGATCGCCGCGAGCGGGAACAACCCGCATACCAGCCATGCGGTGGGATAACCGGCCGCGGTGATCAGGGCGCCGAACAGGGGCGGCCCGGCCGCGGCGGTAAGTCGTTGCGTGGTGTTCTGGATGCCCAGCGCGCGCCCGCTCCAATACGGCCCGGCGTATTCGGTGATCGCGGTCGACTCCAACCCGTTGTCCAGCACCGCGATTACCGACGCGGCGACCATGACTGCCACCTCGAGTCGCCAACCCACGCGGTCGATGACGCCCAGCAGGAACATCGCCAGCGCTGCGGCTACGGCGATGGTCCGCAGCGGCCGCATCCGCGAGCCGACTCGATCCGACCATCGTCCGGCCAGGACCCGCCCCGCGGCGCCGATCAATTGCGAAACAGTGACCAGTGCGCCGGCCGACTTGGTCGACCAGTTGTGGTCGTCGATCAACCAGACCAGCATGAAGGTCACCGTCACCGTCTGCGGCATCATCAGCAGCGACGACGTGATGTGAATGCGCCGCAACACTTTCGGACCGCGATACGGATTGGCCAGCTCCTGCTTGGTCGCCGAAGCGCGCGGCTTGCGCGGCGGATCGATCACGCCGATTGCACTGGCCACCGCTGAGACCGTGCACATCAATGCGGGAAACATCAGACCTGCCACTGGACCGCGTTCGGCGAGTTCGGGAATTACCATGGCGCCCATGGCAATTCCCAGCGGCTGTGCGGTTTGCCGAATCCCCATCGCCAGGCCGCGATGATGCGGCGGAAACCAGCCGGACACCAGCCGGCCACCGGCGGTGTTGCAACTGGCTGCGGCCATACCACCGACGAAGAGAAGAGCCCCGATGGCAATCAGGGAATGCACCGTCGTTGCGGCGTAGGCCGCGGCCGCCGTCAGCGCCGAGCCCACCGTGAGCACGACTCGTTCGCCCACCCGGTCCAGCAATGCGCCCCAGGCGATTAGCGTGACCACCATTCCGAAGCTCGGCATGGCTGCCAACAAGCCGGCCTCGGCAAGCGCGGTGCCGCGCTCGGCTTCCAGCGCGGGAATCAGGAATGCGACGCCGTTGATGAAAATGAAGGCACTCGCGGTCACGGCCAGCGAGATGGCGACCATCGACCAGCGAGCTCCAGTACCGAGCGACTCCGGCGCCATTCGAACTATGGTCCCACACCGAATCCGGCGACGGTGCTGATGAGACTATGCGCGGTTGTGCGTGTACCGCTACCAGCGGCGCGTCGCGCTGAGTGTGGCTACCGGCACACCTTTATATTCCAGCGTCAGCCAGCGACGGCCAACGCGTCGTGACGACGATAGGTGCGGTCACCGCCGGTGGCGGCAAATCCGCGCTCCACGAAACGCCGCCGCGACCATTGCCCGAGCTCCTCGCTGAGCCGGGTGGCGCCCGGGATAAACCGGCGAAGCTCGAACATCCGGTTGATCGCCGAAGTGGCCAGCACCGCCGCCTGCAGCGGCTTGTTGTCCGGCAAGCCGAGTTGGTCGGCATGCGAGCGCCCCAGTACCAGCCGGCTGTAGGACGATAAGTAGGTCCGGGCCAATGCCGTGAGCGGATCTTCGTCGGGCGGACCGGAGTGCAGCGCCTGGGCCAACCGGTAGGAGTCCTGATCGGGCAGGAACTCGGTGTCGGCTTCCAGCCAGAACAATCGCCAGGTGTCGTCTTCGGTTGCCGGGATCAGTTCGGGGTGAACGCCCATCAGCAGCCCGACGTAGCGCCAGAAGTGAAAGACAGCGTCGCGTTCGCGCCGGGAGAACTTGACACCCATGGCCTGACACCCGGCCAGGTTCGCGAGCGAGAACAGCATCAGCGTGCCGGCAAGCTGCACCTGGTTGACGGGGTGATCCCAGGCGGCAAAGTCCCAGTCGTCGCGGCGGGCCATGGCGGCACGCACCATTGCGTGCATCAAGCGCACTCGCAACGTGCCGGTGAACCCGGGAGCGAACCGGTCCAGGCCGTCGGGGGAGGTCACGTCGATGAACCAAGTCGCCGTCTCGTTGAGCCGGCGCGGCGCCATCCGGCGCAGATCGCCGGTGCCGACCAGTGGTTTGTCGGCTTTGGACGCCAGGTAGCCACCAGTGAGCGCCAGGCCGGGCAGCGCCAGCGCGATGCCCCACAGCCCCGTGCGCATCGTCACCCGTACCGCGAGGTCGAGTTTGGCCTGGTCCAGCCAATACGGACGGTCGTCGACCTGGGCGAAGAATGCCACCAACTCCTCGGGTGGGTCCTCGACCGCATCGATGCCCTGGTCGACAGCTGTTTCGAACATGCGCCGCCCCTCGCCGGTGGGCAATCGCTGCATCATCGCCACAACGGCGTCGGCGAGCGGGTCACCCATGTTGGCGAAGCGGCGGAACGACTCTCGTTGCGCGACGGTGGCGCGCACGTCCCCGGGCGCCAACAAACGCATGAACACGTTCATCGGAAACCCGGACAGGAACGGCGGATCCGGCAATTTTTCATTGCGAGGGTTCACCGGCGGGCCTCCCACATCGACAGACGAAAATCTGGTGACAGTGTTCACCAGACACTCCTGGGGGTCAAGGGTGCCACAATCGACACCATGGCGGGCACGGCACGCACCTACGGCGGTGCCACCCAAAGCGAACGGCGGTCCCGGCGGCAGGCCGTGCTCCTCGACGCCGCACTGGATCTGGTCGCCGACGTCGGCGTCGGTGCCCTGACCGTGCGGGGGGTCTGCTCCCGGGCGCGGCTCAACGACCGGTATTTCTACGAGAGCTACCGCAACGTCGACGAGCTGGTGCTGGCCATGCTCGACGACCAGATCGGCCGCGCATTCGACAAGCTGCTGCCCGCGATCGAAGCGACCCCACCCGACCCGGTGCTGCGCGCCCGGGCCGCGATCGGCAGCGGGCTGGATTTTCTGGCCGACGATCCCCGCCGCGGGCGGCTGCTGATCCAATCGCAGGCGACCGATGGTTTGCGGGCGCGTCGCCTCGACCTGATCAGGATGCTGGCGAAGGTCATGGCCGATCAGGGTCGCGCACTGCTGAGCGAGCAGGACTCGCTCGACCCCGACATCGACCTGGCGGCGTTCACCTTGGTCGCCGGTGGCTTCGATCTGGTGACGCTGTGGCTGCGCGACGAACTCGACGTCGGGCGCGAGCACCTGGAGGACTTCTTGGTCACGATGGTCACCGGCGGTCGCCGCGACTCCAATCACTAAATACTCGTGCCGGCCCGTTGCGCCCGGCTTCGCCGCGCTTACGACCGGCTCTGCCTTTTCGTGCCGGCCCGTTGCGCCCGGCTTCGCCGCGCTTACGACCGTCACTAAGCTTCCACGAATGCGCCTAGGCCGAATCGCGAGCCCGGACGGCGTCGCCTTCGTCAGCATCGACGGCGACCCGAACGACCCCGGCGGGATGACTGCCCGAGAAATCGCCGAACACCCATTCGGCACACCGACGTTCACCGGCCGCTCCTGGCAACTGGCCGATGTGCGGCTGCTGGCGCCCATGCTGGCCAGCAAGGTGGTCTGCGTCGGAAAGAATTACGCCGCACATATCGCGGAAATGGGGGGAGCCGCCGCGCCCGATCCGGTGATCTTCCTCAAACCCAACACCGCGATTATCGGACCGAATGTTCCGATCCGCTTACCCGCCAACGCATCACCGGTTCACTTCGAGGGCGAGCTGGCTGCGGTGATCAGCCGGCCCTGCAAAGACATTGCTGCCGAACAGGCCGCCGACAACATCCTCGGGTACACCATTGCCAACGATGTGACAGCCCGCGATCAGCAGCAAGCCGACGGGCAGTGGACACGGGCCAAAGGGCACGACACCTTCTGCCCGGTGGGACCATGGATCGTCACTGACCTCGACCCGTCCGACGTCGAGTTGTGCACCGAGGTCAACGGCCAGATCAAGCAGCGCAGCCGCACTTCGATGATGATTCACGACGTCGGCGCGATCGTAGAGTGGATCTCGAGCGTGATGACACTCTTGCCGGGCGATCTCATCCTGACCGGCACACCGGAAGGGGTCGGGCCGATCGAAGACGGCGACACCGTCAGTGTGATGATCGAGGGGATCGGAACGTTGAGCAATCCCGTTGTGCGCAAGGACAAGTCATGAGCGGCGTGCGGGTCCGATTCAGTCCGTCGCCGACTGGGGTTCCACATGTCGGATTGATGCGCTCCGCGCTGTTCAACTGGGCTTACGCCCGGCACACCGGCGGCACTTTCGTCTTTCGCATCGAGGACACTGACCCCGAACGTGACAGCGAGGAAAGCTATTTGGCGCTGCTCGACGCGCTGCGCTGGCTGGGACTCAATTGGGACGAGGGCCCTGAAGTGGGTGGCCCCTACGGCCCGTACCGGCAATCGGAGCGAACCGAGATCTACCGCGACGTGCTGAACCGACTGCTGGCTGCGGGCGAGGTGTACGAAGCCTTCTCGACGCCGCAGGAAGTCGAAGCCCGTCATCTGGCGGCCGGCCGCAGTCCCAAGCTGGGCTATGACAACTTCGACCGCAACCTCAGCGACGAGCAGCGCGCGGCCTACCTGGCCGAGGGCCGTAAGCCCGTGCTGCGCTTGCGGATGCCCGATGAGGACCTCGGCTGGGACGACCTGGTGCGTGGGCCCACCACGTTCGCAGCGGGCGTGGTGCCCGACTTCGCGTTGACCCGGGCGAGCGGAGATCCGCTGTACACGTTGGTCAACCCGGTCGACGACGCGTTGATGAAGATCACCCACGTGCTGCGCGGTGAGGACCTGCTGCCTTCGACGCCACGACAGATCGCCCTGTACCAGGCCCTGATTCGGATCGGGGTGGCCGAACGGGTGCCCGAATTCGCGCACCTGCCGATGGTGCTGGGAGAGGGGACCAAAAAGCTCTCCAAGCGCGACCCCCAATCGAACCTGTTCGCCCATCGCGATCGTGGCTTCATTCCCGAGGGCTTGCTGAATTACCTTGCGCTGCTCGGCTGGTCGATCTCCGGAGACCGCGACGTTTTCAGCCTCGATGAGATGGTGGCCGCATTCGACGTTCGCGACGTCAACCCCAATCCCGCCAGGTTCGACCAGAAAAAGGCCGACGCAATCAACGCCGAACACATCCGGCTACTCGACGCCGACGATTTCACCGGCAGGCTGCGGGAATATTTCGAGGCGCACGGACATTCCACGGGCTTGGACGACGCCGGTTTTGCCACCGCCGCGCGGCTCGTGCAGACTCGCATCGTCGTGCTCGGGGACGCCTGGGCGCTGCTGAAGTTTCTCAACGACGACGAGTACACGATCGACCCCAAGGCGGCCGGCAAGGAGCTCGGCGCGGACGCGGCCCCCGTTCTGGACGCCGCCATCGCGGCGCTGGACGGGGCGACGGACTGGACAGCCGCGGCCATCGAGGGCGCCCTCAAGGCCGCACTGCTCGAGGGTCTCGAACTCAAACCGAGGAAAGCCTTCGGTCCGATCCGCGTCGCCGCAACCGGTGCGCTGGTCAGCCCGCCGCTGTTCGAATCGCTGGAACTACTGGGGCGCGAGCGGACTCTGCAACGGCTGCGATCCGCGCGGGCCGGACTGGCGTGAACATGGCTACAGTGATATTTGGTAGTCTGCACGTCGGCCCTCGAGCGGCTGGGGGCAACGGCAGCGCAAGGCCGTGACCAGCAGTTTCGGGCCTTCAATGGGGTATGGTGTAATTGGCAACACAGCTGATTCTGGTTCAGCCGTTCTAGGTTCGAGTCCTGGTACCCCAGCAAAGTTCGCCCGCTGCAAGCAATTAGGTGGGCATACCGTGGTGAGCTATGCTGACACCTCGGATCAGTTCTGGCCCCGTCGTCTAGCGGCCTAGGACGCCGCCCTCTCACGGCGGTAGCGTGGGTTCGAATCCCATCGGGGCTACAAATGTGATGTCTCAAGACATACGAATAGCCCGAACCCTCGTTTAGGGTTTGGGCTTTTTTGTTGGTCGACCGCTGGGCATGCCGCGGGGTTGGTAGTCGCGGGTGGGGTCGAGTGTTAGCTGGCGGAGGAGTTCGCCGGTGGTGGCGTTGATGATGCGGATGTTGAGGTCTTGGACGAGGACGAGTACACGGGTGCGAGCGTGGGTTCGTCCGACGCCGATGTGGTGTAGGCGTCCGGCGTGGCGCAGGGTGAGTTTTCCGAATTGGTCGATGCGGTCGGTGCGTACCCGGTTGTGGGTGTCGATGGATGTTGCTGGGTTGGCTTTGGGTCGGGCGGTGTAGGCGGTGGCGGGGGTGGCGTGATGGGGCAGGGATCGGTGTGGGCGGCGGTGGTTGTATTCCTCGGCGAAGGTGTCGAGTTGGGTTTGTAGCTCGGCGAGGGTGGTGGCGCGGGGTTGTCCGGTGAGCCATTTTTTGAGGGTCTGGTGGAAGCGTTCGACTTTTCCGCAGGTGGTGGGGTGGTTGGGGGTGGAGTTGATCTGGGTGACGCCCAGGCGGTGTAGCTCGTTTTCGAATGCGTTGCGGCCACCTTTGCCGCCGGAAAGGCGGGTGGTGAAGACCATGCCGTTGTCGGTCAGGGTTGAGGCTGGAATGCCATGAGTTGCATAGGCTTTGCGGAATGTGTCGAGCACGATGGGTCCGGTGATGCGCAGGTGGGCGGTCAGCGAGAGGACGTAGCGGGCATGGTCGTCGAGCCAGTCGAGGATCTCCACGTGAGAGTGGTCGGCTAGCCACCAGTGGGTGAAGTCGGCTTGCCAGCGTTCGTTGGGTTGTTCAGCGGCAAAGCGGATGTAAGAGGACTTGGGCCGCTTGTGCGGGTGGGGTGCGATCAGCCCGGCCGCGCGCAGATGCCGGTAGATCGAGGCGGCCGAGACGATGCACCCATGGCGGTGTTGCAGATGCCAGGCGATCGTGTACGGCCCATTGTCGAGGCCTTTGCTCGCCAGCTTTTCCCGAAGCTCAATGATCAGCTCGATGGTGTCTTGCGCCAGCCGGGTGGGGGTGGTGTGCGGCCGGCGTGAGCGCGGCTGGAATGCGGCCTCGCCCTCCAGACGGTAGCGGGCCACCAGCCGGCTGACCCAGCCCTGGGAGACCCCATACTCGAAGGCCACCTCAGATTGGCTGCGGCCCTCAACGACAACGGCAGTGATGACTAGACGAGCCTTCGACACCCGCCGACAGTCGGGCGCTCACCTTATTCCGATGTCTTGCGACACGCTATTCGCATGTCCTGAAACCACACACCATCGGGGCTACAAAACGAATTTATTGTTCGGCGCCCAGTACCGCTGGCGCGGTCGAGCCGCCCACCGGCATGTGCGGCAGGCCGAGTTTGCGGTGATCCCAGGATCGCGTGCGGTGCGTCACGATGCGCACGCAGACCCGCTTGTTCATCATCTGGTCGATGACGGGCTTCATTTCATCGCTGTAGGGCCCGGTGTAGCGCTCGTACACACTGACCCCCACCCGGTGCGACACCTCAGGGTCGTCGACGATCTCGGCGACGCCCTCGAAGGAAACCCCGCGCAGGGTGTCGTAGGTGTTGCCGTCCTCGATCAAGAAGCTCACCCTCGGATCACGTTTGAGGTTGACCGCCTTCTGCGACTTGACCTTGGTCTCGAGCCAGATCTCGCCGTCGATCACGCCGTACCACATTGCGGTCAGGTGGGGGTGACCGTTGGGGCCCATGGTGGCCAGCGTCCCGGTGCGGCTCTTGGCAACGAAATCGGCGATCTCGTCGGACGACATCACGATGCTCGCGCGCTGATTGATTCCCATGGCGTCAGTGTGTCAAACGTCGATTCCGGTGCTGCTATAGCCGGCCAGTCATGGCATCGGCGGCCGCCAACAGATCGGCCGCCCATCGCGCACCGGGTCGTCGCCCCATCCGGTCGATCGGCCCGGACACCGAGATCGCCGCGATCACCGTGCCACGCGTATCGCGCACCGGCGCCGACACACTCGCCACACCGGGCTCTCGTTCGGCCACGCTCTGCGCCCACCCGCGCCGACGCACTTCGGCCAGCGCGCGTTCGGTGAACTTCGCGGTCGGCAGGATGGCCTGCTGGGTGGCGGCATCGCTGTAAGCCAACAACACCTTGGCGCCCGATCCGGCGGTCAGCGGCAGCCGCGCACCGACCGGAACGGTATCGCGAAGGCCCGCAGGGGGTTCCAGTGCGGCGATGCAGATTCGCCAGCTTCCCTCGCGGCGGTACACCTGCACGCTTTCGCCGGTGGTCTCCCGCAGCGACGGAAGCACCGCTGCGCTGGCCGCCAGCAGCGGATCGTGGACCTGCGCCGCCAGCTCGCTGACCGCGGGCCCGAGCCGCCAGCGTCCCTCGCCGTCGCGCGAGAGCAGCCGGTGAGTCTCCAGGCCGGCGGCCAGCCGATGCGCGGTGGCTCGAGGCAGGCCGGTGCGCTCACACAATTCGGCAAGGCCGCATGGCGATTCCGCGATCGTGTACAGCACACCCACGGCTTTGTCGAGAACGCCGATACCGCTATCCTGTCTCACATAGGAATACTAACGTCTCATATAGTGAGAACCAAGTGAATCGAGACGAATGATGACCACAGCTGCCGAGAGGCCGCGCACTCTTGCCGAGAAGGTTTGGGACGACCATGTGGTGTCGTCCGGCGGCGGCACGGAACCGGATTTGATCTACATCGACCTGCACCTGGTTCACGAGGTCACCAGCCCGCAGGCCTTTGATGGTTTGCGTCTGGCCAATCGAAGGGTGCGACGTCCCGATCTGACGCTTGCCACCGAAGACCACAACGTGCCGACTGTCGACATCGACAAACCGATCGCCGATCCGGTGTCCCGAAACCAGGTGGAGACGCTGCGGCGAAATTGTGATGAATTCGGAATCCGCCTTTACCCGATGGGCAACATCGAACAGGGCATCGTGCATGTCGTCGGCCCGCAGTTGGGCCTGACTCAGCCCGGTATGACGATCGTGTGCGGTGACAGCCACACCTCGACACATGGCGCATTCGGCGCATTGGCAATGGGCATCGGCACTTCCGAGGTCGAGCATGTGCTGGCCACCCAGACGCTGCCGTTGCGGCCGTTCAAAACGATGGCCATCAATGTCGACGGTCAGCTGCCGGCCGGCGTGACCGCCAAGGACATCATCTTGGCAGTCATCGCCAAGATCGGGACCGGCGGCGGTCAGGGGCATGTCATCGAATACCGCGGCAGCACCATCGAATCGCTGTCGATGGAGGCCCGGATGACCATTTGCAATATGAGCATCGAGGCCGGCGCCCGGGCGGGAATGGTGGCGCCTGACGCGACGACATACGAGTTTTTGCGTGGCCGACCGCACGCCCCGGTGGGTGCCGACTGGGATGCCGCGGTGGCGTACTGGGACGGGCTGCGCACCGACCCTGGTGCCGAATTCGACACCGAGGTCTATGTGGACGCCGCCTCGTTGAGTCCGTTCGTCACCTGGGGGACAAATCCCGGCCAGGGCGTGCCACTGGCGGCGAGCGTGCCGGACCCGCAACTGATGGCCGATGACGCCGAGCGGCAGGCCGCGGAGAAGGCGTTGGCATACATGGACCTTGCGCCCGGTACCCCGATGCGGGACATCGCCGTGGACGCCGTCTTCGTCGGGTCATGTACCAACGGTCGTATCGAGGATCTGCGCGCGGTGGCTGAGGTGTTGCGTGGCCGAAAAGTCGCCGACGGTGTGCGGATGCTCATCGTTCCCGGTTCGATGCGTGTGCGCGCACAGGCCGATGCCGAAGGGCTGGCCGAGATCTTCACTGCGGCAGGGGCCGAGTGGCGCCAGGCGGGCTGCTCGATGTGTCTGGGGATGAACCCGGATCAGCTTTCACCGGGAGAGCGCTGCGCAGCGACGTCCAACCGCAATTTCGAAGGGCGGCAGGGCAAGGGCGGTCGCACCCATCTGGTGTCGCCGGCGGTGGCCGCGGCGACGGCGGTGCGCGGGAAGCTGTCGGCCCCGGCTGACTTGGACTGACACCACAAGAAACGGAGACCGAACATGGAGGCCTTTCACACCCACACCGGTATCGGAGTGCCATTGCGGCGATCCAATGTGGACACCGATCAGATCATTCCGGCGGCCTATTTGAAGCGGGTAACCCGAACGGGTTTCGAAGACGGATTGTTCGCCGCCTGGCGCACAGATCCTTCTTTCGTGCTAAATCTCAGTCCGTTCGACAGGGGTTCAGTACTGGTCGCAGGTCCGGATTTCGGCACCGGATCTTCACGTGAGCATGCGGTGTGGGCGCTGATGGACTACGGATTCCGGGTGGTGATCTCGTCGCGCTTCGCCGACATTTTCCGCGGCAACGCGGGCAAGGCGGGCTTGTTGGCGGCCGAAGTCGCCCAAGATGATGTCGAGCTGCTCTGGAAGCTGATCGAGCAGAGTCCGGGGTTGGAAATCACTGTCAATCTTCAAGATCGGAATGTGACCGCAGGAACGGTGGTGGTGCCGTTCAACATTGACGACTACACCGCCTGGCGGCTGGCGGAAGGACTCGACGATATAGGCCTTACGCTGCGAAAACTCGACAGGATAGAGACTTTCGAGGCGACTCGGCCCGGGTGGAAACCACGCACCCTCACCGCTTAGTCAGACCCTCGATTCGCCCCGAATTCCGGAGCGCCGGACAGCCTATTTGACACCCCGGTACGCGCCAGTCCACCGACCAAGGGCGGCAACCGGATTCCAAAAAAGTCCGCTACACGCCATTGAAATTGCGCGTGGCTCTTGGAAATTTGCCGGGTTAGGGTTTACCGTGTGTTCTAGTCGGTCCAACAAGGGCCACTAACCTCGGAGGGTTTGCATGAACAAAGCAGAGCTCATCGACGTACTCACAGAGAAATTGGGCTCGGATCGTCGGTCGGCTACTGCCGCCGTGGAGAACGTCGTCGACACCATTGTGCGCGCGGTGCACAAGGGTGACAGCGTCACCATTACCGGGTTCGGTGTATTCGAACAGCGGCGTCGGGCTGCGCGCGTAGCTCGCAATCCGCGCACGGGCGAGACCGTAAAGGTGAAGCCCACGTCGGTGCCGGCGTTTCGTCCGGGTGCTCAGTTTAAAGCGGTTGTCTCTGGCGCACAGCGCCTCCCAGCGGAAGGACCTGCGGTGAAGCGTGGTGTCACAGCGTCCGGTGCCAGGAAGTCACCGGCGAAGAAAGCGGCCAAGCGGACAGCCGCGAAGAAAACTACGGCTCGCAAAGCTGCCAAGAAAGCACCGGCCAAGAAGGCGACGAAGCGCACGGCAGCCAAGAAGGCGACCAAGCGCACAGCGGCCAAGAAGGCCACCAAGCGCGCACCCGCCAAGAAGGCGACCAAGCGCACAGCGGCCAAGAAGGCCACCAAGCGCGCACCCGCCAAGAAGGCGACCAAGCGCACAGCAGCCAAGAAGACGGCTGCTCGCCGCGGTCGTCGGTAAGGCCAGCCAAAACACGGATTCGTCGCGGTCGCCGCTACTGTGTGGCGTCCGCGGCGAATCTGTGTGTTAAATCAGCGAATTCTTGGCCAGCGCGCTGCCGATGTGATCGGCGGCTACCATGCGCCCGCCCGAAAGGGACAGCACCCAGGTGCTGCCCTTGCGGTTGCGGGATTTATCCGGGCGCACGCCGTCGCGAGCACACCACCAGGTGATCAGGTCTGGAATGACTTTGCCCTGCGTGCAGATCACCGACGTGCGGCCCAGTTTGGCGATCTGGAGGATCCGCCGCCGCGCGCGCTTGGGATTTTCGGCGTAAGCCTCCTCGGTCAATGTGGGCTCGTTGCAGATCTGAACACCCAGTTCCTCGGCGAGCGGTTCGACAGTCTGGTGGCAGCGCACCCGATCGGCGGCATGGACATCCTCGGCACCGAAAGCCAATAGCTGACCGACTAACGCCTCGGCTTGCGCACGACCCTTTTTATCCAATGGTCGCTTGGTGTCGTCGCCTTTGAAGCGGGACTTACTGCCCGCGGTACCGTGCCGAACCACCAAAATGGTTTGCGTATCGGCGGGGTATCTGCCGAACCGACGCAGAATCTTTCGGTCTTGCGGATAGGACACTTTTTTCATGGCCGCGGAAACCGGCAGCCACAAAAGCTCGTCTACCTCGCGGCTCGGGCGGAATTTCCCCCCGAGACTGCGCGCCGCCCAGTACCGCACCTTCTTGGTCCCCTGCTCGATTGGATAGGTCACGGTCCCAACCCGCCTGCCCAGGTGCGCCCGGTGGCCGGTCTCCTCGAACACCTCTCGCACTGCGGTCACCGGTTCGGTTTCGCCGGGGTCGACTTTGCCTTTGGGTAGCGACCAGTCGTCATAGCGTGGTCGGTGGATCAATGCGACCTCGGTCGTGGAGTCGTCGTGCCCGGGCCGCCAAAGCACCGCACCGGCGGCCCACACGGTCTTGCCCGCCGCGTCCTCCGGCGAGGTTTGTGCTGACAACCTAACTCCTGCAGGTCGATTCGGGCCGCGCAGACGGCGCATCGCCCGTTGGCCGAGGGGGCGAGATGTGAATTTCGATCACGGACTGCGGTGTCGCTCCATCAGTGATACCTGATGATCGCGGACGGTATGGCCAGCCCGTGGTGACGCCGTCCATTGTCCGTCCGCTCCCAGCTCCCAGCACCGGGTTGCCGGGTCTAGCGCCGAGGTGAAAATGTCGTCGAGTTGCGCCGTGAGCCTGGGGTCTTTGACTTGAACCATCACCTCGACGCGCCGGTCGAGGTTGCGGTGCATCATGTCGGCGCTCCCGATCCAGAACTCGTTGATGGAGCGGAAGTGGATGATTCGCGAGTGCTCCAAAAAGCGACCGAGAATTGACCGCACTGTGATGTTTTCGGAGAACCCCTCCATACCGGGCCGCAGCGCACAGATGCCACGCACCACCACCTCGACACGCACGCCGGCTTGCGATGCGCGGTAGAGCGCGTCGATGACCTGTTCGTCGACGAGTGCATTCATCTTCAATCGGATGCGCCCGTCGCCGCTTTGGCGGTGCGCGGCGATCTCACGCTCAACACGCTCGATGATGCCGGTGCGGATGCCCTGCGGCGCCACCAGAAGGTTGCGGTAGGACAGCTTGCGCGAATAACCGGTCAGCGAGTTGAACAGGTCGGTGAGATCAGCGCCGATGTCGGGGTCGGCGGTAAGCAGGCCGATGTCTTCATAGAGTCGGGCGGTCTTGCTGTTGTAGTTGCCGGTGCCGACGTGGCAGTAACGACGAATCGTCGAACCTTCGCGCCGCACCACCAAACAGGTCTTGCAATGTGTTTTCAAGCCCACCAGCCCGTACACCACATGCACGCCCGCCTGCTCGAGTGCACGTGCCCAACGAATGTTGGCCTGTTCGTCGAAGCGTGCCTTGATCTCGACCAGCGCTACCACCTGCTTGCCGGCTTCGGCAGCGTCGATGAGTGCGGTGACGATCGGTGAATCACCCGAGGTGCGATACAGCGTTTGCTTGATTGCCAGCACGCCCGGGTCGGCGGCCGCTTGCTCGATGAATCGCTGCACGCTGGTGGAAAACGAATCGTACGGGTGATGCACCAGCACATCGCCCTCCCGCAGTGTGGCGAAGATGCTTTTGGGAGTTTCCTTCTCGGCGAACGCCGGGTGCGTGGCCGGAACGAATGCCGGGTCCTTCAGCGCCGGACGGTCGAGATCGTAGATCTGCCACAGCGAGGACAGGTCGAGCAGCCCCGGCACCTCGATGACGTCGCCAGGATGCACATCGAGTTCGCGCAGCAGCAACTCCAACATGCTCTCGGTCATGTCGTCGGCCACCTCGAGCCGCACCGGTGACCCGAACCGCCGCCGCGCCAGTTCCCGCTCCAGCGCTTGCAGCAGATCCTCGTCGCGGTCCTCCTCGACTTCGAAATCGGCGTTGCGGGTAATGCGGAACACGTGGTGCTCGACAATCTCCAACCCGGGGAAGAGCACCGGAAGGAAGGCCGCGATCAGTTCCTCCATTGGCAGGAACCGGACCTGCACCTTGCCATCGCGATCCTCACTCGCTTTGAGTTCGACGAAGCGATCGACGTTGTCGGGCACCTTGACCCGGGCGAAGTGAGTGCCGCCATCGTCGGGTCGCTTCACGGTGACCGCGAGATTGAGGCTCAGCCCGCTGACGAACGGGAATGGGTGGGCCGGGTCGACCGCCAACGGCGTGAGGACGGGGAACACCTGCTCGTGGAAGTACTCGGAAAGTCGGTCGCGTTCGTCGTCGTTCAGGTCGGCCCAGGTGACAACGTGGATGCCCTCGTCGGCGAGCGCGGGCCGCACGGAGTCGAGGAACACGCGCGCGTGCCGGCTGGCGATCTGTTGGGTCTGCTCTCCGATGCGTCGCAATTGCTCTCGCGGGGTCAATCCGTCCGCGGAGCGCACCGACAAGCCCATCTCATCGCGGCGTTTGAGGCCCGCGACGCGAACCATGTAGAACTCGTCGAGGTTGGAGGCGAAGATCGCCAGGAATTTAGCCCGCTCGAGCAACGGCAGCGAGGTGTCGGCCGCGAGCGCGAGCACGCGCGCATTGAAGTCCAGCCAGCTCAGTTCCCGGTTGAGGTAGCGGTGCTCGGGAAGCTCATCTTCGACGGAGGCCGCGGCCGCCGTCGCGGCAGGTGGTGCGCCCGGCGCGGAGTCACCCGGATGCCACATCCGCTGGTCAGGCCGCTCCTCGGCGGCCGTGGCTGCCCTGGCTTCGGTTTCGGTCACACTTTGATCATTGCCCATCAGCGGGTGGTGTTGCCACCGAGCGGCCGACTTCGATGCGCAGTTGGTGCATAGCTCACCGGGCGGTCCCAATCGCGCGGGCCGTCGCAGGACCCACTCCGAGGCGGCGCGCGACGGCCAGGTCGGCGGGGGTGTCGATATCGCAGCGCAGGCCGGGCCATGCCCCGGTCAGCTCGATCGCCCCCGAACGCCGGTGCCGCGCGGCAGAGTCCGCGCCGAACTGTGGGTTGAGTGCATCGCCGAACGCGCAGAGTACCGAGGTTCCGGTACCAAGCCGGTCGGAGACGAAACTGCGCCGGTAGGCGCGCGCCGCACGGATCGCTTCAGTGAGTTCCTGTGTCTGCAGCGCCGGTAAATCTCCTTGCAGCACAACGATATTGGGCGTTGATTGGCTCACCACCTCTTCGGCCGCGGCAATGGCGCTGTTCAGGGGGTCGGGATGACCTTCAGGCGTGGGGTCGGCGAGCACATCGGCGCCGTGTTCCCTCGCTGCCGCGGCTGCGGCGTCGTCGGGTGTGATGACGGTGATCGAGCGCAGCGCCGTAACGCCGCCGGCTGCGGTGAGGGTGTCGACCAGCATGGCCAGCACCACATTTTCCCGGGTCGACGCTGAGAACACCGGCGCCAGGCGGCTCTTCGCGGCGGCCAGCCGCTTGACGGCAATGATCAGGCCGACATCACCAGCTCGTATGCCGCCCATACGGTAATCCTGCCAGCGTCGGGTGCCGGCCTGTGCGGGCTGCGCCCACTGCATCGTCGCCAGGTTAGGGTTGCACAGGTGACTGGCACGACTGCAGTGATGGGGGCCGGTGCGTGGGGCACCGCGCTGGCGAAGGTGCTGGCCGACGCGGGCGTCGTCGACGTCATCTTGTGGGCGCGCCGATCCGAGGTCGCCGAAGAGATCAACGCCACCCGGTGCAACTCCGCCTACCTGCCCGGGGTTGTGCTGCCGTCATCGATCCGCGCCACCAACGACGCCGCTGAGGCGCTCAGCTCAGCCTCGACGGTCCTGCTGGGAGTGCCCGCGCAGACGATGCGGGCCAATCTCGAGCAGTGGACGGGGTTGTTCCGCGAGGGTGCGACGCTGGTCAGCCTCGCCAAAGGCATCGAATTGGGCACGCTGATGCGGATGAGCCAGGTCATCGTCGCGGTGACCGGCGTCGACCCTGCGCAGGTCGCGGTGATCTCCGGACCGAACCTGGCCAGCGAGATCGCCGAGGGCCAGCCCGCCGCCACCGTGGTGGCCTGCAGCGACTCCGGTCGTGCGGTGGCAGTGCAGCGAATGCTGAACACCGGCTACTTCCGTCCCTACACCAACGCCGACGTGATCGGCACCGAGATCGGCGGTGCGTGCAAGAACGTCATCGCGCTGGCCTGCGGAATGGCAGCCGGTGTCGGCCTTGGCGAGAACACCGCGGCGGCGATCGTCACCCGCGGCTTGGCCGAGATCATGCGGCTCGGAATTGCCTTGGGGGCCAAAGGAACAACGCTGGCCGGCCTGGCCGGAGTGGGGGACCTGGTGGCCACCTGCATCTCGCCGCATTCGCGCAACCGGTCGTTCGGCGAGTGCCTGGGCCGGGGCGGGACGATGGATTCAGCGCTGCAAGCGCGCGAGGGCCACGTGGTGGAGGGGGTGACGTCGTGCCAGTCGGTGCTGGCGCTGGCATCCAGCTACGACGTCGAAATGCCGCTCACCGACGCGGTACACCGGGTGTGCCATAAGGGACTGTCGGTCGGCGAAGCGGTGTTGTTGCTGCTCGGGCGTAGCACCAAGCCGGAGTGACGATCGCGGGCGCTAGCCGGTCGCCACGGGTCGTCACCTGATATCCCGGCACGATGCCCGGTAGCCTCTCTAGGTTGTGAGTGCCCGTGGCCGTGTCCGCGTCGCCGTTGTGTTCGGCGGACGCAGCAACGAGCACGCCATTTCCTGTGTCTCGGCCGGCAGCATCCTGCGCAATCTGGATCCGGAGCGGTTCGATGTCGTTGCGGTCGGGATCACCCCGGACGGCTCGTGGGTGCTCACCGATAACGACCCCGACGCATTGGCGATCACCAATCGGCAACTGCCCGGAGTCGCTGCTAGTTCGGGGACGGAGCTGGCTTTGCCCGCCGACCCACAGCGAGCCGGTCAGCTGGTGTCGCTGGCGCCCGGCGGAGCTGACGTGCTGGCGTCGGTCGACGTCGTGTTTCCGGTGCTGCATGGCCCGTACGGCGAAGACGGCACGATCCAGGGGCTGTTGGAGATGGCCGGTGTGCCCTATGTGGGTGCCGGAGTGCTGGCCAGCGCCACAGGGATGGACAAGGAATTCACCAAAAAGCTGCTGATTGCCGAAGGGCTTCCGGTCGGGGCGCACGCGGTGCTGCGGGCCGCGCAACCGACTTTGGATGCCGCGCAACGTGAACGGCTGGGACTACCGGTCTTCGTCAAGCCTGCCCGCGGCGGGTCGTCGATCGGAGTCAGTCGGATAGCCGACTGGGAGTCGTTGCCAGCCGCGATTTCCCAAGCACGGCAACATGATCCGAAGGTCATCATCGAGGCCGCGGTCGTCGGCCGGGAACTCGAATGCGGTGTGCTCGAATTCCCGGATGGCACAGTTCAAGCGAGCACGGTCGGGGAGATCCGGGTGGCCGGTGTGCGCGGACGCGAAGACCCGTTCTATGACTTTGCGACCAAATATCTCGACGACGGCGCGGAATTGGACGTGCCGGCCAAGCTCGACGACGACATCAGCGAAGCCGTTCGTGAGCTGGCCATCCGGGCGTTCCGGGCGATCGACTGCCAGGGGCTGGCCCGGGTGGACTTCTTCCTCACCGACGATGGGCCGCTGATCAACGAAGTCAACACCATGCCCGGCTTCACCACGATCTCGATGTATCCGCGGATGTGGGCGGCCAGCGGCGTGGATTATCCGACCTTGCTGGCCACCATGGTCGACACGGCGTTGGCACGCGGGACGGGCCTGCGCTAAGTACCTCGGCCCGGGTTGATCGGCACGGCCGGCATCACCTGGTCGATCAGATCCGACAGCTGCTGGATGGGCGTCGGACCCGAGCCGGGCGGCAGCGTCAGCGCCACATACACCGGGCGGTCGACGGTGTACCAGGTGGAGCGATCATCCTGGCGCAGCGCAAACCACTGCACCCCGTCGACGACCTGGATGGGCGCGCCCACCACGAAATCGGCCGGCCGGTCGAGTCCGCACCGCAGCACAACCGGTTCGCCGTCGCCCCCGGCGCGCCACGCGGCGGCGCCTGGGGGCGTCGGCTGCGCGATCGGCGCCCGCTGGTAGTCGCCGAGCCGCTGCGGCAATGCGTCAAAAAGTGCCCGGCATGCCGCGTTGTCCGTATGCGGCGCCGGCACGGCGGCCACGACGACCGGTTGCCGCGGCGGATGACGGGTGGCCGCGACCGCCAGCACGACACCGATGGCGCCAACGGCCAACACCAGCGCAGCGATCAGCGCCGCGCGTGGCGGCCCCTCGTAGTTGTCCATCGCGCTTACACTCCCGAAGTCGGCGGAGTAAAGCTACCTGCCAATCGGCCAGGAGGTGGCGTGACACCTGATCGAACGCTCGGCGAGATCGGCGAGTTCGCCACGATCCACCAGGTGGTGCGAGGTCGACGCCAGCCGGCCGCAGTCGAGTTGGGCCCCGGCGATGACGCCGCGGTCGTGGCCGCGGGGGACGGCCGGGTCCTGGTCTCGACCGACATGTTGGTCGAGGGTCGACACTTCCGGCTGGATTGGTCGACGCCCCACGACGTCGGCCGGAAAGCTATCGCACAGAACGCCGCCGACATCGAGGCGATGGGCGGTCACCCCACCGCGTTCGTGGTCGGCTTCGGGGCGCCGGCCCACACCTCGGCCCGGCACGTCAACGCGCTGGCCGACGGTATGTGGGCGGAGGCCGAACGGGTCGGTGCGGGTATCGCCGGCGGAGACCTGGTGGACTGCCCGCAATGGGTGGTGTCGGTGACGGTGTTGGGTGATCTGGACGGCCGAGCGCCCGTGCTGCGCTCCGGCGCGCGGCCGGGTTCGGCCGTCGCCGTCGTTGGCGAGCTCGGCTATTCTGCAGCCGGATATACGTTGTGGCGTAAAGATGTTCAGATGTTCGACGACTTGCGGCGACGCCATCTGGTGCCGCAGCCGCCATACGGGCAGGGCCTGGCCGCCGCCGAGGCGGGCGCGCAGGCGATGATCGACGTGTCCGACGGCCTGGTTGGCGATCTGCGGCACATCGCCCAGGCATCCGGTGTGGGCATCGATCTGGCCACCGACGCGTTGGCCGCTGATCATGATGCGCTGGTGGCCGCCGGCGAGGCCGTGGACACCGACCCCTGGTCGTGGGTGCTCGGCGGGGGAGAGGATCATGCCCTGCTCGCGGCGTTCACCGGGCCGGTCCCGCCGGGCTGGCGTGTCATCGGGCGGGTCCTCGACGGGCCGGCGCGGGTGCTCATCGACGGCAAGGAGTGGCAGGGATATGCGGGCTGGGAGGCGTTCAGCCCGGCAGATAACTAAGGGACAAAGGAGAGCAACAGTGACCGTGCAGCGTGGTGTTGTTGGCGAAGGAGCTGGCGTGACCCCACGGCCGCTGCGTGAACTGATCGAAGAAGGCTGGGCGCGGGCATTGGAGCCGGTCGGCGAGAAGGTCGCCGAGATGGGACAGTTCCTGCGCGCCGAAATCGCCGCGGGCCGAAGCTATTTGCCCTCAGGTGCGAATGTGTTGCGCGCCTTTACATTTCCCTTCGATCAGGTGCGCGTGTTGATCGTGGGACAGGACCCGTATCCGACGCCGGGGCATGCGGTGGGTTTGAGCTTCTCGGTGGGCGCGGGAGTACGCCCGCTGCCGCGCAGCCTGGAGAACATTTTCGCCGAATACACAAGTGATCTGGGATACCCCGTGCCGTCGTGTGGTGACCTGACGCCGTGGGCGCAGCGTGGGGTGATGCTGCTCAACAGGGTGCTCACCGTGCAGCCGGGCAACCCTGCGTCACATCGGGGCAAGGGCTGGGAGGTCGTCACCGAGTGTGCGATCCGCGCCCTGGTCAATCGCGGCAAGCCGATCGTGGCAATCCTGTGGGGCCGCGACGCATCGACGCTCAAACCCATGCTGGTCGGTCAAGACTGTGTCGCGATCGAATCGCCACACCCTTCGCCGCTGTCGGCGTCGCGGGGTTTCTTCGGCTCGCGGCCGTTCAGCCGCGCCAACGAGCTGTTGGTGGGGATGGGTGCCGAGCCCATCGACTGGCGTCTGCCGTAGGTGGCCGACAGCGCGGCGCACCTCCACAAGACCATCGGAGGCCAATGGCTGGAACATGCCCAGGTCGTGGTTTGAGCGTCTTCACTAGTCCCTTAGCCTTTCGCGATTTCGGGACCATCGGTTGGGTCGAGACCGCACGGGGCGGTCGTCGAGCAGAAATAGGCAAATTTACCCATGCTGTGGCACCAGCAAAACGCACATCGGTCCAAATGTGGGCGTAATGCCTAATTGCCTCCGGCGACCGCCCGCTCACCGGCATAATTGCACAGCATCACGCCGGAAAGGAACCAACCATGAACACCAGCCACGCCCTGACACGGATCGCAGCCGGTGCGCTGCTGTCCGGCGTCGCGGTAGCGGGGTTGGCACTGGCCGCGGGTAGCGCCCAGGCCGAGCCCCGTGTTGCGCCGCAATATCATGGCCCGTTCCTCGAAGGCGGGCCCTACCATTGGTGCCCAGGGGATGATCCGGGGGGAGGCCCCGGCGGCCCCTTCGTTACAAGTCCACCAAACTGGAACTGGGATGTCTGCCACACCTACTACGTAGTACCGGCCGGTCAGGGCAATG
The DNA here is from genome assembly GCF_900417275.1 of Mycobacterium shimoidei. Lineage (NCBI taxonomy): Bacteria > Bacillati > Actinomycetota > Actinomycetes > Mycobacteriales > Mycobacteriaceae > Mycobacterium > Mycobacterium shimoidei. The sequence continues at coordinate 4,373,406 of NZ_UEGW01000001.1, read as the reverse complement.
TATCTCCGGGTATTTGGGATGGCGATAATCCTCCGGCGCCTCCGCATTGGCCCCCTCCCTTATGGGTTCCGTGAGAGCAAATCAGGACGCTATTCCGGCTAATATCGCGAGCCGTATCTGCTGCGCGGGCGAAATTGGCCGTTGATGCCGTGGCGGGCCAGCTCATGGCGAAACCCAACCGCTGCGCCGTCGGCGACAACCGTCCCAGCCGACCCGACGCCCCCGTTAATGGATCTTCCCCGTTACCCGCGAACCCGTATCAATGGTGCCCAGGTGACGACCAGCGCGGTGACGGCGGAGCGTTTGTGGACCTTCCCGATGAATTGGGACTGGCGCGTCTGCCACGCCTACTAGATCCTCCCGGCGGCACAGCGGAATGTTTCTCCGGGTCTATGGGAAAGGGACGCTGCGCCGGCGATCCCGCCGTCCTGCGAGCTATTTCCCAGCGGCCGGACTCAGCTCGCGGGAGCGCCTAGCCGCGCACAACCTTTCCGGCCTTGATGCACGAGGCGCACACGTTGAGCCGCTGCTTGTTGCCGCCGGGACGGGTCACGGCGTGCACCGTCTGGATGTTGGGATCCCAGCGACGGCTGGTCCGGCGATGCGAGTGCGACACCGACTTGCCGAAGCCGGGGCCTTTACCGCAGATGTCGCAGACGGCGGCCATAGCTGAAACTCCTCAAATCTCTGGGGCCAACGACCAGGTTACGGGTGGCCAGAACAACCCGACCAGGATAGCCGCCGGTAAGCGGAACCACCAAAACGCTCAACACGGCCGAATGCCTTATGACCAGTCCTGTCGGCGTCACTGGATAGGCTGGCGCCCACTACAGGAGGCGCAAGGAGGTGGGCCAGCTGTCTCGACGGGACACACCGGATCGCCTGCTGGACGCGTCCGCGTTGCGTGATTGGGCGCACACCGCCGTCAGCGACCTGATCACCCACATCGACGAGATCAACCGGCTTAATGTGTTCCCCGTCGCCGACGCCGACACCGGGACGAACATGCTGTTCACCATGCGTTCGGCGCTGGCCGAGGCCAAAACCGGCGCCGACACCGACGACGTCGCCCAGGTGGCGGCCGCGCTGTCGATGGGCGCTCTACACGGTGCCCGCGGCAATTCCGGGGTGATCCTGTCCCAGATCCTGCGCGGTATCGCCGACGTCACCGCCGACGCGGCCGCAACAGCGGGTGGACAGTTGCCCAGCATCGACGCCGCGCTGCTGGGGGCGGCGTTGTGGCATGGTGTCGACTTGGTCGTGGCCTCGATGGGCGGCCGGGAGGTTCCCGGCACGATCGTGTCGGTGCTGCAGGCCGCCGCGGGCGCCGTCGAGGAGTGCGCCGACGCCGGCGAGGAGCTGGCCCGGGCGATCACCGCTGCCGGCGATGCCGCCGCGATTGCGCTGGAAAAAACCCCTGAGCAGCTCGACGTGCTCAGCGAAGCCGGAGTGGTGGACGCCGGAGGACGCGGCCTGTTGGTGCTGCTCGACGCACTGCGTTCGACCATCAGCGGCCATGCACCGGCCCGCACCGTCTACGAGCCGTCACCGCGGCGTGAACCGGCAGAGCCGGGTCCCGAACCCGCGGCACCGCAGTTCGAGGTGATGTATCTGCTGGATGGCTGCGATAGTGCGGGCGCGGACGCGCTGCGCGAACGGCTCGGCCAACTGGGTGACTCGGTGGCCATCGCTACATCCGCCTCCGAGGGTGCCGGCGCCGGCGGCTACTCGGTCCACGTCCACACCGACGACGCCGGCGCCGCCGTCGAGGCAGGCCTGATCTTCGGCAAACCCCGCCGGATCCAGATCTCGGCGCTGACCGCTGGCGCTACCGGCCTGCCGCCGGGTAGCTGGACTCGCGAGCGGGCCGTGCTGGCCGTTGTCGACGGCGACGGCGCGGCCGAGTTGTTCGCCAGTGAAGGCGCCTGTGTGCTGCTGCCCGACCCGGACGCCCCCGACCCGACGACGGCGCTCACCGCGCGCCAGCTGCTGCGCGGTGTCGTGGACACCGGCGCCGCGCAGGTGATGGTGTTGCCCAACGGCTATGTGACGGCCGAAGAACTGGTAGCCGGTTGCACGGCCGCCATCGGATGGGGCATCGACGTGGTGCCACTGCCCACCGGATCGATGGTGCAGGGGTTGGCGGCGCTCGCGGTGCACGATCCGGGACGCCAAGCCGTCGACGACGGCTACACCATGGCGCAGGCTGTCGGCACCGCCCGGCACGGATCAGTGCGTGTGGCAACCGAAAAAGCGCTGACGTTCGCCGGCACCTGCGAGCCCGGCGATGGATTGGGCATCGCCGGCGATGAGGTGCTGATCGTGGCCCCCGATATCACCCGGGCTGCCATCGGCCTGCTCGATCTGATGCTGGCGCCCGGAGGTGAATTGGTAACGGTCTTGGTAGGGGCGAACATCCAAGTGGATGTGGCCGACGCACTGCAACAACACGTGCACGACAACCATCCGGGAATCGAATTGGTGACGTATTACACCGGGCATCGCGGTGACGCGTTGTTGATCGGGGTCGAGTAGCGATGGCCACGCTGGGCGACCGGCTCGATTCCGTCCTGGGCGGCAAGTCCGCCAAACCGCTCGAGCGGGCATTCGGGTTCCGCACCGTCGACGACCTGTTGCGCCATTACCCGCGCAGCTACGTCGAGGGAGCCACGGTGCGTGGTGCCGCCGACGAACGGCCGCCGCAGGGCGAGCACGTCACGCTCGTCGACACCATCACCGGGGTCGAGTTGAAGCCGATGAAGAAACGCCCCAACGAGAGGTTCCTGGTGGTCACCCTCGGCTCGGGTGGGAGCAAGGTAACCGCTACGTTCTTTCATCCCAAGAAGTGGTTCCGCGACCAGCTCAGCAAAGGAACCCGCATCATGCTCTCCGGGGAGGTGGGCTACTACCGGGGCGTCATGCAGCTGACCCACCCCGACTTTTTGGTGCTGGACTCCCCGGACGGCATGGAGCATGGCAGCAGATCGCTGCGCAAGATCGCCGAGGCGTCCCAGGCCGTCAGCGGTGACGTGTTGCAGGAGGCTTTCGAACGGGCCTTCTACCCGATCTATCCCGCGAGCACGAAAGTGCAGAGCTGGGACATCTATTCGTGCGTGCGCCAGGTGCTCGCGGTGCTCGACCCGATACCCGACCCGCTACCCGAGGCGGTGATCGCCGAGCACGACCTGATCTCGGAGGACCGGGCGCTGCGTGCCATCCATCTCACCGAAGACGAAGCCGAGCGCCGACGCGCTCGAAAACGGCTGACCTTCGACGAAGCCGTCGGTCTGCAGTGGGCGCTGGTGGTGCGTCGGCACGGTGAACTCTCCGAGTCCGGCCCGGCAGCACCGCCGCGGTCTGACGGCCTGGCACGAAAATTGTTGCAACAGTTGCCGTTTGAGCTGACCAACGGACAGCGCGAAGTGCTGGGCACCCTGGAACGCGAAATTGCCGGTAATCGCCCGATGAACCGGCTGCTCCAAGGCGAAGTCGGCTCGGGCAAGACGATCTTGTCGGTGCTGGCAATGCTGCAGATGGTCGATGCCGGCTATCAGTGCGCATTGCTGGCGCCGACGGAAGTCCTAGCGGCCCAACATGTCCGATCGATCCGTGATGTGCTCGGGCCACTGGCCATGGCGGGCCAACTCGGCGGTGCGGATGACGGCACCCGGGTCGCTCTGCTGACCGGCTCGATGTCGGCCGGACAGAAGAACCAGGTCCGCGACGAGATCAGCAGTGGCCAGGTCGGCATCGTCGTCGGCACCCACGCGCTGCTGCAGGACGCCGTCGAATTTCACCGGCTGGGCATGGTGGTCGTCGACGAGCAGCACCGGTTTGGCGTCGAACAGCGAGATCAATTGCGGGCCAAGGCTCCCGCCGGTATCACACCGCACCTGCTGGTGATGACCGCGACCCCGATACCGCGTACTGTCGCGCTGACCGTCTACGGCGATCTGGAGACGTCGACGCTGCGCGAGCTTCCGCGAGGACGACAACCAATCACTACCAACGTCATCTTCGTGCGCGACAAGCCGACGTGGCTGGACCGCGCATGGCAGCGCATCCGTGAGGAAGTCGCCGCCGGTCGGCAGGCCTACGTCGTGGCGCCGCGCATCGACGAGACCGACACCACCGGCCAAACCGAAGAGGGCGGACGGCCTTCGGCGACAGCGGTCGGGTTGTTCGACCAATTGCGTGGTCATCAGCTGGCCGGGCTGCGTTTGGGTCTCATGCACGGAAGGCTGCCCGCCGAGGAGAAGGATGCGGTGATGGCGGCATTTCGCGCCGGGGATGTCGATGTGTTGGTGTGCACCACAGTGATCGAGGTCGGTGTCGATGTGCCGAATGCGACCGTGATGCTGGTCCTCGATGCCGACCGGTTCGGCATCAGCCAGTTGCATCAGCTGCGGGGCCGCATCGGCCGCGGAGCCCACGCCAGCCTGTGTCTGTTGGCGACGTGGGCGGCACCAGATTCCGCGGCGGGCCGGCGACTGTGTGCAGTAGCAGAAACGCTCGACGGGTTCGCGCTGGCCGACCTCGACCTCGAAGAGCGTCACGAAGGAGATGTCCTTGGCCGCAGTCAATCCGGGCGTCCTATCACCTTGCGGCTACTGTCGCTTTCGCGACACCGCCAGGTCATCGAGGCCGCGCGCGAGATTTGTGAACGCGTCTACGCCGAGGATCCGGCACACTCCGGGTTAGCGCTGCTGGCTGCCCCGTTCACCGGGACCGAACGTATTGAGTATCTTGACAAATCATGACCCGTAAGACGCTGCTCGGGCTGCTCGCGGTCGCTGTGCTGGCACTGGTGGTCGCCTACCAGGTGATGACCGCGTCGGTCAACGATCGCGCCCGGGACTTCGCGGCGCGTGCCGATGTCCCGACCGTACAGCCGGGCATCGACGTACTGGCCGGAATCACAGTGGTGCCAAACAGGATTCATCGCTTCGACTATCGGCGCGCCGCGTTCGGCGATGCCTGGACCGACGACAACGACGCGCCCGGAGGCCACAACGGATGCGACACCCGCAACGACATCCTCAACCGTGATCTCGTCGACAAGACATATGTGGCGATCAAACGCTGCCCCGATGCGGTGGCCACCGGCACACTGCACGACCCGTACACCAACGCCACCATCGCGTTTCAGCGTGGCGCCCGGGTCGGCGCCTCGGTGCAGATCGATCACATCGTCCCGCTGGCTCTGGCCTGGGATATGGGGGCCTACGACTGGCCGACGCCCAAACGGGTGCGCTTCGCCAACGATCCCGCGAACCTGTTGGCCGTGTCCGGTCAGGCCAACGAGGACAAGGGCGATTCCCAACCCGCGCTGTGGATGCCGCCGAACACCGCGTTCTGGTGTCAATACGGCATGCAGTTCATCGAAGTGCTGCGCGGCTATCAGCTCTCCGTCGACGAAGCGTCGGCCCAGGTCCTGCGCAACGCTGCGGCGAGTTGCCCGACGGGTTAGCTAGCGCGCACAAGCCAAGTCAGGCACCGGTGTAGGTCAACGGATCTTCACGCACCCGGGTGCCGTCGTTGAGCCCGTTGAGCGCGTCCATGTGCTCGGCGGCGAGCTCGAAATCGAAGACGTCGAAATTGCTGGCGATCCGTTCGGCCTTGCCCGATTTGAAGACGACCGCGTTACCGAGCTGCAGGTTCCACCGGATCAAAACCTGTGCCGCTGTGCGGTTGTATTCGGCGGCCACGGAGTTCACCACCGGGTGGTCGAGCAGCCGGCCGACGGCCAGTGGGCTGTAGGCCTGGGTGACGATGTTGTGTCGCGCGTTGACGCTGCGCAGTTCGGCCTGATTGAGCAGGGGGTGTAGCTCGATCTGGTTGACCGCGGGCGTCACGAAGGTCAATTCGCTGACTATCGACAGGTGCTCCTCAGTAAAGTTGCACACCCCGATTGAGCGGGCGTAGCCGTTGCCGCGCAGCTGGATCAGGCCACCGAAACTGTCCACATACTTACCCAGCTGCGGGGCCGGCCAGTGGATCAAGTAAAGGTCGACGTAGTCGAGGCCGAGCTTTTCCAGGCTGACCTTGAGGGCCTCCTGCGCGCTGGTGAATCCCTGGTCGGCAGTGGCGAGTTTGGTGGTGACGAACAACTCCGCGCGCGGAATTCCGGACGCCGCGATCGCGCGGCCCACCGCTGCTTCATTGCCGTAGACCGCCGCGGTGTCGATCAGCCGGCAGCCGATCTCCAGCGCCGCAGAGACCGCTTGTTCGGTTTCGGCGTCGGACAGTTCCGCGACACCGAGGCCGAGCACCGGCATCGTGTTTTCGTCATTGAGCCCGATCGAAGGGACGGCGCCCGACTCGCCAGTCACGTCATTCACCTGCCTGTGAAATCGAAGGTGCGTGGATCAGGACCAAGCCGGTTTCCGTCGTCGAGCGAAGAGATCGACGCCATGTCCTGTTCGCTGAGTTCGAAATCGAACACGTCGAAGTTGCTCGCAATCCGCTCGGGGTTCACCGACTTGGGGATCACGATATTACCCAGCTGGATATGCCACCTAATCAATACCTGAGCCGGAGTCCGGCCGCATGCCTGCGCCACGGCGGTGATGGTCGGATGGCTCAGCAACGAACCCTGGCCCAGCGGAGCCCAGGCCTCGGTGGCGATGCCCAGACGCGCGTGGACCTCGCGCAGCGCGCTCTGCGGCAGCCGGGGGTGCAGCTCGATCTGGTTGACGGCGGGCACGATGCCCGTGGCGTCGATCAGGACCTTCAGGTGCTCGGGCTCGAAGTTGCTGACCCCGATCGAGCGGACCCGCCCCTGGTCACGCAGGTGAGCGAACGCCTTGAAGGTGTCGACGAACTTGCCCTGCTGCGGAAGCGGCCAGTGCACCAAGTAAAGGTCCAGGTATTCCAGCCCGAGGCGCTCCATGCTGGCGTCGAAGGCGGCCAGCGTGCTGTCGTAACCTTGGTCGGCGTTCCACAGCTTGGTGACGACGTACAGTTCGTCTCTGGGCACGCCGGAACCGGCTATCGCACGCCCGGTCTGACGTTCATTACGATAGGCCGCCGCAGTGTCGAAATGCCGGTACCCCGCCTGCAGCGCCGCGCCCACCGCCTGCTCGGTGTCCGCCGGTGGAATCTGAAATACACCGAATCCCACGGCGGGGATGGCATTACCGTCGTTGAGCGTGAGCACGGGACTAAAGGAACTAGCCATGACACGAAGTCTGCCAGGCATCTCAAATTCCCCGCTGGGAGCATTGCGCGGCTCATCGGGGCTGACCGGCCGCCTGCAGGCCAATGCCGCCAGCGCTGCGATGAAGGTCATTCCGTATATCCCAAGCGGAGCCAAGCGATTGCTCTCGGGCGGACGCTCGATCACCATCGACGGCAACACCTTGGACGCCACGCTTCAGTTGACGCTGGCCGGCCTGCGGGTCATGGGGCTCAGTGGGCTCGCGGCCGACAACGATCCCGCCACCGCCCGTGCCCAGATGCGGCAGCTGACCGAGTTTCCCGGGCCCCAGATCCACGTTGCGGTCGACGACGTGTCGATACCGGGCCCGGCCGGCGACATCCCGGCCCGGCACTACCGGCCCGCGTGCCCCGACCCTGCGCCGCTGCTGGTCTTCTATCACGGCGGCGGCTGGGTGATCGGTGATCTGGACACCCATGACCAGTTGTGCAGGCTGACCTGCCGTGATGCGGACGTCCAGGTGCTGTCGATCGACTACCGGCTGGCCCCTGAGCACCCGGCCCCGGCCGCAGTCGACGACGCGTACGCGGCGTTTCGCTGGGCGTGCGAACATGCCGCTGATCTGGGCGCGCAGCCCGGCCGGGTGGCGGTCGGCGGCGACAGTGCCGGTGGCAACCTCGCGGCCGTCGTGTCGCTGCTGGCTCGCGACGAAGCCCCCCAGGGTCCCAAGCCGGCGCTGCAGTGGTTGATTTACCCGAGAACCGACTTCACCGCGCAGACCCGGTCGCTGTCGCTGTTCGCCAATGGTTTTTTGCTCACCAGGGACGACATCGACTGGTTCGAGTCGCATTATCTGGGCGGTTCGGGCGTGGACCCCGCCGATACACGGGTTTCCCCGTTGCTGGCCGAATCGCTGTCCGGATTGCCGCCCGCGTTGATCACCGTCGCGGGTTTCGACCCCCTACGAGACGAGGGTGAGCGGTACGCCGCGGCGCTGCGAGCGGCGGGCAATGCCGTCGACTTTCGCTGCATGGGGTCACTGACGCACGGTTTCGCGAATCTGTTTCCGCTCGGGGGCGGCTGCGCGGCCGCCACCGCCGAGATGGTCTCTGCGCTGCGCGCCCACCTCAGCCGCATCTGAGTCGACGTCGATACGCTAAGGCCCAACTACCGACAACCAAAGGATCAGCGAACCCGTGGCCGAAAAACGTAAACGCCCCACCTATGACCTGAAAGCCGCCGGTCGCCGGCGCGATCTGGCGTTCAGGATCGGTTTCACCGCGGTCTTCGTGATCTTCGCCGTTGCGCTCATCGGCTACATCGTCATCTCGCATGAGAAAAAGGACACTGAGAGCGGTGCCCGGGCGGTGCGGGTGACGTCGAGCAAGCTGGTCACCAAGGAGGGCACCAAGGAGCCCAAGGCGGTCGTGTCGTTCTACGAAGATTTCCTGTGCCCGGCCTGCGGCAACTTCGAACGGACCTTCGGGCCCACGGTCTCCAAGCTGATCGACAGCGGCGCCATCGCGGCCGACTATTACATGGTCGGCATCCTGAGCAGTCCGCGCAATGACGACTATTCAAGCCGCGCCGGGGCCGCCGCCTACTGTGTGGCCGACGAGTCGATAGATGCCTTCCGCCGCTTCCACACCGCGCTGTTCACCCCGCAACTGCAGCCCGCCGAAATCGGCACGTCCTTCCCCGATAACGCGCGGCTGATCGAGACTGCCCGCCAGGCCGGCGTCGTTGGCAAGGTGCCCGATTGCATCAACAGCGGCAAGTACGTTCCCTTGGTCGATGGCATGGCGGCCGCAGTCGGCATCCATGCCACCCCGACGATCCGCATCAACGGTCAGGACTATGACCCGTCCACACCCGACGCGCTGGTGGCCAAGATCAAAGAGATCGTCGGGGACGTACCGGGCATCGACACGGCGGCCACGCCGGCGTCGTGACCGCCGAAGGCTCAGCGCAACCGGCCGAACCAGATTCGCAATCGCCGGCAGTAGCGCCGGGCAGTGCCTGGTGGGTCCTGATTGCCGGAGTGCTCGGTTTGCTTGCGTCGGGCGCGCTGACGGTGGAGAAGATCAATATCCTGCTCAACCCGTCGTATGTGCCGTCTTGCAATATCAATCCGGTGGTGTCGTGCGGGTCGGTGATGGTGACGCCGCAGGCCTCGGTGCTGGGTTTCCCCAACCCGCTGATTGGCATCGCCGCCTTCACCGTCGTCGTGGTCACCGGCGTGCTCGCGGTTGCGAAAGTTACTTTACCGCAATGGTATTGGGTCGGCCTAGGCGTTGGAACGTTGGTTGGGGCGGCGTTCGTGCACTGGCTGATCTTCCAAAGCCTCTACCGCATCGGGGCGTTGTGCCCGTACTGCATGGTGGTATGGGCGGTCACCATCCCCCTGCTGGTGGTGGTCGGCGGGATCGTGTCGCGCCCGGTCCTGGAAAACCGGGGCGGCGCAGTGGCGTTCCAGCTTTACCGTTGGCGGTGGTCGATCACCGCGCTGTGGTTCACCGCGGTCGTGTTGCTTATCTTGGTGCGATTCCGGGAATACTGGGCGACGCTGTTCTAAGCAACCTGAAGGGACGCACGTGATTACCAAGGTGCTGGTGGCCAATCGCGGTGAGATCGCGATCCGCGCGTTCCGCGCTGCCTACGAGCTGGGTATCGGCACCGTCGCGGTGTATCCCTACGAGGACCGAAATTCGGTGCACCGGCTCAAGGCCGACGAGTCGTACCAGATCGGCGAGGAAGGCCACCCGGTGCGGGCCTACCTGTCGGTCCACGAGATCGTCGAAACTGCCCGCCGCGCCGGCGCCGACGCCGTCTATCCCGGATACGGATTCCTCTCGGAGAACCCGGAATTGGCGGCGGCCTGCGCGCAGGCGGGTATCACCTTCGTCGGCCCCAGCGCTGCGGTGCTCGAGCTGACCGGCAACAAGTTCCGGGCCATCGCGACCGCACGCGAAGCGGGCCTACCGGTGCTGATGTCCTCGTCGCCGTCGGCGTCGGTCGACGAGCTGGTGGCCTTCGCCGACAACATGCGATTCCCGTTGTTCGTCAAGGCGGTCGCCGGCGGCGGGGGCCGCGGCATGCGTCGCGTCGACGACCCCGCCGCACTGCCCGAGGCGATCGAAGCCGCCAGCCGGGAGGCCGAATCGGCGTTCGGGGATCCGACCGTCTACCTCGAGCAGGCGGTGCTGAATCCTCGCCACATCGAGGTGCAGATCCTGGCCGACACGTACGGCAACTTGATCCACCTCTACGAACGCGACTGCAGCGTGCAGCGCCGCCACCAGAAGGTCATCGAACTGGCGCCCGCCCCGAACCTGGATCCGCAGGTGCGCGAGAAGATCTGCGCCGACGCGGTGGCATTCGCCCGCCACATCGGATACAGCTGCGCAGGCACGGTGGAGTTTTTGCTCGACGAGCGCGGCGAGCACGTGTTCATCGAGATGAACCCGCGCATCCAGGTCGAGCACACCGTCACCGAGGAGATCACCGACGTCGACCTGGTTTCCAGCCAGCTCCGTATCGCCGCCGGGGAATCCCTCGACGATCTGGGCCTGCGCCAGGACGCGGTCCAGCCGCATGGCGCGGCGCTGCAATGCCGCATCACCACCGAAGACCCGACCAACGGTTTTCGGCCCGACACCGGCCGGGTCAGCGCCTACCGCAGCCCGGGCGGGGCGGGAATCCGGCTGGACGGCGGCACGCACCTGGGCGCGGAGATCAGCGCGCACTTCGACTCCATGCTGGTCAAGCTGACCTGCCGGGGCCGCGACTTGCACGCGGCGGTGCGTCGCGCCCGGCGCGCGATCGCCGAATTCCGGATCCGTGGTGTGTCCACGAATATCCCTTTCCTGCAAGCTGTTTTGGACGATCCCGACTTCCAGGCCGGCCGGGTGACCACGTCGTTCATCGACGAGCGCCCACAGCTGCTGACCGCGCGATCCTCGGCCGACCGCGGCACCAAGATCTTGAATTATCTGGCCGACGTCACGGTGAACAAGCCGCACGGCTCGCGGCCGTCGACGGTATACCCGCATGACAAGCTGCCCGAAGTCGACCTGGAGGCCGATCCGCCGCCGGGCTCCAAGCAGCGGCTAATCGAGTTGGGGCCGGAGGGATTCGCGCGCTGGATGCGGCAGTCGCCGGCGGTGGGGCTGACCGAAACCACGTTCCGCGACGCGCATCAGTCGTTGCTCGCCACCCGGGTGCGCACCAGTGGACTGCTGAAGGTGGCGCCCTACGTCGCCCGGCTCACACCGCAATTGCTGTCGATGGAATGCTGGGGCGGAGCGACTTACGATGTGGCACTGCGGTTTTTGAAGGAAGATCCCTGGGAGCGGCTCGCTGCGCTGCGTGAGACGATGCCCAACATCTGCCTGCAGATGTTGCTGCGGGGCCGCAACACGGTGGGCTACACGCCCTATCCGGAAATTGTGACCTCAGCCTTCGTCGAGGAGGCAACTGCGACGGGCATCGACATCTTCCGCATCTTCGATGCGCTCAACAACCTCGAGTCAATGCGCCCCGCGATCGACGCAGTGCGCGAAACCGGTTCTGCGATAGCCGAAGTCGCCATGTGTTACACCGGTAACCTGTCCGACCCGGGTGAGCAGATTTACACTCTGGACTACTACCTGAAGCTGGCCGAGCAGATCGTGGACGCCGGCGCCCATGTGCTGGGGATCAAGGACATGGCCGGCCTGCTGCGACCCGCGGCCGCCGGCCGACTGGTCAGCGCGCTGCGCAGTCGGTTCGACCTGCCTGTGCACGTGCATACCCACGACACTCCGGGTGGCCAGCTGGCCAGCTATATCGCGGCCTGGCACGCCGGCGCCGACGCGGTCGACGGTGCCGCGGCCCCGCTAGCGGGAACAACGAGCCAGCCTGCGCTGAGCTCGATCGTCGCGGCCGCCGCACACACCGAGTACGACACAGGCCTGTCGCTGGGTGCGGTGTGCTCGTTGGAGCCGTATTGGGAGGCGCTGCGAAAGGTCTACGCGCCCTTCGAATCCGGGCTGCCGGGACCGACCGGCCGGGTTTACCACCATGAGATTCCGGGCGGGCAACTATCGAATCTTCGCCAGCAGGCCATTGCGCTCGGGCTGGGGGACCGGTTCGAGGAGGTCGAGGAGGCCTACGCCGGCGCCGACCGCGTTCTGGGCAGGCTGATCAAGGTCACCCCATCATCGAAGGTGGTGGGCGATCTGGCGCTGGCGCTGGTCGGCGCGGGGATCAGCGCCGACGAATTCGCCTCGGATCCGGCAAAATTCGATATTCCCGAGTCCGTGCTGGGGTTCCTGCGGGGAGAATTGGGTGATCCACCCGGTGGCTGGCCGGAACCACTGCGTAGCGCCGCGCTAGCCGGACGAGCGCCGGCTAAGCCCGCTCCGGATTTGACGCCCGAAGACGAGGCCACCCTGGCGTTAGCCGGGCCCAAACGGCAGGCCACTCTTAACCGGCTGCTGTTCCCCGGTCCAACAAAAGAATTCGAATCGCACCGGGAGACCTACGGTGACACCTCGTCGTTGTCGGCCAACCAGTTCTTCTACGGCCTGCGCCACAACGAGGAGCACCGGGTGCGGTTGGAACCAGGCGTGGAGTTGCTGATCGGCCTGGAGGCCATTTCCGAACCCGACGAACGCGGCGTGCGCACGGTGGTGTGCATCATCAACGGTCAGCTGCGGCCGATCGAGGTACGCGACCGCAGCATCGCCAGCACGATTCCGACCCTGGAAAAGGCCGACCCGAGCAATGCCGGGCATATCGCGGCGCCATTCGCCGGCGTTGTCACCGTTGCGGTTTCCGAGGGCGATCAGGTCAGTGCCGGACAGATGATCGCCACCATCGAAGCCATGAAGATGGAGGCCCCGATCACCGCGCCCACCGACGCGACCGTGCAGCGGGTCGCGCTACCGCCCACCGCTCAGGTCGAGGGCGGCGATCTGCTGGTGGTGCTGCGCTGACGCGTCGACGACGATGCGGAGCGTAGCGACGAGGAGGAGCGGCGCTTTTGGTCCGCGTCGACGACGATGCGGAGCGTAGCGACGAGGAGGAGCGGCGCTTTTGACAAGGATTGTCGGCGGGGTGGCCGGAGGGCGGCGTATCGCGGTCCCGCCGCGAGGTACCCGGCCCACCACCGATCAGGTGCGGGAGGCCCTGTTCAACGTGTTGACCGCCCGGCTGGATTTGACAGGATTCTTGGTGCTGGACCTTTATGCCGGGTCGGGCGCGCTGGGCCTGGAAGCGTTGTCGCGCGGGGCGGCGTCGGTGATCTTCGTCGAATCCGACTACCGCGCCGCAAAGGTGCTCAGCCGCAACATCGCGACGCTGGGGCTGCCTGGCGCGACATTGCGCCGTGAGCCGGTGGCCACCGTGCTGGCCGGTGGGGCCACGACGCCGGTCGATCTGATCCTGGCCGATCCGCCGTACGACGTGAGCGCCGCCGAGATCGAGGCGCTGCTCGTCGCGTTGGTGACGCATGGCTGGGCTCAGGGCGGCACCGTCGTCGCGGTGGAGCGGTCATCCGGCGGTGAGCCGCTGAGCTGGCCGGCCGGCTGGCAGCCCTGGCAGCAGCGGGTCTATGGCGACACTCGTTTGGAGCTGGCCGAACTTAGCTGACGCGCCCTGCTAGCGTCATCGCACATGAGCGGCGCCGTATGTCCGGGATCATTCGACCCGGTGACTTTGGGGCACGTCGACATCCTGGAGCGCGCGGCCGCGCAGTTCGACGAGGTGGTGGCCGCCGTCCTGGTCAACCCGAACAAACAGGGCATGTTCAGCCTCGACGAGCGCATCGCGATGATCGAGGAGTCGACCACGCATCTGCCCAACGTGCGAGTGGAGTCCGGCGAGGGCCTGGTGGTCGATTTCGTTCGGTCCCGCGGGCTGACCGCGATCGTGAAGGGGCTGCGCACCGGCACCGATTTCGAATACGAGCTGCAGATGGCGCAGATGAACAAACACATTGCAGGGGTGGACACCTTCTTCGTCGCGACGACCCCGCGGTATTCGTTCGTGTCGTCGTCGTTGGCCAAGGAAGTCGCGTCGATGGGCGGCGACGTCTCTGATCTGCTGCCCGAACCCGTGAACCGTCGGCTCACCGAAAAACTCCGCGACCGCTAAAAGACGACCGTCTGGTTGTCGTGGACGATAACGCGGTCCTGGCAGTGCCACTGCACGGCGCGTGACAGCACCGCCCGTTCGACGTCGGCGCCAAGGCGCGCGAGATCCTCGACGGTGTGGGTGTGGTTGACCCGCACCACATCCTGTTCGATGATCGGCCCCTCGTCGAGGACTTCGGTCACGTAGTGGGCAGTCGCGCCGACCAGCTTCACGCCGCGCTCTCGTGCCCGCTTGTAGGGGGCCGCGCCGATGAAGGCCGGCAGGAACGAGTGATGAATGTTGATCAGCGGACAGCCGACACCTCCCAGGAATTCGCCGCTGAGGACCTGCATATAGCGTGCCAGCACCACCAAATCCACATTGCCGCGCAGCAACTGAAGCTGACGCTCCTCGGCTTCGGCACGGATGTCGCGGGTGGCCGGTATGTGGAAGAACGGCACCCCGAATGGGCGCACGTGATCGGCCAGGTCGGGATGGTTGGAGATCACCATGACAACCGACATTTCGAGTTCGCCGCGGCGATTGCGCCACAACAGATCTAGTAGACAGTGGTCGTCTTTCGACGCCATGATTGCGACGCGCTTGGGCTTGACGGCCTCGGTGAAGCGGTAGTCGATGGAGAACTTCTCGGCCAGCGTGGCGGCGAATTGTCGTTCCAATTCGTCCATGGCAGCCGTCAAACCGGGCAGGTGAAAGATCGCCCGCTGCAGGAAGGTTCCGTCCTCCGGTGCGGTGGAGTGCTGGTCCAGCGAAATGATGTTGGCGCCGGCTTTGGCCAGGAAATCGCTCACTGCGGCAATCAGTCCGGGCCGGTCCGGGCAGCGAAGCAGGAGTCGACCGATGTCGGCCAGCGGCGGGCGCCCGGGCGGGGGCGGATAGTTCTCCGGCGGTGGCTTCGACGAACGCGCGGTCATGGGCCCCTCGTCTCCGGTCAGTGATGGTCGTGACTGTGATCGTGATGGTCGTGTTCTGCGTCCGGCGAGCCGCCCATCATGCGCAGCATCGGCATGCCGCCCGTCGCGAAGAACCGTACGACCAGCACCAGCGCCAGAACCAAGAACGCAATGTTGAGCCAGGTGGTGTAATTCCACGACAGCTCGGCGTGCATCACCGTGGCATTGCGTTCGCTGGGAATGAGATGCGCTGCGCCGAACAGTAATTCGACGACATACCCCGCGGCGATGATCGCCGCGTAGAACGTGCCCAGCAATGTCAGCATCATCGCGGTGCCGTAGTACTTGCGGTAGATATTCAGGATAGGAAGGATCAGCAGGTCGGCGAAGATGAACGCGATGACGCCGCCGAAGCTGATACCACCGTTCCACAGCACCGCGGCCAACGGCACGTTGCCGATGGAGCAGACGAACGACACGATGGCCACAATCGGCCCGACGATCGGCCCCCACAGCCCGCGCAGCACCGGATGCTCACTGAAAAAGAAGTTTTGCCAGAAGGATTCGGGAACCCAGGCCGCGATGGCGCCGGCGATCAACAGACCGAGAACCAGATCACGGAAGATGGCCGTCCATTCCATGACGAACACGTGCGACACCGAGGTGAACCCCCGCCGGGACAGCAGCCGCCGCCAGAACGAACCGTCGCCTTGCACCGACATGTCCATCGCTGCATGGCCTTCCATCGACCCGGCAACTCCGCGCTCGGCCTGCTCCCGGGCGGCGTCGATAAGCCGGGACCGAACGAACAGGCGGAACAGCACCGCCAGGAAGATGATCATCAACGGTCCGCCGACGAATTCGGCGGCGGTGAACTGCCAGCCGAGCAGCAGGGCCAAGATGATGCCCAGCTCGACCACCAGGTTCGTCGAACCGATCTCGAAGGCCATCGCCGCGGTGAAGTTGGCGCCCTTGCGGAACAGCGATCGGGCCAGCGCGACCGCGGCGTAGGAGCACGACGACGATGCGGCGCCGAGGCCGGCCGCCACGGCAAGCGTGCGTGGTCGGTCGTCGCCCATCAAACTGACGACCGTTGACCGGCGCACCACGGCCTGTACCACCGCCGACAACGCGAATCCGAGCACCAGCGCCCAGAGAATCTCCCAGGTCATCGACCCGGCCAGGGCTAGCGCATGTCCAAGGGCTTGCAACGCTCTATCCACCTGTTTACCCCTATCACGATTGCCGTCCGGATGGGTGCGTCGACATAATGACGGCAAGTGTGCAGGTGAAGAGCACCGTCACGATTCTGCTAAACCCCCCGACACACCGGGCATGCCAACGCAGTCACAGGCGCAACACCAGGCACACTGGTAACAACAACGACGCCGGAAGGGTGCTGCCGTGTACCGAGTGTTTGAAGCCCTGGACGAACTGGGCGCCATCGTCGAGGAGGCCCGTGGTGTGCCGATGACCGCGGGCTGTGTGGTGCCGCGCGGCGACGTGCTCGAATTGATCGACGACATCAAGGATGCGATCCCCGGCGAGCTCGACGACGCCCAGGACGTGCTTGACGCCCGCGATTCGCTCCTGCACGACGCCAAGACGCACGCCGATTCGATGGTGTCCTCGGCGACCACCGAATCGGAGTCGATGATCAACCACGCCCGCGCGGAGGCCGACCGGATCCTGGCCGACGCGAAGTCGCAGGCCGACCGCATGGTGGCCGAGGCGCGCCAGCACAGCGAGCGGATGGTCGTCGAGGCCCGTGAAGAGGCGGCCCGCATCGCCGCCTCGGCGAAACGCGAGTACGAGGCCGCCACCACCCGGGCCAAGGCGGAATGTGACCGGTTGGTGGAAGAGGGCAACATCTCCTACGAGAAGGCCGTCCAGGAGGGCATCAAAGAGCAGCAGCGGCTGGTGTCCCAGACCGAGGTGGTGGCGTCGGCTAACGCCGAGGCCAGCCGGCTCATCGACGCGGCGCACGCCGAAGCCGACCGGCTGCGCGGCGAATGCGACATCTACGTCGACAGCAAGCTCGCCGAATTCGAGGAGATGCTCAACGGCACCTTGCGTTCGGTCAACCGCGGCCGCCACCAGTTGCGGACCGCGGCCGGCATGCACGACTACGCGCAGCGCTAGCCCGGGCTGATTGGCGGCGACCCGCTGCGCCCGGCTTCGCCGCGCTTGCGATCGCCGGGGGCTGATGGCGGCGACCCGCTGCGCCCGGCTTCGCCGCGCTTGCGATCGCCGCGGGTACCGCTCGTAGGATTGCGGGCATGCCCAGGCAGCACAGTTCGACGCCGCAGCGGCATTCGACCTCGCCGCTGGCGATCAATATCACGCACTTGGGACGCCGGTCAGGAGCGATGTTCTCGCTGCATGACACGGTGGCCAGCCCGTCGCGCATCGGACTGGATCTGATCGCGATCGAGCGCGGCACCCCCCTGGAACTGGATCTGCGGGTCGAGTCGGTCTCCGAAGGCGTGTTGGTGACGGGAACGGTGAGCGCACAAACGGCCGGCGAGTGCTCACGTTGCCTGACCCAGATGGCCGGACAAGTGCAGGTCCGGCTGACCGAGCTCTTCGCCTACCCGGAAAGCGCCACCGACGAGACCACCGACGAGGACGAGGTCGGCCGGGTCGTCGACGACATGGTTGACCTCGAGCAGCCCATCATCGATGCCGTCGGGCTCGAGTTGCCGTTCTCGCCGGTATGCCGGGAGGACTGCCCGGGGCTGTGCCCGGATTGCGGCGTTGCGCTCGCGACCGCCGAGCCCGGCCATCACCACGACAAGATCGATCCGCGCTGGGCCAAGCTCGCCGACGTGGTCCGCTCCGACGACGATGCGGCGCAATCGTGAATGACCTGCTCGACGCGCTCGGGGTTGAGCTGCCCGAAGAGCTGCTGACCCTGGCGCTGACGCACCGCAGTTATGCCTACGAGAACGGCGGACTGCCCACCAATGAGCGCCTGGAGTTCCTCGGCGACGCGGTCTTGGGCCTGACCATTACCGACGAACTGTTTCGTCGCCACCCGGACCGGCCGGAAAGTGACCTGGCCAAAATGCGCTCCAGCGTGGTCAACACCCAAGCGCTCGCCGACGTAGCGCGCGGGCTGACCGACGACGGCCTGGGTGCCTACATCCTGCTTGGACGCGGCGAAATCAATAGCGGTGGATCCGACAAATCCAGCATTCTGGCCGACGGGATGGAGTCCCTGCTGGGGGCGGTGTACCTGCACCGCGGCTTCGAGGCGGCGCGAAAAGTGGTTCTGCGGTTGTTCGGGCCGCTGCTAGACGCGGCGCCCAAGCTGGGGGCAAGCCTGGACTGGAAGACCAGCCTGCAGGAACTGACGGCTGAACGCGGCCTGGGTGTGCCTTCCTACCGTGTCACCGCCACCGGACCAGACCATGACAGGGAATTCACCGCGACGGTGGTGCTGATGGACACCCAGTACGGATCGGGCGTGGGCCGCACCAAAAAAGAGGCGGAACAGAAAGCGGCGTCGGCGGCCTACAACGCACTCGATGCGCTCAACACTGCGGAAGACGCCTGATCTAGATGCCCGAACTGCCTGAAGTCGAGGTGGTGCGGCGCGGATTGCAAGACCACGTGGTCGACAAGACCATCACCGCGGTGCGGGTGCATCATCCCCGTGCCGTGCGCCGCCACGAGGCCGGACCTGCGGACCTGACGGCGCGGCTGCTCGATGCGCGCATCACCGGCACCGATCGGCGCGGCAAGTATTTGTGGTTGACCCTGGACGGGGGCGAGTCCGCGTTACTTGTCCATCTCGGCATGAGCGGGCAGATGCTGCTCGGTGCGGTCCCCAACGCGAGACATCTGCGCATTGCAGCGGTGCTCGACGACGGGACCACATTGAGCTTCGTCGACCAGCGGACATTCGGCGGGTGGATGCTGACCGACCTGGTGACAGTGGACGGCAGCGTGGTGCCGGCGCCTGTAGCCCATTTGGCGCGTGACCCGCTCGATCCGCGGTTCGACGTCGATGCAGTGGTTGACGTATTGCGGCGCAAGCAATCTGAGATCAAACGGCAACTGCTCGACCAGACCGTCGTGTCGGGCATCGGCAACATCTACGCCGACGAGGCGTTGTGGCGGGCCAAGGTGAACGGTACCCGGCTTGCCGGTGGTCTGACCCGCCCGAAGTTGACCGCGGTACTGGCCGCGGCCGCCGACGTGATGCGGGATGCCCTTGCGCAGGGCGGCACCTCGTTCGATTCGCTCTACGTCAATGTCAACGGCCAGTCCGGCTACTTCGACCGCGCGCTGGACGCCTACGGGCGCGACGGCAAACCGTGCCGGCGATGCGGCGCGGTGATCCGCCGGGAAAAGTTCATGAACCGCTCGTCGTTCTACTGCCCGCGCTGCCAGCCCCGCCCGCGACGCTAACCGTCCCCGTATTGCGCGAGTATTGCGCGAGATATTGCGCGAGATATTGCGCGAGCGGGCGTGTCTGTACACGACACGCCGCGCAGATGCGTACAACTGCGCCCGCTCGCGCCGAAGGGGGGCCGGTAGAAAGAACCCATGACAGAACTGTGGGTGGAACGCACCGGGACTCGCCGCTACACCGGGCACAGCTCGCGGGGCGCCCAAGTCCTGATCGGCTCGGAAGACGTCGACGGCGTGTTCACGCCCGGCGAGCTGCTCAAGATCGCTTTAGCCGCCTGCAGCGGCATGGCCAGCGACCAGCCGCTGGCCCGTCGGCTCGGCGACGATTACCGGGCGGTCGTGAAGGTCTCCGGTGAAGCCGACCGGGAACAGGAACGCTATCCACTGCTGGAGGAGACCATGGAGCTCGACCTGTCCGGGCTCGACGAGGCCGAGACAGCACGGGTGCTGACGGTGGTGCAGCGCGCGATCGACCAGGTGTGCACGGTCGGGCGCACACTGAAATCCGGCGCCAAAGTCAGTTTCGAGGTCGTCAATGTTCGAGCCTGAGGTTGAACCTGAATCCGAACCTGACGTCCGGCTCACCGCATGGGTGCACGGCCGCGTCCAGGGTGTGGGCTTCCGGTGGTGGACGCGCTGTCGCGCGCTGGAGCTGGGCCTGACCGGGTACGCCGCCAATCGGCCCGACGGGCGGGTACAAGTCGTCGCGCAGGGAACACGTGACGCTTGTGAACAGCTGTTGCAGCTGTTGCAGAGTGGCAAAACACCAGGCCGTGTCGACAAGGTTGTCGCCGACTGGTCACCGCGCGGCGAACCCATCAACGGCTTTAGCGAACGGTAGTCTGCACGCCGTGTACCTCAAGAGTCTGACGCTGAAGGGCTTCAAGTCGTTCGCCGCGTCGACGACTCTGCGCTTCGAGCCGGGCATCACCTGCGTGGTGGGGCCCAACGGCTCGGGCAAGTCCAACGTGGTCGACGCGCTGGCGTGGGTGATGGGCGAGCAGGGCGCCAAATCGCTGCGCGGCGGCAAGATGGAAGACGTCATCTTCGCCGGCACCTCGTCGCGCGCGCCGCTGGGCCGCGCCGAGGTCACCGTCACCATCGACAATTCCGACAACGCGCTGCCGATCGAGTACTCCGAGGTCTCGATCACCCGCCGGATGTTCCGTGACGGGGCCAGCGAGTACGAAATCAACGGCACCAGTTGCCGTTTGATGGATATCCAGGAACTGTTGAGCGACTCCGGCATCGGCCGTGAGATGCACGTCATCGTCGGGCAGGGCAAGCTCAACGAGATTCTGGAGTCGCGGCCGGAGGACCGCCGGGCGTTCATCGAGGAAGCCGCCGGGGTGCTCAAGCACCGCAAGCGCAAGGAAAAGGCGGTCCGCAAACTCGAGGCGATGTCGGCGAATCTGGCCCGGCTGACCGACTTGACCACCGAACTGCGCCGCCAGCTCAAGCCGCTGGGCCGCCAGGCCGAGGTAGCCCGACGCGCCCAGACCATCCAGGCCGACCTGCGCGACGCCCGGTTGAGGCTGGCCGCCGACGACGTGGTCACGCGCCGGGCCGAACTCAACGACACCAACGAAGCCGAGGCAGCGTTGCGCCGCGAGCACGACGAGGCAGCCGGCCGCATGGCGGTGGCGTCGGAGGAACTGGCCGCGCACGAGGCAGCGTCGGCCGCGCTGTCGCAGCGGGCGGAATCGGCTCAACAGACCTGGTTTCGGCTGTCCGCGTTGGCCGAACGCGTCAGCGCCACTGTGCGCATCGCACGCGAACGCGCCCAGCATCTCGACGTCGAACCGCCCGCCACGGGCGGCCCCGATCCCGACGCCCTGGAGGCCGAAGCCGACCAGGTGGCGACACAAGAGCAG
Source organism: Mycobacterium shimoidei (assembly GCF_900417275.1). Lineage (NCBI taxonomy): Bacteria > Bacillati > Actinomycetota > Actinomycetes > Mycobacteriales > Mycobacteriaceae > Mycobacterium > Mycobacterium shimoidei. The sequence goes on along the minus strand of NZ_UEGW01000001.1, from coordinate 4,351,924 downwards.
CAGCTGCTGAGCGAGTTGGCCGCCGCACGGACCCGGCTGGAGGCCGCCCGCGCGGAATTGGCCGAACGGGAACGGCATGCGGCCGAGGCCGAAGCGGCGCACTTGGCGGCGGTGCGCGCGGAGGCCGATCGGCGCGAGGGCCTGGCCCGGCTGGCCGGTCAGGTGGAGACCATGCGCGCGCGGGTCGAGTCGATCGACGACAGCGTCAGCAAGTTGTCCGAACGCATCGAGCATGCCGCAGCCCGCGCACAGCAGGCCCAGGCGGAGTTCGAAACCGTACAGGGCCGAGTCGGCGAGCTGGACCAAGGCGAGGTCGGTCTCGACGAACACCACGACCAGATGGTGGCCACGCTGCGGTTGGCCGACGAGCGCGTCGCCGAACTGCAGGCCGCCGAGCGCGCCGCCGAGCGCAAGGTGGCCTCGCTGCGCGCCCGCATCGACGCGTTGGCCGTCGGCTTGGAGCGCAAGGACGGCGCCGCCTGGCTCACCGAAAACCGGAGTGGTGCCGGCATTTTCGGGACGCTTGCAAAGCTGGTCAAGGTGGCCTCGGGCTACGAGTCGGCGCTGGCGGCGGTTCTCGGCGCGGCCGCCGACGCGGTTGCCGCCGAGAGCTTCGGCGCCGCCCGTTCGGCAGTGACCGCGCTCAAACAGGCCGACGGGGGCCGGGCCGCGATCGTGCTGGGGGACTGGCCGGTCGAGTCACCCACACCGCCATCCGCACTGCCCGACGGCGCCCGCTGGGCATTGGACCTCATCGAGGTACCGCCGCGGCTGCGCGGGGCGATGACCGCCATGCTCTCCGGCGTCGCGGTGGTGGACGACCTGACCGCGGCACTGGACCTGGTGGCCGCCAACCCGCGGCTGCGCGCGGTCACCGTCGACGGCGACCTGGTCGGTGCCGGCTGGCTGGTCGGAGGTTCGGACCGCAAGCCCTCGACGCTGGAGATCACCAGCGAAATCGACAAGGCCCGCTCCGAGCTGGCCACCGCCGAGGCCCAGGTCAGTGAGCTGTCTGCAGCGCTGGCCGGCGCGCTCACCGAGCAGGCCGCCCGTCAGGACGCCGTCGATCAGGCGCTGGCCGCGCTCAACGAATCCGACGCCGCGATCTCGGCGATCTACGAGCAGCTGGGCCGTCTTGGCCAGGACGCGCGCAACGCTGACGAGGAATGGCGCCGGCTGCTGCACCAGCGTGAGGAGTTGGAAACCGGCCGTGCCCGAACCCTCGAGGAACTCGGCGAATTGGAGACCCGGCTTCGCAACGCCGAAGCGACCCAGCAAGTGTCGGCGGCGGAGCCCAGTCATGCGCAGGCCCGTCAGCAGATCGCTGCGGCCGCCGAGACCGCCCGGGCCGCCGAGGTGGAAGCGCGGTTGGCGGTGCGCACAGTCGAGGAGCGTGTCAATAGCGTTCGGGGAAGGGCGGATTCGTTGCGGCGCGCCGCCGCCACCGAACGCGAGGCACGGCTGCGGGCCCAGCAGGCCCGGGCCGCACGCGAGCACGCGGCTGCGGTGGCTGCCGCAGTGGCCGATGCCGGGCAATTACTCGCAGAAAAGCTTGACCAGGTGGTGCGGGCCGCCTCGCGCAACCGCGACGCGCTGGCCGCCGAACGTGAGCAGCGCTCGACCGCGATGAGCGCGGTCCGCGACGAAGTCAATGCGTTGGGCGCGCGGATCGCCGCGTTGACCGAGTCGCTGCATCGCGACGAGGTGGCCAAGGCGCAAGCGGCGCTGCGCATCGAGCAGCTCGAGCAGATGGTGCTCGAGCAGTTCGGGATGGCGCCCGACGACCTGGTCGCCGAATACGGTCCCCACGTAGCGCTGCCGCCGACCGAGCTGGAGATGGCCGAATACGAGCAGGCCCGCGAGCGCGGCGAGCAAGTCACCGCGCCGGCGCCGATGCCCTACGATCGCGCTACCCAGGAGCGCCGCGCCAAGCGTGCCGAACGAGACCTCGCCGAACTGGGCCGGGTCAATCCGCTGGCGCTGGAGGAGTTCGCCGCGCTGGAGGAGCGATACAACTTCTTGTCCACCCAGCTGGAGGACGTCAAGGCCGCCCGTAAGGATCTGCTCGACGTCGTCGCCGACGTCGACGCCCGCATCCTGCAGGTGTTCACTGAGGCCTACGCCGACGTGGAGCGCGAGTTCGAGCAGGTGTTCGCCGCGCTGTTTCCCGGCGGGGAGGGCCGGCTGCGGCTGACCGATCCCGACGACATGCTCACCACCGGCATCGAGGTGGAGGCCCGCCCGCCGGGCAAGAAGATCAAGCGGTTGTCGTTGCTGTCCGGTGGCGAGAAGGCGCTGACCGCGGTGGCGATGCTGGTCGCGATCTTCCGCGCTCGCCCGTCGCCGTTCTACGTCATGGACGAGGTGGAGGCCGCACTCGACGACACCAACCTGCACCGGTTGCTGCGGCTGTTCGAACAGCTGCGCACCCAGTCGCAGCTGATCGTGATCACCCACCAGAAGCCGACCATGGAAGTGGCGGATTCGCTGTATGGCGTGACGATGCGCGACGACGGTGTCACCGCGGTGATCTCGCAGCGGATGCGCGGCCAACAGGTCGATCAGCTGGTCGGCGCTTCGGGATAGCCGGACGGGGCCGCTCGGTTCGGCCGCGGGCCCCTGGAAGAATGACATGGTGTCCGAAGGTCTGTGGATCGCGATAGCGGTCGTCGTTGCACTGGTCGTCATCACCGCGCTGATCCTGGGTCTGGTCCGCTACCGGCGCCGGCAGATCAGACTGTCGGCCCCGCAGCCGACCCTTGATCGGTCCGGCGGCTACACCGCCTCGTCGGAGATCTCCTTCAGCCAAACCGCCCCGGTTGTCGAACCGGAGCGACCAGAACGAGTAGACACCACCGGGTTACCCGGTGTCGGCGACGACGCGGCCGTCCCCCGCGACGCCCCTAGACGCACGATCACCGACGTCGAACTGCCCCAGGCCGACACCCTGGCTCCGGCAGCCCCGGCGGCCCCGGCAGCTGAGGCGCCCGCGGCTGAGGCGCCTGAGGCGCCCGAAATCGATGCCATCGCACCGCCGGAAGGCCGGCTGGAACGCCTGCGCGGCCGGCTGGCCCGATCCCAGAACGCGTTGGGCCGCAGCATGCTGGGCCTGCTCGGCGGCGGGGACCTCGACGAAGACTCCTGGCAGGAAGTCGAGGACACCCTGCTGATCGCCGATCTGGGCCCGGTGGTCGCCACATCGGTGGTGGAACAGCTGCGCAGCCAGCTCGCCAGCAAGAACGTGCGCACTGAGGCGGATGCCCGCGCGGTGCTGCGGGAGGTTTTGATCGGTGAGCTGCGGCCCGACCTGGACCGCTCCATCCGCGCGTTGCCGCACGCCGACCATCCGTCGGTGCTGCTGGTCGTCGGCGTCAACGGCACCGGCAAAACCACCACGGTCGGCAAGCTGGCGCGCGTGTTGGTCGCCGACGGGCGCCGCGTCGTGCTGGGCGCGGCCGACACCTTCCGGGCTGCGGCGGCCGACCAACTGCAAACCTGGGCCGCCCGGGTAGGCGCCGAGGTGGTGCGCGGCGCCGAGGGCGCCGACCCGGCGTCGGTGGCGTTCGATGCCGTCGACAAGGGCATCAAGGCCGGCGCTGACGTTGTGCTCATCGACACCGCCGGGCGGTTGCACACCAAGACCGGCCTGATGGACGAACTCGGCAAGGTCAAACGGGTGGTCACCCGCCGCGCGGCCGTCGACGAGGTGCTGCTGGTGCTCGACGCCACCATTGGCCAAAACGGTCTGGCGCAGGCGCGGGTGTTCGCCGACGTCGTCGAGATCACCGGCGTTGTACTGACCAAGCTGGATGGTACGGCCAAGGGCGGCATAGTGTTTCGCGTCCAGCAGGAATTGGGTGTGCCAGTCAAGTTGGTGGGGCTCGGCGAGGGACCCGACGACCTGGCCCCCTTCGAGCCGGCTGCGTTCGTCGACGCCCTGCTCGGCTGACTCAGCCCGCGATCAGCCTCGCGCCCACCACCGTGTGAGCATGATGTAACGCCCGCGAAACCGGTCTGCGCCGCCTTTCGAAACAACCACCTCGCATTGTCTGAGCAGGTCATCTCCTCTATTGGCGGTGGTCTCGGTGAAGGAGGTTTGGGCGCGTGGATGAATTCCCGATGATGGGGGTGCCGAACACCGGCGACACCGCCTGGATGCTGGCCAGTTCTGCGCTGGTGCTGTTGATGACGCCGGGCCTGGCGTTCTTCTACGGCGGCATGGTCCGCGCCAAGAGCGTCCTGAACATGATCATGATGAGCATCAGCGCGATGGGCGTGGTCACCGTGCTGTGGGCGCTCTACGGCTTCTCGTTGGCGTTCGGCGACGACGTCGGCAACATCGCGGGCAATCCGACCCAATATTGGGGCTTGAAGGGCCTCATCGGCGGCGATGGTGCCGAGGCCGATCCCAGCGCGGCGACCGCGGCGGTCGACATCCCGCTGGTGGGCACCGTGCCGCAAACCGTTTTCGTCGCGTTCCAGCTGATGTTTGCGATCATCACAGTCGCACTGATCTCCGGGTCCGTGGCCGACCGGCTGAAATTCGGCAGCTGGACGCTGTTCGCCGCATTATGGGCGAGCGTCGTCTATTTCCCGGTCGCCCATTGGGTTTTCGCGTTCGACGAAGTCGCGGCCAAGCACGGCGGGTGGATCGCCAACAAGCTACATGCCATCGACTTCGCCGGGGGCACCGCCGTCCATATCAACGCCGGTACGGCCGGTTTGGTGCTGGCCATCATCCTCGGCAAACGCAAGGGCTGGCCGAAAACCCCGATGCGGCCGCACAACTTGCCGCTGGTGATGCTCGGTGCCGGGCTGCTGTGGTTCGGCTGGTACGGGTTCAACGCCGGCTCGGCCGTCAGCGCGAACGGCACCGCCGGGTCGACGTTCATCACCACCACCATCGCGACGGCCGCGGCCATGCTGGGCTGGCTGCTCACCGAGCGCATCCGCGACGGCCATGCGACCTCGCTGGGGGCGGCGTCAGGCATCGTCGCCGGGCTGGTAGCGATCACGCCGTCATGCTCGTCGGTCAACGTGGTGGGCGCATTGGTGATCGGTGCGCTGGCCGGCATTGCCTGCGCATTGGCGGTCGGCCTGAAATACCGTTTCGGGTACGACGATTCGCTCGACGTTGTGGGCGTACACCTGGTCGGAGGTCTGGTGGGCACGCTGCTGATAGGTCTGCTCGCTGCGCCGGAGACCAGCGCCATCGCCGGGGTGTCCGATGTGTCGCCCGGACTGTTTTATGGCGGCGGTTTGGATCAGCTGTGGCGACAGGCCATCGGCGCGGGCAGTGTCCTCGCTTATTCGGCTATCGGCACCGCTATCTTGGCTCTGGTCGTGAAATACACCATTGGGCTGCGGCTGCCGGCAGAAGACGAAGCTTCAGGTATCGACGAAGCGCAGCACGCCGAAGGCGGTTACGACTTCGCGGTTGTCGGCAGTTCGGTTCTTGCACATCACGACTTAGAGGCCGGAGCAAAGGAACACAGACATGAAGCTGATTACCGCGATCGTCAAGCCGTTCACGCTGGAGGACATCAAGACCAGCCTGGAACAGCTGGGTCTGTTGGGGATGACCGTCAGCGAAGTCAAGGGGTACGGACGGCAGAAGGGTCACACTGAGGTCTACCGCGGTGCTGAGTACTCCGTTGATTTCGTACCGAAGGTACGCATCGAGGTGTTGGTCGACGACGTCGCGGCCGACAAGGTCGTCGACAGCATCGTGCGGGCCGCGCGCACCGGCAAAATCGGCGACGGCAAAGTCTGGGTCAGCCCGGTGGAAACCGTCGTGCGGGTCCGGACCGGCGAGCGCGGCGTCGACGCGATATGAGCCACGTAATGGTTCGTTGACCCGATCCGAGCCGGGATGACGCGGCACGGCACAGCAGCTGACTTAGCGGCCGCCCGGGCCGCGCTGCTGTCCGACTCGCCGAATCACATGGATTCGGCGACATTACGTCAGGCGTGGCAAGAGCTGCACGAGTTCTGGCTGACCACTAAGGCAACCGAGATCGGTATCGGTGCCGACAGCGGTTTCGCCATCGTGGCAACCGGTTCGCTGGGCCGTGGCGAGCTGCTGCCGCACTCCGATTTGGACCTGTTGCTGGTGCACGACGACATGCCTGCCGATGCGGTCGCACAAGTCGCCGAGCTGTTGTGGTATCCGTTGTGGGACAGCAATATTCGCCTTGATCACAGCGTGCGGACGATTGGCGAGGCGTTGGGGGTTGCCGGCGCGGAGATTTCGGCGGGTCTGGGCATGCTCGATGCCCGCCATATCGCCGGGGACGAGCGGCTGTCCGCACGGCTCATCGACGGCGTGCGGAGGCAGTGGCGAGCCGAAATTCGGTCCCGTTTCGGCGAACTCATCGAAGCCACCCATTCCCGCTGGCAACTCAGCGGCGAGATCGCCCATCGTGCCGAACCCGACCTGAAATGCGGCCGCGGAGGCCTACGCGATGTTCAGTTGCTCGACGCCCTGGCGGTCGCACAGCTCGCCGACCGTCTCGATGTCCGCGGCCTGGACAACCCGACGGGACCGCTCGCCGACGCCTATCGCACCCTGCTCGACGTCCGCACCGAACTGCACCGGGTTTCCGGACGCGGACGTGACCTGCTGTTGGCCCAGTACGCCGACGAGATCAGCGCCGCCTTGCATATCGGCGACCGATATGATTTGGCGCGCACGTTATCTGACGTGGCTCGCACTATCAGCTACCGCGTTGACTCCGGGCTGCGAACCGCCGCCAACGCGCTGCCGCGGCGCGGGATGTCGGCCATGCGGCTGCGGCTTCGCCGGCCGCTAGACGAGGGAGTCATCGAGTACGGCGGGGAGGTGGTGCTGGCCCGCGATGCGCGGCCGGAACGCGACCCCGGTCTGGTGTTGCGTGTGGCTGCCGCATCGGCCGTCACCGGACTGCCCATTTCGGCGTCAACACTGCAACGGTTGGCCGACACCGCGCCCGAACTGCGCACGCCGTGGCCCCGCGAGGCGTTGGACAACCTGTTGGTTCTGCTTGCCGCCGGTCCCAACACCGTGACGACCATCGAGGCGCTCGACCGGACCGGGCTGTGGAGCCGGTTGTTCCCCGAATGGGAAGCGGTCCGCGACCTACCACCGCACGACATCGTCCACATCTGGACAGTGGACCGCCATCTGACCGAAACAGCTGCGCGGGCAAGGGTTTTCACTACCCGTGTGGCTCGTCCGGACTTGCTGGTGCTTGCCGCACTGCTGCACGATATCGGCAAGGGTCGAGGCGTTGACCACAGCGAAATCGGGGCCCAGCTGGCCACCCAGATCGGTACTCGGCTGGGCCTGTGGCCATCGGACGTCGAGATGCTGACGAAGCTGGTGTTTCACCATTTGTTGTTGGCAAAGACCGCTACCCGCCTCGACCTCAACGACCCGAAGACCATCACCACCGTCTCCGAGGCACTCGACGGGGATCCCGTGCTGCTCGACGTGCTGCACGCGTTGACTGAAGCCGACGCGCTGGCCACCGGTCCCGCGGTGTGGAGCGACTGGAAGGCGTCCTTGGTCAACGACCTGGTGCGGCGCTGCCACCTGGTGATGGCGGGCGAGCCGCTGCCGCATGCTGATCCCATTGACCCCGAATATCTTTCGCTGGCAGCAGACCACGGTGTGCATGTTCAGGTGCGGCAGGGGACCGGCCGGCGGACATATCACGTGGCCATGATCGCTCCCGACCAGCGAGGCCTGTTGTCGAAAGCTGCTGGAGTGCTGGCGCTGAACTCGCTGCGCGTGCATTCGGCATCGGTGAACATCCACGAGGGGTCCGCTATCAACGAATTCGTGGTGACGCCGCTCTTCGGTGCGCCCGCAGCGGCCAACCTGCTGCGTCAGCAATTCGCTGGCGCGCTGGCCGGTGAGCTCGACGTCTTGGACATGTTGAAGCGGCGCGACGAGGAGGCCCAACGCTCACCAGTCCGCGATGTCCCGACCGCGATCCCGGCCCACCACCCGAGCGCGCCGCCGTCCATCGTCTGGTCAGACGGCGCATCCGGCATGGTCACCATCCAAATCCGCGCCACCGACCGCGCCGGGCTGCTCGCGCAGCTCACCGGCATCATCGAGCGTGCCGGAGCAGACATCATCTGGGCGAAAGTCACCACTCGTGGCTCGATGGTCGACGACGTCTTTTGTGTCGTGCTGCCGACCGAGGACTCACCGGATCTGCGAACGGCCATCGAGCGCGACTTGTTCGCCGTGCTGGGCGCAGTCACGCCGGCCTCGATCGAACACACCGAGTCTGGCTAGCGCTCAGCAGCGCCGTTAACGCCGGAAGCAGAAGGCGCCGGTCTTGGCCGCCGGCACGCAGACGAGGCGATGTACGCGCGGTGGATGCTTGGCCTGAAGGCTCGGTTGCTCAGGCTGACTGGCAGCCGGCGCGCATGGATCTGTGGCGGTGACGACGCACTGCGGGTCGTCGTCCGCGCGGGCTTGTCCCAGCAGATCGGCGCCGCCAACGCCGCTCGCCAGAACCAGCGCACCAGCGCAGGCGATCGCCGCCCGGCGTGCAATGGCTCGTCCATATCGCTTGCGGGAGACCCGGTCAACGGCCTCAACGGGCGGGCGTGCAGGCATTGACTCTCCTCCCGACGGCTACAAGTCCACACTATAGTCCAAAAAAGTGAACTTGAGTCGTCGAGAAAGTCGCGTGGTTTACGAATCCGCACTCAATTCGTCAGACGAGCAATATTTCTGATCAGCGGCGTCGGCTGGCGTCGTCTGCAGCCTGTGGCGCTAGTCCGTCATCGGCGATAGCAGAACGCCCCGCTTTTTCCCGCTGGCTGACAAATAAGGTGGCCGTGGGGTCGATCCGCAGGCTGCGGACCGGCGTCGCGCACGGTGATCGACCTGTCCGGGACCGGCGGGCACGGGTCTGTGCTGGTGGCGGCGCATTGCGGGTTGTCTGCGCGGGCTTGTCCCATCAGGTCGGCACCGTCAATCGCACTCGCGATCAGCAGCGCGCCTGCGCCGGCGATCGCCGTGCGTTGCGCTAATTTCGCTGCATACCGGCGGATGTGCATTGGGCCGCTCCTTGGCAACAGTCGCCGATGAAGTTACATCGACATTACGCAAAAGCCGTCTAAGTTACGTCGACGTTACGTTAAACGCACTGTAGTCCTGAAAAGTAAACTTTGGTAGTTAAATTCCTTTTTACGTGCGTGTAATCGGTATGCCGTTCACCGAGAGCAGGCTCAATGCTTATGAACGACCACGAAAAGGACCCGACGGTTGTCCTGCCGTACTTGGTGGGTAGGCCGCTGGCTGCCAGCGAGGTCTACGAGGCATTCGGTTACCGCAAGTCCGCGTACTACAAGGCCGTGCGTGAGGGCAGGTTGGTCACCGCCGACAATCTGATCCGCGCAGCAAAGTATTTCGGACTCAACCCGGTCGACCTGCAGGTCCGCTTCGGGCTGATCGAGCCCGAAGCGGTCACCGAATATCTGGAATCAGCGCCGCCTCGCACCAGGCTGCGCGACCTTCAGCCGGACCCCGCCAAACCGCCAGTTTGACGCCAGCGCGGGTAAATTGACTATCAATGATGCCCGCACTGATCGTCGTGACGCTGGCTGCCGTCGTCTACAGCCTGTGGGTTCGTCGCGACACCTGGCGGTCGCGATGGGAAGCCGGCGCAAGCCTCAACATAGCCCTGCAAGGCTGCGCGGTGCTGCTGATGTCGCCATGGGCGTCGGCGACGCTGGGGCCACCGCTGCACCACGTGTTCCGGCGCTGGAATGTGGAAGACCTACTCGGCCACATCTGCCTGATCGTCGCGGTAACGGCCATCATCATGCACGGGATGGCGCGGCTGGGCGACGAACGTGAGCTGCGGGGACTGTTTCGCCGGCACATCGAAATCCCTTTGGGGCTGGGTATTCCGGTGCTTGTGACGGTGTTCATCCTCGCCGACGAGGGATATCACCCCGATCTGTTTCCGGCCCACGTCGGCACCCTGTGGTTTGGCGCCTACTGGCTGGTGCTCGGCGCGTTGCTGACCTACTTGTTCACCTACGCCGTCCGAGTGCTGTTGATCCTGCGCAAGGATCCCCGTTCGACGGCGACCGTGAACCTCTACCTGATTTCAGCCGGTTTCGGCGTGGCAGCGACGGTCATCCAGGTGGCCACGGCCGAGGTCGGAATCGACATCACGCTGCCGGTGTGGTTGTGCGCGTGCCTGGCCGCGATCGGTTTCGCCTACGGCTCAGCGCGATCCTGGCAGGCAAAGGTCGCCTGGTTCCGACCCGGCAGCAACTCGCGGCATCACGCTCGCTGAGCCGCGGCGCTAGTCCGAAGCAGCCTTCGCGGCGGCGCTCAGGATTCCGACGAACAGCTCATGCATCGCCGCGGCCTGCGCGCTCATCGCTTGATAATTCGCACTGTGCAAAGCAAATTGCGCCGCTGTGATCGCCGAGATTTCCTCAGCGCCGGCCGGAGCGATCCCGGTTACCGGGACGCCGACGGAGGCGTTCGTGGCGGCCATCGACGCCCCGGCGGCCTGCAGCTGCGTCAGGGCCGCCTCTAACGACTCCGGCCTTTCTGGTTCAACGGCCATCAGACGACCACCTGCTTGGGCATCACAGTTGGCTTGAAGCCGTAGCGTGGCGCACCGATGCCGAATCCTCCGCGCCCGGCACCGGCCCCCACCGGCATCCCCACCCCGGCGGGCACCGTGGACACTGCGCCGGCTTCCTCGGTGGCCGCGGTCCAGCCGCTGCCCGCCAACGTCGCAGGAGCCACCTCTGCCGGGGTGGCGGCAGACCAACCGGCCGGCACCGACAACCCGCCCACCGCGGACGCCGATCCCATCCCGGCCAGTACCGACCCCCCGCCCAAGCCACCGGCCGGGGCCGTCGCGCCTACCAGCGTCATGCCCATCCCCAAGCCTTCACCGACGGGGGTGACCTGGCCGATCGTGATGCCGGCTGGAGCTTGGGCCATGAAATGGCCCAGGGTCGCCATCGCGGCGATCGTCATCATCGTGCACCAGGACGCCGTCACGTCCATCCCGTTGATCGTGTTGACGACCATTGGAACCCCGGCGAGTCCGTCGATAGCGGCAACGAGGTCCTCCATCGGGGTGGCGGCCGCGGCGCCGGCCATCGGGTTGGCAAGCGAACCCAGTCCGTTCTGCAGGTTGCCCAGCAGCCCCGTGAGCCCCGACGACGTCGCATTGGTGTTGACGGCATTGCCGACCGCCGCGGCCTGCAATCCCGCGGCGGCCGGATTCGTGTTCTCGGCCGGCGGAGTCAACGGTGCCAGCTGCGCGGCGGTCGCCGACGCTGCGGCGTAGCCGTACATGGCGGCCGCGTCTTGCGCCCACATTTCGGCGTACATTGCTTCGTTGGCCGCGATGGCCGGGGTGTTTTGCCCCAGGATGTTGGTTGCGACAAGCATCGCCAGCTGAGCGCGATTGGCGGCGATCACCGGCGGCGGAACTGTCGCGGCAAACGCCGCCTCGTAGGCCGCCGCCGATGCAATGGCCTGCGAGGCGGCCTGCTGCAGTTCCCCGGAGGTGGTGTTCAGCCAGGCGATAAAGGGCTGGGCGGCGGCGGCCATCGCCGAAGCCGACGGCCCGATCCACTGCGAGCCGAGTTGGGAGATCACCGCCTCGTAGGCCGCTGCGTTTGCGCTCAGTTCCGAGCTCAAGCTGCTGAACGCTGATGCGGCCGCCATCATCGGTCCCGCACCGGCGCCGGAATACATCAGCGCCGAGTTGATCTCCGGAGGGCGGGCTGCGAAATCAAAAACCATTTTTGAACTCCCGTCTCGTGTATTCCGTCTGGGCTAGGTCAGCGTCGGCTTGGGCAGCAACGGCATGACTTTGGGTTTGACCCCATAGCGCGGGACGCCGTAGCCCATGCCTCCGCGACCGCCCGCCACGGCCGCCGGCACGCCGGCCGGCATGGTTGTCACGGCCCCTGCGTGCGGCGCCGCGGTGGTCCAGTTCTGAGCCGCGAACGTCACCGGCGCGCCCGCCCCGGGGGCTCCGGCGGCCCAGCTGGGCGGCACCGACAGTGCGCCGAGCGAGGCCGCCTGGCCGACCCCGGCCATCACCGGTGCCCCGCCGAGGCCGCCGGCGGCACCGACACCGCTCGCCGCGGCCGGAGCGACCGCGCCCATCAACCCGGCATCCATCGCCTCGGCGTCGATGGCGTCGGCGGCCAGCGCCGTCAACAGCCCACCGCCGCCCATCCCGATCAGGTCCGAACCTGCCGAAGCCCAGTTGCCGACCTGGATATTGCCGAGGTTCGCCAAGTTGCTGTTCATCGGCGAGCCGCTGAGGAACGCGGTGGTGTCGTTGATCATGGCTGCGAGCTGCTCTATCGGGCCCTCGGCCGCGGTCGACGCGGGCGAGGACGCCCCGCCCATCAGTGAACCGAGGCCGGACAACGGCGTCGAGGCGGCCGCCACCTGGTTGGCCGCTTCGGTGTCGCCGTAGGAGCCGGAGCTAAGCCCCAGCAAGTTCACGAACTGCTGATGGATGGCCTGCGCCTGGGCGCTGACCGTCTGGTAGAGCTGGCCGTAGGTCGTGAACACCCCCGCCTGCAGCACCGACACCTCGTCGGCGGCCGCGGGAATGATGTCTGTCGTCGGAGCTGCCGCGGCCGCGCTCTCGGCGGAAAACGAGTTGCCGATGCCCTCCAGTTGTGTTGCGGCGGCGGCGAGCGCTTCGGGCACCGTCTTCAAATACGACATGTATTACTCCTGAGGCCGGACCGACCCATTTAACGAGTCGCGATTGTCAGTGTGGCGGTATCTGGCAATGGATCCTGCTACACCATCGCGTAAACCCAGCTTCGACGCCCACTCGGTTAATGGCTTTTTAACGTTCGTGGGCAACTCTTAACACACAGCTTGCGCCGACCGAATCGAGGAATGTAACCGAGCTGTTAAGCAAAACTCACCGCAGCCAAGTTACATACGTTACGAAATCCTCACCGCCGATTAAAAGCAGCTCGAATTACCTTGCCTGCGTTAAAGTGACGTTACCGACTTTGTTCAGCCGGGTCCCCGCTACGTCTGGGTCCGCCCACATCCACCCCGACCGAGCGAGGTGCGGCGTCACCGCTGTCCAGGTCGGCCGGTTGGCACAACGTCAAGGCGCCCGCCATGCTGGGGCGGCAGCCCAGGAGGAGGAGGCACCGCCGCCATGAACGACGATCTGCACGACGACGCCGTCGGCGGCCAGTACGAGCGCTGGCGATATCCGCACCCCATAACCGACCTCGAAGAATGGACCATTAACAATTGGGAATGGTTCGACCCGGCGCATGCGCACCGCCTTTTATGGCCGGATCGGGAATATCAGCCGGATTTAGATATTCTCGTCGCGGGGTGTGGCACCAATCAGGCGGCGGTGTTTGCGTTCACGAATCCGGCGGCGAAAGTGCTGGCGATCGACATCAGTCGTTCGTCGTTGAAGCATCAGGAATATCTCAAAAACAAGCACGGGCTGAGCAATTTAGAGCTGCGGCGGATTTCGGTCGAAGAACTGCCGACATTGGGACTCGACTTCGACCTGGTCGTAGCGACCGGCGTATTGCATCATCTGGCGGATCCACTGGCCGGGATGAAGGCGCTCGCCAGTTGCCTGCGTCCGTGCGGGGTACTGGCGGTCATGCTTTATGCGAAATTCGGCCGGCTCGGCGTTGAGCTGCTGGAGTCGGTCTTTCGCGACTTGGGGCTCGGTCAAGACGAGCCGTCGCTGCGGATAGTCAAAGACACAATCTCGCTGCTTCCCTCGCACCACCCGGCGCGGGGCTATCTGCAACTCGCGCACGATTTGCAGTCCGATGCCGCACTGGTGGATACCTTCTTGCACGCTCGTGCACGGAATTATTCTGTGGCGGAGTGCATCGAGCTGGTCACCTCGGCCGGGCTGGTTTTCCAGGGCTGGTTCCACAAGTCGCCGTACTACCTGCACGATCTGTTCACGCCCGCCAGCGCGTTGCATGCGGCGGTAAATCGGTTGCCGGAACGGCAAATCTGGTCCGTGATGGAGCGGCTGCAGACGTCGAACGGATGCCATTTCTTCATGGCCTGTCACCCTGACCGACCGGCGCAGAGCTATACCATCGATTTCTCGACGGACGACTCACTTGAATACGTGCCGATGATGCGTACGCGCTGCGGAGTCAGCGGCGACGAGATCTTCTGGCCCGGGGCGCGCATGCGTCTGGCTCCGGCACAGATGCCGTACCTGCACCAGGTCGACGGCCGTCGCAGCATTCGCGAGATCGCACGCCGCGTGGCCCAGCAGCGCGAGTCCGCAGGCAGCACCGCTGACCACCAGAAGGTCGCCCGCAAGCTGTTGCAGTCGCTGTGGCGGCTCGATTTCGTCGCCGTGGCGCTGAATACAGAGCACCGCAGCTAGGAAACGTTCGCGAGGTCGCGGGTTTCCAGCCACGCGTGAATGCGTTGGGCGACGCGCGCCCACCCGGGCTCGAGCATCATGTTGTGTCCCATGCCACCGAAGAACTCCGGTTCGGTGTGATACGCCCGCGCCGTGGCGCGGACTTCTGCCTTGGTGACCAAGCCGTCGTCCTCGGCGCCGAGCACCAGCATCGGGGCAGATACCCGCTTGGTGCGCACGCGGCGGATCAGCGGGTCGATGAGGGAAGCCCGGAAGGCTTCGGTCTGCACGCTGGCCGCACACGAGTCGACGATGTCGTCCGGCGTGGTTGCGCAGAACAGATGCTCGCGGACCAGCGGCGCGGTCCCGATGAATCCCGCCAAGTTGCCGACCGGCAGCGACCGCATGGAGATCCATGGGTGCCGACTCCAAACGCGCATCGCCAATCCCAGCACGCCCTGCGGCGGCACGGAGGCCAGCAACACTGCAGCAGGGGTATCGTGCGTTTCGAGATAGCGCTGCACGACGAAGCCACCCAGCGAGTGGGCAATGAGCGCGGGCCTGCCGCCCAAGTCGGTGGCCGTGGCGCGGACATCGTCGACATAGTCGGCGATCGAGCACGCGTGAAAGCGCTTCGCGCATGCGCTGGCGCCGTGTCCGCGCAAGCTCATCGCGACCGCGCGGTAGCCGGCCTGAGCGAAGAAATCCAAGAAGTTGGCCCAGCACGACGCGGAATGCCAACCGCCGTGAACGAAGAGCAACGGCACTGGATGCGCGTCGCTCACGGATCCTTTGTCAATGATTTCGAGGGCTTCGAGCATGCCCCTCATCGTCGCCCATTGGCGCCGAGATCGACGCCAGCGCGGAAAAGGTCGAGTGGACTGCACGCTAACGTCGATCTCGGCGCAGTGACCGGCCCCTGCTCGGCTGATGGTGGCGGCCCGCCGCGCCCGGCTTCGCCGCGCTCGCGACCCCCACTAGGCTGGGCCGCGTGTTTGAATCGCTGTCCGACCGGCTCACCGGTGTCCTGCAGGGGCTGCGGGGCAAAGGCCGGCTGACCGACGCCGACATCGACGCCACCACGCGCGAAATCCGGCTGGCGCTGCTGGAAGCTGACGTGTCGCTGCCGGTGGTGCGGGCCTTCGTCAGCCGCGTCAAAGAGCGCGCCAAGGGCGCCGAGGTGTCCGCCGCCCTCAACCCGGCGCAGCAGGTCGTCAAGATCGTCAACGAAGAGCTCATCGGCATCCTCGGCGGGCAGACCCGCCAGCTGAACTTCGCGAAGACCCCGCCGACCGTGGTGATGCTGGCCGGGCTGCAAGGCTCCGGCAAGACGACGCTGGCCGGCAAGCTCGCCTTGTGGTTACGCGGCCAGGGGCACACACCACTCTTGGTGGCTTGCGACTTGCAGCGACCCGGCGCGGTCAACCAGTTGCGGATCGTGGGGGAGCGGGCCGGAGTCGCGGTGTTCGCCCCGCATCCGGGAACCTCTGCCGACGCGGATGCGTCGCAGCAGGCAGGTCCGGGCGACCCGGTCGCCGTCGCCTCGGCCGGGCTCGCCGAAGCTCAGAGCAAGCATTTCGACGTCGTGATCGTCGACACCGCCGGCCGGCTCGGCATCGACGAGGAGATGATGATCCAGGCCGCCGCCATCCGCGCGGCCATCGATCCCGACGAGGTGCTGTTCGTCGTGGACGCGATGATCGGCCAGGACGCCGTCACCACCGCGGAGGCGTTCCGCGAGGGCGTCGGCTTCACCGGTGTCGTGCTGACCAAGCTGGACGGCGACGCCCGCGGCGGCGCCGCACTGTCGGTCCGCGAAGTAACCGGTGTGCCAATACTTTTCGCGTCCACCGGCGAGAAACTGGAGGACTTCGACGTCTTCCACCCGGACCGGATGTCCAGCCGCATCCTGGGTATGGGCGACGTGCTGAGCCTCATCGAGCAGGCCGAGCAGGTCTTCGACGCGGAGCAGGCCGAGGCCGCCGCGGCCAAGATCGGCTCCGGTGAGCTGACGCTGGAGGACTTCCTCGAGCAGATGCTCGCCATCCGCAAGATGGGGCCCATCGGCAATCTGCTCGGGATGCTGCCCGGGGCCGGGCAGATGAAGGATGCTCTGGCCGCAGTCGACGACAAACAACTCGACCGGCTGCAGGCCATCATCCGCGGCATGACCCCCCAAGAGCGGGCCGACCCCAAGATCATCAACGCCTCGCGGCGGCTGCGCATCGCCAACGGCTCCGGAGTCACGGTCTCAGAGGTCAACCAGCTCGTCGACCGCTTCTTCGAGGCCCGCAAGATGATGTCGTCGATGGTCGGCACGATGGGCATACCTGGCCTCGGCCGCAAGTCGGCGACCCGCAAAGCGGCAAAAGGCAAGGGCGGCAAGGGCAAAAAGGGCAAGAAACGCGGCCCGACACCACCCAAGGCGCGCGGTCCGTTCGGGCCCGGAATGCCGGGCATGCCGGCGGGATTCCCGGACTTGTCCCAAATGCCCGAGGGACTCGACGAATTGCCACCCGGGCTGGCCGACTTCGATTTGTCCAAGCTGAAGTTCCCCGGCAAGAAATAGCCGCATGCGGTTACACGTTCGGGGCCGAGGGCTGCCCGACGAAGAACCCGTGCAGTGGTGGATCATCGACGGCAAGCTCAGCGCCGAACCGGTCGCCGGCGCCGAAACCGTCTTCGACGGCGGCTGGATTCTGCCCGGACTCGTCGACGCGCACTGCCATGTCGGTATCGGGCCCGGCGGTGCGGTCGAACTCGATGAAGCCGTCCGCCAGGCCGAAACCGAACGCGACGCGGGTGCACTGCTATTGCGCGACTGCGGCTCGCCGATCGACACCCGCAGCTTCGACAACCGCGACGACCTGCCGCGGATCATCCGCGCCGGCCGGCACCTGGCCCGGCCGAAGCGCTACATCCATGGTCTGCCAATAGATATCGACGACGAATCTCAGCTTCCGGCGGCGGTGGCCGAGCAAGCGCGGCGCGGCGATGGTTGGGTAAAGCTTGTCGGCGATTGGATCGACCGCAGCGTCGGCGATCTGGCACCGCTGTGGTCCGACGACGCGCTCAAGGCCGCTATCGACGCCGCGCACACGCACGGCGCCCGCGTCACCGCCCACGTGTTCGGCGAGGCCGCACTGCCCGGGCTGATCGGTGCCGGCATCGACTGCATCGAGCACGGCACGGGGCTCACCGACGACACCATCGAACTGATGGTCAAACACGGCACCGCGCTGGTACCCACTTTGATCAACATCGACAACTTCCCGCGCATCGCCGACTCTGCCGGGCGTTACCCGATCTACGCCGAGCACATGCGCGATCTGCATGCGCGTAGCCGGCAGCGGGTCGCCGCCGCGCACGATGCGGGGGTGCCGATTTATGCCGGTACCGACGCGGGCGGCAACATCACCCACGGACGCATCGCCGACGAGGTCGACGCGCTCAAGGGCATCGGGATGAGCTCCACCGAAGCGCTGGCCGCGGCGTCCTGGGAGGCCCGCCGGTGGCTGGGCCGGCCCGGGCTCGAGCACGGCGCCTCCGCAGATTTGTTGTGCTACAACGACGATCCGCGCGAAGGGGCCGCGGTGCTGAACCATCCGGAACTCGTCGTCCTGCGCGGCCGGGTGTTCTGACCCGAGTGCGCTCACTTCACGCCGACTAGGCTCTGTTCCATGTCGTTGGCCAGCGGCGCGACGTTTGCTGGATACACGATCCTGCGAATGCTGGGTTTTGGCGGGATGGGCGAGGTCTACCTTGCCGGGCACCCCGCGTTGACACGCCATGTCACCTTGAAGGTCCTGCCGGCGACGATGACCGGCGACGACGAGTTCCGCGAGAGGTTCCTGCGGGAAACCGACTCCATCACAGCGCTGTCCTACCCGAACATCGTCGACGTGCACGACCGGGGCGAATTCGACGGCCGGCTGTGGGTCGCCATGGACTACGTCGACGGAATCAACGCAGCGCAGCAGGTCGCAGAGCGGTATCCGAATGGAATGCCAGCCGGTGAAGTGCTGGCGATCGTCGCAGCAGTCGCCGGCGCACTCGACTACGCGCACCGGCAGGGGATCGTGCACGGTGCCGTCAAACCCAGCAATATCATGCTCAGCAAAGACCAGGGTGAGCAACGAATTCTGCTGACAGACTTCGGGATTGCCCGACGTCTCGGCCAGTCGGCATACGCCGCGCCAGAACAAACACGCGGCGACGATCCCGACGGGCGTGCTGACCAATACGGGCTGGCGGCCACCGCGGTTCACCTGTTCACCGGCGTGGCGCCAAGCTGGTCTGGCGGCCGCCCGCCCCAACTGAGCGAGCGGCACCCCGAACTGGCGCCGCTCGACGACGTATTCACCGTCGCGTTGGCCCAACGACCTGCCGATCGGTTCGGTCGGTGCAGCGACTTTTCCGCGGCGCTGAGCGAGCGCGCCGCCGGCTGGGTCAGCGACCGCGGCCCCGAAGCGTTCTCCACCGTCATCGACTATCCCGAAGACGCAGAGCCTCCGAAAGACTCCGAACCAGCGCAGCCCGCAGCCGCCAACCGGAAAAGGCTGTGGGTCGGCCTTGGCTCAGCGGCCGCTGCCGCGTTGCTGGTCTCCGTGGGTCTGGCGGTCGGCATCATGATCGGTCGCAACAACAACGCCTCGCCCAGCCAGGCCGGCCCTACACCGTCCGAGCGAGTACCGAGCGCCGCGCAGACGTCGACCGCGGCGGCCCTGCCTGCCCCCGGGCAGCTGCTCGACGGCACCTACCAAATCGACATCAACCGCGCCCAGCAGACCTTCAACGACATGCCGAACCCCCAACCGCCCAATGTGACGACGTGGTGGGCATTTCGCGCATCATGCACGGCCGCCGAATGCATCGCCACCGGTGTCCAGCTCGACGATGAAGACCACCAGACGGTGAGCCCGGCGGCGGCCAGTCGGCCGCTGGTGCTCGATTTCCGCGACGGTGCCTGGCACTCACGCCCGGAAATACTGCAGTTCCCGTGCGTAGGGCCGCACGGTGAACCCGACCAGGAGACCACAACGCAGGCGTTGTGGCTGCAACCGCAGGATCATGGTCCGCTGCGGGGGGTGATGACGGTGACCGTCGAAACCGACGAATGCGGCCAGCAAGGCGGCCACATCGTGATCCCGGCGGTGGCCGGGCGAGTCGGCGCCGCGCCGCCCGGGGTGACCGTACCCGGTCCTTCGGTCGCCCCCGCACCGCCGCCACCAGACACGTCGAGCCCCTCCACGCCGCCCGGCGAGACCCCGGCTGCACCTTCCACTCCGGGCCGCTGAATCACCGCGGAAAGATTGTGAGTACTCGCTATCTGTGCTAGCGTTGGGGCTTACCAGCAGCTTTTGGAGGCCCGCTATGACCTACGACGTGATCGTGCGCGACGGTCTGTGGTTCGACGGCAGCGGCAACCCGCCGCAGGTCCGCAGCCTGGGCATTCGTGACGGTCTGTTGGCCACGGTGTCGGCTGAGCCGCTCGACGAGACCGGCTGCCCCGAGGTGATCGATGCGGCCGGCAAGTGGGTGGTGCCGGGGTTCATCGACGTGCATACGCACTACGACGCCGAGGTGCTGCTCGATCCGGGCCTGCGGGAATCGGTACGGCATGGGGTGACCACCGTGCTGTTGGGCAACTGTTCGCTCTCGACGGTCTACGCCGACTCCGCCGATGCCGCCGACTTGTTCAGCCGCGTCGAGGCGGTGCCCCGACGCTTCGTCCTCGGCGCACTGGAAGCCAAGAAGACATGGTCGGGTCCGGCGGAATACGTTCGGGCGCTAGACGAACTTCCACTGGGCCCGAATGTCGGCTCCTTGCTGGGTCATTCGGATCTGCGCACCGCGGTACTGGGGTTGGGGCGCGCCACCGACGACACGGTCAGACCCACCGACGCCGAACTCGACCGCATGGCGGCCATGCTCGACGAGGCGCTCGACGCCGGCTTGCTGGGCATGTCCGGGATGGATGCGGCGATAGACAAACTCGACGGCGACCGTTACCGGTCGCGGGCGTTGCCCTCGACATTCGCGACGTGGCGTGAGCGTCGCAAGCTGATCGCGGTGCTGCGCGAGCGCGGTCGGATCCTGCAGAGCGCACCCGATGTCGCCAACATACTGTCAGGCCTGTTCTTCTTTTTGTCCAGCAGCCGAATCTTCGGGTGGCGCAGTGGTGTTCGGATGAGCCTGTTGGTGTCGGCCGACACGAAGTCGATGCCGGGCTCGGCAACTTTCTTCGGCCCGCTCACCCGACTGCTCAACGCCGTCCTGGGCGCCAGCGTGAGATTCCAGCATCTGCCGGTGCCATTCGAGGTCTATTCCGACGGGATCGATCTGCCGGTCTTCGAGGAGTTCGGTGCGGGCACCGCGGCGCTGCATTTGCGCGACCAAATCGAGCGCAACAAGCTATTGGCGGACACCGAATATCGTCGCGAGTTCCGCAGGGAGTTCGACCGGCGCAAGCTCGGCCCGACGTTGTGGCACCGCGACTTTCATGACGCCGTGATCGTCGAGTGCCCGGACAAGACGTTGATCGGCAAGAGTTTTGGGGCGATCGCCGACGAGCGCGGACTGCACCCGCTCGATGCCTTCCTCGATGTCCTGATCGAAAACGGCGAGCGCAATGTGCGGTGGACTACCGTGCTGGCCAACCACCGGCCCAAACAGCTCAACAAGCTCGCCGCCGACCCCAGCATTCACATGGGCTTTTCGGATGCCGGCGCGCATCTGCGCAACATGGCCTTCTACAACTATCCAGTGCGGCTGCTGCGACGGACCGTGGACGCCGAACGTGACGGCGCACCCTTTTTGACCGTCGAGCGCGCCGTGCATCGGCTGACCGCGGAGGTGGCCGACTGGTTCGGCCTTGACGCCGGCAACCTGCGGGAAGGCGACCGAGCCGATTTCGCCGTGATCGACCCGGCGGGACTCGACGAATCCGTGGACGCCTACCACGAGGAGAAGGTGCCCTTTTACGGCGGACTCAGCCGCATGGTGAACCGCAACGACCGCGCCGTCATCGCCACCGCAGTAGGCGGTGTGGTCGTCTTTCGCAATGGGCGCTTTTGCGACGGCTATGGCACAACGGTGAAGTCGGGCCGTTTCCTGCGGGCCGGGGCCCGCCAGCCGCACGGCGCGCGG
The DNA here is from genome assembly GCF_900417275.1 of Mycobacterium shimoidei. Taxonomy (NCBI): domain Bacteria; kingdom Bacillati; phylum Actinomycetota; class Actinomycetes; order Mycobacteriales; family Mycobacteriaceae; genus Mycobacterium; species Mycobacterium shimoidei. The sequence continues at coordinate 4,330,385 of NZ_UEGW01000001.1, read as the reverse complement.
GTCTAAAGATGGCGACCCAGCAGGAACGTCGCGAGGAGACAGTTGCGCGGCTACTTGACGCCAGCATCGCGACAATCGCCGAAGTCGGCTATGCGCGCGCGTCGGCAGCGGTAATCACCAAGCGCGCCAACGTTTCTGTCGGCGCGCTGTTTCGGCACTTCGACACCATGGGTGATTTCATGGCGGCCACCGCCTACGAAGTGATGCGCCGCCAGCTCGACGAATTCAACAAGAAGGTCGCCGAAATACCGGCAGATGAGCTGGTTCTCAAGGCCGCGCTGACCATCCTGCGCGATCTGACCGCGAACTCCACCAACACGGTGATGTATGAGCTCATGGTCGCTGCCCGCACCGACGAAAAGCTCAAGGACACATTGCAAATCGTTCTCGAGCAGTACAGCTCGAGGATCTACGAGGCCGCGCGGTCGCTGCCCGGCGCCGAGAGCATTCCCGAGGAAGTGTTCCCTGCCCTGGTGGCGGTGATGGCCAATACGTTCGACGGCGCCGCGCTGGTGCGCGCGGTGCTGCCACAACCGGAGCTCGAGGCACAGCGCATCGAGTTGCTGGTGACACTGTTGAACCAGATGTACGCCATCGACCCCCCGCCCCAGGCTTAGCGGTCGGAAAGTTCGCTGACCGCATCGTCGAGCGTGCGGTGCAGCGACATGATCTCGTTGAGACCCAGCAACGTGAGCGGCCGATGGGTGGCCGGCCCGTCGGCAACCACGGCAAACCGGCCTGAGTCACCCATGTTGCCGTGCGTGGTCATCAGCACGCTGATTCCGGCCGAACCGAGGAAGTCGACCCGAGAAAGGTCGACCACCAACCCGGCGGGACGTTTGGCGAGCGCGGCATCGATGGCTTCAGTCAGCCACGGTGCGCTGAGCATGTCCACATTCCCGCTCACCGACAGCACCACCAGCTCATCAACCCGCTTTTCCGAGACGTCGAAGTCGTTCTTCCCCGACTGAGACGGCATACCGGCTGCTGGGTGGTTGTCGGCCATCATCGATTCCTCGTTCCTTGCACGCATCTACCGGCCTGCTCACAACGTCGGCCGCTGGCAAGGGCTGTGACCTCAACCCGGTATGGGGCAGCGTCGACTATATCGGCGCTACGCCGCAGAAGCCCTTATGCAACACTTGCACAATAGAATGCTGCGGCATAGGCAGACTAGCCCACCGAGCTAAAGCGTGCCCACCGCCGACTGCGGATTGAGGGCGAAGCCCCAGTCCAGCAGGCTCGCCGCCTGATCCCAGTAGCTGGGACCGCCCTGGTGGACCAGCCCGTACATCATGGCGATCACCAGCCGCCTGCCGCCGCGGGCGGCGGCGCCGACGAACGTCTTGCGAGCGGCGTTGGTGAAGCCGGTCTTGCCGCCGATCGCACCCGGATACCGGGACAGCAGTTCGTCCTGGTTGATGATCGGGTGGTCACCGTCGTCGCCGGGAAACGTCGCCGAGGGCTGGGCGGTGATCTGCGCGAACACCGGATTGGCCAGCGCGGCCCGGAAGATCACGGCTAGATCGTGGGCGGTCGACACGCCCGGACCACCAGGCCCGTCCAGACCAGACGGGGTGGTCGCGTGGGTGTTCACCGCGCCCAGCGCGGCCGCCTTGGCGTTCATCTTTGCGACCGCGGCCGCCTCGCCGCCCAGCATCTGCGCCAACGTGTTGGCAGCGTCGTTGCCCGATACCAGCAGCACGGCGTCGAGCAGCTGACGGGCGGTGTAGGTGCGGCCGGGTTTGATGCCGACACAGTTGCACTCGACGTGGGTGGCGGCCTCGTCGGCGACGACGGTCGAGTCCAGGCTCAGCTCGTCGAGCGCGACCAGCGCCAACAGCACTTTGATGGTGCTGGCCGGCGGGTGACCCACATTCTCGTCCCGGGCGGCCAGCACCTGACCGGTATCGAGATCGGCGACGATCCAGGTCTGTGCTGGTCCGTCCGGGACGGGCACCGAGCCGACCGGCTGCACGACGTTGTCGGCCCACGCTGGTGCGCTGTATCCGATGACCGCGAGAAGGGCCGCGATCGCGGCGAAAAGCCTTCGCATGGGCGGTCAGCCTAACCGGCCGAGACATCGTGTTGAATCAGTTTCCATGTTGAGCCAGGCCGAAATCTCCGACCGGCTGGAGATCCAGCAACTGTTGGCGGACTACGCCGCCGCGATCGATTCACGCCAATTCGATGATCTGGACCGGGTTTTCACGCCGGACGCATTCATTGATTACAGCGCATTCGACGGCATCGTCGGGCACTACCCGGAGGTCAAGCCGTGGCTGGCCGAGGTGCTGCCGATCTTCGCCAACTATGCGCACATGCTCGGGCTGCCGACTATTCGGATCGACGGCGACGCGGCGACCGCGCGGACGTTTTGCTTCAACCCGATGGTGTTCGGCGGCGAGACTGGATCGACCACTTTGTTGGGGCTGTGGTACGACGACGAATTCGTGCGCACCCCGGATGGCTGGCGGATGAGTCGGCGCGTGGAAACCAAGTGCTTCGACCGGCAGCCGTGATTCTGAGGATTTTTTGTCGACGTGCGCGTTCTGGCACAATGGGCGGCTGCACACGCGAGGCAAAACCGGACCCGGGCAGCCCGCCCCGGTCGCTGAATTGCAGCGTGACACCCACAGGAGAAGTCGCAGAACCATGGCTGTGAAGATCAAGCTCACCCGGCTTGGCAAGATCCGCAACCCCCAGTACCGCATCGCCGTCGCCGACGCGCGGACCCGCCGCGACGGCCGCGCGATCGAGATCATCGGCCGTTACCACCCCAAGGAAGAGCCAAGCCTCATCGAGATCGACTCCGAGCGAGCCCAGTATTGGCTTTCGGTGGGTGCTCAGCCCACCGAACCTGTCCTCAAGCTGCTCAAGATCACCGGTGACTGGCAGAAGTTCAAAGGGCTGCCCGGCGCTGAGGGCAGGTTGAAGGTCCGCGAACCCAAGCCGAGCAAGCTCGAGCTGTTCAACGCGGCACTGGCCGCTGCCGAGGGCTCGCCCAGCACAGAAGCTGCGACCCCGAAGAAGAAGAAAGCGCCGGCCAAGAAGGCTGCTGACTCGAAGAAAGCCGAGAAAGCCGACGAATCCGACAAGGGCGCCAAAGCCGAGGAAGCCGCCAAAGCCGAGGAGCCGGCCGAGAGCGTCGAGCAGCCCGCCGAGGCCAGTGCGGGCGGCGAGCAGTCTGAACAGTCCGAGCCGACGACCGAAAGCTGATCACCGCGATGAGTAGCGTCGTCGTCGACGCCGTCGAGCATCTCGTCCGCGGAATCGTCGACAATCCCGATGACGTCCGGGTGGACATGGTTACCAGCCGGCGCGGCAGGACCGTGGAAGTGCATGTTCATCCCGACGATCTGGGCAAGGTGATCGGTCGTGGTGGCCGCACCGCGACCGCGTTGCGCACGTTGGTTGCCGGGATCGGTGGGCGCGGCATCCGTGTCGATGTGGTGGACACCGATCAGTAGCTCTGATGGAGCTGGCGGTCGGGCGTGTGGTCAAAGCGCACGGCATTAGCGGCGAGCTCGTGGTCGAGGTCCGCACCGACGACCCCGAGGACCGGTTCGCGCCGGGGGCGACGGTGTCGGTCAAAGATCGCGACGGACGACGCCGCGGCTACGTCGTCGAGACGGCCCGCGCGCACGGGGGACGCCTGCTGGTGCGCCTGGAAGGCGTCGGCGACCGCGACGCCGCCGACGCGCTGCGAGGCAACCTGATCGTCATCGACTCTGAGGACCTGCCTCCCATCGACGAGCCGGACACCTATTACGACCACCAGCTGGAGGGCCTTCGGGTACGAACTACGACGGGCCGCGATATCGGCACGATCGCCGAAGTGCTGCATACCGCCGCAGGCGAATTGTTATCGGTGCGGCGCGAGGATGCCGGCGATCTGCTGGTGCCATTCGTCGGCGCCATCGTGATATCGGTGTCCCTGGAGGACCGCGTGGTGGAAATCGATCCGCCGGACGGTCTGCTCGAGCTGGGTGGTGAGGGCGCATCAACATGAAAATTGATGTGGTAACCATCTTTCCGTCCTATCTGGATCCGCTGCGGCAATCGTTGCCGGGCAAGGCAATCGAGAGTGGTCTGGTCGAGCTCGAAGTGCACGACCTTCGGCGCTGGACCCACGATGTGCACCGCTCGGTGGACGACGCACCCTATGGTGGCGGTCCCGGAATGGTGATGCGAGCGCCGGTCTGGGGTGAGGCGTTGGATGAAATCTGCTCACCGGCTTCACTTCTCGTTGTCCCGACCCCCGCGGGCAGGCTGTTCACTCAGCGGACCGCACAGCGCTGGAGCGGCGAGGAGCATCTGGTGTTCGCGTGTGCGCGCTACGAGGGTATCGATCAACGAGTCGTCGACGACGCCGCGCGACGCATGCGGGTCGAAGAGGTCTCGATCGGGGACTACGTACTACCCGGAGGGGAATCGGCGGCACTGGTGATGATCGAGGCGGTGGTGCGGTTGCTGCCTGAGGTGATCGGCAATCCTGCATCGCACCAAGATGATTCGCATTCCCCCGAACGAGGGGGCCTGCTGGAGGGGCCGTCCTACACCAGACCGCCGAGCTGGCGGGGGCTCGAGGTGCCGGAGGTTCTGCTGTCCGGCGACCATGCCCGCATCGCCGAGTGGCGCCGCCAGGCGTCGCTGCAGCGTACCCGTGAACGCCGGCCGGATCTGTGGCGTCGTCACAACCCCGACAGCGAGGAAGGCTAGATCCGGCCCTGCGGGAACATCGTTTTGACCGCTTGGGTGATGGTCGTGCGCGCCGTCGCGTCATCGGAGGGCTGTAGCGACTCGATCACCATGATGTAGCGCTGGTCGGAGCCGATGATGCCGGTCGAAAGGTGCATCCAGTCGCTGCCGATGCAGCACATCCACCCCTGCTTGACGGCCACCGGCTCGGCGTCCAGCCCATCCGGAATGCCGAACCGTTGCGGGTAGCCGTCGACACCGGTAGCCGTGAACTGAGCCAGGTTTTGCACGATGATGTTGCCCCGCTCCCGCGAAAGTCCGCCGGATCCGCTGAGCAGCATGTCGTAGTAGCGGATCAGATCCGACGCCGAGCTCATGGTGTCCCACCAGCGCCCGCTGCTGGGCGGAGTGGTGGAGGTCAAGCCATAGCGACCCGCGACCTCGGTGATGATCGCGTCGGCGCCGTACTCGCTCCAGAAAATCTCCGCGGCGTTGTCGTCGGAAGAGCGCAGCATGGTCTCGATCGCCTGGCGGTCATCGGCTGACAACTGGATCAGACCCTGGGCATCACGCAACAGCAGGTCGTCGGCGATGAACAGTTTGGCCACCGACGCGATACCGATCAGCTGGTCGTTGCCGTTGGAGAACGTCTGCCTGGTGGCACGGTCGAATATCGAGACCGAGATCGTTGCGCCGTCGGCGGCGGCTTGCTCGGTAGCCTGCTGAATGCGGGCGGGCAAGCCGGTCTGTTCGGCGGCCTGCTCGAAGACCTGCTCGACGGGCGGCGAATCGGGCGGGGAATCGGGCGGCATGATCATTTGCACCAGCGGGGCGACACGGTCGGTCCGCTGTTCCGGTGACCTGCTGTGGGATGCCCCATACACCTTGGCTTCGCACCCTGTTATCAACATCGCCAGCACCGCCGCGATCACGACGAGCCGCTTCGGGTGCCGCGCGAGCATGCGTCTCCTCACGGTCTGCCAACCACTACCTCGGGCTTGCCGCAACCGCCGTCCGCCCGACCCGTCAGGACCAACGTGCGCATTTCCGGTTCGTGTGGCAAAGCCGCGTCTATATCTACCACGCGCACCGTAGCCGGGGCGGTCTCATTCACCGGCGATTTTGTGTGATTTCACTGCGTGGGCGGCATCTGGCACAATTGACCAGTTGTCTGTCGCGGTTGTCGGCCCGCCCGAGTTGCTGCCGCCCGCTGCGAGACACGCCTTTCGAATGCCCGAACCCATCGGCTCGGTGACCACAGCGTGCTTTCTGCGCAGGTCGTAACCCGTAGCCGCGAACCGCAAGGAAGCGTCCCGACATGAATACGCTGGACTTCGTCGACAAGGCGTCGCTGCGCGACGACCTCCCGGCTTTCGGCCCCGGCGACACGGTCAATGTGCACGTCAAGGTGATCGAGGGCAACAAGCAGCGCATCCAGGTGTTCAAGGGTGTGGTGCTCCGCCGACAGGGCGGCGGGATTCGGGAGACGTTCACCGTCCGCAAGGAGAGCTACGGCGTCGGCGTCGAGCGCACCTTCCCGGTGCACTCGCCCAACATCGATCACATTGAGGTCGTGACGCGCGGAGACGTCCGTCGCGCCAAGCTCTACTACTTGCGGGAGCTGCGTGGCAAGAAGGCCAAGATCAAGGAAAAGCGCTGACCGCGTTGAATCTGCCGTGGGCCTCGCCGCCGCCGATGGCTCCCTGACTACGCTGATCGCGTGACCGAAACCACCGACTCGTCACCCGAGGGCCAGCCGGATTCCGATTCGGCGGAGCCGAAAATCGCGACCGACGATTCATCCGCCCCGGAGCCGCAGGCCGAGGAAAGCCCGGTAGAGAGCCCGGCAGAGCCGGAGGGCAAGCGGGGCAGCGCGCTGCGCGAAGGCGTGATCCTGGTGACGATCGCGGTGGTGCTGTATTACCTCATGCTGACCTTTGTGGCCCGGCCCTACCTGATCCCGTCGGAATCGATGGAGCCCACGCTGCACGGGTGCTCGGGCTGCGTCGGCGACCGCATCATGGTGGACAAGATCAGCTACCGATTCAGCTCACCGCAGCCCGGCGACGTGATCGTGTTCAAGGGGCCGCCGTCGTGGAATGTCATGTACAAGTCGATCCGCTCGCATCAGCCCGTGATCCGTTGGATGCAAAACGCGCTGTCGTTCGTCGGTTTCGTGCCACCTGATGAAAATGACCTGGTCAAGCGCGTTATCGCGGTGGCGGGTCAGACCGTGCAGTGCCGGCACAGCACCGGGCTGACCGTCGACGGGGTGCGGCTGACCGAGCCGTATCTGGACCAGGCCACGATGATGGCCGACCCGGCGGCCTATCCGTGTCTTGGCAGCGAGTTCGGTCCCGTCACCGTCCCGCAGGGCCGGCTGTGGGTGATGGGCGACAACCGCACGCACTCCGCGGATTCGCGCGCACATTGCACCAGCGTTCCGGCCGACGCGTTGAAGGGGCTGCTGTGCACCGGTGATCCGACGTCGGGCACCGTGCCAGTGTCCAATGTGATCGGTAAGGCTCGTTTCATCGTCTGGCCGCCGTCGCGGTGGGGTGGTGTGCGTTCGGTGAATCCGCAGCAGAATCAGTAACCATGGCCACGACCTGGCCACCGCGGACGGTAATCCGTAAGTCCTCCGGCTTGCGCACGCTCGAGTCGGCGTTGTACCGCAGCGGCCTCGGGCCGGTGGCCGGCGTCGATGAGGTCGGCCGCGGCGCCTGCGCCGGCCCGCTTGTGGTCGCGGCCTGCGTGCTGGGACCTGGACGGCTGGAAAGCCTTGCACTGCTTGATGATTCAAAGAAGCTGACCGAAAAGGCGCGGGAGAAGCTCTTCCCGCTGATTCGTCGGTATGCCCTGGCCTACCACGTCGTGTTCATCCCGCCCACCGAAGTTGACCGTCGCGGCGTGCACGCGGCCAACATCGAAGGCATGCGCAGAGCGGTGGCGGGGCTGTCGGTGCGCCCGGGCTATGTGCTGAGCGACGGCTTTCGGGTACCGGGCCTGCCCATGCCCTCGCTGCCGGTCATCGGGGGTGACGCGGCGGCGGCCTGCATCGCCGCGGCCAGTGTGCTGGCCAAGGTCAGCCGCGACCGGTTGATGGTGGCGATGGATGCCGAGTATCCGGGCTATGGCTTCGCCGAGCACAAGGGGTACAGCACACCCGCCCATTCGGAGGCGCTGGCCGAACTGGGGCCCTGCGCTGAGCATCGCTACTCGTTTATCAACGTCCGGCGAGTCGCCACCGACTTGGGCACCCGGGTCATCGCGGAGTGCCGGCCCGCTGAGGAGTCCGGCAATGGAACCGAGCCGGGCGACGATGCGGGCCTGTGGCCCGCTGAGGAGTCCGGCAATGGAACCGAGCCGGGCGATGATGCGGTTCAGCTTGACGCGGACGGGTGGGGGAAGATGGACGCAGAGCAACCAGAAGGACGGCTGGGCTGATGAGTGCCGAAGATCTCGAAAAGTACGAAACCGAGATGGAGCTCTCGCTGTACCGCGAATACAAGGACATCGTGGGTCAGTTCAGCTACGTCGTGGAAACTGAGCGGCGGTTCTATCTGGCCAACAGCGTGGAGATGGTGCCGCGCAACGCCGACGGAGAGGTCTACTTCGAGCTGCGGCTGGCCGATGCCTGGGTGTGGGACATGTACCGGCCGGCGCGGTTCGTCAAGCAGGTGCGGGTGGTCACCTTCAAAGACGTCAATATCGAAGAGGTCGAGAAGCCGGAGTTGCGGCTGCCCGAGTAGGACGGGTCGCCGCAATGGCCCTCAATTGTCCAGCGGAAACTTCTCGCCGAAGTCCCCTCGATGCTCGATGACGGTGCGGGCCACGTCGGCGAGTTTGATGTTCAGCTCCTGGGAGTATCGCCGCAGCACACCGAACGCTTCGTCCTCGGAAACGTTGTGCAGCAGCATCAGCATGCCGACGGCCTTGCCGATCTCGCGGTTGGACAGCAGGCCGCGGCGCAGGGTGGCGGCGTCTTCTCCATGCGCAATCGCATTGATGGCCACACTGGCGAACGACGCCAGGACGATGGCCTGGCCTGCTGATTCGGTATCGAAGCAGTTCGGAGTGTCGCTGAACAAGTTGAGCGCACCCATCTTGTGGCGATCGACCAACAGCCGAAAACCCATCACCCCGCGCACCGGGGTCTCGGCGAGGAGGCGAGCCGCCAGTTTGGGCCATTGACCCGGCGTGGTCAGGTCCGTCTCGATCTGGGGTGTCTCCTCCTCAATGGCGTCGACGCACGGGCCGTCGCCGACCGCGCGTTCCAGGTCGTCGACGTGCCGCGCGATCCGGTCGCTGGCGCCGACGGTGACGTAGCGATCGCCCTCGCGGGTCAGCAGGCTGGCGTGGTCACAGCCGGAGACGGTCAGGGTGGCCGCGACGCAGATGGCCGCGTACACCTCGCGGGGATCGGTCCCCTGGTAGATGATTTCGGCCAACGCGGCGAACACCGTCGCAGGATCGGCTTTCACCTGCTGGCTTGCTTCGCCAGCGCCGGATTCCGCGTCGTTTGCCACCGACCCACGGTATACCCGGCAATCGCGGCAGTTAGGGTTATGTCAACCGGCGGCCGGCGAGCGGGGAATCACGCTGCTGCGCATCCTTGCCGCCACATGGCTGACACCGCGCCCGGCCAAGGTACCCAATAACACTTCGCCGAACATGCCCGGTGGCGTTGTCGTCGAGGCAGCAGGAGCGACTGCGGCGGCGGCAGTCGGTAACGCTGCAGCAGGGCTAGTCGGCAGCGTGGAGGTCGCCGCCCAGGTTTGCGGCACCGACAGCGTGCCGACCAAGCTGGCTCGACCCATGCCCGCCGAGACCAGCGGCGCACCGATACCGGCAAGACCGGTCGGTGCCAGAGGCCCTGCCGAACCCGCCAGGAAGGGCCCGATCCCCTGGGCGGCGTCGCGCATCGCGTTGATCGCCACCGCATTGTTCGTCACCCCGATAGAAGATCCGGAGAACGACGCGCTGGTGGTCGAGGCGATTGCACTAGTGGTGGCCGTCGTGTTGGTCAGTATGTCGACAGGCGAGATCGCGGTGGGTGCGGCCTGCGTCGGGCCTATGGCCGACTGGGCAAGCGCAGCAGCCTGCGCGGCCACGCCGGCCGAATCGGTGGTGCGTGGCGGATCGGTGAAGGGCGACAGCCTCGTCGCTGTCGACGACGATGCGGCATAGCCATACATCGCAGCGGCATCCTGTGCCCACATCTCGTCATAGGCGGTTTCGGTGGCCGCAATCGCCGGGCTGTTTTGCCCGTAGAAGTTGCTCGCGATGAGTGACATCAACAGCGTGCGATTTGCCTCGATCAGTGGTGGCGGCACGGTCATCGCGTGTGCTGTCTGATAGGCGCCCGCGGCAGCGATGGCCCCGGCGGCGGTCTGCTCCGCCTGAGCGGCGGTGTTGTGCATCCATGCCACATACGGCGCGAGCGCAGTCGCCATCATTGCCGACGACGGCCCCTGCCATTCGGTTGTCGTCAGCCCTGTGATCACCAACCCGTACGCGGCGGCGGACGAATTCAGCTCGTGGGCCAGCTGGTCCCACGCGGAGGCGGCGGCTAGCATGGGACCCGAGCCAGGGCCGGAATAGATCCTGGCCGAGTTGATTTCTGGGGGAAGCGTTCCGAAGTCCATGTCTTAGAACCTTTCTGAGTGATGGGCGGTTACTAACCTGCTGCCGGTGTGCGCACGATGATGGGTTTGGTCCTCACGCGAGGACGGTCGAATTCGCACCGAGATAAGGTCCCCAGAACTGACTGGCTGAACGCACTACCCGGAAGGAGAGACTCGGTGGTGGCAGCAGGGACAGGGCAGGACTCGGGCAATGCGAATGCGACGTTTCGGATCTCCGGCGCGGCGATGGCCCAATTGGGCGGGGCTGCCAACGTCCCGACCGAGATGGAGCGGCCCATTCCCGCCCACACCGTTGATCCGCCTAACCGCATCGGAGCGGTCGACACGAGGCGCCCGGCGGCCTTTCCTGCGTCCTGAGCCTCCTGAAACGCCAGCCGCGAATTCTGGATGAAAATGCCGCGCCCGGATGTGACGGCGCTGCTCGTCGACATCACGGTGTTCACAATCTTCGGGACTGTCAGCACTGTGCTGTACGCGGACATGAGCGAAGGGGGATCCGGCGATGCGGTGGGGTCAGCGAGCTCCTGCAGTGCACTGGTGGCGTGTGCGACGGCCCCGTACTGAGTCGCCACCCCATTTTGGTTAGTGGTGGAGTTTGGTCGGGTAAACGGGCTCAATTGGCTTGCCGCCGCTGAGGATCCCGCATATCCGTACATGGCCACTGCGTCCTGGATCCACATCTCGGCGTAAATCGCCTCGGTGGCTGCGATCGCCGGGGTGTTCTGTCCGAAGAAGTTGGTCGCCACGAGAGTCATTAGCAGGCCGCGGTTAGCGGCGATGACGGGTGGCGGAACCGTCATCGCGAAGGCCAGCTCGTACGCTGCTGCGGCCTCCTTGGCTTGGGCGGCGGTTTGCTCGGCCTGCGCTGCGGTGGCGTGTAGCCACGCCACGAACGGTTTCGCCGCCGCAGCCATCGACAACGACGCCGGTCCTCGCCAGCCGGTGCCGATCAGCTCGGAGACGACTAATTCGTAATTCGTTGCAGTGGAGTACAGCTCGACTGCCAGCGCATCCCAGGCCGTTGCAGCCGCGACCATCGGCCCCGAGCCTGGCCCGGAATACATTCTGGCGGAATTGATCTCCGGTGGATAGACCCCAAAGTCCAGCATCCGCTGTTCCCGTGTCAGCCTGTTGCTGCCGCGTTGGCGGCCTCGGTGGTCGCATACGATGCAGCGCTGGTCAACAAGGTGCTGACGAACATCTCGTGAATCGCAGCGGCTTGCGCGCTTACGGCTTGATACATCTGGGCATGCGCGGCGAACTGCGTTGCGGTTAGCGCTGACACCTCATCGGCGGCCGCGGGAACCACCCCGGTCGTAGGGGCGGCTGCAGCGGCATTGTGGGCGTTCATCGCGGAGCCGATGGCCTGCAGGCTTGCCGCTGCCGCAGTCAGCATTTCCGGCTGAGCAGTTACGAAAGACATCGTTGATCCTAATCGTTTAGTAGGGATGGATTGCTGGTCGTGGTGGCGACCAGGGTCTGTTTCCTGGTTGGTCTGCTGTCAGGTGATGCCTGGTTTGTCCCGACGCTCGACGTCTAGAGAAAGAACGGCGCGCCTGACGGCAGATCACCTCCGGTGGTGGTGGGATGCCGTTGCCCGAGCCCACCGCAGGGTTGACCTCCCGACTGTGTTTCCCGAGCCTTGAGCTCTTCGATAGAACGAGGTCCTGCGGTGAGCTGGAGTCACGGACGGCTAGTGAGATGACGGACCTAAGAGTCCCGCGATTAGGGCGCCGCGTGAGTCCACCGGTGACGGCATAACCATCGATCGAAGGAGTGATGACACCTTGGGCTTGTTTTGTGGAATTGATTGGGCCACTGAACATCACGATGTCGCCGTCATCGACGACGACGGGCGTGTGGTGGCCCGCGGACGGGTCAGCAATGATGCGGCCGGGTTCGCGGCTCTGTTGACGCTGCTGGCTGAGGCCGGTGACAGCGCCGCGCATCCAATCCCGGTGGGGATCGAAACCGATCGCGGACTGTGGGTGGCCGCGCTGCGCGAAACCGGCCGGGTGATCTACCCGATCAACCCACTGGCGGCCTCGCGGTACCGGGCACGGCATGCAGTGTCGGGGGCCAAATCCGATGCCACCGATGCGGTGCTGCTGGCCAATATCGTGCGCACCGATGCCGCCGCGCACCGACCGCTGCCCGCCGACACCGAGCTGGCCCAAGCCATCCGGGTGCTCGCCCGCGCCCAGCAAGATGCGGTTTGGGCGCGTCAGCAGATCGGCAACCAGATCCGCGACCTGCTCAAAGACTTCTACCCGGCCGCCATCGCCGCGTTCGCCGGGCTGCCCGAGGGTGGACTGGCCCGCGCCGACGCCCGCACCATCTTGGCCGCTGCGCCGACCCCAACGCAGGCGGCGACGCTGACTCCCGCCCGGCTGCGCCGACTGCTGACCAAAGCTGGCCGCCGACGCCATCTCGACCGCGATATCGAGCGGTTGCGCGCCGTGTTCACCGACACCTACCTGCACCAACCGCCGGCCGTGGAAAACGCGATGGGCATCCAACTGGCGGCGTTGTTGCGCCAACTCGAGGCCGCCTGCACCGCGGCCGACGAGCTGGCCGAGGCGGCGATCGCCCATTTTGAGCAACACCCGGACGCCAAGATCATCACCAGCTTCCCCGGCCTGGGGATGTTGGCCGGCGCCCGGGTGCTCGCCGAGATCGGCGATGACCGAACCCGCTTCGCTGATGCCCGCGGACTCAAAGCCTTCGCCGGATCCGCCCCCATCACCCGCGCCAGCGGCAAGAAAACCGTTGTCCTGCATCGCCACATCAAGAACCGGCGACTGGCCGCCGTCGGCCCGATCTGGGCACTGGGATCGCTGCGCGCCTCGCCGGGCGCGCGCCGCCACTACGATGCCCGCCGCGCCGCCGGAGACTGGAACCACCAAGCCCAACGGCACCTGTTCAACAAGTTCCTCGGCCAACTCCACCACTGCCTGCAGACCGGCCGGCTCTACAACGAACACCTGGCGTTTCCACCTCCTCTCTCGCTCGCGGCTTGACTCTTAACTTCGTGAGATGTCTTTCTCGAAGACATCTGGGCGAGGTGTTGGGTTGCAACGCATCTCGTGGCGGAGCGCGCGTGGATATAACACGCTGCGCTTCAGGAACGTTCAACGCAGAATGTCGGGGAAAGGTGTTGGAATGGTGATTCATTCGCCGCTGCCCGCCCTCCTACACCGTTGACAACGGGTAGAAGCCATCAGCCAGGTGCGGCGGTTAAGGCGAGCTTCATCGCCTTTCGGCGATGCTACGTCGCGCAGTGCTAAGCGCGCAATCAATCAGTGAATCGCGGGGATTGTGAATCAATGTTCAATTGGGGATAACTGGCCGCCGCGGCCTGATGACGGACCGGCTATGTCGGCGCACCCGCGCAGGGTGTGCCCATGACGACGTTGACGCGAGCCGAACTGGGCGCACTCGGCGAACAGCTGGCCGCCGAGCACCTGGGCAGGCTCGGGCTGCAGATCTTGACGCGTAACTGGCGATGCCGCTACGGCGAGCTTGACCTGATCGCCGTTGACCCCGCCGCGAACACCGTGGTGTTCGTCGAAGTCAAAACCCGCACCGGGGACGGCTTCGGCGGCCTGGCCTACGCGGTGACCGAGCAGAAGGTGCGCCGGCTGCGCCGACTCGCCGCAGCGTGGCTGGCCAGTCAGGACCGGCGCTGGGCGGCGATCCGGATCGATGTCATCGGCGTGCGGATCGGCCGGCGCCGCACCCCGGAGATCAGCCATGTCCAGGGGGTCGGCTGATGGCGCTGGGGCGGGCATTCTCGGTCGCCGTGCGCGGTCTCGACGGCCAGATCGTGGAGATCGAGGCCCACATCACCTCGGGTCTGCCGGGAGTGCATCTGGTCGGCCTGCCCGACGCTGCGTTACAGGAGTCCCGCGACCGGGTCCGCGCGGCGATCACCAACTGCGGCGACGACTGGCCGCAGGCCCGGCTCACGCTGGCGCTGTCGCCGGCCACCCTGCCGAAGGTGGGCTCGGTTTATGACATCGCGCTGGCCGCGGCCGTGTTGTCGGCTCGGCGAAGAACGCCCTGGCGCCGCCTGGAGACGGCGGTGTTGCTGGGCGAGTTGGCGCTGGACGGTCGCGTCCGCCCGGTCCGCGGTGTGTTGCCGGCTGTGCTCGCGGCCAAAGGCGAGGGCTGGCCGACGGTGGTGGTGCCGGTGGAGAACCTGGCCGAAGCCAGCCTGGTCGACGGTATCGAGGTGTGGGGAGTGCGGACGCTCCGCCAGTTGCGGGCATGGCTCGGCGGATCGGCCCGGCTGGCCGAGCGGATCACCGGCGCTGTCCCGACGGTGGAGCCGTCGGCGGACCTAGCCGATGTCGTGGGACAGGCCCAAGCCCGATTCGCAATCGAAGTCGCCGCCGCAGGGGCACACCATGTGATGTTGACCGGCCCGCCGGGAGTAGGCAAAACCATGCTCGCGCAGCGTCTGCCAGGCCTGTTGCCGCCCCTGTCGGAGAGCGAGTCGCTGGAGGTCACCGCCATCCATTCGGTGGCCGGCTTGCTATCGGACGACACCCCGTTGATTACCAGGCCACCGTTTGTGGCGCCGCATCACAGCTCCAGCGTCGCCGCACTCGTCGGTGGCGGATCTGGGCTGGCTCGGCCCGGCGCCGTGAGCCGCGCCCACCGCGGGGTGCTGTTTCTCGACGAGTGCGCCGAGATCGGTGTCAGCGCTTTGGAGGCACTGCGAACACCGTTGGAAGACGGCGAAATTCGGCTTGCCCGCCGCGACGGGGTGGCGCGGTACCCGGCCCGCTTCCAATTGGTGATGGCGGCCAACCCGTGTCCGTGCGCACCGGCCGACCCGCGCGACTGCATCTGTAAGGCCGCGGTAAAACGCCGCTACCTGGGGCGGTTATCCGGACCGCTGCTGGATCGTGTCGATCTGCGGGTCGAAATGGATCCCGTGCGTAAGAGCGCTCTGTCGGTCACTGAGGCCGAGTCGACGGCGCGGGTACGCGAAAGAGTGGCAGCCGCGCGCGCCGCCGCCGCCGAGCGATGGCGAGCACACGGCTTTGCGACCAACGCGGAAGTCAGCGGGCCGCTGCTACGGCGAAAGTTCCGGCTGGGCAACGCCGTAATGCAGCCGTTGCGCACAGCACTGGACCGCGGCCTGCTGAGCATTCGCGGCCTCGATCGCACGTTGCGAGTCGCCTGGACACTGGCCGATCTGGCGGGGCGAACCTCGCCCGGCCTTGACGAGGTGGCCACCGCGTTGAGCTTCCGCCAAGCCGGGACGGCCCGATGAGCGACGCGACGTCACGAGCGTGGGCGTATCTGTCCCGGGTGGCCGAAGCGCCGTGCGCGGAACTGGCCGCCCTGGTCGATCGGGTGGGACCGACGGAAGCCGCCGAGATGGTGCGCAGAGGTCACGTCGACGACGCCCTGGCGCGACACACCGAGGCACGCCGCGACATCGACCGTGCCGCAGAAGATCTCGACTTGCTGCACCGTCGGGGTGGGCGGTTGATCACGCCGGAGGACGACGAATGGCCGGTGCTGGCCTTCACCGCGTTCACCAGCGTCGGCGCCGCGAGCAAACCGCAGGGCAGGCCACCGATGGTGTTGTGGGCCGTCGGCCCGGAACGGCTCGACGACCTCACCCAGCGGGCGGCCGCCGTGGTCGGCACCCGGGCCTCCACCGCGTACGGCGAGCACATTGCGGCCGACCTGGCCACCGGGCTGGTCGAACACGACGTGGCGGTGGTCTCCGGCGCGGCCTACGGCATTGACGGTGCGGCGCATCGCGCCGCGCTCGCCGCGGATGGGACAACCGTCGGCGTGCTGGCCGGTGGTATCGACATCCCTTATCCCGCAGGGCATTCCGCGTTGCTCCATCGAATCGGCGGGCACGGGCTGCTGGTCACCGAATATCCACCCGGTGTGCGGCCGGCGCGGCACCGGTTCTTGACCCGCAACCGTTTGGTGGCGGCGTTTGCGGGCGCGGCGATCGTGGTGGAAGCCGGTCTGCGCAGCGGCGCGGCGAACACCGCCGCATGGGCCCGGGCGCTGGGCCGGGTGGTGGGGGCGGTGCCGGGGCCGGTGACATCGTCGGCATCGACGGGTTGCCACGTCCTGTTGCGCGACGGCGCCGAGGTGATCACCCGCGCCGCAGACATCGTTGAACTCGTAGGCCGCATCGGCGAGTTGGCCGCCGAACCATCCCGACCAACCACGCCGCTGGACGGGCTCAGCGACGCTGAGCGGCAGGTGTATGAAGCGCTGCCCGGCCGTGGACTGGCGACGGTCGATGAGATCGCCGTCGCCGCCGGGCTGGCGCCGGCGAAGGTGTTCGGTCCGTTGACGATGTTGGAAGTCGCCGGGTTAGCCGAACGCGAGGATGGCCGATGGCGCATCGTCCGGACGCGAAAACGGTGACCGTATAGTCGACGACGTGGCCGGTCGACCAGTGCACACCTTCGAAGTGGTAAGCAGCGAGGAACTTACGCCGCACATGGTCCGGGTGGTGCTCGGCGGTGCAGGCTTCGACACCTTCAAGCCCAGCGAGTTCACCGACTCCTACGTCAAGCTGGTGTTCATCGCCGACGACGTCGATGTGACCGAGCTGCCGCAGCCGCTGACGCTGGACAGCTTCGCCGAGCTGCCATCCGAACGAAAGCCGGTCATCCGCACCATGACCGTGCGCCGCGTCGACCGCGCCGCCCGGCAGATCGCCATCGACATCGTCGTACACGGCGAACACGGCACCGCCGGGCGATGGGCCGGCGCCGCCGAACCCGGCCAGCCGGCCTACTTGATGGGTCCCAGCGGGGCGTATGCCCCGGATCCGGCAGCCGACTGGCACCTGTTCGCCGGCGACGAATCGGCGTTGCCGGCGATCAGTGTGGCGCTGGAAGCGCTACCCGATGATGCCGTCGGCAAGGCCTTCATCGAGATCGCCGGCCCCGAGCACGAAATCCCGCTGAAAGCCCCGGAAGGCGTGGCGGTGAACTGGATCTACCGCGGCGGGCGCGCCGACCTGGTGGGCGAGGACCGCGCCGGCGATCATGCCCCGTTGATCGAGGCCGTCACCACGACCCAATGGCTACCCGGGCAGGTGCACGCGTTCATCCACGGCGAGGCCCAGACCGTCATGCACAACCTGCGGCCCTACATCCGAAAGGACCGCGAAGTCGACGCGAAATGGGCGTCGATCTCCGGTTATTGGCGTCGCGGCCGCACCGAGGAGATGTTCCGGCAGTGGAAAAAGGAACTCGCCGAGGCTGAGGCAGCCGGCTGACCTGGCATCCTCACTGCATGGCATACGGGAACTATCAGTTCGAGATCTACCTGCAGGGCCTGTCCGGCGTACAGCCGTCACTGCCGATGGCATTCGGCGAGTTGGAAGCCAAGGCAAAGGCCGCCATGCCGCCGTCGGTATGGTCGTATGTGGCCGGCGGCGCCGGCGACGAACGCACCCAGCGGGCCAATTGCGAGGCGTTCGAGCGGTGGGGGCTGATCCCGCGGATGTTCGTCGGTGCCACCGAACGCGACCTGTCGGTCGAACTGTTCGGGATGACGTTGCCCGCACCGATATTCATGGCGCCGATCGGGGTCATCGGTATCTGCGCTCAGGACGGCCACGGCGATCTGGCGTCCGCCCGCGCGGCCGCCCGCACCGGCGTGCCGATGGTCGTCTCCACCTTGACCGCCGACCCGCTCGAAGATGTCGCCGCCGAATTCGGCGACACGCCAGGGTTTTTCCAGCTGTACACACCCAACGACCGAGATCTTGCCGCCAGCCTGGTCCATCGCGCGGAGGCGGCCGGCTACCGCGGCATCATCGTGACCCTCGACACCTGGGTGCCCGGCTGGCGGCCACGCGATCTGTCCACCGCCAACTTCCCGCAGCTGCGCGGCCATTGCCTGAGCAACTACACCAGCGATCCGGTATTCCGGGCCGGCCTGCAGCAGGCGCCGGAAGACGACGTCCAGGCTGTCGTGCTGCGCTGGGTGCAGGTCTTCGGACATTCCCTGACCTGGGATGACCTGCCATGGCTGCGCTCGCTGACCAGCCTGCCGCTGATCGTCAAAGGCATCTGCCATCCCGAGGACGCCCGCCGCGCCAAGGACGGCGGCGTCGACGGCATCTACTGCTCCAACCACGGGGGCCGGCAGGCCAACGGCGGCCTGCCGGCGCTGGACTGTTTGGCGGAGGTCGTCGACGCCGCCGATGGACTGCCGGTGCTGTTCGACTCGGGCGTTCGCAGCGGCGCCGACATCGTCAAGGCGCTGGCCCTGGGCGCGACGGCGGTCGGCATCGGCCGGCCCTACGCCTACGGACTGGCGCTCGGCGGCGCCGACGGCATCGTCCATGTGCTGCGCGCACTGCTGGCCGAGACCGATCTGATCATGGCCGTCGACGGGTATCCGACGCTGGGCGATCTGGATCGCGACGCGCTGCGGCGCGTCACCTGAGCCGCGGGCCCGGCGTCTGCCACCGTGGGGGAGTGCAGGCCATCCTCGAACAGTTCGACGACTACCTGGCGCTGCAGCGCGGCCGTTCGGAACACACCCGCCGCGCCTATCTGGGCGATCTGCGCTCGCTGTTCGCCTTCCTCGACGAACGCGCGCCCGGCGCTGGCCTGCGGGGGCTGAACCTGCCGCTGCTGCGGTCCTGGCTGGCGGCGCAAGCCGGTGCCGGTGCGGCCCGCACGACGCTGGCGCGGCGCACCTCGGCGGTCAAGGCGTTCACCGCGTGGGCGGTGCGGCAGGGCCTGTTGGACACCGACCCGGCCGTGCGGCTGCAGCTGCCCAAAGCGCGTCGCACGCTGCCGGCGGTGCTGCGCCAAGACCAGGCGCTGGCCGCCATGGCAGCCGCGAAATCCGGTTCGCAGCAAGGCGATCCGCTGGCACTACGCGACCGGCTGATCGTCGAGCTGCTGTATGCCACCGGCATCCGGGTCAGCGAACTGTGCGGCCTGGACATCGACGACGTCGACACCGGCAATCGGCTGGTGCGGGTGCTGGGCAAGGGCGACAAGCAGCGCACCGCGCCCTTTGGCGGGCCCGCCGCCGAGGCGTTCGAGGCGTGGCTGGCCCACGGGCGTCCCGAACTGGCCACCGCGGAGTCCGGGCCGGCGCTGCTGTTGGGTGCTCGCGGGCGGCGCCTCGACGTGCGCCAGGCCCGCACCGTCGTGCATCAGACCATGGCCGCGGTCGACGGTGCGCCCGACATAGGCCCGCACGGGCTTCGGCACAGCGCCGCCACCCACCTGCTCGAAGGCGGGGCGGACCTGCGTGTGGTGCAAGAGCTGCTCGGGCACTCGAGTCTGGCTACCACTCAGCTCTACACCCACGTCACCGTCGCCCGGCTGCGCAAGGTCCACGACCAGGCCCATCCACGGGCCTGACCGCTCGCCCTAGCCGTGCAGCGGCTTGAGCCGGATCGGTGTCGACGTGAGCAACCCGAGCGGGTCGACGTAGTCCGCGTGCGACGCCGGACCCCACATGGCGCCCCAATGCAGGCAGGCCGCCGCGCCACAGCCGGGGTGATCGGCCAGCAGTTCGCCGATCACCGTCGAGCTCCGCACCCGCTGACCGGCCCGCACCGCGGCCCGCACCGGCTGGTAGCTGGTGCGCAGTCCGCCCGGATGGGCCAGCGAGACCACCGGTCGCCCGCCGGAAAGCCCGGCGAACACCACCGTCGCGCTGCCCGCGGCGTACACCGGCTGACCGGCCCGTCCGGCCAGGTCAACGCCTCGATGGCCCGGGTGCCAATCTGGCGAGGGCGCATCGAAGCCGCGCACAACGGCCGGGGGCGGCCGCATCGGCCAGTCCAGACGCGCATCGTCGGCCGCCGCCGGGGCAGCACAGCACACCATGACCAGGAGCACTGCGAAGATCCGCATCGGGCCAGTCCAGCGCGCAGCGGGCCGGCCCGCCAGCCGGTCTGTGGACAAAGCACCTGCTTGAACCGTGTAAACTCGTGCACGCAGCTCGCTTTAGAGCGGGCTGACTTCGCGTGTCTACAGCCGACGGATGCCGCGCGGTCCCGTTTAAAGCATTGCTTAGCCGGGCCGGTATCCCGTGGACACCAGGGCCCGGCTTCACCCGTCGCCGGGCGACAACCGACGACAAAGGCATACACATGGCTGTTGTAACCATGAAGCAGCTGCTTGACAGCGGCACCCACTTCGGGCATCAGACCCGTCGCTGGAATCCCAAGATGAAGCGGTTCATCTTCACCGACCGCAACGGCATCTACATCATCGACCTGCAGCAGACGCTGACGTTCATCGACAAGGCGTACGAGTTCGTCAAGGAGACCGTCGCCCACGGCGGCACCATCTTGTTCGTCGGCACCAAAAAGCAGGCGCAGGAGTCCATTGCCGCCGAGGCCATCCGCGTCGGCATGCCCTACGTGAACCAGCGCTGGCTGGGCGGCATGCTGACCAACTTCTCCACGGTGCACAAGCGGTTGCAGCGCCTCAAAGAGCTCGAGGCGATGGAGCAGACCGGTGGCTTCGAGGGCCGCACCAAAAAAGAGATCCTCGGGCTGACTCGAGAAAAGAACAAGCTGGAGCGCAGCCTCGGCGGTATCCGGGACATGAACAAGGTGCCGTCGGCGATCTGGGTCGTCGACACCAACAAGGAACACATCGCCGTCGGCGAGGCCCGCAAGCTGGGCATCCCGGTGATCGCGATCCTGGACACCAACTGCGACCCCGACGAAGTCGACTACCCGATCCCGGGCAACGACGACGCGATCCGCTCGGCGGCGCTGCTGACCAAGGTGATCGCCTCGGCGGTGGCCGAGGGCCTGCAGGCCCGCGCCGGTCTGGGCCGCGGCGACGGCAAGCCGGAAGCCGAAGCCGCCGAACCGCTGGCCGAGTGGGAGCAGGAGCTGCTCGCCGCCGCCACGGCCCCCGCCGGCGATGCCCCGGCCGCGCCCGGTGCGCAGACCGATACGACCAACACGGAAGGCTGAGATGGCAAACTACACCGCTGCCGACGTCAAGCGGCTTCGCGAGCTCACCGGCGCCGGGATGCTCGACTGCAAGAATGCGTTGGCCGAATCCGACGGGGACTTCGACAAGGCCGTCGAGGCGCTGCGCATCAAGGGCGCCAAGGACGTCGGCAAGCGCGCTGAGCGGGCCACCGCGGAAGGCCTGGTCGCCGCCAAGGACGGCGCGTTGATCGAGTTGAACTCCGAGACCGACTTCGTCGCCAAGAGTGCCGAATTCCAGCAGCTCGCCGACCAGATCGTCGCGGCTGCGGCATCATCGAAGGCCGCCGACGTCGACGCGCTCAAAGCTGTCAAAGTCGGTGACAAGACCGTCGAGCAGGCGATCGCCGAGTTGTCGGCCAAGATCGGCGAGAAGCTCGAGCTGCGCCGCGTTGCGTTCCTGGACGGCACCGTGGAGACCTATCTGCACAAGCGGTCGGCGGATCTGCCGCCGGCCGTCGGCGTGCTAGTCGAATACAGCGGCACCGACCAGGAGGCCGCGCACGCGGTCGCGCTGCAGATCGCCGCGCTCAAGGCTCGTTACCTGACCCGCGACGACGTGCCCGAGGACGTGGTGGCCAACGAACGGCGCATCGCCGAAGAGACCGCCAAGAACGAGGGCAAACCCGAACAGGCGTTGCCCAAGATCGTCGAGGGCCGCGTCAACGGCTTCTTCAAGGACGTCGTGCTGCTCGAGCAGCCGTCGGTGTCCGACAGCAAGAAGACCGTCAAGGCGCTGCTCGACGAGGCCGGCATCACCGTGACGCGGTTTGTGCGTTTCGAGGTGGGACAGGCCTAGCGGCGATCGCCGGCACGGCAATCGTCACCGAGCGCCACACGGCCGGGCCGAAATCGAATAGTTTCGACCCATGCGACATGTACACGCCTTCGGTGACGACGCTCTCGGTGACTTCGACGCGGTCGCGCTCGCGCAGGCCATCAAGTCCGGCAAGGTCTCCCCGGCCGAGGTCGTCGACGCCGCGATCGCTCGTATCGAAGCTGTCAACCCGGCGCTGAACGGCTTGGCGTATCGGGCGTTCGACCGGGCCCGCGCCGAGGCGTCAAAGCCGTCCGGCGCGGGCTTTTTCGCCGGGGTGCCGACGTTCGTCAAGGACAACACCGATGTGGCCGGGATGCCCACGATGCACGGAACCGACGCGTGGACACCGCGGCCGGCTCCCGCCGATGGCGACTTCACCCGGGTCCTCCTCGGCTCCGGCCTGACGGCAGTAGGCAAGACGCAGATGTCGGAATACGGCTTCAGCGGCTCGGCCGAGCATCCCCGGATCGGACCGGTCCGCAACCCGTGGAACACCGACCACACCGCCGGCGCCTCGTCGTCGGGATCCGGTGCGTTCGTCGCAGCGGGTGCGGTACCGATCGCCCACGCCAACGACGGCGGCGGATCGATCCGAATTCCCGCGGCTTGCAACGGACTTGTCGGCCTCAAACCATCGCGTGGTCGGCTGCCGCTGGACAAGGACATGCGCAAGATGCCGATACGCCTGGTCACCAACGGGGTCGTCACCCGGTCGGTACGGGACACCGCCGCGTTTTTCCGGGAAGCGGAACGCATTTGGCCTGTCCGAAAATTACCCCCGATCGGCGACGTGCAGGGGCCCGGTAAGCAACGGCTGAAAGTCGCCGTGATCACCCGCTCGATCCAGCGAGAGTGCAGCCGCGAACTGCGTGAGTTGACGTTGAAAACCGCGGGCCTGCTCGAAGAGCTCGGCCACCACGTCGAGCACCTCGAAAAACCTCCGGTGCCTTCGAATTTCGTCACCGACTTCGTGTCGTACTGGGCGCTGTTGGCGTTCGGTCAAATTCAGGTCAGTCGTCGCGAGTTCGCCGATTTCGATCGCGCACGGCTGGACAACCTGACGTTGGGGTTGGCTCGCCACGCCCGCCGCAACCTGCACCGGCTGCCGCTGGCGGTGATGCGGTTACGGGGTGTACGGCGACACACTGCGCGGTTGGCCCAGACCTACGACGTCGTGCTTACCCCGACGCTGGCCGATCCGCCGCCACCCATCGGCCATCTCGACCCGACCGCCGAGTACGAGCAGGTCATGGACCGACTCAAGGATTGGGTGGCCTACACGCCACTGCACAACGTCACCGGCGAACCCGCGATCTCGCTGCCGCTGGCCCAGTCGGCGGACGGCCTTCCGGTGGGCATGATGTTCTCGGCCGACATCGGGCAAGAGGCCCGGCTGCTGGAACTGGCCTACGAGCTCGAAGAAGCGCGGCCATGGGTCCGCATCCAAGACAGCGCCGCCTAGCTTTCCGCCCAGCTCTCCGCCGAAAGTGAGGCTAGCTTCACGCTCGATGCCGACAGTGAAGCCAGGTTCACGCTCGACGCGTTAGCCCGTTCCCAGCTCTGCCAGCATCCGTTTGAACTCGTGCTGCTCGGCGGCCGACAGCTTGCTCAGGATCCGCGCGTCGGCTTCGTGCACCGCGGCCTCGGCCCGCTTGAGCAACGCCCGCCCCGATGAGCTCAGCGTGGCCGGCAGTGCACGACCGGACGGTACCGACGCGGGGCGCGTGACCGCGCCGAGCTCCTCGAGCCTGCGCAACACGGTGTTCATCGCCTGCGGCGTGACGTTGGCGTGCCGGGCCAGCTCGGCACTGGACATCCCCGGGTACATCGAAAGTATTCGCATACAAACGAATTCGGCGAGCGACAGGCCAATCGGTCGCAGCGCTGCCGATACCTCTGGGCGTAGCGCAGCGGCGACCCGGTGCAGCAGATAGCCGAGCGGAGCGTCGTTGACCTGGCCCACATCAAGTATCTTGACATATATCAATCATCTTGATATACAGGGCGGCATGACTGAAACGCAGGAATTCGAC
This sequence comes from Mycobacterium shimoidei, assembly GCF_900417275.1. NCBI lineage: Bacteria > Bacillati > Actinomycetota > Actinomycetes > Mycobacteriales > Mycobacteriaceae > Mycobacterium > Mycobacterium shimoidei. Next base: position 4,306,199 of record NZ_UEGW01000001.1, on the reverse strand, counting down.
TTCGACTTCGATCCGGCCTACCGCGGTGAAGCAGCTCAGTTCGGGATCGGCGTCCGCCCGCCGTGGAGCATCGGGGAGCCGCAACCGGAGATCGCGGCACTGATCGAGGCGGGCAAGATCCACGGTGACGTTCTCGACGCCGGCTGCGGGGAGGCGGCGCTGTCGTTGCATCTAGCGGCCTTGGGCCACAACACGGTCGGGCTGGACGCGTCGCCCACCGCCATCGAGTTCGCCAAGGCCGAAGCGGCCAAGCGGAGGCTGACCAACGCGACCTTCGCGGTCGCCGACATCTCTGACTTCACCAGCTGGCCGCCCGGCTGCGACGGCCGGTTCGACACCATCGTCGACAGCACGCTGTTTCACTCGATGCCGGTGGAGCTGCGCGACGGCTACCAACAGTCGATCGTCCGCGCCGCCGCGCCGAAAGCCCGCTATTACGTGCTGGTCTTCGACCGCGCGGGGATGCCGGAAAGCCCGGCCAACCCGGTCACCGAGGACGAGCTACGCGAGGTGGTGTCCAAGTACTGGGTGATCGACGAAATCCGCGCGGCCCGCATTCACGCCAACTTCCCCGGCGCCCCGTCCGAGCAGTTCCCGGTGGTGGACCTGCGCGACGAGGGCAACGGGCGTGTGTCGCTGGCGGCGTGGCTGCTGTCCGCGCATCTCGGCTAAGCCGCCGGAGCGGACAACCGCAGCAGCTGGCTGAACTCCTCGAGGTGGGCCCGGACGTCGAGTGGGCCGGCGTAGATCGCCGCCGCCCCGGCATGTTCTAGTGCCTCGCGGGCGATCCCGCCGCTGAGCACGGCTGCGGTCGCAACGCCGGCGCGCCGGCCGGCCTGCACGTCCCACACGGTGTCGCCGAGGAAGATCGCTTGCGACGGTTGAGCATCGATGCATTCCAGCGCTGTGGCGACGATGTCTGGGTGCGGCTTGGCCCGGTCGGTGTCGGCGGCCGACGTCACCGCGCAGATCAGGTCTTCGGCGTCGAGCACATCGCGCAGCACGGCCAGCTCTTCTTCGCCCGCTGAGGTCGCCAGGACCGCCCGCCACCCTTTGTCCGCAACGGTTTCCAGCAGTTCGCGGGCGCCGGGCAACCGCCGCAACGTCGATCTGCTTTCCAGGAAATACCGGGTGTGCAGCTTCTTGACCTCGTCGCCCACCGCGTCGGCCATCTCGTCGCCAAGCAGGATTTGGACAAGTTCGGAGCCGGATCGGCCGATGAGGCCCAGGATCCGCCAGCAGGGCACCTCCTTGTCCACGTCGAGAAACGCGCGATGCCAGGCGACCACATGGTGGAAGTTGGAATCCACCAGCGTGCCGTCGACATCGAACAAGACCGCGGGTTCCTCGGCGGTAGAGCGGGTGGGTCGGGCCATACGAGCAGTCCTTTCATCGGCAATCAGCCGACAGTGAATACCCACCCTGCGGCCAAATGACGCGTCGGGTTTCTCCTCGTGGATCGCCCGTGGATTGCACGGCCGCGACACCGGGTAACCGCCTTGCTGAACCCGACCCGAGGAGCGGCAGTGGGCGACGTGACGGACATGGCCAAGCGGGCACAGCAGGAAGCCCGCGAAGAGGCAGACGCGTACCGCGGCGACAACCCGCGACCATTGGCCGGTTACCTGGCCGTCCTCGTCATTTACAGCACCGTGGTCGCGCTCACCGCGGTGCTCGCCGCGCTCACCGGGCGCAAACTGCCCGAGCGATGGCGGACTCAGGATCTGATCACGGTGATGTGTGGCACCCACAAGTTGTCGCGCACCCTGAGCAAAGACGCGGTGACCAGCCCGCTGCGGGCACCGTTCGCGCACTATGCCGGCACCGGGGGTCCGGCCGAGGTGCAGGAGGAGACTCGGCGCTCCAGCCAGTTGCGGCACAGCCTGGGCGAGCTGTTGACCTGCCCGTTCTGCCTGGAGATGTGGGTGGCCACTGCGTTTGTCATCGGGCTGATATTCGCGCCCCGATTCACCCGTTTGATCGCCGGCAGTTTCACCGCGCTGGCCGGTGCCGACTTTCTCCAGCTGGCCTACGCGATGGCCCAGCAGTCGGCGGAGAAAGAATGATCAACCTCCATGGTGTCCGGGGCCGGTGAGAACAGCCGGGTTGGCCAGGCCCTCAAGGCCCTGACCGAGATCCTGCTGTGGTGGGTTCTGACCACGGTTGCCTGGCTGGTGACGCTGACATCGTTCACCGCCGCCGAAATCGCGCTCGCCGCGATGTGCACGCTGCCATGTGCGGTGGCGGCACGGGCGGCCCGCCGCGCCAATGACGGGCATTGGCGATTCCGGATCGGTTGGCTGCGGTGGGCGGCAACGGTGTTGCGCGACGTGCCGATTCAAACCGTCCAGGTGTGGAAGTATCTGCTGGGTCCTCGCCGCCGCGGCGTGATCAGCGTCGTGAATTTACCGGCCGAACCTGAACGGTTGGCGGCCGGACGGCGCGCGCTCGCTGTGCTGGCTTTCGCAACTACGCCGGGAACCGTTGTGCTCGACTGCGATTCGGACGACGGCGTGCTGATGCTGCACCGGGTTCGACCGGGGCCCGGCCGGCTGGAGACGGTGGTGAAGCGGTGAACTTCGGTGAGATCGCGGCGCTGCTGTTGCTGACAGGGGTGTTTTTGCCGGGCACGTTTATCGTGTCTCGCGGCCAACCGCACGACCGGCTGGTCGGCTTGGAGTTCGCGAGCGTCGCTGCAGTAATGACGGTGATGGTGATTGCCGTTGCTTGGCAACGGAATTCGGATCTGATTGTCTCGTTGGTGTTGGCACTGGTGACGTTGCCCGCCACATTGGTGTTCACCCGGCTGCTGGCGGGCAAACCGTGATCGCCTGGTGCGTGGTCTTCGCCGGCGTCGCAGTTATGGTGTTTTGTGCGGTGGTCGCGGCAGCGGTGCCGCGGGTGTTCGACCGGCTGCACCTGCTGACCGCCACGACATCGTTCGGTGCCCCGTTGATCGGTGTGGGGCTGATGGTTTCGCAGGGCTGGACCGAGGCGTCGGCGATGATCGCGGTGACGGTTTTCTTCACCATGCTCAGCGCCCCAGTGGTCTCGGCGGCGACGGCTCGGCTGGCGGCACAGCACGAGGGCCTGGTCGACGAAAGCTCGCCGTCATGACCCCACTGATCCTGGTGTTGGTGACGTTGACCGGTATAGCCGGAACGGTTGTCGCGCTGACCGGCCGGCCTGAACGCCAGGCCATACCCCTGTCGGTGTTCGGGCTCGCCCTCACCATGCTCTTCGTAGTGCTGCAGGCACCCGATGTCGCGTTGTCGCAATTGGCTATCGGCGGCATCGTGGTTCCGCTGATGGTCATGCTGACCTTCCGGGCAGTACTGCGGCACAGCGACGAGCGCACGCACGGGGACGGCCGGTGAATCGCGCCCTGCGCACCGCGCTGTTTCTGGCCGGGGCTGCCGGGCTGGCGGTGTTTGTGTGGCAGGCTATCGGGCAGTTGCCGGCCTTCGGAGGGGCCTCCCATTTGTATCGGGATTTGGCTGTGCCGGCGGCGATTTCACGGGCAACCGCGAACGTCGTCGCTTCGGTCAACTTCGACCAGCGCACGTTGGACACGCTGGGCGAGCAGACTATCTTGCTGGGTTCGGTGACCGGTGTGATGGCACTGCTGCGCCCGGCGACCGAGGAACGTGAATACAACGCGCCGGGGGGCGCCACCGCGCTGGACGCGACCCGGCTGGTCGGCTATCTCATGCTCCCGCTGACAATCGCGGTGGGTATCGACATCATCGTGCACGGGCATCTCACCCCGGGTGGCGGATTTCAGGGTGGGGTGGTGCTGGCCGCGGGTTTACACCTACTCTACATCACCGGCAGCTTCCGGGCACTGGATCGGCTGCGTCCGGTCAATGTCTTCGACATCGGGGAAGCGCTGGGTGCGGCGACGTTCGTGGCGATCGGGCTGGCCGGGATGATCGTCGGCGGTGTGTTTTTCCTCAACCTGCTGCCGACAGGGACCATGGGCAACCTGTTGTCGTCCGGCTCGGTGGTGCTGCTCAACCTCGCCGTCGGTATAGAAGTTGCTTGCGGAATGACCGTGTTACTGGCCCAATTCCTGGCCCAGGAGATCACTGTCGCCAGGCGCGCCGGCGCATGAGTATCTACCCGTACTGTGTCGCCGGCTGGTTGGTGCTGATCGACGCATTCGGAATCATCCGCAGCCACAACCTGATTCACGCAGTGGTGTGCCTGTCGGTGGCCCAGTCCGGAACGTATTTGCTGCTGTTGGCGATCGGATATCAGCGCGGGGCTGCGCCACCGATCTTCGCCGGACCCAACCCGCCACCGCCGTCCGGCGTTGTCGATCCCGTCGTGCAGGCGATGACGTTGACCGACATCGTCATCCAGGCGACCGTCACGGCGCTGTTGCTGGCACTGGCGATCCAGATCCACAAACGGCACGGCACGTTGGATCCCGACGAGTTGTCGGCGCTGAGGGGATGAGCACCACCGCGGAGCAGCTGTTGCCGCTGCTGGTCGCGGTGCCGATCGTGGCGGGCTGCCTGCTGTTGGCGCTCGGCGGCCGGATCTCGGGCGCGAGCTCGACCTGGCTGACCCTGGCGGTGTCGATCGGCGCTACCGGGCTGGCGGGATTCGCGTCAGTTGCCGCGCAACAGCACACCTTGGTCAGCTGGATCGGCGGCTGGCGCATGCAGGGGCACGCTACCGTCGGAATCGCGCTGGTCGCCGACCCGCTCTCAGCCGGATTGGCAACGCTCATCGGCGTTTTGATGGCATGCGCAGCGCTGTACAGCCGGCTGGGGCTCGACGAAGCAGGCCCGCGCTTCGACGCGCTGATGCTGCTGTTTTTGGCGGCGATGAATGGTTTCGTGTTGGCCAGCGACCTGTTCAACCTGTTCGTGTTCTTGGAGTTGATGGGCGCGGTGGCGTATGCGTTGACCGGCATCAAGATCGAGGACAAGTCGGCGATTCAGGGTGCGCTCAATTTCGGGATCATTCAATCGCTTTCAGCCTGCCTGTCGTTGGTCGGCATCGCCATCCTGTACGCGCAGACGGGGCAACTGGGCATGGCTCAAACCGGGATTGCGTTGGCCCGCGGTGCGCCCGCCTCGATCACCCTCGCGGCGTTCGTGCTGATTCTCGCCGCTCTGATGGTGAAGGCAGCCATGGTGCCCTTGCATTTTTGGCTGGCCGACGCACACGCGGTCGCACCGGCCGGCGTCTGCGTGCTGTTCTCGGGGGTCATGGTGGAGCTCGGTCTGTACGGGATGTGGCGGGTGTATTGGGTGACGTTCGCCGATGCGTTGCCGCGCGCCGCGGTCACTTACACATTCGTGGCGCTCGGGGTGTTGACCGCGAGCGTCGGAGCGGTGATGTGTCTGCTTCAGCGTCACCTCAAGCGGCTGCTGGCCTATTCGACGATCGGCCACATGGGACTGTTCCTGGTGGCCGTCGCGGCGTTGCGTCCCGAGGCGACCAGCGCAGCGGCCGTCTACGTGCTGGGTCATGCCGGGGCAAAGTCAGCCCTGTTTCTCATTGCCGGGATCTTGCTCGGCCGCTATCAGAGCGTCGACGAGTTGGAGCTGTCCGGGCGCGGCCGTGGTCAGTGGTTGCTGGGCGGGCTTTATCTGGTGGCGGCGCTGGCGATGGCCGGGTTGCCGCCGTTCGGCACCGCGCTGGGGAAATCGCTGTGCGAGGAGGCCCTGCACTCCGGATGGGGTTCTGGGTTGTTCCTGGTGATCTCGGCGATGACCGGTGCAGCAGTGTTGCGCGCCGGCGTGCGCTGTTTCACGCGGTGGGGCGGTGGCGCAGAAACGGAGGATTCTGACGATCAGGTCACCAAAGGTGAGGAGGAACCCGACACCGTCCTGCCACGCACCCCGCCGAGCATGTACGTGTCGATCGTCGTGCTGCTGGCCGGCTGTCTTGCGGTCGGTGTGCTGCCGAGTGTCGCCGGTGGCGCCAGTGCGGCGGGACGACGCTTCGTCGACAGCGCCGGCTACCTCGCCGCCATCCTGGGACACACCGTCGCGGCGTCACCGACCGGGCCGCTGCCGGGCTGGTCGCTCACCGGGATCGTCCTCGGCGGTGGCAGGCGTCCTGGTGGCCGCGGGTCTGGCCGGTATTGCGTTGCGGGACAACAGCTCACCGCTGCGACGGGCAACTGCGGTGGTGTCCCGGCCGGCGGTCACAGCATTGCACAGCGTCACTCTGGTCACGTCGGCGACTACGTCGCATGGATGTTCGCCGCCTTGGCCGTGCTTGCGGCCGTACTCGGCCTGCAGTGGAGGTGAGCGCTTGCGCAGCACCTCAGATCTTCCTTGCTGTTTCCCTGCCGAAAGTTTCAAAAAAATCTGGTTTGACAAAGAAATCGAATGGGCACATCCTGCGGCATGAATGCTCGTGACCTGGTTCGTTTCCTCGCTCCCGCGCTGCTGACAGCGGGAGGCTTCAGCGCTTTGGTTCTGTCGGGCTCCGCCCTTCCCTCCGCATCCGCGCAGCCGTGCCCCGACACAGAGGTGGTGTTTGCCCGGGGCACCGGGGAGGCACCTGGTGTCGGCCCGACGGGACAGGCCTTCGTCGATGCGCTGAGCCAACGGGTTCAGGGAAAGTCGCTGGGGGTATATCCGGTCGACTACCCGGCCAGCGAACAGTGGGAGACCGGCGTCGACGGGATCAGGGACGCCGGCGCACACGTCGTTTCCATGGCCGGCAGCTGCCCCCAGACCAAGATGGTGCTCGGCGGATACTCCCAAGGCGCGGCGGTGATGGGCTTCGTGACTTCGGCTGCGGTACCCGACGGGGTCGATCCCGCGACGGTGCCGAAACCGCTGGACCCGACTGTGGCTGACAACGTCGCCGCGGTCGTGCTCTTCGGAATGCCCAACGCGCGGGCGATGAACTTCCTCAACGAGCCGCCGGTTGTCATCGGCCCCGCCTATCAGGGCAAGACCCTCAAGGTCTGCGCTACCGAAGACCCGATCTGCTCCGACGGGATGAATTTCGCCGCGCACGATACCTACGCGGTCGACGGCGCCATGATCAGCCAAGGCGCGGATTTCGCCGCCAGCCGGCTCGGTGCGGCTCCCGGTGAGCCGGCGCCGGCGCCGCATCAAGGCTTCGGAGACTGACCCCGCACTGATCTGACACCGGGCCGGCGCGGCAGTGACTCCACGGTCACGGCGGAGAGTTCGGGGGCGGCCGCGAGCACAGCCTTCCGCACGACGTCGGCGACGCTGATCGCTTCGGGCCTGGACGGGGGGAGCCGCCGCAGGGGCATTGTGCGCTCGAGCGTGGTCAATCGAGCCTGACCGCCGCGATCGCCGGAGGGTCCGGCCAGCTCGGCGGTCACGCGCAGAACTCGGCCATGATCCGATTCCGCGCCGAGCTCGTGCACGATTGTGAGCGGCGGCAGCAACGTCGGGTTGGCGGCCAACCGAGCTATCAGGCGCGCCAAGGCTTCGCCGTAGCACCAGGCCAGGGTTTCCAACGCATCGAAAGCGACCCCGCGGGGCGGACCGGCAGATACACCCAGCGCCTCGATTACGTCCTTGAGCCGCCTCAACGCGGCTGAAACCTCAGGATCTGTCAACCGAACGGGCAACCGTGTCCCCGCGGCTACCTCAGCCAAATTTCACCCCGCCGTTGGAGTTCACGGCCGGATTCGGCCGACAAAAGCGTGATACCCGCTCTCGGTGAGCGCCAAACGCGGGCCTGATCGGCTGGTCGGGGGCCGTTTACTGCTCTTTGATGCCTCGTGACAAGGCAATCTCGACGGTCGAATAGATTCCCAGCAGCCAACGCATACCTGAGATGGCCACCATGCGCGCGACGATCGGCTGTTGGGTCACCAGGCATAGTGCGACGCCGCGGCGCCGGCAGTGCTCTGCCGCGCGCGCCAGCGCGGGAAAAGCGCAGCATCCCATGAAGTCGAGGTCGGTCGCGTCGACGACCACCGGTCCCGGGAACTCGGCGGCGGCGGCTATCTCGGCTACCAGGTAGTTCCACTCGACCTCGTTGCTTGCGTCTATTTCACCTCTGACAAAGATGATCACTGCCGGACCCCGGCGTTGGGTGACAGCGCGCAGCACAGCGCTCGGGCCGGCAAACGGATATCGAAGCGGCTGCGTCGGAACTGTTCCGTCTCGGCTAACTCTGGTCGTAGGGCTCATATCTGCACTCCGAATCGCGCACCGGATATCGGCGCTTTGCGAATGCCAGCCCTACTCTGCTGAAGACAGCGAACTATTCCTTCGTAGCAACCATGGCGCGTCGTGTCCAGCGGTCCAGCGTTACGACGATGTGTCACCGGCGGTGATAGGCCCGATCGCAGGACATGACCGGACGGCGGATGGGGTATCCGAAACGGCATGGGTGCCAGCGATCACAGACCCGCGCAACTACGTGACCAAGCCGAACGACAAGCGCGGCAAGCACGTGCCGCGATGCAGGAGCGACGCGAAAAACAGCAAGGCGGGCTCGGCGGCTGGATAGCCGGCCGCGCCGGCCGATGGGATCTCAGTGGTCAGGACGAAACCACCCTGCAGCGGCAGAAGTTTTTCTGGAACCTGTTGGTGGATTACTGGTTTCGGATGGAGATCGATGGTTGGGAGAACATCGGCAAACCCCCGACCCTGTTGGTGGGCATCCACTCCGGCGCCCCGTTCGTGTGGGATGCCTGGACGGTCGGGCTGCAATGGTGGCGACGATTCGGTCCCGAGCGAACCCTGCACGGCACCGCCCACGACGCGCTGATGGCCATCCCCGGCTTCGGTCGGTACTTCCGCGCCATGGGCGTGCTGCCGGCTGCGCCGGACGCCATCGCGACGGCACTGGCCGAAGGACGCGATGTCGCGCTGTGGCCCGGCGGTGAGGTTGACTCGTTACGACCGTTCAGTGAACGGGACCAGGCCAACCTCGCGGGGCGAAAAGGCTTCGTGAAGATGGCAATTCGTGCCGGGGTGCCGATCGTCCCGATTGCAACCGTCGGTGGTGCCGATGCCATGCCGGTGCTGATCCGCGGTGACAAGCTGGCGCGCACGCTGCAACTCGATCGGTTGTTGCGGCTCAAAGTGTTCCCGCTCGCAATCTCGCTGCCCTGGGGAATCGCTCCTGCGGCGCTACCGCAGTTTCCGTTGCCGGCCAAAATCAGGACGAGGTTCATGCCCGCCGTTGAGTTGGACCACGATCCGGCCCGCGCCGACGACGAGGAATATGTCGAGTGCAAGTACCGGGAAGTGCAGGACAGCATCCAGCGCGGGATGGACGCGCTGGCCCGTAAGCGGGCGTTACCGGTATTTGGCTGAGCCAGCACATTTTTGACCCAAGACAGGCGACAGGCCCGGTCCACCACAGACCGGGCCCGTCCTCGTATCCAGCTATTGGTGGGACTGCTGGCGCTTTTCCGACGCTTCGGCGCTGCCTCGTGCGGCTTCGGCTTCGGCTTCCTTTTTCGCCGCGTCGCGCTGCGCTTCGGCCTTGTCTTGCTGAGCCGCACCCTCACGGGCCATCTCATCCTGACCGAGCACGTTGCCGGCGGCTTCTTTCGCCTTGCCCTTGACGTCCTCGACGACGCCTTTCACGCCTTCCGCGGGTCCGCTTTTGTTGTCGTCTGCCATGGATTCCTCCTATTTGGCTTGCTTTTCCAGCCGACGTCTCGACCGGACTCGGCGGCGCGGAGACTGCGGTGTCTCCGATTTCTTTTCCCGCCCCGTCTCGGCGGGTTCCCGGCACGCCTGGTGCTCAAACCTTTCTTGTTTCGTCGCCTGCGCGCCGGGTACCAGGAAGCGATGACGATTTCACTGTGGCTGGCCGGCAGAAACCGGTCCGACGCGTCAACCCATCCCGGACAACCATCCGCTGATGTGGTGGTGGTGGGGGCCGGCATCACGGGCTTGATCACCGCGGTGCTGCTGGCCCGCGCGGGCAAAGACGTTCTGGTGCTGGAGGCTCGCACCGCCGGCGCGGTGACCACCGGCAACACCACCGGCAAGATCAGCCTGCTGCAGGGGACGATGTTGTCGCAGATCGTTGCCCGGCACGGCCCGGGGCTGGCGCGCGACTACGTGCAGGGCAACCGCGAGGGTCAGGATTGGTTGCTGCGCTACTGCGAAGCAAACGGCATTCCTGTTCAGCGTGAGGACGCCTACACCTACGCCCAGTCTGCAAAAGAGGTGCTGTCGGCCCGCGCCGAGCTGGCCGCGTGTCGCCTGGCGGGGTTGGACGTGCAATGGGATGCCGACGCCGAGGTGCCCTTTCCCTACCGCGGCGGAGTTCGGCTGGCCGATCAGGCGCAGTTTGACCCAATGCCGTTGCTGGACAAGCTAATCGACGAACTTAGGCAGCGTGGTGGTCGACTGGCTGAAGGTGTGCGGGTGCACGGTGTGTCACATCGCAGCGGGGGCGTGCGGGTCGCGGCGCGCACCCGAGACGGGCAGCTCGACGTCGACGCCGCACAGTGCGTGCTTGCCACCGGTATGCCGATTCTCGACCGCAGCGGGTTTTTCGCCAGGCTGAAACCCAGCCGGTCGTACTGCATCGCGTTCGATGTCCCTGGCAAGATCACCCGGCCGATGTTCATTTCCGCGGGCTCGCCGACCAGGTCCGTGCGATATGCGCCGACAGGTGACGGTGAGCGGCTGATCGTCGGCGGGGCCAGCCACGTGGTCGGCCGCAAGAGCCCAACCGCGGAACTCGACGAATTGCAGGCGTGGACCACCGAGCACTTTCCCGGGGCGGTTGTGACTCACAAATGGTCTGCCCAGGACTACACGCCCGCCGCGCATCTGCCCTACGTCGGCTCGATCTTGCCCCGTGATGAAAACGTTTTCACCGCAACGGGCTTCAACAAGTGGGGAATGACCGCCGGGGCGGCGGCGGCACTGATGCTCAGCGCGCGCATCCTTGGTGGGCGGATGGACTGGTCACGGGCGTTTTCGGCATGGAGCCCGCACGAGATCGCCGGCATCCCCACCGCGGTGCAGGCGAACCTCGAAGTCGCGTTCCACATGGCCAAGGGCTGGCTCGCGCCGGCCACGCGATTGCGGCGAGCGGCCCCCGCCCGAGGCGGTGTGGTCACCGGGCCACCGTGGCGCATGCAGGCCCGCTGCGCGATAAACGGTACGCAGCATACGGTTTCGCCGGTCTGCCCGCATTTGGGCGGCATCGTGGGTTGGAACGACGCGACCCAGTCATGGGAATGCCCGTTGCACGGATCGAGATTCGCACCCGACGGGGCGCTGCTCGAGGGCCCGGCGACTAGAGGTCTGACGGGATCGTAGGCATCCTGGCCGGCCCCGCCACCCCCGCGGCTGGACGCCACCAGCATCGGAGGAATGGCGCAAGCAAACTTGGCCACCCTGTCACCGCGGCGTAGGGATGAGGCAGGATGTAGATGCTATTTGGGGGCGCCAGTAGGGCCAGCGAGACGAGGAGTCCGATTGAGCGAGCCGAAACCGACGGACAACAGCGGCGGGTGTTCCGCCGGTGGCTCGGATGGTCGGCCCAGGTACTCGCGAGTACTGCTAAAGCTCGGGGGCGAAATGTTCGGCGGCGGGCAGGTCGGATTGGATCCCGACGTGGTGGCTCAGGTCGCGCGCCAGATCGCCGAAGTGGTCCGCAGCGGCGTACAGGTTGCCGTGGTGATCGGTGGCGGGAACTTCTTTCGCGGCGCACAGCTGCAACAGCGCGGCATGGAGCGCACCCGCTCGGACTATATGGGCATGCTCGGTACAGTCATGAATAGTCTTGCACTGCAAGACTTTCTGGAGAAAGAAGGCATTGCGACGCGAGTCCAGACCGCCATCACCATGGGTCAGGTCGCCGAGCCTTACATTCCGCTGCGGGCCCGCCGGCATCTGGAGAAGGGGCGGGTGGTGATCTTCGGCGCCGGCATGGGCCTGCCGTACTTCTCCACCGACACCACCGCCGCGCAGCGGGCGCTGGAGATCGGCGCCGAAGTGGTGCTGATGGCCAAGGCCGTCGACGGGGTGTTCGCCGAGGACCCACGGGTGAACCCGAAAGCGGAATTGCTCACCGCGATCAGCCACCGCGAAGTCATCGACCGCGGCCTGCGGGTGGCCGACGCGACGGCGTTCAGCCTGTGCATGGACAATGGCATGCCGATCTTGGTGTTCAATTTGCTGACCGATGGCAATATCGCCCGTGCAGTGGCGGGTGAGAAGATCGGAACGCTGGTCACCACCTGAGGAGCGCCGGCGACCAAGCAGTGCGGGCAGCACCCGCGTGGCGGGGACTCAGCCGATGAAAAGGAGCGGCGCACATGATTGACGAGGCTCTCTTCGAGGCCGAGGAGAAGATGGAAAAAGCCGTGTCGGTGGCGCGGGACGACCTGTCCACCATCCGGACCGGTCGGGCCAACCCGGGCATGTTCTCCCGGATCGTCATCGACTATTACGGCACCAACACCCCGATCACCCAGCTGGCCAGCATCAACGTGCCCGAGGCGCGCATGGTCATCATCAAGCCGTACGAAAACAACCAACTGCACGCCATCGAGACCGCGATTCGCAACTCGGACCTCGGGGTGAATCCCACCAACGACGGCAACATCATTCGGGTGGCCGTGCCGCAGTTGACCGAGGAACGCCGCCGCGAGTTGGTCAAGCAGGCCAAGCACAAGGGCGAGGAAGCCAGGATTTCGGTGCGCAACATCCGTCGTAAGGCGATGGAGGAGCTGCACCGTATCCGCAAGGAAGGCGAGGCGGGTGAAGACGAGGTCGCCCGCGCGGAGAAAGACCTCGACAAAACCACGCACACCTACATCACCCAGATCGACGACTTGGTCAAACACAAGGAAGGCGAACTGCTGGAGGTCTAGTGACCGCCCAGCACTACACGTCCGTGGCAGAGACCGATATCGGCGAAGGCGCCCCGGCAGCCGACGGGTCGGCACCGAGTACATCACGAGCGGGCCGCAATTTGCCCGTCGCCATCGTCGTGGGTGTGGTCATGGGCGGGGCGGTCGTCGCCACCTTGGTATGGGCCAAGTACGCGTTCCTCGGGATCGTCGCTGCCGGTATCGCGCTGGGCACGTTGGAGATGGGTCGGCGGTTGCGCTCCGGCGGCTATGTCATCCCGATGATCCCGCTGCTGGTCGGTGGCCAATTCACACTCTGGTTGACCTGGCCCTTTGGCACCGGTGGCGCGCTGGCCGGCTTCGGCGGCACGGTCGTGGTGTGCATGATCTGGCGGTTGATCAGCCCGAAAGGGCGACGGGCCGTGCGCGGCCCGAAAGCCCCGCCGGCGAATTACTTGCGCGACGTCTCCACGACAGTGATGGTGGCGGCCTGGGTCCCGCTGTTCGGCTCGTTTGCGGCGTTGCTGATCTACCACCACGACGGCCCGGCGAAAGTGTTTGCGTTGGCCGTGGGCGTCGTCTCATCCGACGTCGGCGGATATGCCGCGGGCGTGCTCTTCGGCAAGCACCCGATGGTCCCGGCAATCAGCCCGAATAAATCCTGGGAGGGGTTTGCCGGCTCGCTGCTACTCGGAATCTCCGCGACCGCCGTGACGGTGATCTACCTGGTCGGCAAACCGTGGTACGTCGGCCTGTTGCTGGGCCTGGCCGTGGTGCTCACCGCGACGCTGGGCGACCTGGTGGAATCACAGGTCAAGCGGGATCTCGGGATCAAGGACATGGGGAGCCTGCTGCCCGGCCATGGCGGAGTGATGGATCGCTTCGACGGCTTTTTGCCGTCGGCGGTGGTCGGCTGGATCGTGCTCACGCTGGTGCCCTGACATGGCGCGCCAACCTGTGTTCGAGGCACCGGGACTGGCATTGCCGCCGCGGCATTTCGCCGACCTCGACGAGGCGGGCCGTGCGGCCGCCGTCGCCGAGCTGGGGTTGCCGCGGTTTCGTGCCAGACAACTCGCGCATCAGTATTACGGCCGGCTGATCGCCGATCCGCGGCAGATGACCGACCTGCCGGCCGCGGACCGTGACCGCGTCGCCGAAGCGTTGTTTCCCAACCTGCTGACCGCCACCCGAGACATCGCCTGCGACGAGGGCCAGACCCGTAAAACGTTGTGGCGGGCGCTCGATGGCACCACCTTCGAGTCGGTGCTGATGCGCTACCCACAGCGCAATACGGTGTGCATTTCGTCGCAGGCCGGGTGCGGCATGGCGTGTCCGTTCTGCGCGACGGGGCAAGGCGGGCTGGCCCGCAACCTGTCGGCCGCCGAGATCTTAGAGCAGGTGCGCGCCGCGGCCACCGCGCTGCGCGACGACTTCGGCCCGTCTTGTCAGCGGCTGTCCAACGTCGTCTTCATGGGCATGGGCGAGCCGCTGGCCAACTACTCGCGGGTGGTCGCCGCGGTCCGTGGCATCACCGGGGGGTTCGGAATCTCGGCGCGGTCGGTGACGGTGTCGACGGTGGGGCTGGCCCCAGCCATCCGCAAGCTGGCCGACGAACGGCTCGGCGTGACGCTGGCGCTGTCGCTGCACGCACCCGACGACGAGCTGCGGGACACGCTGGTGCCGGTTAACCACCGGTGGAAGATCGCCGAAGCACTCGACGCGGCCCGCTATTACGCCGACGTCACCGGTCGGCGAGTGTCGATCGAGTATGCGCTGATCCGCGACGTGAACGACCAGCCGTGGCGGGCGGATCTGCTGGGCAAGCTGCTGCATCGGGTGCTGGGCCCGCTGGCCCACGTGAACGTCATTCCACTGAACCCCACGCCTGGCAGCGATTGGGACGCCAGCCCCAAGCCGGTGGAGCGGGAGTTCATTCGTCGCGTCCGCACCAAAGGCGTGTCCTGCACGGTGCGTGACACCCGCGGCCGAGAGATCGCGGCCGCGTGCGGCCAGCTCGCCGCCGAAGGCGCAATTACCTGATCCAGCCGCGGCGGCGGCCCCACCAGTCGCGCACCACAAAGAACAGCGACAGCGCCGCGAAGCAGATCAAAAACACGTCCTCGATATGCCCGACGTGGTTGCCGCGCAGCATCAGCAGCAAGAACGCGACGATGAAAAGTCCGGTCAAGCGCCAGGTTCGGTGGTTGATCCTGCTCCAACCCCATTTCGCGGAAGGCACCTCGGCAACGTCGACTCTGTCGGCGCGCTCCACCTCAGTACCGGCCACGTTGACTCCTCACGTTCGAAAAGCTGATGCCCCGACATTCTGGCATACGCCAACGATCGCCAACACGGCACAATGAATGGGTGAGCAGCCCGGTTGACGGCCACGCCGAACGTGAGGCTGGCCGCACGTTCGGCGCCGAAAGTGAAGCTAGCTTCACACTCGACCGGCGGCGCCGCGTCCTGGTGCTCGGCAGCACCGGCTCGATCGGCACCCAGGCGTTGGAGGTGATCGCCGCCAATCCCGATCGGTTTGAGCTGGTCGGACTGGCGGCCGGCGGGGCGAATCCCGACCTGTTGGCCCGCCAGCGCGCGCAAACCGGGGTGACCAACATCGCGGTCGCCGACGAAAACGCCGCGAAGACGGTCGGCGAGGTCAGCTACAGCGGCCCCGACGCCGTCACCCGGCTGGTGGAAGAGACCGAGGCCGACGTCGTGCTGAACGCCCTGGTGGGTGCGCTGGGGCTGCGTCCGACGATGGCGGCGCTGGCCTCCGGGGCGCGACTGGCGCTGGCCAACAAGGAGTCGCTGGTCGCCGGCGGCCCGCTGGTGCTGCAGGCGGCGCGACCGGGCCAGATCGTGCCGGTCGACTCCGAGCACTCCGCGCTGGCGCAGTGCCTGCGCGGCGGTACCCCCGACGAGGTCGCCAGGGCGGTGCTCACCGCATCCGGCGGGCCGTTCCGCGGCTGGTCGGCCGCCGAACTCGAGCACGTCACCCCCGAACAGGCCGGCGCGCATCCGACCTGGTCGATGGGGCCGATGAACACCCTGAACTCGGCGTCGCTGGTCAACAAGGGGCTCGAGCTCATCGAGACCCATCTGCTGTTCGGCATTCCCTACGAGCGCATCGAGGTCGTGGTCCATCCGCAGTCGATCGTGCACTCGATGGTCACCTTCACCGATGGCTCGACGATCGCGCAGGCCAGTCCGCCGGACATGAAGCTGCCGATCGCGCTGGCGCTGGGCTGGCCGGCCCGGGTTCCCGGCGTCGCCGCGGCCTGCGATTTCTCCACCGCCTCGAGCTGGGAATTCGAGCCGCTCGACGAAACCGTTTTCCCGGCGGTCGAGCTCGCCCGGCGGGCCGGCCAGACCGGCGGCTGCATGACCGCCGTCTACAACGCCGCCAACGAAGAAGCAGCCGAGGCGTTTCTCGCCGGCCGGATCAAATTCCCGGCCATCGTGCGCACCATCGCCGAGGTGCTGAGCGCCGCCGACCAGTGGGCGGTTTCACCCGCTACCGTGGATGACGTACTCGACGCGCAGTCCTGGGCCCGCGACCGGGCGAAGCGGATCGTCACACAGGAGGTCATTGGCACCCGATGATGTTCGTAATCGGCATCGTGCTGTTCGCGTTGGCCATCCTCATCTCGGTCGCCTTGCATGAATGCGGCCACATGTGGGTCGCGCGCGCCACCGGTATGAAGGTGCGGCGTTACTTCGTCGGCTTCGGGCCGACGCTGTGGTCGACGCGGCGCGGCGAAACCGAATACGGACTGAAGGCCGTGCCCGCGGGCGGCTTTTGTGACATCGCCGGAATGACTGCCGTCGAGGAGTTGCAGCCCGACGAGCGTGAGCGCGCCATGTTCAAGCAAAAGACGTGGAAGCGCAGCGCGGTGTTGCTGGCCGGGCCGGGTATGAACTTCCTGATCGGGCTGATACTGATCTACGGCATCGCGGTGGCGTGGGGACTGCCCGACCTGCGCCCGGACACCCGCGCGGTCGTCGGCCAAACCGCATGTGTGGCACCGGAGATCGCCAAAGGTGAACTGGGCAAGTGCACCGGAGCCGGGCCCGCGGCGCTGGCCGGCATCAAGTCCGGCGATGTGATCAGCAAAGTCGGCGCCACCGACGTGGACAGCTTTACCGACTTGGTGGCCGCGGTGCAAAAGCTCAACGGGCCAACGCCGTTCGTCATCGAGCGCGACGGCTCCAAGTTCACCGTCATGGTCGACGTCACCCAAACCCAGCGGTTCACCGACGGCGACCGGTCCAGCACCGTCGGGGCCATCGGTGTGAGCGCCGCCCAACCGGGGCCGACGCACTACAACCCGGTCAGCGCGATCCCCGCCACCTTCGTGTTCACCGGAGACCTGTCGGTGGAACTGGGTAAGGCGCTGGCCAAGATTCCGACCAAGGTCGGAGCGCTGGTGCATTCGATCAGCGGCGGGGAGCGCGATCCGGAAACCCCGATCAGCGTGGTCGGAGCATCGATTATCGGCGGCGACACCGTCGACCACGGGCTGTGGGTGGCGTTCTGGTTCTTCTTGGCCCAGCTGAACTTCGTGCTGGGCGCCATCAACCTGGTGCCGCTGCTGCCGTTCGACGGCGGGCACATCGCCATCGCGGTGTTCGAGAAGATCCGCAACACGATCCGTTCGGCGCGCGGCGTCCTGCCCGCCGCGCCGGTGAACTACCTCAAGCTGATGCCGGCCACCTACGTCGTATTGGTCGTCGTGGTCGGGTACATGCTGCTGACCGTAACCGCCGACCTGGTCAACCCGATCAGGTTGTTCCAGTAGGAGATTCATGACTATCGGCTTGGGCATGCCGGAACCACCGGCGCCCACGTTGGCGCCGCGGCGCAAGACCCGCCAGTTGATGGTGGGCAACGTCGGCATCGGTAGCGATCATCCGATCGCCGTGCAGTCCATGACCACCACCAAAACCCACGACGTCAACAGCACGCTGCAACAGATCGCCGAGCTGACCACCGCCGGTTGCGACATCGTCCGGGTGGCCTGCCCGCGCCAAGAGGACGCCGACGCGCTCTCGGAAATCGCTAAGCACAGCCAGATTCCGGTGATCGCCGACATCCACTTCCAGCCCAAGTACATCTTCGCCGCGATCGACGCGGGCTGCGCGGCGGTGCGGGTGAACCCCGGCAACATCAAGGAGTTCGACGGCCGGGTCAAAGAG
Source organism: Mycobacterium shimoidei (assembly GCF_900417275.1). Classification (NCBI taxonomy): domain Bacteria; kingdom Bacillati; phylum Actinomycetota; class Actinomycetes; order Mycobacteriales; family Mycobacteriaceae; genus Mycobacterium; species Mycobacterium shimoidei. The sequence goes on along the minus strand of NZ_UEGW01000001.1, from coordinate 4,288,204 downwards.
GTCGCCAAAGCCGCAGGGGCGGCCGGTGTTCCGATCCGCATCGGCGTCAACGCGGGTTCACTGGACAAACGGTTCATGGCCAAGTACGGCAAGGCCACACCGGAGGCACTGGTGGAATCGGCCCTGTGGGAGGCGTCGCTGTTCGAGGAGCACGGCTTTTCCGACATCAAGATCAGCGTCAAGCACAACGACCCGGTGATCATGGTCGCTGCCTACGAGCAGCTGGCCGCCCAGTGCGATTACCCGCTGCACCTGGGTGTCACCGAAGCGGGCCCGGCGTTTCAGGGCACCATCAAGTCCGCGGTGGCCTTTGGCGCGCTGCTGTCCAAAGGCATCGGCGACACCATCCGGGTGTCGCTGTCGGCGCCGCCGGTCGAAGAGGTCAAGGTCGGCAACCAGATCCTGGAATCGCTGAATTTGCGGCCCCGCTCGCTGGAAATCGTGTCCTGCCCGTCCTGCGGGCGTGCCCAGGTCGATGTCTACAAGCTGGCCAACGAGGTCTCCGCGGGCCTCGACGGCCTCGAGGTGCCGCTGCGCGTCGCGGTGATGGGCTGTGTGGTCAACGGTCCGGGCGAGGCGCGCGAGGCCGACCTCGGGGTGGCGTCGGGCAACGGCAAGGGCCAGATTTTCGTACGCGGCCAGGTCATCAAGACCGTGCCCGAAGCGCAGATCGTCGAGACGCTGATCGAAGAGGCCATGCGATTGGCTTCGGAGATGGGGTCGGACGGCACGCCGGGCCCGACAACAAGTGCGAGCGGTTCGCCTGTTGTGACCGTAAGCTGAGGGAGGCCCAGTCCGGCCGCCTGCTCGCAGAAAGTGTTGCCTATGTCGGCTCCGCCCATCCATCGCTTAGTCGACGAGCGACGGGTGTCGGTGGTCCGGGATGCCGCGGCCGTGCGCCGCGTCCTCGACCAAGACCCCGTCGGGTCATGCATGGTGGCTGCGCGAGTCGCCGACCACGGCATCGAGCCCAGCGCGATCGGTGGTGAGCTGTGGACGCGACGCGGCGCCGATGAATCGCTGTGCTACGCCGGGCCCAACCTGATTCCGCTGCGCGGCGGGCTCGCCGACTTGGAAGCCTTCGCCGACGAGGCGATGAGCGGTTCACGGCGATGCTCGTCGGTGGTCGGCCGGGCCGAATTGGTGATGCCGATGTGGCGCCGGCTCGAGACGGCGTGGGGCCCGGCCCGCGATGTGCGCGACCATCAGCCGTTGATGGCACTGAGTTCGATGCCGACCTGCGCGATCGATCCTGAAGTGCGCCAGGTGCGGCTCACCGAAATCGACGCGTATCTCGTGGCGGCCGTGGACATGTTCATCGGCGAAGTCGGTGTCGATCCGCGGCTCGGCGACGGCGGTCGCGGCTATCGCCGCCGGGTGGCCAACCTGATCACCCAGGGCAGGGCGTGGGCACGCTTCGAGCACGGCGAGGTCGTGTTCAAGGCCGAGATCGGCTCGCAGTCGCCGGCCGTCGGGCAAATCCAAGGGGTGTGGGTGCGTCCGGATCGGCGTGGCCAAGGGCTGGGGACGACCGGCACCGCCACGCTGGCGGCGGTGATCGTCGGGACCGGGCGGATTGCCAGCCTGTACGTGAACAGCTTCAACACCGTGGCGCGCGCCGCCTACGCCCGGGTGGGCTTCAGAGAGGTCGGCAGTTTCGCGACGGTCCTGCTGGACTAGGGCTTCACGGCCGGCCGCGTGGCCGGCGCGATTACGGCGATAACGACAGTCTCGGTGCGCCTCCGCTGACGGAGCCGCCGCAGTTCGTAACATCAGCCCCAATGGCAACTTTAATATCACGGGTCGCGGGGTTTTCGGCGGCATGCGTCACCGTCGTCGCTTTGCAGGGATGCACCCCGCGTCCGGATGGTCCGGCGCCGGCAGCCGAACGGTTCTTCGCGGCGTTGTCCAACGGGGACACCGCGGCGGCCGCCGATCTCAGTGACAACCCCAGCGAAGCGCGTGAAGCGCTCAACGCGGCGTGGGCCGGCCTGCAGGCCACCCATCTGGACACCGAGATCCTGGGCGCGAAGTACACCGAGGATGCCGGCACCGTGGCGTACCGCTACACCTGGCATCTACCGAAGGACCGGACCTGGACCTACGACGGTCAGCTGAAGATGGTTCGCGACGACGGGCAATGGCAGGTGCGGTGGAGCAACAGCGGGCTGCATCCGCGGCTTGGCGAACATCAGTCGTTCGCGCTGCGCGCGGACCCGCCCCGGCGCGCTTCGGTCATCGACGCCGGCGGCACCGACGTGTTGGTGCCCGGCTACCTCTACCACTACACACTCGATGCCACCCGGGCCGGCAATCAGCTGATTCACACCGCACGCGCGGTGGTAGATGTGCTGCATCCGTTCGATGACACGTTGAATGATCCGCAGTTACTCGCCGAGCGCGCCAGTTCGTCGGCCAAGCCGCTCGATCTGATCACCTTGCGCGTCGAGGACAACAACAACGTGGCACCGGCGCTCGGCCAGCTGCCGGGCGTGGTGATCACCCCGCAGGCCGAGTTGTTGCCCACCGACGAACATTTCGCGCCCGCCGTGATGAGCGAGGTGAAGAAGGCCGTCGTCGATCAGCTCGACGGACAACCTGGTTGGCGGGTGGTGAGCGTCAACCAGAACAACGTCGACGTCGCCGTGCTGCACGAAGTCGAGCCCTCACCGGCGCCGTCGATCTCGATCAGCTTGGACCGAGCAGTCCAGAACGCCGCCCAGCGTGCAGTGGACAATCAGACGCGGCAGGCGATGATCGTGGTAATCAAGCCGTCGACGGGCGAGATTTTGGCCGTCGCGCAGAACGCGGCCGCCGATCTCGGCGGCCCGATCGCCACGACCGGTCTGTATCCACCGGGGTCGACGTTCAAGATGGTCACCGCCGGCGCGGCGATCGAGCGCGACATGGCCACTCCGAACACCCTGCTGGGCTGCCCCGGGGAAATGGACATCGGGCATCGCACCATCCCCAACTACGGGGGATTCGATCTGGGCGTGGTGCCGATGTCGCGGGCGTTCGCCAGTTCGTGCAACACCACATTCGCCGAGCTGGCCAGCCGGATGCCGCCGCGGGCGCTCAATCAGGCGGCGGCGCAATATGGCATCGGGCTGGACTACGAAATCGACGGTCTGCCGACGGTGACGGGGGCGGTGCCGCCGACCGTGGACGTGGCCGAGCGCACCGAGGACGGCTTCGGGCAGGGCAAGGTGCTGGCCAGCCCGTTCGGCATGGCCATGGTCGCGGCGACGGTGGCCGCCGGGAAAACGCCGGTGCCCAAGCTCATCGAGGGACGGCCCACGACCACCACCGGTAATGCCACACCCATCAGCGCCAAGATGCTCGACGGGCTGCGCCCGATGATGCGGCTGGTGGTGACCAATGGCACCGGCACCGACATCGCCGGTTGTGGCGCGGTGTTCGGGAAGACCGGCGAAGCCGAATTTCCCGGCGGATCGCATTCATGGTTTGCCGGATACCGCGGCGACATGGCATTCGCGTCGCTCATCGTCGGGGGCGGCAGCTCGGAATATGCGGTGCGGATGACCAAGTTCATGATCGAGTCACTGCCCGCCGACTATTTGGCCTGAGCGCCGTAACTTCGCTATATCGAGGTTATGAGAACCTCACACTGATATTTGGCGTCGGTCCGATATATATTCAACATCTGTAAAACCACCGGTCGCCCGGCCGCATTTCGCGGCCGGGCGACCGGCTTAAATTGTCGAGCCAGCATCCCACCCGGGAACGGGAGAACTTCCATGCTTGCCCGACTGGGCACGCTGACCTACGGGGCCGGACGTTCCCCGCCGGTCAGAGTGTCCACCTCATCGGAGAAGTGGATTGTCCAGCCTTTCCAGCGAACTGAATAGCCGAAACTATCCAGCAGCTCAGCTCAATCCTCAGAACGGAGGCTGCCCCGTCAGGATGTCGATCAGCGGGTCGAGCACGAAGCCAAGACCGGTTGGGGTCAACAACATGAAATCGAGGGTCTGAGCCAGGTAGCCCAGCGCACTGTCCGGGACAAGGAATGCGCCATCGCTGAAGGTTCCGTCGATGTCGGGGTCAACCTGGAAGTAGAACGCGGTGGGGATCAGCGCAAACACCAGGTCGGATAGCGGGTGAGTTTGGTTCTCCTGGAACTGGTCCACCAGGATGTCGAACGCGGTCGCACCACCCGGGTCCTGCGCGAACAGCGCCAGATCAGCGGCGTGGTTTGCCACGCCCTGGTCGCCAAATGCCCCATAGAGGTTGACGTACCCAGAAGGGTCCGCGTACGGGTTGACGACGGGGTCGTCGATGCTGCCGCTCTCGGCGCCGGCTACGGGGGAGGTGCCAAGGCTGAGAAATGCGCCAACTGCTGCCGCGCCGACACCCACTGCGGCGCTGCGTAACGTAGACTGTTTGCGACTCATGTGCGAGCCTCCAATCGTGGTATCTCTCGATGTGGTATGGGTTTGCCTCCCGTTGCCGCGGCTCGTACATGAGTCCTAACTCTCTCAGGTAAAAGCCGTCGACGGGGAAAGCATATACCGCGATACAGGGTGTACAACACAAACTTTCTAAAAATATCTCAGCTTTTTCTGAGTCACCCGTTAAGGCCCACCTAAAGACCTCGAACAGTTCCCTAAGCCGCGCTAAAACAACACGCGTCGAATATGTTGCTGAACATGCGTTGAATATTTGCAACAACCGCCTTTACACGCATTTACATCGGCTTTTCGGTGCTCTGGCGAAGCGCTGAGGAATCGTGATCAGCAATTTTGGATCAGCGCGGCTGCCTCGATGCTCGCCGGGACTCAGACCGCCGGCGGTAGATTGATACCGCTATGACCCATCCTGGCGAACTGGCCGAGCTGCGGGTTTCCGATGCCGATCGCAACGGCACGCTGCGCCGTTTGCACAACGCGGTCGCACTTGGCCTGATCGATATCGACGAGTTCGAGCAGCGCTCGTCCCGGGTGTCCTATGCGCGCACCCGCGGCGAGCTCGACGGTCTGGTCGGTGACCTGCCCGGCCCGGGTGCTTTCGTCACGTCGGTGGCCGACCGGGTGGAGCTGCGCGGCTGGCTGGGGTCGCTCAAACGCCACGGCGAATGGACAGTGCCCACCCGGTTGGCGCTGGTGCGCCGCGTCGGGTCGGTGGAACTGGACCTTGTCCGGGCCCGCTTCGCCGGACCGGTCGTCGTCATCGAACTGGACGTTAAGTTCGGCTCGGTGGACATCCGGCTGCCCGACGGTGCCAGCGCATCGATCGACGACGTCGAGGTTTATGGCGGTAGCGCAAGTGACCGTCGCAAGGACGCACCGGCCGAGGGCACGCCCCACGTCGTACTGACCGGCCGCATGGTGTGCGGCTCAGTACGTATAAAGGGTCCCCGCCGCGCACTGCTGCGCCGCCGCTGATGATCGGCTTTTCGCCGTAGCCGGTTAAGCTGGCAAGATGCCTGTTCGCACCGCGCTCTGCCCCGGCGTGCAGTCCCCGACGCGGCCGGTGCCCAAGTCGATTCCGCGCCCGGAATACGTCGGCAAACCGACCGCGCGCGAGGGCAGTGAACCCTGGGTGCAGACTCCCGAGGTCATCGAGAAGATGCGGGTGGCGGGCCGGATCGCGGCCGGCGCGCTGGCCGAGGCGGGCAAGGCCGTCGCGCCCGGAGTGACCACCGACGAGCTGGACCGTATCGCCCACGAATACATGGTGGACCACGGCGCCTATCCTTCGACGCTGGGCTACAAGGGGTTTCCCAAGTCGTGCTGCACGTCGCTGAACGAGGTCATCTGCCACGGCATCCCCGACTCGACGGTGATCGAGGACGGCGACATCGTCAACATCGACGTCACCGCCTACATCCACGGGGTGCACGGCGACACCAATGCGACGTTTCTGGCCGGCGATGTCGCCGAGGAGCACCGGCTGCTGGTCGAGCGCACCCGCGAGGCGATGATGCGTGCGATCAATGCCGTCAAACCTGGCCGCTCGCTGTCGGTTGTCGGCCGCGTGATCGAGTCATACGCAAACCGATTCGGCTATAACGTGGTTCGCGATTTCACCGGGCACGGCATCGGAACCACGTTCCACAACGGCCTGGTGGTGCTGCATTACGACCAGCCCTCGGTCACCACGATCCTCGAGCCGGGGATGACGTTCACCATCGAGCCGATGATCAACCTCGGCGCACTGGACTACGAGATCTGGGACGACGGCTGGACAGTGGTGACCAAGGACCGCAAGTGGACGGCGCAATTCGAGCACACCCTGGTGGTCACCGACACCGGCGCCGAAATCCTCACCCTGCCGTGACGCGGTCCGCGCGACGCGCGTGAGCGGGGCGCTGCTGGTCGCCGGCACCAGCTCGGACGCCGGAAAATCCATGGTGGTGGCCGGGCTGTGTCGCCTGCTGGTACGCAAGGGGATCCGCGTCGCGCCGTTCAAGGCGCAGAACATGTCGAACAACTCGGCGGTCACCGTCGAGGGCGGCGAGATCGGCCGGGCCCAGGCAATGCAGGCGCGCGCCGCCCGCTTGGAGCCCAGCACCAGGTTCAATCCGGTCTTGCTCAAACCCGGCAGCGACCAGAGCTCGCAGCTGGTGGTCCGCGGCCAGGTCGCCGGCTCGGTCAGCGCGGCCGGCCACTGGTCACGGCGCAACGAGCTCATCGACATTGTCGCCGCCGAATTGGCGGGCCTGCGAGCCGAATTCGACGCGGTGATCTGCGAGGGCGCGGGATCACCCAGCGAGATCAACCTGCGGGCAACTGATATCGCCAACATGGGGCTGGCCCGAGCCGCGAACCTCCCGGTGATCCTGGTCGGTGACATCGACCGCGGCGGGCTGCTGGCGCATCTGTTCGGCACCGTCGCGATCCTCGACCCGCAAGACCAGGCGCTGATCGCCGGCTTCATCGTGAACAAATTTCGCGGCGACGCCGCGCTGCTGGCGCCCGGGCTGCGGCAACTGGCCCACCTCACCGGCCGCCCCACCTACGGGGTGCTGCCGTATGTGCACGAGCTCTGGCTGGACACTGAAGACTCTGTCTCGGTGTGGGCCCACCGGGTCCTGGGAACCCCGCAGCCGCCGCGTGGCCGACAATGGCTACGGGTGGCCGCGGTGCGGTTGCCGCGAATCTCCAACTCCACCGACGTCGAAGCGCTGGCCTGCGAACCCGGGGTGCTGGTGCGCTGGGTCAGCGAACCCGCCGATGTCGCCGACGCGGACGTGATTGTTTTGCCGGGCAGCCGAGCCACTGTCGCCGACCTGCGCTGGCTCCGCGAGCGTGGACTAGCCGAGTCCATCGCCTCGCACGCCGCGTCGGGCCGTCCGGTGCTGGGCATCTGCGGCGGCTTCCAGATGCTGTGCCGCTGGATCGACGACCCGGTCGAGTCCGGGTCGGGGCGCGTCCCAGGGTTGGGGCTGCTGGCCGCCGAGATCCAATTCGCGGCCCCGAAGGTGGTGCGCCGCTGGCGGTCTGGCCTGACGGGCTACGAGATTCATCATGGACGGGTAAGCAGTTGCGCCGAGGCGACCTGGTTCGACGCCGACGGATCGCCGCACGGGTATCGCCGCGACCACGTGTTCGGCACCCACTGGCACGGCCTATTCGACAACGATGTATTCCGGAGGCAGTGGCTGAGCGTCGCGGCGGCCGCTGCGGGACGCGATGGTTTCGTGGTCGCCGACGATATTGATGTCTCGGCGTGTCGCGACCTTCAGCTGGATCTGATGGCCGATCTGCTGGCCGCACACCTCGACATCCGCGCTGTCATGCGGCTGCTCGACGACGGGCCACCGCCGCGCCCAACCCTTACCGTCAAACCCGCTGTCAGCCAACCGCTTTGAACTACGTCGTTAATTTCCAGCTGCGGCCAACGGCGCTCAATTCACACAAAGTTCAGCCAATATTGACTGAGAGACTCCGCAGAAACGGCCCGCACAGCGGCCAATTCACTGTAGCTTGCGGAAGTGCCTTCGACGACGATGACGACCGTCGACGGTTTTCCCGTCCAGGTTGATGTGACCGGGCCCGACAAGGGCACCGTCGTTGTCCTCCTGGCTGCGGCGCAGCGATCCCTTACCGCCTACGAACCGGTGTGCGAACGCCTGCACACCGCGTCGCTGCGGACCGTCGCCATCGCACAGGACCAACGGCTGACTCCCAAATCGGTGATCGGCATCCTCGACGTGCTCGACATCAGTTGGTCGGTGGTGGTCGGCGACCGGGCCGGCGGCGAACTGGCGTGGGAACTGGCGGCCACCAGACTCGACCGCTTCACCGGGCTGGTGGCGATCGACCGGGGGCATCCGCGGGTAGCCGATCTGACCGGGGTGATCCGCGACGACCACTGCCCGCCGGTGGAGATCAACACCACTGCGCTGGTGAGCACACCGGCTTCCCAGGCAGTGGCGCGGGCCAGCCAGCGCTATGTCTACGGCGACTATCGGGTGGTCGAGCTGCTTGCGCGGCGCAATGCGCAGGAGTCCAACGCGCAGCTGGCCGCCGAGATCGTCCTGCGCGCCAGCACCTGGTGACCGGGTCTGGATCGATGGGCGGCGATTCGCCGTTTCCACCGGTCATCGGAATGACCACCTATCTGGATCAGGCCCGCACCGGTGTCTGGGACGTTAGGGCCAGCTTCTTGCCGGCGGCCTACTTTCAGGGCATCACGCTGGCCGGCGGCGTTGCCACCCTGCTGCCGCCGCAGCCGGTCGACGCCGACATCGCGCGGCGGGTGCTCGACGGTCTGGACGGTCTGGTGATCACCGGTGGCAAAGACATCAACCCGGCTGCCTATGACCAGCAGCCGCATCCAGAGACCGATCAGCCCGACACCGCACGCGACCAGTGGGAGTTCATGCTGCTGCGCGAGGCACTCGACCGGCGGCTTCCGGTGTTGGGCATCTGCCGCGGCGCCCAGGTCCTCAACGTGGCGCTCGGCGGCACGCTGCATCAGCATCTGCCCGACGTCATCGGGCACACTGGTCATCGGGCCGGCAACGCCGTGTTCACCACGTTGAGCGTGCGCACGGTGCCCGGCACCCGGCTGGCCGACCTGCTCGGGGAGCGCGCCGACGTGCAGTGTTACCACCACCAGGCCATCGCCGAAGTCGGGCGCGGTCTGATCGTCAGCGCGTGGGACGACGACGAGGTGATTGAGGCGCTCGAGCTGCCGGGCGACGGTTTCGTGCTGGCCGTGCAATGGCATCCCGAGGAAAACCTCGATGACTTGCGGCTGTTCACTGCGATCGTGGACGCCGCGCGCAGCTATGCGGGTGCACGGGTGGTCCGTTGAGCATGGATCTGACGCAGCGCCTTGCCGGCAGGGTTGCCGTGGTCACCGGTGCCGCCGGCGGTATCGGTGCGGCCACGGCTCGGCGGCTGCACGCCGAAGGCGCCACGATCGTCGTCGGCGATATCGACCAACGGACCGGCGAGGCGGTCGCGGCCGAGTTGGGCGGGACGTTTGTGGCCGTTGATGTTTCGGACGAAGCCGCGGTCAACGCGCTGTTCGACGCCGCCGCGGCAACATACGGGTCGGTCGACATCGCGGTCAACAACGCCGGCATTTCGCCGCCCGAGGACGAACTGATCGAAAACACCGAACTGCCGGTGTGGCAGCGGGTGCAAGACGTGAATCTCAAATCGGTGTATCTGTGCTGCCGGGCGGCGCTGCGGTACATGGTGCCCGCCGCCCAGGGCTCGATCGTCAACGTCGCCTCCTTTGTCGCGGTGATGGGTTCGGCCACGTCGCAGATTTCCTACACCGCGTCCAAGGGCGGAGTGTTGGCGATGTCGCGTGAGCTCGGGGTGCAGTTCGCCCGGCAGGGCATCCGCGTCAACGCGTTGTGCCCGGGCCCGGTGAACACCCCACTGCTGCAAGAGCTTTTCGCCAAGGATCCTGAGCGGGCTGCGCGCCGGCTGGTGCATGTGCCGATGGGCCGCTTCGCCGAGGCACACGAAGTCGCCGCAGCGGTGGCGTTTCTCGCCAGCGACGACGCGTCATTCATCACGGCGTCGACATTTCTGGTCGACGGCGGCATCAGCGCCGCTTACGTAACCCCGCTGTAGGGCTCAGCCCCGGAAGGTGATCAGCGGAATCGCCATCTCGGCAGCGGTGGCCCCGCCGTGAAACCCGATGAGCTTGGCCACTTCGGGTGGCTCGTGATCGGTGGCCAGCACCGCCGTGTCGTCGGTGCAGGTGACCACGACATCACCGATGCGCGCCAGGTGGTCGGGGCGCACTGGGCCGAACACACCGGCCGCAACAGCGTCGTCGCGGCTGCGCACTTCGGCCCGCCCGGTCAGCACTTCGGTCCAGGCGGCGATCACGTCGGGAGCCGCACCGTCGACGGTGTGCAGGTAGCGCACCCGAGGTTCGCCGGCCACCACGTGCACGCCGGCGCCCAGCCGGGGGTCGGCGTCGATGTCGACGCGGTCAGTCGCCGGCACGTTCAGCCCGCCGTGGTCGGCGGTGACCAGCAGTGCCGCGTCGCTCGGCAAGGTTTCCACCAGCCGGCTCAGCAGCGAATCGACCCGCGCCGCCGCGCTGTGCCACTCCGGTGAGCCGATCCCGCACAGATGCGCCGCCGTGTCGAGTGCCGCGGTGTAGCCATAGACCAATCCGGGTTCGGCCGCCAGCTGGTCGGCCAGCTTTTCGGCGTAATCCTCACCGTGGTTCGTGGCGTGAAACTGCGCACCGCGGTACGCCGCCTCGGTGAGCCCGCTGCCGATGAAGTGTGCCGGCAGCACGGCCCGAGCACTGATCTCGGCCTGGGCCAGCCGCTCGAACCAGGTGGGGACCGGTTGCCAGCGTGCCGGCGGGGGATCGTCGCGCCAAAAGATGTGGGTCAGCACCCGGTCGGTGCCGGGCACCCGGAGGGTGAAGCCCAAAACCCCATGCTCACCCGGTGGGCGCCCGGTGCCCAGTGACACCAGGCTGGTGGGGGTCGTCGAAGGAAATGTGCAGGTCAGCTCGGTCAGTCGCCCGAAATTTCCGGCCAGCACCGACGCGAGCAAGGGAGCATCGGGGGCTAACGTCGGCAGTTGGTGCCAACCCATCCCGTCGACCAGCAGCACCGCGACGCGGCGCACCTCGCCGAGCTGCTCGGTCAGCCCAAGTGCGTCGACGGCGCCCGGCGCCCCGAGCAGCGCAGCGGCAGCCGGCAGCACGTCGCAGATACTCATCATGATCGTCAGTCTGGCAGTCATGGCGGAGAACCTGCGTAATACTTAATCGGTGACCAGGCCATCGGCTTTGGATCCGGTCGTTACCGAACGGATCGGCGAGTTGCTGCGCGCGCATGGCCTGCGCCGGATGGCGTCGCGGATCGCGGTGCTGGCGGTGCTCGAGTCGGCCAACACGCACCTGTCCGTCGCCGAGATCGATCAGCGGCTGCATGAGTACCTGCCCGCCGACGAACCGCCACCGGACCTGGCGACGATCTACCGCACGGTGACCACGCTCGTCGACCAGGGCGTCCTGCACGCGCTGACCCTCGAAAGCGGGGTGACCACTTACGGCTTGGCCGCCGATCCGCACCATCACGCGGTGTGCACTCGCTGCGGATCGATCATCGAGGTGCCGGCGCACCAACTCAGCTCCGCGCTGGAACATGCGAGCGCGGGCAGTTCGTTCACGCTCTCGGAGCGGGCCGGTCTGACCCTGCACGGTCTGTGCCCGCAATGCCAGGGCAGGTCAGCGCAGCCCGAGTAGCGCGTTCTCGACGACCTCCGGCAATGCCGGGTGAATCCAATACTGTCCGCGGGCCATCTGCTGGGCCGTCAGTCCGAAGCTCATCGCGGTAATGAGCGGCTGGATGATCGACGACGCCTGCTGACCCATGATGTGGGCCCCCAGTAGCCGGCCGGTTCCGCATTCGCCGACCAGCTTCACGATTCCGGTGGTGTCTTCGGCCGCCCAGCCATAGGCCACATCGCCGTAGTCTTGCACGTACACAGACACATCGAAACCCATTGCGACAGCATGATTCTCGGTCAGGCCGACGCTGGCGAGCTGCGGATCGGTGAACACCGCCGAGGGCACGTATCGGTGGTCGGTGGCCACCATCGAAGCGGTGTCGTCCCAGTCGCACAACAGGTTGTGCTGCACGACGCGCGCCTCGTGGTTGGCTACGTGTTTGAGCTCATACGGTGACGACACGTCGCCGAGTGCGAACACGTTACGGGCCGACGTTCGCTGGAATTCGTCGACCGCGACCCGAGTGCCGTCGGTGTCGATACCGGCCTGCTCGAGGTCGAGCAGGTCTGCGTTAGGTATCCGGCCGGTGGCCACCAGCACGGTGTCGGCGGTCAGCGTCGACCGGTCGTCGAGTTCCAACACGGTGCGCGACCCGTCGCGGTGCGCCCCGATCACATTGCGTTGTGTTCGCATCTCCCATTTCGACGAGACGATGCGGGTGAATCGTTGGCACAGCGTGTCATCCATCTGCCGCAGCAGTGTCCCGCCTCGGATCACCAGCGTGACCCGGACGCCGAGCGCGGAGAAGATGTGCGCGAATTCTGCCGCCACGTAACCGCCGCCGACGATCACCAGATGCTCGGGCAGCTCGGCGATGCGCATGATGGTGTCGCTGGTGTGGTACTCGATTCCACAGTCGCGGATCGCGGGTGGAATCCTGGGTCGCGATCCTGCCGCGATCACGACCTGATCGGCGGCGAACTCTTCGCCGTCATCGGTCCGGAGTAGATAGCGACCGTCGGACTGGGTCGGCCCGAACCGGGTGTGCCGTTCGTAGACGTCGATATTGGGCGCGGCGAGTCGATAATCCTTGCCGCTGACGGCAATTGGATCGATACGTCCGAAGATGCGCGACACCATGTCGTCCCAGCGCACGCCGTCGATGTGTGCGTCGACGCCGTAGCGCGCAGCACCGCGGATCGTTTGCGCCACCTCGGCGGCGTAGACGAACATCTTGGTCGGGATGCACCCGACGTTGAGGCATGTTCCACCGAAGGCGCCCTGCTCGCAGATCGCGACTCGTTTGCCGGCGTAGCGTTCGTCGAGAATGCTGTTGCCCGAGCCGGTTCCGATGATGGCGAGGTCGTAGCTTTCCATGCCGGTCATCCCTTCGCCGACGGTAGCGGCTCGGCCGCACCGAGGTAGTCGTCGAGCCAGTTATCCAGCTGGCGGTATGCCAGCTGCCGCGGCTGCGGCATCGACAGGAACACATCGTGTTTGGCGTCTTGAATGGGTACCACCGTGGTGCGGTTGCCGATGCAGCCGGCCCACCGCGCGATCTGCTCCACATCCAAAACCGCGTCCCCGCACTGTAGAGCCGTCGCGTCGGCGGTCTCTGGCACGCTGTGGTCCGAGCGCAGAATCAAGTTGGGCACTCCGACGTCGAGCCCGCGATGCAGCCGTTTGTGACCGCGCAGCACGGCATGCAGCCAACCGAAGGTAATCGGGAAGCCGCCCAGTGGCTTCCACCGCAGGTCGTAGTCGAACTCGCCGTGGTAGTCGCGGTGCAAGCTGGCGCCGTAACCGCCTTCACCGGGCGCCCGGGCCACCCGTCGTCCGGCGACTCGTGCAATCGCGGCAATCAGCACGGCCGTCGGGGGCCAGCGCAGTACCGCCGGCCCGGGCAAGTCCAGCAGCGGACTGTTGAGCACCAGGCCGCCGATGCCGGCGCGCGCGGTGTCGCCCCGGCGCCGCAGCCGGTCCAGCCACAGCGACACGATGAGCCCGCCGGTGGAATGCCCGTATACAAGCACCCGCGCGGAGTCGGTTTGCTCGCGGATGACCGACAGCGCACGATTGAGCTCGGCGTCGTAGCACGCCAGGTCCGTGGTGAAATGCGGGGTTTGACCGTCCCGCCACGCCCGGCCACACTTGCGCAAGTCCAGCGCGTAGAAGGCAAAGCCGCGGTCGGCGAAATGGTCGGCCAGCGCAGTGTTGAAAAAGTAATCGGTGTAGCCGTGCAGCGCCAGCACGGCGTGCTGGGCCGGGGCACCGTCGCCGCGACGGACAAGTGTCGCCACGATCTCGCCCTCGCCGTCGGGGTCAGAACCCAACTCGATGGTGTGCTGCCAATACCCGGGCAGGACATCGTGTTGCCAGCCAGCCACGTTTGCCAGCTTAAAGCGTGCGGGGTCCATTGCCCGGCTCCTGCCCATCGCGCAGCGCATCCCCACAAGCGTGGCGTGTCACGATGGAAGCAATGACCAAAACCACGAAGACTGACGTCGTGCTGGTCGGGGCGGGCATCATGAGCGCCACGCTCGGCGCGTTGCTGCGGCGGCTGGAACCCGACTGGTCGATCACCGTGATCGAACGGCTCGACGCTGCCGCCGCCGAAAGCAGCGGCTCGTGGAACAACGCCGGCACCGGGCACTCGGCGCTGTGCGAGATGAACTACACCCCGCAGCGCCCGGACGGCTCGATCGACATCAGCAAGGCGGTACGGGTCAACGAGCAATTTCAGGTCAGCCGCCAGTTCTGGGCCTACGCCGTGGAAAGCGACATGCTCGCCGATGTGCGCAGCTTCCTCAATCCGATTCCCCATGTCAGCTTCGCCCACGGTGCCGAACAGGTCGACTTTCTGCGCCGCCGCCACCAAGCGCTGGCCGCGAACCCCCTGTTTGCAGGCACCGAATTCATCGACGACACCGACGCGTTCGCTCGCCGGTTACCGTTGATGGCGCTATCGCGTGACTTCTCCCAACCGGTGGCGCTGAGCTGGGCTGGCCACGGCACCGATATCGACTTCGGGGTGCTGTCCAAACAGCTGTTGGGCTACGCGGTACGCAACGGCACGTCGGTACTGTTCGGCCATGAGGTGCGCAACCTGTGCTACGACGGCAACTGGACACTGACCGTTCGCAACCGCCGCACCGCGCAAACACAAAGAATCACGGCCAAATTCGTCTTCATCGGCGCCGGGGGTGAGACGTTGCCGCTGCTGCAGAAATCTGGCATCAAAGAGGCCAAGGGATTCGGCGGTTTCCCGGTCGGCGGTTTGTTCATGCGCAGCCGTGACCCCGCAATGGTCGCCGCACACCGGGCAAAGGTGTACGGCTCTCCCGCACAAGACTTGCCGGCCATGGTCGCACCGCACCTCGATGCGCGCATAGTCAACGGCGAGCCCTGGCTGGTGTTCGGCGCGTTCGTGGGGTGGTCGCCCAAATTCCTCAAACATGGCCGGCTCACCGACTTGGGACGGTCGATCAAGCGCGACAACCTGCTGTCGCTGCTGAGGGTCGGTGTCAGTCAACGCAAATTGGTGAACTATCTGCTCGGCCAACTACAGCTGTCACAACCCGACAGGGTCGAGGCGTTACGTCAATTCGTCCCCAGCGCAAGCGGTTCCGGCTGGGAAACGATCGCGGCCGGTCAACGGGTACAAGTGATCCGGTGCGGAGTGCTCGACTTCGACACCACAGTGCTCAGTTCCGGCGACGGCAGCATTGCCGGACTGCTCGGCGCCTCGCCGGGAGCATCGACTGCGGTGTCGACGATGCTAGAAGTTCTAGAGCGCTGTTTTCCCGACCGCTACCAAGCCTGGCTGCCCAGGCTCACCGACATGGTGCCGTCGCTCGGAGTTACGTTGTCGCGCGAGCCGAAACTGTTCGAAGAGGTGTGGTCATGGGGGAGCAAGGTGTTAGAGCTATGAGCCGCGCCAGCGTCGATGCAGAGCAAAGCGATGAGAAGGAGCGGCGCAGATGACTGTAGCGCTGCGCCGTGCTTGGGCCAAAGATCTTGACGCACAATCACTTTACGCGCTGCTGAAGCTGCGGGTGGAGGTGTTCGTCGTCGAGCAGGCCTGCCCGTACCCGGAGTTGGACGGCCGTGACCTGCTCGCTGAAACGCGGCATTTCTGGCTGGAAGAACCCGACGGAGAAGTGATCTGCACGTTGCGGCTGATGGAAGAGCACGCCGGCGGTGAAAAGGCGTTCCGGATCGGCCGGTTGTGCACCAAACGCAGCGCGCGCGGCCAGGGCCACACCACCCGGCTGTTGCAGGCGGCGTTGGCCGAGGTCGGCGACTACCCGTGTCGCATCAACGCCCAGGTGTACCTGGCGCAGATGTACGCCCAACACGGTTTTGTCCGCGACGGCGACGACTTCGTGGAGGACGGCATTCCGCACGTGCCGATGCTCAAGCCGGGTAGCCCGCGCGCGGAGGCCCAGCCGTGACGACACCGGAGAGCCCCTACCTCGCCGGTTTGCGGCTGGCGGGCAAGAAGGTCGTCGTTGTGGGCGGCGGCAACGTCGCTCAACGCCGGCTTCCACTGCTCGTCGCCAGCGGAGCCGACGTACACGTCATCGCGAAGTCGGCCACCCGCGCCGTGGAAGCAATGCCGCGAATCACCTTGTCGTCGCGCGAGTATCGCGACGGCGACCTGGACGGAGCCTGGTACGCGATCGCGGCGACCGACGACCCGGAAGTCAACGCCGCAGTGGTCGCCGAGGCCGACAGGCGGCGAATTTTCTGCGTACGCGCCGACATTGCGGTCGAGGGCAGCGCGGTGACGCCGGCGTCATTCGAGTACGCCGGGCTCTCGGTGGGTGTGCTGGCCGGCGGCGAACACCGCCGCTCGGCGGCAATCCGCTCCGCCATCCGTGAGGCGCTGCAGCAGGGGGTCATCACCGCCGAAACTGACGACGTGCTGCGCGGCGGGGTAGCGCTGGTCGGTGGCGGGCCGGGGGACCCGGAACTGATCACGGTGCGCGGTCGCCGCCTGCTCGCCCACGCCGATGTGGTGGTGGCCGACCGGCTTGCGCCGCCGGAGCTGCTCGCCGAGCTGCCGCCACACGTCGAGGTGATCGATGCCGCGAAGATCCCCTATGGGCGGGCCATGGCCCAGGACGCCATCAACGCGGTCATGATCGAGCGCGCGAAAGCCGGGCAGTTCGTGGTGCGCCTCAAAGGCGGCGACCCGTTCGTGTTCGCCCGCGGCTACGAAGAGGTGTTGGCCTGCGTTGACGCAGGGATTTCGGTGACCGTGGTGCCCGGTGTGACCAGCGCCATCGCGGTGCCCGCGATGGTCGGTGTTCCGGTCACCCATCGCGCCGTCAATCACGAATTCGTGGTTGTCAGTGGGCATGTCGCGCCCGGACACCCCGAATCGTTAGTGAATTGGGACGCACTGGCCGCACTGACCGGCACCATCGTTTTGCTGATGGCGCTCGAGCGCATCGAACTGTTCACCGAAGCGCTGCTGAAAGGCGGCCGACCAGCGGAAACTCCGGTGCTGGTGGTTCAGCACGGAACCACGGCGGCCCAGCAGACGTTGCGGGCTACTCTGGCCGACGCGCCCGAGAAGATCCGGGCTGAAGGTATCCGGCCTCCGGCGATTATCGTCATCGGTGCGGTGGCGGCGTTCAACGTTTAAGGAGAGTTTAAGAATACTGTAGGGTATCTCCTTATGACGGCCCTCAACGATGCGCAACGGGCAGTCCTCGACCGGACCACCGACCGTTCGGAACATGCCGTTCCGCAACCCGTCAGGCAGACTTCATTGGATCCTATGAGCCTGAACCGTACGAGTAGGTATTCCCCGGCGTGGCTGCCGTCGCGCCGTTTCATTGCCGCGGTCATTGCCATCGGCGGCATGCAGTTGATGGCGACCATGGACGGGACCATCGCGATCGTCGCGCTTCCGAAGATCCAGAACGAGCTGGGCCTGTCCGACGCCGGACGCAGCTGGGTGATCACCGCCTATGTGTTGACGTTCGGCGGGCTGATGCTGCTCGGCGGCCGTCTCGGGGACACCATCGGCCGCAAGCGCACCTTCGTCGTCGGCGTCACGCTGTTCACGATCGCCTCGGCACTGTGTGGTATCGCCTGGGACGAGGCCACACTGGTCACCGCGCGGCTGCTGCAAGGTGTGGCCGCCGCGATCGCCTCGCCCACCGGTTTGGCGTTGATCGCGACCACCTTCCCGAGGGGGCCCGGGCGCAACGTCGCGACGGCGGTGTTCGGTGCCATGACCGGGGTCGGCTCGGTGATGGGCCTGGTCGTCGGCGGCGCGCTGACCGAGGTGTCGTGGCGGTTGGCGTTTGTGGTGAACGTGCCGATCGGGCTGGTGATGATCTATTTGGCCCGCACCACGCTGCGGGAAACGGTCAAGGAGCGGATGAAGCTCGACGCCGCCGGCGCCGTGTTGGCCACGTTGACGTGTACCGCTGCGGTCTTCGCCTTCTCGATGGGGCCGGAGAAGGGCTGGATTTCGGTCACGACCATCGGTTCGGCCGTAGTGGGCCTGGTCGCTTTCGTCGGGTTCGCCGTTGTCGAGCGCAGCGCCGAGAATCCGGTCGTGCCGTTCGACCTGTTCTTCGATCGCAATCGGCTGGCCACGTTCGCGGCGATCTTCCTCGGCGGCGGTGTGTTGTTCACCCTGACCGTGCTGATCGGCCTGTACGTCCAGGACATCATGGGTTACAGCGCGCTGCGGGCCGGTATCGGCTTCATCCCATTCGCCATCGCGATGGGCATCGGCATGGGTGCGTCGTCACAGGCGGTGTCGTATTTCCCGCCGCGCGTGGTGGTCATCGCCGGTGGAACGCTGGTGGTGGGGGCCATGCTCTACGGCTCGACGCTCAACGGCGGCATCCCCTATTTCCCGAACCTGGTCGTGCCGATCGTGGTGGGCGGCATCGGCATCGGGATGATCATCGTGCCGCTGGCGCTGTGCGCCATCGCCGGTGTCGGATTCGACCGGATCGGGCCCACGTCGGCGATCACGCTGATGCTGCAGAACTTGGGCGGGCCGGTGGTGCTGGCCGTCATCCAGGCCGTGATCACGTCGCGCACGCTGTACCTGGGCGGCACGAGTGGTCCGGTCAAATACATGAACAAGGCCCAATTGCACGCACTGGACCACGGCTACACCTATGGCCTGCTGTGGGTGGCCGGGGTCGCACTTCTCGTCGGCGCTATTGCGCTGTTCATCGGCTACACCGCCGCGCAGGTGGCCAAGGCCCAGGAAGTCCAGCACGCATTCGAGACCGGCGAACTGTAAATCGGGCCGCTGGCCTCATTTGCGCCGAGATCGACGTCAGCGCGGAAAAGCTCGAGTGGGTAGCACGCTAGCGTCGACCTCGGCGACGTGACCGTTAGGCTTGCGCGCTGTGATCACCCGGATGTCTGAGCTGTTCTTGCGTACCCTGCGCGACGATCCCGCCGACGCCGAGGTCCCCAGCCACAAGCTGCTCATCCGCGCCGGCTACATCCGGCCGGTCGGCCCCGGGCTCTACAGCTGGCTGCCCCTCGGGCTTCGCGTGCTGCGCAAGATCGAGCGCGTGGTCCGCGAAGAGATGAATGCCATTGGCGGACAGGAGATCCTGTTTCCCGCGCTGCTGCCGCGCGGGCCGTATGAGGCGACCAACCGTTGGACCGAGTACGGCGACGCGCTGTTCCGGCTTCAGGACCGTCGTCGAAACGACTACCTGCTCGCCCCCACCCATGAAGAGATGTTCACCCTCACGGTCAAGGGGGAGTACAGCTCCTACAAGGACTTTCCGCTGGTGCTCTACCAGATCCAGAACAAATACCGCGACGAGCCACGGCCCCGTGCCGGCATCCTGCGGGTGCGCGAGTTCTTGATGAAGGACTCCTACTCGTTCGACACCGACGACGCCGGGCTCGAGGCCGCCTACCACAAGCACCGTGAGGCCTACCAGCGCATGTTCGATCGGCTGCAGGTCCGCTATGTCATCGTCTCAGCGGTGTCCGGGGCGATGGGCGGCTCTGCCTCCGAGGAATTCCTGGCCGAAAGCCCCAACGGCGAGGACACCTTCGTCAGGTGCCTAGAGTCCGGATACGCCGCCAACGTCGAAGCGGTCGTCACCGCGCGCCCGGAGAGCCGGCCCATCGACGGGCTGCCCGAGCCAGTCGTCTACGACACCGGCGACACCCCGACGATCGCGACCCTGGTCCAGTGGGCCAACAGCGCCGACCTGGGCCGCACCGTCACCGCCGCCGACACCCTCAAGAACGTCATGCTCAAGGTCCGCGTGCCCGGCGGCGATTGGGAGCTGCTCGGCATCGGGGTGCCGGGTGACCGCGAAATCGACGACAAACGGCTGGGCGCCGCGCTCGAGCCGGCCGCCTACGAGCTGCTCGACGACGACGATTTCGCCAAGTACCCATTTTTGGTAAAGGGGTACATTGGCCCGAAAGCATTACGGGACAACGGTATTCGATATCTCGTCGATCCGCGGGTGGTGGACGGCACCAGTTGGATCACCGGCGCCGACGAAGTCGGTAAACACGTCGTCGGCCTGGTCGCCGGCCGAGACTTCACCGCCGACGGCACCATCGAGGCCGCCGAGGTCCGCGACGGCGACCCCTCACCGGACGGCGCCGGCCCGCTGGTGTCGGCGCGCGGCATCGAGATCGCCCACATCTTTCAGCTCGGGCGCAAATACACCGACGCGTTCAGCGTCGACGTGCTCGGCGAGGACGGCAAACCGGTACGGCTGACCATGGGCTCCTACGGCGTCGGGGTGTCACGGTTGGTCGCGGTGATCGCCGAACAACACCACGACGAGCTGGGCCTGCGCTGGCCCGCCAGCGTGTCGCCGTTCGACGTACACCTGGTGATCGCCAACAAGGACGCCGAAGCGCGCAACGGGGCGACCACCCTGGCGCGCGACCTGGACCGGTTGGGCATCGAGGTGCTGCTCGATGACCGCCAGGCATCGCCGGGGGTGAAGTTCAAGGACGCCGAACTGCTCGGGGTGCCGTGGATTGTCGTGGTGGGACGCGGCTGGGCCGACGGCGTGGTGGAGCTGCGCAACCGGTTCAGCGGTCAGACGCGCGAGCTGGCCGTCGGCGCCGGGCTGGCCACTGAGATCACCACGGCCATACGCTAGTCGCTGCCGGGGAACGCCGTGGTGATCGGCCACGTCCCGATCACCCGGCTCCATCGCGCCGCCAGCACCGAGCTCTCGGTCAGCGCCGTCACGCCGAATTCCCGGTCCTGTGGATCCGGGCCCTGCTCGATCACCGCGCGCCAGGCCACTTGGGTGTCCTTTTCCATCCGGACGGCCAGCCGGCCGGCGTCGGTTTCGTTGTTCACCGCCATGGGCAGCTGGTAACCCGCGGCCGCCACCGGCGCGCTGACCTTGCGTGCGGCCAGCATGTCGATGGTCTGATCGCGCCGGCGGCGGTGCTCGTTGAGCGCCGAGCTCACCAACGGGTTCACCTCCGGCGAGCATCGGGCCGACACGATGCCGTAGCCGTAGATGACGGCGTGCTCGGTGGCGAGCGCCGCACACAACGCGTCGTCGTAGGGATCCTGGTGACCCTCAGAAGGACCCGAAGGCTCGGCGGAGGTCACGGTGCGTTGTCTCCTAACATCAGCCCGACGGTGTAGGCCGCGGTACAGCTGGCGGCGATCGAGCCCAACAGCCCGGCCCGGTATCCCGACAGCGTCGACGCCTGCCGACGTGCGCTGGTAGCAGAGGCGCGCAAGGACTTCACGACATCGGGCAGGGCGGGCGGGGGACCGGGAGCGCGGGTCGCTTGCGGAGTGCCGCCGGGTGTTGCGGTCGCGGAGCTCGACGTGCTGGTGGCCGTCCCGGCGACCCGGTCGATCTCGATGGCCAGTGCCTTCGCGTGTTCCGCGCGTTCGGCGGCGACCTGCTTCAAGGCAGCGGCGACCGCCGGCGGCTCGGCGCTGGCCGCGGCGGCGGCCAGTTCGCTGTCGTGCTGTGCCAGCGTCAGCTCTTCGAGCAGCGGATCGGGTTGGGGCTGCTGTCCGGGCCGGGTACCGCACGCGGCGGCGGTGATCCCCAGCCCGGCCAACGCTGCACCGCCGGCCAGCACGCGGCGTCGGCTGACAACCGGTCCTGTCCCTGGCACAGCAACATCCTGCCATCGCGCGCATCACGGCTGACACCGGATTCTGGCGTATCGTTGATTGCTGATTCGCCGGAACTTCAATGACCGGACAACTCAAGATGAGGAGCTCGCCGTGGCCACCGGGCTACCTTCGCAGACGCAGGTGATCGAGCTACTCGATGGAGAGTTCGCGCGTGCAGGCTACGAGGTCGAGGATGTCATCATCGACACCCGCGCACGGCCCCCGCGGATCACGGTGGTTGCCGACGGCGACACCGCACCCGATCTGGACACCATCGCCACGTTGTCGCGCCGCGCATCGACCCTGCTGGACCGTGTGCGCAGCATCCGCGGTCAATACGTGCTGGAAGTGACGTCGCGCGGCGTCGATCGCCCGCTGACCAGCGAGAAGCACTTCCGTCGCGCGCGTGGCCGCAAAATCGAACTCACGCTGACCGACGGGTCGCGGCTGACCGGCCGCGTCGGTGAGACGTCGCACAACACGCTGAACCTGGTGGTGCGCCACGATCGAGATCGCGATTGGACTCTACGCTCGATCCCGCTCGACGAGATCGCAGAAGCCGTTGTGCAGGTTGAGTTTTCGTCGCCCGCCAAGCGGGAGCTCGAGTTGGCGACGCAGGCGGTCGGGGCCGCGCGAACGGAGGCCGAAACATGAATATCGACATGGCCGCACTGCACGCGATCGAAGCAGACAAAGGCATTTCGGTGGACGTCGTGGTCGAAACCATCAAGTCGGCACTGCTCACCGCATATCGGCACACCGAGGGGCATCAAGAAGACGCCTATATCGACATCGACCGCAAAACCGGCGCGGTCCGGGTGATCGCGCGCGAGGTCGACGAGGACGGCAATGTGCTCTCCGAATGGGACGACACTCCTGAGGGTTTCGGCCGGATCGCGGCCACCACCGCGCGCCAGGTGATCCTGCAGCGGCTTCGTGACGCCGAGAACGAGCGCAACTACGGTGAGTTCTCCACCAGAGAGGGCGAGATCGTCGCCGGCGTCATCCAGCGCGACAGCCGCGCCAATGCTCGCGGCCTGGTGGTTGTGCGGATGGGCAGTGAAACCAAGGGATCCGAAGGGGTGATCCCGGTCGCCGAGCAGGTCCCCGGTGAGACCTACGAGCACGGCAACCGGCTGCGCTGCTATGTGGTGGGGGTGACCCGCGGTGCCCGCGAGCCACTGATCACGTTGTCGCGCACCCATCCCAACCTGGTGCGCAAACTGTTCTCCCTGGAAGTCCCCGAGATCGCCGACGGATCGGTGGAGATCGTCGCCGTCGCCCGGGAGGCCGGCCACCGTTCCAAGATCGCGGTGAAGTCGAATGTCCCCGGTCTGAACGCCAAGGGCGCCTGCATCGGCCCGATGGGCCAGCGGGTGCGCAACGTCATGAGCGAGCTGTCCGGCGAGAAGATCGACATCATCGACTACGACGAGGATCCGGCCCGCTTCGTGGCCAACGCGCTCTCGCCGGCAAAGGTGGTTTCGGTGACCGTGATCGACCAGTCGGCGCGCGCCGCACGGGTCATCGTTCCCGACTTCCAACTGTCGCTGGCGATCGGCAAGGAAGGCCAGAATGCGCGGCTGGCGGCGCGGCTGACCGGTTGGCGTATCGACATCCGCGGTGATTCGCCCGAACACCCGGCTGGCCAGGCAGATCATGGCGCCACCCACGGGATGGCACACGAGCACTGACCCGCCCGCGGGTGTGGGTAGACTAAGCCGTGATCCAGCGCGAGACTTCGGCTGCTGACACGCGAGCGCATCGACGCCCTGATGGACCGGTGCGAACGTGTGTCGGTTGCCGAAAGCGAGAGTTGGCCGTCGAACTGCTTCGAGTGGTGGCTGTATCGACCGGGAATGGCAAATACGCCGTGATCGTTGATACAGCCGGTAATCTGCCGGGGCGGGGTGCCTGGCTGCATCCCCACCCGCAGTGTGCGAAACAGGCGATCCGGCGGCGAGCTTTCACCCGAGCGCTGCGCATCGCCGGTCCACCGGACACATCCGCGGTGGTCGAGCACTTGGAGTCGTCAAGGGCGCACGATCATCCCGGCAACAGAACAGGTAGCAAAGAATATGAGCACACCGTGAAGTCCCGATGACCATGCGTCATAGCTAACCCGAGGCGCGGCCCCACCACCGCCGTCGCCTCATGGACAGGAGATGTAGTGGCAGGCAAGGCCCGCGTACACGAGTTGGCCAAGGAACTCGGTGTTACCAGCAAGGAAGTTCTCGCCCGGCTGAGCGAACAGGGCGAATTCGTCAAATCAGCATCCTCGACGGTCGAGGCCCCCGTCGCACGGCGACTGCGGGAATCGTTCGGCGGCGGCAAACCCGCCCCGGAAAAGACCACCGACAAGGCC
The DNA here is from genome assembly GCF_900417275.1 of Mycobacterium shimoidei. NCBI lineage: Bacteria > Bacillati > Actinomycetota > Actinomycetes > Mycobacteriales > Mycobacteriaceae > Mycobacterium > Mycobacterium shimoidei. The sequence continues at coordinate 4,264,019 of NZ_UEGW01000001.1, read as the reverse complement.
GCGAAGGCCGAAAAGGCAACGAAAGCCGCGGCGAAGGCGGCCGGCAACGGTGCCGCGACGAAGGCCGCGGCAAAGACCGACGCCGCCGCCGACAAGGTTGACGGCCGAGCGCCGGCACAGGCCCCCGAGGCACCCGCAGGGGGCCCGCAGGCCGCGCAGCCACCGACGGCCCCGCCGGCAAAGCGTCCGGGACCCACCCCCGGACCGCGGCCCAGCCCAACCCCCAAGCCGGCCGCACGTACCCCCCGTGTCGGCAACAACCCGTTCTCGTCGGCGCAGCCCGTCGATCGACCCATTCCCCGTCCGCCGGCACCCCGACCCGGGGCCGCGCGTCCAGGCGCGCCGCGTCCGGGCATGTCGCCCGGCAGCATGCCGCCCCGTCCCGGCGGCGCCGCCGGCCAGGGTCGTCCGCCGCGTCCCGGCGCGCCGCGCCCCGGCCCGGGCGGGCGGCCGGGCGCCCCTACCGGTGGTCGCTCCGGTGGCGGGGGCGGGGGCCCCTACCGCGGCGGCGGTGGGGTCGGAGCCCCGCCCGGCGGTGGCTACCGCGGCCGTCCCGGCGGCGGGCGTCCCGGGCAGCGCGGTGGCGCGGCCGGTGCGTTCGGCCGGCCCGGCGGTGCGCCCCGACGTGGCCGCAAGTCAAAGCGAGCCAAGCGCGCCGAATACGAAAACATGCAGGCCCCGGTCATTGGCGGTGTGCGGCTACCGCACGGCAACGGCGAAACCATCCGGTTAGCCCGCGGCGCGTCGCTGTCCGACTTCGCCGAAAAGATCGACGCCAACCCGGCCGCGCTGGTGCAGGCGTTGTTCAACCTCGGTGAGATGGTGACCGCGACCCAGTCGGTGGGCGACGAGACGCTCGAGCTGCTGGGCAGCGAGATGAACTACAACGTGCAGGTCGTCAGCCCCGAGGACGAGGACCGCGAGCTGCTGGAGTCGTTCGACCTGTCCTATGGAGAAGACACCGGGGACGATGCCGATTTGCAGACCCGTCCGCCGGTGGTGACCGTGATGGGTCACGTCGACCACGGGAAGACCCGACTGCTCGACACCATCCGTAAGGCCAACGTCCGCGAGGCCGAAGCCGGCGGCATCACCCAGCACATCGGTGCCTACCAGGTCGCGGTTGACCTCGACGGCACGGAGCGGCTGATCACCTTCATCGACACCCCAGGTCACGAGGCGTTCACCGCCATGCGTGCCCGCGGCGCGAAGGCCACCGACATCGCCATTCTGGTGGTCGCCGCCGACGACGGCGTCATGCCGCAGACGGTGGAGGCCATCAACCACGCCCAAGCCGCCGACGTGCCGATCGTAGTGGCCGTCAACAAGATCGACAAAGAAGGTGCCGACCCGCAGAAGATTCGCGGCCAGCTCACCGAATACGGTTTGGTGCCAGAGGAATTCGGCGGTGACACGATGTTCGTCGACATCTCCGCCAAGCAGGGCACCAACATCGACGCGCTGCTCGAGGCGGTGTTGCTGACCGCCGACGCCGCCCTGGATCTACGGGCCAACCCCGACATGGACGCTCAGGGCGTGGCGATCGAGGCGCACTTGGACCGCGGTCGCGGCCCGGTAGCCACCGTGTTGGTGCAGCGCGGCACGCTGCGGGTGGGCGACTCGGTGGTCGCCGGCGACGCCTACGGCCGGGTCCGCCGCATGGTCGACGAAAACGGGGAGGACGTCGAAGAGGCGTTGCCGTCGCGTCCGGTGCAGGTCATCGGCTTCACATCGGTGCCCGGGGCCGGCGACAACTTCCTGGTCGTCGACGAGGACCGGATCGCCCGCCAGATCGCCGACCGGCGCAGCGCGCGCAAACGCAACGCGATGGCCGCCCGCTCGCGCAAGCGGATCAGCCTGGAGGATCTCGACTCGGCGCTGAAGGAAACCAGCCAGCTGAATCTGATCCTCAAGGGCGACAACGCCGGCACCGTCGAGGCGCTGGAAGAGGCGCTGATGGGAATCAAGGTCGACGACGAAGTGGCGCTGCGCGTGATCGACCGCGGTGTCGGCGGTATCACCGAGACCAACGTCAACCTTGCGTCGGCATCGGACGCGGTGATCATCGGGTTCAACGTGCGCGCCGAGGGCAAGGCCACCGAGCTGGCCAACCGCGAAGGCGTCGAAATCCGCTACTACACGGTGATCTACCAGGCTATCGACGACATCGAGAAGGCGTTGCGCGGCATGCTCAAGCCCGTCTACGAGGAGGTGTCGCTGGGCCGGGCCGAAATCCGGGCGATCTTCCGCTCGTCCAAGGTCGGCAACATCGCCGGATGTTTGGTCACCTCAGGTGTGGTGCGCCGCAACGCCAAAGCACGGCTGCTCCGCGACAACATCGTGGTCGCCGAAAACCTGACCGTGCAATCGCTGCGGCGCGAGAAGGACGACGTCAACGAGGTCCGAGACGGCTACGAATGTGGTCTGACCCTGAGCTACAACGACATCAAGGAGGGTGACGTCATCGAGACCTACGAGCTGGTTGAGAAGGCGCGCGCCTGATGGCCGATCCGGCCCGTGCACGCCGGTTGGCCAAGCGGATCTCGGCGATCGTCGCGTCGGCGATCGAATACGAGATCAAAGACCCGCGGCTGGCCGGTGTCACCATCACCGACGCCAAGGTGACCGCGGACCTGCACGACGCGACCCTGTACTACACCGTGCTGGGGCGCACGCTCGATGACGAACCCGATTACGCCGGCGCGGCTGCGGCGCTGGAAAGTGCCAAAGGTGTGTTGCGCAGCAAAGTCGGGGCCGGCACCGGGGTGCGGTTCACACCCACACTGACGTTCTGCAGAGACACGGTGCCAGACGCCGCCCACCGGATGGAGGAGTTGCTGGCCCGCGCCCGCGCCGCCGATGCCGATCTGGCCCGAGTCCGTTCGGGAGCCAAGCCGGCAGGAGAGGCCGATCCGTACCGGACCACTAGCGCGGCGGGAGACGATGGTGACGACGACCAATCCGGCGACTGAGCCCGCCACCAGCGGCCGTCGTGTCGATGCCGTCGGCGCCGCCGAGTTGCTCGCCGACGCCGCCACGATCGGGGTGGTTTGTCACGTCTTTCCCGACGCCGACACCATCGGTGCCGGGTTAGCGCTGGCTCTGGTGCTCGACCAGAGCGGTAAATCCGTTCAGGTCAGCTTCGCGGCGCCGGCCACGCTTCCGGAGTCGTTGCAGTCCCTGCCCGGCGGCCGGTTGCTGGTCAATCCCGAGGCGATGCGCCGGGATGTCGATTTGGCTGTGACGGTGGACATTCCGAGCGTCAACCGACTCGGCGATCTGGGCGACATGGCGCGTCCGGGCCAGGAGCTGCTGGTGATCGATCACCACGCGTCCAATCAGTTGTTCGGCAGCGCCAATCTCGTCGACCCGTCGGCGGACTCCACCACGATGCTGGTCGCCGAGGTGCTCGACGCGTGGGGTAAGCCGATCGACACCGAGGTTGCGCACTGCATTTACGCGGGGCTGACGACCGATACCGGGTCGTTCCGCTGGGCCAGCGCCCGCGCCCACCGGTTGGCGGCTCGGCTCGTCGAGCTCGGTGTGGACAACGCCGCGATCAGCCGCAGGTTGCTGGACACCCATCCGTTCGCATGGCTGACCATGCTGTCGCGGGTGCTCGGTTCGGCGCAGCTGTTGTCGGACGCCGTGGGTGGCCGGGGTTTGGTCTACGCGGTCGTCGACCATCGGGATTGGCTCAGCGCCCGCCCGGAGGACGTCGAGAGCATCGTCGACATCGTGCGCACCACCGACCAGGCGGCGGTCGCAGCGGTGTTCAAAGAGGTTGAGCCGCAGGCGTGGTCGGTGTCGATGCGGGCGAAGGCGGATGTGGATCTGGCGGCGGTCGCGTCGACTTTCGGCGGCGGCGGGCACAAGCTGGCCGCCGGGTATTCGGCCACCGGCTCGATCGACGATGTGGTCACCAGGCTGGTCGCCGCGCTCGGCTGATCCCTGACATGGCCGACATGCCCGCCGCAAGTTCACGGCAGATCGTCGGGTTGGCGTTGCCCGCGCTGGGCGTGCTTGCGGCCGAGCCGCTGTATTTGTTGTTCGACACCGCCGTCGTGGGCCGCCTGGGTGCGCTGAGCCTGGCCGGGCTGGCCATCGGCGCGCTGATCCTCGGGCTGGTCGCTTCCGACCTGACATTCCTCTCCTATGGCACGACGGCGCGCGCGGCGCGCCACTTCGGCGCCGGCGACCGGGCTTCGGCGGTGGCCGAAGGCGTGCAGGCGACCTGGCTGGCGTTGGGCCTCGGCGCGCTGATCGTGCTGGTGGTGCAGGTCGCCGCGCTTCCGGTGGTGTCGGTGATCGCCTCCGGTGAAGCTATCGCCGCGGCGGCATTGCCGTGGTTACGCATCGCCATCTTGGGCGCCCCCGCGATCCTGGTGTCGATGGCGGGCAACGGCTGGCTGCGCGGGGTGCAGGACACCGTGCGGCCGCTGCGCTATGTAGTCGCCGGTTTCGGGCTATCGGCGCTGCTGTGTCCGCTGCTGGTCTACGGCTGGCTCGGACTGCCGCGACTAGAGCTCGCCGGCTCGGCGGTGGCCAATCTGGTCGGCCAGTGGCTGGCCGCGCTGCTGTTCGGACGCGCGTTGCTGGCCGAACGAGTGTCGCTGCGGCTCAACCGCGCAGCGCTGCGTGCTCAGCTGGTGATGGGCCGCGACCTGATGCTGCGGACACTGGCGTTCCAGGCCTGCTTCGTTTCGGCGGCAGCGGTGGCGGCGCGGTTCGGCGCCGCGGCGCTGGGCGCCCACCAGGTGGTGCTGCAGTTGTGGACTTTCCTTGCGCTGGTTCTCGATTCGCTGGCCATTGCCGCGCAGGCACTGGTCGGCGCCGCGCTCGGCGCCGGCCGCGTCGAGCACGCCAAGTCGGTGGCGCGGCAGGTGACGGTGTTCTCGACGATCGCCGCCGGAGCGCTGGCTGCGCTGTTCGCGAGCGGTGCCGCCGTGTTGCCCAAGCTGTTCACCGACGACCGTTCGGTGCTGGCGGTAATCGCCGTGCCGTGGTGGTTTCTGGTTGCCCAATTACCGCTCGCCGGAATTGTTTTCGCTCTCGACGGCGTATTGCTGGGCGCGGGCGACGCCGCTTTCATGCGCACCGCGACCATCGTCAGCGCGCTGGCCGGCTTTTTGCCACTGACTTGGCTGTCACTGGTTTTCGGTTGGGGGTTAGCCGGAATCTGGTCGGGGCTCACCACTTTCATCTTGCTGCGGCTGGCCTTCGTCGGGATACGAACGATCTCAGGCCGCTGGGCGGTGACCGGAACCTGAGGACACATCATGACTAGTCAGCGCGACCGCATGCTCAGCGGGGAGCCGTATCGGGCCAACGACTTTGACCTCGTCGCGAGCCGGCGGGCCTGTCAACGACTACTCGCCGAGTTCAACGCGGCGGGCGCAGATGATGACGACGCCCGCGAGCGGGTGCTGCACGCGCTGCTCGGATCGTTGGGCGAAGGTACGGTGGTGCTGCCGCGCTTCCTGTGCGACTACGGAACCTATATCAGCATCGGCGCGCGTAGCTTCGTCAACTACGACGCGATATTTCTGGACTGCGCACCGATCACGATCGGCGATGACGTCTCGATCGGCCCTCGCGTGCAACTGCTGACGGCTCACCATCCGATTGACGACCACGATGCCCGGCGTCAGGGCTGGGAACTGGCTTCTCCCATAACGATTGGCAACAACGTATGGATGGGCGCCGGAGTCATCGTGTGCCCCGGAGTGAGCATTGGCGACGACACCGTGGTCGGCGCCGGTGCAGTCGTCACCAAAGATGTGCCGACTCACGTGGTTGCAGCCGGTAACCCCTGCAGAGTGATCAGGGCAATACGGTGACGTCGCTAGCGCCGGGACTGGATGGCGCGGGTGATCCGCGCAGAGAGTTCGCGATCGTTCAGCAGTTGGTCGACGAGCGCGGACAGCACCTCTTGTCCGGTCACACGGGCCACCCCGAGCCGATCAGCCGCATCGCGCTGCCAGATGTCCAAACCGCGGTGCTGGGCGGGGGTGAGGTCGACCGTTCGCCGAGTCTTCCGGCCACTCGACTGTCCGACGGCGGAAAGCCGTTCGGTCGGCGCCGCCGCGTCGACGTTGCGATGGGGCGCGTTTGGCCGGCCGCCGATGTTGGGTCGGTCGATAGGGGGACTCACCACGTAGATTCCTCTCACCAGCAGTTGGTCAGCAAGTCAGGACATCAGTATGTCCGTACTGTAGCGGCTTCGCAAGCGTCCGCCTCGAATTGCCGCTCCGAAATTGTTTTCTGCAATTAGCTGACCCATTGATACAGGCAATTTATGCGCCTCGTTGACTGGCAATACGATTGCAACTCGATGCCACCTGGGTCGCAACCTGCTCAGGAGATACGTTATAGCGCGACTACGGAGATCAGGAGATCAGTATTATGGTCTTGAACATGTAATTTACTAGTCACCCTAACACCGACAATCTCCGTAGGTCATTAGCAGATGAGATCCGTATTTTGTGATTTATGTGACGGAATTACGGCCCGTTTAGAGCCAAACTGTGAGAATGCTGCAAGATACCAGAAAAATATTGCTGACGGCTAGCAATCGGATTAGTGTCAGCTTTGTTCGAAAACAAACAATTTCGGTGAAGGAGCAATCATGTGGACTTCGGTGAGTTCAGCTCGCCGGGTCGGGGCTGGTGTCATCGGTGCCGGTCTCGTCACCGGTAGCCTGCTGTTCGGCGCCGCCGGGACGGCGCAAGCGGCGCCCGCACCAGTAGCGGTGTCTGGGCCTATGTCAACGGGGGGCCCGGCCTTTGTGAACAATGAGCCGGCCGTGATCCCGGGTGTCACGACGGGCGTCGGGAGTGCGCCCATGCCGGAGTGGTTTTTCCACCACCACCATCACCACTTCCTGCATCACCATCACCACTTCTTCCGGCATCACCACCACCACTTCTGGCACCCGCGGTTCCACTGGTGGCACCCGCATCTGTTCCACCCGTGGTGGTTCTGGTGAGTTAGTGGCCGCTCGCGCTGATCCTTGGTGGGCGGATCAGCCAGCGGGTCCGCGTTGAGATCGCGGGTGAAGTATCCGCCAGGGCGCCCGGCCGCACGTCAGGCCGGGCGTTCGCGGTGGATCAAGACCGGCCAACCCAACTTTGATCGCAATCAGCATTGTGAAAGGTACTGCGATGAATACGCCACAGCGACAACAGTTCTCAGCTGCCCTGGCTGCAGCCTGTCCACGACGGCCACAACGCACAACCCGGCGAGTCGTTTCGATGCTGGCAGTGGCCGGCCTGGGTAGTGTCGCTCTGGCCGCATGCGTCGAAGCGCCCGAACACACGGCGGCTCACTCGGCGCAGCCTCCTGCCCCGAGCAGTGCGCAGCCAGCACCGCCGCCGCCGAAGTACGACATCTCACGCGTTGACAACCTCAAAGACAGCTTTCCGCCCGGCTTCAAAACAGACCCGCACCCGGCGAAAACCCTTGAGCAGCAAGATATCGACAACTCCGGCATCATGCCGTTCACCCAGGCGCAGTTCGATCCACCGCAATGCCGGGCGCTGGTCATTCCACCCTATGTCGACGCCACTGTCGGCACGCAAGCAGCCGGCGTCCGTGGACAGGCAGATCAAGGCGAAATCTATATCGTCGCAATGCGGTTGACGAAGCCGACGCCGGCCGGCCCGCCCCCCGCGGGCTGTGAACAGGTGTCGATGTCTGGTGCTTCCCAGGCAACTGGAACCGCCGAAGCGATCCCGGCTCCCAACATCGAGGGGGCCACGACAACCGGGGTCAAGCTCAGTCCCGCTGACACAGACGAGGACCCCGATTATGAGTTCACGGTGGCTCTCGACGATCAAACGTCCATCGTGGTCATGGGAAGTACCGCCGAGCAGCTCAACCCGCAGCAGGTGATGTCAGATCTGCTGGTCAAGGCGGCGTCCGCGGTACGCGGCCAGTAAGGATCGGCTAGGTCGACTTTGTTTCTCCCTCTTGCCGTTCCCAAGTTCCTGGAACCATCGGCAGCTTGGGGTCGTCGCCGAATTCGTCACCAGACAGCGTTGTCAATCCCGCGGCGGCAGCGTCTTTGGCCCCGGCGAACCCCAACGGTCCTGCACCGTGAACGGACATCGCCGGGGCCGCGCTGTCGTACCCGGGCTCGTCAGCGGCGTCCAAACCGGCGTCCATGTATTCGTAGCCGCGTCCCAGATCCCGCACCTTCGCGCGACGACACCGGCGGGCCCGGGCCTGGTCGCGTGTCGCGGCCGCGACAGCCGGCGCGGTCTCCGAAGTCGGGCTCTTGGCCCGGGCGCTGGCACTGGTGCTCATCGGCGAGCCGAACCCGACGTCGGGGCCACCGCTGACCAGATAGGGAAACCCGATGGCCCCCACACCCGCGGGTGGCGGGGAAGCCGGGGGAGTTGGGGCCGGCCCCGGGGCGGGTGTAGTCGGTGCCGGGGCAGTCGTCGGCGCTGAGGCCAGCACAGGGGTGACTCCGACGGCCGGCGACGGTTGGAACCCGGTTTCGACGGGGACTGGTGCGGCGGTTGACGGGGCCGGCTGAACCAGACCTGCCAGGCCCGCTAACCCGGAAAAGCCAGCCACCGCAGCAGTATTCGCCGTCACGATCGGCACCACGGCACTGAGTAGCTGGGGAAAGTTGTAAATGAGTTGGACCAGGTCGAAGATGCGGTGGGTGACGAGTTGGACACCGGCGAGCGCGATGACCGCCATCAACTGAACCGGATTGTGGGCAAACGTCAGCGTCTGTGGGCTATAGACGAACAACCCGTCGTAGAAGCTTTGCCAGACATTCGCCAGCGCACCACCGAAGTCTGTCCCGGGCGGGTAAGCCGTGAAGGGGTTCCCGGGCCAGATGAGTTCCAGCAGACTGTTGCCTCCCTCGAACTGTTGCAGTTGGTGTAACAGGGCAGACAGCCCGAATGGATCGCTGGGGTCAGATGTCGGATCCGCTGCCGCGGATTTCACAATGCGTGGTGCCGGTATGGCCGGCGGCGTCGTGGATACCGCCGTCGCGGACACGGCCTGATACACGCTCATCGTGGTGGCCGCCTGAACCCACATCCGCGCGTAGTCGGCCTCATTCAGCGCGATCGGGATGGTGTTGATGCCGAAGAAGTTTGTCGCCACCAACACGGCGTGGATGGCGTGGTTGGCCGCGAGTTCGGCCAACGTCGGCATCGCGGCCAACGCTGCGGTGTAGGCCGCCGCTGCAATCTCCAGTTGCGTTGCCGCCGTTGCGCTGTCGTCGCTGGCTTGCAGCAACCACGTCAGATGGGGGATATGCGCAGCCGCATACTGCTCGGCAGTGGGGCCTTCCCATACTTCGGCCTGCACCGCACCCAACAAGCCGCTGAGTTCGTCGGCGGCAGCGGCGTATTCGGTGCTCAGCGAACTCCACGCCGATGCGGCAGCGACCAGCGCCGCGGGTCCCGGCCCACTGCTCAGCAGCGTCGAATGCACCTCCGGTGGTGCTGCCATCCAGATCGGCGCCGTCATGACCACCCCTGCCCGGCAGGCGGCTCACTGAGTTCGGCCCTCGCCGCCGACACCTGGCCCCCGTCTCGGGGCGGTGGCTCAAGCGTCGGGACGCGCGGCTAACACGACGGTAGCCCCGGCCGGGCCGTCATGCATGAGCTTTGCAAGAACCCTGCGACTATTTCGCAGGTGCTCAGCGCACCTGGGCGCGGCCGCGTTGCAGCACGGCCTCGCGGTTGGCGGCAATATCTTCGGTGCTGGTCCGGTATTGCCTTGCGGCCGTCGCCTCCAGCCATAGCCCCGTGCTGGTCTGCGAGTCGTCGATGCGGTGGTAGGACGCCAGCAGCGCCCGCACCGCGTTCTGGTTGTTGCTGACGATCGAGCCGGCGAGCTCGCGAGCAGCGGGCAACAGCCGCTCGTGGGGCACCACCTCGGTGACCAATCCCGCCCTGAGCGCCTCCTGCGCGGACAGGTAGTCGCCGGTGAGGCTCATGCGCCGGGCCAGGCCCACGCCGACCTTCTGCGGCAGCCGCACACTGAGCCCCCACGTCGGCAACAACCCGACTCGCGCATGGGTATCGGCGAACCGGGCGTGCTCGGAGGCGATGAGGATGTCGCAATACAGCGCCAACTCCAGCCCACCGGTTACGGCCGCGCCATTGATCGCGCCGATCACCGGCTTGCTCATCGCCGGCCAGCGCGGCGAGATGTCCGGCAGCTCGGTCTGCCGACTCAGCTCTTTGAGGTCCAGTCCCGCGCAGAACACCGGGTCGGCGCCGGTGAGGATCACCACGTCTACGGCGTCGTCAGTCTCCGCTTGCGTCAAAGCGGCGAAGAACCGGTCGCGCAGTTCCGCAGACAGCGCATTCCGCGACTCGGGGCGGTTCAGGGTCAGGGTGCGCACGCGCTCATGGGTGTCGATCAGCAGGACGTTATCGGTCATGACTAGCACCGTAGCGAGGCGCCCTTATCGTGGAGTCATGTGCCGGAACATCACCGAGCTGCGCGGACTCGAGCCGCCCGCTACCGCTGCCGAAATCGAGGCAGCCGCCCGCCAGTACGTGCGCAAGGTCAGCGGGATCACCCATCCCTCGGCAAACAATGTCGATGCCTTCGAGGCTGCCGTCGCGCAAGTAACCGAAGCGACGGCGCGGCTGCTCGAGGAGCTGCCCGCGCGGCGGCAACCGCCCAAGCACCTTCCGCCATTGCGCCGGCCCGGATCGCGGCGCGATGAGCGCCACCGCGCTCAAGGAGTGGAGCGCGGTCGTACACGCGTTGTTGGATGGCCGCCAGACCGTGTTGTTGCGCAAAGGCGGGATTCACGAGAAGCGGTTCCATGTCGCAGCCCGCGAGTTTGTGTTGTTCCCGACAGTCGCCCACAGCCACGCCGAGCGGGTGCGGCCCAGCCACCGAGATCTAGTGGCGGCCGCGGCCGCGGACAGTACCGAGGATCAGGTGACCCTCCGGGCAGCCGCGAAAGTCGTTGCGGCGCTGGAAGTCAACCGTCCGGACAACCTCGAGCAGATTGAAGACCTGCACATCTGGACCACCGATTCGGTCCGCAAAGACCGGCTGGACTTTCGGCCGAAGCATCGGCTGGCGGTACTCGTCGTGCAGGCCGCGCCGCTGGTCGAGCCAGTCCAGATTGCCCGCACGCCCGACTATGCGGGCTGCGCCAGCTGGGTGCAGCTGCCGGTGACACCGACGCTGGGCGTGCCCGTGTACGACGAGGCGGCGTTACGTCGAGTCGCCACCCGGGTGCGCAGCGCCGTCGGCTGACGTCTGATCGGCCAGCACCGCGCCGTCGGGCTGGTCACCCAGTGTCTGAAGCCCAATCGCCTCACCGCTGACGGTGAGTCGAATGATCTGCGCCAGTTGCGGCGCGGCATCACATTGCACATAGTGGTCGGCGCTCGGCACAATCCAGTACCGGTTGACTCCGGGCTTGTCCTTGAGCACGGACTGCCACACGTAGTTGGCGACCCGGACAGGGGCCACGTTGTCGTGCAGGCCCCACACCAGACTCGTATCGACGGCGTTGCGGGAAAGCGCTGCCAGCCAATTCATCTCGTCGGCAGCACGCTCGTGGAGGTACTGAATCGTGTCCGGCAGCACCGAGGTTCCGTCGTTGTGCGCGAAACATTTTGCCAGCGCAGCGATCTCGGGATCAGCGAGTATGCGCCGCGGCATGAAGGTCGTCGCGCCCATCCCGGCAGCCAACATGTCCGGTGTGGTTGCCCTCGCCGTGTCGCGTGCGGTGGCGGGATCCAGCAGTGCCTTCTGAAAGGCGGTGAGGTTGGACAGCGGGAGATAGACATTGCCGTTGGTCAAGACCAGCTGAGCCGGCGCGGCCGCTTGCGCGAGCAGGTCCAGTGCGATCATGCCGATGCTGCTGCCCCGGTCATGGGTGAGCATGGTGTACCGCTCGAGACTCCACACGTTCGTGATCGCGTGGATCAGCAGCCGCGCGTCGTCGTACAGCGAATACCTGTACGGCGCCGGTGGCTTGTCGGAGAGCCCATACCCGGGAAAGTCCAACATGAAGATGTCGAACTCGTCGGCGAGTTCGCGGGTCAGCGCGAAATAGTCGATGCTGGATGTCGGGAAGCCGTGCACGCAGACCAGCCCGGGCGCCCCGGGTGTGCCGCATCGCCGGGTGAAAACCGCGACTTCGGCCCCATTGTTGGCTTCAGTCGTTGAGCGCCAACGGATTTCGGTCCCGCCGGCCCGCCACTCGTCGAAGATGTCCACGGGCTAGTCCGCCTGGACCGGAAGCAGCAGCCGCGAGGTTCCGAAGTGCACGGTGTGGGTGGCCGGCTTCAGCTGCGTGCCGCTCACCGGCGGCTCGTCGGTGCCCAGGTTGCGCGCGTAGCGCGGATGCCAGCCGCCGGCGATGAAAACTCGGATGCGCGACCCGGCGCGGAACCGGTGCGCGATGGCGTCGAGTTCGATGCTGATGTTCTGCGGCGCATGCCGCAGCCGCCGGTAGCCTTCGCTGACGTTGACCGAGCGTCCCCGCGCATCAACCTGGCTCACCCGGACGAACACGTCGACGTACGGATTGTCCGACGTGTGCGCCAACTCGATCACCGGGTTGCCGTGCACGCACAGATCCTCGGTGAGCACGTCGCCGGTGAAGGTCAGCACGTCGTCGCGCCGGGCCAGCCGGCTGTCGTTGCGGTAACCGCTGTCCGGCGACAACAGCGGCCCGCCGATCGTCGGTGTCGGGTTTGCGGGATCGAACCGGAAGCTCGCCGGCGCGGCGGCCGATGGCGGGGTGTGGGCCAGCCCGCCGCCGGGCTGCAGGTACAGCACGTGGGCGTGCGTGGGCGGTGGCCAGTCGGGCAGCTCGCGCCAACCGTCGCCGTTGATGAAGATCCGTGCGCCGGGGTCGCGTCGGATTCCCGACGCGCCGCCCAGGTGGGCATCAAGCCAGGCCAGCGATTCCTGGGTGACGGTGCTCAACCCCTTGGTGAGCATTTGGGTGTGCGTCCACGGGCCGATGGTCAGCGCTACGTCGACGGCCCGGTCACGAAGATGGCGGTATTGCTCGAGCGTCTGCCGCAGGAACAGGTCCTGCCAGCCCCCGATGAGCAGCACCGGGACCTGCACCCGGTCCAGCGCGTCGCGGCATCGCAGCCGCTCCCAGAACGGGTCGGCGCGGTCCGGGTGCTCGAGCCAGGACTCATACCACGGCGCGCCGTCGCCCAGCAGCGCGCGGCCCGCGGCGCCCAGGGGCAACTCGCCGGCCGCCCGGATCACGTTTCGTTGGGCGCGCAATTGACGCAGTCCGGCCCGGATCCGCCCGGGTTCCTCCTGGCGGGCGACCAGATAACTCCAGCCCAAAAAGTCGTTGAGGGTGAACGAGCCGGTGCCCCACGACGACGCGCTCAGATCGTGCGGCCCGACGGTGATCACGGCCGCGGCCAACTCCGGCGGTGGGTCCTGCAGGATCGCCCACTGGGTGAACCCGAGGTAGGACAGCCCGATCATGGCGAACCGGCCGGTGAACCAGGGCTGCCGACGCAGCCACGCGACGGTGTCCGCGCCGTCGTCGACCTCATGAACCATCGGCACGAACGTGCCGGCAGACCCGAACGTCCCGCGGACACTTTGGACGACGACGTGGTAGCCGCGCGCGGCGTAGAGCGCGCCGAATATCAGCGAGAACGGAAAGCCGCGGCCGTAGGGGCCGCGAACCAGCAATGTCCCGACAGGTTCGGTGTCCGGGGCGTAGTGGTCGGCCAGCAGCTCGACGCCGTCGCGCATCGGGATGTGGACCCGGCTCACGGTGTAAGTGGCCGTGGGCGCCGGCAGACGCAGCACTCGGTCGAGGACACGGCTGCTCAAATGCCGGGTGAGACTGCGCAACGACGACCGCACAGGCCGGGCAGATGTGGTTGTCACTGTAGAGGACTAAAAGACGTAGTACGGCGAAAGTTCGTTCGCGCGTTGCAGGTTGGTGGCTGGGCAGTCGACATCGGGATTGGAATAGACCGTCGAGTAGAACAGCGCCTGTTGGATCAGCCCGTAGCTTGTCTTGAAGGCCACCATGCAGGAAACCCACCAGTGGCTGTTGTGGTAGGTCGGCTTCAACACCCAGTACTGCGCGGCGCGGTGTCCGTTGATCGTCGTCTCGAGCGCGTCGGCGGGCAACGTCTTTTCGTAGGTACGCCAGACGATGGGTTCGATCGCCAGCTGGTAGTTGCCCGCGTCGTATTGGCAGCGCAGCCCCTCCTGGGGCTGGGGTGGGCTGAACGCCAGGCCCAACCGCTGCACGACGTCGAACGGGATGTCGTTGCACGGGTCGAACGGGCTCGGGTCGGTGGTCGCGATGATCGGGCTCTTCATGGTGCTGGGCGTCTCCAGCGGCACGCCGGTGGACCGCAACTGCACGGCTGTGCCGCCGGTGCCGGTCGGCGGCGCGGTCAGCAGCACCACCACCACCGCCGTCGCCAGCGCGCCCAGCGCGGCGGTCAGTCGCATCTTCGCGACCCACTTTCCGGCCATGGCGGGGAGTCTAACGAGAACCTGTTCCAATTCACACCGGGTTGGCTCGTGGCCCATGCGTGGCGACCCGCGGCGCCCGGCTCCGCCGCGCTGGCGATCGCCACTACGCTGGTGAGTCGTGGCAACTCGGGAAGGTGCAGGACAGCCGACGCTGTGGGCGGTTTCTGACCTGCACACCGGCCATCTCGGCAACAAGCCGGTCACCGAATCACTGCATCCGTCCTCACCGGACGACTGGCTGATCGTCGCCGGCGACATCGCCGAACGCACAGATGAGATCCGCTGGGCGCTGGATCTGCTGCGACGACGGTTCGCCAAGGTGATCTGGGTGCCGGGCAATCACGAGCTGTGGACGACCAACAAGGACCCGATGCAAATCTTCGGCCGTGCCCGCTACGACTACCTGGTCAACATGTGCGACGAGATGGGCATCGTCACCCCTGAGCATCCGTTCCCGGTGTGGACCGAACGGGGCGGCCCGGCCACGATCGTGCCGATGTTTGTGCTCTACGACTACACATTCCTGCCGGAGGGGGCGACCACCAAGGCCGAGGGGCTGGCCATCGCGCGGGAACGCAACGTGGTGGCCACCGACGAGTTCCTGCTGTCGGCCGAGCCGTACGGCACTCGGGACGCATGGTGCCGCGACCGGCTTGCCGCCACCCGCAAACGGCTGGAAGACCTGGACTGGATGACGCCCACCGTGCTGGTCAACCACTTCCCGCTGGTCCGCGATCCGTGCGAATCGCTGTTCTACCCGGAATTCTCACTGTGGTGCGGAACCACCGAGACCGCCGACTGGCACACCCGCTACAACGCTGTCTGCTCGGTGTACGGCCATCTGCACATTCCTCGCACGACGTGGTATGACGGCGTGCGCTTCGAAGAGGTGTCGGTGGGCTACCCGCGGGAATGGCGGCGCCGCAAGCCCTACAGCTGGCTGCGTCAGGTACTGCCCGATCCGGAGTATGCGCCCGGCTACCTCAATGATTTCGGTGGTCATTTCGTGATCACGCCCGAGATGCGCCAGCAGGCAGAGCAATTCCGGGAACGGTTGCGGCAGCTCCGATGACGGGCGGGTTGCTCATCTCGTCGGTGCTGCCCGACAAGCCGGACAATCTGGCATCCGCCGAGGTGTACTCCGACCCACCCGGTCTGAGGGCGCTGCCCGAAGAAGAGCCGTTGATCGCCCGCTCGGTGGCCAAGCGGCGCCAGGAATTCATCACCGTTCGGCACTGTGCTCGCCTGGCGCTCGGCGAACTCGGATTTCCGGCGGTACCGATCCTCAAGGGCGAAAAGGGCGAGCCGTGTTGGCCCGACGGTGTGGTGGGTAGCCTCACGCACTGCGCGGGCTATCGCGGCGCCGTGGTGGGCCGCGGTACCGCGTTGCGATCCGTCGGCGTCGATGCCGAACCGCACGACGTGCTGCCGCACGGTGTGCTCGATGCGGTCAGCCTGCCGGAGGAACGCCGAGAACTCGAGTTGCTCCCGGAGGGTATCCACTGGGATCGAATCTTGTTCTGCGCCAAGGAAGCGACGTACAAGGCGTGGTTTCCGCTGACCCGTCGCTGGCTGGGCTTCGAGGACGCCCACATCGTGTTCGACGTCGGTGGCTTGGGCAACGAGGGCGAGTTTGTCTCCAAGATCCTGGTCGACGGCGCAACGCTGTCCGGACCACCGCTGACTGCGCTGCGGGGACGGTGGTCGGTGCGAAACGACCTGGTGCTCACGGCGATCGTCCTATGACCGCAGGCCTTGTCGTCGCCGACAAGCCGGCCGGGATGACCAGCCACGACGTGGTCGCCCGTTGCCGACGGATCTTCGCCACCCGCAGGGTCGGGCACGCCGGGACATTGGACCCGATGGCGACCGGGGTGCTGGTGGTCGGGATCGACCGCGCCACCAAGATCCTCGGTCTGCTGACGGGTGCCGCGAAGTCATACGCCGCAACAATCCGGCTGGGACAATCCACCTCCACCGATGACGCCGAAGGCGAAGTGCTGCAACATGTTCCCGCAGCCCATCTGACCGATGACGCGATCGCCACCGCCATCGCCGCGTTCCGCGGCGACATCATGCAGGTGCCGCCGCCGGTCAGCTCCGTCAAGGTCGGCGGCCGCCGGGCGTACCGGCTCGCCCGCGAGGGCCACAGCGTCGAGCTGGCCGCCCGGCCGGTGCGAATCGACCGATTCGAGATGCTGGCCGTCCGCCGTCACAGGGACCTGGTCGACGTCGATGCGGAAATCGACTGTTCGTCGGGCACCTATATCCGCGCGTTGGCCCGTGATCTCGGCAATTCGCTCGGCGTCGGCGGGCACCTCATCGCGCTGCGGCGCACGAGGGTAGGGCCGTTCGGGCTCGAGCAGGCGCGCCCGCTCGAGGAAATCGCCGAGAATCCGAAGCTGAGCCTGGATCTCGACCAAGCGTGCCTGTTGCTCTTCCCGCGCCGGGACTTAACGCCCGAGGAGGCCGACGCGGCCGCCAACGGTCGGCCGCTGGCCCCGGCCGGTATCGACGGCGTCTACGCCGCCGCCACATCTGACGACCGGGTGATCGCGCTGCTGCGCGACGACGGCGCGCGGACGAAATCAGTGGTTGTGATCCGGCCGGCCACGTTGTAGCACCGGCTGCCGCATGATTACGTGATGACAACCACCGTCATCGCGAAGATCGAGACCGTACCGCTGCGCATCCCCTTCCGTGCAGGCAGCACGCCGGGCGCGGCTCTTTGGGGCGACAAGCTATCTGCCGCGGACTCACTGCTCGTCAAGGTGACTACCAGCGACGGAGTCGAAGGCTGGGGTGAAGCCTTCGGTTACGGCGCAGTCGATTCGGCCAGGCTCGCCGTCGACGAACTGATCGCGCCGGTGTGCGTCGGCCAGGACGCCACCTGCATCGGCCCGCTGATGCTCAAGGTGCAGAAGAAGCTGCATGTCTTAGGCCGTGGAGGGCCGGTGACCTACGGGCTGTCGGCGGTGGACATCGCGCTGTGGGATATCGCCGGAAAGCTTGCCAACGCGCCGCTGTGTCAGCTTCTTGGCGGCGGAGCGCCCGAGTTGCCTTGCTACGCGAGCTTGGCCTGCTACTCCGAGCCAACCCTGGTCCGCGCTGTGGTCCGACAAACCCTGGATGCCGGCTTTCAAGCGATCAAGTTGCACGAGGCGGACTTGGCGGCGATCCGGGCAGCGCGCGCGGAAGCCGGTCCCGACGTCGAGCTGATCGCCGACGTCGGCTGTCCCTGGACGTTGGCGCAAGCGCTTGCCGCCGCCGACGAGCTCA
Source organism: Mycobacterium shimoidei (assembly GCF_900417275.1). NCBI lineage: Bacteria > Bacillati > Actinomycetota > Actinomycetes > Mycobacteriales > Mycobacteriaceae > Mycobacterium > Mycobacterium shimoidei. The sequence continues at coordinate 4,246,253 of NZ_UEGW01000001.1, read as the reverse complement.
AGGCCGTCGGGCTGAAATTCCTCGAAGAACCACTCTGGCCGCCCGAGAATTTCAATGGGTTGGCCGAGCTACGAAGAATGACCGGTATTCCGATCGCCTCCGGCGAAAACGTTTCTACCTTAATCGAATTCGAGCGCATGCTCACCGTCCAAGCCGTGGACTACGTACAGCCGAGCCCGGCCAAGATGGGTGGCGTTACCGAATTGAGCAAGGTTTTTCCGCTGGCAGCCACACACAACATTCCGGTCATGACGCACTCCTTCTACGACGGCCCGGGCTTGCTGGCGGCGGTTCATACCACCGCGGCGCTGGGTGGCCCTGACGCCATGATCGAGCGGCGCTGGTTCGATCTGGAAGCGTCCATTTACGGCGCTGCCCTCACCTCGAACAGTGGCTGGATTTCGGTCCCTCGGGGGCCGGGCTTGGGGATCGACCCCGATCCGGACGTCTTGAGTGCGTATCGGAGAGAAATTTAGATACAATCACGGCTGCATTTAAGTCGCGCTTTCCGGGTATCGTTGGCTCGATTCTCGGCACGGGCGAAAGGGGACCACGATGACCACCGGCGTCGACCCACAAAAGGCTCGACGCACCCAGGCCGAGCGCAGCGCCGCGATGCGAGCGCGGTTGCTCGACGCCACGATCGACTGCCTGGTCACCTACGGTTACGCCGGAACCACGACACCGCGGGTTGCGGAGCGGGCCGGCGTCACCCGCGGCGCCCAAATCCACCATTTCCGGTCCAAAGAAGACCTGGTCGTCGCCGCCATCGAGCACCTGGCCCAACAACGCGCCCAGGCCGCCGTCCGTGAGCTCGGCCGCGTCCAAGCCAGCCCGGATCCGGTGGCCACCGTGCTGGAATTTCTGTGGGAGGCCCACCAAGGGCCACTGTTTGTGGCGTCCGTGGAACTGTGGGTCGCGGCTCGCACCGACCCGGTCCTCGCGCGCGAAATCGAACGGGTGGAACCGGTGGTCAACTCGACACTGGTGGCCGCGATCGCGCAGTTGATCCCGGAGCAGGCGGCGCAAAAGGAGATCCGCAACAGCATCTACACCGCGATGGACGCCCTGCGGGGGATCCTGGTGGCGAGCTTCGTCGACCAGGATTCGGCGCGGGCCCGGCGCCGATGGGACCGTGCCTGCGAGCATCTGCGCGACATCATGACCGGCGTGGTGCCGGCCCTGTCGCACGACTGATTCCGCCCACAACGGCGACCCGCCGACGGCCGCTTCAGCGCCATTGCAAAGATACAGTCTGGTGTGTATGTTTTTGCCCAGTGGGAAGGAGTGCGATGTCGAACAAGGTTTACGTCGTCGGTGTCGGAATGACGAAATTCGAGAAACCCGGCCGCCGGGAAGGTTGGGATTACCCCGACATGGCGCGAGAGTCCGGCACCAAAGCCCTCGAGGACGCCGGCATCGACTACACCGAGGTCGAACAAGGCTATGTCGGCTACGTCTACGGCGAGTCGACGTCGGGGCAGCGCGCTCTGTACGAACTGGGTCTGACCGGCATTCCGATTGTCAACGTCAACAACAACTGCGCTACCGGGTCGACCGCGCTTTTCCTCGCCGCCCAAGCGATTCGCGGCGGAATGGCTGACTGCACCATCGCGCTGGGGTTCGAGAAGATGAAGCCCGGCTCGCTGGGGACCATGTATGACGACCGCACCCAGCCGATGGACAAACACGTCATGGCGATGGCCGAGATCTCCGAGGTGCGGTTCCCGGCGGCGCCGTGGATGTTCGGCGCGGCCGGTCGCGAACACATGAAGCAGCACGGCACCACCGCTGAGCACTTCGCCAAGATCGGCTACAAAAACCACAAGCATTCGGTCAACAACCCGTATGCGCAGTTCCAGGAGTCCTACACCCTCGAGGACATCCTCGAGTCGAAGATGATCTACGAGCCACTGACGAAGTTGCAGTGCTCGCCGACCTCCGACGGGTCAGGGGCGGCGATCTTGGCCAGTGAGAAGTTCGTCGACAAACACGGACTGGGCGGCCAGGCGGTCGAGATCGTCGGGCAGGCGATGACGACCGACTTCGCGTCGACGTTCGACGGAACCTGCAAATCGCTGATCGGATACGACATGAACGTGCAAGCGGCACAACGTGTCTACCAGCAATCCGGTCTCGGCCCGTCGGACTTCCAGGTGATCGAGCTGCACGACTGCTTCTCGGCCAACGAACTGCTGCTCTACGAGGCGCTGGGTCTGTGCGGCGAGGGTGAGGCCGCCAAGCTTATCGACAACGGCGACACCACCTACGGTGGGCGCTGGGTGGTGAACCCGTCCGGTGGTCTGATCTCCAAGGGGCATCCGTTGGGTGCGACCGGCCTGGCGCAGTGCGCCGAACTCAATTGGCAGTTGCGGGGTCTCGCGGACAAGCGCCAAGTCGACGGCGTCAGTGCCGCATTGCAGCACAACATCGGTCTGGGCGGCGCCGCCGTGGTGACGGCTTACCAGCGAGCTGAGCGCTGAACATGGGACACATCGAAGCCACTCGGGAACTGAACGCCAGCCCCGAGGCGCTGTGGAAGACCGTCAGCGACCTGGCCAACTGGGACACGTGGTTTACCGTCCACGAGAAGTGGCTGGAGGAACCACCCACCACGCTCACTGCGGGCTCCAAGCTGACCGCCAAGATCGTAATGCTGGGGATGGCCAACAAGATCGAGTGGACGGTCGAATCAGTCGATGCGCCAACCCATCTGGTACTCAGCGGCACCGGAATGGCCGGCGTCAAGGCCCAGTTCACATTCAGCATCGAGCCCGCCGGCGAGGGTTCCAAGTTCACCGTGTCCGGTGATTTCGAAGGTGCGTTGATCAAAGGTGCGCTGGGCAAGGCGGTGGAAAAGGACGGCGCCAAACAGCTCGACAAGACGCTGGACCAGCTCGACACGCTGGCTACCACCTCATGACCGAAACACTCGAGTTCGACGACACCGGCCTGAACCGCTGGACTGACGACGAGCGTTTCGAGGTAACCCGCGAGCGGCTGGCCGAGTATGCGGCGGCCACCAACGATCCGATCGAGGCGCATCGCGACGGGAGCATCGCGCCGCCGGTGTTCGCGATCGTGCCGGTCTTCGAGGCGCTGCTCACTCCGGCCGTCGACGTGATGCCGGTCGAGGCAATCCCACGAATCGTGCACGGTGAGCAGGATTTCCACTTCCGCCGGCCGATCTACCCCGGAGACAAACTGGTCTCGCGCGCCAAGATGATCGGATATCAAGGTCTGGAAAAAGGCACCCGTGCAGCGATTCTGTTGGAATGCCGCACCGAGGACGGCGAACTGGTCAACGAACAGTACGTCACCGCGTTCGTCCGCGGCCTGAACGTCGGCAAGACGGTCGGCGAACTGAGTCCCGACCACAAATTCGACGAGCGGCTACACGATAAGGCATTAGCTGCCAAGGTGGTGCAGCACATCGACACCGACCAGACATTCCGATATGCCCCGGCGGCCGGTGACCCGATGCCGATCCACCTGGACGAGGACGTCGCCAAGGACGCCGGACTGCCCGGGATCATCGCCCACGGCTTGTGCACTATGGCGTTCACCTCGTGGGCGGTGCTCACCGAGCTGGCCGACTCGGATGTAAACCGGCTCAAGCGATTTGCGGTGCGCTTCTCCAAGCCGGTACTGCCGGGCGACGATTTGGAGACCCGGGTCTGGGAGAAGGACGGCCGGAACGGAATCACCAGCTACGCATTCGAGACGATCCGCGGTGACGACTTCGTGATCACCGATGGTCTCGCCGAGATCGCTGACGAATAGGAAAGACGGATGGGTGTTTTGGAGGGGCGGGTCGCCGTAATCACCGGCGCCGGCCGCGGAATCGGGCGCGAGCACGCATTGCTGTTCGCCAAGGAGGGAGCCAAGGTCGTCGTCAATGATCTCGGCGGCGACAACAACGGCGAGGGAGCCGACAGTGCCCCGGCTCATGAAGTGGTTGACGAAATCACCGCTGCCGGTGGCACCGCCGTCGCCAACACCGAGAATATCGCCAGCTGGAGCGCTGCGGAAAGCGTTGTGCAGCAGGCGATCGACGAGTTCGGCAGGCTCGATGTGCTGGTCAACAACGCCGGTATCCTGAGGGATTCGTTCATCGCCGGGATGGACGAATCGCAGTGGGACGCGGTGCTCGCCGTGCACCTCAAGGGCCACTTCGCGATGCTGCGCCACGCCGCCGCCTATTGGAAGGCACAGTCGAAGGCGGGGGATCAGCCCAACGCCGCGGTGATCAACACCGCATCGGGGTCCGGGGTGACGCTGCCGAATCCCGGGCAAGCCAATTACGGATCCGCCAAGGCGGGTATCGCCGCACTGACCCTGATCGCCGCCGAGGAACTTCAGCGGTACGGCGTGCGGGTGAACGCGATCGCACCGATCGCGCGCACCAGGCTCACGCTGGCCACTCCGGGTATGGGGTCGCTGATGAGCGAACCCGAGGAGGGGGAGCTGGACCTGTTCAGCCCGGCCAACATCTCGCCGCTGGTCGCTTATCTGGCGACCGACAAGTGCCCCATCACCGGCAAGGTATTTGCCGTTCAGGGCGGGGCGATCTCCGAGCTCGCCGGCTGGCACGACGTGAAAACCATTGAGACCGATGGCCGGTGGGAGATCGATGACATCGCGGCGAGGTTGTCCTAGCCACCGCCGCGCGGCCCTGTGGGGACGCAGTGACGAGGAGACCGAGTAATGATCGAGTGGTCCGACACCGACCTGATCATGCGGGATACCGTGCGCGACTTCATCGCCAAAGAAATCCGGCCGCATCTGGACGCGCTGGAAAGCGGTGAGATTTCGCCGTACCCGATCGCGCGCAAGCTGTTCAGCCAATTCGGTCTCGACGTGCTGGCGGCCGAAGCCGTCAAGTCGATGTTAGAGCGCGCCAACGAAGGTGGCGACCGAGGCTCGGCCGGCCTGGGATCCATCCCTGCGCAGGCGTCGATGGCGGCGGTACTGGTGTCCGAGCTTGCCGGTGTCAGCATCGGATTGCTCAGCACCATCGGGGTCAGTCTCGGTTTGGGTGCGGCGACGATCATGAGCCGCGGCACACTCGCTCAAAAGGAACGTTGGCTGCCCGATCTGGTGACGCTGGAAAAGATTGCGGCATGGGCCATCACCGAACCCGACTCCGGGTCGGATGCGTTCGGCGGGATGAAGACCAGTGTCAAACGCGACGGTGACAACTACATCCTCAACGGCCAGAAGACATTCATCACCAATGGTCCCTACGCCGACCTCCTGATCGTCTACGCCAAACTCGACGACGGCTCTGTCGACCGACGCAACCGACCGGTGCTGCCTTTTGTGCTTGATTCCGGAATGCCGGGGCTGACGCAGGGTAAGCCGTTCAAGAAGATGGGCATGATGTCCTCACCGACCGGCGAATTGTTTTTCGACAACGTGCGGTTGACTCCCGATCGGCTGCTCGGTGAGACCGAACAGCACAGCTTGGGCGACGGGCGGGAAAGTGCCCGCGCCAATTTCACGGCCGAACGGTTGGGTGTCGCGCTGATGGCACTCGGCATCATCAACGAATGCCACCGGCTGTGCGTCGATTACGCCAAAACCCGCACGCTGTGGGGGCAGAACATCGGGCAGTTCCAGCTCATCCAGCTCAAGCTGGCCAAGATGGAGATAGCCCGAATCAACGTGCAGAACATGGTCTTTTCGATGCTGGAAAAGTTGCAGGCCGGCAAGCTCCCGACGCTCGCTGAGGCCTCGGCGATCAAACTGTACTCGTCGGAGGCGGCCACCGACGTCGCGATGGAGGCTGTGCAGCTCTTCGGCGGTAACGGCTACATGGCCGAATACCGCGTCGAGCAGCTGGCCCGCGACGCGAAATCGCTGATGATCTACGCCGGCAGCAACGAAGTGCAGGTGACCCATATCGCCAAGGGCCTGCTTGCCGGATGATGCGCGATCGGCTGGCCGCCGGAAACTAGCGGTCCACTACCCAGATCGCGCGGGCGGCAGGACTGCCCAAATCCACGGTGGTCGGCTCGCCGTCGCCGGACTCGACCGATACCGAGATCATCCCGGCGAATTCCCGGCGGGTCAGCACCCGCAGCCGGGAATCGAGACTGATACCGATGCTGTCGAAGTAGCGCAGCATCTCCGGATCGGCATCCGAGATCCGCGCCACGGTGCCCGCGTCGCCGTCGCGGCAGGCCCACAGCTGATGCGCCGGTGGGGTGGGCACCTGACCGTCGGACGCCGGAATCGGGTCGCCGTGCGGGTCGCGCTGCGGAAATCCCAGCTTGGCCTCGATACGGGCGATCAGCCGATCAGACACCGCGTGCTCGAGGACCTCGGCCTCGTCGTGCACCTCATCCCAGCTGTAACCGAGCTCGCTGACCAGAAAGGTTTCCAGAAGCCGGTGCCGGCGCACCATTGCCAGCGCCGCGCGGCGCCCCGACTCGGTCAGCGTGACCGCGCCGTACTTCTCGTGGTCGACCAGACCCTGGTCGGCGAGTTTGCGAATGGACTCCGAGGCGGTGCTGGCCGACACCCCGAGCTTCTCGGCCAACATCTTGGTGCTGACTTTGTCCAGCGACCACTCCTGGGCATTCCAGATGACCTTCAAATAGTCCTGGGCCACCGGGGTGAGCACACCGGGCTCGTCGTCAGAGCGCACACGCGAAGTTTAAGCCTCCCCGCCGTAAGCTTGCGCTTGTGCAGCGGTGGCGGGGGCAGGCCGACATACCCACGGACTGGGGTCGATGCGTGCTCACAATCGGGGTGTTCGACGGTGTGCATCGTGGCCATGCGGAGCTGATCTCGCACGCGGTGAAATCGGCCCGGTCACGCGGGGTGCCGGCAGTGCTGATGACCTTCGACCCGCATCCGATGGAGGTGGTCCGTCCCGGCAGCCACCCGGCTCAGCTGACGACCCTGACCCGTCGCGCCGAGCTGGTCGAGGAACTCGGTATCGACGTCTTCCTGGTGATACCGTTCACCACCGATTTCATGAAACTCACCCCGGACCGCTACATCCACGAACTGCTGGTGGAAACCCTGCACGTGGTGGAGGTCGTCGTCGGGGAAAACTTCACCTTCGGCAAGAAGGCGGTCGGCACGGTCGACACCTTGCGCCGGGCCGGTGAGCGGTTCGGGTTCGCGGTCGAATCGATGTCGCTGGTGTCCGAACACCACGACAGCGAGATCGTGACGTTCTCTTCGACATACATCCGGTCCTGTGTGGATGCCGGTGACGTGACGGCCGCCGCCGAGGCGCTGGGCCGTCCACACCGTGTCGAGGGCGTGGTCGTCCGCGGCGACGGGCGCGGCAAGGCGCTGGGCTTTCCCACCGCCAACGTGGCCCCGCCGATGTATTCGGCCATCCCGGCCGACGGCGTGTACGCCGCCTGGTTCACCGTGCTGGGCCATGGACCGGCGACGGGAAATATCGTCCCCGGTCAGCGTTACCAGGCCGCAGTGTCGGTGGGCACCAACCCGACGTTTTCCGGGCGCACCCGCACCGTCGAGGCCTTCGTGCTCGACACCACCGCCGACCTGTACGGACAGCACGTGGCCGTCGACTTCGTCGCCCGCATTCGCGGGCAGCAGAAATTCGACTCGGTGGACGCTCTGATCGCGGAGATGGGCTGCGACACCGATCGGGCACGCGCTCTGCTGTCCTGAGCTGCTGCGCGGGCGGTATCGTCGCCGGGCGCTGCTAGAATTCCCGACGACCGGGCGCGCGCTGCAGTTCGCGGTGGCAGTCCCCGATATAGCCAAGATCGCGGACCAATTGATGGAGATGTCTCGTGGCGCTTACTGCCGAGCAGAAAAAAGAAATCCTGAACTCTTACGGCCTGCATGAAACCGACACCGGCTCGCCGGAGGCCCAGGTCGCCTTACTGACCCGGCGGATCGCTGACCTGACCGAGCACCTCAAGGTGCACAAGCACGACCACCACTCGCGGCGCGGGCTGTTGCTGCTGGTGGGACGTCGTCGCCGGTTGCTCAAATATGTGGCCCAGATCGATGTGGAGCGCTACCGCTCGCTCATCGAGCGGCTGGGTCTGCGCCGCTGACCAGGCGCTGATGCGCGCGTTGCTGGCGACCGCGACCACGGCACTCGTCATCATCGTGTCGGCCGGAGTAGCGGGCTGCTCGCCGTCGGCGGCCAACGCCGCCGACCTGAAGGTGGGCGATTGCCTCAAGCTCGGCGGCACCGCCGACCGGCCGGAGGCGACCAAGGTCGCGTGCGGGAGCCGACTGTCGAACTTCAAGGTCGCGGCCAGGGTCGCCGAGCGGAGCCAATGCCCGCGTGATGTGGACTCGTCCTACTCGATGCGCAACGCGTTCAGCGATTCGAGCAACACCGCCTGCCTGGACATCGACTGGGTGGTCGGCGGGTGCATGAGTGTGGATCCGGCGAACAACAGCGACCCGGTACGCGTCGACTGCAATGACAAATCGGTGCCGCATCGTCAGCGCGCCACGCAGATCCTGCACAATCTCACAGATCCGGTCGGCGTCGATCAATGTGCCAGCGGGGTGGGGTATGCCTATTCCGAGCGCCGATTCGCTGTCTGCGTGGAGGACATGGTCTAAAGCGCCAGGTAGGCGTGTAGAGTGGGAGCGTTCTGGGCCAGATCGGCCCAAGCAGGTGCGGTCCGCGCAAACCGCGCGCACCGTTCCAGCGTGTCATGACAGGAGCGCCAATCTGCATCGGGCGGTCTTCGGTAGTGGCTGCCGGGCTCCCCACCTCGGGGCGGGTCGGCCGCTTCGATCGACGGCCGTAGCCGTATTCAGATCAAGTCCCTCCGGGTTATGCGTGACCACGCGAAACAGCTGAATAAACCGCCCGGCGACGATGCAGAACGCGCAGCGCGATGAGGAGGAGCCGGGCCATAAACCCAGAGAGGCCATACGGGCACCAATGTCTGTAGCTGAAATTGAACCAGGCGTGTTCGAGTCGACCGCCATCATTGACAACGGGAGCTTCGGCACCCGCACCGTCCGCTTCGAAACCGGCCGATTGGCTCTGCAGGCCGCCGGCTCCGTCGTCGCGTATCTCGACGAAGAGAACATGCTGCTGTCGGCCACCACCGCCAGCAAAGCCCCCAAAGAGCACTTCGACTTCTTCCCGCTGACGGTCGACGTCGAGGAGCGCATGTACGCCGCCGGACGCATCCCGGGGTCGTTCTTCCGGCGCGAAGGCCGGCCGTCTACCGACGCCATCTTGACCTGCCGTCTCATCGACCGCCCGCTGCGCCCGTCGTTCGTCGAGGGCCTGCGCAACGAGATTCAGATCGTGGTGACGATCCTGAGCCTGGACCCCAACGAGCTCTACGACGTGCTGGCGATCAACGCCGCTTCGGCGTCTACCCAGCTGGGCGGGCTGCCGTTCTCCGGCCCGGTCGGAGGGGTTCGCGTCGCGCTCATCGACGACACTTGGGTGGCGTTCCCGACGGTCGAGCAGACCGAGCGTGCCGTGTTCGACATGGTGGTCGCCGGTCGGGTGGTCGACGGCGATGTCGCGATCATGATGGTCGAGGCCGAAGCCACCGAGAACGTCGTCGAACTCATCGAGGGCGGTGCTCAGGCTCCGACGGAAACTGTTGTGGCACAAGGCCTGGAAGCCGCCAAACCGTTTATCGCCGCACTGTGTACCGCTCAGCAGGAGCTCGCCGACGCGGCCGCCAAACCCACCGATGAATACCCGCTGTTCCCCGACTACGGCGAGGACGTGTACTACTCGGTGGCCTCGGTGGCCACCGACGAGCTGTCCAAGGCGCTGACCATCGCCAGCAAGACCGAGCGCAACGACCGCACCGACGAAATCAAGGCAGAGGTGCTCGAACGGCTCGCCGACACCTATGCCGGCCGTGAGAAGGAAATCTCGGCCGCGTTTCGTGCGCTGACCAAAAAACTGGTGCGCCAACGCATTTTGACTGACCACTTCCGCATCGACGGGCGCGGCATCACCGACATCCGTGCACTGAGCGCCGAGGTGTCCGTGGTGCCGCGAGCACACGGCAGCGCGTTGTTCGAGCGCGGTGAAACGCAAATCCTCGGTGTGACCACGCTCGACATGATCAAGATGGCCCAGCAGATCGACTCGCTGGGGCCGGAGACCACCAAGCGCTACATGCATCACTACAACTTCCCGCCGTTCTCCACCGGAGAGACCGGCCGGGTCGGCTCGCCCAAGCGACGCGAGATCGGCCACGGCGCTCTGGCCGAGCGGGCGCTTGTGCCGGTGCTGCCCAGCGTCGAGGAGTTCCCCTACGCGATCCGTCAGGTCTCAGAAGCGTTGGGCTCCAACGGTTCCACTTCGATGGGTTCGGTGTGCGCGTCGACGCTGGCGCTGCTCAATGCCGGGGTGCCACTGAAGGCGCCGGTCGCCGGTATCGCGATGGGCCTGGTATCCGACGACGTCGAGGTCGAGGGTGGTGGCACCGAGCGGCGGTTTGTCACACTGACCGACATCCTCGGTGCCGAAGACGCGTTCGGTGACATGGACTTCAAGGTCGCCGGAACCAAAGACTTCGTGACCGCACTGCAGCTGGACACCAAGCTCGACGGGATCCCGTCTCAGGTGCTGGCCGGCGCGCTGTCGCAGGCTCGCGACGCGCGGCTGACCATCTTGGAGGTGATGGCCGAGGCCATCGACCGACCCGACGAGATGAGCCCGTACGCGCCGCGGGTCACCACGATCAAGGTGCCGGTGGACAAGATCGGTGAGGTGATCGGTCCCAAGGGCAAGATCATCAACGCGATCACCGAGGAGACCGGCGCGCAGATCTCCATCGAGGACGACGGCACCGTGTTCGTCGGGGCCACCGACGGCCCGTCGGCGCAGGCCGCGATCGACCGGATCAATGCGATCGCCAACCCGCAACTGCCCAAGGTCGGCGAGCGGTTCCTTGGCACCGTCGTCAAGACCACCGAATTCGGCGCGTTTGTGTCGCTGCTGCCCGGGCGCGACGGGTTGGTGCACATCTCCAAGCTCGGCAAGGGCAAACGCATCGCCAAGGTCGAGGACGTCGTTACGGTTGGGGCCAAGCTGCGGGTCGAGATCACCGACATCGACAAGCGCGGCAAGATCTCCTTGGTGCCGCTCGACGACGAACTTTCCGACACCGCCGACGTGGTTACTGCCGACTCGGGGGCCGCGCCATCCGATGCCGCGACGGCCAGTAGCTAAGGCGGGCGGCCTGCGGCGTGGCCCGCGCAACACCGACACTGACGCGCAGCAAAAGACCGCGTTCCGTCGCACCACCTTGCCCGGTGGCCTGCGCGTCGTCACCGAACACCTGCCGGGGGTCCGCTCCGCGTCGGTCGGTGTCTGGGTAGCCGTCGGCTCGCGCGATGAGGGTGCCACCGTCGCCGGTGCCGCGCACTTTTTGGAGCACCTGCTGTTCAAGTCCACGTCGAGCCGCACGGCGGTGCAGATCGCGCAGGCGGTGGACGCGGTCGGCGGGGAGCTGAACGCCTTCACCGCCAAGGAACACACCTGCTACTACGCGCACGTGCTCGACAGCGATCTGGATCTTGCCGTCGACCTGGTTGCCGACGTGGTGCTCAACGGGCGGTGCGCCGCCGAGGACGTCGAGCTGGAACGCGACGTCGTCCTCGAGGAGATTGCGATGCGCGACGGCGATCCCGAGGATGCGCTGGGGGACCTGTTTATGGCAGCCCTGTTCGGCGACCATCCACTCGGACGCCCGGTGATCGGAAGCGCCGCCTCGGTCTCGGCAATGACCCGTGCGCAGCTGCGTTCCTTCCATGTGCGCCGCTACACGCCCGAGCGGATGGTCGTCGCGGCCGCGGGCAACGTCGACCACGACGAGGTGGTAGCGCTGGTGCGACAGTACTTCGGACCGCGGTTGGTCCGCGGGCGGCGGCCGGTGCCGCCGCGCAAGGGCGCCGGGCGCGCGACCGCCCGACCGCAGCTGAAGGTGATAGGCCGCGACGCCGAACAAACCCATATGTCCTTGGGGGTGCGGACGCCGGGACGGCACTGGGAGCATCGCTGGGCGCTCTCGGTGCTGCAGACCGCGCTCGGCGGCGGCCTGAGTTCCCGTCTGTTCCAACAGGTTCGCGAGTCGCGTGGGTTGGCGTATTCGGTCTACTCGTCGCTGGACATGTTCGCCGACAGCGGCGCGTTGTCGGTGTATGCCGCTTGCCTGCCCGAACGTTTCGCCGATGTGGTGCAAGTGACCACCGACGTGCTCGAATCGGTGGCTCGCGACGGCATCACCGAAGCAGAGTGCCGCATCGCCAAGGGGTCATTGCGCGGCGGGCTGGTGCTCGGGCTGGAGGACCCCGGCGCCCGGATGAACCGGATCGGGCGCAGCGAACTGAATTACGGCGAACACCGCAGCATCGAGCACACCCTGCGACAGCTTGACCAGGTCGGCCTCGATGAGGTCAACGCGGTGGCCCGTCGAGTGCTCCGTAAGCCCTATGCAGTGGCGGTCCTCGGCCCGAACCACTCCAAACGATCACTGCCGCAACGACTTCGCGCGATAGTAGGCTAACGCCATGGTGTTGGGCTTCTGGGATCTCGGGGTTCCGGTAGTGGGCGCACCGATGGCCGGCGGCCCCGGAACGCCGGAGCTGGCGGCCGCGGTCAGCAACGCCGGCGGCATGGGTTTCATCGCGGGCGGCTACGTCAGCCCTGAGCAGTTCGCCGACGACATCGCGGCCGCACGTGCAAAGACCACGGGCCCGATCGGGGCCAACCTGTTCGTACCGCAGCCCAGCGTTGCCGATTACGTGCAGCTGAACCGCTACGCGGAGCAACTCGATGAGCTTGCCGAGGCCTACGACGTCGAAGTGGGTGAGCCCCGATTCGGTGACGACGACAATTGGCAGCGCAAGCTCGAGGTGATCGCCGACGTACGCCCCGAGGTGGTCTCGTTCACGTTCGGTGCCCCGTCTCCAGATGTCCTGCGGTGGTTCGGGGCGCTGGGAATGGTGCTGTTGGTCACCGTGACGTCGCCGTATGAGGCCGGTGTGGCCGTCGCCGCCGGCGCCGACGGGCTGGTGGTGCAGGGTCCAGGCGCCGGTGGGCACCGCGGCACCTTTGCGCCGGACATGGAGCCGAACACGCAGTCGCTGCCCGAACTGTTGGACCAGATCGGCGCCACCCACGAGGTTCCGCTGATCGCCGCCGGCGGACTGGGCACCGCCGAGGACGTCGACGTCGTCCTGCGCAGGGGAGCGGTTGCGGCTCAGGTCGGCACCGCATTGCTTTTGGCCGACGAAGCCGGCACCCTGCCCGCGCACCGCACCGCGCTGCACAATCCCGAGTTCGCGACGACGTTGGTCACTCGCGCGTTCTCCGGGCGCTACGCGCGCGGCTTGGCGAACCAATTCACCCGCCTGCTCGACGGGGTGGCACCGCTGGGATACCCGGAGGTCAACCACATGACCTCGCCGATCCGGAAAGCAGCCGCGGCAGCCGACGATCCGCAGGCATTGAACCTCTGGGCCGGAACCGCATTCGCCGCGACCAAGGCCGGCCCGGCCGCGGATATCATCGCGTCGCTAGCTCCCGGCTAAATCAGCCCACCCCCGGGTGTGTGCTTGAATGGTGAAGAAAGTTCGGATACAGCGGGAACACTGCGAGGATAATTCTGTATCGTCGAGTTATGCCCGTACAGACCACGGATGGCCCGGCCGGCGAGGGCGGTCCGCCGAAGAACGTCCGACAACCCGGCCTCGACGACCTGGATCGCAAAATACTGAGCCTGTTGCACGCCGACGCCCGGATCACCAACAGCGCGTTGGCTGAGAAGATCGGCACCGCGGCGTCTACCTGCCACGGCCGGCTGCGGCGGCTGGTGGACCTCGGTGTCATCCGGGGCTTTTACACCGACGTCGACCCCGCCGCGGTCGGATTGCCCTTGCAGGCAATGATTTCGGTGAGCCTGCAGGCCAGCGCCCGCGGCAAGATCCGCGGCTTCATCCAGAAGATCCGCTGCAAGCCGCAGGTCGTGGATGTTTATTTCCTCGCCGGTCCCGACGATTTCCTGCTGCACGTGGCAGCACGCGACACCGAGGATCTGCGCGCGTTCGTCGTGGAGAACCTCAACGCCGACGCCGACGTGGCGGGCACCCAAACATCGTTGATCTTCGAGCATCTGCGCGGAGCCGCACCGATCTGAGGCGCCGATGAAGTCCTACGACGCCGGCCCGACCGACGTCCCGATCCTGGAAGAGACGATCGGGCACAACCTCGAGCGCATGGTCGCGGTCAATCCGGACGCTGAAGCGCTCGTCGACGTGCCGGGCTCGCGCCGCTGGACCTATCGCGAGTTCGACGACGAAATCAACCTGATCGCAAGAGGACTGATGGGACTCGGTATCGACAAGGGCGATCGGGTCGGGATCTGGGCGCCGAACTGCGCGGAGTGGACCATCGTGCAGTACGCGAGCGCAAAAATCGGTGCCATCCTCGTCAACATCAATCCTGCTTACCGCACCCACGAATTGACATACGCGCTCAATCAATCTGGTGTTCGGACGCTGATCTCGGCCACCGCGTACAAGACGTCCGACTATGCATCGATGATCGATGAAGTGCGCTTTGCGTGCCGCGCGCTGAAGGACGTCGTCTTTCTGGACACCGGCTGGGACGAGTTGCGCGACCGTGCTTCGCAGCTGACGATCGACGAGTTACGCAGCCGCAGCGCGACTTTGGACAACCGAGATCCGATCAATATTCAATACACGTCCGGAACGACGGGGTACCCGAAGGGCGCGACGCTGTCGCACCGAAACATCCTCAACAACGGCTTCTTCACCACCGAGCTGATCGGGTTGGGTCCGCGGGACCGGCTCTGCATACCGGTGCCCTTCTACCACTGCTTCGGCATGGTTATGGCCAATCTGGGATGCACCACGCACGGTGCGACCATGGTTATTCCCGGCCCCGGGTTCGACGCCGGCGCTACCCTCGCCGCGATCGAGGCCGAGCGGTGCACCGCCGTGTACGGCGTGCCGACCATGTTCATCGCGATGCTGGGCCATCCCGACTTCGCCGAGTTTGAGCTGTCCTCGTTGCGCACCGGGATCATGGCCGGATCGGTGTGCCCCGTCGAGGTGATGAAACGTTGTGTGGCCGAGATGAACATGACCGAGGTGGCCATCGCCTACGGCATGACCGAGACCTCGCCGGTTTCGTGCCAAACGCGGATCGACGACGATCTCGAGCGGCGTACCTCGACCATCGGCCGGGCGCACCCGCACGTGGAGATCAGCATTGTCGACCCCGATACCGGCGACGTCGTCGAGCGTGGGCAGCCCGGCGAGTTCTGCACCCGCGGCTATTCGGTGATGGCGGGCTACTGGAACGACGAGGCGCAGACCCGCGAGGTCATCGACGCCGAGGGCTGGATGCACAGCGGCGACCTCGCGGTGATGGCCGACGACGGATACTGCAACATCATTGGGCGGCTGAAAGACATGGTGATCCGCGGCGGTGAGAACGTCTATCCACGCGAGATCGAGGAATTCCTGCTCACCCATCCCGACATCGACGATGTCCAGGTCGTCGGCGTGCCGGACGCCACCTACGGCGAGGAGATCTGCGCGTGTATTCGGATGAAGCCGGGCCGTCGCCGGCTCGACGCCAAGGCGGTGCGCGCGTTCGCCACCGGCAAGCTGGCCCATTACAAGGTCCCGCGCTACGTGCTGGTCGTCGACGAGTTCCCGATGACCGTTACGGGCAAGGTCCGCAAAGTCGACATGCGTGCCGAGAGCATCGAACCGCTGCATCTAGGCGGTTAGCATCTGGTCCATGCTGGAACGGCTGCTGGACTACCGGCTGAGCGTCGTCGAGCTCGCCTGCATCGCTGCGTTTCTGGGCATTCCGTACGCCGCGATCGGCATCGTCTGGGCTAGCAGCCACAGCGCCCCTTTCGAACAGTTGCAAGGGGTGCGCCTGACGGCGTCACTGCTCGGGTCGGTTCTGTTGTGGTCGGTGGTCGCACTATCGGGGTGTGCCTAGATGCTCACCGGCGTGCGCCGGCTGGTGAATTACACGATCAGTATCGGAACGCTGCTCGAGATCGCGTTGGTGTCCGCCATCCCGTATCTGATCATCGGGGCGATCGTCTCCGTCTCGCACGGGCAGGGATTGCAGCAGATGCAAGTCGAGCGGGGAGGTGACGCGTTGGTGGCGTGGGTGGCATCGGTCATCGCGTGGCCGGCGTTGTTGTTCTCGCATTCCTGCGGCTCACCGGTGGGTGGCTAGCACTCATGTTCGATGGCTGTTCGATGGCGAGCGGGCGCAAACTGCCGGCTTCAGCGGCGTGTCGCCGTACAAACACGCCCGCTCGCGGTCGGGGCGGGCCCGACTAGGGTGATGGCCATGCGGGTAGGCGTGTTGGGGGCGAAAGGCAAAGTCGGCGCGACGATGGTGCAAGCGGTACAGGCCGCCGACGATCTGACCTTGTCCGCCGAAGTCGACGTCGATGATCCGCTAAGCCTGCTCACCGACAACCGGACCGAAGTCGTCATCGATTTCACTCACCCTGACGTCGTGATGGACAATCTGAAGTTCCTGATCGACAACGGAATTCACGCGGTCGTCGGGACCACCGGGTTCACCGAGGAGCGGCTTGCACAAGTGCGGTCCTGGTTGGCCGCCAAACCGGGGACGGCCGTGCTCATCGCGCCGAACTTCGCCATCGGTGCCGTGCTGTCCATGCATTTCGCCAAGCAGGCGGCGCCGTTTTACGACTCGGTGGAAGTCATCGAGCTGCATCACCCGCACAAGGCCGATGCGCCGTCGGGCACCGCGACGCGAACCGCCGAACTGATCGCCGAGGCGCGAAAAGACCTGCCCGCCAACCCCGATGCCACCAGCACCAGCATGCCCGGTGCCCGGGGGGCTGATGTCGGCGGGGTGCCCGTGCATTCGGTGCGCCTCGCCGGGTTGGTGGCCCATCAGGAAGTGCTGTTCGGCACCGCCGGCGAAACATTGACGATCCGGCACGACAGCATCGACCGCACTTCGTTCGTGCCGGGCGTGCTGTTGGCGGTCCGCCGCGTCACCGAACGCCCGGGCCTCACCGTAGGTATTGAATCGCTGCTCAACTTGCAATGACCCACACGGTACGTATCCAGCTGCTGATCGCATTCATGTGCGTGGCGCTGCTGGTCTATCTGGGGCTGCTCGCCCGGACCGCGGTGCTGATGATCGGCTCCGGCCAAGGCGCGATTATCGGCCTCGGGGTGGCGCTGCTGGTCCTGCCGGTGATCGGGTTGTGGGCGATGATCGCCACCCTGCGCGCCGGCTTTGCACATCAGAAGTTGGCCCGGTTGATCGCCGAGGACGGGCTGGAACTTGACGTCAGCGCGCTGCCGCGCCGACCTTCCGGCCGCATCGAGCGACAAGCCGCTGACGCGCTGTTCGACACCGTCCGCGACGAACTCGACCGTGATCCGCACAACTGGCGCCGCTGGTACCGGCTGGCCCGCGCCTACGACTATGCCGGGGACCGCGGCCGCGCGCGGGACGCGATGAAGAAAGCCGTCGAACTTCAGGCACGCGAATGACCAAGACACTGTTGGTGGTTCACCACACCCCGTCACCGGCTACCCGCGAGCTGCTGGAGGCCGTACTCGCCGGGGCTAACGACCCCGACATCGACAACGTCGACGTCATCGTGCGACCGGCGCTGGCAGGCACGGTCCCGGACATGCTCGAAGCGGACGGCTATCTGTTCGGGACGCCGGCCAATCTCGGGTATATGTCGGGGGCGCTCAAGCACTTCTTCGACACGGTCTACTACCCGAGCCTGGATCATGTGGCGGGCCGGCCATACGGTTTATGGGTGCACGGCAACAACGACACGGTGGGCGCCGCGAACGCAGTCGACAAAGTGGCCACCGGTCTGTCGTTGGCCAAGGCCGCCGACGTGCTCGAGGTCGTCGGCGGGATTGACGCCGGGGTGCGTGAGCGCGCCTACGAGCTGGGTGGGACGCTGGCTGCGACGCTGATGGAATAAGCAATGCCCCGCGCCGGGCGACGCGCAGAGGGAAGCGATGAGGAGGAGCGGTGACTCCGGTTATCGAAATTCCAAGGGACCACAACCCGTTTCCGCAGACCGGCGTGTCTCGGGACCGCAACGGCGTACCGCATTACGACCGGTTGCCGGCCACGCTGCTGGACATGCTGGCTGAGCATGTGGACAAAAGGCCCGACAGCGAAGCCGTCATCGAACTCGGCGGCAAACGCCTGACCTACCGACAGCTCTGGGATGCGGCCGCGCGGGTGGCCGGCGGACTGCGGGCAAGTGGTCTGCAACCGGGTGAGCGCGTCGCGATCAGATATCCGGCCGGCGTTGACTGGGCGCTGGCATTCTGGGGCACCGTCATGGCCGGCGGCATCGCGGTCCCGGTGAACACCCGGTCGGCCGAACCGGAAGTCGAGTTCATCCGCTCCGACGCCGGCGCAAAATTTGACCTGGTTGGCACACCGCTGCCGGACGGCGAACCGTATGTCGCACAGGGACTGGCAGCCAGCGACGTCGCCGCGTTGTTCTACACCTCCGGCACCACCGGACTCCCCAAGGGCGTTCCCACCACCCACGAGGCGTTTCTCACCAACACCGAAAACATGCTGCGCTGTGTTGGTCTGGATCGCGACAGCGGAGAGCAGTTCCGGACCCTCATCTCGGTGCCGCTGTTTCACGTGACCGGCTGTAATTCACAGCTGCTGGCAGCCTCCTACGTCGGTGGCGCGGCGGTGATCATGCCCGCACTCGACCTCGGCCAACTAATTGCGGCGCTTTCCGACGAACGGATCTCATCCATGGTGACCGTCCCCGCAATCTATTCATTGCTGTTGCGGCACAACGACTTCAAAAATGCCGACCTATCCGCGGTGCAATGGGTCGGGTATGGCGGCGCCCCAATTGCGCCGTCGCTCGTCAAGGCGGTCAAAGACGCGTTTCCTCAGGCCGCGGTGTTCAACGGGTACGGAATGACCGAAACCGCCTCGCTGATGACGGTATTGCCCGACGGCGACGCCGTCGAGCACGCTGACTCTGTCGGGTACGCGGTGCCATCGGTCGATCTCGGCATCGTTCCGTACCCCGACGACGACGGCGTCGGTGAGTTGGTCACCCGTGGAGCCAACGTAACCGCCGGCTACTGGAACCGGCCGGAGGCGACCGCCGGCACCATCGTCGACGGCTGGTTACACACCGGCGACGTGGTGCGTGTCGACGACGCGGGCCGGGTGCACATCGTCGATCGGCTCAAGGACATCATCAATCGCGGTGGCGAAAACATCTCCAGCGTGGAGGTCGAAGCGGTGCTGCTGTCGGCTCCCGGTGTTGCCGACGCCTGCGTGTTGGCGGTTCCCGACGAGGTGATGGGTGAGAAGGTAGGAGCCGTGCTGTTCGGCGAGCAAATAGATGTGCCGACGGTCCTGGACTACTGCCGCGGGCAACTGGCCGACTTCAAGATCCCGCAATACGTCACCGTCGTCAACGAAGCACTGCCCCGCAACGCCGGCGGCAAGCTGCTCAAGGGACAGCTCCGCCAGCAGGTGCAGTGGGGCCCGGCGTTGCGATGACTCTGCTAGTCGCCAACCGCGGCGAGATCGCACTCCGGGTTATCCGAACCGCAACCGAATTGGGAATCCCCACCGTCGCGGTCTATGCGGAGGATGATGCCGACAGTCCGCATGTCCATGCGGCTGACGAAGCGATCGGTCTTTCCGGTACCGGTCCGGTGGCGTACCTGGACCAGGCCGCGCTGCTGGCGGCGGCCAAGCAGTCTGGAGCGGATCTCGTTCATCCGGGTTACGGATTTCTGTCCGAAAATCCGGACTTCGCCCGCGCTTGCACCGATGCCGGGCACACGTTCGTCGGGCCGAGCGCCGACCTGTTGACGCTGTTCGGCGATAAATCCGCGGCGCGTCGTGCGGCCGCCGCGGCGGGGATCCCGGTGCTCGCTGCCACCGACGGGGCGAGCAGCGTCGAGGACATCCGGGAATTCTTCGACACAGCGCCGCACGGGATCGTGATCAAGGCACTGGCCGGTGGCGGCGGACGTGGAATGCGAATCGTCGAAGACGCCGACCAGATCGACGACGCGTACCGGCAGTGTGTCGGCGAGGCGCAATTGGGGTTCGGTGACCCCGCTGTCCTCGCCGAGGAGTTACTCGACGAAGCACGACACATCGAAGTGCAGATCGTGGCCGCGCCGGCCGGTCAGGCGACGCGTGCGCTCGCGCTGGGCGACCGCGATTGCAGCATTCAGCGGCGCTACCAGAAGCTGGTCGAAATCGCGCCCGCACAACGCATTTCCACTGCGATGCGACGGGACTTGCACCGCGCGGCGGCGGTGTTGTGCGCACAGACAGGCTACTTCGGGCTCGCTACGGTCGAATTCCTGGTTACGGGTGAGCAATTCGTATTCCTCGAGGTCAACCCGCGGATCCAGGTGGAACATACGGTGACCGAGGAGGTCACCGGCGTCGACTTGGTTGCACTGCAACTACGCATCGCACAAGGAGCATCGTTCCGCGAGCTCAGATTGCCGGCCGGAATCGTCGCCGACGACTCGGGGGTCGCCGGTGCGCCGGCTGCGACTCGCGGTATTGCCATCCAGACCCGGGTCAACACAGAGACTTTCGCACCCGACGGGTCGGTGTTGCCGGCAACCGGCACCTTGACCGCCTTCTCGCCGCCGGCCGGCCCGGGTGTGCGAGTCGACACCTTCGGGCGCCCTGGGCTGACGCCCAGCCCGCGATACGACTCGCTGCTGGCCAAGGTGATTACGCATGTGCGGGGGCCGTCGTTTCCCGCCGCGGTGCGTAAGGCGCAGACCGCGCTGGCCGAGTTCAGCGTCGAAGGCATCCGCACCAACATCCCCTTCTTGCGAGAATTGCTGTCGGACAGCAAAGTCCAGGAAAGCGTGGTGACCACCAGGTGGCTTGACGGCCGGCTTCCGGAGCTGGCCACCGCCGCGATGTCCACACCGCAGGAGAGCCGGGTCGCGCCGCTGGAGCTGTATCCGGGTGAAGAAGTCCTGCGTGCGCAACTGGCCGGCACCGTGATCGAGGTGGCCGCCGACGGTGTCGAACTTGCCGCAGGCGGCCAGGTGGTTGTCCTCGAGGCGATGAAAATGCAGCACGTGTTGACCGCGCCGGATGCGTTGCGCACAGTGCGCAGTCTGGTAACGCCCGGACAGGTCGTCGGAACCGGCGAGCCGTTGGTGGTCTTCGTCCGCACCGGGACCGCCGCGTCGGGCCAGACGGCCGCCGAACTCGATCTGGACCGGTCGCGCGCCGACCTCGACGAAGTTCGCCGCCGGCACCTGCTGGCTCTGGACGAGGGCCGTCCGACCGCGGTGGCCAAGCGGCACAAGCAGAATCGTCGGACCGCCCGGGAAAACATCGCCGACCTGGTGGATCCCGGAAGCTTCGTCGAATACGGCGCGCTGGCGGTGGCCGCGCAGCGCAGCCGGCGCTCCGAGGAGGATCTGATTGCCAACACGCCGGCCGACGGTCTAATCGCCGGGCTGGCGACCATCAACGGGTCCGAGGCAGTGGTGCTGTCCTACGACTACACGGTGCTGGCCGGCACACAGGGCATGCGCAACCACGCGAAGACAGACCGCGTCTTCGACCTTGCCGCGCGCAAGCGAATTCCGGTGGTGCTTTTCGCCGAAGGCGGTGGCGGTCGGCCCGGTGACACCGATGTCGCCGGGCACGCCGGCTTGGACGTGCCGACATTTCGTACGCTCGGCGCGCTGAGCGGTCGGGTGCCGTTGGTGTCGATCGTGTCCGGCCGCTGCTTCGCCGGAAACGCGGCGCTTGCCGGAACCTGCGACGTGATCATCGCGACGCCGGACGCCAACATCGGCATGGGTGGCCCGGCGATGATCGAGGGCGGCGGTCTGGGCGTTTACCGGCCGGAAGACATCGGGCCGATCGACGTGCAGCGCCGCAACGGAGTGGTCGGGCTGGTTGCCCGCGACGAGGCGCACGCGGTGGCGTTGGCCAAGCAATACCTTTCTTACTTCCAGGGCAGCGTCGACGACTGGGAGGCGCCGGATCCGCGACTGGCCCGGCATGTGGTGCCGGAGAACCGGTTACGGGCATATGACGTGCACCGTGCTATCGAATCGATTGTCGATGTGGGTTCCGTGCTGGAATTGCGGCCGGACTACGGGGTCGGGGTGGTTACCGCATTGGTGCGCGTCGAAGGCGCGCCTTTTGGGTTGCTGGCCAACAGCAGCCATCATCTCGGCGGCGCCATCGACGCGGAGGCGGCCGACAAGATCGCCGACTTCTTGATCCTGTGTGAATCGGCCGGCCTGCCTATGGTCTCGCTTTGTGACACGCCCGGGTTCATGGTCGGGCCCGAAACGGAAACCGAGGCCGCAGTCCGGCGATTCAGCCGGCTATTCATCCACGGCGCACGGTTGACCGTGCCGTTCGGGATGATCATCGTACGCAAGGGTTACGGGCTTGGCGCGATGGCCATGGCCGGGGGATCCTTCCACGCACCGGAATTCACCGTCGCCTGGCCGACCGGCGAAATCGGTGGGATGGGTCTAGAAGGGGCGGTGCGGCTCGGCTACAGCAAGGAGCTGGCCGCGGTCCCGGATCCGGTCGAGCGGGAGAAGCTGTTCGACAAGCTCGTTGAAGCCGCATACCAGCACGGCAAGGCGCTCACGTCGGCCACCACCTTCGAGCTGGACGACGTGATCGACCCTGCGGATTCACGCGCATGGATTACCGGATTGCTGCGCAGCTGATGAAAGGATCTGGCTTGTGAAGGTGGACCAGAAGGTCGCCATCGTGACCGGCGGTGGGGGCGGTATCGGCGGCGCGCTGGCGGTGAAGCTGACCCAACACGGAGCCCGGGTCGTCGTCGCCGACCTGGACGCCGACGCAGCACAGGCAGTCACCGACGAAATCAACAACACCCAGCCGCATGCTGCGGTCAGTGTGGGTGCGGATGCCTCCGACACGACACAGATCCGAGGGCTGATCGAGCTGGCCGAAACTGAATTCGGGCCGGTCGACCTGTATTTCGCGAATGCCGGCATCACTGGGCCTCCGGGCCTGGATGTCAGCGAGGCCGACTGGGACCGGTCCATCGACGTGAATCTGCGAGCGCACATCCGTGCCGCCCAACTGCTGGTGCCCGGCTGGATCGAGCGCGGTGCGGGTTATTTCGTCAGCACCGCATCGGCGGCCGGGCTGCTCACTCTTCTCGGCTCGGCGGCGTACTCGGTCACCAAACATGCGGCGGTCGGGTTCGCCGAATGGCTGAACATCACTTACGGCGATCAGGGAGTTCGGGTCAGCTGCCTGTGTCCGATGGGGGTGAACACCAAGCTGCTGTACGCCGGGGAACAGTTTGGTGGGCCGCTGGGCGACCTTGCGACGCGTGCTGTCACCGCAGGCGGAGACGTGCTGGAGCCGGCCGTGGTCGCCGACGCCGTGCTGGCGGCCATCGACGAAGAGCGCTTCTTGATCCTTCCGCACCCGGAAGTTCTGGAGATGTACCGACACAAGGGAACCGATTACGACCGCTGGCTGCACGGCATGCGCCGCTACCAGCGCGGCCTACTGGGAGAACCGCGATGACTGACCTCAGCGGACGGACCGCGATCATCACCGGGGCATCCCGCGGGATCGGTCTGGCCGTCGCGCAGCGGCTGGCCGCTGCCGGCGCGAACGTTGTGCTCACTTCCCGCAAGCAGGAAAGCGCCGACCAGGCGGCCGCGCAGGTCGAGGGCAATGCCCTAGGGGTTGCGGCCCACGCGGTCGACGAGGACGCCGCGCGTGGCTGTGTCGAGCTCACACTCGAGCGCTTCGGCAGCATCGACATCCTGGTCAACAACGCCGGAACCAATCCCGCCTATGGCCCGCTGATCGACCAGGACCACGGCCGCTTCGCCAAAATCTTCGACGTCAACCTGTGGGCGCCACTGTTGTGGACGTCGCTCGTCGTCAAGGCGTGGATGGGCGAGCACCGAGGCGCGGTGGTGAACACCGCCTCGATCGGCGGTCTGCATCATGCGCCGAACATGGGCATGTACAACACGACCAAGGCCGCGCTGATCCACGTCACCAAGCAACTGGCGCTGGAGCTCTCGCCGCGGATCCGGGTCAATGCGGTCTGCCCCGGCGTGGTCCGCACCCGCCTCGCCGAGCTGCTGTGGAAGGACCAGGAGGAGGCCCTGTCGGCGTCCGTCCCGCTGGGACGCGTTGGCGAACCGGTCGACGTCGCGGGCGCGGTCGCTTTCCTGGTGTCAGACGAGGCGAGCTGGATCACCGGCGAGATCATGGTGATCGACGGCGGCACGCTGCTTGGCGACGCGTCGGCGCTCCGTGGCTGAGGTGTTGGGGATCGACCCGGCGGCGATCGCAAACTGGTTGCCGCAACTGGGGATTGCGTTCAGCCCGCCGCTGAGCTTCGAGAGGGTCGGGCTCGGGCAGTCGAACCTGACCTACCGGGTGAGCGACGCCGAGCACCGCAGCTGGGTGCTGCGGCGCCCGCCGCTGGGAACTCTGCTGGCGTCGGCGCACGACGTCGCCCGTGAGGCCCGCATCCTGTCCGCGCTGCAGGACACCGCGGTACCCACGCCGCGGGTGTACGGGCTCACCCGAGACGCGGATGACGTGCCGCTGTTGTTGATGGAGTTCGTCGACGGCCTGGTGCTCGACCGGATGGCGAAAGCCGAATCGCTGACGCCGCAGCGGCGCAGGGAAATCGGACTGTCAATGCCCAAGACGCTGGCCAAGATCCACGCCGTCGACATCACCGCGGTCGGCCTCGACGACCTGGCCAGCCACAAGCCGTACGCGCAGCGCCAGCTCAAACGCTGGGCAGGCCAGTGGGAGCTCTCCAAGACCCGCGATTTGCCCGCCCTTGACGACTTGACCAAACGGCTGACCGCCGCCGCACCCGAGCAACAGGAACTGACCTTGGTGCACGGCGACTTTCACCTGCGCAATGTCATCACCTCGCACGAGACAGGCGAAGTGATCGCCGTGCTGGATTGGGAGCTGTCCACCTTGGGCGAACCTTTGGCCGACATGGGCAGCCTGCTGGCGTATTGGCCGGAATCGGGGGAGGAGGATCCCACCGGCGCGTTCGCCGCCGCCGCGCTCGACGGGTTTCCGGACCGCGGCGAGATGGCGCGGGTGTACCTGGCTGAAAGCGGGCGTGACGCAACGACACTGAAGTACTGGCACGCGCTGGGTTTGTGGAAGGTTGCCGTCATCGCCGAGGGCGTTATGCGCCGTGCCATGGACGAGCCGCGCAACAGAGCCACCTCGGGCACCCCGACCCCCGATCGCATCGACGCCCTGGTCCGCAGGGCGTGCGAGGTGGCCGACGATGCCGGGATCTGAAAGGAGCGCGAACATCAAAAACCGCACACTCGGCAGCAACCTGGAGGTTTCGGCGCTCGGGCTGGGCTGCATGGGTATCAGCCGCGGCTTCGGCCCTTCGGGGCCCAAGGACGAGATGATCGCGCTGATCCGCGCCGCCGTCGAGCGTGGTGTCAGTTTCTTCGATACCGCAGAGGCATACGGCGACAACGAGGAATTGGTCGGAGAAGCCCTGGCGCCGTTCGCCGGGCAGGTGGTCATCGCGACGAAATTCGGCTTCGCCTTCGACGACACCGGCAACATCGCGGGTCTCAACAGTCGGCCCGACAACATCAGGCGGGTGACCGACACGTCGTCGCGACGATTGCGTGTGCCGGCAATCGACCTGCTCTATCAGCACCGGGTTGACCCGCAGGTACCGATCGAGGATGTCGCCGGAACGGTGCAGGAGCTGATCGATGCCGGCAAGGTCAAGCATTTCGGCATGTCGGAAGCGTCCGCGGAAACCATCCGCCGCGCCCACGCCGTCCAGCCCGTCACCGCCGTGCAGAGCGAGTATTCGATCTGGTGGCGCGCCCCCGAGACCCCAGAAACAGGGGTGCTGTCCACCTGCAGCGACCTCGGTATCGGCTTTGTGCCGTACAGCCCGCTGGGCAAGGGCTTCCTCACCGGAACCATCAGCGCACAAACACAGTTCGACCGCACCGACATCCGCAACGCGATCCCGCGTTTTGCCGCCGATGCCCGTGCGGCCAACCGTGCCGTCGTCGAGGTACTGGAACCGATCGCGGCGCGCAGAAACGCGACACCCGGTCAGGTCGCGCTGGCCTGGTTGCTCGCGCAGCAGCCGTGGATCGTCCCCATACCCGGCACCCGTCGGCTTAGTCGCCTCGAGGAGAACATCGCCGCGGCAGACGTCGAGTTGACCGCCGACGACTTGCGCGAGATCGACAACGCCGCCGGCATCGACGTGCAGGGGGAGCGCTATCCCGCCTTCATGCAGCGGTTGATTGGCGGCTGACGCGGCGGGCGACTTCGCCATACCGCTCGATGCGCTCGGGATCGGTCAAGGCGTTGTACAGCACGAGCCGCGTTGCGATGTCGCCGTATTTGGCCGTCAACGCGTCGGCCAAGCCGTCCCACGTCGACTCGGTGGCGAAGACCGCAACATGCTCGTCGGTGACCTGGGCCGCCATGCCGGCGAAGTCGCCGGCCTTCTGCTTCTCCCGGATCCTGGCGGTCGTGCCCTCGAACCCGGCCTCGTCCCAGATGAAGGCGTAGTTGGGGGTGCTTCCGTAGAACGCCAGACTGGCTCGCACCCGCTCCCGCTCGCGGTCACGCTCGTCGTCGCTGTCGCCGACGATCGTCATCGCCGGCACGATCACCGCGATGTCCGCTGGGTTGCGCCCCGCTTTCGCCGCGCCCTCGGCGACACCGGGCAGCGCATGCCGGTTGATATAACCGGGCTCGGCGATCGGATGGATATGCACCCCGTCGGCCACCTCGCCCGCCATGCGCAGCATCCACGGGTTGACCGCCGCGATGTCCACCTTGGGGTCGGGCGCGTCGATGGGCCCGGCGCTCCACTGCGGTGTGATGAAGTCGAGGTTGTAGAACTCGCCGTGGTAGTCGAGTGTGTTGGTGCGAAACGCCGAGAAGCACGCCTTGACGGCACGCACGTAATCGCGCAGTCGCGGCCCGGGAGGCTCGAAGGCCACCCCGTAGCGCCGCACGATGTGGGTGCGGACCTGCGTGCCCAGCCCGAGACGGAACCTGCCGCCGGTGGCCTCGGCGAGCTCCCAGGCTGCGGCCGCGGTGACGAACGGACTCCGCGGAAAGGCCACTGCGACACCGGTGGACAGCTCGAGCCCCGGTGCGGCCTGCGAGGCCACCGCCGCGTTGAGATACGCGGTGCGCCCGGTCTCGGTGAACAGTAGACCGGAGAACCCGGCCGATTGGGTGCGTCGGGCGAGGTCGCCGATCTGGCCGAGCGGGATCGGGGTCGCCATCGCGTCGACGTGCATTTAGTTGGCCAGCTTCGCGCCGAAGAAGTCCCGCATCGCGGTCCAATGCCGTTCGGCGGCGTCGGCGTCGTACGGCGGATTGTCCGGGACCGCGAAACCATGCTCGGCGGGATAGGTCTCGATGGTGTGCTCGACGCCGGCCGCCGTCAGTGCCTTGTCAAACTGCTCGGCGTGCTCTGCCGTGAACGAGGCGTCGTTCTCGGCGCCGGCAACGTAAATCGCCGCCTGGATCTGATCGGCCAGTAGGTGTGGGCTGTCCGGGCTGTCGGTGACCAGCCCACCACCGTGGAACGAGGCGGCCGCCGCGACCCGGTCCGGCACCCGACCGGCCACCACCATCGAGATGCGCCCACCCATGCAGTACCCGGTGGTGCCGAACTTCTCCCCGCTGACTTCCGTCCGGCCGGCCAAGTAGTCGAAGAACGCTTCCGCGTCGATTGCCATCTTCATCGGGGTGATGGTGCCGATCATCGAGAAGAGCCGTTGACGCTCTTGCGGATCGCTGAACGCGGTGGACATGTCGAACGGCGCCCAGTCGCCGGACCGGTAGTACACGTCGGGCAACAGCACCGCATAACCGAAGCCGGCCAGTTTGGCCGCCATCTCGTAGAAGGTATCCCGTACTCCGCCGGCGTCGGGATACATGACCACACCCGGCCACGGGCCGTCTCCGTCGGGCGTGTACAGGTGCACCTTGCAGGTTCCGTCTTGGGTGGTGACGGTGTCAGTGATGTTCGGCATGGCTACCGTTTTACTCGCCGGGATCGCGGCTAAGCTCAGGGGCGTGCCGATCGCGACCCCGTACGAGGATCTGCTGCGGCTGGTGCTCGAGCGGGGCACACCCAAAGCCGATCGCACCGGCACCGGCACCCGCAGCCTGTTCGGCCACCAGATGCGCTACGACCTGTCGGCCGGCTTCCCGTTGATCACCACCAAAAAGGTGCACGTGAAATCGGTGGTTTACGAGCTGCTGTGGTTTTTGCGCGGCGACTCCAACATCGGCTGGCTGCGCGAGCACGGGGTCACGATTTGGGACGAGTGGGCTTCTCCGAGCGGTGATCTCGGCCCCGTTTACGGTGTCCAGTGGCGGTCCTGGCCGACCACCTCCGGCGAGCATGTCGACCAGATCAGCGCCGCGCTGCAGCTGCTGCGCACCGATCCGGACTCCCGGCGCATCGTCGTGTCTGCCTGGAACGTCGGCGACATCCCGCGGATGGCACTGGCGCCGTGTCATGCGCTGTTCCAGTTCTATGTGGCCGACGGTCGGCTGAGTTGCCAGCTTTACCAGCGCAGCGCGGACATGTTCCTCGGGGTGCCGTTCAACATCGCCAGCTACGCGCTGTTGACCCACATGATGGCCGCCCAGGCGGGCCTGGGCGTCGGTGAATTCGTCTGGACCGGCGGCGACTGCCACATTTACGACAACCACGTCGAGCAGGTGGCCGAGCAATTGCGCCGCGAGCCGCGGCCATATCCTGAACTTGTTCTGGCGCCGCGCAGTTCGATCTTCGACTACACCTACGACGACATCGTCATCAAGAACTACTACCCCCATCCGGCGATCAAGGCGCCCGTCGCCGTATGACCCAAGCGAGTCTGATCTGGGCTCAATCGACCTCGGGGGTCATCGGCCGCGCCGGCGGTATCCCGTGGCGGCTGCCGGAAGACCAGGCCCGGTTCAAACGGCTCACCATGGGCCACACCGTGGTGATGGGCCGGTTGACCTGGGAATCGCTGCCGGAGCGGTTTCGACCACTGCCCGGCCGCAGAAATGTCGTGGTGACCCGGCAAGCCGACTACACCGCCGATGGCGCGGAAGTGGTCACCAGCATCGAGCAGGCCTTGACCGAAGCGGAGACGTGGGTGATCGGCGGCGAGCAGATCTATGCGCTCGCCATGCCATGGGCCACCCGGTGCGAGGTCACCGAGGTCGAGATCGACCTGCCGCGCGACGACGGCGACGTGCTCGCCCCGAAGCTCGACGAGACCTGGGTCGGCAAGTTGGGGGAGTGGCGAACCAGCAGCTCGGGGCTGCGTTACCGGCTGCACAGCTATCATCGCTGAGGGGAAACGGTCAAACCGTGACATACTCGAAGGAACGTTTCTCGACACCGTTGTCACCCGCTTCTGCCACGCGTTTCAGGAGGGGAGCCTCAGTGAATGAACAGTGAATCCGCACAGAGATTCCGCCGCGTCTTCATGGGCTACGATCCGTTCGCGGTTGACGCCTGTCTTGAGGAGTTGACCACCAAACAGCAGTTGCTGCTGGAAGAGATCGAGAGCCTGCAAGCCCGGCTGAACCAATCCACCGATGACGTAGCCGCGCTGCGAAGAGAGGTCGCGGTCCTCAGTGAAACCTCACCCTCGCCACACGCGATGCAGCAGCGGATGGCCAAGATGCTGCGCCATGCGGTCGACGAGGCTGCCCAGATGAAGGCCGAGGCTAAAGCCGAGGCCCAGGCGCTGGTCGCGGCGATCGAGTCCGAGGCCGAGGCTGCGCGCCGCAAGCATGCCGAACAGTGGGAGGAGATGGCCGCCCAGCGAAGCGCCCTGGATGCCGAGTGCGCCGAAATCCGCAAAGAGCTCGACGCCGAGGTGGCCAGGATGCGTGCGGAAACTCAGCAGGCCATCGAGGAGGCGTGGCAGGACGCCCAGCAGGAGCGCGACCAGCTGCTGGCCGACGCCCAGCAGGAGGCCGACCAGCTGCTGGCCGACGCCAAGCAGGAGGCCGAGCAATGCCGTGAGCAGGCCCGCCTCGTGATGGAGGAGGCGAGCGAGCGGCGCATCAAGATCCTCGAGCAACTGATGGGCGTGTTCCGGGCACTCGAAGCGGTTCCCGCCGATCTCGAGTCCGCGCACCGGGAACGAATCCAAGAAGAGTCCGGCGTCGTGGTGCCGTTCGAGCAGAAATTCAGCGCGGGGTGAACCCTGCCTGAGGCGCGCCGCCTGACGGTGGCGCAGGCTCGTCGGATCGCCATTTCGGCGCAAGGGCTTGACCAACCGCGGCCCGCCGGCGCGATCAGCCGCGCCCATCTGCGACGGCTCATCTCCCGCATTCAGGTGCTGCAACTCGATTCGGTGTCGGCGGTGGTATGCGCGCACTACGCGCCGGTGTTCAGTCGGCTCGGGCCCTACGACCGCGACGTGCTGGACCGCGCGGCGTGGAACCACAGCGCGCGTTCGCCGCGCCTGCTCGTCGAGTACTGGGCGCACGAGGCTGCGTTGATGGCCGTCGACGACTGGCCGCTGCTGCGCTGGCGAATGCGGCAATACCGGCACGGCCGGTGGGGTTCGCATGTCGTGCGGGCCAACCCGCGGCTGGTCGACGAGGTGGTCGCTGTCGTCGCGCGGCTCGGGCCCTGTACCGCCGGCCAGATCGAGGCGCAGTTAGCCGCCGAGCCCCGCCGCAGCAAGGGCGCCTGGTGGAATCGCAGCGACACCAAGTGGGTCGCCGAGGCGTTGTTCGCGTCCGGGGTGCTGACCACGGCCACCCGGGTCGGGTTCGCCCGGCACTACGACCTGACCGAGAATGTGCTGCCCGCCGAGGTGCTGGCCCGTCAGGTCGACGACGAGGAGGCGGTTCGCGAGCTCACATTCCGCGCAGCAACCGCACTGGGTGTGGGCACCGAGGCCGACATCCGCGACTACTTCCGGCTGGCCCCGGCCCAGGTCAAGCCGGCGCTGGCCAAGCTTGTCGCCGACGGCGAGCTGGAATGCGTCGACGTCGGCGGCTGGTCCGCCCCGGCGTATCTATATGCGGGACAGACGATTCCGCGGCGCGACCGCGGCACGGCGCTGTTGTGCCCGTTCGACCCGTTGATCTTCTTTCGGCCACGGGTGCAGCGGTTGTTCGATTTTCACTACCGCATCGAGATCTACACCCCCGCGGCCAAGCGGCAGTACGGCTACTACGTGTGGCCGTTTCTGCTTGACGGCCGCCTGGTCGGGCGGGTCGACCTGAAGGCCCACCGTCGTCGCGATGCGCTGCACGTGGTGGGCGCGTTCGCCGAACCGGGTCAGTCGGCGTCGAGGGTCGCCCAAGCACTGGCCGGCGAGTTGACGACGATGGCGTCCTGGCTGGGGCTGGGTGAGGTGACGGTTGGTGACCGCGGCGATCTGGTCGCGGCACTGCGAGCCGCGCTCAGGTAAGTCAGCTCAGGGCAGGTAGAAACCGCGGATGCGGTGGTAGCGGCTGCGCCCCAGCAGTGCGTTCGCCGCTTCCAGACCCGACATCACCGCGGCTTCGATGCAGCCGGCGTTCATGCCGCAGTCAGTCCAATCGCCGGCCAGAACCAAGTTGTCATATCCGCTTTCGTCCGGCCGCAGCCGGTATCGGTCGCTTCCGGGCACCGATTGCACGTAGCGATCCGACGGGTCGATGTTCACGCTCAAGTGCTGTGTCGCCAGCGCCTCGCGCGCGCGTTCACCGTTCACGCCGCTGAGCAGATGCCACGCGAAGCCCGCTTCGGTCACGGCGTTCGGGAAGTAAAGCCCGACATGGTGATCGAGGAACCGCACAGCAGCGGCCTGCACCTGCTTGGTGTATCGATCTACGTAGTCCTGATGGTCATCGGTTGTGGGCCAGGGCGCGTCGAGGCTGCCACAGAAATATGCGACGGCGCCGGGCCGCTGGGCGTGCGGCCAGTCCTCGGCCCACAGCGTCTGGGGCATCGAGGCCCACGTGTCGAACGGCGGCACATAGGCACTGACCGTCGCTCCGGGCGTGGGCCAGCCGAGCGACGCCTCGTCCGGCCTCAACCAGATCTGGAACGCCTGGGTTGCCACGGTGCGCACATGTGCCGTCATGCCACGCCATTCCGGGCGGTCCTCGATGAGCTCTTGGGCCACGATCGGGACCATCCCGACCGACACGGCTAGCACCACGTGATCGAAATCGACGCCGCGCCGCAATGTCCGGACCTCGGCATCGGTACGTGCACCGAAATGCGATTCCAGCCCGTCTACTCCAGCGGCTGTTTGGAGCTGTTCGGCCAGCGGGTATTTCGGGAACACCGGCAGCCTGCGAACCCTGACGAGCGGCTCGTAGTGCCGACGACCGTCGGCGAGGCGGACCTGGCGGGCCATGGTTATCGCGCCGACCGATTGACGCGAAGCATCCAAGTGCAGCGCGTCGAGGCGATGGAAGAACTCGAATTGCACACCGCGGTTTCGCAATACCTGATACAGGGGCGCGATCACGACGTCGCCCATCCCTGCCGTCATCTTCCAGAAGAACGCGCCCCGGTACCCGAAGAGGGCTTGGCCCAGAAGAAATGTCATCACCCCGGCGGCGACCGCCGGCCGCTGCGGGTCGCCGTCGCGGTACCCGAACACCAAGTCGTACACACCGCGCACCATTGCCGAATCGAGAACGTCACGGTGCGCGCCGTGCCGAACGATCCAGTCGCAGAAGTCCTCGTCGTTGATGGCCGCGAAGCCGCCGGCATCGGTGATCAGCTTGTCGGCGACGATGCCGCGCACCGCGGCGACAACAAGGGAAATCAACACCCAACTGCGCCCGCGATCCGCTCGACTGTCGGAGTCGATCGCATCACGGATCGCGTCGAGCGCGTGGTCGAGGACCTCAGCGGCGGGCGCCTCGCGCAAGCGCGGATCCACTACGGCCAGCAGCGCCGCCAGCGTCGCCCGAACCGTCGCGTCAAACGGCGGTGACGGCGCAGACGACGGCGGTTGAGGCGACGTGCTGAGCATCAGGCGCCCAGGTGCCGCGTCGCGCAGCGAGTCGGTGAAGGCGAGCACCAACCGTAGGGCGCGCTCGACGAACATGACCGCCGTAAGTTCGCGACCCGTGTTGTTCGGGTCGCCGGGCAGCGCCTCGTCGCGCGGGTGCGTCCCACGCCACGTCATCGGTTCGCCGTCCCACCAGTCGGCCAGTGCGGGGTTGTCAGCCGGTCCGATCGCCTCCTCCCACGTCCGTATCGGCGCGGTGGGATCGGTTGTAGCCCGGTCTAATTCGGCATAGCACTCGCGCAGCAGCGCGAACGCGTTCTCGTACGAGCCCAGCCAGATGTGTAGCCCGTGTTCTTCGATGCGTCCGCATGCGCCGCGGCTGGACGCGGCTTTGCCGCCGAGCCGCCAGCCGCGTTGGTACACCGTTATGGACTCGAAGCGATCTCTCCAGCCGGGCTCACTGAGCCGCCAGGCCGCACTCAACGCCGCCATGCCGCCACCCAGGATAGCGACCTTACCCCCGGGCCGTCTCACCCCAGCATTGCCCGTGCGAGAGCGACTTCTGGCCACGTGCTGTCGTCGGGAAACCGGTTCAGTGCGTCCGACAGGGTTGGTGCGGCCGATGCACCGTCGAGCCTGAAATGGTCGGCGGCGGCGCGCAACGCAAAAATCGGCGCATCCTGGTGCCGAGCCAGCTCCCGGGCCGCCTTAAGCTGGGCGCGCTTTGCCTCGACGTCGTCTGTGGTGTGTGCTCGCAGCCGCAACAGCTCCGCGTCATAGAAGTGCATCTTGGTGTGCTCGGCCAATTCCAGTGCCGTCTCGAGCCGTTCGCGGGCTTTCGGCACTTCGCCGGCGGCGGTCAACAGCCGAGCCAGGATGGCGTCGTAAAAGGTGATGAGCGAGATCGCGTTCATGGACCGACATGTCTCGACGAAAGCGGTCAGCGCGGCTATATGCGGCTGCAACACCGCCGGATCGGCGTTGTCCGCCAAGGCCGTCAGGGCGGCCACTGTAGCCTGCTGCGCGGTTCCGGTGAGCGTCCAGGCATCGAAACCATGCTGCTCGCCCAGGGTGATCAGTTCGGCGGCGATCTGTGCGGCGCGCTGCAGCTGTCCGGATTCCACCCGAATCAAAATCTCCATCTGCCACACGTACCCCAGGCTGAAAGCGCCTTTGGGAAACGGTGTTTGCGCGCACCGTCGTTCGGCCCGATCCAGCTCGGTGGCCACGCCGGCGAGATCGCCGTCGATGTAGCGGGACAGCGCCACATGCGTATACAGGCCGGCGGTGGCGTCGTTGGGCATGAACAGCATCGCTTCGAGGTCGCGGGTGCATTCCTCGGTCAACGTGTTTGCGGCCAGCTCGAGCTTTTCGCGGGCGTAGCCGAACTCGCCGCGATACCACGCCAGCATGCCGAGCCCGAATTCGTTGATGGGCAGGAAGCACTCGCGCGGACCGGTGAGTTGCGCGCGCACCGATCGGACCAATCGTTCGGCGCGGTCGAGGTCGGCTCGCATCGTGTAGTACGGGTAGAGCGACATCACCGTCGAAAACAGGTCGTCGTCGGCTAAGTCGCTGCCGCACAGGGCGAGGCAGCGTTCGAAGTCGGCGGCGACCTTGGGGCTTGACAAGCCTTCGGCAGCCTGTGTCAAAAACGCGCGTCCGAGCCGAAGCGCGACCTCGAGGCGGTCGCGTTCTGGTCCGGGCACACAGCGGTCGACCTGCGACACGGCATACGTCAGATAAGTCAGCGCCTCGCCGAGGGCACCGCGCTGCCGGGCGTTGGCCGACGCCGCACCGTAGGCCGAGGCCGCCTCGAGGTAGCGCTCGGCGCGCTCGTAGTGGCGCGCGATCAACGGCCAGTCCGGATTGCCTTGCGCGGACGCCAAGGCGTCCGCGATACGGCTGTGCAAGCTGCGGCGAAGCGTGGGGGGCGCGAGTTCCTCGGCCACTTCCCGCAGCAGCTCATGGCGGAAGCGGAAGCTGTCGCGGCCAAGCGAATCGAGCACCCGTCCGCTCACCAATTCGGCGAGCACCGCGTCGACGTCATCCTCGGCCAAATCGAGGACCGACAGCACCAGCCCCCGCTCGATGCGGCCGCCCATGAGAGCGGCCGCCTCGACCACCCGCACCGCGCTCGGACTGGACCGAAGCCGCGCGAACAACGCCTCATACAGCGTGTCGGGCACGCCGGTCGAACTGGCCGCATCAGAGGGCTGCTCCTTGATTTTCGCGACCACTTCTTCGATATAGAGCGGAATTCCGACGCAGCGTCGACGTATCGCATGTTGTTCATCGGCTCGCACCTCCGGGTGCAAGGCCGTGATCAGTTGGTTGGCTTCGTCGTCGCTGAGCGGCTCGAGTTCAAACCCCTGCGCTCGTGCGGTATCGGGCAACGACATCGGGACGCGGTTGGTCATGACGACCATGACGTGCCCGCCGAGGTCGGCGCTCAGCAGCGAGCGGACCACGTCGACCGTGTCCTCGTCGAACCAGTGCATGTCCTCGACGAGGATGAGCGACGGCGTGTCTCGGCTGCACGCCATCAGGTACTCGTGGACTGCGCCGGTGATCTGTTGATACAGCTTGCGGCCCTCTGCGGGTATCTGCTGGTATCCGGTTTCGGGTCCGATGCCGAGCACCGGAGCCAACAGCGGGACCATGGCGCCCGGGTCCAGTGCGAGTTCCTCGATTTCGTGGCGCAAAAGCTGAAGTCGTTCCGCGGGCTGGGATGTGCGGCCGATGCCACAGCGGCGTTCCAACAGCCGTCGGACTGGACGAAGGCCGACGTCGGTGTAAAACGGCGACCCGATCAGTTGCAGGACGACGCCGTGCGAGCTTTCCGCCATCGCCACGGCCGACCAGGCCAGCCGGCTTTTGCCGATTCCCGCCTCACCGACGAACACGACACCGGGGGTGTCCAACTGTCCGACACTCACCTGCGCCCACGCCTGTCGCAGGTATGCGAGCTCACGTTCCCGGCCGACCATCGGGCCTGCCGGAGTGGGGGTGAGGTCGCGTTCGGCGACAACGAGGAAATAGCGAACCGGTTGATCGACTCCCTTGACGGCCTTGGGAAGCTGCGCCTTGAGTTCGAATCGGGTCCGGACGAGTTGCTCGACAGACTCCGAGACCGCGAGGGTGCCCGGCTCGGCGAGGCTGCACACCCGAGCGGCGAGATTGGCGGCGAAACCGTAGACGTCATCTTGCGCGGTGTCCAAGTACGCGATTCCGCGGTGCACCCCGACCCGCACCGCGATGTCGAAACCGAAACGGCGCCGGACTTGTTCACTGAGCCTGCCCACCTCACGGGTAATGTCCAACCCGGCCTGCACGGCGCGCCGCACGTCGTCCTCGTGGGGTTCGGGGTGGCCGAAGAATGCCAGCAGCCCGTCGCCCTTGCTGGTACCGATATGGCCGCCATAACGTTCGACGGTGCGTTGCACCTCATCGCGGTAGCGGCCGACAACCGTGCGATACGTTTCCGGCTCGATCTGCGTCGACAACACCGTCGAGTCGACGAGATCAGCGAAAAGGATTGTTATCCTGCGGATCTCGCCCGAATCGGCGGGCGCGGCGAGCAGGTCTTCGGCGTCGGCGTTGTGGTGGTCGACGGCCAGAACCTGCTCAGCCAGCCGGTTGGCGGTTGCCCGATGTCCCTCGGCGAGCGCTTGCAGCGCCCGATCGAGCAGTTCGTCAACGCCAGGCGGCTGGTCGGGTCTGTTCACAGGTTGAGAGTGACCGGCAGGGATAGGCCCGGCTGGGGGACACCATTCTTGAGAACAGCCACTTCCCCTTGGAAGATGCCGCTGGGAATTCCCGCGGAGTTGATCGCCAACCAGAACTTGCGGTTGCCGCCCGCCTTCAACACGCCGCCCGCAGGTATGAAGCGGACAAGTCCGGCGATGTCCTCGTCGACACTCGGGCGGGCCAGCTTGCCAATCTTGAGCACCAATTCGTCGGCGGGGTCGGCTCCGTTGATCGTGTATGGGCCGAAGAACATTCGTGGATCACCCAGCACACCCGGTCCGGCACCGATCGCTTCGGCGATCTCGGCAACCCGAAGGACCCCCATGCCGGTCAAGGCGACCGCCGAGTCCACCCACTCGTCTTTGAATGTGCCGGCGTTGAGCTTTTCGGCCGCGTCGCCGGCTACCGCTGTCGCATCGGTCAAAGCACGTTCGATGACCGCGGCGACCTCGTCGGCGACCAGCATTGGGCCGTTGTTCGGCTGGATCTGCAACGGAATGCGTGCGAGTCCTGCGGCACCGCGCAGGGCGATACGGGCGAGTTGGGTGATCGATTCGATCGCGTCCGTTGCGGTGTAGGTGGACCCGCTGCCCTTGGTGTCGTTGATCTTGTCGAAGGCATCGATCGCGACCTGCGCCGCGTCGTTGACCATCTTGCGGGTGATTGTCGCGTAACGGGTGGCGATCGCCATCGGGTCATCCATTGGCGCCGTCCTTATCATTCGGAATGACTTGGGGTTTCACGTTGTTTTCCGCGGTCTGGTAGACCTTCAGCGCGAACTCTTGCAGCTGCGTGCCGACGGTGCTGGTGATCGCCTTGACGTCATCGCGCGTCATGCCATCCAGCCAACGGCTGACGGCGTCGGCAGTGACGTCGCGGGTGCGATTGATCAAATCGTTGACCAAGGTGCGGACATCGTCGACGGTATCGCCGAAATTCGGTGGCAGCGTGGCATGCGCGCCGGCCGGTGGCGGCGATGCAACGCCTGAGTCCATCTGTGCCTCAAAGCCGGCCGGCGGCGTGGTCTGGAACGGCTTGAGGTTGGTACCTGGGATTTTTCCCGCCAGCAACTTGCGGGCCGTACCGGCGAGCAGCTCGTGAGCGGCATCGCCCCAACCCAACAGGGAGCCGAGCGCAGCCGTTGCCGTCGGGCTCAGGCCCTGCACGCGCTCCTGCTTGCTGCTGCGGATCCGTACACCCTTCTCGGAGGGATCGCTGCCCTGGCGTGGCGTGATCCAGATGTAGCCGTTGTCGACTTCGACGATGCCCGAGTCGTCTTGGCGGTTCGGGTCGAGGTCGTAGTTGACGAAGATGCCACCATTGTCATCACGCCCGTAATAGAACAGCAGGGCCGTCTTGAGGCACCACTCGTCGCATTCGGGACCGATTTTCTCCAAAATCCGGGACCATCCGCGTTTGGCGTACGGCGGCTGCTGCGCGACGACCGAGCAGAAGAACTTGCAGCAAAGGCTCCAGTTTCTCGGGTCAATGATTCTTTCGATGTCGTTGACGCTCAGGTCGTCATCGGTCGCGTCGGTGTAGAGGGTGCTGCAGTACTGGCCGTTGTCGTCTTCGAGGGTGGCGAAACACGGCAGCGATTGGTCGGCGAATTTCGGATCGACTACTTGCGCAGCCAGGGTATGCCAGCTTCGCCGCGAGTCGACGCGCTCGGCTTGGTCGAGCAGAATCTGGACGGTCTGATCCGACAACGGGCTGTCGGCGTCGAATCGGTCGGGGGTTTCGCGCCAGAAGTTGACGGACGCGGTCATGATCTGCGCGGACAGATTCTCGATCTCTCTGATCTCGGGGGGAGTGCCACCAAGGTTGTCGATCTTCGCCAGCACCATCGCCGCGTAGGCGGATCGGGCCAGCACCGGATCATGAGCCGGGTCGTAGGCGTCGGCAACACGCTCTGGCAACTGCGCCGGCGCCAGGCCGGTATCGCGGCCCGGCCATTCAATAGAGCGGCCCATCCGCTCTTCGGCCGTCGATGCCTGCAGATAGCCGAGCGACTCGCTAACGGTGGGAAACCTTACGGGCGAACGGAAAACGCGCACCGATGGCCGGTTGGCGAAGTCTTCGAGTTCGCGGTACCAGCCGGCCTGGCCGAAACCGGTGGTGCCCGGCAGCAGGGTTTCCACGGTGCGCAGCACGGCGTCCGGGTTCTCGCCGTTGCCCTGTTTGGCGTATCGGACAGCCTCATCGATGGCGCCGAAAAACGACAATTGGGTTTGTAGCAGATTCAGCAACGCCCGACCTCCCACCACTTGTGGCATTAGCATAGGCGATGAGCAGGCAAAATGTAGGGCGAACTGCGGGAACCGCAAGGGGGCCGATGTGACCGAACGGCGGGGCGACAACGGCAGCATCGCCGGTGTGCCGTGGGCATCGGTGTTCGATCCGGCACTGAACATCCGGGCCCTGGGGGAGATTCAGGCCCGTGGATTTCGGGCCGCGACTGAGGTCGTCAATCGGTTCGTCCGAATGGCCGACACCAAATCCGTTGCCGGAGAGGCCGATAACAAACCGGAGTCTGCGCCGCCGCCGGATGTGGACAAACTGTTGCAGCTATGGCAACGGATGGCCGCCCAGGCGGTCGAGTCGCTGCGCGGGGCGACGCGACCACCCGGCGAAGTTGCGACCTTCGATGTCCAACACGGCACCTCGAACGGAGCTGTTTGTCTGGTGGCCGCCGAGCCCGGCGCGGTGTCGACCGAAGTCTGGCTGCACAACGCCGGCCCCGAAGACCTGGGCAAGGTGCGGTTGCGGTGCAGCGACTTGCTGGCCCACGACGGCGCGATGATCGGTTCGGACATGGTGCGCTTCGAGCCCGACACCGTGCCGATGGTGGCGCGCTGCAGCCGGGGCGTCACCGTGCAGGTGGACGTGCCCGACGGCATCGCCGCCGCCCACTACCGCGGCACGTTGCTTGCCGATGGTTATCCCGATATCTGGTTGCCGGTCGTGGTGAGCGTGCTGCCACGGGACTCATGACTAGTACGGCCGACCGGTCGGAACTTATTTCCACCGTCGAGGACCGGCTGCGACAAATCGGGAAAACAGTGCGTCGTTCGATGCTGGACGCGCTGCCCGATGGTGAACCGAGCCAATGGCTTTACGCGCCGATGCGCGAATACCCGTCGCGGCCGGGTAAGGCGCTGCGGCCGGCGCTGTGCTTGTCGGCGGGCCGCGCCTTCGGGGCGAATCGGGACGACCTGCTCGGCATCGCCGTGGCAATCGAGCTGATGCACAACGCTTTTCTGGTGCACGACGATGTCGCCGACGGCAGCGAGATGCGCCGCGGCCGGCCCACCTTGGCGTCCAGGTACGGCGTCGCCGCCGCGCTCAACGCCGGCGACGGTTTGGCGATCGTGGCCGGGCAGGTTCTGCGTGCAGCAACCCGCTGCCTCGACCGCGATCTGGCCGACCTGGTATGGAGCGAGTTCGACACCATGGCGATGCGCACGCTCGAGGGTCAGGCGACCGAAGTCGGTTGGCAACTCGACGAAGTGGTGGATCTGGGCCCCGAGGACTACCTCAACCTCATCATGCACAAGACATGCTGGTACACCACCATCCACCCGCTGCGGGTCGGCGCGCTGGTCGGATCACGGGGCACGGTGGAGCTAGGCCCGTTGGTACGCTTCGGGTTTCATTTCGGCGCGGCATTTCAGATCCGCGACGATCTGCTCAACCTCCTCGGTGACGAGCGCATGTATGGCAAGGAAATTCTGGGCGACCTGTATGAGGGCAAACGCACACTGCCGCTCATGCACCTGCTCAGCGTCGCGCAGGGCTCCGACCACGCGCTGGTGCGTCATTACCTGCGGCTGAAGCGATCGGAGCGCTCGGCCGAACTGGTGCACACGATCCGCCGGCTGATGGACTCTTACGGCAGCATCAGGTTCACCAGCGAGTACGCCGAAGGGATTCTGCTGGTCGCCGAGGAGTATTTCGAGCAGGCATTCGCCGCCGCGCAGCCGGGCCCCGACCTCGAGTTCTTGCGGGCGCTGGTGCCCTATGTATGGGCGCGGTGGCGGTGAGCCAACGGGCTAAGGTGAGCGCCGTGGCCGAGACCGCGCCGTTGCGCGTGCGACTGATCGCCAAGACCGAGTTCCTGGCGCCGCCGGACGTGCCATGGAGCACCGACGCCGACGGCGGCCAGGCGTTGCTGGAGTTCGCCGGCCGGGCCTGCTACCAGAGCTGGAGTAAGCCCAACCCCCGCACCGCCACGAACGCGTCTTATCTGCGGCACATCATCGACGTCGGGCATTTGTCGGTGCTCGAACACGCCAGCGTGTCGTTCTACATCACCGGTATCTCCCGATCGTGCACGCACGAGATGATCCGGCACCGGCATTTTTCCTACTCGCAGCTGTCGCAGCGTTACGTGCCGGAGAAGAATTCGCAGGTCGTGGTGCCTCCGGGAATGCAGGACGACCCGGAATTGCAGCAAATCCTGTCCGAGGCCGCCGACGCCAGCCGCGCTACCTATATCGACCTGCTGAGCAGGCTGGAAGCCAAGTTCGCTGATCAGCCCAATGCGGTGTTACGGCGAAAGCAGGCCCGTCAGGCCGCCCGCGCCGTGCTGCCCAACGCCACCGAAACCCGCATCGTGGTCACCGGCAACTACCGATCGTGGCGGCACTTCATCGCCATGCGCGGCAGCGAGCACGCCGACCTGGAGATTCGGCGGCTGGCGATCGCATGCCTGCGCCAGCTCGTCGACGTCGCCCCCGCGGTCTTCGGTGATTTCCAGATCTCCACGCTGGCCGACGGCACCGAGGTCGCGACCAGTCCGCTCGCCACGGAGTCTTGAGGCCGGCAGGTAATCTGGTCAGCTGTGAGCACCGGCGGATTCGACGTCCAAGCACGCCTCGGCACGCTGCTGACCGCCATGGTGACGCCGTTCGGCCCGGATGGCTCTGTGGACCTTGCCTGCGCCGCTCGCCTGGCGAACCATCTCGTCGACGCCGGATGCGACGGTTTGGTGGTGTCGGGCACCACCGGCGAGTCGCCGACCACGACCGACGCCGAGAAGCTGGCCTTGCTGCGCGCCGTGCTGAACGCGGTGGGCGACCGTGCCCGGATCATCGCCGGCGCCGGCAGCTACGACACCGCGCACAGCGTCCAGCTGGCCAAGGCATGCGCAGCCGAGGGCGCGCACGGCCTGCTGGTGGTCACCCCGTACTACTCCAGGCCGCCGCAGAGTGGGCTGATTGCGCACTTCACCGCGGTCGCCGACGCTACCGACCTGCCGGTGCTGCTCTACGACATCCCCGGACGCTCGGTGGTCCCGATCGAACCCGCCACCCTGGTTGCGCTGGCGTCGCACCCGAACATCGTTGGGGTCAAAGATGCCAAGGGTGACCTGCACAGCGGCGGTCAGGTGATGGCCGACACCGGTCTGGCCTACTACTCCGGCGACGACACGCTCAACCTGCCCTGGCTGGCGATGGGCGCGGTCGGCTTCATCAGCGTGATCTCTCATTTGGCAGCAGGCCAGCTGCGAGAGCTATTGTCTGCCTTCAATTCTGGAGATGTCGTTACCGCGCGCAAGATCAACGTCGCGGTGGCTCCGTTGTGCAACGCGATGGGCCGTCTCGGTGGCGTGACGATGTCTAAAACCGGTCTGCGCCTGCAGGGCATCGACGTGGGAGACCCGCGGCTGCCACAGATGCCCGCGACTCCCGAGCAGGTCGAAGCATTGGCCGCCGACATGCGTGCGGCCTCGGTGCTGCGGTGAGCTACAGGTGAACGAAGAACTCGCCCCGCCAAAACCATTGACCCCGGGCGGGTTGCGGGTCACCGCGTTGGGCGGTATCAGCGAAATCGGCCGCAACATGACCGTCTTCGAGCACCTGGGCCGGTTGCTGATTATCGACTGCGGCGTGATGTTCCCCACCCACGACGAACCCGCCGTCGACTTGATCCTGCCGGACCTGCGGCATATCGAGCACCGGCTCGACGACATCGAGGCCCTGGTGCTGACCCATGCACACGAGGACCACATCGGCGCCATCCCGTTTTTGCTCAAGATGCGCCCCGACATCCCGATCGTCGGATCGAAATTCACGTTGGCGCTGGTCGCCGCCAAATGCCGCGAGCATCAGCTCAAGCCGGTGTTGCTCGAGGTCGCCGAGGGGCAGCGCAGCACCCACGGGGTATTCGAGTGCGAGTACTTCGCCGTCAACCACTCCATCCCCGACGCCCTGGCGATCGCGGTGCGCACCGGCGCGGGAACCGTCTTACACACCGGCGACATCAAACTCGACCAACTCCCGCTCGACGGCCGTCCCACCGACCTGCCCGGGATGTCCCGGCTCGGTGACGACGGTGTGGACCTGTTCCTGTGCGACTCGACCAATGCCGAGATCCCCGGCGTTGGGCCGAGCGAAAGCGAGGTCGGCCCGACTCTGCACCGGTTGATCCGTGGTGCCGAGGGGCGGGTGCTCGTGGCATGCTTCGCCTCCAACGTCGATCGCGTGCAGCAAATCGTCGACGCCGCTGTGGCGTTGGGCCGACGGGTGTCGTTCGTCGGCCGATCCATGGTGCGCAACATGGGAATTGCGCGCGAGCTCGGTTTCTTACGGGTAGACGACTCCGACCTGCTCGACATCGGTGCGGCAGAGATGATGCCACCAGAACGGGTGGTGCTGATCACGACCGGCACTCAGGGCGAGCCGATGTCGGCGCTGTCGCGGATGTCGCGCGGCGAGCATCGCAGCATCACGCTGACGTCAGACGACCTGATCATCCTCTCGTCATCGCTGATTCCGGGCAACGAGGAAGCCGTCTTCGGCGTCATCGATTCGCTGTCCAGGATCGGTGCCCGCGTGGTCACTAATCAGCAAGTGCGCGTGCATGTTTCAGGCCATGCCTACGCTGGTGAACTGCTGTTCTTGTACAACGGGGTGCGGCCGCGCAACGTCATGCCGGTGCACGGCACCTGGCGGATGCTGCGCGCCAACGCCCAGCTGGCCGCCCGCACCGGGGTGCCCGAGGAGTCGATCTTGCTGGCGGAGAACGGCGTCAGCGTCGACTTGGTGGGCGGTAGGGCCACCATCGCCGGTGCGGTGCCCGTCGGCAAGATGTTCGTCGACGGTTTGATCGTCGGCGACGTCGGCGATACCACGCTTGGCGAGCGGCTCATTCTGTCGTCGGGTTTCGTCGCGGTAACCGTGGTGGTACGACGCGGGACCGGAAAGCCCGCCGCCCCACCGCATCTGCACTCGCGCGGCTTCTCCGAAGATCCCAAGGCGCTGGAACCGGCCGTGTGTAAAGTCGAGGCCGAGCTGGAATTGCTTGCCGCCGAGAACGTAACTGATCCGGTTCGCATTGCCCAGGCGGTGCGCCGCACGGTCGGCAAGTGGGTGGGTGAAACTTATCGCCGGCAGCCTATGATCGTGCCAACCGTACTGGAGATCTAGGTCTTGGGCGTTGAGATTGCGCCCAGGGCTGTGATTTTCGCTCGATCACGACCCTGGACGCAATCTCAACGTCAGCGCGGAGCCCTACGCCTTTTCGGCGTACGCAGACCATTCCAGCTGTGATGCCGGCAGATTGCGGCCGGCCGGCTTGACATAGTTGTGGACAAAATAATCGGGCCCGGCCTGCTCCACCAGGCGCCAATCGAATTCGTCGAGGAAGGCTGCGACGTCCTGAGTCTGGATACCGAAGTGCCAGAGTTGCCGACGCTGCCGTACCTTGCGATACAACGTGCGGGTGCCATACAGGTTGGTGCCATCGATGAAATCACGACGGACATATGTGAATACCAAGCGGCTGCCTGTGGGCACCGGCCGCAACCCTTCCAGGGTTGCTCGGACGGCGTCCTCGGTCAGGTATTGGGTCACACCTTCCCAGATGAAAAAGGTGCGGTAGTTAGCTTGGTAGCCGTGCTCGGCCAGCGTGGTGAGCAAGTCGTCGCGTTCGAAATCCATCGGCACCAACCGGACTGACCGCGGCTGTGCGCCCAGGACGCGGCGCACGATCGCCGCCTTGCGGGCGATATTGATGGTTTGGTCCACTTCGAAGATCGGGATATGGGTGTGCT
Source organism: Mycobacterium shimoidei (assembly GCF_900417275.1). NCBI lineage: Bacteria > Bacillati > Actinomycetota > Actinomycetes > Mycobacteriales > Mycobacteriaceae > Mycobacterium > Mycobacterium shimoidei. The sequence goes on along the minus strand of NZ_UEGW01000001.1, from coordinate 4,201,381 downwards.
GCGCGAGATGATAAGCACGAGTGTCCAATCCGGCGCCGAGGATCACCACTGCATCGATGTCGCCGAGCGCTTCGTTGAGCTTGTCGGCGATGTAGCGTTTGCGGCAGGCCATATTGACCCACAACCCCGGGCCCATCGACTCCGACGCACGAACGAACAGCGACCGCAGCGGCGCCGGCCGTGTGGCGGCAACCAGCCACCGCGCCGGCATTGGCAGAAATCGACCGGCCAGGTCGTCGTCCACCAGCCGTCGCCCGGGCGGCTGATGGTGCTCGATGGCCGCCAAGATCATGGGTCCAAAAGCCGTCTGCGCAGCCGGATTTGCCACCGTTATCAGCGCTTGTTCAGAAAGCCCGCATCGACCGGCAAGGTGATGCCGGTGATGTAGCGCGCCTGGTCGGACACCAGCCACGCCACCGCGTTGGCGATGTCGTCGGGTTGCAACACCTGGACCGGTAGCGCATTGCCCATGTCGGGTGGGGAATCGGATTGGGCGAGTAAGTCCGCCAACCACTGTCGGGTGAACTCGTTGTTGATCATCGGCGTGTCGACGCCGGCGGGATGCACCGAGTTGACCCGGATACTGTACGGGGCAAGGTGATTGGCGTAGACCCGCATCAATCCGACCAGCCCGTGTTTGGCAGCGGCATACCCGATGGAGCCGGCATCGGGGCTGCCGATACCGGCCAGCCCCGCGGCCGAACTGATCAGCACGATCGACCCCCCGTCGCCCTGCGAAATCATCGTCGGTATCGCGACCTCGACGGTGTGGTGCGCACCGGTGAGGTTGACGTCGATCACGTCGCGCCACCCGTCGGCGCCGGCCTGCATCGGTGCGATCCCGGCGTTGGCCACGACGATGTCCAGCCGACCCAGCTCGTCGAGACCGGCCTGCAAGGCGGCGTTCAGCGAGTCGCGATCGCGCACGTCGCCTTGGCTGGCCACGATGCGCGCGCCGGCGTCTTCGACGAGCTTTACGGTGGCGGCCAGATCGTCGGGGGTGGCCATTGGGTAGGGCACGCTGGCGATCTGCGCGCACAGGTCGACGGCGATGATGTCGGCGCCGTCGGAGGCCAGCCGTACCGCGTGGGCGCGGCCCTGACCGCGGGCGGCGCCGGTGATCAGCGCGACTTTTCCGGCTAGCGGGCCCGCCATCAGCGGCGAAGCTGGCCCTTGTCCGGATCGCCGGCCACGACGGGAGTCAGCATCTTGATGTCGGGCGCCCCGACCAGATGCTCGCCGGCGTCTTTGAACATGGTGGTCACCGCGGGCGCGGAGCTGTGCGCCTTGAGCGCGTCGGCGTCGGCCCACTGCTCGATGAACACGAAGGTCTCCCCGGATTCGTGCAGCGCGTAGAGCTGACAGCCCGCTTCGTTGTGCACTTCTTGGACCGCGCGGGTCAGGATGTCGCGGACGGTGTCGACCGATTCGGGTTTGACGGTCATGGTGGCAACGACGACGGGCATGCGACGAACTCCTCACTGAGTCGCGGCGATCGCAAGCGCGGGGCGGGCGCAGCGGGTCGCCGCCGTATGACGTACCGGACGGCCATCACCCTACTCAGGTGCGCCCGACGGGCCGCGTGGTGAGCAGTGCTTTCACCCCGTGCGGCGCCGGAATGGCCCGATTGTCCGAGACGATGACCAAATTGACACCCTTCTGTGACCCGTGTGGCTGATGGTGAATATGGGGCGCTTGCGACTAGGCTGGAGCCCATGGCTAGTAAGACCGTTGCGCGATCTGGCGCCCGAACAAGCAGGTCAAAAGCCACTTCCCGGGGGAGCGGCCGGCCCGCGCGCCCGGCGTCGCCGCGCCGCAGGCCCGCTCGGCGGCGTAACTCCTCCCTGGTTGCCTCGGCGGGGCTGACCTGCGGGCGGGCCATGCGCGCGACGTGGCTGATGCTCGCCAAAGGCGCCGGGACCACCGCGCGTTCGGTCGGGCGGGCCCGCGAAATCGACCCGGGCCATCGCCGCGACGGGATTGCGCTGACGCTGCTGGGCCTGGCGGTGGTGATTGCCGCCAGCTGCTGGTTCGACGCCGCCCGCCCGGTTGGCGCCTGGGTCGACTCGGTGCTGCGCACGTTCATCGGTTCGGGCGTCGTAATCCTGCCGGTGGTCACCGCCGCGGTGGCGGTGGTGTTGATGCGCACCGAGCCGAACCCCGATGCGCGGCCACGGCTGGTGCTGGGCGCGGCGATGGTGGCCGTACCGGTGCTGGGGCTGTGGCATCTGTGGGCCGGGTCTCCGGACAACCCGGTCGGGCGGCAGCACGCGGCGGGCTTTGTCGGGTTCGCTATTGCAGGGCCGCTCTCCGAGGGGTTGAGCGTGTGGATTGCCGCGCCACTGCTGTTCATCGGGTCGCTGTTTGGTCTGCTGCTGTTGACCGGCACCACGATTCGCGAGGTGCCCGAGACGGTGCGCGCCATGTTCGCCACCCGGATGTTCGACCGTGGGTACTTCGACGAGCCCGAGTATGACGAGGCCGAAGATAGTGTCGCCGAAGACTTTTCCGACGGTTACTACGACGACGCCAGCTATGGCGACGAGTCCCAGCCGTGGCCTTCCGGTAAGGATCCCGTCGCGCCGGACGACACGCCCACGGTGCCCGAGCCGACCGTTTCGCGCGGCCGCCGGAAGGCTAAGCGAGAGCCGTTGGTGGTGGACCGGGTGGTGGAAGGACCGTACACGCTGCCGCCGTTGAGCTTGCTGGTGGCGGGCGATCCACCCAAGAAGCGCAGCGCAGCCAATGACTACATGGTCGACGCCATCACCTCGGTGCTCGAGCAGTTCAAGGTCGACGCGGCCGTCACCGGCTGCACCCGGGGGCCCACGGTGACGCGCTACGAGGTCGAGCTGGGGCCAGGGGTCAAGGTCGAGAAAATCACTGCGCTGCAACGCAATATCGCCTACGCGGTGGCCACCGAGAGTGTCCGGATGCTGGCGCCGATCCCCGGCAAGTCCGCTGTCGGCATCGAGGTGCCCAACACCGACCGGGAGGTGGTGCGGCTGGCCGACGTGCTCACCGCCCCGGTGACCCGCCGCGACCACCATCCGCTGGTGATCGCATTGGGCAAAGACATTGAGGGCGATTTCATTTCGGCCAACCTGGCCAAGATGCCGCACCTGCTGGTAGCGGGCTCCACCGGATCCGGCAAGTCCAGCTTCGTCAACTCGATGCTGGTGTCGCTGTTGGCGCGCGCCACCCCCGAGGAGGTCAGGATGATCCTGATCGACCCGAAGATGGTGGAACTGACGCCGTACGAAGGCATTCCACATCTGATCACCCCGATCATCACCCAGCCGAAGAAAGCCGCCGCGGCGCTGGCCTGGCTGGTCGAGGAGATGGAGCAGCGCTACCAGGACATGCAGGCGTCGCGGGTGCGGCACATCGACGACTTCAACGCCAAGGTGCGCTCCGGTGAGATCACCACGCCGCTGGGCAGTCAACGCGAATACCGGCCATACCCATATGTGGTGGCGATCGTCGACGAGCTGGCCGACCTGATGATGACCGCTCCTCGCGACGTCGAGGACGCCATCGTGCGGATCACCCAGAAGGCCCGTGCGGCCGGCATTCACCTGGTGTTGGCCACCCAGCGGCCGTCGGTCGATGTGGTCACCGGACTGATCAAGACGAACGTGCCGTCCCGGTTGGCTTTCGCGACGTCGTCGCTCACCGACAGCCGGGTGATCCTGGACCAGGCAGGCGCCGAGAAACTGATCGGCATGGGCGACGGCCTGTACCTGCCGATGGGGGCGAGCAAGCCGCTACGGCTACAGGGCGCGTTCATCACCGACGAGGAGATTCAGGCGGTCGTCGCAGCCTGCAAGGAGCAGGCCGAGCCGGAGTACACCGAGGGCGTCACCACCGCCAAGTCCACGTTGGAGCGCAAAGACGTTGACCCCGACATCGGCGACGACATGGACGTTTTTCTGCAAGCCGTCGAGTTGGTGGTCTCGAGCCAATTCGGGTCCACCTCGATGCTGCAGCGCAAGCTGCGAGTCGGGTTCGCCAAAGCCGGACGGCTGATGGACCTCATGGAGACCCGGGGCATTGTCGGGCCGTCGGAGGGGTCCAAGGCCCGCGACGTGCTGGTCAAGCCCGACGAGCTGGCCGCGACGCTGGCGTCGATCCGCGGCGGCGGGGACGGCGACGACGAGCCCGCCGAATAGCGCCGAATAGCCCCGAAGAGCGCCGCGTCGCGCGCGTAGCGCCGAGTGTGCGGCCAGCTTCACGTTCGGCACCGAGTGTGCAGCCAGCTGCACACTCGCGAGCCAGAGCACGTTAGAGCACCAGCAGCATCCGCGAATTGCCCAGGATGTTCGGCTTGACGTAGCTCAGGTCCAAGAACTCGGCGACACCGATGTCGTACGAACGGCACATCTCCTCGAACACCTCGGCCGTCACCGGGGTGCCCTCGATCTCGGTGAACCCATGCCGGCTGAAGAACTCGGTTTCGAAGGTCAGCACGAACAGCCGCTGGAGCTGCAACTCGCGCGCCACCTCGATGAGCCGGTCCACGATCGCATGGCCGATGCCGCGGCCGGTCATGCTGGGGTCGACGGCCACCGTGCGCACCTCGCCGAGATCCGACCACAGCACGTGCAGCGCCCCGCAGCCGACGACCTCGCCGTCGTACTCGGCGACCCAGAATTCCTGCACCGCCTCGTACAACGTCACCAGGTTCTTTTCCAGCAGGATCTTGCCGGCGTAGGTGTCCACCAGGCGCTTGATCGCCGGCACATCCGAGGTTCGCGCGCGCCGGACCGCTGCGTTCACGGGTGCAGAGTATCGGTTTCAGCTCGGGTCGCCGCTATTCGGTGAGCAGAGGGCCAACCGATATTCTGATGCCGTGTCAGGTCAGCCTCAAAGCGGTCCATTGGTCAGCCGTGCCAGGGTGACCAACATCGCCAACATGCTGACCCTGCTGCGGTTGGTGTTGGTGCCGATCTTTCTGCTGACGCTGTTTGCCGGCGATGGACACCAAACCCCAAGCCGCATTGCGGCTTTCGTGATCTTCGCGGTGGCCGTGATCACCGACCGGTTCGACGGCGCGCTTGCTCGCAACTACGGCATGGTGACCGAGTTCGGCGCTCTGGCCGATCCGATTGCGGACAAAACCCTCATCGGGGCGGCGCTGATCGGGCTGTCGATGCTCGGCGACCTGCCGTGGTGGATCACCGTATTGATCCTGGTCCGGGAAGTGGGGATCACCGTGCTGCGGTTCGCTGTGTTGCGCCGTGGCGTCATTCCGGCCAGCCGTGGCGGCAAGCTCAAGACGCTCGTGCAGGCGGTGGCGATTGGATTGTTCGTGCTGCCGCTGAACGGGTCCTGGCATCTGACGGCGTCGGCCGTCATGGCGGTTGCGATCGTGCTGACGGTCATCACCGGGGTGGACTACGTCGCGTCTGCCGCCAAGGATGTTCGTCGGCGCCCGACGGCGTCCTAACCGGCTACTAAATCGCCGGGAACGATTCAGCGTGCCGGCTGCGTTGTTCGGAATGATTGCTGTTGATCAGCATCGATAGCTACACAGACCCGAGGGGAGCACCATGTCGTCATTGTTGCGTGAGGTCATCGGCGACGTGCTGCGCCGGGTTCGGACTTCGCAAGGCCGCACACTGCGTGAAGTGTCCGACACAGCGCGCGTCAGCCTGGGCTACCTCTCCGAGGTCGAGCGTGGCCGCAAAGAGGCGTCCAGCGAGCTGCTGAGCGCGATCTGCGATGCGCTGGAGGTCCCGCTGTCGGAAGTGCTCGTCGACGCCGGTGAGCAGTTGGCCGGCCAGGAGCCCGCTGAACCGAGTGCCACCAACATCGATCCGGACACCAAAGTGGTCATTCCGCCGGCGGTGTCGTTGGCTCTTGCCTGACATATGCGTACTTTTGGCTGACGTACGTTCAACAGAAGGTGCGGCGATGCGCGCCGAACCGATAAATTGAGCGGCAGGAGTCGATCGACAACGAAGGCGGAGTCAACTCATGGCCAATCCGTTCGTCAAAGGGTGGAAGTACCTGATGGCGCTGTTCAGTGCGAAGATCGATGAGCGCGCCGACCCCAAGGTCCAGATCCAGCAGGCCATCGAGGAAGCCCAGCGCACCCACCAAGCGCTGACCCAGCAGGCCGCACAAGTGATCGGCAACCAGCGTCAACTCGAAATGCGGCTCAATCGGCAGCTGGCCGACATCGAAAAACTCCAGGTCAACGTGCGTCAAGCGGTCACGCTGGCCGACCAGGCCACCGCGGCAGGGGACACGGCGAAGGCCGCGGAATACAACAACGCCGCCGAGGCGTTCGCCGCGCAGTTGGTTACCGCCGAGCAGAGTGTCGAAGACCTCAAGGGATTGCACGACCAGGCGCTGCAAGCAGCGGCGCAGGCCAAAAAGGCCGTCGAGCAGAACGCGATGGTGCTGCAGCAGAAGATCGCCGAGCGCACCAAGCTGCTCAGCCAGCTGGAGCAGGCCAAGATGCAGGAGCAGGTCAGCGCGTCGCTGCGGTCGATGAGCGAGCTTGCCGCGCCGGGCAACACCCCAAGCCTCGACGAGGTGCGCGAGAAGATCGAACGCCGCTACGCCAACGCGCTGGGCGCCGCCGAACTCGCGCAGAATTCGGTTCAGGGCCGCATGCTCGAGGTCGAGCAGGCCAGTGTGCAGATGGCCGGGCACTCGCGGCTGGAACAAATCCGAGCGTCGATGCGTGGCGAGGCGTTGCCCGCCGGCGGGACAACTGGCGCCAACACCGCCACCCCGGCCGCGCCGGCGAAGCCCGCCGAAGCCGCCCAAAAGCCCATCGGGCAGCAGTAGACGGGGAAGGCGATGGCGGTGAAGTCGAGTCACGGCGTTTTCCAGCGCGGTTGGGAGATCGCCGGAGAGCTCAGCGACTTTGTCGCGCACAAGATCAGCGTTGTCACCGATCCGCGGGCGCGGCTGCTGCGCCGTCGTCGTCGCGCCCTGCGGTGGGGCTTGATCTGTGCCGCCGGATGTGTGTTCTGGGGGCTGGTGACCGCGGTGCTGGCGGCATGGGGCTGGTTCGCGTTGCTGCTGCAGATCACCGGCGCGGTCGCCGTTGCCCTGGCGATTCCGGCGACGCTGCTGCTGCTTCGCTATCGCTGGTTGCGCGCAGAACCGTTGCCGCCGCAACGGCCCGCCAGCACGCGTCGGCTGCCGCCACCGGGTTCGGCCGCGCGATCAGCGATGTTCGCGCTGGGCGCGTCCGAGCGTGGCTTCTTCTCGCTGTTGGGGGTCATGGAGCGGGGCGAGATGCTGCCCGCCGCCGAGATCCGCGACCTGACCGCCGCGGCCAACCAGACCGCCGCCGCGATGGCGGCAACCGCGGCGCAGGTGGTGTCGATGGAGCGGGCAGTGGCAGCCACCCCGCAGTCGCGGTCTTATCTGGTGCCCACTATCAACGCGTTCACCGCGCAGTTGGGTACTGGCGTGCGTCAGTACAACGAAATGGTCACCGCTGCAGCGCAATTGGTGTCGTCAGCCAACGGGACGCCGCTGCCCAACCAGCGCTATCGCGACGAACTGACCGCCGCGACGGATCGCCTGGTCGGTTGGGCGCAGGCGTTCGAGGAACTCCGCGGGCTGCCAGGCTTTAGAACCGCGCTTTGAGCGAGGGCAACACCAACGCGGCCAGGCCGCGCACCGTCGCCTTCAAGATGTCGTAGAAGTCGAAATAGTCGCGCCACAGCGTGATTCGCCCGTCGTGCACTTCGAATACGCCGCAGATCCAGAACTGCAGCCGTAGCGGTCCGAAGATCAGCGCGTCGGTGCGCTCGGTGAGAACTGCGGCGCCGTCGCCGGCGATGCGGTGGATCTTGACCTCGAATCCGGCGCGGCCCTCCATCCGCCGAAACAGCTTCATCGCCCGGTTCCGGCCGTAGATAGTCGGCAGACCGACGTTCTGGTACACCAGGTCATCGGCCAGTGCAGCCTCGACCGTGTCGAAGTCCTGGTCCTGCAGCGCGTTCAGAAAAACCTCAACGGTACGGGTGTTTTGGGCGGTCTGCTCAGTCATGGTCGCCAGCTTAGAGGTTTGTGACAAGGTAGGGCAGTGCGCGTCGCAGTGGTCGCCGGGCCGGATCCGGGGCACTCGTTCCCCGCGATCGCGCTGTGCCAGCGTTTTATTGACGCGGGCGACGCACCGACGCTGCTCACCGGAACTGAGTGGCTGGAAACCGCCCGCGCTGCGGGTGTGGAAGCCGTCGAACTGTTGGGCCTCGATCCCACCGCCGCCGACGACGACCGCGACGCCGGCGCCAAGATTCATCAGCGTGCCGCGCGGATGGCGGTGCTCAATCTTCCCCAAATGCGAGATTTGGCACCGGATCTGGTGGTGTCCGACGTGATCACCGCCTGCGGCGGAATGTCGGCGGAGCTGATGGGCACACCGTGGGTCGAGCTCAGTCCGCATCCGCTGTATTTGCCCTCGAAGGGGTTGCCGCCGCTGGGGAGTGGACTGGCGCCGGGGACGGGCTTGCGCGGTCGGTTTCGCGACTCGGTGATGCGGGCGTTGACGGCGCGGTCGTGGCGTGCAGGCCTACGGCAACGAGCGGCGGTCCGTGTCGAGATCGGCCTGCCCGCCCGCGACCCCGGGCCGTTGCGGCGCCTGATCGCCACGCTGCCCGCGCTGGAGGTGCCGCGACCGGATTGGCCGGCCGAAGCGATCGTGGTGGGTCCGCTGCACTTCGAGCCGACCGAACAGGTGCTGGCCATTCCGCCGGGCTCCGGGCCGGTGGTCATCGTGGCGCCGTCGACGGCGCTGACCGGCGCTCGCGGGATGGCGCAACTCGCGTTGGAATGTCTGGTGCCCGGCGACGGTTTGCCGGTTGGCTCGCGGGTGGTGGTGTCGCGGCTCAACGGCCCCGATCTGACGGTGCCGCCCTGGGCGGTGGTCGGGCTGGGACGCCAAGACGCGTTGCTGGCAGATGCCGACCTGGTGGTCTGCGGTGGTGGGCACGGGATGGTGGCCAAGACGTTGCTGGCCGGCGTGCCGCTGGTGGTGGTTCCAGGCGGCGGGGATCAGTGGGAGATCGCCAACCGGGTGGCACGGCAGGGCAGTGGGCTGCTGGTTCGGCCGCTGACCGCCCAAGCGCTGGTGGCAGCGGTCGGTGAGGTGTTATCTGCGCCGAGCTACCGCGATGCGGCGCGACGGGCCGCGGCGAGCATCGCCGAAGTCGTCGATCCGGTGCAGGTGTGCCGCCAGGCGCTGAGCCACGCTGTATAACTTGTATCTGTGCGCTTAACAGATTTCCACGAACGTGTAACCCTGCGATTTGGCGCTACCTATGGTGCGTCGGTGCTGGCCGATCACGTGCTGACCGGTTTCGGGCGTACCGCCGCCCAAGCGATCGAAGACGGCGTCGAGCCGCGTGAGGTGTGGCAGGCGCTGTGCGTGGACTTCGACGTCCCCCGCGACCAGTGGTGAGTTTCTGCCCATCTCGCGTTTCAGCGCGGGTTCATTGCGACTTTTTGTCTTAACCGGTTGCCTCGGTTGCCTTAACGGGCCGATGAATTACCTACCCGTGATAGTCGTACGTCACGGGTAGGACCGTTAAGAAACTTCGCAAATCTCTCTGCTCCATTTCGTCAGCAGAACGACCCATGCGGGTGTACCCAGATCACAAGGCTCGTTTAGGGCGCACTTTATTAAACGTGAGGAGAATTGCATGTCTTTCGTGACCACACAACCTCAGGCGTTAACCGCCGCGGGCGCCAAGCTTCAAAATATCGGTTCGGCGATGTTCGCCGCGAATGCGGCGGCTGCAGCGCTGACCACGAACATAAGTCCCGCCGCTGCCGATGAGGTATCAGTGCTGCAGGCGACACAATTTTCTGCCTATGGCGCCCTCTATCAGCAGATTAGTACCCAAGCCACGGCGATTCACGAAATGTTTGTGCACGCGCTGGGCACCAGCGCCAATTCCTATGACGCCACCGAGGCCGCGAATTCCGCCGTCGCCGAGTCGTCCCCATTGGGGACGTTGGCCAGCCTCGCCGGAAATATTTTCAACGTCGGCCCGGGGAACATTGGCAGCGCCGCATCGGATCTGTTGGAGCTGGGCGCGCTGAACTGGTCGACCGCTCCAGGCACCGCTGCCCTGAGCGGTACCGATGCTCTCGGCGCGGGCTTAGGTGGGGCAGTCCTGACGGGCGCGGCAGGGCCAGCGGGCCGTGCCGGCCTGGGTGGGGTATTGGCGGGCGTGGGCGAGGCGCCCTCAGTTGGCGGGTTGTCGGTGCCTCCCAGCTGGACCGGGATGGGCGCACCGGGATCCAGCCCTGTCCCCGCCACGCTGGCCGGCGGGGGTTGGACCAGCGCCGCGCCGGAAAGCACGCGGGTCGCGACGATGCCGGCCGGTATGCCCGCGGTCGCCTCGGCCGGGCGCGGAAACTTCGGGTTCGGAGCCCCGCGCTACGGCTGCAAGCCCACGGTGATGCCCAAATCAGCGGTCGTTTAGCAACCAGCGGTCAATAGATCGAATCGCTTTGGCAGAGACAGGATTTGAAAATGGATTTCGGAGCATTACCCCCGGAGGTCAATTCCGGACTGATGTACGCGGGTCCGGGGGCGGGGCCGATGATGGCCGCCGCATCGACGTGGAACAGTCTGGGCGTCGAGTTGCGCACTACCGCCTCCTCCTATGAGTCGGTGATCTCGATGCTGACCGGCGACGAATGGCTGGGGCCGACGTCGGCGGCGATGGCGGCGGCAGTTGCGCCTTATGTGGCGTGGATGAACACCACCGCCGCGGCCGCCGAGCATGCGGGCGTCCAGGCCATGGCCTCTGCGGCTGCCTTCGAGGCGGCTTTTGCGATGACGGTGCCTCCGCCGGTCATCGCGGCCAACAGGGCCGCACTGGCGGTGCTGGTCGCGACGAACGTGCTGGGGCAGAACATGCCGGCGATCGCGGCCAACGAGGTTCTCTACGCCGAGATGTGGGCCCAGGACGCCACCGCGATGTACGGCTACGCTGCCTCGTCGGCGGCCGCCGGAATGTTGAGTCCGTTGACGTCGCCGACGCCGACCACCAACCCGGCCGGGCTGGCCGGCCAAGCCGCCGCGGTCGCCCAGGCCGGCGCCTCTGGCACGCAAACGGGGTTGTCACAGCTGATCTCGACCCTGCCCACCGCGGTTCAAGGCCTCGCCGCCCCGCTGGCAGGGTCTGCGGCGTCACCATCGGGTCTCGCCGGACTCAATGCCTTCTTCGGCAATGCGTTTCTGGAGGGGGCAACGAACCTTGGGGCCTGGAACATGTTCGCCGGCATATACGCCGGGGTCGCGGCTGCACGTGTCGGTTCTGGTCTGCTCGGCGGCGCAGCAACGGTCGCAACCGGCGGATTGGGCGAAACGGTCCTGGCGAGTGCGGTGGGCTCGACGGGTGCCGCGGACTTCGCTGGAGCGCCGGTGCTGGCGGGCTTGGGTCAGGCGTCCTCGGCGGGTGCGTTATCAGTGCCGGCCAGTTGGTCGGTGGCCACCCCGGCGAGCGCTGGCCCCACGACGTTAGCGGGCGCCGGTTGGACGGCCGGCGTCGAAGAAAGCACACCGGTAGCAATGCCGGCCGGGATGCCGGCGGTGGCCTCGGCCGGGCGCGGTGGCGTGGGTTTCGGCGCCCCGCGTTATGGCTTCAAGCCCACCGTGATGCCGAAATCCGTGGTCGTCTAGCACCAGAAGGGACTGGGGACTTCCTAGCGTCTGGTGCGGCGTGTCAACTTGAGTCGAACAGGTGTTCGGCTACTGTGGTGAGCGTTCACGACAGCGGCTTGTCGGTGGGCTGTTCTAGCGTCGCGGCCAACTGACCAAGACCGGTCAACTTCAACACCGACCACATCGAGAGGTAGCACCATGACGCAAGCCCCTGATCGCGAGAAAGCTATCGAACTGGCGATAGCGCAGATTGAGAAGAATCACGGCAAAGGTTCGGTGATGCGCCTGGGCGACGAGGTGCGTCAGCCGATATCGGTCATCCCGACCGGCTCGATCGCCCTGGACGTTGCCCTGGGGATCGGCGGCCTGCCGCGTGGCCGTGTCGTCGAGATCTACGGCCCGGAATCCTCGGGTAAAACCACCGTCGCTCTGCACGCGGTGGCCAACGCCCAAGCGGCCGGAGGTATCGCGGCGTTCATCGACGCCGAGCACGCGCTGGACCCCGAGTACGCCAAGAAGCTGGGCGTGGACACCGATTCGCTGCTGGTTTCCCAGCCCGACACCGGTGAGCAGGCGCTGGAGATCGCCGACATGCTGATTCGCTCCGGCGCTCTTGACATCCTGGTCATCGACTCGGTGGCCGCGTTGGTGCCGCGCGCGGAGATCGAAGGCGAGATGGGCGACAGCCACGTCGGGCTGCAGGCCCGGCTGATGAGTCAGGCGTTACGGAAAATGACTGGGGCACTGAATAATTCGGGCACCACGGCGATCTTCATCAACCAGTTGCGAGAGAAAATCGGAGTGATGTTCGGGTGCATGAATTACTCCACTCGTGTAACCCTGGCCGACGGCTCCACTGAAAAGATCGGCAAGATCGTCAACAACAAGATGGACGTCAAGGTGCTGTCCTACGATCCGGACTCCGACCGGATTGTGCCTCGAAAGATTGTGAACTGGTTCAACAACGGACCGGCCGAACAGTTCCTGCAGTTCACGGTTGAGAAGTCCGGCGGCAACGGTAAGTCGCAGTTCGCGGCAACGCCCAATCACCTCATCCGCACGCCTGCTGGCTGGACCGAGGCGGGTGACCTCAATACCGGAGACCGTGTATTGGCCGCCGAACCCCATCTTCTCAGTGACCAGCAGTTCCAGGTTGTGCTCGGTTCGCTGATGGGTGACGGGAACCTCTCACCCAATCGGCGGGATCGCAATGGCGTCCGCTTCCGGTTGGGACACGGCGCCAAACAGGCGGAGTACTTACAGTGGAAGACCGCGTTGATGGGCAACATCGGGCATACGGTGCGAGAGAACGCCAAGGGTGCAAGCTTTGTCGACTTCACCCCGCTGCCAGAGCTTGCCGAGTTGCAGCGCGCGGTTTACCTAGGAGACGGTAAAAAGTTCTTCTCCGAGGAATATCTCAAAGCGCTGACGCCACTAGCGCTGGCGATCTGGTACATGGATGACGGTTCATTCTCTTTGCGTTCCAACGGGTTGCAGGAACGTACAGTCGGCGGTAGCGGGCGCATCGAGATTTGCGTCGAGGCTATGACTGAAGGTACGCGGGTACGGTTGCGCGACTATCTCCGTGATACCCATGGGTTGGATGTACGTCTGCGCTCCGCCGGCTCGGCCGGCAAGGCGGTGCTGGTGTTTTCCACGGCGGCGACAGCGAAGTTCCAAGAGCTGGTCGCTCCCCACATGGCGCCGTCCATGGAGTACAAGCTACTGCCGCGGTTCCGTGGTCGAAGCACCGTGAAGCCGCAGTTTGTCGAGCCGACGCAGCGGCTGGTGCCGGCACGGATTCTCGATGTGCACGTCAAGCCGCGCACCCGATCGATGAATCGCTTCGACATCGAGGTCGAGGGCAACCATAACTACTTCGTCGATGGCGTAATGGTGCACAACTCCCCTGAAACGACAACGGGCGGAAAGGCTTTGAAGTTCTACGCCTCAGTTCGTATGGATGTCAGACGGATCGAGACGCTCAAGGACGGCACTGACGCAGTGGGCAACCGCACCAGGGTCAAGGTTGTCAAGAACAAGGTGTCGCCACCCTTCAAACAGGCCGAGTTCGACATCCTCTATGGCAAAGGCATCAGCAGAGAAGGTTCGCTGATCGACATGGGGGTGGATCAGGGCTTCATCCGCAAGTCCGGCTCCTGGTTCACCTATGAGGGCGAGCAGCTCGGTCAGGGCAAGGAGAATGCCCGTAATTTCCTGCTGGAGAACGCCGACGTGGCCAACGAGATCGAGAAGAAGATCAAGGAAAAGCTCGGCATCGGTGCGGTGGTGACCGATGGCTTGGCCGATGACAGCGTCCTGCCCGCCCCCGTCGACTTCTGACGGGGAGCCGGCTCGCGAGGAGCAGGCGCGGGCGTTGTGCCTGCGCCTGCTCACCGCGCGGTCGCGCACTCGCGCCGAGCTGGCCGGCCAGCTGGCAAAGCGGGGATACCCGGACGACGTGAGCGCTCGCGTCCTGGACCGCCTGGCCGCCGTCGGTTTGGTCGACGACGCCGATTTCGCCGAACAGTGGGTGCATTCCCGTCGGGTCAACGCCGGAAAAGGCAAGCGGGCGTTGGCCGCTGAATTGCGGACCAAGGGTGTCGACGACGACGTGATCACTGCGGTCCTGAGCGACATCGACGCCGGCGCGGAGCGGGAGAAAGCCGAACAACTGGTGCGGGCCAGGCTGCGGCGAGAGACGCTCAACGACGCGAGCGACGAGGCCCGGGTGTGCCGACGATTGGTTGCGATGCTGGCGCGCCGCGGCTACGGCCAGACCCTGGCCTACGACGTGGTCAGCGTCGAGGTCGCCGCCGAACGGGAGCGCCGCCGCGTCTAGCCGCTTGCCTCGGTTGCGATTTCGATCTGCGGCACAACCTCGACCTCGGTGCGCAGCGAGTTGGCGATGTAGCAGTCGCGATGCGCCGCCTCCACCAGGCGACGGATCTGGTCGACGGTCGAGCCGGCCGCCACGATGATCCGCGGCCGCAGCGTAATCCGACTGAGGCGCACCGGATTGTCGCGGGGCATCACACCCTCGGCATCATCGGCATAGGCCAGTACGTCGACTCGTGCGCGCGCTGCCACCGCCAAGAACGACAGCAGCTGGCAGGACGAGGCGGCCATTACCAGCAACTGTTCGGGGTTGAGGTGGTCGGGCTGACCCAGGAACGCCGGGTCGGCGGAAAGCACCAGCGAGTCTTGTGCGGGATCGGCGGTTGCCGCATGCTCGCGCGAGTAGTTCCGGTACCCACCCCCGGTGGAACCACTCCACTGGCAGCGGGTGCGGTAGGTGTGCGCCGTTTCCATCGGCTCAGCCTGGCATAGGGCGCAATGACGCCACCGTCCGATTCTCGCTGCCGCACCACACCGCCGTACCATGGCCTTCGTGACTTCGACGCTGGCGCCAAACGTGGGCAGGACCTATGAGGTCCGCACCTACGGCTGCCAGATGAACGTCCACGATTCGGAGCGGTTGGCCGGGCTGTTGGAGGCCGCCGGCTATCGGCGCGCACCGGACGGCACCGACGCCGACGTCGTGGTGTTCAACACCTGCGCGGTGCGGGAGAACGCCGACAACAAGCTCTACGGCAACCTGAGCCACTTGGCGCCAAGGAAGCGGACCAACCCCGACATGCAGATCGCGGTGGGTGGCTGCCTGGCCCAGAAGGACCGGGACACGGTGCTGCGCAAGGCGCCGTGGGTTGATGTCGTTTTCGGCACGCACAACATCGGGTCGTTGCCCACGCTGCTCAACCGGGCCCGCCACAATCGGGCCGCGCAAATCGAAATCGCCGAAGCGTTGCAGGAGTTTCCGTCGAACCTGCCGACTGCCCGCGAATCCGCTTATGCCGCATGGGTTTCTATTTCGGTCGGGTGCAACAACAAGTGCACGTTTTGCATCGTGCCGTCGCTGCGCGGCAAAGAGGTCGACCGCAGTCCGCACGACATCCTGGCCGAAATACGGTCGCTGGTCGCCGACGGTGTGCTCGAAATTACGCTGTTGGGCCAGAACGTCAACGCCTACGGCGTGTCGTTCGCCGACCCGGCCTTGCCACGCAACCGCGGCGCCTTCGCCGAGCTGCTGCGAGCGTGCGGGCGCATCGAGGGCCTCGAGCGGGTGCGCTTCACCTCGCCGCATCCGGCCGAGTTCACCGACGATGTGATCGAGGCGATGGCGCAGACCCCCAACGTCTGCCCGGCTCTGCACATGCCGCTGCAATCCGGTTCGGACCGGATATTGCGGGCGATGCGGCGGTCCTACCGCGCCGAGCGTTACCTGGGCATCATCGACCGGGTCCGGCGGGCGATGCCGCACGCGGCGATCACCACCGATCTCATCGTCGGGTTCCCCGGTGAAACCGAGGAGGACTTCGCGGCCACCCTCGATGTCGTGCGGCAGGTCCGGTTTTCCAGCGCCTTCACCTTCCAGTACTCCAAGCGTCCCGGCACGCCTGCCGCCGAATTCGACGGCCAGCTGCCCAAAGCCGTCGTGCAGGAACGCTACGAACGCTTGGTGGCGCTGCAGGAGCAGATCTCGCTGGAGGAGAACCGCGCCCAGATCGGGCGCACCGTCGAGTTACTCGTCGCCACCGGCGAAGGACGCAAAGACACCCGCACGGCGCGGATGAGTGGGCGGGCCCGTGACGGGCGGCTGGTGCATTTCACGCCGGGAGGAGAACACGTGCGTCCCGGCGATGTCGTCACCACGGTGATCACCGACGCGGCACCACACCACCTCATTGCCGACGGCGCGATGGTCTCCCACCGCCGGACCCGCGCCGGCGATGCACATGACGCACCGCGGGGTGTCAGTCTGGGTATGCCGGCGGCGCGGCGATGAATTCCGGCGAGTTCGACGCCTACCGTGCCGACATGGAAGCCGCCGAACAGCGGGTAGCCCGCGAAATCGATCCCGGGGCAAGGGCTGTGGTGGTTTCGATCCTGGTGTTCGTGCTCCTGGCGTCGTTCATCCTGCCGCATACCGGCGGTGTGCGCGGCTGGGATGTGCTGTTCGGCGGTCCGGTCTCGGCCGACGCTGCGGTGGCCCTGCCGTCGCGGGTATTCACCTGGCTGGTGTTGGTGTTCAGTGTCGGGTTTTCAATGCTGGCGCTGCTGACCCGGCGCTGGGCGCTGGCCTGGGTGGCGCTGGCCGGCTCGGCGCTGGCCAGCGCGGTCGGTCTGCTGGCAGTGTGGTCGCGGCAGACCGTGAGCGTGGGACATCCCGGTCCCGGTGTCGGCTTGATCGTCGCCTGGATCACCGTGATGCTGCTGACATTTCACTGGGGCCGGGTGGTGTGGTCACGCACGATCGTGCAGCTCGCCGCCGAGGAGCAGCGCCGCCGCGCCGCCGCCGAGCAGCAGTCCCGCAGCTTGCTGGAAACCCTGGACGACAAGGCCGACAAGGACATTCGACGCGAGGACGGCTAAGACTTCAGCGCGTCCGCGGCCGCGTCGGCCCACTGCCGCCACTGTTCGGCGTTCGCCCTGGCTTCCTCGGCTTCTTCCTCGCGGCCGGCCGCCTGTGCCTTTTGAGCCTGCCGCTCGAACTGCTCGGCCCGTGCCCGGAACTGTTCAGCGCGCGCCCGTGCCTGCGGATCCGTCCAGTCTGATTCACTCGCCTCGCGCACCTTCTTTTCCACCGCACGCAGTCGGCGCTCCAATTCGGCCGAGCGCTCCCGCGGCACCTTCCCGATCGCGTCCCACTTCTCGGCGATCGACCGCAAGGCCGCCCGGGCGGCGTCGAGATTGGAAATGTCGATCTTTTCTGCCTCGGCCAGCAGCGCCTCCTTGGCGGTCGCGTTGGCCTGCAGCTCCGCCTCGCGTTCGGCCGTCGCGGCATTGCGCGCTTGGAAGAAGGTGTCCTGGGCGGCCTTGAAGCGACGCCACAGCGCGTCATCGACGTCGCGGGCGGCCCGCCCTGCGGCCTTCCAGTCGGCGAGCAGCTTGCGGAACTTCGCGCTGGTGGCAGCCCAGTCGGTGGAGTCGGCCAATTCTTCGGCCTGCACACACAATCGTTGCTTGGCTTCGCGGGCACCGGCCCGTTCCCGGTCCAGCTCCGCGAAATGCGAGCCACGCCGCCGGTTGAACGTTTCGCGGGCCGCCGAATAGCGCTTCCACAACGCGTCGTCGGTCTTGCGGTCCAGACCGGTGATCGTCTTCCATTCGTCGAGAATCGCCCGCAGCCGGTCGCCGGCCGCTTTCCACTGCGTCGAGTTCGCCGCCAGTTCCTCGGCCTCCGCGGCCAGCGCCTCTTTGCGGGCGGTCTGCGCGGCGCGGTGTTCCTCGCGTCGGGCGCGATCGGCGGCCGCGACGGCCTCGGCGCGTTCGCGGATACTCGCCAGCCGAGCGGCCAGCGCATCGACGTCGCCGAGCACGCTTGCCGTGGGCAAGGTCTCGGCCAGCGCCGCGGCGGTGGCTTTGATCTTGCGGGCGTCGCCGGTGCCGGCGTCGAGCCGCTCCTCCATCACCGCGACCTCGGTGGACAGATCGTCGAAGCGCCGACCGAAGTGGGCGAAGGCGGCTTCGGTGTCGCCGGCCTGCCAGGAGCCGATCACCCGCTCGCCGGAGCTGGTGATCAGCCACACCGTGCCGTCGGGGTCGACCCGGCCGAACCGGTGCGGATCGGTCGTCAGCGGCGCTGGGATCGGGTGCGGAGCCGGTCGGGGTGTCGGCCGGGGCCCGGGACGCGGTCCGGGCCGGGGAACCGGTCTGGACTGGTCGCTGTTCGGTTCGTCAGCCATGCCCCGTCACCTACCCTTCGCGTGGGTTGATCCCACGCACCTGCCGCGCGTTGCGACGCCGTCTACAGCGCACCCATCAGTTGCGCACCCATCAGTATTGAAGCAGCTTGCCGAGCGGCGCGCCGCCAGCTTGCTCTTCCGGTATCCGCGACCAAGACATGGAACACTGGACCGGCAGTGGGAACAAACCCGCCTGGGACGCTGGTCGCGCTGCCGGGCCGGTAAGAGGCATCGGTCGCTTGGTCGCCGGATTCGCCCAGCGCAAGAGCAGAGGTAGCGGCTTCCGGGCCGAACACGGCAAGGAGGTCATTTATGTGGAGGGTAGAGGTCGCGGCGCTGATCGCGCTGTGCGCCGCGTTGGCGTCGGCGTTCGGCGACGTGATCCGTCAACGCTCCGCCCAGGAGATCACCGACCAGCAGGTCGGGCATCTCAAGCTGTTCGGGCTGTCACTGCGTGACCCCCGGTGGTGGCTGGGCGGGGCGGGAGCAGTCGCCAATTACGCGCTGCAAGCCGGTGCTTTGGCCCTGGCCTCGGTGATGTTGGTGACATCGCTGCAGGTGACGTCGCTGCTTTTCGCGCTGCCGATCTATGCGCGATTGACCGGTTACCGGGTGACCCGCCTTGAGTGGATGTGGGCGGCGCTGCTTGCCGCCGCGCTGGCAGTGGTCGTCATCGTCGGTGACCCGGTGGCCGGGCGCCATCGTGCGCCGGTGGAAACCTGGATGACGGTGATCGTGGTCGTGGGTCCGGTGTTGGTGCTGTGTGTGGTCGGCGCGCGCATCTGGTCGGGCAGGGCCGCGTCGGCGGTGCTGCTGGCCGTGGTGGCGGGCTCGTCACTGGCGTTGTTCGCGGTCCTGACCAAGGGCGTCGTCGAATTGCTCGAGGGCGGCTTCGGGGCGGTGGTGCGGGCGCCCGAGTTCTACGCGTGGATCGCGGCCTCGCTGGCCGGGATGATCTTCCAGCAGTCCGCGTTTCGCGCCGGCGCGCTGACCGCCTCGTTGCCGACGATCACGGTGGCCAAGCCGGTGATGGCGTCGGCGCTCGGCGTGATCCTCCTCGAGGAAAGCTTGCGGGTGGAAGGTCCAGAAGTTCCTGTGCTGATAGCGGCGGTCGCGGTGGTCATCGCCGCTACGGTGGCATTGGCCCGCGGCGAGGCCGCCGGCCTTGCGGCGGGCACGGGGCGCGACGTGCAAATGACCCACCAAACCGCGGCATTCGCCGAAGGATAGTTTTGGTGGCGTGTTGGGCGCCATCGCGATCGTGCCGTCCGCGCCGGTACTGGTCCCCGAGCTGGCCGGAGCTGCGGCTGAGGAGTTGACCGATCTGCGGACCGCGACGATCGCGGCCGCCGCCTCGTTGCCGCAGCGCTGGATCGCGGTTGGTGTGGCCGACGACGCTGGGGTGTACGGGCCGCGCAGCGTCGGCACCTTCGCAGGCTTCGGCGCCGATGTGACGGTCGGACTATCGCCTGGGCTCACCGGTCAACCCGCCGACTTGCCGCTGTGCGCGCTGTTCACCGCCTGGCTTCGCGAGCAGGCCCAACCCGACGCGAGCGCCGAGGTACGTGTCTTTCCCGCTGACCTGGCCGTGGATGCCGCACAGGCCAGCGGGCGACAGTTGCGGGCGGAAATCGAGCCGGCCGCCGAGCCGATCGGGGTGCTGATCGTCGCCGACGGTGCCACCACGCTGAGCGCGACCGCTCCCGGCGGGTATAGGCCCGACGACATCGAGGTCCAGCTGGGTCTCGACGAGGCGCTGGCCTGCGGTGATGTCGTTGCTCTGACCAAACTGCCCTACCAGATAGTCGGCCGGGTGGCCTTTCAGGTGCTGGCCGGGCTGACCGAACCCACGCCGCGATCGGCCAAAGAGCTCTACCGCGGATCGCCCTACGGGGTGGGCTACTTCGCCGGCATCTGGCAGCCATGAGACCGCTGGCGATCGTCGGACCGACAGGCACCGGCAAATCGCAGTTGGCGCTCGAGATCGCCGAACGGCTCGGCAGAAACGTGGAGATCGTTAACGCCGACGCCATGCAGCTTTATCGCGGGATGGACATCGGCACCGCCAAGCTGCCGGTAGCGCAACGCCGGGGCATTCCACACCACCAGCTCGACGTCCTCGACGTCACCGAAACCGCATCGGTTGCCCGCTACCAGCAGGCCGCCGCCGCTGACATCGAGGCGATCATGACCAGGGGAGCGGTGCCGATCGTGGTCGGCGGGTCGATGCTCTACATTCAGTCGCTGCTCGACGACTGGTCGTTCCCGGCCACCGATCCGGCGGTGCGGGCCAAATGGGAACGACGGCTGGCCGTGGAGGGGGCCGCAGCGCTGCATGCCGAACTGGCCCGCCAGGATCCGGCCGCGGCGGCGTCGATCCTGGCCTCGGACGGTCGCCGCATCGTGCGTGCGCTGGAGGTGGTGGAGCTGACCGGCCAGCCGTTCGCCGCGTCGGCGCCCAGCATCGGCGCACCGCGCTGGGACACCGTCATTATTGGATTAGATTGTGCCACAGAGCTTCTCGATGATCGGCTGGCGCGGCGCACCGACACAATGTTCGACTCCGGGCTGGTGCAGGAGGTGATCACGCTGCTTGGGCAGGGCCTGCGCGACGGCGTCACCGCGTCGCGGGCCCTGGGCTACGCGCAAGTGATCGCGGACCTCGACGCCGGCGGCACCGGTGAGGGCGCGCGTGAGCCGACGTTCACCGGCACCCGGCGCTATGTTCGGCGCCAGCGGTCCTGGTTTCGCCGCGACCACCGGATTCAGTGGTTCGACGCGACCGCGGCCGGCCTTGCGCAAGACGTGGTGCGGGCGTGGCGGCACGTATCCTGAGCAGGTGATCTTCACAAAAGGTCACGGCACGCAGAACGACTTCGTGCTGCTGCCTGACCTCGACGCCGAACTGGCGCTGCACCCCGGAGCGGTAGCCGCGTTGTGCGACCGCCGCCGCGGGCTGGGTGCCGACGGTGTGTTGCGGGTGAGCACCGCGGGCGCGCTGCTGGCGGCCGGCGCGCTCGACCGGCTGCCCGACGGTGTTGGCGCGGATGACTGGTACATGGACTACCGCAACGCCGACGGATCCGTTGCGCAGATGTGCGGCAACGGAATTCGGGTGTTCGCCCATTACCTTCGGGCCGGCGGGTTGGAGTCGCGAGACGAGTTCGTGATCGGGTCGCTGGCCGGTCCGCGGCCCGTCGTGCTGCACAGCGCCGACGCCACCCGCGCCGACGTCACCGTCGACATGGGTAAGGCCAACGAGCTTGGGGTGGGGGAGGCGATCGTCGGCGGCCGGCCGTTCGCGGGTTTGGCGATCGACATCGGCAACCCGCACCTGGCGTGCCTGGACGCCGATATGACGGCCGAGGACCTGGCCGCCCTTGATGTGGGCGCGCCGGTCTCGTTCGACCGCGACCAGTTCCCCGAAGGGGTCAACGTGGAGATCCTCACCGCGCCGCACGACGGTGCGGTGTCGATGCGGGTCCACGAGCGCGGCGTCGGCGAAACCCGGTCCTGCGGGACCGGGACCGTCGCCGCCGCCGTTGCCGCGCTGGCCTGGGGCGGCGCGGTCACCGGCACAGTCAGCGTGCGGGTGCCCGGCGGCGAGGTCGTCGTCACCGTCACCGAATCCACCAGCTACCTGCGCGGGCCGTCGGTTTTGGTGGCGCAAGGCGAGATCAGCGAGGAATGGTGGCAGGCGGCGCAGCGTTAATCCGGATGCATGTCACAGATTTGGCGTGCACCATGAGTTATTGCCTATGACGTATCCACATTTTCCCGAACAGAACACCCCCAGCACGGGCGAGCTTGCGCTCGATGATCGCTCGGCGCTGCGCCGAGTTGCCGGGCTTTCCACCGAACTCGCCGACGTCTCGGAGGTCGAGTACCGCCAGCTGCGCCTCGAGCGCGTCGTACTGGTGGGCGTGTGGACCGAGGGCAGCGCGGCCGACGCTGAAGCCAGCCTGGCCGAATTGGCCGCGCTCGCCAAAACCGCGGGATCGCAGGTGTTGGAAGGGCTCATCCAGCGCCGAGACAAACCGGACCCTTCGACCTACATCGGCTCGGGTAAAGCCCAGGAGCTGCGCGAGGTAGTCCTGGCTACCGGCGCCGACACCGTGATCTGCGACGGTGAGCTGTCGCCGGCGCAGCTCACCGCGCTGGAGAAGGCGGTCAAGGTCAAGGTCATCGACCGCACCGCGCTGATCCTCGACATCTTCGCCCAGCACGCCACCAGCCGGGAAGGCAAAGCGCAAGTCTCGCTCGCGCAGATGGAATACATGCTGCCGCGGCTGCGCGGTTGGGGTGAGTCGATGTCCCGGCAGGCCGGCGGCCGTGCCGGTGGCAGCACCGGCGGCGTCGGCCTGCGTGGTCCTGGTGAGACCAAGATCGAGACCGATCGCCGCCGCATCCGGGAACGGATGGCCAAGCTGCGCCGCGACATCAAAGCAATGAAGCGGATCCGCGACACTCAGCGCAGCCGTCGGCTACACAGCGACGTGCCATCTATTGCGATCGTCGGCTACACCAACGCCGGCAAGTCGAGCCTGCTCAACGCGCTCACCGGCGCGGGGGTGTTGGTGGAGGACGCGCTGTTCGCCACCCTCGAACCCACCACGCGCCGTGGGCAATTCGATGACGGACGACCGTTCGTCGTGACCGACACGGTCGGTTTCGTCCGGCATCTGCCCACCCAGCTCATCGAGGCGTTCCGCTCGACGCTGGAAGAGGTGGTGGACGCCCATCTGCTGGTGCATGTCGTCGACGGCTCCGACGTCAATCCGCTCGCCCAGATCAGTGCGGTGCGCCAGGTGATCTCGGAAGTGGTCGCCGACCACCACGGTGACACTGCGCCGGAGCTCATTGTCGTCAACAAGGTCGATGCTGCAACCGATTTGGCGTTGGCCAAGCTGCGCCGCGCGCTGCCCGGGGCGGTGTTCGTCTCGGCACGGACCGGCGAGGGCATCGACGCGCTGCGACAGCGGATGGCCGAATTGGTCGCCCCGACCGACACCGGGGTCGACGTGGTAATCCCTTACCACCGTGGTGATCTGGTCGCCCGGCTGCATGACGAAGGCCGCGTGCAACAGGCCGAGCACAACAGCGAGGGCACCCGGATCAAGGCGCGGGTTCCGGTGGCGCTGGCCGCGAGCCTGCGCGAGTTTTCGACAACCTGAGTCATCCCGCACATAACAGAAGCACCGGAACCAGTCGGTTCCGGTGCTTCTGCCCTGGCTTTAGAAGAGCGCGAACATGTCCGGCATGTCACCGAACATGTCCTCGAGGACCACGCCTGGATAGGCCAGCAAGTCCACGAACCCGTTGAAGAGGTCCGCGCCCCAGTACTGGAAGAGGTCGACTGTCGGGAAGACGGGGTCGACGGTGAAGTCTTCCGGCAAGCCAATGGGTAGCGGCAGGGGCAGGTCGTTCACGGCAGCGGCGAAGTCCGCCGCCCCATTGTCGGGTCCGCCCTGGCCAGTGATCACGTTTGACAGGTAGAAGAATATCGTGTTCCCCAGGTATTGCGCCTCGGCGTAGCGGCTTACCGCGCCGTTGAAGATGCCGCTGTACGGCGGTTCGGCGCCGTCCACCCCGAGCCAAACCTGGAGGTCTTGATCCGCGAACAGGTTGTACAGCGTCTCTTCGAATTCCCCGGGGCCGATGATGCTGTTCAGAAAGTTGTCGTTAGTGGCAATCTGGTCGTCGACGATGTCCACCAACGCAACGTCTCGGCTTACGGCCGGCGCCGGGGTCGCGTGTTCGGGCAACGCGACGACAAGCCCCGCCGCTGCAAGAGCGGCCGCACCGATCGTCGTTCGGGTAATCGCAGCGTGCATGATCTTCCTTTCACGGTTCGCATTCGGTTGACGGCGGCGGTTGCGTAGAACGGGTAGCAACGTCGATCCCCGAATCGGCGCGCGCGGACGGCGAGTTGCTCTGCCGGCCGACGATGGCCCTACCCCTCCTTGTAGACCCGATCTTCTCAGGTGTATCTAAGCTACCGCTTACGCAAGCACCTGTGAACCCCCAAGTGGGACTCAGGTCCAAATTTTTATCACACCGCCCGCCGACCATGTATTAGACGCTGATACAACAACTTCCGGGTTTGGTCAGTGGCGTTGGTGACGAGAGCCGGTTGCGTCGTCGTTGTGAAGGGACGTCAGAGCTTCTCAGGATGCGTTCAGCAGCTTCGGGCCGGATGAGTATCCGGATCGTCTCGGGCGCGTCCGACTCCGCGACCGACTCATCCAACCAACCACCCGGTTGGTATGTTGGGCGGCAGAGTCGCCGAGCCGGAGGTAATCATGGGTAGCGCCGTCAAATATGAGCGCACGCTGTTCGAGCCCGAGCATGAACTATTCCGGGAGTCTTACCGGGCCTTCCTGGATCGCCACGTCGCCCCGTACCACGACGAGTGGGAGAAGGCCAAGATCGTCGACCGCGGGGTGTGGCTGGAAGCAGGCAAGCAGGGTTTTTTGGGCATGGCGGTGCCCGAGGAGTACGGCGGCGGGGGAAATCCAGACTTTCGCTACAACACGATCGTCACCGAGGAGACCACCAAGGGCCGCTACAGCGGCATCGGCTTCGGCTTGCACAACGACGTGGTAGCGCCCTACCTGCTGCGGCTGACCACCGACGAGCAAAAGCAGCGCTGGCTGCCCAAGTTCTGCACCGGCGAGCTGATCACCGCTATCGCGATGACCGAGCCGGGCACCGGCAGCGACTTGCAGGGCATCAAGACCCGCGCGGTCAAACAGGGCGACCACTACGTGCTCAACGGGTCCAAGACCTTCATCACCAACGGCATCAACTCCGACTTGGTGATTGTGGTGGCCCAGACCGATCCGGACAAAGGCGCCCAAGGCTTTTCGCTGCTGGTCGTCGAACGCGGCATGGAAGGGTTCGAGCGAGGTCGGCATCTGGACAAGATCGGGCTGGACGCCCAGGACACCGCGGAGTTGTCGTTCACCGACGTCAAAGTTCCCGCCGAGAACCTGCTCGGTGAGGAAGGCATGGGCTTCATTTACCTGATGCAGAACCTGCCGCAGGAACGGATTTCCATCGCCATCATGGCGGCCGCGGCGATGGAGACCGTGCTGGAGCAGACGCTGCAATACACCAAGGAACGCAAGGCTTTCGGCAAGCCGATCGGCAGTTTCCAGAACAGCCGGTTCGTGCTGGCCGAGCTGGCGACCGAGGCGACCGTGGTGCGCATGATGGTCGACGAGTTCATCCGCCTGCACCTCGACGGGAAGCTGTCCGCCGAACAGGCCGCGATGGCCAAATGGTATTCCACCGAAAAGCAGGTGAACTTGATCGACCGCTGCCTGCAGTTGCACGGCGGGTATGGATATATGCGCGAATATTCGGTCGCGCGTGCGTATCTCGACGCGCGGGTGCAGACCATCTACGGCGGCACCACCGAGATCATGAAGGAGATCATCGGCCGCAGCCTGGGCGTGTAACGCTCAGTTCTGGGTGTGCGCGTCGTGGGCGTCATGGGCTCGGCGGAGTAACTCCATCAGCTCATCTTCCTGATGGATCTGCGATCGGTATTTCATTGGGAGCGCTTGGATTTGGCTCTCCTCTTTAAGTAGCCGGGCATAGATCCTCTCGCGCTCAGCGGGATCGACCTCGTAGTGCAAGTCCAGGTATTCCGTCGCGTGCCGGCGGGCCCCGGCGACAGCGTTTTGCATCCGTCCCCGCTCCGAAAGCAGCGATGCCACCGTGGTGATGGCCAGGATGACAACGATGACGGTCAACGAGGCTGTCGTGCTCACATCGCCCACCCCGACAGGTTTTCCGCCGTTGACAAACGGCACATTGTTCGTATTGAGCGCCTGCAGCAACAGCTTGACACCGATGAAGCCCAGGATGGCGGCAAGGCCGAAGTGCAGGTAAAGCAGCCGGTCCAGCAGGCCGTCGATCAGGAAGTACAACTGGCGAAGACCCAAGAGCGAGAACCCCGTTGCCGCGAAGATGATGTAGATGTCTTGGGTCAGACCGAAGAGCGCGGGGATCGAGTCGAAGGCGAATAACAGGTCGCTGCCCCCGATGGCGACCATCACCAACAGCATCGGCGTCATCACCTTTTTGCCGTTCTCGACGGTGAAAAGCCGGTCGCCGTCATAGTCCTCGGACGTACGCAACAGCCGCTTGGCAACCCGGATCAACGCGTTGTCCGCGGTGGGCTCGTCGGACGCCGCCGGTTTGATGACGTTGCTCGCGGTGACGAACAGCAGAACCGCTAACAGGTAGAACGCCCAGCTGAAGATCGAGATGAATGCCGCGCCGAGAAATACGAATGCGATGCGAGCCAGCATCGCGATCACGGTGCCGAACAACAGCACTTTCTGCTGGGCGACCCGCGGCACGCGGAAACTGCCGATGATCACCAAAAAGACAAACAGATTGTCGACGGACAGCGCTTCGTTGCTCAGGTAGCAGGCGAAGAATTCCACGCCCATCGCGGCGTTGCCGAAGACCATCAGACCAGCCCCGAATACCATCGCAACCAGCAAATAAGAGGCCGACCAGACGGCTGCTTCGCGCACCGTCGGCCTGTGCGACTTGCGCACATGGAAGAAATAGTCGAACACCGTCAGGCCGACGAGCGCTGCGATGGTCAGCGACCAAACGAGTCCGGAAACACCCATGTGAGATGCGATTTCCTTTCGTGGTGTCCCGTGCTGGACCCTGGGCACCGTAACGCACCCCTGGCGGCGGTTGCACCTCAGGCGCGCGCAATCGACGAAAGATTAGGGCACCATTTCGACATCAGGTGGGTATCTGTTTCCATAATGGCAGCGCTAGGAGTTCGCAATTCCTCGTTGCGCGGCGCAAGGTGGTGAAGCCCGGGCGACGGTCCGGGGCCCGGGAGGTGTTGTGAAACGGCAGCAGGGGCGATTGAGGGCGGCAGTGCGACGTAGCGCGCTCGCTGTGGTGGCCGTGGCGGCGAGTGCCGTGGCGTGGGTGCCGACCGCCGTGGCATCCCCGGAAAGCGACGCCGCCGATGCGATCACCGCGGCGTGGGAGGCCGCCGGCGGAGACAACTCAGAGGTCGGCGCCAGACAAGGCGACGTTTACGCCATCGGCACAGGGTTCGCCGCGAACTTCGCCAACGGGAAGATCTTCTTCACCCCGGATACCGGCGCCAGGGCGCTGTACGGGGCGGTGCTGGACAAATACGAAGCCCTGGGTGGACCTGCGAACAGCGATCTGGGCTTCCCGACGACCGACGAAGCGCCGGGTCTGGCCGGACCGGACAGCAGATCCAGCGTCTTCTCCGCCAGCGACACGCCGGTCATTTTCTGGACTCCCGAGCACGGTGCCTATGTCGTGCGCGGGGCGATGAATGCCGCCTGGGACAAGCTGGGCAGCTCGGGCGGCGCACTCGGAGTGCCGGTTGGCGATGAAACCTACGACGGCGAAGTCGCCACCCAGCCGTTCAGCGGGGGCCGGGTGTCGTGGAACCGGGTGACCAAGACGTTCACCACCACCCCACCCGAGCTGGCCGAACAACTGACCGGCCTGCAGGTGCCGATCGATGCGACCGCCGCCATCAATCTGGCCTGGCGTTCGGCCGGCGGAGAAACCGGTCCGCTGGGCGCCAAGCAAGGCGGGCAGTATCCCATTGGCGACGACGGACAGGCGCAGAACTTCGCCGAGGGCAAGGTGTTTTTCAGCCCCGCCACCGGTGCTAACGCCGTCGAGACCGACATCTTGGCGAAGTACGAATCACTAGGCGGGCCCACCGGCGACCTGGGGTTCCCCACCACCAACGAGGCCGACGGCCCGATCAAGCCCAGCCGGGTCAGCACGTTTTCCGCCACCGACGAGCCGGTGATCTTTTGGACACCCGACCACGGGGCGTTCGTTGTGCGCGGTGCCATAAAGGCCGCGTGGGACAAACTGCGGGGTGCGGCAGGTCAATTGGGCCCGCCGGTGGGGGATCAGACGGTGGACCACGACGTGGTCACGCAGAAGTTCACCGGCGGCCAAATCTCCTGGGACCGCGCCAACAACACGTTCAGCACCGAGCCGGCCAACCTCGCGACGGCGCTGTCCGGTCTGCAGATACCGGGACAGCAGTCTCCGTCCGGCGTCGCACGGCCCGCCGACACCGGCTCTGAACGCCCATGGCAATGGTGGTGGCTGTCTGGCATCATCCCGGTGCTGCTGTTGCTCGGGCTCATCGCACTGGGTGTGCGACGGCGCCGCCGCCGCGTTACCGCTGCTCGCATGCCGACACCGGCGCTCGAACCCGAACGCGACATCCAGCGCGGTTACGACATGGTCCCGGAGACGGACCAGCAGTGGGAGGCCGACACTGGCAGCGACCTCGGCCCGGTCCCGTTCCCCGATGCGTATGCCGAGTCGGCGGCGGACGTGCCCGACCGGCCCGGGGTCGAATGGAGGCCGCGTGCCGGCGTCGGCGCCCGCCTCGACGAGGGCCGGATGGACGACGACAGCAACACCGCCGCGATTCGTTCCGGATTCGATCAGGAACTCGCCGATGAAGATCCCGACGCGGTGGACACCGCACCGACGGGGATTCCCACGGCCAGCGATGTGAATGTGAGTTCCGGTGGGCGACACGCAGCCGCCGACAACGACTATGACGACGATAATGACTATGACGACGATGCCGGACTTGAGCCGGCCGCATCCGGCGGGCCTGCTTACCCGACGATCCACCTTCCGCTGGACGACCCGCACGAGGCACCTGACGGCTATCCGGTCAAGGGCAACGCCAGCTTTGGTCTGTACTACACGCCCGACAGCTCGCTCTACGACGACGCGTTTGCCGAAATATGGTTCAGCAGCGAAGAAGTCGCGCAAGCGAACGGTTTCACCAAAGCTGATTAACGGCGGACTGAAGGCTGACTAGATCTTGCGGATCACGGTCACAACCTTGCCGAGCACGGCGGCGTCGTTCCCCGGGATGGGGTCGAAAGCCGGGTTGTGCGGCATCAGCCAGACCTGACCGCCGGTGCGCTTGAACGTCTTGACGGTGGCTTCGCCGTCGATCATCGCCGCGACGATGTCGCCGTTGTCGGCGACGTTCTGCTGACGTACGACCACCCAGTCTCCGTCGCAGATCGCGGCGTCGACCATCGAGTCGCCAACCACCTTGAGCAAGAACAGCGCTCCCTCGCCGACCAGCTCCCGGGGCAGCGGGAAGACGTCTTCGACCGCTTCTTCGGCGAGGATGGGGCCGCCTGCGGCAATCCGGCCCAGGACGGGGACGAATGTCGGTTCGGGTAGCGCGTCCGAGCCCGACACGTCGGTGAGCACGGTGGGCCCGGCGGCCTCGTCGGCGCCGCGGACGTCGACCGCGCGCGGCCGGTTCGGATCCCGGCGCAGGTAGCCCTTGCGTTCCAGCGTGCGCAACTGATGGGCCACCGAAGAGGTCGAGGTCAAGCCGACGGCGTCACCGATCTCTCGGATGCTCGGCGGATACCCGCGGCTGGTGACCGAAGCGCGGATGACCTCCAGGATGGTTCGTTGCCGCTCGGTCAGGGCTGAATCCGCCGCCCGTTCGCGGCGCTGCACGCCGGGGCCCTCGCTGCTGTCGCTCATAGGGACGAATGTAGCCGCAATTGTCCCAAAGCTCAAACATTTGTTCGAGGCGTGTCGAATCGCGCCCCCTCGTCGGGGTCCGTGCTTGTCGGTGCGGTGTCGTACGCTGCCCGACACAATGCAACAGTTCGATCACACGTTCGGAATTCGAACGCACTATCGATTATATTTCGAACAAGTGATCGACACTCTCTTCGGGAAAGGGGCACAGATGACAGTCATCGAGACGACGCGGCCGGGCCGGCGAAGCGTGGTCAGGCCGGTCCGGATCCAGCCGATCAGCCCCGCCGGCCGGCCGAGGTCGCGGGGTCCGCGGCCGTCGCGGCCGGCCGTCGCGCCGCCGCGCTACCGGGGCACGGGCGTGATGCTGTCCACGGCGCCGCATCGGCCGCGCCCGATCACGCCGGCGACGACGGTCGCGCTGGCCATGCTCGCCGCGTTGATCACCATCTGGCTGGGGGTGGTGGCGCACTTCGGCGACGCGGTGCAGGGCAGTTCGGCCGGAGTACCGGAGCGGCTCGCCGTGGTGCGGGTCGAGCCGGGGGAGTCGCTGCAGCACCTCGCCGGGCGCGTGGCGCCGGACGCGCCGCGCGGTCAGGTCGTCGAGCGCATCCGCCAGCTCAACAACCTGGACACGCCCGCGCTGGCCGCGGGCCAGACCTTGATCGCCCCGGTCGGCTGACGGGTTGAGCCGTGCACGGCGAATGGCGCCGGCCGATCTCGACGACGCTGAGTCCGCACAGCGCGGCGCGGGTAGGCTCAGGCTGTCCTGAACTACCCGGCTACCAGCGCGGTGAAGGAGCGGCCATGCACTGTCCGTTCTGTCGTCACCCGGATTCCAGGGTGGTGGACTCGCGGGAAACCGACGAAGGTCAAGCGATCCGGCGTCGCAGGTCGTGCCCTGAATGCGGGCGGCGATTCACCACCGTGGAAACCGCAGTGCTGGCCGTGGTCAAGCGCAGCGGCGTCACCGAACCGTTCAGTCGGGAAAAAGTCATCAGCGGCGTGCGTCGGGCATGCCAGGGCCGCCAGGTCGACGACGACGCGCTGAACCTGCTGGCGCAGCAAGTAGAAGACACCGTACGCGCGAAGGGCTCACCCGAAGTTCCCAGCCACGAGGTCGGTTTGGCGATCCTCGGACCGCTGCGCGAGCTCGATGAGGTCGCGTATCTACGGTTCGCGTCGGTGTACCGATCCTTTTCCTCCGCAGACGATTTCGAGCGTGAGATCGAGGCGCTACGCGCGCATCGCAAGGTGTCGAGTCCGGGCTGAGGGCGACGACGTAGGCTGGCTACATGCCCGCCGACCTGCATCCTGACCTCGAAGCACTGGCGCCGCTGTTGGGTACCTGGACCGGCCGGGGTTCGGGGAAGTTTCCGACCATCGAGCCGTTCGAGTACCTCGAGGAAGTCGTCTTCACGCATGTCGGTAAGCCGTTTCTGGCCTACGGCCAAAAGACTAAGGCCGCAACCGATGGCAAGCCGCTGCACGCCGAGACCGGATATTTACGAGTGCCGCAGCCCGGCCACATCGAGCTGGTGCTGGCCCACCCCAGCGGCATCACCGAAATCGAGGTCGGTACCTACGAGAAGAGCGACGGCGTCATCGAAATCGACTTGACCGCTTCGACAATCGGCCTCACACCTACCGCCAAAGAGGTGACCGCCCTCGGTCGTCGCATTCGCATCGACGGTGACGAACTGTCATATTCGGTGCAGATGGGTGCCGTCGGTCAGCAGCTGCAAAACCACCTCACCGCGGTGCTGAGACGTCAGGGCTAAACAAAGTACGTCACTCCGTCGTTGACGACGCGGCCGGCGACTCGAACCCAACCCTCGGGATTCCACGTCGTTTCGATCACCGAGCCTTTGCCCTGAACGATGGTCAAATCGCGGCTGAGATAGTCGGTGATGCGCACCGCGGCGGAGCCGGTGGCTTCATCTTCGGGCACACCCAGGCCCGCCGCGAACATCCGGGAACGTATGCGTCCTGCCGACTGGTCGGTCCAGGTCCACAGGTAGTGCTGGGCGTCGTCGGGAAAGTCGGCGGGGTCGGCTGCGGCGAGATCGTCGAGCGACTCCAGTTCATGGATGGCGAATTCGGGCGCCCACTGGCAGCGGGCGCTGATCGCGGTGACGTCGTTGTCGTAATCCACCTGCACGATTCCGGCCGGCACTTGCAGCGTGCGGATCGGTGTGCCCCGCTCCCGCAGCCACCACGCCACCCCCACGGTCGGATGGCCGGCGAACGCGAGTTCGGTGGCCGGGGTGTAGATGCGCGCATGCGCGGTGGTCGATCCGGCAACCGGCAAGTCGACGAAAATCGTTTCGCTGTAACCGAGTTGGCTCGCCAGGCGCTGTCTGTTGAGGCCTTGCACGCTATTGGCGTCGACGACGGCGAGCGGATTCCCGAAATTGCCTGAGGCATCGGCAAACACCCGCAACACCGTCACGTCGATGCTCATGGGTGCCTACCGCTCCGGGGGTCAGGCCGGATTGTCGTCGTCGAACTTCTTCTCGGCCTGTTGGGCGAGGAACCGCTCAAACTCCGCGCCGAGCTCGTCGCCGCTGGGCAGATCCTCGTCGCGGGTGAGAAGCGACCTGCTCTCTTGAGCGGCGACAAACGCGTCGTATTGGCGCTCGAGGGCGGCGACCACTTGGGCGACCTCCGAACTGGCTTCGACCTGCTCGTCGATTCTGGTTCGGATCTCGGCTGCCGCCTCAGCCAGCGCCTGGACCGGCAGCTGCAGCGATGCCGTCTTGGCCACCTGCTCCAGCAGCGCCTGCGCGGCGGCCGGATAGTCGGTTTGGGCCAGGTAATGCGGTACGTGCACGGTGAAGCCGACGACCTCATGTCCGTGCTGAGCCATCCGGTACTCCAGCAGATTCGACGCGCTGCCGGGCACCTGCACTTCGGCGATCCACGGCGTGAAGTCGGCGATCAGCTCGCGGTTGTTGGAGTGCGCCGTCATCGTGATCGGCCTGGTGTGCGGGACGGCCATCGGGATGGTGCCCAGCCCGATCGTCTGCCGGACCCCGAGCCGCTCGGCGAGTAGTCGCACTGCGCTGATGAACCGCTCCCACTTCAGATCCGGCTCCATGCCCGCCAGCAGCAAGAACGGGGTGCCCACGCTGTCATGCAGCGCGTACAGGCTGAGCTCGGGGTCGTCGTAGTGGGTGAAGTGGTCGGTCTTGAACGTCATCAACGGACGCCGGGAGCGGTAGTCGAGCAGCTCGTCGATCGCGAAAGAGGCCACCAGCTCGGTGTCCAGCTCTTCGCGCAGATGACGGGTGGCCAGCCGGATCGCATGGCCGGCGTCGGAAAAGCCTTCCAGGGCGTGCACCAATACCGGACCCCGGCCATCTGACGACGACAGCTGCGGAGCCGGGAACTCGAGCTCATACATCCCGTTCTGTTCGGGCTGGTAATGCTGTTCCCGTTCCGGGGGCTGGTTGTGGCTCATAACTATTGTCTCCTCGTCACGGCCCAATGTCGCACCGCGCTAATAGTTTCGCTCACATCGGCGGACAACACCTAGCACGGCGAACCCGCCTGTGTGTTCGAAACGCGGTCGCACCGGATCGCATTCCTTGTCGAGTACCCCGTTTCTCCGAAGCACATGAGCGGGCATGATCATCAGCGATGCGGATTGTGACGACGGCCACCGGCCTGCTGGCCGGGCTGACCTTGGCCCTGACCGGTTGCGAGCATCCCCCGAACACTCTGGATGCTTCGCCGACGATCAGCCCGTCTCAACGGCATGTTACCGATATCGCAGTCCAGGGTCCGGCCGCTCCGGTTCCCCCGGATCCGCGGGTCGGGGCCATCTTCCTGGGAGCCGGAGACCTGCACACCTGTACCGGTTCGGTGTTGCATTCGGCCGGCGGCGACCTGGTGCTCACCGCCGCGCACTGCCTGGCGGCCGGTATCAACACCACCTTCGTGCCTGGATTCTCCGGGGCCGCCGCGGCGCCCGACGTCTGGACCGTCGACGCGGCGTACTTCGATCCGCGCTGGCTGGCCAACCGGGACCCGCACGCCGACTACGCGATCGCACGGGTCAGCAGGCCCGAAGGCGGAACGATCGAAGCTGCCGCCGGTGCGGGATTGGCGCTGGGCACCGCACCCAAGGCGGGAACCCAGATCCGCGTCGTCGGCTATCCGGCCCGCGTCGGCGGCGGTCCGGTCGGATGCCAGGCCGGCACCAACGTCACCGAAGACGGGTATCCCGCGCTGCCGTGTTCGGGGCTCGTCGACGGCACCAGCGGAGCGCCGTGGCTGATCGGGTCGACAGTGTCGGGTGTGATCGGTGGCCTCGACGGCGGTGGCTGCGACGACAATGTGTCCTATTCGGCCCCGTTCGACGAGCACATCGCGGCGTTGCTGGCTCGCGCGGAAGCGGGCGGACCCGGGGATAGGGCCCCGAACGCGCTCAGCGGCCAGTGCTGATTGCGGCGTCGCGGGGAACCTGCTCAACAGTCGCGACTTCATCCACAGCTGACCGGCCCGCCCGCGGTTGGCGGTCACTCGCTGACGGCCTCGATTGTCAGCGTCGGGTCATGACAAAACACCGAGCAGACTTTGAACTGAATCGTCCCGGAGCGCTGATCGCCTCGCTGCCCGCAGTCCTGGGGTTTGTTCCGGAGCGCTCGCTGGTCCTGGTGTCGATCGACGACGGCGAACTGGGTTCGGTGATGCGGGTTGACTTATCCGACGCGCTGACCAGTCGGCTCGAACAACTCGCCCAAGTCGCCGCCGCGGCCGAGCCGGAGGCTGCGATCGCGGTGATTGTCGATGCCGACGGCGCCGGCTGCCCGGTCTGCAACGAGCAGTACCGCGAGCTGTGCACCGCGCTCGCCGAAGAGTTGTCGCAGTACGACATCGTGCTGTGGGCTGCGCATGTGGTGGATCGGGTGGCCGCTGGTGGGCGCTGGCACTGCGTCGACGGCTGCGGTTCCGGCGGTGCCGTCGATGACCCGTCGGCGTCGCCGCTGGCGGCGGCGGCGGTGCTCGACGGGCGGCGACTATATGCGCGGCGAGCGGATTTGCAGGCCGTCATCACCGTCGGCGATCCTGACCGAACCGCAGCGCTCGCGGTGCTGATGGATCAACACGCCACGTCGCGTGAAGCGGCATGCCGGGCGGATCCGCGCGGCCGCGCCCGCCAGGACGTGGAGATGGCGATGGCCGCGACCGAGCGTGTCGGCGGCGGCCAACCGCTCGACAATGAGGAGCTCGCCACGCTGGGCTGCGCGCTGGCCGACATCGAGGTGCGTGACACGCTTTATGGACTGGCGGTCGGCGAGAGCGCCAGTGCGGCCGAATCGCTGTGGGCGCTGTTGGCGCGCACGTTGCCCGAGCCCTGGCGGGTTGAGGCGTTGGTGTTGCTGGCGTTCAGCGCCTACGTCCGTGGTGATGGTCCGCTGGCGGGGGTGTCGCTGGAGGCCGCGCTGCGCTGCGCGCCGGACCATCGCATGGCCGGCATGCTCGACACCGCCTTGCAGTCGGGTCTGCCGCCCGAGCGCATCCGGGACCTGGCGCTGACCGGTTATCGGTTGGCCCGCCGGCTCGGCGTGCGGCTGCCGCCGCGACGGACGTTCCGTCGCGCGGTATAGGGAGGGGGCTAGACCTTCTCGACCTTGACGGCGTGCGCCATCTCGTGCGGCAGAGTCACGTTCTCGTGGCCCGGGATCACGATTGTCACCCCGCCGGCGGGGTTGGTCTCGACGGTCACCCGCGCGTTGGGCACGACCCCGGCATCCTTGAGACGGCTGATCAGCTCGATGTCGCCTTGGACATGCTCGGCGAGCTGGCGCACGACGACGGCGACCGGTGAGCCGCTTGGCAGTTCGGTCAACCGCACCAGGTTGGCGCCCTCGGTACCGGTCTCCACGCCGAGGTCAAGCAGGCCGGGAATCGGGTTGCCGAACGGTGAGGTGGTCGGGTTGTTCAGCACCTGCACCAAGCGACGCTCGACGTCTTCGCTCATCACGTGCTCCCACCGACAAGCTTCGGCGTGCACGTCTTCCCACGGCAGTCCGATGACGTCGACAAGCAGCCGCTCAGCGAGCCGGTGCTTTCGCATAACGGAGACGGCCAGCGCCCGGCCCTTGTCGGTCAGCTCGAGATGACGGTCGCCGGCGACGTGCAGCAACCCGTCTCGCTCCATGCGGGACACGGTCTGGCTGACGGTGGGCCCGCTTTGTTCGAGGCGCTCGGCGATCCGGGCACGCAGCGGCGTTACGCCCTCTTCCTCGAGGTCGTAAATGGTCCGCAGGTACATCTCGGTGGTGTCAACCAGGTCGTTCATTCCGCACCTTCCATCGCAGCTGAGTCTACTTGCCCAGCTGCATCAATGGCTCGCTAACACACTCGGGCGCCGCGTGCGATCCCCATCGACAGCAGTGTGCCCGCCGCGTCGCGGCGGGCACACTCTGTTCAGGCATCAGCTGGCGTACGACCGCAGCCTATCGGCACGCTCTCCATTGCGCAGCTTGGCCATTACTTCGCGCTCGATTTGGCGAACTCGTTCGCGCGACAGACCGAAGAGCTTACCGATCTGGTCGAGCGTGCGTGGCTGACCATCGTCGAGGCCGAAGCGCAGCCGGATCACCTGATGCTCACGCTCGTCGAGGGTGGCGAGCACGCTGCGGATGTCGGTGTGCAGCAGTTCGGCGATCACCGCGTTCTCGGCGGACATGGCTTCGGCGTCTTCGATGAAGTCGCCCAGCGGCGCCTCTTCCTCGGACCCGACGGGCATGTCGAGGCTGACCGGGTCACGGCTGTGCTCGAGCAGATCGTTGATCTTGTCGACCGGAATGCCCGACTCGGCGGCCAGTTCTTCGTCCGTAGCTTCGCGGCCGAGATTCTGGTGCAATTCCCGCTTGATCCGCGCCAGTTTGTTGACCTGCTCGACCAGGTGAACCGGCAGCCGGATGGTGCGGCTCTGGTCGGCCATTCCACGAGTGATCGCCTGCCGGATCCACCACGTCGCGTACGTCGAGAACTTGAATCCCTTTGTGTAGTCGAACTTTTCCATCGCCCGGATCAGGCCGAGGTTGCCTTCCTGGATGAGGTCGAGCAATGGCATGCCGCGGCCGGTGTAGCGCTTGGCCAGCGAAACCACCAGGCGCAAGTTGGCTTCCAACAGGTGGCGACGTGCCGCTTCGCCGTCGCGAACCACCGCAGCCAGATCCCGTTTGCGGTTCTCGCCGAGACGCTTGCGGGTCTCCAGCAGATGCTGGGCGTAAAGTCCGGCCTCGATGCGCTTGGCGAGTTCGACCTCATCGGCAGCGTTGAGCAGCGCCGTCTTTCCGATGCCGTTCAGATACACCCGGACCAAGTCCGCGGCAGGGCTTTGAGCGTCCAGATCGCTGTCAACCCAGCTTGTGGTGGCATTTGCCATGGCGGCCCTCCTGATCGGCTTGAACTGTCATGTGGTCCAACGACCAACCCGCAGCCTGAGTTCCCGCAACGCGGCGATCCCACACGCTGTGACGTGCAGGAATGTGGCGACCAGCTGTGAATGTGCTGAGAGTGGCCGCGGCGACGGGCTATCAGGAACCGGCTCAGGAACCGGCGGAGCCGCCCGAACCCGGCCCTCCGGTGCTGCGGCGCGACTCAAGCGCCGGGCGCTCGGCCGTGGGAAACAGCGGAATACGCCGGTGGACCTGGTGGAATCGCCGAGGTTCGTCGGAACGGCGCGGTGGTCGGTCGTTGGCGATAAGAACTGCCATCCACGGCAGCGGGATCGATGCGACGAGGATCAGAAGCGAGATCAAACCGTTGTGCCAGGCGCCGTAGGCCACCGCTGCCAAGATCAGTGCGGGAATCCGAAACGCCATCAAGGTCAAATATTTGCGCACCCGCTCGCGATGCTGGTCCTCATAGGAGGGTGCTGCCGCCGTGATCAGCACCGGCCGGCCGTCGTCGTCGAAACCCAGCTCGGAGCCGTGCTTCATTTCTCCACTGTCCCACACTCAACGGGTCCGCAGCCATCCGGTTTCCGGCACAATAATTGCCATGGAGACCCAGACGATCGAACGCACCGATGTTGACGAACGCGTCGACGACGGGACCGGCAGCGATACCCCCAGATACTTCCACTACGTCAAAAAGGACAAGATCGCCGAAAGCGCCGTGATGGGCACCCACGTTGTGGCCCTGTGCGGCGAGGTGTTTCCGGTCACCCGCTCGGCCAAACCGGGATCACCGGTTTGCCCTGACTGCAAAAGGATTTACGACCACCTCAAGAAGGGCTGACCCGTTCGGCGTCGGCACCATCGGCGGCCGGGTCGACGTCGATGTCCTCGTCGCCGCGAATGGCCTGGGCGCGTGATTTCAGCCACCGCCGCAACCGATGCGTGTGGGTGGCCGGCGCCGGCCATTCTTCTTGGATGGCGGCATTGAGCTCGGCACCCAGCATGATCGCGAACCCCCCGAAAAATGCGAACAGCAAGAACGCGATCGGTGTGGCCAGTGCCCCATACGTATAGCCGGTGTTGGTGATCCAGGTCAGATACACCCGCAGCCCCAGCGTGGCGACCAGGAATACGCCGGCCGCCAACACCGCGCCGAGGATCAGCCGATGGGTTGGCAGCGCTTCCGGTAGCGCCACTCGATACAGGAATGTCACCGCGACCACCAGCCCAATGATCAGCGCCGGGTAGTAGCCGACAGTCAGCCAACTGTCTGGGATGAATTGCTCGGCCTTTCGCGGTCCTTTCACCATCAACGGGGCTATCGCGATGAGGAACAGCAGCATCACCACGTACAGCAGCAGCGCGAACAGCCGTTGCCGCACCGGATGACGCAGCGGCGTCTGGTCATGGGCTTCGACCACCGAATCAACAAAAGCCGAGATCGCCGACGACCCCGCCCACAACGAGATCACGAAGCCGAGCGACACCACCTCACCGCGCGCGCCCTTGTCGATGTCGCTGATCGTCGGCTTGATGATCTCGTTGACGACGTTGTCGGAGAAGAAGCTGTGTGCCATGGACACCAGCCGGTACTCGATGGCCGGCAAGGTATCCGGCCCGAACAAGGGGGCGATGTAGGCAAGGCTGCCGAGCATCCCCAGCAGCAACGGCGGCAACGAGAGCGCCGACCAGAATGCCGCCTGCGCCGATTCTGAGAAGATGGAATCATCCCAGCTTTTCGACAGTGTCCGGCGGGTGATACGCCACACATGGTGGCGCGAGGGCTTCTTGGTTTCCACGCTCATGCTCAATCCAGGATTCCTGACGTAGCGCTCCGTCGTCCGGATTGCCTGCGCGCGAGTTATGCCTAGGACTCGACCGGCGCGCTGACTTCCAGCACCGCATCCTGCTCGATCAGCTTCGCCTCGTGCTTGTTCGCGTGGTGCTGGCAGAAGAGAAGTTCGGCACCAGAGGGCAGCGTTGCGCGGACACGAGCGGCGGCTCCGCACCGATCGCAGCGGTCAGCCCTGGTCAGCTCCGGGCCGGTCAGGGTCGTGTTCATAGCACCTCTTTCTCGACCTATCCCTTGACTCTGTCAGACGTTCGGGCTTGGTGCGTTGTTCCCCGCCCCGGTGTGTCTTGCCTCACCCCAGCCGCTGCAGGTCCGGCAGGATGTACCGGTGATTACCCGCAATGACGTCCTGGTGCACCTGTGCGATGCCGAGTCCTGGTCGCGCATCCAGCAGCGCGGGGAGCTGCGCCCTGAGCCGGGCGTCGCGTTCGTTCACCTGTCGACGCCTGAGCAGGTGCACTTGCCCGCCAACCGACTGTACCGGGGGCGTCACGATCTGCTGTTGCTGCACATCGAGCCCGGCCGGCTGCGGTCACCGCTGCGCTGGGAGCGTTCAAACCGACCCGGAGGCGATGCTGTTCCCGCACCTGTACGGATCGTTGCCGGTCGACGCCGTGATCGACGCCGTTCCCTATCGGCCCGGACCCGACGGTGTTTTCCCGCCGTTCGGCGGTTCAGAACAAGGTTCAGGACACGGTTCAGAACACTGAAGCGATACCTACCGTATCCGGCAGCAACGCGTCGGCGATGTCGGTGAAAACCGCTTGGGGGAACTGAATTATCGCCGCGCCAACGTCTTGCACGCCGGTCTGAATCGCATCCTGGATCGTTGTCGGGTCGCCGGCAAGAATCGCCTCGAAAATGTCATACGACGCCTTTTGCGGCGCGAGGATCAGGTCGCGGAAGTCGACGAACAGCGAGGTCGCCAAATCCGGATCCTGCGGGATGGGTTCCCCGGCCCAGCTCACCAGCGTCCAGCCGTCTTCGGGGTTTCCCTTGATTTCTACGATTCCGGCGTTGGGCAGGAAGGCATGCTCGTTCGGTTCCGGACTCGTGATCATGTCGATGCCGCGCCGCACAATAAATGACAGATCCGGGTTTTTGACGTGCGTGAGCGCCCAGACGATGATCGATGATTCGTTGTTGAACCCGACGGCGGTGATTTCACCGTTGTCGCTGACCACCGGGTTATCGATGGCGTAGTCGTACATCGTATTGATGGCGTCGGTGAACTTTTCGTTGAAAGCGACCCCGTTCGGGTTCACGTCGCCGGGCAATGGCACGAACTCGAAACCAAACGCCCAGGCGCCCATGGTCGCCGAGTAGAGGAGACCACCGAGGCTCGTCAGTGGGTCGTGTGAGTAAATGCCGCCGCCGATCTCGTCGAGGCCGGGCAATATCTGCACCTGGTCGCTCATGTGCTCCAGCTCGGCGAACGGTGCTGCGGTGTCTATGTCGCGGATGCCCTGCCCGGAGAAGATCCCGGCAACGTGCGGGCCGAGGTCATCGAAGAGTTGTTGTGCGACCTCGTCGGCTTGTTGCTGCCCGAGCTCACTGAGCGGAGCTGCCGGATACGGCGGCGAGCCGACGAGGAGCTCGTTGAATGGCGCCTGTCGTTCTCCGTGCCGCACGATGTCGATGACGATGTCTTGTGCAGCTTCTTGTGCGATGTCTTCCCCGGCCGTGAGCCCGACGTTGGGCACCGCAACGCCCGGTGCGGTCGCTGTTGCGGGGATGACCGCGACGATGCCGGCGCCGAGAGCGGCGACACCGGCGGTGACATATGAGCGATTACCGAGCCACATGCTGTATGCCTCCTGGACGGTTTGGAATATCTCGAAATATCTCGGAATCTCAGAACCACGACGCGAGAGCGTCGCTGAGCATTGCGGCCGGCTCGCTGGCAGAGTTCGGAAGAAATTCGTCGGTGATGTCGGTGAGCACGGTAGCGGGGAATTGAGCTATCGCTTCGCCGACGGTGATTAGGCCGGTCTGAATCGCATCCTGGATCGTTTCCGGATCGCCGCCGAGAACGGCCAGGTAAATGTTCCACGCCGCCGTTTGCGGCGTGACGATCAAGTCGCGGAAGTCGACGAACAGCTCGGTCAGCAACCCCGGATCCTGCGGAAAAGGAATCCCGTTCCAGCTGACCAGGGTCCAGCCGTCCTGCGGGTTTCCCTTGATCTCGACCACGCCCGTCTCGGGCAGGACGCTCTCCAGGTCGCCTCGGCGTGCCGCGTCAAGAAAGAGGGGCACCAGCACAGTGAAGTCGGGGTTTTTGACATTCATCACCGCCCAGGTCGTGATCGCCTGGTCGGCGGAGATGGCCACGTCAGTGCGCGGGCCGGTCCCGTCGACGGTGTTGTCGTAGATCGTTTGCAGGGCGTCGTCGAACCTTTCGTCGAACGCCACCCCGTTGAGGTCGTGTGAGCCCGGGATCGGCACGAACTCGAATCCCAATATCCATGCGGCCGAGGTCAGCGAAAACAAGGCGCCACCGGGGCTGGCAATCGGAAGGTCTTGGTAAATGCCGGCGTCGATCTCGTTGAGCCCGGGCAATAGCTGCACGTCGGTCCCGAGCGCATGGGCCAACGGGTCTGCGGTTTCGGCCATTCTGATCTGTTGGCCCGCATAGATCCCGGCGTACGGGCCTTCCTGGGCCAGCATGTCGGCGAGGTCTTGGGCCTGCTTTTGGCCGGTCTCGCTCAGCGGAGGGCCGGGGATCGTCGCGGTGATGATGGGCCCGCTGCGTGCGTCCTGCGCGCTGCGCACGATGTCCAGCGTGATCTGCTCGTCGCCGGAGGTGAGCTGGACACCGGGCATGGGAACGCCCGATCGGGGGGCTATGACCGGAGTGATCGCGGCGAGGCTGGCACCGAGGAGCGCGGCACCGGCGGCGCCGCACCAACGATGCTTAGCGTACACTCGCATTCCTCTAAGGCATTGCTAAGTGTTTTCTGAGGTTAGGCGATTGTCCGAGGCGCGTCAACGACGGGTTCACGCCTCGGCCTGCCGCCACAACTCAGGCACTGTGCCAATCGGCGTGCGAGCGGCGCGACTGTTTTCGGCCCGGCCAGCAGTCAGTGGTGCAGCAACGACTCGATGTTGGTGTGAAAGAAACC
The DNA here is from genome assembly GCF_900417275.1 of Mycobacterium shimoidei. Classification (NCBI taxonomy): domain Bacteria; kingdom Bacillati; phylum Actinomycetota; class Actinomycetes; order Mycobacteriales; family Mycobacteriaceae; genus Mycobacterium; species Mycobacterium shimoidei. The sequence continues at coordinate 4,159,013 of NZ_UEGW01000001.1, read as the reverse complement.
GGGCATTTCCGGTGCCACGCAGCCCATCCCGCGATAGTCGTCGAGCGGGTGAGCAGTGCCTTCGGAATGTGGGTAGTCGCTACAGCACATGAACAGATCGCCGCTGCTCGCCGTCAGCTGTTTGGGGTCTTCGTAGGAGAACGCCGCCACCCGGACATGGTCATGGAAATACTCGCTGGGCCTGCGGGCGAGCTTCGCCACCGGTTTGCCGTTGAGTTGTGCGGTGAAAGCGTTCGCACCGTCCAACAGCAGCAGAAACGGCGGTACCCAGGAGGAGCTGAGCTCGATGACCCCGAAGCGCAACCGGGGGTGGCGGTCGAAGACACCGTGCAAGATCAAATCGCTCAGCGCCAGTGCCGGCGGCACCCACAAAAACACCGCCTCGGTGGCCGGCACCAGGACCTGCTCGGATGCGTCTTGATACCAGCAGTCGTCGAAGACCCGCACCTGGTCGGCGACGTGGAACACCGGGGTGATGGCGTGGTCGACGAACGCGGACCAGATCCGCTCGTGTTCGGGGTGCGACAGCGCTCGGCCGTCCACTGACCCGGCGGCGATCATCGCCAGCGAAATACCGACCGAAGCAAGTGAATCGAGCTCGGCCTCAAGCCACGCCGCGTCGCGCAGGGTCAAATGCGCGACCGGATGCAGTCGCCCGTGACCCTCGGCCTGCACCGCCGCGCACCACCTATTCCATGCCGTCATGTTGGCGGTGACCGCGGGAAGCGACGAGGAGAGGTGGCGTTCCCAGAGCAGCCCGTAATTGGGAAACATCACCGCCTCGTCGAGGCCGGCCTCGTCAAGCCAGCGAATCCGGGACGCCGGCTCCCAGTAGGCGGCGGGAAGCGCCTCGTCGTAGTTATAGGAGGGCGGCTCACCGGCCTGTTGCCGCTTGCGGTGGTCCCCGCAGGACGCGGTGTTGCCGGGAAGGTGGACGTCGGCCAGGGCCAGCTTGGCGCCGCGCCAGGTCAGCCAGGTGTAGCCGAGCTCGTCATCGTCGAGGCTCAATGCATCTGCACGCGCGGCGGGGTCGATGTAGTCGGCCCATAGCGTACGGGTTTCGTACAGATGCTGGTCGCAGTCGACGATTCGGGTCACGCCGCAAATTGTCCGACTGTGCCGTCGCCAGGGTCAAGATCCAGCCGAGAGCCGTATTTCCAGTGCGAATCGCCAACCGCACGGAACTTGTTGCAGCTCAGAACAATTCGAGGGTGAATTGGCGACTCAGTCCAGATAGTCGCGCAGCACTTGCGAACGGCTGGGGTGGCGCAACTTCGACATCGTCTTCGACTCGATCTGGCGGATGCGTTCGCGGGTCACGCCGTAGACTTGGCCGATCTCGTCCAGGGTGCGCGGCTGGCCGTCGGTGAGCCCGAAGCGCAGCCGTACCACACCGGCCTCGCGTTCCGAGAGCGTCTCCAGCACCGACTGCAGCTGGTCTTGCAGCAGAGTGAACGACACCGCGTCGACGGCCACCACCGCTTCGGAGTCCTCGATGAAGTCACCGAGCTGGCTATCGCCTTCGTCGCCGATGGTCTGGTCCAGCGAGATCGGCTCGCGGGCGTACTGCTGGATCTCCAGCACCTTTTCCGGGGTGATGTCCATCTCCTTGGCGAGCTCCTCCGGCGTGGGCTCGCGGCCCAGATCCTGCAGCAGCTCGCGCTGGATGCGGCCCAGCTTGTTGATCACCTCGACCATGTGGACCGGGATGCGGATCGTGCGGGCCTGGTCGGCCATCGCGCGCGTGATCGCCTGGCGGATCCACCACGTCGCGTAGGTCGAGAACTTGTAACCCTTGGTGTAGTCGAACTTTTCCACCGCGCGGATCAGACCCAGATTGCCTTCTTGGATCAAGTCCAGAAACGCCATGCCGCGACCGGTGTACCGCTTGGCCAGCGACACCACCAACCGCAGATTCGCTTCCAGCAGATGGTTTTTCGCACGGTCGCCGTCTCGACAAATCCACGCCATGTCGCGGCGCTGCGCGGCGGGCAGCTTCTCGCCACGTTCGGCCATCTCGGCCATCAGCTGCGTGGCGTAGAGGCCGGCTTCGATTCGCTTGGCCAGCTCGACCTCTTCTTCGGCGTTGAGCAGTGCCACCTTGCCGATCTGCTTGAGGTACGCACGCACCGAGTCCGCCGAGGCGGTGAGCTCGGCATCCTTGCGGGCTTGGCGCAACGCCTCCGACTCGTCTTCGTCCCACACGAAATCGCCTGAGGCTTTGTCCTTTTCGGACGGCTCGGCGAGTTCGTCCTCCTCTTCCTCGTCCTCAGCGACGGGTTCGGCGGTCGCCACCGGCGGCACCACCTCTGCATCCTCGGCGACGGCCTCCTCGAGCTCGGTGTCGTCGTCGGCCGACACCTCCACCTCGAGTTCTTCGAGGTTCAGGTCTTCGGCGTCGAGCTCGATAACTTCGTCCGGCTCCACTTCGAGATCGGGCTCGCCGTCGAGGTCCTCGAGAATCTCGTCGGTGTCGACCGCATCGGGCTGGATCTCAGTGTCTTTGGCGCCTTTGGCGGCTTTGGTGTCTTTGGCGGTTTTGGTCGTTCGGGTGGTTTTGGCGGCTTTGGTGGTTTTGGCGGCTTTGGTGGCTTTGGTGGTCTTGGTGGCTTTGGTGGTCTTGGTGGCCGTGGTGGCGGCTTTGGCCGCAGGGGCTTTCTTCGCAGGACCACCGGCAGTTTTGGTACCGGTGCTCTTGGCCGATGCGCGGCGCTTGCTGTCGGCGCCGTTGGCCGGCGCCTTGGCCGATTTGGCCGGAGTCTTGGTGGCTCGTGTTGCTGTTTTGGTGGCCCGTTTGGCAGGAGCGGCGCCATTGGGAGACTTGACCGTGGATCGCTTCGCCCCGTCTTTAGCGGGCGACTTGGTAGCGTTACGCTTTGCCGGCTCGTCTGTTGCCGGGCGTGCTTTGGTCGCTGCCAACGTAAATCCCTTCGGTATGACTTAGTTGTTCGGGCCGAGCCTTCGGCGCTGCTGGCACGCGCTACCGAAAGTGTCGCCTATGTCGGATGTCGGCCTTGGTATCAGCGTGGATGCTCGCCGCTGTTGGTCCGGCGGTCGCCGGTGACCATTGTAACGACACAGCCCGCCCACACCGGGTACCGCACGCAAAAATTCAGTGGGTGACGTCGCTGGTCGCCGCCATCGCCGCGCCGACGATTCCCGCGGTGTTCAGCAACGCTGCCGGGACCACCGGGGTCCGGTTTTCCAGCAACGGAACCCATTTCTCGGCCTTGCGGCTGATTCCACCTCCGGCGATGAACAAATCCGGCCAAAACGCGTTCTCGAGGGCGATCAGGACCCTGGTCACCTGCTTGGCCCACTGCTTGTAGCTCCACCCCATTTTGTCCCGGACTGACGACGCGGCCCGGTGCTCGGCTTCTTTGCCGCCCACCTCGAGATGACCGAATTCGGTGTTGGGCAGCAAAATCCCGTTGTGGATCAGGGCCGAGCCGATCCCCGTCCCGAATGTGAGCAGCACCACCACGCCGGATTGGTTCTTGCCCGCGCCATACCGTTCTTCGGCCAGTCCGGCGGCATCGGCGTCGTTCAGGACGACGACATGCCGACCGTTTAACTCCGCGCTGATGACGTCCCGTGCGTTAGTGCCGATCCACGACTTGTCGACGTTTGCTGCGGTGCGGGCGACGCCCTCGATGATGACACCCGGATAGGTGACACCGAGCGGCCCCGACCAGCCGAATTCGTCGACCACGGCAGCGACGGTCTTCGCGACCGCCGCGGGAGTGGCAGGCTGCGGGGTCGGCAGCTTGAACCGATCGCCGATCAGTTCGCCGGTGTTCAGGTCGACAATGCCGCCCTTGATGCCGCTGCCACCGACGTCGACGCCGAACGCACGACGCGCGGTCGAGTCGGTGCTGGTCATCGGACCTCCTCGGCGAGACTTGAATTGTCCGCCCACACACTAATGCGTCGACGCGCGGTTGGCGGGCGTGTGAGCCGCTGTGCTGCGATAGGTCGGTGACCACAGCTGACAACCACCCCGCCCGGCTGCGTTCGGTGGCCGAATCGCTGGCCGCCGAAGCGGCGGCGTTCGTGCGTCGTCGCCGCGCGGAAGTGTTCGGCGCCGATGCGCGCCCGCAGGGGAGCGAAGCGGTGCGGACCAAAACCACCCCGACCGACCCGGTGACCGTCGTCGACACCGAAACCGAGCGATTGCTGCGAGATCGACTGGCGCAACTACGATCTGGTGATCCTGTTCTCGGTGAGGAGGGCGGTGGGCCGGCCGATCCCACCGCAACCGCCGCCGACAAGGTGACGTGGGTGTTGGACCCCATCGATGGCACGGTGAACTTCGTCTACGGTGTGCCGGCCTATGCGGTTTCGGTGGCCGCGCAAGTCGGCGGCGTGTCGGTCGCGGGCGCCGTGGCCGACGTCGTCGCGGGGCGGGTGTACTCGGCGGGCGCCGGGCTCGGTGCGCACGTCAGTGACGATCAGGGCACCCGCCGGTTGCACTGCACGGCGATCGACGATCTGTCGTTGGCGTTGCTGGGCACCGGGTTCGCATACTCTCGCCGCCGGCGCAGCGCACAGGCGACGCTGCTGGCCCAGATGCTCCCCGTGGTGCGCGATGTCCGCCGGATCGGTTCTGCCGCACTCGATCTGTGCATGGTCGCCGCCGGCCGGCTCGACGCGTACTACGAGCACGGGCTGCACGTGTGGGACTGCGCGGCGGGAGCGTTGATCGCGGCCGAGGCGGGTGCCCGGGTGATGTTGCCCGAACCGGGAGGACCCGCCGCCGGGCTGGTGTTCGCCGCGGCGCCCGGGATAGCTGACCAGTTGCTCGCCACCCTGGAGCGAGCCGGCGGTCTGAAGCCAATCGCAGACTAGGCCGATCAGCAGGTGTTGGCGTGGACCTTGGCCACCAGCGCGGGATCGGCCGGTTCGGCGCCGGGCCGCAGCCCGGCCAGTACCGCATCGATGTCATCGCTGTGGGCGAGCGCGGTGAATTCGGTTCCCAGCGCCAGATCGACGGAGTCGTCGGGGCGGTCATCGCGGAACAACTCGGCGCAGGGCACCACCAGCCACACTGCCGCCGCAGCGGCCTGACCGATCTCCCCGAAGCGGATCTGGCCTTCACAGGTCAACCGGGTGTTGGCGTAGATTGGGTCGTTCGCAGCGGTCGGCTGGGCGAAGCCAAGATCACGCAGCGCGCCGGCCACGTCCGCGGCCTGACCGCCGCGGCCGCTGGCGTTGAGCACCCGGATCCTGGTGTCGGCCAATTTGGCCGGGCTGACGTTTGCCATGGTGCTGCGCAGAACCGGCTCGCCCAGCCGCGGTTGAGCCGGGTCCGTCTGCTCTGGCGGCGGATTGCACACCACCGCCTCGTGCACGTCGGGCGGACGGGTCAGCGCGATCGTCCATACCAGCGCGGTGAGCACCACGAGAACGATCAGCGCAAAGATGGCGGGCCGGGCGTTACGACGCCGGAAGGGCCGGCCGTGCTTGTCGAAAGCCGTGCCTTCTGTGATTTGCGCGACCACGTGAGCACTCTAATCGGACGAAGATGGCCAGGTTTAAGACGCCAGACCATGGTCAACGCATAGTTGTGAGGTAAATCACACTTGAATAGCCCGGCATACGGGCACGAATCGTTTGGCGGATGCGTTCGACGCTGGTACAAAGCGTTGCCTGCACAGTTACAAGGGGGAGCGAGGGGAGAAGCCGAATGGCTACCGACTATGACGCCCCACGGCGAACCGAGACCGACGACGTCTCGGAAGATTCGCTTGAGGAGCTCAAAGCGCGGCGAAACGAGGCGGCCTCAGCGGTGGTCGACGTCGACGAATCCGAGTCCGCTGAATCGTTCGAATTGCCTGGCGCCGACTTATCCGGCGAAGAGCTGTCGGTGCGCGTTATTCCGAAGCAAGCTGATGAGTTCACCTGCTCGAGTTGCTTTCTGGTCCAGCACCGCAGTCGGCTCGCTAGCGAGAAGAACGGCGTGATGATCTGTACCGACTGCGCGGCTTGAGCGCCCACGGGTGGGACTCAGCTGCGCAATGCCGACAGCACCCGGTCCGGGTGGCGGCAGCTCACCAGCCAGTAGGGCGTCGGGTCATCCGGGTCGTCCAGGACGACTAGCACCATGGGACCGACCCACGCCCGATGCAGCACGTAGGCTGCGGGATCGAGCTGGCGCCCGAGCGCCGCTGACTTGGCCGAGCGGGGAACCTCCGCGGATCGAGCGATCACGGTGACGGGCAGGTGCGCCTGGTCGGCCCACAGTTCGACGCCGTCGTCGCCGACGCTGACGCGGACCTCCATTCGCCCCAGCCACAACAACGCACCCGCGGCGACGGCGAACAACACCACGAACGGTAACCAGTCGGGCAAACTGGGCACCCCCTGGTTGACCTCCAAGGCGATGATCGCCGCGGCCGCGAAACCCAGCGGCCACCACCACCACGGCACCCACAACCGTTCGCGATACCGCACGCTCTGCGGCGCGACGCGCGTACTCGACACGCGGTCAAGGGTAATCTGTGGCCCCGTGTCGACCAGTCTGGCGATTGTCCGCCTCGACCCGGAACTGCCGCTCCCCAGCCGTGCCCATCACGGCGACGCCGGTGTCGATCTCTTCAGTGCCGAGAATGTTGAACTCGCGCCCGGGCATCGTGCCTTGGTGCGCACAGGGGTCGCGGTGGCAATCCCGCACGGAATGGTCGGCTTGGTGCATCCGCGATCGGGATTGGCTGCGCGCGTAGGACTTTCGATCGTCAATAGTCCCGGCACCATCGACGCCGGGTATCGTGGCGAGATCAAGGTCTCGCTGATCAACCTCGACCCGGTGACGCCGATCGTCATACATCGCGGCGACCGCATCGCCCAGCTGCTGGTGCAGCGGGTCGAGTTAGTCGAACTGGTCGAGGTGGCGTCGTTCGACGAGGCCGGGCTGGCGGATACATCCCGTGGCGACGGTGGCCACGGTTCCTCCGGCGGACATGCGAGCTTGTGACCCGCTTCCGACGATGCAGAGGGCTTCCGACAATGCAAAGGGCTTCCGACAACGCAAAGGGCTTCCGACAACGCAAAGGGAGAGCGCGATGAGGTGGCCGTACCACCCGCGTGCGGGGGATAGGGGCGGCGAGTAATGGCATTCGGTAGACGCAAAGCCAAGGCCGACCAGTCCACTTCGGTACAGCCGGACGCGGCAGACGCACACCAGCCTTCGGATATGCCGGTCGAGCCGCAGTCCGAGGACCTGGAAGGCCCGTTCGACATCGAGGATTTCGACGATCCCGCGGCCGCTCAAGTCGCCCGCCTGGACCTCGGTTCGGTGCTGGTGCCTATGCCGCCCGCGGCCCAGCTGCAGGTCGAACTCACCGACACCGGTGTGCCGAGCGCGGTATGGGTCGTCACGTCCAACGGCCGCTTCACCATCGCGGCCTACGCCGCGCCCAAAACCGGCGGGCTGTGGCGTGCGGTGGCCGCCGAACTCGCCGACTCACTGCGCAAAGACGGTGCCCAGGTCACCATCCAGGACGGCAAGTGGGGCCGGGAGGTGGTCGGAACCGCAGCCGGCGTGGTGCGTTTCATCGGGGTCGACGGGTATCGCTGGATGATCCGCTGCGTGGTGAACGGCTCAAGCGAAACCATCGACGCGCTGGCCGAGGAAGCCCGAGAGGCCTTGGCCGACACCGTGGTTCGCCGCGGCGACACGCCGCTGCCGGTTCGGACCCCGCTGCCGGTGCGGCTGCCCGAGGCGATGGCGGCCCAGCTGCAACAGGCGGCCGCACAAGCGGCCGCCCAACAAGGGCAAGCTGCAACCGCACCTGCCCAACGCCGCGGCGCCTCCGGATCGGCGATGCAGCAGTTACGCAGCACCACAGGCGGTTAGCGCTTGGCCCTAGAGTCGCTTCAGAGCAGGTCGTCCAGCGCGGCCAGGCAGGCGGCACCGAGTGCGGCGGGTTCGGCGCCAATCTCGTCGAGCGTCAGCGTGCGCAACGCAGCGCGGGGGGCAGCGTTGACCCATTCGACCCCGACCGCCAGCGGATGGATCGGATCGTCGATCGCCGCGGCGACCCCCAGCGGTGCGGCCAGGCGCCCCAGCTCGGCTTGGTTCGGCGCGATATAGCCAGCGGCTTCGTCCATCGCGTCGGGTAGCTGCGGCCATTGCCCGCGCCAGGAGCGAGCCAACTCCTCGCCCAGCCAGGGCGGGCTCGACGCCCGCATTTGTGCCGTGGTCCGCGCCAGTCCCTGGCGGCGCAGCTGATCCGCGGAGTGCCGCGCCGCAAGCGCGGCCGGAGCGCCGTCCGGTGCGCCCGTCCAGGCAGGCAGCGCGGCGAGTACGGCCAGCGTCCGGTCCGGATGCTGTAGTGCCCAGGCGGCGGCGACCGCGGCACCGATCGATATGCCGCCGACGGCGATCGGACCTGCGTGGGCGGCATCGTCCAAAGCGGCGCGGTAGCCCGCGACGAGCCGGTTTGGGCGCGGCGCCGGCGTCAGCACCCTCGCGCCGCTGTCAGCCAACGGGCCGGCGAATGCCCGCGCGGCGTAGTCGTCGTCGGACCCGGTACCCGGCAGTATGACGGTTTTCACACCGCGCAAATCCGCAGCCACAGCGTCGATACTGCCCGGCTTCGGTGGGTACTGGACCGGCACCCCGGCGATCTCGTGGCGAATGGGAACCAACAGGTCTACGGTGTCCGTTGGCATGTTGTGGATCGGCTAGACCGAATGGGTTTTGAACGAGGTGATGGCGACGGCCGAAGGTTATCTGCGCCGGCTGACCCGTCGGTTGACGGAGGACCCTGAGCAGCGCGACGTCGAGAAGCTGTCCGAGGAGGCGGTCACTACTGGCGCGCAGCGCGCGATCGACTGCGAGCGCGGCCAAGAGGTGACGATGGTCGGCACTCTGCGCAGCGTGGAGACCAACGCCAAAGGCTGTGCCGGCGGCGTGCGCGCCGAGTTGTTCGACGGCACCGACACGGTTGCGTTGGTGTGGCTGGGTCAGCGCCGAATCCCGGGAATCGAGTCGGGTCGCACGCTGCGGGTGCACGGGCGGCTGGGCAAGCTGGACAACGGCACGAAGGCGATTTACAACCCGCACTACGAAATTCAGCGGTGACCGGTCGCAAACCGGCCACCGACCGCAGCGCCGTCGACCAGGTAATGGCCCAGTTGGGCGGCGTCAGCGGGCTGATCTATTCCTCGCTGCCGGTGGTGGCTTTCGTGGGGGTTTCCAGCGTGTCGGGTTTGCGCCCGGCCGTCGGCGCTGCGCTCGGAGTGGCCGCGCTCGTCCTCCTGTGGCGGCTGATCCGCCGGCAGTCCACGCAGCCGGCAGTGTCTGGATTTGTCGGCGTCGCGATCTGCGCAGCGATCGCGTATGCCCTGGGGCAGTCCAAGGGCTACTTCCTGCTTGGCATTTGGATGTCGTTGGTGTGGGCCGCGGTGTTCGCGGTGTCGGTGCTGATCCGCCGGCCGGTCGTGGGTTACCTGTGGAGTTGGGTCGGCGGACACGACCGAAGCTGGCGTGAACAGCGCCGCGCCGTTTACGTCTTCGACATCGCCACGCTGACCTGGGTGCTGGTTTTCGCGGCTCGATTCGTGGTGCAGCGGCTGCTCTACAACGCCGACCAGACGGGCTGGCTGGCGGTGGCCCGGATTGCGATGGGCTGGCCGCTGACGGCGTGCGCGGGCGTCGTGACGTATCTGGCGATCAGGGCCGCGCGACGGGCGTTGAGTTCGGCTCCGGCGCCGAGTGTGAAATGACGGTTGTCAGTGTGAATCCAGGGCGGTTTCTGGCGCCCCCGAAATCCCGCTCTGCGTTCACACTGGGCGCCAACGATTCACGCTGGGCGTAACGGCGTCAGCGCGCCGGCAGCAGCAGCGCCCGCAACTCCTCCTCCACCTCGGTAGCCGCGACGAAGAGCAACTCGTCGCCACCCTCGAGTGGCTCGTCGGCCTGCGGCACGATCACTCGCGCGCCGCGCAGAATCGTCACCAGCGCAGCGTCCCGCGGCAACTGAAGTTTGCGCACCGGCTTGCCGCCCCAAGGCGTGTCGTCGGGCAGCGTGATCTCAACCAGGTTGGCCTGTCCCTTACGAAATTCCATCAGCCGCACCAGGTCTCCGACCGCGACGGCCTCTTCGACCAGGGACGCCAGCATCCGCGGGGTGGACACCGCCACATCGACACCCCAGGCATCGGTGAACAACCATTCGTTGCGGGGATCGTTGACCCGCGCCACCACCCGGGGCACAGCGAACTCCGTTTTGGCCAGCAGGCTCAACACCACGTTGGCTTTGTCGTCGCCGGTGGCGGCGACCACGACGTCGAACTCCTCGAGGTGAATCGACTCCAGCAGGCTCAGCTCGCAAGCGTCGCCCAACCGCCAGTGCGCGGCCGGTATGGCGTCGACGTCGAGATGTTCGGGGTTGCGCTCGATCAGGCTGACCTCGTGGTTGCTCTCGATCAGTTCCCGGGCTATCGACCGGCCGACCGCGCCGGCCCCTGAGATCGCAACTTTCATCGGGTCCGCTCCTCAATCCGGCGGCTGCGCCCTCGGCGCGTCACGACTCGAGATCCTCACTGGGTGGCATGGCGGCGATGGCGCTCGCCTCCGCGGCGTGACCGGCGATCGCGGCGACATAGACCTGATCGCCGGCCTGGATGACCGTCTTAGGCTCGGGCAGCAGCCCGCTGCCGAACCGAATCATGAACGCGACCCGGGCGCCGGTGGCGGCCTCCAGCTCGGTGACGCGGTGTCCCACCCAGTCCTCGTGCAGCACCACTTCGACGACGGCGACGGTGCCGGTCGGGTCGCGCCACTTGGTGGTATCGGCTGCCTCGCGGGTGAGCGCGTTGAGCAAACGATCGGTGGTCCACGGCACGGTGGCGATCGTCGGGATGCCCAGCCGCTCATAAACGGCGGCGCGTTTGGCGTCGTAGATCCGGGCCACCACGCGCTGCACGCCGAAGGTCTCCCGGGCCAGCCGGGCCGAGATGATGTTGGAGTTGTCGCCGGAGGACACCGCGGCGAAGGCGTCGGCCTCTTCGATGCCCGCCCGCAGCAGCACATCGCGGTCGAACCCGACGCCGAGCACCCGCTCGCCGGCGAAGTCCGGGCTCAGCCGGTTGAAGGCGGTGCCGTCGCGGTCGATGACCGCAACGTCATGGCCGATCCGGGACAGGCCGTCGGCCACCGACGACCCCACCCGGCCGCACCCCATCACCACTACCCGCACCTGAGGTCCTCATCTCTGTGTGCTATGTCCGGTCTACGGAACGCTACCGGCAACCGCCGGTGGGCTTACTCTTGGCTCTCGTGTCCAAACTATCCACTGCGGCGCGCCGGTTGGTGCTGGGTCGGCCATTTCGCAGCGACCGACTGAGTCACACTCTGCTGCCGAAGCGGATCGCGTTGCCGGTGTTCGCCTCGGACGCGCTGTCGTCGGTCGCTTACGCTCCCGAGCAAGTGTTTTTGATCCTTTCGATGGCTGGGCTGGCCGCGTACTCGTTGACGCCGTGGATCGGTCTGGCGGTGGCCGCGGTCATGCTCGTGGTGGTGGCCAGCTACCGGCAGAACGTGCATGCCTACCCCTCCGGAGGCGGCGACTTCGAGGTGGTCACCACCAACCTCGGGGACAACGCGGGCTTGACGGTCGCCAGCGCGCTGATGGTGGATTACGTTCTGACCGTCGCTGTTTCGACAGCGTCCGCCATGTCCAACATCGGCTCGGCAATCCCGTACGTGGCAGAACACAAAGTGTTGTTCTCGGTGATCGCCGTCTTGTTGGTAACGGCGATGAATCTGCGTGGGGTCCGCGAATCCGGTGTGGCATTTGCCATTCCGACGTATGCCTTCATCATCGGGATGGGCGCCATGCTGGGGTGGGGGTTCTTCCGGATCTTCATGCTCGGCGACCAGCTGAAAGCCGAATCCGCGGGTTTCGAAATGCAGGCCGAACATGGCAAGATCGCGGGCTTCGCCCTGGTATTTCTGGTGGCCCGGTCGTTTTCGTCCGGATGCGCGGCGCTGACCGGTGTCGAGGCGATAAGCAACGGGGTGCCGGCGTTTCGTAAGCCCAAGTCCCGCAACGCCGCCACCACACTGCTGATGTTGGGAACCATCTCGGTCACTCTGCTGATGGGCATCATCCTGCTGGCCAACAAGACCGGGGTGCAGATAGCGGAGAACCCCGCAAAGCAGCTTTCCGGTGCACCGCCGCACTACATTCAGAAAACCCTGGTCGCCCAGTTGGCGCAGACCGTATTCGGCAGCTTTCACATTGGCTTCTTGCTGGTCACCGCGGCGACCGCGCTGATCCTGGCACTGGCGGCCAATACCGCGTTCAACGGCTTCCCGGTACTGGGCGCGGTACTCGCCCAGCACAGCTACCTGCCGCGCCAGCTGCACACCCGCGGCGATCGATTGGCTTTCTCCAATGGCATCGTGTTCCTTTCGGTAGCAGCCCTGTTGGCCATCATCTCGTTCAGCGCCGAGGTCAGCGCGCTGATTCAGCTCTACATCGTCGGGGTTTTCATCTCGTTCACGCTAAGCCAGATCGGCATGGTCAGGCACTGGACTCGCTTGCTGCACAACGAAACCGAACCGGTGGCGCGGCGCAAGATGATCCGTTCGCGGATCGTCAACACCATAGGGTTCCTGTCCACCGGCACGGTATTGCTCGTCGTGTTGGTGACCAAGTTTGTCGCCGGGGCATGGATCGCGGTGGTGACGATGGCGGCGCTGTTCATCTTGATGAAGGCGATTCGCAGGCACTACGACGCGGTCTCGCGTGAACTGCGCGAGCAGGAAGCCGAACGTGAGGAAATGGTGCTGCCCAGCCGCAACCACGCCCTGGTACTGGTTTCGAAGTTGCATCTGCCGACACTGCGGGCACTGGCTTACGCCCGCGCCACCCGCCCCGATGTGTTGGAGGCCATCACCGTCAGCGTCGACGACGCGGAAACCCGTGAGCTGGTGCGTAAATGGGAGGACAGTGACATCACTGTGCCACTCAAGGTCATCGCCTCGCCGTACCGGGAGATCACCCGTCCGGTACTTGACTACGTCAAGCGACTCAACAAGGAATCGCCGCGCACCGTGGTGACGGTGTTCATCCCGGAGTATGTCGTGGGCCATTGGTGGGAACAGCTGCTGCACAACCAGAGCGCGTTGCGGCTCAAGGGCCGGCTGCTGTTCATGCCGAACGTCATGGTGACCTCGGTCCCGTGGCAGCTGTCGTCGTCGGAGCGCCTGAAGCCAATGCAGCCTCATCTGGCTCCGGGGGATGCCCGGCGAGGTATTTTCGATTGATCGAACTCACCCTGACCACCGGCGCGCCGGCCAACGGGGGCAGCTGCGTGGCCCGCCATGACGGCCGGGTTGTTTTCGTTCGCTATGCGCTGCCCGGCGAACGCGTACGGGTGCGCGTCACCGCGGATCGTGGTTCCTACTGCCACGCTGAGACGCTCGAGGTGCTCGAGGCGTCAGACGATCGAATCGACTCACTGTGCCCGATCGCCGGCGCGGACGGCTCGGGATGTTGCGACCTGGCGTTTGCGCAGCCCGAGGCTGCGCGTGCGCTCAAGGCCGAAGTGGTCGGCAATCAGCTTGCACGCCTTGGTAATTACCAGTGGTCGGGCGTCGCCGAGGCGTTATCGGAGGCGGGTCCGACCGGTTGGCGTACCCGGGTTCGGCTCGGTGTGGGTGACGACGGTCGCGTCGGCTTCCATCGTTACCACAGCGACGAATTGGTCACCGAACTGAACTGCGCCCAGTTGCTCACCGGGATGACCGACGGTCTGGCCGAGACGGACTGGCCGCCGGGCGCGCATGTGCATGTCGTCGTCGACGACGACGCGCAACGGCACGTGGTGTGCAGCATGCGGCAGGGCCGACGGACCTCGACGGAGGTGATCGAGGGCAGCTACCAGGCGCTGCAGCGGGCGGGTCGGCGCAGCTGGCGGGTGCCGGTGACCGCGTTTTGGCAGGCTCACCGCGACGCGGCAGACTGCTATAGCTCGCTTGTCAGCGAGTTCGCGCAGGCCGGCCACGGCATGATCGCGTGGGATCTCTACGGCGGTACGGGGGTGTTCGCGGCGGCCTTGGCCAAGGCGGTGGGGGAATCCGGACGGGTGGTGACGGTCGATACGTCGCGGACGGCGTCGCGCGCTGCGCGAGCGGCATTGTCCGACCTCCCGCAGGTGTACGTGATCAACGATTCGGTGCGCCGCGCGCTGGCCGCCGAATCTGACCGCGCCGACGTGGCGGTCCTGGACCCGCCGCGCGGGGGCGCCGGTCGCGACGTCATCAACATGCTGGCCGACGCCGAAGTTTCTCGTGTGATGCACATTGGTTGTGAGGCGGCATCATTCGCGCGGGATATCGGTCTGTATCAAGGACACGGCTATGTCGTCGAAAACATCCGGGTGTTCGACTCGTTCCCGCTGACGCATCACGTCGAGTGCATAGCGCTGCTGACGCGCTGACGGCCATCACTGACCGAGCAGGCGTCGTTTCTGCTCGGTGAACTCGTCGTCGGTCAGGATTCCGGCGTCCCGAAGGTCGGCGAGTTCGCGCAGTTCGGCCGAGATGCTCGTGATGGGGCCGCTCGGCGACCGTTCTGGCGCCCCGGCCCGCTGGCGCATCGGCGTGCCGGGCTGGTCGCGACGCCGCCCGCCAACTGTGCCGGCCAGGGCGCGCCCAGCCATGCCCGCCAACGCCATCTCGCTGAACGTGGTCCCCGAGCTGGCCGCCAGGCCCTCAGCCGCGGCGCCGGCACCGGTGATTGGCGTTGTCACCGCGGCGGTGTGGAACGCCGGGGCGGCCGCAGCCCAGCCGGGCGGCACCGACAGCCGACCCACAGTGCTCGCCTCGCCGAGACCCGCAGACACCGACGTACCCCAGCCCGGAAACACTTCGAATCCCGGGTACACGCCACCGGTCTCAATCTGCGCGGCCTGCAGGGCAACACCGATGCCGGCGACATCTACGCCGAATGAGCCGGCCGTATCGATACCGAAGGTTCCGAGTCCGTCCACCGCTAAGGCACCAAATGCACTGAAACCCAAGCCCGCCAGGCCAAGGGCAAGGCTGGGGTCGATGGCTTGGGCCGGCGCGGCAGGCAACGACGTGACTGCAGCTGTTGGAACCGCAGACGATGATGAGGTCAGCGACGTCGCCCCTTCCAATGCCGTGGGCAAGCCCGAGGTGAGCTGTGACATCGCCGTCGACGTGTTTTGGGTGGCCGAGGCACCGGTGGCTTGGCCGACCGCCGCGGCCTGAGCCGCCAGCCCCGCCGGATCGGCGCCCTGGTCCGGGGGGTTGAACGGTGCCAAGGCCGACGCCGCTGCAGAGTTGCCAGCGTAGCTATACATCGCCGCGGCATCCTGAGCCCACATTTCGCCGTACTGAGCCTCGGTGGCCGCGATCGCGGCGGTGTTCTGACCGAAGAAGTTCGTCGCCACCAGTGACGCCAATTGGGCGCGATTGGCCGCGATCACCGGTGGGGGAACCGTCATCGCGAACGCCGCTTCGTAGGCGGCGACGGCGGCTTTGGCCTGGGTGGCTGTCTGTTCGGCTTGGGCGGCGGCGGTGTGCATCCACTCCGCATGGGGCGCGGCTGCGGCCGCCATCGCCGTCGATGCCGGCCCGAGCCACCCTTCGGACAGTCTGGTGATCACGGATTCGTAGGAGGCTGCTGCCGAGTTCAATTCGGCGGCGAGCCCGTCCCAAGCCGCCGCCGCGGCCAGCATCGGGCCGGAACCTGGACCGACGTACATCAGCCCGGAGTTGACTTCCGGCGGTAACATCGCGAATTCCATCACTTCCCCTTCACCTGGTCACGGCAGCATTGGCTGCCTCAGTGCTCGCATACGACCCAGCGCTGATCCCGAGGGTGGCTGCGAATTGTTCGCGAATTGCCGCGGCCTGCGCGCTGAGGGCCTGATACCGCTGGGCATGTGCCGCGAATCGTGCTGCGGTCACGACTGATACGGCATCGGCAGCCGCGGGCTGCACCCCTGTCGTCGGGCCGGCTGCGGCGGCGCTTGCGGCGCTCAGTGCTGAGCCGATGCTCCGCAAGTCGTCGGTGGCTGCCGCTAGCACCTCCGGCTGCACTCTTACGAAAGACAATGCTCTCTCCTAACTCCCTCCAATCGAGGGCAATCTGATGAACCCACGTAATCGACTACTGAATGGGGCGCTGCGGCGGGCCTCTCACCCCCCTTCGAGATGCCGAGCCGAGCGTTCGGCCACTTGTCGCGCGCTGATCTTGCAGCCAAGCTGCGCCACAACGGCTCTGGAGGCTATTGGCATTTGTCTCGAGCGCACTGTGAATCATCAGGCGCGGCAGCATTGTTTTACGACGAGTGGTTTGAACAGAACGTTCCGGGAACCGGCAGGGCGCCTTTCGGACGGACGGAGTTGATCACGACGTGAATCGCCTTTGTGGCGACGGGGTCGGCGACTATGGCGGTACCGGTTTGCATACCGTGGCCTTCCGGTCGGCGCGGTACGTCAGGCTTCGCCACCGTACCGCTTGAAAGATGCATACTTAATTCCGACCAGACTTCCCGGAGCGCCGCGTGTCACTGTATCGAATCAGCGGAATTCACTGACTTGAGGCCTCGGAATTTGCTGAATAATTTCACGCGGCAGCGAAGTGAGCAACGCTGCTCGATCATTCATCCCATGACCAAGTAGCGCAGCCAAAGATAACCCGCCGAAAGCGCGATCGATACCGCTGTGACTACTGCGCCTTTGCGGGTGAATTCCCAAAATGAGATGGGATGGCCTGCGCGCCTTGCGATGCCAAGCATGACGACGTTGGCACTGGCTCCGACTGCAGTCAGGTTGCCGCCGAAGTCGGCGCCCAGTGCCAACGCCCACCACAGTGTGTCGGGGTGTATGTGACCCGGCATCGCCGTGACCAGTTCGGTGACGATCGGCGCCATCGTGGCGACATAGGGGATGTTGTCGATAATGCCTGACACCGGTGCGGAGATGCCGAGGATCAGCATTACGGTCAGTGACTCATTGCCGCCGGTCGCTTCGGTCGCAGCCCTTGCCAGCTCATCAACGACACCTGTTTTCACCAACGCACCGACCATGATGAACAGGCCGGCGAAAAACAGCAGCGTGTCCCACTCAACGCTGGACAGGTAGTCCGATCGCTGCAAGCCCGAAATCACGATCAGTACGCCGGCGCCCAGTGACGCGACGACAGACGGCTGTATATGCAGAACCGGATGGGCGACGAAGCAGGTGAACACCAGGAGCAGGACGATGCCGCACTTGATCAGCAGCCCGCGATCGCGAATGCTCTCGCGTTCGTCCAATGACATGACGTCGGCCACCCGCCCGGCGTCGACGGAGAAAGACCCACGAAACAAGAGCGGCAACAACGCGACGAAGACGATCATGACAATCAGGACGATGGGTGCCATGTGCACGAGGAAGTCGTTGAAGCTCAGCCCCGCTCGGCTGGCGATGATGATGTTGGGTGGGTCGCCGACCAGTGTCGCCGCACCACCGATATTGGAAGCGAACACTTCGGCCATCAAAAGCGGCGCCGCGTTGATCGCCAGTCGGTCGCACACCAGCAGGGTGACCGGGGCGATCAGCAGCACCGTTGTGACGTTGTCCAGCAAGGCCGACCCCAACGCCATCACAACGACCAGCAGGATCATTATCCGCAGCGGAGAGCCACCGGCGCGTTTGGTCGCCCAGATCGCGACGTATTCGAAGACGCCGGTTTGGCGGAGCACACTGACGATGATCATCATGCCGAGCAGGAGAAAGACGACGTCCCAATCGATTCCGGTTGTGTGGGAGTAGAAGGCGTCATCGGTTTGGATTACCGGCAGGGTCAATACGATGGCAGCGCCCGCCAGTGCCACCCGGGTCTTGTTGACACGGTCACTGGCGATAAGCGCATAGGCGACCACGAAAACGGCGATCGCGATAACACTCATCAGCTGTACTGCCTGGGTTCGGCCGGCCCGACGTCGGCGCTGATCACGACCGGCGCCAGCCGGATCTGGAGGTCGCCGACATCAATGCGTCAGTGCCGTGGTCAGCAGCCACGACCCCGTCGGGCCAGCCGGACGGGGTCGTGACCACAATCCCGTCTGCGGCGACGTCCTCGGCCGGCGTGTCGCGATGTCACGTCGGCACAAACTGCCGGTAGCAAATGTCATGGCGTACCCCTGGTCGCAGAACAACGACGCCGACCAGGCTTCCCGGCTCACCGCGACCAAACCTATACCAGCAAGAACCGCCGATCGGTACGTGGTTCACCGCTGGCAGGCTGCGTAGGATGGCGGGATGCTTGAACAGATCCGCGGGCCCGCCGATCTGCAGCACCTTTCGCAGCGGGACCTACGTGGTCTGGCTGCGGAGATCCGCGAGTTCTTGATTCACAAGGTCGCTGCCACCGGGGGACATCTGGGGCCGAACCTGGGCGTCGTCGAGCTGACGCTGGCGCTGCACCGGGTGTTCGACTCACCGCATGACCCGATCATCTTCGACACCGGTCACCAGGCCTATGTGCACAAAATGCTGACCGGGCGCGCCGTCGATTTCGAGACCCTGCGCAAGCGCGGGGGGCTGTCCGGATATCCGTCGCGCTCTGAGAGCGAACACGATTGGGTGGAGTCCAGCCATGCCAGCGCGGCGCTGTCCTACGCCGACGGGCTGGCCAAGGCGTTTGAGCTGACCGGGCACCGCAACCGCCACGTCGTCGCGGTGGTCGGCGACGGCGCGCTCACCGGTGGGATGTGCTGGGAGGCGCTGAACAACATCGCGGCGTCCCGTCGTCCGGTGATCATCGTCGTGAACGACAACGGCCGCAGCTACGCCCCCACGTTCGGTGGCTTCGCCGATCACCTGTCCAGGCTGCGGCTCCAGCCCAGCTATGAGCATCTGCTGGAGCGCGGCCGCACCGCGGTGCGCGGAATGCCGGTGATCGGCGAGCTGGTCTACCACTTCATGCACAGCGTCAAGGCCGGCGTCAAGGATGCGTTGGCGCCGCAGCTGCTGTTCACCGACCTCGGGCTCAAATACGTCGGTCCGGTCGACGGCCACGATGAACACGCCGTGGAGACCGCGCTGCGCAGTGCCCGCGGGTTCGGCGGCCCGGTGCTCGTGCACGTCGTCACCCGCAAGGGCAACGGCTACGGCCCGGCGGAGGATGACGACGCCGAGCAGATGCATTCCTGCGGGGTGATCGACCCGGTCACCGGACAGGCCACCAAGGTGGCGGGCCCGAGCTGGACAGCGACGTTCTCCGAGGCGCTGATCGACTACGCGAAGAAGCGCCGCGACGTCGTCGCGATTACCGCAGCCATGCCCGGGCCCACCGGGCTGACGGCCTTTGGGCAGCGGTTCCCGGATCGGTTGTTCGACGTCGGCATCGCCGAACAGCACGCGATGACGTCGGCGGCCGGGCTGGCGATGGGCGGGCTGCACCCGGTGGTGGCCATCTATTCGACGTTCCTCAACCGGGCGTTCGACCAGATCATGATGGATGTGGCGCTGCACAAGCTGCCGGTCACGATGGTGCTCGACCGGGCCGGGATCACCGGGCCCGACGGGGCCAGCCATAACGGCATGTGGGATCTGTCGATGCTGGGCATTGTCCCCGGCATCCGGGTGGCCGCGCCCCGCGACGCAACCCGGCTGCGCGAGGAACTCGGTGAGGCACTCGATGTCAGCGACGGCCCTACCGCGATCCGCTTCCCGAAAGGCGATGTGGGTGAAGATATTCCGGCCCTCAAGCGGCGCTCCGGCGTGGATGTGCTCGCGCTGCCGGCCGAGGGGCTGGGCGACGACGTGCTGCTGGTGGCGGTCGGGGCGTTCGCGTCGATGGCGCTGGCGGTGGCCGAGCGGCTGCGCAACCAGGGCATCGGGGTGACGGTGATCGACCCGCGCTGGGTGCTGCCGGTCTCGGATACGGTGCGTGACTTGGCCACCGCACACAAGGTGGTCGTCACTCTGGAGGACAACGGCGTCGCCGGCGGGGTGGGCTCCGCGGTGTCGTCAGCGCTGCGCCGCGCGGAGATCGACGTGCCCTGCCGCGACGTCGGGCTGCCGCAACGGTTCTTCGACCACGCCTCGCGCGGGGAGGTGCTCGCCGAAGCGGGCCTGACCGAGCAGGACGTGGCCCGCCAGATCACCGGATGGGTTGCAGCCCTGGGTAATACGGTGACCGAAGCCGAGATCCGCGAGCACTTGGACTAGGCCGAGCAGACGCGTTAGCCCAGCGCCGCGGCCAAGACCGGAACAACTAGCTCCCGCTGCCATTTTCGGGCTTGGCCGGCACGCAGAAACTCGTCGACGGCCTGCACGCCGCCACCTTCCCAGTCCCAGCACAGCCGTCGCACCAAATCGGGAGAGACCAGGTTTTCCACCGGCACCGCCACCCGCTCCGCGACCTTCGCCAGCGCGGCGCGGGCCGCCTCCAGCCGGGCCGCGGCCTCGGGTCTGCGCCGCGACCAGCGCGCCGGCGGCGGCGGGCCGTTCGGTGGTTCGATTTCCTCGACCGGGTCGTGGCTCTGCCGGGCGGCCTCCAGGGCCGCGAACCAGACTGCTGCGTTGCGGCGCTGCCTGCGCCCGCCGAATACCGGCAGGGCGAGCAGGTCGTCGATGGTTGCCGGGTCGGCGAGGGCGGCCTCGATGATCGCCGAGTCGGGCAAGATCCGGCCCGGCGCGATGTCGCGTCGCCTTGCTATGCGGTCACGTACCATCCACAGTTCCCGGACCGCGACCAACCCGCGTTGGGTGCGCACCTTGTGAATGCCCGACGTGCGTCGCCAGCGGTCGCGCCGGGTGGGCTGAGCCTCTGCGGCGGCTATCCGTAAGTATTCGAATTCCTCTGCCGCCCAGGAACTTTTGTGCTGATCGGCCAGCACGTCGGCGATGGCCTCGCGCAGATCGATGAGCACTTCGACGTCCAGGGCCGCGTAGTTGAGCCAGGCTTCCGGCAGCGGCCGCTTGGACCAGTCCGCCGCGCCGTGGCCCTTGACCAAGCCCAGCCCCAGCAGCCGCTGCACCTCCGCGGCCAGATTCACCCGGTCGAATCCGGCCAGGCGCCCGGCCAGCTCGGTGTCGTACAGACGCGGCGGGCGCATGCCGACGTCAGCCAGGCAGGGCAGATCCTGGTCGGCGGCGTGCAGGATCCATTCGTCCTCGGTGAGCACCTCGGCCACGGGTCGCAGCACGGTCAGCGGGTCGCCGCCATGGCTCACCGGGTCGATGAGCACCGTGCCGGCACCGGTCCGCCGGATCTGGATCAGGTAGGCGCGATTGGAGTAGCGGAACCCCGACGCCCGCTCGGCGTCAACCGCGAACGGTCCGCGCCCGCCGGCCAGCTGCTCCGCGGCCCCGGCGATCTGGTCCGGGGTCGTCGAGAGCTCCGGCACACCGTCGGCGGGATGCAGCAACGGTGTGACGTCGGCTTCTTTGGCCTCGGGTTCCGTGCTGTCGGGTTGAACGGGCTCGTCGGACATCTCAGGCGCGGGATCGCGACCCGAGGTCGGTCACCCCCACCGGCGGCAGCCCGGCGGCATGTTCGAGCACCTCACAGAACGCTTCAACATGGGTGTCGATGTTAGGAGTCGTCGCGGTCCAGGATGCCCGCAGCTCCAATTGATGAGCGCGCGGCGGGCCGGAGATGTCGCCGTAACGCACCGAGGTGGTGGCGGTGACTGTTCCGCCCAGCGCGGTGACATGGTCGGCGCGCGCGTCGAGCGCGTCGACCAGCCAGCTCCACGCCACCTCCGGCAGCAGGGGGTCGACGGCTTCGCTGGAGTCGAGGTCTGCCTGGATGTAGGCGACCAGCCGCATGGTGCCGTCCCAGGCGTCGGTGCCATCCGGGTCGTACAGCAGTATCAACCGGCCGAAGGCGTCACCATCGGAGCGCTCCGGGATTTCCGCGACGTCGGGATGCTTGACCTCCGCGCCGAGCGCATAGCTGTACGGCGCGAGACGTTGCGGCGGCCGGATCGGGCCCAGCTCGATCTCGGACCGAACGCTGGCGCCGTTCATGGCCGCCACTGCCTCGCGGAAGGGCGCCGGTTCCGCTGAAGTCACGTCAGTTGACGGTAGACCCATTCCCTGACACCGGGAAACAGGCGCGCCGCCTGCTCAGCTCCCCGCGGAGAACCGCGCTGGTCGCTTCTCGCGGTGTGCGGCCAGACCCTCTCTGGGATCGGGACCGGTGAACCCGAGAAACTCCAGGCCGAGAGCCGTTTCGAAGGCCGGCGCGAACATCCGGTACCAGTGGTTGAGGCTGTGTTTGGTGAACCGGATCGCGGTCTGCGCGCCCTGCGCGAGGTCACCGGCGATGCGGGCGGCGGTGCCCAGCACCTCCTCGTCGTCAACGCAGGTGGAGACCAGCCCGATTCGCTCGGCTTCCTCCCCGGACAACGGTTCGCAGGTGAGTAGGTAGTACTTTGCCTTGGCCATGCCGACCAGCAGCGGCCAGCAGATCGCGGCGTGGTCGCCGGCGGCTACCCCCAGCTTGGTGTGCCCGTCGATGATCTTCGCGGTGCGGCCGGCCACCGAGACGTCGGCCAACAGCGCCACCACCAGGCCCGCGCCCACCGCTGCGCCGTTGATCGCCGAGACCACCGGCTTGTCGAAGTTGACCATGTTGAGCACCAGATCGCGGGCCTCACGCATGATGCGCATCCGGTCAACGAAGTCGCCCATGGTCTCCTGGATCAAATCGAAGCTGCCGCCGGAGGAGAAGGCTTTGCCTTCGCCGCGGACCAGCACCGCTCGCACGTTCGGGTCGCGGTCGATGGCCGGCCAGATGTCGGCGAGATCCCGGTGCATCTGCGGCCCCACCGCATTCAGCCCGGGCGCGTCGAGAACCACCTCGAGGACGCCGTTCTCGCCGGATTCGATTCGCAGACTGGGAAACTCGTCGTAGTTGACTTCAGGTTGCTGTACGGGCATACCGATGAGGTTACGCAGTGGCCAACCGGCCCCCGACATCCGCCTTGATGTCGCCACGGACGATCCGTTCGGCCAGCCGCGATGCCAGCGCCATGATGGTCAAGGCGGGGTTGGCGCTGCCCTGCGTGGGGCACACCGACCCATCGGCCAAAAACAGGTTGGGCACCGCCCAGCTCCGCTGGTCGGAGTTCACGACACTGGTTTCGGGGTCGCTGCCCATCCGGGCGCCGCCGATGAGGTGCGCGAAGCGCTGGATGGTCAGCATATCCTGCGCGTCGGCCGCCGCCAGGATGTTGGAGATCACCTTGGTGGAGTACTGCATGTTGGCTTTGTCGTTGTCCGACAGCGAGTATGCGAAGTGAGCGACGGGAATCCCGTACGGATCGGCCTCCTCAGCCAATGTGACTCGGTTGTCCGGGTGGGGGAGCAGCTCGTTGAGCACACCGATGGTGGCCCAATGGTTGTAGTCGCGCATGTATTCGCGCAGGGCCGCGCCCCAATGCCCTTCGGCGAGGACATGTTCGGCCCATCCGATCGGTAGCGGCGAGACGGTCTGGATGGAGAATCCGCGTGCAAACCCGCGGTCGGGGTCGGTTTCGTAGAACTGCTCGGAGGACACCTCCGGGGGCGGCGCCTTGTACATCCGCAGCTCCTCGGGCCAGCGGCCGGCGGACTGCGACGCGCCCTGGACCATGACGTAGCGGCCCACCTGGTCGTCGTTGTTGCACAGTCCGTTCGGGAACCGTGGACTGGACGAGTTCAATAGCAACCTTGGTGTTTCGATCGAATACCCGGCCACAGCAACAACTTTGGCGCGCTGGAACCGCTCCTGGCTGTCCTGCTCAGCGAAATAGGCGACACCGCTGGCATTTCCGGTTTCATCGAGCTCGACGCGGGCCGCCATGCAGTTTGCCCGGATCTCGACGCCGTGGGCCAGCGCGTCGGGCAGGTGGGTGACGTACGGGCTGGCCTTGGCGTTGACCTTGCAGCCCTGCAGGCAGTAGCCGCGGTAGATGCAATGCGGCCGGTTGCCGAACGTGCCGTTGACGATCCCGACCGGCCCGACCCGCATCTCGATGCCGAGGTTGAGCGCGCCCTCCCACAACTTCATCGCTGCACCCGAAACAGGATGCGGCGCATGGGGATAGCGGTGCGGATCGCCCCACGGCCAGTCCTGCCCGGCGACCGGCAGCTCGGCCTCTAGGCGCTCGTAGTGTGGCCGCAGGTCGGCGTAGCTGATCGGCCAGTCGGCGCCCACGCGGTCCCGGCTGAATGTCTCGAAGTCGCTGGGATGAAACCGCGGTGTGTAGCCGGCGTAGTGCACCATGGATCCGCCCACGCCGCGGCCGGAGTTGTTCTTGCCCAATTCGATCGGATCCGAGCCGCCGATGATCCGCTTCTGTGTCCAATACAGCTGGTGTGATCCGGCTTCGTCGGACACCCAATCCTCGTCGGGATGCCAGAACGGGCCGGCTTCCAAGATCACGATCCGCCAGCCGGCGCGGGCCAACCGCTGCGCCAGCACCGAGCCGCCCGCTCCGGCGCCGACGATGACCAGGTCGACCTCCTCGTCGTCGTGATAGCGGCGCATGGTGGCCTCGCCGGGCAGGTCGCGCGAGTGCACGTCGAGCAGAAATCGTGAGTCGTTGTCCGGGGGGCCGACCGCCCCCTTGAGCAGGCCGCGCCAGAAGTCACCCATCGATATCTTCCTGTTCGACCGTCTCGACCGGGTCTTCGGAAGTGGCCCCGGGCATCTCGAACGGCTCGCGGATTCCGACCCCGCCGAGTCGCATGAATCCGCGTGGGTAGGCCGGGCCGCCGAACCCGATCTCGTTCCATGCCCAGGGGTGGCTGTAAAAGCCACTCAGCGCCATCCGCATCACCACCGACCAGGCGCGCGAGACGTTCAACTTCTCCCAGCTGCCGCCGTACAGTTGCGCGTCGGCAAACCGTTGGACGACGGATTCGCGGGTCTTGGCGTCCGCGGCAGCGAATGACTCCGCGCCGGTGTCTGCCGCGGCTTCGTCCAGCCCGGCCAGCACCAGCCGCCAGGTGTCGCGGTCGTCGGGCATATCGTCGTACTGGTAGCCGTCCAGCTTGCCGTCGGCGAGCTTGGCGTCGACGAACTCGGCCACCGGTATCCGCGGCTCACCGTCTTGGGCGAGCGCGGTGTCGCAGAAGGCGCGCAGCGTCGGCTCGGCCGCGGAGTCGAAGAACCGCAGCGGGCCCGGCTTGTCAAGCCGGGCCAAGACAACCTTCCTGGTCGCCTCGTCCCAGGTGTCGACGGTCGACAGCACGTCATAGTCGGGGTAGCGGCCGATCATCTGCGGCGTTTTGCCGCGACGCTGACGCGGCAGCCACGACGGGTGTAGCGGTTTGCCGTCCGGTCGCAGGTTGGGCAGGTGTTCGCCGCCGGCTATGTCACGCATGCTCACTTCTCGCGGCGCAGAATCGCGGCCAAAAGACCCATCGCTCCGACGATGCTCATCAGCCCTGGGGCGGCGATCGGCGGCCCCATCGGCACGTTGTAGGTGGCCAGCCGCCAGCCGCCTGGCCTGCGGGCCACGCCGCGAGCATGGAAGTACTGGCCCATCAACCCGTTCGCGGCATAGATGCCGGCGGTGATCGGCAGCCACCGCTTGGCCCAGCGCTTCGAGAACACCCCGCCCACGCCGGCGACCACCACCGGCGGGGTCACCACGATCGGGCTCCACATCCATTTGTTGCCGAAGCTGGCGCGGTAATGCTCGAAATAGACCTCCGCCGTCGTCACCAATGCCGCGAAGGCAGTCAACCCGGCCAGCGACCGTTCGAAGCGACCGTGAGCGATATTGCGCAACGCGTGGTCGACGAAGTATTCCGCTTCCTCGACCACACCGTTTCTCGACTTGTCCATGAGCAACATCAGCCGTCGTCCTTTCTGTGGCGACCCGCTGCGCCCGGCTTCGCCGCGCTTGCTCCTTCCGAGTCGTCGCACTGCGCATTCCCCGAAACGGCCGTGCGCACACGTCGCGTGGCAGCATTGAGCCCGATGACTAAGCGTCGCGACCTTCCCGGGTCGCCGTATCTGGCCGCGGCCACGGGCCGCAAGCCGCACCGGATCCCGGTGTGGTTCATGCGGCAGGCCGGCCGTTCGTTGCCCGAATACCGGGCACTGCGGGCGCAGCAGAGCATGATGGAGGCCTGCTTCGACGCCGAGGTGATCTGCGAGGTCACTCTGCAGCCGGTGCGCCGCCACGACGTGGACGGGGCGATCCTGTTTTCCGACATCGTGGTGCCGTTGCGCGGCGCGGAGATCGACCTGGACATCGTGCCCGATGTCGGGCCGGTCATCGCTGCGCCGGTGCGCACCGCAGCCGACGTCGCCGCATTGAAACCCCTTGACCCACAACGAATTCAACCGGTATCGGACGCCGTCGCGCTGCTGGTGGCGGCCCTGGGCGAGGTTCCGCTGATCGGGTTCGCCGGCGCGCCGTTCACGCTGGCTTCCTATCTGGTCGAAGGCGGCCCGAGCCGCCACCACGCCCGCACCAAGGCGATGATGCTGGCCGAACCGGACAGCTGGCATGCGTTGATGGAAAAGCTGACCGACCTCACCATCGGCTTCCTGCGGGTCCAGCTCGATGCCGGGGTGGACGCCATCCAGGTTTTCGACTCGTGGGCGGGCGCGCTGTCGCTGCCCGACTACTGCAGCTATGTCCAGCCGCACAGTGCGCGGGTGTTCGCCGCATTGGCCGATGACGGCGTGCCGATGACGCACTTCGGGGTGGGCACCGGCGAACTGCTGGGCGCGATGTCGGCCGCGGGCGCCACCGTGGTCGGGGTAGATTGGCGGACCTCGCTGTGCGACGCCGCAGCACGGGTCAAGACCGGCACGGCGCTGCAGGGCAACCTCGATCCCGCCGTGCTGCTGGCCGGCTGGCCGGTGGTCGAGCGGGCGGCCCGCGCCGTGGTCGACGACGGGCGTCGCGCCGTGGACGCCGGTGCGGCCGGACACATCTTCAACCTGGGTCACGGGGTGCTGCCGGACACCGATCCGGGCGTGCTGACCGAACTGGTATCGCTGGTGCACACATTGTGAACTCGTATTGTGTTGTCGGCGGCGGAATTTCGGGGCTGACAGCGGCATATCGGCTGCGGCTGGCTGTCGGTGACGAGGCGACGATCACGCTCTTCGATCCGGCCGATCGGCTCGGCGGCGTGCTGCGGACCGAACAGGTCGGCGGGCAACCGATGGACGTCGGCGCCGAGGCGTTCGTGGTGCGTCGGCCCGAAGTGCCGGCGCTGCTGGCCGAGCTGGGGCTCTCCGACCGGCAACTGGACACCACCGGCGCCCGGCCGCTGATCTACAGCCAGGCTCGACTGCACCCGCTGCCGACCGGCACGGTCGCCGGGATTCCCTCGTCGCCGGAGTCGGTGGCCGGCCTGGTCGACGACGCGACGATGGCGCAGATGGCCGCCGAGCCTGGGCGGCCGCTGAGCTGGCGACCCGGCGGCGACCCGTCGGTGGCCGAGTTGGTGGCCGACCGGTTCGGTGAGCAGGTGGTTTCCCGGTCGGTCGACCCGCTGCTGGCCGGCGTTTACGCGGGCTCGGGGGCCACCATCGGGCTGCGCTCGGCGGCCCCCGCGGTGGCGGCGGTCCTCGACCGCGGCGCGGCCAGTCTGACCGAGGCGGTCAGCACGGCCCTGGCCTCGGTTCACGACGGGCCGGTGTTCGGCGCGGTGCACGGCGGCTACCGGGTGCTCGTCGACGAACTGGTCCGGCGCAGCGGACTGCGCTGGGTGCAGGCCGCCGTGAGCACGATCGAGCCCGGCTGGACGCTGCGCGACAGCACCGGGGCGCAGTGGCGCGCCGACGCCGTCATCCTGGCCGTCCCCGCGCCACGATTGGCGGACCTCGTCGACCCGCTGGCCCCGCGCACTGCTGCGGCGGCCCGTCGGATCACCAGCGCGTCGTCGGTCGTGGTGGCGCTCGCCGTCCCCGCCGGCACGGCGTTCCCGGAGCATTCTGGTGTGCTGGTGGCCACCGGAGAAGAGCTGCGCGCCAAGGCGATCACACTGTCGTCGCGAAAATGGGGGGTCCGCGGCGAGGTGGAGCTGCTGAGGCTGTCGTTCGGGCGATGCGGTGATGACGTAGCGCGCCGCGCCTCCGACGACGAGCTGCTGGCCTGGTCGCGCCAGGACCTGGAGGCGGTGTTCGGTGTGGCCGTCGAGCCGCTGGACGCGCACGTGCGCCGCTGGCTCGATGCGATGCCGCAGTACGGGCCCGGCCATGCCGATGTGGTCGCCGAGCTGCGCGCCGGCCTGCCACCCGGACTCGCGGTGGCCGGCAGCTACCTCGACGGCATCGGGGTGCCCGCCTGCGTCGGGGCGGCCGGCCGGGCGGTCTCGGAGCTGCTGAGCGGCGTGGCACGATAGAGACATGGCCCGCCTGGACTACGACGCCCTCAACGCCACCCTGCGCTACCTCATGTTTTCGGTGTTCTCGGTGCGTCCGGGGGTGCTTGGCGACGAGCGCGACGGTGTCGTCGACGAGACCGCCACCTTCTTCAAGCAGCAGGAGGAGCGCGGCGTGGTGGTGCGCGGCCTCTACGACGTCGCGGGCATGCGTGCCGACGCCGACTTCATGGTTTGGACGCACGCCGAACGCGTCGAAGCCCTGCAGGGCACGTATACCGACTTTCGGCGCACCACCACGCTGGGCCGGGCCTGCACGCCGGTGTGGAGCAGCGTCGCGCTGCATCGGCCGGCGGAGTTCAACAAGAGCCACATTCCGGCTTTTCTCGCCGGCGAGGAGCCCGGCGCCTACATCTGCGTCTACCCCTTCGTGCGCTCCTACGAGTGGTATCTGCTGCCCGAGGAGGAACGCCGCCGCATGCTCTCCGAACATGGGATGGCTGCCCGGGCGTACAAAGACGTCCGGGCCAACACCGTGCCGGCGTTCGCCCTCGGCGACTATGAGTGGATTCTGGCGTTCGAGGCGCCCGAGTTGCACCGCATCGTCGACCTGATGCGCGAGCTGCGGGCGACCGATGCCCGACGTCATACCCGTGCGGAGACACCGTTTTTCACCGGGCCTCGGGTCCCGGTCGAGCAGCTGGTGACCGCGCTGCCATGACTTCCGCCGACCCCGACCGCTTCGAGGCGATGTACCGCGACGAGCGGACGTCGCACGGCCTGCCCGCCGCGACGCCGTGGGACATCGGTGGCCCGCAACCGGTCGTTCAACAGCTGGTGGCACTCGGCGCGATCAAGGGTGAGGTGCTTGACCCGGGCACCGGTCCCGGGCACCACGCGATCTACTACGCGTCAAAGGGCTACTCGGCCACCGGAATCGACGCGTCACCCAGCGGCCTGGAACGTGCGCGGGAAAACGCGCGCCGCGCCGGAGTATCGGTGAACTTCCAGCTGGCCGACGCCACGAAGCTGGACGGGCTGGACAACCGCTTCGACACCGTAGTCGACTGCGCCTTCTACCACGTGTTCAGCGAGGACAAGGAACTACAGCAGTCCTATGCCCGGGCGCTGCACCGGGCCACCAAGCCCGGTGCGCGGCTGTACATGTTCGAATTCGGCGAGCACAACCTCAACGGTTTTCGCATGCCGCGCTCGCTCTCCGAAGACGATTTCCGACAGGTGCTGCCCGCGGCCGGGTGGGAGATCACCTACCTCGGCCCCACCACCTACCAGGTCAACCTGAGCACGGAGAGCTTCGAGATGATGCTCGCGCGCAACCCCGACATGGCCGAGCAACTCAAGCCGCTCATGGAGCGTTTCCGGATCATCGAGCCGTGGCTGGAAGGCGGCCGCGCCCACGCGCCGTTTTGGGAATGCCACGCCACTCGGGTGGACTGATCCCGACTTCTACCGCCGCGAAAGTGCAACTAGCGACGGTCTTACTCGCGAAACGTGTCGGTAGTTGCACTTTCGCGAGGGACTAACACAAGACAGATCGAGTTGATGCAGTAGCGCTGGTCGGTCGGTGTCGGGTAGCCCTCGCCTTCGAAGACGTGACCCAGATGACTGTGGCAGCTGGCGCACAACACTTCGGTGCGGCGCATGCCCATCGAGTCGTCGGGCCGCAGGATCACCGCCTCGGAGTTGGCCGGGTCAAAGAACGACGGCCAGCCGCAATGGGATTCGAACTTTTCGGTGCTGCGGAACAGTTCGGCGCCGCACGCCCGGCACTGGTAGACGCCCTCGGTCTTGGTGTCGGTGTATTCACCGGTGAACGGGGGCTCGGTGCCGGCTCGTCGCAGCACCGCGAACTCCTCGGGGGTGAGCTTTTGACGCCATTCGTCGTCGGTCAGTTGCACCTTGGGAGAGCTCATGCGTCCACGCTAGCGCTCTTGGCGGTGAGGCGCTGCTGCGTCCTCAGCCAGGCCGGATCGATCCCGTCGTCGAGCCGGTTTTCGGCCTTGGCGTCCAGATAGCGGAAGTAGAGCACGCAGAACGTGACGATCAACAGCAACGACCAGCCATAGGTGATCTTCAGGTATTCGAGCGGGCGTCCGATGTACATCCAGTTGAACAGCAGCCAGCGGTCCATCGTCAAGAAGCCGTAGATGCCCAGCCAGGCCGGCCAGTTGCGGATCACCGAGTTGGGCAACACCACCGTCATCAGGAACGGGAACAGCATCATCGAGTAGTAGCCCTGGGCCAGCGACAGCGCCAGCCAGGACCACAGCAGCACCACGCCGGAGGACGTCAGCAGCCAAAACCGTGGATCACGCACCCGGTAGTAGCGGTACAGCAGCCAGAGGCTGCCGATTGCTATCAGCGTGAACAGGATTCGCAGGAACAGGATCAGCCAGGTGGGCAGCCCGAAATACACGCCGTTGCCCAGAATCGAGCTGTTGAAGTAGTCACGCGTACCCAATATGTAGGGCAGCGTGCGGGTGAAGAAATTCATCGGATCGGCCACCAACGGCAGCGCGGCCAGATTGAACACCGCCGGCACCACCAGACCCATGATCACGGCACGCCATTGGCGGTTGACCAGCGGCAGCAACAGCAACGGACCCAGCACCGGTTTGACCACCAACGCCAAACCGATCGCTGCCCCCGCCCACCATTGGCGGCCCGGTGAATTGTCCAGCAGCCACCGGAAGAACAGCACCTCCAACAACAGGATGCAGCCATTGATGTTGGTGAAAACCAGTGTGTTGGTGACCGATTCGGTGCAGAACATGGCCAGCAGCAGCGCCGGTGCCGCCACTGAGGACAGCGCGAACCCGAACATCCGCAGCAGCAGATACCCCGCGACCACGATCGCGATGGTGTTGCACAGGATGAACAGGTAACGCGACTCCGCGAACGACAGATAGCCGAACGGTGCCATGATCAGCGTTCCGCCGGGCGGATACAGGTAGTGCGGATCGACGTAGTCGAAATGCTCGTTGTAGATGTCCCAGCCGTGCCGGAAGTTGAGCACCGCGCGGTAAACCGGCTTGAAATCGTCGGTGATGTTGCCGTTGGTGGTCACCACAATGCTGCGGTGAATGACGGCCATGATGGCCGCCGGCCACAACGCCGACCGCAGTACCGTCGCGGTGCTGGGCGCGCTGGTGCGGGGGCGAAACAGGGACAAAACCGATGTCACCCGCGCAAAGTATCAGGCGGGACAGTAGGTGTCGGTGTCGGGCAGCTTGCCGCTGTCTAGGTATCCGATCAGCGGCGGCAGGGCGCACGACGAGTAGATGCTGGCGCCGTGGCCGATGCCTTGCCACATCACCCGCTTGCTGGCCGCGCTGGCGTTGATGATCGTCGCGGCTGTGGCGGCGACGCCTTCCGAGCCGACGATCGGGTCGTTCTGGACACCCAGCAGCAGCGCATTGGTTTTGAGGTCCTTGGGCGCTTTGGGTGGGGTGGCGCTCGGCCAGTGCACGCACTTGACCAAATCGAGCGCACCGACCGGGCCGAACTGCGGATACAGCTTGCCCCATGCGACCAGCAGTTGGCGCACCCGATCGGGTGTCGGGCGGTTGAGTGCATCACTGCACGAGTTGATGAACTGACCGTCGGTCAAGCGGATCGACTCGGCCCTGTTGACCAGGTTGTTGAGCAAGTTGATGTCACCGGTGCGTGCGCTCGCCAGCGCGTTGGCCAGGTCGGTGGTGGTGCTGACGCGGTCACCGGTCGGGTAGCCCAGCGCGGTGGAGATGGCGTGGGCGAGCGAGGCCACCGACAGGCCGCCGGGCCCGTGCCCGGCGCGGGCGTCGGCGAGCATCGAGCTCACCGCCCCTTTGGGATCTGGCCCCAGCGCGCAGTTGATCGCGGCGCATTGCGCGGAGAACGCGTCCAGCGCCGCCTGCTCGCCCTTGACCCGTTGCTCGGCGGCAGCTTCGGCGCCCGCACCCAGCGGGACCGGTGAGTCCAGGATCAACCGAGACACTTTGTCGGGATGCGACCCGGTGTAGGACAGCGCCACCTGCGCGCCGTTGCCGATCCCGACCAGGGCCAGCGACGGGACGTCCCACATGCTGCGCAGCCGCTCGATGTCGGTGGCGGCGTGCGTGTTGTCGTAATCGGAGTCGCCGGGAGCGATGGTGTCGGTGCAATTGGTGGTGGCGGTCTGGGTGATGTCGGCCAGGTTGGCCACCGGGTCGTCGCCGGCCTCGAACTGCGCCTGGTCGCGCATCTCCTGGCGGTCGAACTGGTCGCGGCAGTCGACCGGGCTCGACATGCCCATCCCGCGACGGTCGACGGCGACGATGGGGTGGCGGCGCAGCACGTCGCCGCCCGCGCGGGAAAGCCAGACCGCCAGTTGCAGCGACGACGGCACATCCGATCCGGTGGTGAACACCACCGGCCCGGCATCGGACGGTGTTTGCACCGACCGGGCGCGTACCACACCGATGCTCAGCGTCCCGGACGCGCCGTTGACCGGGTCGAGGTCGGCGTCGTAGCTGGCACAGTCCAGTTTGATCCCCGGCGTGGCCGGAACCGCCGCGTCGCCGAACACCCGTGACGTGCAATCGCGCCATGGCAGGTCGTTCTTGGGAGCGGCGATCGGCGGCGGACCACTCGGCGGACGTGTCGTCGCCTGGCCTTGCGGTCGCGCGCCGGAGTCGGTGGCGAACCGCGGGTTGGCGCCCAGGCCCGGTACACAGCCGACCAGCAGCGAAGTCACCGCGAGCAAGGTCGCGGCGCGCGTGGCGTGCCGGCTCATGCGACCACAGTAGCCAGTAGCTTGCTGCGCTCGGCTTCTAGCCATCAGTGCCTGACGTAGCGGGTGTACAGATAGCCGTCCTCGTCGCGGAGGATGTGGGCGCAATGCATCCGGGTGTGCACCTGCCCCGGGCCGCTGGCGATCCGCTCGGCCTGACCGCCGACCACACACGGCGCGATGGTCAGGCACAGCTCGTCCAGCATTTCGCGCTCCACCAGCGAGCCGAACAACATGGGGCCGCCCTCGGTCAGCACCCGCGGCAGCCCGCGGTCGATCAGCGCGGCCAGCAGCGCCGCCTCGTCCACCACGTCCGGGTTGCCGGCCGAGCAGTCGATGACCTCGGCAAGCCCGGCCAGCCGGCGCCGCGTCTCCTCGGCGACCGCCCCACAGGTGAGCACCAGCGGCGGCACCTCGGTGCGGGTGAACACCGCCATGTCGCGATCCAGATGACCGGACTTGCTGACGATCGCCAGCGGCGGGACTTCGCTCTGGCCGCGCGCCTGCCGCCTGTGCCGCGCGTCGAGCGTTGGGCGAGCCCCGGAATAGCCTTCGATGCGCACGGTGCCCGCGCCGACCAGAATCACGTCGGCGAGCTCGCGCAGCACGTTGAACAGGAACCGATCGGTCGACCCGCCCAGCCGGCCGGTGGTGCCGTTGACGGTGGCGCCGCCGTCGATGCTGGCGATGAAGTTGGCTCGCACCCACGGCTCGTTGGAGGGGTAGGCGTAGAGCTCTGCCAGTTCGCCATCCATGAGCCGCCTGCCCGACTCCAGCAGCGTGAGCTCCATGAGTTCGATCTCAGCACGTCGATAGGGTGCCTGCATGGGTCGGGTCGGGCATCTGGTGGATCGGCATCCGAGCGTTTCACGCGAGCGGCTGATCGCTCAGCTGATCCCGCCTCCGACATTCGCCGATGTGAGCTTCGCGAGCTATCACCCCGACCCCGCCGAGCCCAGCCAGTCCGCCGCCGTGGAGGCGTGTCGGCGGTTTTGTGAACAGGCGGTCGAGCGCCGGGCGGGCCGGCGCAAGTGGTTCGGCAAGCGAGAAGTGTTGCCCGGCACCGGGCTCTACCTCGACGGCGGGTTCGGGGTTGGCAAAACACATCTGCTGGCCTCTGCGTACCGCGCGGTTCCCAACGACGGCAAGGCTTTTGCGACCTTCATGGAGCTGACCCAGCTGGCCGGTGTGTTCGGTTTCACCGAATGCATTGAACTGCTCAGTGATTACATGCTGGTATGCATCGACGAGTTCGAGCTCGACGACCCCGGCAACACGACGCTGATCGCGCGGATGCTCTCGCAGCTGGTCGAGCGTGGTGTGTCGCTGGCGGCCACTTCCAACACGCTGCCCGAGCAGCTGGGTGAAGGCCGCTTCGCGGCGCAGGACTTTCTGCGTGAAATCACAACGCTGGCGAACATTTTCACGGTAGTGCGGATCGACGGTCCGGACTACCGGCACCGTGACCTGCCGCCGGCGCCCGAGCCGCCTTCCGACGAACAGGTAAAGGCATGGGCCGCAGGGATCGACGGTGCCACCCTCGACGAGTTCGACGCGCTGTGTGCACATCTGGCCAGCATGCACCCGTCGCGGTACCTGGCATTGATCGAAGGTGTGACGGCAGTGTTTCTCACCGGTGTGCACCGCATCGACGACCAGAACGTGGCGCTGCGGCTGGTGGCGCTCACCGACCGGCTCTATGACGCCGGCATCCCGGTCGCGGCGTCGGGGGAGAGTCTGGACCGCATCTTCAGCGACGAGATGCTTGCCGGCGGCTTCCGCAAGAAGTATCTGCGGGCGATCTCACGGCTGCTGTCGTTGAGCGCTACAGCTTTCGGGTCATGACGTAGTCTTGCTCACGGCTGGTACCGACCTGAAATGTCCGGGTGCCGGTGACAGCGAAGCCGTGCTTGCGGTAGAAGCGTTGCGCGCGTTGGTTTTTCTGGTTGACGCCAAGCCAGATGAAGTTGGCGCCGAATTGCGCGGCAGCTCGCAGTGTCGCGTTCATCAATGCCGTCGACACCCCTGTTCCATGCTGTTGCGGCAGGACGTACATTTTGGATAGCTCAACGCCGTCGTCGCGAACGAGCATGGCATAGCCCACAATCCGGTCGTCTCGCCGCGCGACCAGTACGACGTGGTCAGGGCTGGTCAAATATTCGCTGAAGCGTGCGACCGACAGGTTGGCCTCGACGAACGACGCGATGTCCTCCCGTGTCACCGACGGTGGACATGCCAGCGGAAAGGTGCGCGCGGCGACAGTCGCCAGTTCATCGAGGCCGTTGAAGTTCGCCGTGATGCTGTGGACGGTCAGAGGTTCCACTGCGCGAGGTGTACGCCCGTCTTTTTGTCCAGCAGTACGACGTTGGACACCGGGTCGCGGTAAGCATCCCAGTACACGCCGCCGCGGACCACCGATCCGGCGGGCGCGTTCGCCAGCGCGGCGTCCAGTGCGTCGGGCGCGTCGGACGGACGGGGCTTGTACGCGTCGGCGAACGGGGTGACCCCGACAAAGCTGAAATCGGTGGCCATCTGGAATGGGTTGGGGACCTGGATGGCGCGGATCGCCACGTCGGCGCGGTTGACCGCGCTGCCCGGGAAGCTCTTGATCGGAACGCCGCTGCGCTGGTAGCCGAATCCCGGCGGCGGGTCAACCGGCGTGACGCTGGTGACGGTGACGTCGGCGATCAGTTTGCCGGTGTCGACCCGCAACGTGTCGCCGAGTCGCCCGATCGGTGCGTCGCCTGCTGATGCGCGCGGAGCGACCACGAGCCCGGCGACGACGACGACGGCGATCAGCGCTACCAACGCTACCAACCAGCGATGCGCTTTCATTTCTGCGCGCCCTCCTCTGCGACCCTCGCATGATTACACATCGCATGCGCGTTCAGTCAGTTTTGTCAGTCACCAGAGATTCCAGCACTTCGATCAGGTCGGTCTCGGCGCGATCCTTGGCGACACCGGCCCGGTGTAGCGGACCGGCGCCGTCCTCCAGTTCGAGCAGGGCCAGCAGCAGGTGCTCGGTGCCGATGTAGTTGTGCCCCAGCCGAAGTGCTTCCCGGAAGGTCAGCTCGAGCGCTTTGCGGGCCGGGCCGCTGAACGGGATCAGTTGCGGAGGCTCCTCGACCGCCGGCGGCAATGTGACCGCCGCGCGGACGCTTTCGGCGTCAACCCGCTGCGCGGCGAGCAGCTTGGTGGCCAGCGCGTGAGGGTCGCTGAGCACGCCCAGCACCAGGTGATCGGGGGTGATTTCGGCATTGCGCGCCTCGTGCGCGGCGTTTTGGGCGGCGACGACGGCATTGCGGGCGCGGGGAGTGAACCGCTCGAAACCCTGGTCCGGGTCGAGGGTGCGTGGCACGAAGCGCTTCTGGGCGGCCTGCTTGCTGACGCCCATGCTCTTGCCGATATCGGTCCAGGAGGCGCCCGAGCGACGCGCCTGGTCGACGAAGTGACCAATCAGGTGGTCGGCGACTTCGCCAAGATGCTCGGCGACCAGGACCGCGTCGCTGAGTTGGTCGAGCGCATCGGTGTGCGCCCGCTTGATGGCGGTGATCAGCTCATCAAGGCGGACGGGATAGGAGATCTGGGTCGGCTCAGGCATACCGTCAACTTTAGGTTGACCAGGCTAGTGCCGTCAACTGAAGGTTGACGCCTGTTCGGCAGTCCCTGAACGTGTGTCGAATTACACTTGGCCGATGACTCGACGACTGGCTATGGCAGTTGCCTATCTGCTGGCGGTGTCGTGCCTCCCGTTCGTCGCTGTCGTCGGCAGCGCGTCGGAGCCGAGGCCCATGGCCGCATGCGACGACACACAGCCCGACTGTCAGGACACCACGTGTACGTCGGACGACTGTGCAGCGCCGCCGCCCCCGGTCGTCGTTCCCGGCCGCGGGCCCCGTCCGGATATCAATGCGTGCGTCAACCTCGGTGGCCGCCGCCGGGTCAGCGTCAACGGCTGTATCTGAGCCCTATCCTTTCGCGTAACCGCGGTGGACGGTGCGATCCAAGATGCCCAGTGTCGCGCGCAGGGCGAGTTCAGAAATAACCGGGAAAATACCTGCTGCACGCCACTTTTCGTCGATTTCCGACCAGTCATAGAACGACGTCACAACCGTGCCGTTCTCGTCGGGTTCGAGATGGTAGCCGTAGACATGGCCGATCTGCGGTCGAATCTGGCCCAGTACGGTCCAGGAGATCAGCCGGTCGGGCTCGAAGTCGCGAATACTGACCGTGACGTCGTAGCGGCCCAGCTCCGGAAAGTCGTTGAGCGCCTGGCGGTCCATGTGCACCACGAAACTGTCACCGGCCGCGCCGACCGGGGTGCCTTCCGCGTCCTGCAGCATCCCGGACGAGTCGATGGCGACGTGTCCGTGCGGGTCGCACAGTACGCCGAAGATGTCCGCTGCCGGGGCGGCGATGTGGCGCTGAACTTCGATGCGTTCGGTCATGAGTGGCTCCCGCTGGTGTTTGCTCGCAAACGCAGACTATCCGGTGCGCCCTGCAGCGCCGCGGTGCCAACGCGACAACACGGTGCGGGTCGGCGATGATGGAGTTATGAAGTTTTTATCGCCGCTGGCGGCTGCCGCTGCCCTGACCGGCCTGGCGGTACCGGCGCATGCCGAACCGGCCGGGATCGACGTTGAGTTTCTCACCGCGCTCGGCAAGGCCGGCATCACGTTCAGGAATGCGGAAAAAGCCGTGGCGGCCGGTAGAACGGCGTGTGAACTGATGGACTCGGGCCAGCCGGAGTTGGACGTGGTCAAAAGGCTGACCGAGGAAAACCCAGGGTTCACGGTTTCCGGAGCCGCCAAGTTCACCGCGATCGCGGCGAGCGCTTACTGCCCGCAGCATCTGAACGTCGTCAGCGGCCCCGGCGGCAGTGACAACAATCCACCCAGTGGGGGACCATGATGATCAGGAACCGCATTCGCATCTTCATCGGCACCGCCTTGCTTGCCTCTGCCGTGGCGGCACCCGTCTTCGGCCCCGTTGCCGTCGCCAACGGTATGCGTGAACCCATGCCGCAGCGGTGGTGCACCAATGGGATAACCGGGTTTTATTCCAACGGCGATGAGTGCCCGCCGGGCTTCAACTGAATTGAGCTACTTGCTGACCTCAGCCACTTGCGGGTACTTGGGGCAGTAGGTGACGGTCGCCAGCATCAAAAATTTCGCGGCCTCCCGCGGCGCGAATCCAAGGTTGGATTGGGTCAAGTGCGTGACGATGTCTGGCCCGCTCTTGCCACCGTCGAGCATTGTGCACATCGCTTTGCCGTCGGCGATCGGGCCCTCGGGGTTTTTAGGTGATCCCGGCGTTGTCGAGGGCGCGGCGATCATTCCGGCTAGTGCGATTACTTGCCTCGTCGATTGCATTGTCCACGAGTGCGGGCGCTCTCGCCGGACGGTGCCATTCTGGCAACCCGATCCCGCAATTGGTTTGGCTCGGCGATCTTTCGGCGCGAAAGCCCATTTCGATCGAGGGATGTGTTTAAAGTCCGTCCTCGTGGTGTACAGGTACTACCACATCGACGAGGAAAGGCCCACGATGAAGCCAATTGCACCTGCGGCGATCGCGATCGCCATGTTGCTGTTCAGCGGATGCTCTGCTTCAGAGGTCGTCAACACCGGTGGCGACACGAAATGCAAGGACTTCACTACGCAGGACGAGAAGAAGCAAGACTCGGAGATCAGCAAGATGCTCAAGGACAAGAGCGGCGCTGAACCTAGCAATCTGGAGATCTCCGCAACGCGCGTTTCGGTATCGACCTATTGCCAAACGGTCGGGAAACCGGACAGCAAGATCTCTGAGGCGCCGCACGGCTAACCCGGTGATTTCCGGCTGCTAGCCTGCGACGGGGCGACCCGCAACGTCGAAATCACCGCCGGAACAAAAGCTTTCGGGTCCAGCGGGGAAGTGGTGCGCGGTACTGGGATTGAACCAGCGACCTCTTCCGTGTCAGGGAAGCGCTCTCCCGCTGAGCTAACCGCGCCTAGGTCAGAAAATTGAGGTGGAGACGGGAATCGAACCCGTGTGCACGGCTTTGCAGGCCGTTGCCTCACCACTCGGCCACTCCACCGCTGGGGTTGAAACCGCTACCTTCGAGCGGATGACGGGATTCGAACCCGCGACCCTCACCTTGGCAAGGTGATGCGCTACCAACTGCGCTACATCCGCGAGCCACGGACGAGATCGTCGCCCGTCGCGAAGCACGACGATAGTCCACCTGAGCGGGCCCGCACAAATTATTCGGCACATTCGGCAAGCCCACTTCTGGCGGTGCAAACGCGTTCTTCCCGCAACGCCCATGCGTGCTAAGTTCGACGTCGTTCGCCTTTCGGCACCGGTCCTGTAGCTCAGCGGGAGAGCGTCCGCCTCACACGCGGAAGGTCGCTGGTTCGATCCCAGTCGGGACCACCATCAACGCAGTCGGCCGTCGGCCCGAACCCATAGTCAGAAATGGAATGACGGCATCGGCAGTTTGAAGTGCGGCAGTGCCGGAGCCGGCATCGACGGCATTCGCGGCGCCGCCGGAGCCGGCATCGACGGCAGTCGCGGCATCGCAGGCATCTGCGGCATCTGAGGAGCCGGCATCGTGGGCGGCCGCGGAGCCGGCAACTGGATCGGGGGCCTCGGCGCAGGCAGGTTGAGCGGCGGTCGAGGCGTCGGCAGATCGACGGGCGGCCTTGGTGCCTGGGCCGGCGGTGTGGGCAGGTGTATCGGGGGCCTTGGTGCCTGGGCCGGGGGTGTGGGTAGGTCGATGGGTGGTTTGGGTGCCTGGGCCGGCGGTGTGGGCAGGTGTATCGGGGGCCTTGGTGCCTGGGCCGGGGGTGTGGGCGCGTGCGCCGGTGGGTGGGGGACATGTGCAGGTGGCTGGGGAATATGCACCGGCGGCTGTCGAACCGGCTCGCCCACGGGTCCGGGAATCGGCACGTGGATCGGGATCGGTACAGGAACAGGTGCGGGCACTGGTGCGGCGGGAACCGGAACCGGTGGCGGTGCCGCGGGGGGTGGCGGTGCCGCGGGTGGTGGCGGGACAGGAGCCGGCGCGGCGGGCAACTGCGGCGCGGCGACCTGAACCGGCGGAGCTGGTGGCGGTGCCGCGGGTGCGGTCATGTGAATCGCCGGCGGCGTGGGGGCCGAGACCGGAGGAACAGGAGCCTCCTCGGTCGGGATGAGCAGGCGCTGAACCGGCATGGGCAGCAGCCCGACGGCCGCCGGGCGGATTCCCAGCGTCAGCGCCACCTCCAGCGCCAGCGCCGCGGTGACGAAAACCACGGCCAGCATGCTGCCGATCAACAGCATCGGCCTGCGTGCAGGCCCCGTCTCGTCGAGGTCGCCATCCTCGGACACGACCTCACTTTCAGCGTCGTCGTCTGCCGAATCCCCCTCGAGGTAGCCGGATACGACGGCGCCGGGGGTTACCTGGCCGGTGCCGGGATCCTGCGCGTAGGCCAACGCCGCTGTGGACGACGCGAACAACGGCGCATTGGCCGACGCCAGCGCCGCGCCGCGGGCCAGCGCCGTTTCGGGTTCCTCGGCTGCGTTGATCCGCAGCCCGATGGTCGCCTCCAGGGCCGGCTTGATAGCCGCGACGTCGACACCGCAGCCAACCATGAACAGGCCGTCAGGGCGAGTCCCCACATTGTCCAAGTCGCTGATCATCGTCGCGAGCTCAGCCACCAGGTTGTCGCCGCGCAGCGGCCGGCGGTACACGTCGCTGACCGAGCCGTCACGACCATCGACAACACCCAGCGTCGCGGTGTCCGGTTCGACGAAAAGCATCGCGGTGTGCTCGTAACCGAGCGCGTTGCCGACACTTTGGGCCAGGGCGGCCGAGGCCAAGAACGCCGAGACCAGCATGACGTTCTCAACCTTGTGGGCCGCCAGCGCATCACGCAGCGCCGCGGCATCGGTGGGATCGGTCCACGTCACCCCGGTCGACGCCAACTGGTGACCACTCGCGGCAGCGCCTTCCCGAGTGCCGAGGATGGCCGCGATCACCTGATCCGCGGCACTGACGGTCGGTGCCTCGTCGTTCGCGACGTCGAAATCGTCTTCCTCGACCGTGACACCATCGGCGTTTTCGCCCTCGACCAAGACCAGGCGAATCGTCGTCGGCGCCAGCGACACCCCGAGAACGATGTCCATCGCGGCGCCTCCAAAGTTCTCAAGACTGAGTACTTGTTTACTTCGTCGGGCTAATCACAAGCGACGTTACGGCGCCTCGATGAGTGCCAGCTGTGAAGGCCTTATGAGATCGAGTGTGAACCGGGGGCGTCCAGAGTGAAGCCATGGCTTGAGCCTGCCCGCGAAAACCCCGCCATACGATCACACTCGGCGCCAAGGATTCACCCTCAGGCCACCCGGAACTGCTCTAGGTCAGCATGTTTGACGGTCAACCCATGGCCCGGTGCCGTGCGGTCCGGACGCAGGAGGCCACCCGGTTCGGGATCGATGGTGCCGTCGAAGGCCAGCCGCTCGATACGCACGTGGTCGTGGAAATACTCCAGATGCCGTTGGTGCCACACCGCGGTGCCGACCTGGCAACTGATCTGCGGCGCGCAATGCAACGACAGGTCCATCCCGCGCGCGTCGCATAATGCGGCGACCTTGAGAACTCCGGTGATACCCAGCGCACGAGTGACGTCGGCCTGCAGGCAGTCCACCGCACGCGCGGCCAGCATCTGATGGAAATACGGCAGGTGGTAGCCGTACTCGCCGGCGGCGATGTCCATTCCAGCGGGCCCGAGCTCGCAGAGTTGATGCAGGCCGTCGAGATCGTCAGAACTCACCGGTTCTTCGAACCATCGCACGTCGTATTCGGCGTAGCGCCGCGCCCACAGCAGCGCCTGCTTGCGGGTGTAAGCCCCGTTGGCGTCGACGAACAACTCCACGTCTTCGCCGATCGCTGACCGGGCGGCGTCCACCCGTTCGATGTCGGCATCCGGGTCGCGGCCGACCTTCATCTTGACCCGGGGGATGCCGGCGTCGACCCAGCCGCAGAGCTGCTTGCGCAGGGTGTCATTGTCGTAGGAGGTGAATCCGCCGCTGCCGTAGATCGGTGTCGCGTCATGCACCGCGCCGAGCGCGACCACCAGCGGTTCGTCGAGCAACCGGGCGTGCAGATCCCACAATGCGATGTCGACCGCCGAAATCGCGTAGGCCACCGTGCCAGGCTTGCCCATATTGCGCACGGCGTGCTGCATCTCGGCCCAGCGCGCGGGCGGCTGCAGGGCGTCACCGCCGGTGATGACGTCCGCCAACTTGTCGGTCACCACCGTCGTGATGGCGGTGCCGCCGTAGGTGTATCCGGTGCCGGTCTTGCCGCCGGCGTGCACGCTCACCAGCACCAAGGTGGTCGAGTCCCAGGTCAGGGTGCCGTCGGATTCCGGGGCATCGGTGGGGATCGAGTACGCCGCGACGTCGACGGATTCGACGGGGATCGCTGAGCCGGCACGCGCAGTCATTGCCCGGTGACTACCCGCAACCCGATCGGGGTATGCCGCAACGATGGTAGAAGTGGCTGACCAGGTTCCGCCGCACATACTTCGCGAGTACGCGTTGCTCGCCGACGGCGAGCGGGGCATCGTCGTCGGGCCGCGCGGCGACTGCTGCTGGATGTGCATGCCGAGCTGGGACAGCCCCGCGGTGTTCGCAAGCCTGCTCGGCGGCGGCGGTGTCTACGGCGTGGCGCCGCACCACCCGAGCTACGTGTGGGGCGGCCACTACGAGAAGGGGTCGCTGATCTGGCGCTCGCGCTGGGT
This sequence comes from Mycobacterium shimoidei, assembly GCF_900417275.1. Classification (NCBI taxonomy): domain Bacteria; kingdom Bacillati; phylum Actinomycetota; class Actinomycetes; order Mycobacteriales; family Mycobacteriaceae; genus Mycobacterium; species Mycobacterium shimoidei. The sequence continues at coordinate 4,116,154 of NZ_UEGW01000001.1, read as the reverse complement.
GACCACCGGCGGGATCGTGGAATGCCGTGAGGCTTTGGCCTTTCCGGGTGATCCACACATCGCCGTGATACTGCGCCGCATCCGGGCACTCGACGAGACGATGCGCATGCGCGTCATGCTCGACGTCCGTGCGCAGTTCGGCACCGAACGTATGCACGATCTGTCCTGCGACGACGGCGTGTGGACCGGACGCAGCGGCCCCCACCGATTCCGTTGGGCAGGTGCGACAAAGGCGCAGCGCGGCGACGACGGATCGCTGCAGATGATCATCGACGTCGCCCCGGGGCACGACCACGACTTGGTCTTGGAGCTTTCTGACCGCGAGTTACCCTCCGACGCGATACGGCCCAACGATGCCTGGCGTACCACCGAAAGCGCTTGGGCACAGGCGGTTCCCACGGTTTCCGGCACGATCGCCGACGACGACACCCAAACGGCCTATGCGGTGTTGCGCGGCCTGACGAGCAGCAGTGGCGGGATGGTCGCGGCGGCGACGATGTCGCTGCCGGAACGAGCCGAGCAAGGGCGCAACTACGACTATCGCTATTGCTGGATTCGCGATCAGTGCTACGCCGGGCAGGCCGTCGCCGTGGCCGGGGCGCTGCCGTTGCTTGACGATGCGGTGCGCTTCGTCAGCGAGCGGGTGCTCACCGATGGCCCCCGGCTCAAGCCGGCTTACTGCGTCACCGGCAGTGCACCGCCCAAAGAGCAAGATCTCGACCTGCCGGGCTATCCCGGCGCCGCGGTCAAGACCGGCAATTGGGTGACCGACCAGTTCCAGCTCGACGCGTTCGGTGAAGCGCTGCTGCTGCTGGCCGCAAGTGCCCGCTTGGATCGCCTGGACACCGAACATTGGCGTGCTGTGGAAACTTTGGTCGATGCGATCGAAAACCGCTGGCGTGAGCCGGACGCCGGGATCTGGGAGGTGGATGACCGGCGCTGGGCGCACTCACGGCTGATCTGCGCGGCGGGATTGCGGCGGATCGGTGACGTCGCACCCGCCCGCCGAGGCGCCCAGTGGCATCACCTGGCGGACAGGTTGATCACCGACGTCGATTCCGATTGCCTGCATCCAAGCGGCAGATGGCAACGGGCACCGGATGATCCGCGCGTCGACGCGGCGCTGCTGACGCCGTCGATCCGTGGAGGGCTGCCGACCGGCGATCCGCGCAGCATCGCCACACTCGAAGCGGTGCGTGCGGACTTGGGGCGGGACGGGTTCGTATATCGGTTTCAGCCGGACGAGCGGCCGTTGGGTGAGGCCGAAGGCGCCTTCTTACTGTGCGGATTCCTGATGGCGCTGGCAGACCATCAGCAGGGTAACGACCTGGCCGCTGTGCGATGGTTCGAGCGCAACCGTACGGCTTGCGGCCCTCCCGGGCTCTTCACCGAGGAATTCGACGTGACCCAGCGGCAACTACGCGGAAACCTGCCGCAGGCGTTTGTGCATGCGCTGCTGTTCGAGGCGGCGCATCGGCTCGTCGAGTGCTCCGGGCCGCCGGTCGGCACTGGCACCGGGTGAGCCCAGTTCTCAGCGTACGGCGGTTTCGCCTTCCGCGATCGGCAACCGGACGAGCGACAAGACGTGGTGCGCCGGGCTGCCGGGCGGCGCAAGCAGGATGCAGTCGGTGTCGTTATGGCGTGCTTGCGCATAAGCGTCTGCCAGCACGCTCACCCCGGCCGATCCCAGGTGCGTGACCGAACTCAGGTCAATCGTGACAGGCTTTGTCCCGGCACGGCTTCCGATGGTTATCTGCTGCCCCAGTTTTGCGGCGGTATCCACATCGACGTCGCCGACTACCACAATGCGCCCAGCGTCATCGACAGCGGTGCGGTATTCGTAGTCAGCGTCGCGCTCGTTGCGGCCCGGGATCACTTTGGGATCGGTAACGATTCGCGCGGGCCTGGTAAGCGGATGGGCGAGCTGGGCCGTTGTCCCGTCGTCGCCGCGGATGACACTGATTTCCGAGACCAGCGCCTTGGCTACTGCAAGCCCGCGCCCGCCGCTTCGGGTCGGATCATCTTCGGGGCGTGGCTCTTTCCATCGCCCGCGGTCGGCGACCGAGGCGCGCAACACGCCGTCGGCGCTGAGAGCCGCCTGCACCACGATGTCGCCCGCCGACCCGTCGCGGTAGGCATGCTCGGCCGCGTTCTCGACGAACTCCGACATCGCATGCACGACATCGGTGACGTCTTGGGCTCCGGCGCCGTTTTCAGACAACCAGTCCCGCAGCCGAGCGCGAACCGTTCGGGCGGCATCAACGGTGGCTCCCAGCGTCATCTGCAGCGGCGCTGTGCTGATACGGCGTTGTGCTGCAAGGAGTGTCACGTCATCGCTGTAGCCGGTCGTGCGTAGCAAGAGTTCCAGCGTCTGGGCGCAGAGGCGATCAATCGGCCTGTCGGCGTCCAGCGGCAGACCGCCGCCACCAAGAATTTTGGCGGCCAGGTCGGCGAACTCTGCCGTGCTGGCGGCCAACGGCCGGCCCGGGCGCTCGATGAGCCCGTCCGTGTAGAGCAGAACGGCGTCACCGATGTCTAAGGTCTCGATGCGCACCGGGAACCCGGTGCCGCTGCCCAGCGGACCACCGCCGGAGGGTTCCAGATACCGCGGTGTCGCGTCGGTCGACACCACCAGCGGTGGCGGATGTCCCACGGTGCAGTATTCGAATTCACCGCTGTCGAGCTCCAGTGAGCCGACGCACAGGGTCGCGGATTTCGACCCGGGAATATGCTCGCGGAAGCGATCCAGGGCCTCGAGTGCCTCGCTGATCGAGCGGCCGTCGAGCAGCTGCATCCGCAGCGCCGTGCGCAGTTGCGACATCACCGCCGCGGCCTCGACCCCATGGCCCACGACATCGCCGACGATGAGTAGCAGTCGCCCGCCGAGTGCTATCGCGTCGAACCAGTCGCCGCCGGCCGCGGTGTCTTCGCTTGCAACCAGGTACTCCGCGGCAATGTCGGCGTCAGGCAGCACGGGTACCGACGGCGCCAGCAGCGCCTGCTGCATGACAGTGGCCGAGTTGCGGACGCTTTGGTAGCGATCGGACAGCTCTTGTGCGCGCGCTTCCGCTGCGATGCGGTCCCGAACCCGGGCGGTGACGTCGTCGACGACAAACTGGACCCCCTCGATCGAGCCGTCCGCACGGCGGCGTGGCGTCGCCAGAAAATCGAAGAATCGTTCTTGGATCTTTCCGGAACCGTCGATGTCCAGCTGTACCCGCCACTCGTTTGCTGCCTGGGGCTCCCCGGTTTGGTACACGCGGTCGAGCATCTCGTGGATGAACTGGCCCTGAAGTTCGGGTGCGACCTTGAGCAGTGGTTCCCCAACCGTGATGACCCTCGGGAACAGCGCGCGGTAGGCGGCATTCACTGCGATGTAGCGGTGGTCATCGCCTTCGAAGCCGACGAGGACGGTCGGGACGTTCTCGAAGACACGCCGTACATCCTCGGCGGTGCCTACCGTCTGGTCCCAGTCCATCTCAGCAGGCATTGGCCGTTCCTCCTACCCTCCCGGACCCCCTCCCGACCCTGTAGCCCTCGCAAAGGCTACCAAGCCGGGTCGACTGCGGCGTTTTGTGGTTTGTCCTGAGGTCGGGCCGGGTACCTCCCGGCGGTGGGCCTGCTCGCGCGCCTGTGGGAACGCAGCCGGGTGTACCGGATGCTGCGCCTGGGCGGCTACGTCGCGTTCGACCTGCCGCGCACGATAACCGCACTCGGCTCCCTGCTGCTGCTCGGCATCGTGGTGACACACCTGTATGTCGTCACCCGCGAAACCGCGCCGCCGACATATTTCGTCGTCTACGCCGTGGTGCTGATCGTCGGATGCCTACTCGCTGCGGCCATGATGTGGCTCAGTGTGAATCCGCGTGTGCCGCAACTCGGCTGGCTGCTGGGTGATGCGGTATCGGTCGTCTTTCTCGGCTTGTATATAGCGAGCAGACCGGTCAGTCTACCGGGGCTGGTGGCTCTGACCGGCCGCTGGGACGTGGCGCCGGGCAATCTGGCAGCGACGTTTGCAATGGGATTCGTCGCAGTCCACCTTTCGGTGCTATCAGGCATCAACGTGGCCTATCCGCAACGGCAGAACTGGCACGACTGATGACGTTCGACTACCCGGTGTGGCTGCGGATCGATCACTGGCTCAATGTGCTGTTTCTGACGCTGCTGTTGCGCAGCGGGATCGAGATTTTGGGCACCCACCCCAAGCTGTATTGGCGCGAGGACAGCAAACCCGGCACCGAGTGGGCACGCTTCACCCCCAAGCAAATGCCGACCAACAAGCTCTACGACACTCTTGACGAGGAAGAGTCCTACAGCTCGATCGTTGCCTTGCCCGGCCACAAGAAGCTGGGCATGGGCCGGCACTGGCATTTCACCGCGGTGATCGGCTGGATTCTGGTCGGCCTGTCGTACTACATCCTGTTGTTCGCGACTGGGCAGTGGCACCGGTACTGGCCCTACTCGTGGTCGATATTTCCCGAGGCGTGGAACGACATCGTCGCCTACATGACGTTCAACCTGCCGCCGCTATTGCCCAGCGAACCGCTGGATGCCATCCAGAAGCTGGCCTACGCCGCGGTCATCTTTGTGCTTGCGCCATTTCAGATTTTGACCGGCGCCGCGCAATCCCCGGCGATCGAGGCACGCTTCCCGTGGTACGTGCGGATGTGGGGCGGACGGCAGTGGGCCCGCAACCTGCATTTCTTCGGGCTGCTCTCTTTCCTGATTTTCATCGTGATCCATTTGTCGATGGTGTTCTTCTGGGGTTGGGGCCAGCTGAATGCCGCGATGATTTTCGGTTCCGTCCGCAACATCAACTGGGCGACGTTCTTGTCGTTGGTGATCGTCGGCGCGATCGTCGCCGTTCACGTCGCCGCGACGGTATGGAGCCTGCGCCGGCCGGTGCAGGTGCACAAAATCCTGGGCGCCATCAACACCCGCGCCAAACTGATGCTGTTGCGGCCGTTGAATTCCCGACAGAACTATCCGGTGACCAAGCTCTCTGAGGAACACCGGGTCAACGGCAAGCCGCCGTGTTCGGACGAGTACAAGGTGATGGCGGTGCACAACTTCGTCGACTACCGGCTACGGGTCGGCGGCCTGGTCGAAAAACCGGTCACACTGGATCTGGCTGGGCTGGCTGCGCTGGGCGAACCGCAAACACAGCGGGTGCTGCACAACTGTGTGCAGGGCTGGACGAGCATTGGTCAGTGGACCGGCATTCACCTGAGCCGGCTGCTGGAGGAAGTCAAGCCGCTGCCGCAGGCCCGGTACATCTGTCTGCTCACCATGCAGGACAACAGCCGCGACGAGCCCAGCTCCGACGGGTTGGGTCAGTTTTACGAGATCATCGACATGGAACTGGCTTACAAACCCCAAACGATTTTGGCCTACGAGATGAACGGCAATCCGTTGCCTATCAAACACGGGGCGCCGCTGCGGCTGCGAGTGGAGACTCAGGTCGGGTTCAAGATGGCCAAGTGGATAAACCAGATCGAGTTGGTCGACGACTACCGTGGAATCGGCATGGGTTTGGGCGGCTGGCGCGAGGACAACATCCACTACGACAAGGACGTGGAGATCTGACGATGACCGGCATGGTTCGCCCCGAATTGGTTTCGCTGACGCCCGCCGAGCGCGATGCGGTTACCGAGCAGCTCACCGCGAAGGGCGGTTACTGCGATGCTTGTGGAGCAACCGAATTCGATGTCGGCGATGCACTTTACCTCGGGTTCCTATTCCTTGACGAGGACGACGACGCCTACATGATTGCGCTGACCTGCCGCAACCCGGATTGCCCTAAGCCGCGCACCGGAATCAGACTGCAGGAGAAGGACTTCCTCATCCGGAACGCAGACGCCCCTCGCGCCGCGAGTTGGACAGTCGAACTCCCCGATGCCGTTTAGCCTTCGCGGGTGGGGGATCGGTGAACATTGGTTGAGCCAGCTCGAATCGATCGATCAGCTCCGAAAGCCGGCGTAGCTCATCACACAGCGCCTGAAACCGGCGCTCGTCGGCCTCGGTGAGCATGCCCTGGGCGCTGTAGTGCACCAGCCGCCGCAGCCGCCCGGACAGGGCCGTGCCCCACCGGATGGAAAAGTCGTAGCGTTCGCCCTCGTCGAGTCCTTCCTTTTCTCCGAGCCGCTTCAGCGCCTGTACCTGCTCGTTGATCCACTCGAAATCGTCATCGACACCGACCGGTACCGTCATCGGTCCTCCCTCACAGATGTGGCTTCGCGACACCGACCACATAATTGGTGCCGCGCAGGGTGAGGAAAACTCGGTGCGGCCCAACCGCGATGCCCGACAGTGCCGCCGACTTTGCTTGGCCGGCAGGCAGATTCGAGCGGTAATCAACCGTGTGGATCACATTCATCTTGTAGTTCGGGTAGCCGGCGAAGCTGGCGATCTCCAGGGTCACCAGTTCGTGGTCGGTCACCGCGTAGATCCGGGTGTCGTCTGTGCCGATGTAGCGGATCGGCGACGACGACACCTGTGCTTGACCGACCAGCTCCATCCCTTGGCCTTCACGGCGGGAATCGATGGCGGACAGAAGGCCGTGGCGGTGGTCGGCGACATAGATGCGGGTGACTTTGGTGCTGTTGCCCGCTGACGCGGCGACGTCCATGGCCAGCGCGCCGCGTTCCTCGGGAGGCGACGAGGGCCCCTTGTAATACCGGATTCCGGATGGCCCGTAGACGTGGTAGTCGATCAAGCGTCCGCGGTTGGAGCCGTCGATCGAGTCCGCGCGACCGCCGGTGATGTCGGCGGTCGCCAACTTCCGGTAGCCGTGCTCCTCCACCGGTGTCACCGATGACCCGTCGGCCGACAGCGCCAGCAGGATGCGCATCCCGGCGTCCTCGGACAGGTAATCGGGAGCGGGACCGGCGTCGAAATCGCCGACGGATTGCAGGCTGGCGATGTCGACCACCGCCACCCGATTTCGCCGTGGCTCCGGCACGTAGACGTACCGGTCGTCCATCTGGCTGATTTGCAGATTGCGGCCGGCATCGAGTGGCGTCGACAGCGCGGTCTGTGCCGTGTGCACGGCCGCACTGCTTTCCGCGCCGCTGATCTTCGCCAATCGGCGATCGTCGGTGAGCGCCAGCAGGGTGTGATCGCCGTAGGACCAGATCGGGCTGTGCAGTGCTGCGCCGACTTCGACGAGGGTCACCTCGGGCGTGCTTTCCGGCTGCTGGGGCGACGAACACCCCCCGACCACAACAGCGACGGCGGCCGTGGCGGTACACCAGTGCCGGAATGCGGTGACCACGTTCGATGAGGTACCCCGGGCAGCCCGCCGGTACACGCGTTTCGTGGCCAGACCCGTCGGGTAGCCGTCTTTTTTGCGCGCATCGACAGCCCGCGCGCCACTCCCTATGTGAGGAGGCAACCAATGCCGGACGCCGCCAAGACACCGACCGACGTCGTCGAGTTCCTTGTCAGCCAGCACGAACAGATCAAGGGACTGTTCGACGAGACCCTCAATGCCACGGGCGACGACCGTCAGGCGCCGTTCGTCAAGCTGCGACGCCTGCTTGCAGTGCATGAGACGGCCGAGGAGGAAATCGTCCACCCGCGCGCCAAGCGCAAGCTGTCTAACGGCAAAGACGTGGTAACTGCCCGGCTCAAAGAAGAACACGCCGCGAAAGTGACCCTCACCCTGTTGGAGAAGCTCGACGTCGGCTCGCCCGAGTTCGCCACTGAACTGACGAAATTTCGTGACACCGTGGCCAAGCATGCCGAACGAGAAGAAAAGCAGGAGTTCGCCAAGCTACAGCGCGAACTGAGCAGCGACGAACTCGAAAAGATGGGTCGCGCCGCCAAGCTCGCCGAAGCGATCGCGCCGACCCATCCGCACCCGGGCGTGGAGTCCCAGCTCGCGAACCTCATGGCGGGGCCGTTCGCGGCGATGCTTGATCGCGCCCGCGACATCGTCACCGGCAATCGCTGATTCCAATGGCCGGGGCGGCCGGGCTGGCCGGGGCGGAAGGCTATCTGCCCGACAATCGCAGCTTGGCTTCGCTGGAAGCCGCGGCAAGCTGCTGCCACGGCTGCACGCTCTACAAGAACGCATCCCAGACCGTCTTCGGGCATGGGCAGCCGGATGCACCGCTCATGCTGGTCGGCGAACAGCCCGGCGACCGCGAGGACATCGAGGGACTGCCCTTCGTCGGGCCGGCCGGCCGGCTGCTGGCGCGCGCGCTCGACGACGCGGGCATCGATCCGGATCTGACGTATCAAACCAATGCCGTCAAGCACTTCAAGTTCACCCGCAAGAACGGCAAACGACGAATACACCAAAAACCCAGTCGCACCGAAGTCGTGGCCTGTCGGCCCTGGCTCATCGCCGAGATCGACGCGCTGCAACCCGAGCTGATCGTGCTGCTCGGCGCCACCGCGGCCCAAGCAGTGCTGGGCCCGGCATTTCGGGTATCGGCACACCGGGGAGAGCTGCTGCAGCTGCCTGACGGCCTCGGTGTGCGGGCCGACCCCACGCCGCAGCTGGTAGCCACCGTGCACCCGTCGGCGGTACTTCGTGACCGCACCGATCGGGAGAAGGCGTTCGCGTCATTCGTCGATGATCTGCGCAGCGCCCGCAGCGGGTTATCCACCGGTTAACGGCGGCGCAGCGGCGAAGAGCCGGCGGGCCGAAAACTACGCCCGGCGGCGAGCAGACCCGCCATCAGGCCGGCCGCAACCAACGAGCGACGATGTCGAGTCAGCCAGAACTGCGCACAGTGCCCATGTGACTCGTCGTCGAACACGCCATGGGCGCCATGGTCTGTGCCGCCTGGTCCGTCGAGCGGTTCCCAAAGGTTCGCCGGGTTACCGGAGCGAACCCTTTGATCGGTTTGTTGCGACTCGTATCCGGTACGCGCCAGATAGCGGTCGAGCACCGCGGGCACCATCCGCTGTCCCATGATCGTGCCGACGGTGCTTGCGCCGACCCAATACTGCTTGCGGCGCGGATGATCGAGCGCATGCAGCACCCCGCGTGCCGCTACCTCAGGCTGATAGATCGGCGGCACAGGTTGTGGGTGTTTGTCCAAACGTGATAGCACCCAAGAAAATTGGGGAGTGTTGACCGCCGGCATCTGCACGATGGTGACTCGTACTCTGCTGTTCTCGTGCAGCAGTTCGGTTCGCAGCGATTCGGTGAAGCCGTTGATGGCGTGTTTGGCTCCGCAGTACGCGGACTGAAGCGGAATGGCGCGATCGCCCAACGCCGATCCCACTTGCACGATTGTCCCGGCGTTGCGCGCCCGGAGCCGCTTGAGTGCAACCATCGTCCCGTACACGAAGCCGAGGTAGCTGATCTCGGTCACCCTGCGAAACTCGTCCGGTGTGATCTCCGCGAACGGTGCGAACACCGAACTGAAGGCGACGTTGATCCATGCGTCGATCGGCCCGAAGCGTTCCTCGACGCGTTGCGCTGCCTGCTCGACGGCGTCGTAGTCCGATACGTCGGTAGGGATCGCCAGCGCCTCGCCGCCGCCGGTCAGAACGTCGGCGGCCGCCCCGTCCAGACCCGTCTCGCCGCGTGCCAGCAGGCCGACATGGGCGCCTCGCTGGCCGAGTAGTTGCGCCGTGGCGCGACCGATTCCAGCGCTGGCGCCGGTCACGACGACGACCTGTCCTTGTTTGGAAGCGCCTTTGATGCCCACGGTTTTACGATGCCCGATCTGTCGAGCGGTAAACCTTGGCGGCAGGAGGTGAGGCGAATTCTTACCAGTCGACTGGCTCGCCGGCGGGAAGCGCGGCGTCCAGGCTGGCGTCGACGGGCAGCAGTTCGCTCAACCCGCACGCGTTGACAACCCGACCAACTCCGGGCTGGTTGCTGACAAGGCGCAACTCCACGCCGCGACGCCGGCAGCGCTCGGCTTCTTCGGCGAGGACTTCGTAGGCACAGCAAGCCATGAAGTCCAGGCCGCTGGTGTCGACGACGAGCGCTCCGGGTGGGCTCGTGCGGCCTGCGGCCTCGGTCAGTAGGTGACGCCAGGTGGCCTCGTTCGAGGCGTCGACTTCGCCTCCGGCATAAACGATTACGGACGGACCGTTGCGCTCTGTGGTGGTCCGTAGGGTGCTACGTGCATTCGCCAGTTCGGAAACCAGACGGCTGCTCAGCATCAAGTGACTGGACGGTGTTTCTGCTGTGGCAAAGCTCATGGTGAACTCCTGATCGCTCGGCATAAAGCCGCGAAGGATGCCCGCCCTAGTGCCTGAAGACAGACGTCGTATTTACAGATCTCATTCATATAACACCAATGCGCGCCAAGAGTCCATGGGCGGATGGTTAAGAAAGCACTGAGCATGCGCTGAGAGGTCGCCACACCTAGTAAATTCGGCTTTTTTAAAAGTCAGCGAGCGAACATCAGCCGGGGGTTGCGCCGAGCCGGCTCGTCGCCGTCGGAACCCCGTTCGGCCGCGGGTGGAACGATTCGCCAAAACCGCGCTGCGCTAGTGGATTAACGACGTTAAGTCATGGTCCGGCCGAGTTCGTTGGGTAGCCGGCCGCAGCCAAATTTGACAACGCGTGATAGCAAACTTGTGCCCGAGCGACCGGGACACCCGCAAAAGCGTTATCTAAACAGTCGTATGGCCGGATTCCTGACGCTGTTCCGCTTCGAATTCCGCAATTGCTTGTGCGGTGCGTTTACGCAGCGTGACGGCGGCGGCGGTGGCGGCCAGCACAGCGACCACCAACGCGATCCAGGAGAACCGCTCGAGCCAACGCTCGGCCGCGATCCCGGCGTAATAGATCAGCGCGGTGGTGCCCCCGGCCCAACACATCGCTCCGGCAACGTTGGCGGCCAGGAAACGTCGATACGGCATCTTCAAGGCGCCGGCGAGCGGTCCGGCCAAGATCCTCAACAGTGCGATGAACCGGCCGAAGAACACCGCGTACGAGCCCCACCGCATGAATACGCGTTCCGCGAGACCCACGTGTCCCGGGCCGAAATGCCGCGGAAACCGTCGGCCCAGCCAATCGAACAACGGCAGACCGAACCGCCTGCCGATCGAATAGCCGATCGAATCACCGACAGCCGCGCCCATCACCCCGGCCACGCCGACGCCAAGCGGGTTGACCGCCAGCTCGTGGCGTGACGACAGCAGCGCCGCTGCGACCAGCACGATTTCGCCCGGCAGCGGGATTCCCAGGCTCTCGATCGCCACCACGATGCCGACGACGAAATACACCGTCAGCGGAGGGATCGAGTGCAGCAGGGCATCCACCGTCATGGCTCAAGGATGCCCGACCGGGTTCGGATGTGTAGTCAGCGACTCAACGTGGCAGCTCGTACCGCGTGGCAGGTACCGTTTCTGCCATGCAGAAACAGGATCGGGGAGCGGCTGCGCCCCAGTACCCGATCGAGTCGGTCGACAAGGCGCTCAGGTTGTTGCTGCTGCTGGGCGAAAAACCTGAGATCCGATTGACCGAGGCAACTCGCTACCTGGGCGTGGCGTCGTCGACCGCGCACCGGCTGTTGGCGATGCTCGCCTACCGCGGTTTCGTACGGCAGGACCCGGTCTCGAAGGCCTACTTGCCGGGTCCGGCGTTGACCGGTGTGGCGTTTGCGATCTTTGGACGCATCGACATTGCCGGAACGGCCGCGCCGGTAATGCGCAGTCTCAGGGAGCGGCTGCGGGAGACGATTCATGTCGGGATGCTCGACGGCGCCGCTGTTCGCTTCATCGCTGCGGTCGAGGGCCCAGCAGCGGTGCGGGTGGCTTCCAGGCTGGGGCGCAGCATGCCCGCACATTGCACCTCGACCGGCAAGGTCATGCTCGCGCAGCTGCCCCAGCCCGAGCTGCATCAGTTGCTGTCCGACGAGAAACTGGAGCGCATCACCCCGCGATCGATTGGCAACCGCGCGGCGCTGGAAGCCGAGTTGGCCCGGATTCGCGAGCAGGGTTACGCGGTCAACCGGGAAGAGAGCGAGGAAGGGGTTGCGTCGGTCGCAGTCCTGATCCCGACGCGGGCGCCGGGACTTCGCTTGGCGCTCAACGCCGCAGCGCCCCAGCATCGGCTGACCAAGTCGAAATATTCGACGGTGGCAGCCGCACTTATGGAGGCGGCCAAGGAAATTGGCGATCAGCTGGGTTGATTTGCCCAGCTTGCCCCCGCAAGCGGGAGGTGCCCCCACCTCATCGCGCTACGCGCTCTGCATCGTCGCCGGGCGGTTGAGCCAACCGGGCTACCTCATGTCGCCAGGCCGCTTCGACGGTGAACGCCGAGCCCAAATCGGGCAGATCATCCCAATCCCGGTCAGCGATATCACGCAGCGCGCCGCCCGTGGCGACCACGCGCAGCGCCATGCGGGCCAGTTCGTCGAGGCTGATCGCCTGCAGCACGGCTTGTTCAACGGTGGCCGCGGCACTGGTGATGCCATGGCCGCGGCAGATCACGACGGGACGGTCACGCATCGCTGCCACCATTTCCCGGCCCAACTGAGCATCACGGATCAGTACCGCCCGCTCATAAACGGGGATACCGCCCCGGGCAAGCCAGGCGCCGGCGATGTCGTAGGCCCCGTAGATCGGCCGGAGGGTGATACCAGCGAGATCGGCGGCGACGACCGCGGGCGGATGTAGGTGCGCCACCGCCCGGTATCGGGGATTGGCCCGCAGGGTTTCGACGTGGATCGGAAGCTCGTTGGGCACCCGGTAACCGTCGAGTTCACCTGCGGCACCGGCAGTTCCGTCAAGCTTGATGAGACGGATGTCATCTGGCCGGGTGAACGCCACACCGGTGTCGGAGTCACTGCGGCAACGAACCAGCAGTCGCTCGTCGTCGACACGCAGACTCAGGTGACCGAGGATGCCGTCGACCAATCCGCGCGCAGCGGCGACCCGGCACGCCAATGCAACCAGCGAGCGCTCGTCCTGCAGAATGCTCACAGCCCGAATCCACCGTCTGGATGCGCGGTGTCGCCGGTGATCCCGCGGGACCGATCCGAGGCGAAGAACACGAAACTCCAGGCATGGTCTTGCCCGGAGAGTGCGACGTTCAACGGGGTACGCGATGCCAGCTCACGTTCGCGATCGGGGTTGTCGTCGAGGCGAATATCGGCGAGTCCCAGGCTCTTCAGACCGCGCAGGTCGGTGTTCAGCGTTCCACCCGGGGCCACGCCATTGACCCGGATCCGCGGTGCGAGCTCCCGGGCAAGCGCGGCGACAAGCCCGCGCACCGCGAACTTCGACGCCACATACAGCACGCCGCCACGTCCGGGATAAAACGACGACGCGGATTCGGCCAGCACGATCGACGACCCGGCCTGGGCGTGCAACGCCGGCACCGCAGCCTTGACCGATTGCAGATGGCTGAGCACGTTGGTGCGGAACATTTCCTCGAACGCCGCCTCGAGGTCCTCGGCGTCGATGTCGCGGATTCCCTTGTAGAAGTCGAAAACTCCCACACAGTTTACGAGTGTGTCGAGCCCGCCGAAGCGCTCGACCGCGGCGGCCACCGCGCGCTCGTTGGCGTCGCGACTGATCGCGTCGCCACTGACCACCGGTACCTCGGGACACTGCTGTTGCAGGGTGTCGCACTTGCCCGGATCGCGTTCGAGCACGGCCACTTTCGCGCCCTCGGCCAGGAACGCGTCAACCACAGCCCTGCCGATTCCCGATCCGGCGCCCACCACCAGTGCGCGCTTGCCGGCTAGCCAACCGGTCATGGCAGCAGTGGTCCGTCCGTATTGCCCACCATTGACTCGAGTGTTCGGGTGTTCTGGCGGGTCAGTGCCTCGAGCTCGAGTGCATCCAGGCTGATCGACTGCCCGGACTTGACAGCAGTGATCAGCAAGCGTGCCCCGTTGCGGGTATCGATGCAGCGAACCTCGACCTCGGTGAATTCGTTTGCGATGGTGAGAGTTTCTCCGTTCACAGGAACACCGCCAAATTCTGCATGCGTAATACCGACTCGTCGACCATGATGGTGCGCCGCGCGAGCTTCAGTCGATCATTGCAGCGACGCAGCATGTCGCGCCGGCCGCAGGACACCAGCGCGGCCTCGTTGCGATCACCGCGGCTGCGGAACAGCAGTTCGGCAGATTCGACGATCAGGTGATCGGCGTCCTCGCCGGCGAACGTGCGCACGTTGGTGATGTAGTGTCGCAGCCGCGACGGCGGATCCTCGGTCCAGGCATGTTCGGTGCGCAACCGGGCCACCCGTCGGGTCAGTGAGTACTTGTCCTCGTCGAAATGCGCCATGCCCGGCGAGGTGTCGAAGCCGGCGCCCACTGCCGTGGTGACTCGCACCGGCATCAGGTAGCGAATGTCATCGGTCAGGGTGTCCAGCCACGCGTCGTACTCCTGCGCGTCGAGTAGGTAGGCTTCGTCAACCAGGAACTGGTGTGCCTGGAGGTGTCGATCGTCGTTGAACGGTAGTGGTCTCACGCCGACTCCAGGTGCTCGGCCCACAGTTTGAGTAGCTCGCGCTGGTTGTGCTCGTTGTAGCCGACTTGAGCGCGGCCGGGCCCGTGAAAGGCTGTCGCGGGGAGTGTTTCGACGACCGGTCGGTCATCGCAGAGCAGACCCATTCGGCTGTTGAGCAGCAGTCGGCGCGCCATCAAGCCGCCAGCGGTGGTGGTCAACGACACCCAGTTCTCCACGTCGTCCTGCTCGAACATGCCGGTCGATCCGAAGCACATCAGATAAGCCTTGTACGAGTTCTGCTTGTAATCCGGCGGCGCCGCCGAGTCCACCGCGAACCACGAGCACACCTCGGTTTCGTTCTCACTGATCGGCTGCCAGAGCCGGATCGAGATGAACGGTAGAACGCTTTCTTCTTTGTGCGAACCGTCCTGCACTTTGGGCCAATTGTGCACAAAGCTGAGATTCGGAAAGCACGACGCGGCCGAGATCATGAACCCATCGTCACCAACCATCTGTCGATGCCTGGGCGACCAGACGTCCTTGACGCGATCGATCATGTCGTCTGGATAACCCACATAGCGCATGCGTTCCTCGAAACTGCCCGGCGGGAGCTTGTAGGTGGTGCCGCCCCCGCACCCGGCCCAGTAAGTGGCGCCATCTTTGCGCTTCTGGGCTTTGGGTTCACGGAAGAGCCCGATCTCGACGATCGAGGCGTGGGTGTGTGGGGTGTGGTACATGTCGCCGGCGAAGTTTTCCGCGCCGATCTTCCAGTTGGCTTTGATCCGCCAGCGCTGCGGGCCGCGGACCTCCAGGCCGGTGGTGCTCTGTTTGGTGTAGAAGTCCAAATAGAACCGGAAATCGCCGAGGAAGTCCTCCAGCGGCTGTGCGTCGCGGTCCATGTTGATGAAGATCAAGCCGTTGTAGCTGGCGAGATTCGGTGCAGGCAAGAGACTTTGGCCATCCTTGGGGAATCCATCCTCACCGCCGTACGCTTCTCGGTGGAATGGCAGGCCGGTGAGTCGACCGTCATTGCGGTACGTCCACCCGTGGTACGGGCAGCGGAAGTTGGACGCGTTACCGATCTCTGCACGGCACACCTGCATCCCGCGGTGCAGGCACATGTTAAAGAGCGCGCGGATGTCACCGTTCGAGTCGCGGGTGATGATGAACGAGTCGTCGAGGACTCGCCGCACCACGTAGTCGCCGTCGTGGGGGATCTCCGATTCGTGGGCCACGTAGATCCAGGCCCGGCTGAACAGCCGCTCCTTTTCGAGCTCGAAGAGTTCTTTGTCGTTGTAGATGTGCGCGGGAACCATTCCACGCCGGACAGCGTCGAAGACTTCCCGGTGATCGGCCATAGGCAGGATCCCAATCTCAGCGAAGCAACACTTTGTCTGCTGAACAGAGCACAATTCTGTCAATTAGAGGATGTCGCAGTGGGGGGCTCTGGTCAACGGGAGCTGCACAGTACGAGGCCCTGACGCCAATAAGACCGTACATGCGTAGACCTAATCGTGATTAATCCGAATTTGAGGAAACAAGTGATATGGCTGCGCGGCCCTCGGAGCGGCCAGCTGGACCAGGTCGCCGTGCTGCTGCGCACGTCGCCGACCGCGCCCACCTGCGACGACGAATGGCATGCGGTTGCGACGGTCCTCGAGGTGCACGCCGAGGAGGAGGAACGTGACACATAGCCACTCGCCACGACCTGACGGTACGGTCTGCAACCATGGCGGCGTCCCAACGTGACATCACGGCGGAGATCGCGAGCATCGCAGCCGAATACCGAGACAACCACCAAATCCAGCCGCTGCTGAACTATCCGCCGTATCGCAGCAGCGCACTGCGGCATCCGCAGTCGCCGTTTGTGCGGGTAGACCCCGAGCAGCTCGAGCTTTCCGCCCCGTGCTTCGGCGAGCGAGACGTCCATCCGGTCGACGCGGACCTCACCGCGGGGCACCGCGGTGAGCCGATCGGCGAGCGCATCATCGTGACCGGACGCCTGCTCGACTCGGCGGGCCGGCCGCTGGCCGGACAACTGGTGGAGATCTGGCAAGCCAACGCCAGCGGCCGTTACCACCATCAACGCGACCAACACCCGGCGCCGATCGACCCGAACTTCACCGGCGTCGGCCGCTGCCTGACCCAGGCCGACGGGACCTACCGTTTCCTGACCATCAAGCCGGGACCTTACCCCTGGCGTAATCACGAAAATGCCTGGCGGCCAGCACATATCCACTTTTCGCTGTTCGGAACCGCCTTCACCCAACGGCTGGTCACCCAAATGTACTTTGCGGGCGATCCGCTATTGGATCTGGACCCCATCTACCAGTCGATCACCGATCCCATTGCCCGCCAACGTCTGATCGCCGCCTACGATCACGATCTCACTGAACCCGAGTATGCGACGGGCTATCGTTGGGACATTGTGCTGGCGGGTGGCTATGCCTGAATTCTCATGCACCCCAGCGCAAACCGTCGGCCCATTCTTCCACTGCGCGTTGCCCTATCCTGGCGACAACCAGTTGGTCGGTGACGCTCACCCAGGTGCGGTGCGGCTGCACGGGACGGTGTACGACGGCGCGGGGGAGGGCATTCCAGATGCACTGGTCGAACTGTGGCAGCCTGATCCAGACGGCAACGTCATCGCGCAAACCGGTTCGCTACGGCGCGATGATGACACGTTCACCGGATGGGGCAGGTGCGCAACCGACGCCGCCGGGCACTACAGCTTTACCACGCTGACCCCCGGGCGGCCGGCGTTCTTTGCGATCACCGTCTTTGCCCGAGGGTTGTTGAACCGGCTGTTCACTCGCGCTTATCTGCCCGGCGCCGACGTCAACGACGACCCGCTGCTGTCGGCACTCGACGCCGGACAGCGCAACACCCTGCTGTGCGCCGCCGAACCGGGCGGATACCGCTTCGACATCCATCTGCAGGGCAGGCATGAGACGGTTTTCCTGACATACCAGGATGATTCGGCATGACGAACCTGCTGTGGCCGGGAGATCACCGGGCCGGTGAGCTGATGACTGACCAGGCCCTGCTGGCGTCGATGGTTGCGGTGGAATCGGCTTGGCTGGCTACGCTGGCCGCCCACGGGCTGGCGCCGCCCGCTGACCTCGGCCAGCTGATCCAACCGCGGGACCGCGAGATACTGGCGGCTGGTGCCGAAGACGGCGGCAACCCGGTCATCGGCTTGGTTTCACTGCTGCGTGAGCGCACGACACCGGAGGTCAGCCGATGGATTCACCGCGGCCTCACCAGCCAGGACGTTCTCGACACCAGCCTCATGTTGGGCGCCCGAGCCGCCGTCGACACGCTCACAACCCAATTGTCCGAACAGATTTCGACACTGTCGGACTTGGCGGCAACCCACCGGACCACGCCGATGGTGGCCCGCACGATGACCCAGCACGCCGTGCCGACCAC
The DNA here is from genome assembly GCF_900417275.1 of Mycobacterium shimoidei. NCBI lineage: Bacteria > Bacillati > Actinomycetota > Actinomycetes > Mycobacteriales > Mycobacteriaceae > Mycobacterium > Mycobacterium shimoidei. The sequence goes on along the minus strand of NZ_UEGW01000001.1, from coordinate 4,098,340 downwards.
GTTCGGCGCAAAGGTTGCCGGCTGGCTGAACGGAGTCGTCGACGCCTACCACCAGCTGCGAGCGCTGCGCTATCCGATTCAAATCGGCGGAGCCGGTGGAACGCTCGCCGCGACAACCGAATTAGCGTCCAGCGAGGTCTCCATACAGTTGGTGCACGCCACTGCTGACGCTTTGAACCTGGAAGTCAGCGCGCCCTGGCACACGACGAGGGCGCCGGTCACTGCGCTCGCCGATGCTTTGGTCGGGTGTACCGACGCCTGGGGGCATATCGCCTCGGACATCGTCACGCTCGCGCGGCCGGAGATCGCCGAGCTCAGCGAGCCGGCCGCCGCCAATCGAGGCGGATCGTCGAGTATGCCCCACAAACGTAACCCGGTGTTGTCCATCCTGATTCGACGCGCCACGCTGGCAGCGCCACCCCTGGCGGCGACACTGCACACTGCGGCCGCGTTGGCGCACGACGAACGGCCAGACGGCACCTGGCACGCTGAATGGGACACGCTGCGCACACTGGCCCGCCGGACCGTTGTCGCGGGCTCGCAATGCACTGAGCTGGTTTCCGGGCTCGAGGTCCACGCAGATCGGATGGCAGAGAATCTCGATGGCGCCGATGTATTCAGCGAACAGCGCGACATAGCGCAGCTCGCCGGAAAGGCAGCATCGCCAGCCTATTTCGGTAGCGTCGAGCGGATCATCGATGACAGCTTGGATCAGGCCCGGCGGATTCTCGAGGGTCACCAATGAGCATCCCCGCTATCCGCGGATCACAGCTGGGGGGCACGCCTGACCTTCCGTTGCTGATCGTGGGCCCCTCGCTGGGAACCTCGGTGGCGACGCTGTGGTCGGCAGCGGCCCGCCGGCTGGCGAGTCACTATCACGTGATCGGGTGGGATCTACCGGGCCATGGTGTTAGTCCTCCGCCGCGCGAGGGGTTCAGCATCGCCGACTTGGCTTCCGCGGTCATCAAATTGGTGGATCACCAGCTGGGCACGGAGCCGTTCACCTATGCCGGTGTGTCGGTCGCCGGCGCTGTCGGGCTTCAGCTGTTGCTCACCCACCCGGAGCGGATTTTGTCAGCCGCGCTGATCTGCACGGCCGCCCGGCTCGGCGACCCGGATGATTGGCGTTCCCGCGCCCAGGTGGTGCGTGATGCGGGTACCGGTGAAGTGGTCTCCCGATCGGTTCGACGGTGGTTCTCACCGGGGTTTTTCGAGCGCAACCCACGATCGGCGCAGGCGTTGTTGGACTCGTTGCGCCGGGTGGACGACGACGGCTACGCGCGTACCTGCGAGGCGTTGGCCGAATTCGACGCGCGCGCTCGGCTCGGCGAGATCGATACGCCGATCGTTGCGGTCGCCGGCGCCAACGACATCGCGACTCCACCCGACTCGGTGCGGTTCATCGCAACGAACGTGAGCCGTGGCCGTTTCGTACAGGTACCCAACGCCGCACACCTGGCACCCGCCGAGCAACCCGACCGCGTCGCCGATGTGCTTGCCACCCTGAGGAAGTGGAGATGAAATGAGCGATAGCCGATACGACCGCGGGATGGCCGTGCGACGTGAAGTGCTTGGCGACGGCCACGTCGAGGGGGCCGAGGCCCGAACGACGGATTTCACCCGCGACTTTCAAACTCTGATCACCGAATACGCGTGGGGCGCAATCTGGGCGCGCCCGGGGCTGGACCGCCGCAGCCGCTCGATGATCGCGTTGACCGCGCTGATCGCGCGGGGCCGCGACGAGGAGCTGGCGGCGCACATCCGGGCGGCCCTGCGTAACGGGCTGTCTCGCGATGAACTCAAGGAAGTCCTGTTGCAGACCGCCATCTACTGCAGTGTGCCCGACGCCAACAGTGCCTTTCGGATCGCCCAGGCCGTGTTCGACGAAATGGACGAAAACTAGCGTGCCTTGTGGGCCACGATGGCCACCGCGGTTAACTGGTCGCGATATCTGCGGAAGGTGCGGCGCATGATCAGCACCCGCCGCCGCGCATCGCGATGGGTCAGCAGATTCTTGGCGAATCGCAGTGTCCCGAGCAGACCTTCGTCGGAGACGAGGCGGCGCGGTTGCAGCAGCGCCATCGGCGCCGTTGCGATCTCGTCGACCACCAGGCCGCTGTCGGCCAGCAGCTGGGTCCATTCGGTCACCGTCAGCGGGCGGGCATTGACTTTGATCGCTCGCGCCAGCGACTGGCGGACATCGGTCTTCACCGCTTCGGAGATGTCGTCAGGCGTAAGCGCAAGTTCGTGGATGGCGTAGCGCCCACCCGGACGCAGCACTCGCGACGCCTCGGACACGATGGTGCGCTTGGCGGTGTCGCCCTGCATGGTGAGCATCGCCTCGCCGATTACAACGTCTCTGCTGGCGTCGGGCAGGCCGGTATCCGCGGCGTCAGTAACGCGCACATCGCCGTGTCCGGCCTGGCTTCTCAGAATCTCCTCGACCGTGCGGGCGGCGTCGGGATCTTGCTCGGCGCCGATGTATGACCGCGGGCCGCGGGCCAGGATCTCGGTCGCGGTGCGGCCCAATCCCGGTGCCAGCTCGAGCACGTCGGCATCGGTGACGTCGGCGCGGGCCAACAGCTTGCGGGTCAGCTCGATGCCGCCCGGCCGCAGCACCCGCTTGCCGAGCCGGGCGAGCAGCCAGTGGCCTTGTACCTGGCTGTCGGCGACGGCCCGTTGCGACCGGCTCCGCCGCGTTCGCGACCGTCGCGTGTCGTCGGTCCGGTTGGCCGATGTCGGGAAAGCCATCAGACCGCCTGCCGCACGGTCGGCATCAGCGGGAGGATCTCCCGTTTCTGGTGCACGGTCAAATAGCGTAGGCCATCCGGGCCGGCGCTGAACTGGCGTCGGGACCGCTTAGGCAGCCACAGCAACGCCCCCGGGACCAGCTCGATGTCGCCTCGCTCGGTGGTGAGCCGGCCGCCACCGGCGAGCACGTGGATCAACACGTCGACGTCAGCGCCGGCGTGCGCGTCAATTCCGCCGCCCGGCGCCAGCGAGATGACATTCGAATCCAGATCGCGATCGCGGACCTCCAGCTTCCACACCGCCCCGGCCACGTCGGGCTCGGCTGCGATCTCGCCGGTGTTGGCGAGGACCCGGGGCAGCGGGGTGGTGGCAAGCTTGGTGATCCGGATACGCCAGCGCTCAGGCCCTTTTTCCACGTACTCCCAGCCGTAGCTGCCGGCGTGGTCCAGTTCGAACTCGTCTCGCAGATGCTTGGGATCATGGTTGTTGACCAGCACGAACGACTCACCGACCGACAGGGCGGCATAGGTGGCGAATATCTTCGGGTGTTTTTGCGGCTTGGGTAGCTGTCGGACGTCAAGTTCGTTCTCGGCCATGCAGTTTCATGCCTCCTCTAGTTTTCACAAGTCCACTTGTGTAAACTCTAGCGCATGACGTACGTGATCGGAAAGCCCTGCGTCGACGTGATGGATCGGGCATGCGTCGATGAGTGCCCGGTCGATTGCATTTACGAGGGCGCGCGCGCACTCTACATTCACCCCGACGAGTGCGTGGATTGCGGAGCATGCGAACCGGTTTGCCCGGTTGACGCGATTTATTACGAAGACGACCTGCCCGAGGATCTGCAGCCGTACATAGCCGACAATGCAGCGTTCTTCAGTGAGACGTTGCCGGGACGAGACGAGCCGTTGGGTTCACCGGGGGGAGCGGCCAAGGTGGGGCCGCTGGGCGTGGACGCTCCGCTGGTGGCTAGCCTGCCGAAGGCGGACGAAGCGCAAGGAGCGTGAGCGAGATCGTCAAGACAACAACCGAACCGGTCGGTCATCGCCGTGACGTATTGCGGGTGCTCAAATCGGCGAGCGCCCCGATGAGCATCGCCGCGATCGCCGACGAGCTACATCTGCACCCCAACACCGTGCGCTTCCATCTCGACAGGCTGGTCAATGCCGGCCAGGTCGAGCAGGTGGCGGCGGATCACAAGCGGCCGGGCCGGCCGCCGCTGATGTTTCGGGCAACTGCCCGGATGGACCGGGATGGCCCACGGAGTTACCAGGTGCTCGCCGAGATCCTCAGCTTGGCGTTCGCGGCGGAGAGCGACCCGGGTACAAAGGCTCTGGCTGCCGGTCGGGCGTGGGGACGGCAGCTGCAATCGCCTACCGGAAAGGTAGGAGTCAAGAAATCCGTCGAGCACCTTCTCGAGGTTCTCGACGAGCTCGGGTTCGCACCCGAGCGCCGCGGCCAACATCGGGTCGGTTTGCGGCACTGCCCGTTTCTGGAGCTGGCCGAGGCCCGCACCGCCGTGGTCTGCCCGATCCACCTCGGGCTCATGCAGGGAGCGCTGGAAGCCTGGAACGCGCCAGTGACCGTCGACCGCCTGGACGCGTTCGCGGAGCCAGACCTCTGCCTGGCTCACCTAACCCGAACGGACACCGTCACATGAGTACTGCACCTGCGATCGCCGTCGCCCTGACCTTCCTCTGGCTGGGCATGGTGCTGGCCATTTCATTTTTGGAAGCACCGCTGAAGTTCCGTGCCCCCAACGTGACGCTGCAGATCGGGCTCGGGATCGGCCGGTTGGTCTTTCGGGCACTCAACACCGTCGAGGTCATCCTGGCGGTCGTCATCTTGGTGGCCATGCTGATCGATCTGCCGACTCCGGCTGCCAACGTCGCCTTTGTCGTCGCGTTCGCCGTGCTGGCCGGTCAGCTGCTCCTGGTGCGCCCGTGGCTGAACCGCCGGTCGGACAAGGTGCTGGCCGGCCTCAACGCGCCACGGTCGCGTGCCCACTACGCTTATGTAGGCCTCGAGCTGGTCAAGGTGTTCGCCCTGGCGGCAGCCGGGATCCTTCTACTGTCCAGCTGAAACCGCGACCGAAGGACGCATCGATGGAATCCATCTCGCTGACCGGCTTGGCCGACCAAAAGCTGGCCGAGGCCCGGCAAGCGCACAGTGGGCGCGCCGCGCACACCCTGCACGGGGGGCACGACCACGAACTCCGGCAGACCGTGATGGCGTTGTTGGCCGGTCAGGGCCTTGCCGAACACGACAGCCCCGGTCAGGCGTCGCTGCAGGTCCTGCAGGGGCACGTGCAGCTCATCGCCGGCGACGACAAGTGGGAGGGTAAGACCGGCGACTACGTCATCATCCCGCCGCAACGGCACTCACTGCAGGCCGTCGAGGATTCGGTGATCATGCTGACCGTCTTCAAGAGTCTGTCGACGGCATAGCTGGCATAGCGGGTGCTCTCCACGCAGTGGTCCCGAGCCATGGGGCTGGCGGTGCCGATCGTCAACGCCCCGATGGGCGGAGTCGCCGGCGGACGGCTTGCCGCGGCGGTCACCGCGGCGGGCGGACTGGGCATGGTCGGCATGGGCAGTGCCGGATCGGCGTCATCGCTGCGTGCCGAACTGCAGCACGTGCGCGGCAGGTTCGGCATCGGCTTGGTCGACTGGGTGATGCGCCAGGAACCGGAGCTGTTCGATGCGGCGCTGGCCGCGCGACCGGTACTGTTGTCGGTCAGTTTCGGTACCGACCTGTCATGGGTGACGCCCGCGCATGATGCCGAAATCGCCACGGCCACACAGGTTTACGATGTCGACCAGGCCCGGCGTGCGCAAGACGCCGGCATCGACGTGCTGATTGCCCGCGGCGCCGAAGGCGGCGGCCACGGGGAGGCCAAGATCGCATTGCTGCCACTGCTCGATGCGGTCTTGGACGCGGTGTCGGTACCGGTGCTGGCCGCCGGCGGAATCGCCTCGCCGCGAAGCCTGGCCGCAGTTCTGGCTGCCGGGGCCAGCGGGGTGTGGTTGGGCACATGTTTGTCGGCCTGCCCCGAGGCACTGACCAGCGACGCCGGCCGCCAAGCACTGATCGCCGCGCGCGAAACCGACACCACGGCCACCCGGGTCTTCGACGTCGGCCGCGGACGTCCATGGCCGCAGCGGTTTCCGTCGCGTGTGCTGCGCAACGACTTCGTCGCACGCTGGGACGGCCACGAAGATGCGCTGGCTGACGATCCCGGCGCGCAGGCTGAGCTTGCCGCGGCGATCGAGGCCGAGGATTACCGGGTCGCGCCCGTCGACGCCGGTGAGGGCGTCGGCAAGATCACCGGCGTGGAACCGGTCGCCGACGTGATCGAGCGACTGTGCGCGGGCGCGGAAAGCCTGTTGACCCGTTGGGGCGATCAGTCCCCCGCCGTCACCACCACACAGCACTGATCCGGGTGCGGCTGCAGCCGTGCGCGCGGACAGTGCGGGGTGAACGCCTCGGCCACGCCGGAGATCAGGGCATGGTTCATGCCGCAGGCCAGTTCGGTCTGGCGCTGGGCCAGCGCGTGAAACGGGCAATTGGCCAAGTGGATCTCGTCGTCAACACGTCGTGGCTCGTAACCGTGCTCGGCCAGCACTGCCGCGGCAAGTAAGAGCGCTGACTTGCCGTCGCCCGCCCGTTGGCCGTCGGCGATGGCGCGGCCGTAGTCGCGGGCGATTTGGTGCAGCGCCTCGATGACCGGCACGCCGGTCAGTGCCGACGAGGCGATGGCATCGGCCATCAGTCGCCCGGCCAGCTCGTAGTCGCGTCGCGGCAGGCTGACCGCGATGTCGCGGCGGGCGCGCCGGTACCGCTTCGAGGTCCGTCCGGCACCGGGACCCGACCGCCCGGTCAACCGCGCGTAGTCGCATTCCAGCAGCCCCTCGGCCTCCAGCCGATCGAGGTGGAATTTCGCCTGGTGGCGGGCAATGCCGACGGCCTGCGCCGCCTGGTCACGACTGACCGGCCCGTCTTGCGAGCAGACATACCGGTAAAGGTCACGGCGCACCGGGTCGGCCAGCGCACCGATGCCGGCGGCATCGCGCTGCAGGTCGTCCATTTTGCCCACTTCTAAGTAGTAGAACTCTTGACGTTAGAGTGTACAGGTTCTAACGTCCAAATTAGTATCCGTTAGGTTCAGGAGGAAATCATGACCGCTACCCAAAGCAGTTCCACCACTGTGGACCGACTGAAGGACCCAGCGTTTTCCGCGTATGCGCTGCTGCGTCTCGGGTTCACCGTCGCGCCGATCCTGTTCGGTCTGGACAAGTTCTTCAATTTGCTGACACATCCACATCACTGGAGCATGTATCTGGCCGGTTGGATCGACGACATCGTGCCCGGCACCGCTGACCAGTGCATGTATCTGGTGGGCGTGATCGAGATCGCGGCCGGGATACTCGTCGCGGTCGCGCCGCGCATCGGCGGCTGGGTGGTTGCCGCCTGGCTGGCCGGCATCATCATCAACCTGGTCACCTATTCCGGCTACTACGACATCGCGCTGCGCGACTTCGGCCTGTTGCTCGGCGCCGTCGCGCTCGCCCGGCTGGCGCAGGCGTACCACACGGCCACACCAGCCCGGCACTAGCCGGCCGGACCCTCGGCGACCGCGTGCTCTTGCCGCGGTCGCCGAGCCGTGTTTTCTACACCGCGTGTACGTAGCGCTTGGCGATGATCCGCTGACCCAGCGTGAGCAGTGGCCCGGCGGCTTTGCTCCACCACTTGGCCGGCCGGGAGAACGACGACACTTCGGCGAACACCGCGGCGGTGACCGGGTCGTGGCGCACCACGAAGCGCTCCTCACCGGACTCCGGGTGGCCGGGCAGCGTGCCGTAGGCGAAACCTTTGATGTCGGGTTCGTCGATGACGTAGACCACCCGGCAGGGCGCCCACACGAAACCGAGCCCGACCATGACCACGGCGCCGATGGTGACGACGTCGCTGCTGGCCCGCACCCGCAACCCGGCCCCGCGCTGCATGCCCCAGTGCATCACCGCGGCCGCGGCGTCCTGAAAACGCTTCTGGCCCACTCCGATTTGGCTGGAAAACCCCAGGTACTTGTAGCCAGGCGGCGGGGGACCGGCCGTCGCGCCCACTTCTGGATAGGTCAGCGGAAAGTCTGCCAGCGTGTCTAGGTCCACGCATTTCAGCTTGCCACGCGTACGGTCGGCACTGTGACTGCGCAACTTTCCGGAACGTTGACTCTCGGCGACCTCACGGTCAACCGGCTCGGATACGGCGCGATGCGCCTCACCGGCCCGGGCGTGTGGGGCCCGCCGGCCGACCGCGACGAAGCGGTGCGGGTGTTGCGCCGCGCGGTGGAACTCGGCGTCAACTTCATCGACACCGCAGACTCGTACGGTCCCTACATTGCCGAGGAGATCATCTGCGAGGCATTGCATCCCTATGACGGCGTGGTGATTGCGACCAAGGCGGGGCTGCTGCGCACCGGGCCGGATGTATGGATCCCGCTGGGCAATCCCAGCTACCTGCGCCAGGAATGCGAGATGAGTCTGCGGCGCCTGGGCGTCGAGACCATCGACCTGTTCCAGCTGCATCGGGTGGATCGCAACTTTCCGCTGGCCGACCAGGTCGGCGAGTTGGCCAAGCTGAAAGACGAAGGCAAGATCCGGCACATCGGCCTGTCCGAGGTCACCGTCGACCAGCTCACCGAGGCCCAGCAGATCACCCAGATCGTGTCGGTGCAGAACCTGTACAACCTGGCCGCGCGGACCGCCGAGCCGCTGGTGGACGCCGCGACCGAGCAGGGGATCGCATTCATCCCGTGGTTCCCGCTGGCGGCCGGGCCGTTGGCCGCGCCGGACGGACCGCTGCAGAAGATCGCCGCCGAACACAACGCGACGCCCTCGCAGCTGGCGCTGGCGTGGCTGCTCAAGCGCTCACCGGTAATGCTGCCGATCCCGGGCACATCCAGCGTGGCGCACCTGGAGGAAAACGTCGCCGCCGCCGAGATCACACTGTCCGACGACGAGTTCGAGACACTCGCGGCGGCCGGGGCCCAGCTGAGCGCCAACTGACTCTGCGGCTACCGTGCAAAAGTGCGAGTGGACCGCGCGGTGAGCGCAGAGTGAACGCCAAACATCCCGGCGGCGGATTCAACCCGCCCGAGCCGACGACCAAGGGCGGTCCGGATTACGGCCGGTTCATCGACGCCATGCGAGCGCTGCAGGATCACGCCCGCGCCGTCGACGCACCCGACGAGGTGATCAGCGAGGCGGCCAACCTCATCGAGAAGGTGTCCGACCTGTTGAGCCCGTTCGACACCGACGAATGGCGCTCCCCGTCGGGCCGCCGAATGGACCTGCCGATGCGCGGCAACCTGTTGTCGGTGCCGATGAAGATGAAGAAAACAGACGACGGCCGCATCCGCGGCTGGGCTTACTTTCGCCGGTTTCATCTGGGCCGCAACGGCGCCGTGCATGGCGGCGAGGTCGCGCACCTCTTCGATTCGGTGCTCGGGCTGGCCTCGGCGGTGCTCACCGGTGGGCCCTATCAGCGCACCGCCTACCTGCACGTCAACTACCGCCAGATCGTGCCGATCGAAAAAGAGCTTCACGTCGACGCCGGAATAAGTCGCGTGGACGGCCGCAAGATCTTCGTCGAGGGACGGTTGTGCGACGGCGACACAGTGTTGACCGACGCCGAGGCGCTGTTCGTACGGCTCAAGCCCGGCCAGCCGTAGGCGCTACGCGTCGCGCCAGGGTGATTGCGGCGTGCTCACCGGCAGCGTGCCCTCTTCGTGGTCGAGTTCGCGTCCGAGCACGCGAAGACTGCGGTCCGACAACATGCCGGCGTCGCGCCACCGGACGAGCTCATCGCGCTGGGCATCGATCACGGCCCGGCGCAACCCGATGGTCGCCTCAAACCCTGTGGGCTTGGGAATCTCGTCGGAATCCGCCGACTCCAGCACGTCGATGCGACGGCGATATCGCCTCAGCCGAGCGGATAACTGTTCGCGCACCGCTTCGAGCGCGCGGACGTCGACGTCCTCATCATCGTCGTGTTCGATCTCGTCGAGCCGGTCCAGCGCGGCCTCGACGGCAGCCGCGCGAGCGTGGTTGCGCAGCCGCAGTTCATCGATCGCGTTGGCGCGAACGTCCAAAGCGCGCACCAGCGGCGCGAACGTGCTGCCCTGTCCGATCAGCGTCACCAACACGACCGCGAACGTGCACAACAACAGCAGATCGCGGTTGGGAAAAGGTGCGCCGCTGTGCGTCACCATCGGCACCGCGAAAATCGCCGCGACACTGACCACTCCGCGGGTGCCTGCCCAGCTCAATACGAAGATCTCACGGCCGCTGAGCTTTTCCGAGTCGCCGTTGCGGCCGGCAGCGTCGACGTCCTCATCGGAGTCGGCGACGTTTCCCAGCCGGGTATGCAGCCGGCGGGGAAATAGCTGGGTGAGCACCAACCACAGCGGCCGAACCAGCAGTACCACCGCGACGGTGACAGTGACCGCCACGATGATCGTCGACGTTTCGTAATGCGCCAAGCCGTCGACGATGCCCGGAAGCTGCTGACCGATCAGCAAGAACACCAGGCCTTCGAGCAAAAAGTTGACCAGTTGCCAAACCGCCCGGGTCTGCAGGCGGTTGGCTCCGGATTCCAACCGTGGCGAGTAGTGCCCGACGATCAGTCCGCACACCACGACCGCCAGTACGCCGGAGGCGTGGATCTCCTCGGCCAGCACATAGGCCAAAAACGGTGTGGCCAGCGAGACCGCGTTGGCCGTCAGCACGTCGTGGGTCCAGCGTCGAACGAAACGTCGGCAGAACGCCAGCACCACGCCGACCACCAGACCGCCCACCGCCGCGAGCGCGAATTCCTCAACCGCCGACGGCACCGAGAATTCGGCTCCGCTCGCGGCCGCGATGGCGACCGACAGCGTGGTGAGCGCGGTGGCGTCGTTGAGCAGTCCCTCACCTTCGATCAAGGTGACGATGTTCAGCGGCAGCCCCACCTTGCGCGCGACGGCGAGCGCCGCCACCGGATCGGTGGGTGCCACGGCAGCGCCCAGCACCATGCCCACCGCGATGGTCGTGCCGCCGACCAGCAGGCCGAATGCGACACCGACCGACGCCGCGGTCAGCAGCACAAGAACCACCGACAAGCTGATGACCGTGCGCAGGTTGCGCCGGATCCCGACAAGCGACGACTCCAGCGCCGCGTTGTAGAGCAGCGGCGGCAGGATGCAGGTCATCACGACGTCGGGTGCAAGGCTGACGTTCGGACCCGGCAGCAGCGCATAACCAATGCCGACCAGCGTGAGCAGGCCGGCGCTCGGCAAGCCGGTGCGCACGCTGATCCAGTTCACCACCACGAAGACGCCGATGGCTGCGAGCAATAACGCCAACGCCGTCTGGACCCCCATCCCGCACATTGTGCCGGACACCGGTGATCGCGACGCTCGTGGCGCACTGGTCGACCCGCCGACGGCAAGTATCGGCGCGCGGACGGGCGCACCTAAACTAACGTCTTATCGTGTCCACCGAAAACGAAGCAACGCGCGGCGCCAGCATCAGGCGCCGCTGGGCCCGATGGCGTGACGGGCTGCGCGATCGGCCGGTCGCCGACTTCGGCTACCGCGTCGCGGTTGCCGGGGTGGGGTTCCCGGTGGTCGCGGTCGGCATCGTTGCAATTCCGTATCCAGGTCCGGGATGGGCCATCGTGTTCGTGGGCCTGGCCATTCTCGCCAGCGAATTCGCCTGGGCGCGCAAGTTCCTGAAGTACGTCAGGAGCCGATACGACGCGGTGATGGCCTGGTTCACCCGCAGGGGTTTGTGGACGCAGGCACTGGGCGTCGCGTTCACCGCGGCGGTTGTGGTGACGACGCTATGGCTGCTCGGCGTTGTGCACTGGTCGGCTGCTTTGGTGGGCATCGATCGGCCGTGGTTGACCAGCCCGATCGCCCTGCACTCGTAGTCGGCTGCACCGATAGCATTGGGCACGATCGGAATCAGCCCGCTTACTTGGAGACCGCCGCGATGACCGCCCCCGCAGAACCCGCCTGGCCGGCTGCGATCCGGGTTCCCGCCGGCACGAGCGCGGCCGCCGCGGTGCGCGACGCCGGGTTGCCCGGTCGCGGCGCTCCCGACGCCGTGGTGGTGGTGCGCGACGCCGACGGCAAACTGCGGGACCTGGCCTGGGTGCCTGACGCCGACACCGAGGTGGTCCCGGTGCCGGCCAACACTGACGAGGGTCGCAGCGTGATCCGGCATTCCTGCGCTCATGTGCTGGCCCAGGCCGTGCAGGATCTCTTCCCGGATGCCAAGCTCGGCATCGGCCCGCCGATCACCGACGGCTTCTACTACGACTTCGATGTCCCGAAGCCGTTCACGCCGGAAGATCTGGAGGCGCTGGAAAAGCGGATGCGTCAGATCGTCAAGGATGGGCAGCTGTTTTCCCGGCGAGTGTACGAATCCAAGGACCAGGCCCGCGCGGAGTTGGCCGACGAGCCGTACAAGCTCGAGCTAGTTGACGACAAGTCGGGCGACCCTGCGATCATGGAGGTCGGCGGCGATGAGCTCACTGCCTACGACAATCTCAATCCTCGTACCCGCGAACGGGTTTGGGGTGATTTGTGCCGAGGTCCGCACATTCCGACCACCCGGCACATTCCAGCGTTCAAGCTGACCCGCACCTCGGCGGCCTACTGGCGCGGCGACCAGAACAACGCCAGCCTGCAACGGGTCTACGGCACCGCCTGGGAGTCGCAGGAGGCGTTGGAGCGGCATCTGAGGTTGATCGAAGAAGCACAGCGCCGCGATCACCGCAAGCTGGGCATCGAACTCGACTTGTTCAGTTTTCCGGACGAAATCGGTTCTGGCTTACCGGTTTTCCACCCGAAGGGTGGCATTGTGCGCCGGGAGTTGGAGGAGTACTCCCGGCGTAAGCACATCGAGGCCGGTTACGAGTTCGTCAACACCCCGCACATCACCAAGGCCGAGCTGTTCGCCACGTCCGGGCATCTGGACTGGTACGCCGAGAGCATGTACCCGCCGATGCACCTGGACGCGGAGTACAACGACGACGGCACGGTGCGCAAGCCCGGGCAGGACTACTACCTAAAGCCGATGAACTGCCCGATGCACTGCCTGATTTATCAGGCCCGGGGCCGGTCCTACCGCGAATTGCCGTTGCGGCTCTTCGAGTTCGGCACCGTCTACCGCTACGAGAAATCCGGCGTGGTGCACGGTCTGACCCGAGTGCGTGGCCTGACCATGGACGACGCCCACATCTTCTGCACCCGTGAGCAGATGCGCGACGAACTCGCATCGCTGCTGCATTTCATCCTCGAGTTGCTCAGCGATTACGGCCTGGCCGACTTCTATTTGGAGCTGTCCACCAAGGACCCGGAAAAGTTCGTCGGCTCCGAGGAGATCTGGGACGAGGCCACCGCGACACTGGCCGAGGTGGCCGAGGCGTCGGGTCTGCAGCTGGTGCCCGACCCGGGCGGCGCGGCGTTCTACGGCCCCAAGATCTCGGTGCAGGCCCGCGACGCGCTGGGCCGCAGCTGGCAGATGTCCACCATTCAGCTGGACTTCAACACCCCTGAGCGTTTCGAGCTGGAATACACCGCCGTCGACGGGATGCGCCGGCGCCCGGTGATGATTCACCGGGCGCTGTTCGGATCGATCGAGCGGTTCTTCGGGATCCTCACCGAGCACTACGCGGGGGCGTTCCCGGCCTGGCTCGCGCCGGTTCAGGTGGTCGGCATCCCGGTCGCAGACGACCATGTGCCGTATCTGGAAGATGTTGCCGCACAGCTTCGCTCGCACGGTGTGCGGGTCGAAGTCGACGCCAGCGACGACCGGATGGCCAAGAAGATCGTCAACAACACCAACCTGAAGGTGCCGTTCATGCTGGTGGCCGGTGACCGCGACGCCGCCGCCGAAGCGGTGAGCTTCCGGTTCGGTGACCGCACGCAAATCAACGGGGTGCCGCGTGCCGACGCCGTAGCCGCGATCGTGAAATGGATCGCGGATCGCGAGAACGCTACGCCCACAGCAGATCTGGTGAAGGTAGCCAGCCGTGGCTGACGAGGACTTCATTGTCGACCGCGGCGTCGGTGAGACCGATCACCTGCAGCGGTTGTGGACGCCCTATCGGATGTCCTATCTGGCCGAGGGGCCGCTGAAGCAGGAAAACGACAGCCGTGCACAACCTTTTACTGACATTCCGCAGCTGCCCGACGAAGACGGGCTGGTGGTGGCTCGCGGCGAGCTGGTGTACGCCGTGCTCAATCTGTACCCGTACAACCCGGGTCACCTGATGGTGGTGCCATACCGGCGGGTGTCCGAATTGGAGGACCTCACCGAGAAAGAGAGCGCGGAGCTGATGGCGTTCACGCAGAAGGCGATTCGCGTGATCAAGAAGGTGTCGCGACCGCACGGGTTCAACGTCGGGATGAACCTGGGCACATCGGCGGGCGGATCGCTGGCCGAACACCTGCACATGCACGTGGTACCGCGGTGGGGTGGCGACGCCAACTTCATCACGATCATCGGCGACTCCAAGGTCATCCCGCAGCTGTTGCGCGATACCCGGCAACTGCTGGCCACCGAATGGGCACGCCAACCGTGAGCAGGGTTTTCTCCCGTGAAGGAGTTGCCCACGTCACCACGCCGGTGGCCCGCGCGTTGCTGCGGGCCGGGTTCACCGCCGACGGGGTGACGATCGTCGCGACCGCGGCGGCAGTGGTGGCGTCGTTGACGCTGTTCCCGACCGGGCAGCTGTTCGCCGGGACCTTGGTGATCTGGTTCTTCGTGATGTTCGACCTGGTCGACGGGGCGATGGCGCGAGAAAGCGGCGGCGGCAGCCGGTTCGGGGCCGTGCTGGACGCCACCTGCGATCGGATCAGCGACGGCGCGGTCTTCTGTGGGCTGGCGTGGTGGGCGGCGTTCGGCCTGCGGAGTCCGTCGTTGGTGGCGGCGACGTTGATCTGCCTGGTCACCTCGCAGGTGATCTCCTATATCAAGGCCCGAGCCGAGGCCAGCGGACTGCGCGGTGACGGCGGGTTCATCGAGCGCCCGGAACGGTTGATCATCGTGCTGGTGGGCGCTGGGTTGTCGGATCTGCCGGTGATCCCGCTGCCGTGGGCGCTGCATATCGCGATGTGGCTGCTGGCGGCGGCCAGCCTGATCACTTGCGCGCAGCGCGTGCACACCGTGCGGCACTCGCCCGGGGCAGCTGAACCGCTGAAGCCGGGGAAGAGCGAGTCGTGATCGCTGTCCCGGGGGGTTTGAAGGTGCCCGGGGTGAGCCTGAGCGACTGGGGTTATGCCTCCGGCTGGATGATGGTGCGTTTTATGCCGGAGTTCGCCGCGCGCAACCTGTTCGACGCCGCGGCGCTCTACGCGTCGCGGGGCGGCGGACCCGATCAGCTGCGCAAGAACCTGGCCCGGGTGATCGGCGTGCAACCGGCCGAAGTGCCGGGCTCGCTGATGCGGGCCTCGTTGGCTTCCTACGCCCGGTATTGGCGCGAGGCGTTTCGACTGCCGACCATGAACCACGCCAAGCTGCGCCGGCAACTGGACGACCTTGTTGCCGGCAGGCACCATCTGGAGGCGGCGCTCGCGGCCGGGCGCGGTGCGGTGCTGGCCTTGCCGCACAGCGGCAACTGGGACATGGCCGGGGTGTGGCTGGTCCAGACCCACGGTCAATTCACCACCGTCGCCGAGCGACTCAAACCCGAATCGCTGTACAAGCGGTTCATCGACTACCGGGAAAAGCTGGGCTTCGAAGTCCTTCCGCTGTCCGGCGGCGAACGCCCGCCGTATGGTCTGCTGCGGGAACGGTTGAACGACAACAAGATTGTGTGTTTGTTGGCCGAACGTGACCTCACCCGCAACGGCATCCAGGTCGACTTCTTCGGCGAAGCCACCCGGATGCCGGCCGGGCCGGCGAAGCTGGCGATCGAAACCGGCGCCGCGCTGTTGCCGGTGCACTGCTGGTTTTCCGACGGGGGCTGGGGTTTCGAGGTCTTTCCCGCGCTGGACTGCTCCAGCGGAGACATCGGTGTGATAACCCAGGCGTTGGCGGACCGGTTCGCGAGTAACATTGCCGCACACCCGGCCGACTGGCATATGCTGCAGCCGCAGTGGCTGGCCGATCTGCGCACCGGCGACGATGCGGGCCGGAAGGACCCGACAAGTAGCCGGGCAGACAGCTCCGAGCAGCGACGGGCCAGATTGGGGGACACCTGATGCGTATCGGCATGGTGTGCCCGTACTCGTTCGATGTGCCGGGTGGGGTGCAGTCGCACGTACTGCAGCTGGCCGAGGTGATGCGCTCCCGCGGACACACCGTCAGCGTGTTGGCCCCCGCTTCTCCAGAGGCGCACGTGAAGTTGCCCGACTACGTCGTCTCAGCGGGCAAAGCCATCCCAATTCCCTACAACGGGTCGGTGGCCCGCCTGCAATTCAGCCCCGCGGTGCACGGCCGGGTCCGGCGATGGCTGGCCGACGGCAACTTCGACGTGTTACACCTGCACGAGCCCAACGCGCCGAGCCTGTCGATGTGGGCGCTGCGGGTGGCCGAGGGCCCGATCGTCGCGACATTTCACACCTCGACCACCAAATCGCTGACGCTGTCGGTGTTTCAGGGTGTGCTGCGCCCCTGGCACGAGAAGATTGTCGGCCGGATCGCGGTGTCGGACCTGGCGCGACGCTGGCAGATGGAAGCGTTGGGTTCCGATGCGGTCGAGATTCCCAACGGTGTGGACGTGGCGTCGTTCGCGTCGGCGCCGTTGCTGGACGGGTATCCGCGGGCCGGCAAGACGGTGTTGTTCCTGGGCCGCTACGACGAACCGCGCAAGGGCATGGCGGTGTTGATCGACGCGCTGCCCAGCGTGGTCTCACGTTTCCCGGATGTGCAGCTGATGGTTGTCGGGCGCGGCGACGAAGACGAACTTCGCGACAGCGCAGGCTCGTTGGCGAAGCACCTGTGCTTTATGGGTCAGCTCGACGACGCCGCGAAGGCATCGGCGCTGCGGAGCGCCGACGTCTACTGTGCGCCCAATACCGGCGGCGAGAGTTTCGGCATCGTGTTGGTGGAGGCGATGGCCGCCGGCACCGCGGTGGTGGCCAGCGACCTGCACGCGTTTCGCCGGGTATTGCGCGACGGCGAGGCCGGGCGGCTGGTGCCCGTCGACGACGGTGCGGCTCTGGGTTCCGCGCTGGTCGAGGTGCTGGAGAACGATGTGCTGCGCGAACGATACGTCGCGGCCGGCGCCGAGGCGGTGCGCCGCTACGACTGGTCGGTGGTGGCCAACCAGATCATGCGGGTCTACGAAACGGTCGCCGGTTCGGGTGCCAAGGTCCAGGTGGCCAGCTGATGGTGTGGCTGGTCAGCACCGGCACCGCGCTGGCCGTTTTGCTGGTGTTGCTGCTGGTGCTGGCCGCGTGGGGGTATCAGACCGCGCACCGGCTGGACCGGCTGCACGTGCGCTACGACCTGTCCTGGCAGGCGCTCGATGCTGCGCTGGCACGCCGGGCGGTGGTGGCCCGAGCGGTCGCGCTGGATGCTTTTCAGGGCGCCGCCGAGGGCCGGCGCCTGGCGGCGCTGGCCGATGCCGCCGAGAACGCGCCGCGGCATCGTCGGGAAGCCTGCGAAAACGAGTTGTCCGCGGCGTTGGCGGCCGTGGACCCCGAGTCGTTGCCGTCGGGTCTGGTCGCCGAGCTGGCCGACGCCGAAGCCCGGGTGGTGCTGGCCCGCCGGTTTCACAACGACGCGGTCCGCGACCTTTTGGCGCTGGGCGAGCGACGCATGGTCAAGCTGCTGCGGCTGGGCGGAAGAGCGCCACTGCCAAGCTATTTCGAGATCGCCGAGCGTTCGGGAGCGGCTACACACCATGGCGCATCCGACAAGCGGAGGTCGGCGCGGGTGGTGTTGGTCGACGAGACCGGTGCGGTGTTGCTGTTGTGCGGCTCCGATCCGGCGCTGCCGGCCGACAGCGCGCCGCGGTGGTGGTTCACCATCGGCGGGCAGATCCGCGACGGCGAGGAGCTGGCCGAGGCGGCCGCTCGCGAGCTGGCCGAGGAGACGGGTTTGCGGGTCGACCCGGCCGACATGGTCGGCCCGATCTGGCGGCGCGACGCTGTCTTCCAGTTCAACGGCGCGGTGCTCGACAGCCAGGAGTACTTCTTCGTCTACCGCACCCACCGGTTCGAGCCGTCCGGGACCGGGCGGACCGAGCTGGAACGCCGCTACATCCATTGCCACCGCTGGTGTGACGCCGCCGACATCGCCGCGTTGACGGCCGCCGGTGAAACGGTCTATCCGCTGCAGCTGTCCGAACTGCTGGCCGACGCGGTGTCGGTGGCCAGCGCCGGTGCGCCCGGCGAGTTGCAGTCCATCCGCTAGCCGCCCCGACTTGTGCCGAGTGTGCGGCCAGCTTCACGTTCGGCGCCGAGTGTGCAGCTAGCTTCACGTTCGGTGGGCAAATACTGATTTGGGCCCACCATTAGACTGGTAGCCGTGACTTCTAACGGGCAGACCGGCACGGCGCGGGTCAAACGCGGCATGGCCGAGATGCTCAAAGGCGGCGTCATCATGGACGTCGTCACACCCGAGCAGGCCCGTATCGCCGAGGGCGCCGGCGCCGTGGCGGTGATGGCGCTGGAGCGGGTGCCCGCCGACATCCGCGCCCAGGGCGGTGTGTCCCGGATGAGCGACCCGGACATGATCGAAAGCATCATCTCCGCGGTGACCATCCCGGTGATGGCCAAGGTGCGCATCGGGCATTTCGTGGAGGCGCAGATCCTGCAGAGCCTCGGGGTGGACTACATCGACGAGTCCGAGGTCCTCACGCCCGCCGACTACACCCACCACATCGACAAGTGGAAGTTCACCGTGCCGTTCGTGTGCGGCGCGACGAACCTCGGCGAGGCGTTGCGACGCATCAGCGAGGGTGCGGCCATGATCCGCTCCAAGGGCGAGGCCGGCACCGGCGATGTCTCCAACGCCACCAAGCACATGCGGGCCATAAGTAGCGAGATCCGTCGGCTGACGTCGCTGTCCGACGACGAATTGTATGTAGCCGCAAAGGAATTAGGGGCGTCCTACGAGCTGGTCGTCGAGGTGGCGCGGGCGGGCAAACTGCCGGTCACGCTGTTCACCGCCGGTGGCATCGCCACCCCGGCCGACGCGGCGATGATGATGCAGCTCGGCGCCGAGGGCGTGTTCGTCGGCTCGGGCATCTTCAAGTCCGGCGCGCCGGAGCACCGCGCCGCCGCGATCGTCAAGGCCACCACCTTCTACGACGATCCCGACGTGCTGGCGAAGGTGTCACGCGGACTTGGCGAGCCGATGGTCGGCATCAACGTCGAGGACATCGCCCCGCCGCATCGTCTGGCCGAGCGCGGTTGGTAACGCTTCGTGTCGATCGAAAAGATCCTCGATCTCGAGCAACTCGAGGTCAACATCTACCGGGGCAGTGTGTTCAGCCCGGAATCGGGCTATTTCCAGCGCACCTTTGGGGGGCATGTGGCCGGCCAGTCGCTGGTGTCGGCGGTGCGTACGGTGGACCCGCGCTTTTTGGTGCATTCGCTGCACGGTTACTTCATCCGGCCGGGAGATGCCAAGGCGTCCACTATTTTCCTCGTCGAGCGGATCCGTGACGGCGGCTCGTTCTGCACCAGAAGAGTTAACGCCATCCAGCATGGGGAAACCATTTTCAGCATGTCGGCGTCGTTTCAAACCGATCAGAGCGGCATCGAGCACCAGGACGCGATGCCGTCGGCGCCGCCGCCCGACGACCTGCCCGGGCTGAACTCGATGAAGGTGTTCGACGACGCGGGATTTCGCCAGTTCGAAGAATGGGATGTGCGGATCGTGCCGCGGGAGAAGTTGGCGTTGTTACCCGGTCTGGCGTCCCAGCAGCAGGTGTGGTTTCGCCACCGGGACCCCCTGCCCGACGACCCGGTGCTGCACATCTGCGCGCTGGCCTACATGAGCGATCTGACGTTGCTGGGCTCGGCACAGGTCACCCACCTCGACGAGCGTGAGCATCTGCAGGTGGCCTCACTGGACCACGCCATGTGGTTCATGCGCATGTTCCGCGCCGACGAGTGGTTGCTCTACGACCAGACATCGCCGTCGGCGTGCGGCGGACGGGCGCTGTGCCAAGGCAAGCTGTTCAACCGGCACGGCGAAATGGTCGCGGCGGTGATGCAAGAGGGTCTGACCCGCTACAAGCGGGATTTCCAATGAGCACTCCACGCATCGGGGTTTTGGCGCTGCAGGGAGACACTCGCGAACATCTGTCGGCCCTGCGGGAAGCCGGCGCGACTGCGACACCGGTGCGGCGACTCAGCGAGCTCGACGCGGTGGATGCTCTGGTCATTCCCGGTGGGGAGTCCACCACGATGAGCCATCTGCTGCGCGATTTCGACCTGCTCGATCCGCTGCGCAAACGGCTGCTCGACGGTATGCCCGCCTACGGGGCGTGCGCCGGGATGATTCTGCTGGCCAGTGAGATCCTCGACGCCGGATCCGTGGGCCGCGAAGCGGTGCCGTTGGGTGGTATCGATATGACAGTGCGTCGCAACGCTTTTGGACGCCAGGTCGACTCGTTCGAGGAGGACATCGAATTCCAGGGTCTCGACGATCCGGTACATGCGGTGTTCATCCGCGCACCCTGGGTGGAGCGGGTCGGCGACGGTGTGCAGGTGCTGGGCAGCGCGGCCGGTCACGCTGTCGCGGTGCGGCAGGGCCCGGTGCTGGCGACGGCGTTTCATCCGGAGATGACCGGGGATCGCCGCATTCACCGGCTGTTCGTCGACATGGTGACCGGAAAGCGCTAGGCCGTAGGCCCTCCCACCAGGCATGATGTGGTGATGGCCGACATCGTGCGGGGCCGACTGGGACGTGTCGCAAAGCTGGCGGGCCTTCCGGCCGGGGCGGCCGGGCGGGCCGCGTTGGGCATGGGCAAGCGGATGACCGGCAAGTCCAAGGAAGAGGTCAACGCGGAGCTTCTGGAAAAAGCCGCCGACGAGCTGTTCCAGGTCTTGGGCGAACTCAAAGGCGGAGCCATGAAGGTCGGTCAGGCGCTGTCGGTGATGGAGGCCGCGATACCTCCGCAGTTCGCCGAGCCGTTTCGCGACGCGTTGGTCAAGCTGCAAAGCGAGGCCCCGCCGTTGCCGGCGGCCAAGGTACACCGGGTGCTTGATGCCCAACTCGGCACCAAGTGGCGCGAACGTTTCCAGTCCTTCGAGGACACGCCAGTGGCGTCGGCGAGCATCGGCCAGGTCCACAAAGGTATTTGGAAAGACGGGCGCGAGGTCGCCGTCAAGGTCCAATACCCTGGTGCCGACGAGGCATTGCGCGCCGATCTCAAGCTGATCCAACGGTTTTCCTGGCTGGCCAAGCAGGTTATGCCGCGAGCAGATGTGGACCGACTGGTTTCAGAGGTCGGCGAGCACATCGAAGCGGAGCTGGACTACCGTCAGGAAGCCGAGTATCAGCGTGCGTTCGCGAAAGCCTTTGCCGGAGACCAGAAGTTCTTCGTGCCGGCGGTGATCGCCAGCGCGCCGAAGGTGATCATCTCCGAATGGATGGAGGGCCGCCGGCTTTCCTCGATCATCGCCGGCGGCACCGCGGATGAACGAAATTTTGTGTGCGCCTTGCTAATCGAATTCACCCTCAGTTCGCCCGCGCGGGTCGGGCTGGTGCATGCCGATCCCCATCCGGGTAATTTCATGGTGTTGGCCGACGGCCGACTGGGAGTCATCGATTTCGGCGCCGTTGCCGAACACCCCGGCGGGGTGCCTGCCGACTTCGGTGAACTCTTGTGCTGGGCGCGCGACGAACAGTGGGATGAAGTAATCCGGCTGTTGAAGAAGCTCGGGTTCATGCCGCACGCGTACGACCTGACTGCCGAGCAGCTGGTGGAGTACATCGCTCCGCTGTGGGCGTACATCGACCCGCTGCGGGCGGGCGAGTTCCACTTCACCCGGGAATGGTTCCAGAAGTCGGCATTGGTCACCGCCGACCCCCTCGAGGAGGGATTCGCCGACCGGTTCAAGGTCGCCCGCCAGCTGACGGTGCCGCCCGGCTACGTCATGTTGCTGCGCACGCTCGGCGGTCTGCTCGGGGTCGCCGTGCAGCTTGACGCGCATGTGGCCTACGCCACGCTGATCGAGCGGTGGGTGCCGGGATTCTTCGAGCCCAATGCGGGTCACACGTAGACTCGTCTGGCGAACTTTCAGAGCGAGAAGAGGTAGTCAGGCGATGAGCGGCCATTCCAAGTGGGCCACCACCAAACACAAGAAGGCTGTCATCGATGCGCGCCGCGGCAAGAACTTCGCCCGGCTGATAAAGAACGTCGAGGTCGCGGCCCGTGTCGGTGGCGGCGACCCAGCCGGTAATCCGACGCTGTACGACGCCATCCAGAAGGCGAAGAAGAACTCGGTGCCCAACGACAACATCGAGCGGGCCCGCAAGCGCGGCGCCGGCGAGGAGGCCGGCGGCGCCGACTACCAGACCATCACCTACGAGGGCTACGGCCCCAACGGGGTGGCGGTGCTCATCGAATGTCTGACCGACAATCGCAACCGCGCCGCCAGCGAGGTGCGAGTGGCGATGACCCGCAATGGCGGCAGCATGGCCGATCCAGGCTCGGTGTCCTACCTGTTCGCCCGCAAGGGTGTGGTGACGCTGGAGAAGAACGGGCTCACCGAGGACGACGTGCTGGCCGCGGTGCTCGAGGCCGGTGCCGAAGACGTCAACGATCTCGGCGACAGCTTCGAAATCATCACCGAGCCGGGCGACCTGGTCGCGGTGCGCACCGCGCTGCAGGACGCCGGCATTGACTACGACTCGGCCGAGGCGGGCTTTCAGCCGTCGGTGACGGTTCCGCTGGATGCCGAGGGCGCGCAGAAGGTGATGAGGCTGGTCGACGCGCTCGAGGACAGCGACGACGTGCAGAACGTCTACACCAACGCCGACATCCCCGACGAGATCCTGGCTCAGATCGAGGAGTAGGCCCACACCCTTTGCGCCTTTGCGCCTTTGCGCCGAGATCGACACCAGCGTGCTGCTCTCTCGCGGTTTTCCGCGCTGAGGTCAATCTCGGCGTGGGTGTGGATGGGTGTCGGCGGGCGCGTCCGCGCGGATCAACGGTGCGGTGAAACTAACAGGTTTCAGCCGCCTGGTTGGCCGTGTGCGCCGGGCTGACCGGGGGTTCCGCCAGGGCCGGGCGCGCCTCCGGCGCCGCCCTCGCCGCCCTGCCCGGGCTGACCGCCTGGACCGGCCGCACCGCCCTGACCGCCGGCGCCGCCGTTACCGCCATGACCTCCCTGGCCGCCGGCGCCGCCCTGACCGCCCTGACCTCCCTGGCCGCCGTGACCTCCCTGGCCGCCCTGCCCGCCGTGACCGCCCTGGCCGCCGGCACCGGGTGCCCCGGGTGCACCGGGTGCGCCTGGTGCGCCTGGTGCGCCGTCGCCGGCGTTGCCGACTGTCCCGCCGCTGCCGCCATCACCGCCGTTGCCGCCGGCACCGCCGGACGCGCCGGGGGTGGGGGTGTCGGGCCCGTCGCCGCCGTCGGTGCCGGGCAGCGGATCGCCGAGAGCCGGGCCGCTGAAATTGGTGGTGACGAAGCCTCCGACGTCGGCGTTTGCGATGCTCGTCGCGGCCAGCGGCGTCACCGCCGCGGCCAGCAGCGTGGCGGCCGCAGCCCCCCCGCCGAGCACCCGATGTCCCTTACGCGACCTGCGTGCCCGCGCAATGTTGTCTTGTCGAGCCATGAATCATGCCTTTCTGCGCAGCCACACATATTTGCCGTTCGCGTCAACTTAGATGCTGGCGCGACCACGGTCGGCCGAATGTCACAAATTCATCGAATATGTTCAGGTTTCCGATCGAGCGTGCCGGCCCAGCTTGCGGTAGACCAGCCAGCGCATTTCGATCGGAGACGCCGCGCGCTCGACGTCGAACACGTCGAGACCGCTGACCCAGTCGGCGTACCAACTTGTGGGTGGCCATGCGCCGGCGGGCAGGTGTGTTTTCTCGTAGTCATAGACCGAATCGTCGGCGATCAGTTCCAGCGGCAGGCCGGCCGCCGCACTGTTCATCTCGTCGCGGGTGAAGATCGCGGTGTAGGTCTGCTGTCCGAGTTCACGCGCGGCGTCGTCGGGGGTGTAGTCCGGGTTTGCCAAGAACGCGTTGAACACCAGACGCCCACCGGCGGCCAGGCAATCGGCGGCGAGTTGGAACGTCCCGCGCAACTGCTCGACCGTCTTGAAGTCGGACACCACCTCCGAGAGCAGGATCAGCTGGTAGTCCCGTCTCAGATCATCGGTGGTCGCGAAGACGTCGCGCTGGATGACCCGAACGTCGAGTGACTCCCGTTGCGCCTCCGTGCGAATGATGTCGGCGAACTTCGGGGTCATCTCCACCACGTCCACCGGGTGGCCACGCCGCGCCAGCGCCAGCGCGTTGCGGCCGGTCCCGCCGCCGATGTCGAGCACACCAAATGTGGCGGGGTCGGCTGCTTCGCCGGCCAACGCCCACACCCGCGCGTCCGGTTCGGTCCCGAACAGCGGCGGCTTGCGGTTGACAATCCAGTTCTCGTAGGCCGCCTCGATCGTCAGCCATTCGGGTCTCACGTGGTAATTCAGCACGGTGCCGACCGGGGAGTCGTAGGAGATGACGATGTTCGAACGCACCGAGGCCTGATAGGCCGCCGCTAACTCACCCTCCAGCACCGACTTCAGATGAGCGAGTTCGTCGATGGTGAACCGCACACCCACGGCGGCAAAGATGCCGTCGCACATCCTGACGTATTCGTCGATCATGCCCGGGACAGCCGGCAACGTGATCTGCCCGCTGACCACCGATCGGCGATGCAGCCGCCGCGCCATCGCCTCGCGCAGCTGCGCTGGATCGACGGAACGGAGCGGCGGCTCCATCAGACCCTGCCGACCAAACGCTTAGCCGCACATCTGGTTGAGCTGGCTGATCTGGTTGTCGAGGTCGTGGCGCAGCGGCTCCTGAACGTCATTGGGTGCCCCGGCCATATAGTTGACGCCCAGCTGTTGGATCGTGTTGGCCATAGCATCGACGACCTTGGCGAGATCGGCTGGAGCCGCCGTGTTCGCCGCCAGCCGATCCTTCAGATACGAGCCGCCCCCCAACAGGGACAGGCGTGCGTTGGCGGCGACCGAAAGTTGGCCCACTGGGTTGTCCGGGGTGGGGTTTGCCATGTGGGTGTTGGCGACGACCCCTTCGTGAACGGTGTTGTAGGCCGCGCAAACGTTGGTCTTCGCGTCGCCGCCCTGCTGCTCGACGGCGCCGGCCGAGGCCTTGTCGTGCGATGGGTGGAAATAAGCCAGGGCAGCAAGGACCACGGCGATCACGGCGAGCGCGATGGCCGCGTACGCGGCCCACTTCGTGGCCTGCGATCCGTCGGGGTATGGCAGAGCCCCCTTCGGCGCGGAGCCCTTGGAGGCAGGCTCCTTGGATGCAGATTCCTTCTGGGTTTCGGCGTCGCTCGCCGACGAGCTGGATTTACCGAGAGGTCTGTCAGACATTGGGCGATAGTATCGCGCCTCACCAACTCCGTTGAGGCATTGCTGAAATCTGTTCGGGCACAAGCAGTCCCCTTACGATTCGATACGAAATCGTTATGTTGGGCGCGTCGTCGGTGGACCGGCGATCTGCTACCGCGCCAAAGTCCTGCGCTCGGCGTCCGCGTGTCTGCCGAACGATGTCAGTCCGGCCCGCTAAGGTATCGAACAACCGTTCGGCTACTCGAGGGAGCGTTGACGTGCGTGTGATGGGCGTCGACCCTGGACTGACCCGTTGCGGGCTGTCGGTCATCGAGGGCGGCGTGGGCAGACAGGTCATCGCGCTGGATGTCGACGTGGTGCGTACCCCGGCCGAGGTGGCGCTGCAGCAACGGCTGCTGACCATCAGCGATGCCGTCGAGCACTGGCTGGATACCCATCATCCGGACGTCCTCGCGATCGAGCGGGTGTTCTCTCAGCAGAACGTGTCCACGGTGATGGGCACTGCGCAGGCCGGCGGCGTGATCGCGTTGGCCGCCGCCAAACGCGGCATCGACGTGCACTTCCACACCCCCAGCGAGGTCAAGGCTGCGGTCACCGGCAACGGCGGCGCGGACAAAGCTCAGGTCACCGCGATGGTCACCAGAATCCTTGGGCTGCAAGCCAAACCGACCCCGGCTGATGCTGCTGATGCGCTGGCGCTGGCGATCTGCCACTGCTGGCGCGCGCCGATGATCGCGCGGATGGCCGCCGCCGAAGCCAAGGCGGCTGAGCAGCGCAAGAAATTCAAGGCGAAAGTCAAGGCCGCCACATGATTGCCTCGGTTCGCGGTGAAGTTCTCGACGTGGCGCTCGACCATGTCGTGATCGAGGCCGCCGGGGTGGGTTACAAGTTGATGGCCACCCCGTCGACGCTGGCGACACTGCGTCGCGGCAGCGAGGCGCGGCTGGTCACCGCGATGATCGTGCGCGAAGATTCCATGACGCTGTACGGATTTCTCGACACCGACGCCCGCGACTTGTTCCTGACGTTGCTGAGCGTGTCCGGTGTCGGGCCCAAAATCGCGCTGGCCACACTTGCGGTGTACGACGCGCCCGGGTTGCGGCAGGCGCTGGCCGACGGCGACGTCACCGCGCTGACCCGAGTGCCCGGCATCGGTAAGCGCGGTGCCGAGCGGATGGTGCTGGAGCTGCGCGACAAGATGGGTGCGGCGCCGAGCGCATCGGTCAATGGTCATTCGGTCCGCGGTCCGGTGGTGGAAGCCCTTGTGGGACTTGGCTTTGCGGTCAAGCAGGCCGAGGAGGCCACTGACAAGGTGCTGGCGGGCGACGACGGTGCGACCACCTCCAGTGCGCTGCGGGCGGCGCTGTCGATACTGGGCAAGAAATGACCCACCAATCACCGTTGAGATTGCGTGCAGGGCTGTTGTTTCAGCGGAATCACGACCCTGTGCGCAATCTCAACCGACCCGAGCGCTGTCAATGTTAGGGAAAAAGTGACCGAACCCGACGAACGGGAGCTGTCGCCGGCGCTGACCGTTGGCGAGGGGGACGTGGACGCCAGCCTGCGGCCGCGTTCCCTGCAGGAATTCATCGGTCAGCCACGGGTTCGCGAACAATTGCAACTGGTGCTCGAAGGCGCCAAAAACCGTGGCGGCACACCGGATCACATTCTGCTGTCGGGGCCGCCGGGGTTGGGCAAGACGTCGTTGGCGATGATCATCGCCGCCGAGCTGGGATCGTCGTTGCGGGTGACGTCCGGGCCGGCGCTGGAACGCGCCGGCGACTTGGCGGCGATGTTGTCCAACCTCGTCGAGCACGACGTGTTGTTCATCGACGAGATCCATCGCATCGCCCGGCCCGCCGAGGAGATGCTGTACTTAGCGATGGAAGACTTCCGCGTCGACGTGGTTGTCGGTAAAGGCCCTGGGGCAACATCGATTCCGCTGGAGGTGGCGCCGTTCACCTTGGTCGGCGCCACCACTCGGTCCGGGGCGCTGACCGGGCCACTGCGCGACCGGTTCGGTTTCACCGCGCACATGGATTTCTACGAGCCGGCCGAGCTGGAGCGGGTGCTGGCGCGCTCGGCGGGGATCTTGGGCATCGAATTGGGCGGCGAGGCCGCCGCGGAGATCGCCCTGCGGTCCCGGGGAACCCCGCGGATCGCCAACCGGCTGCTGCGCCGGGTCCGGGACTACGCCGAGGTGCGCGCGGACGGCGTCATCACCCGCGACGTCGCCAAGTCCGCGTTGGAGGTCTACGACGTCGACGAGCTGGGTCTGGACCGGCTGGACCGCGCGGTGCTTTCTGCGCTGACCCGCAGCTTCGGCGGCGGCCCGGTCGGGGTGTCGACGCTGGCGGTGGCCGTGGGGGAGGAGGCCACCACCGTCGAGGAGGTGTGCGAGCCGTTCCTGGTACGTGCGGGCATGATCGCGCGCACCCCGCGAGGGCGGGTGGCCACCGCGCAGGCCTGGACGCATCTGGGTCTGGTGCCGCCCGTCGGGGCCGGCGGGCTGGGACAAGCGGGTCTGTTCGACTAGCTGTACTAGCCGCTCGTTAGCCCTGCGACGTCTTCTCCAGCCCCATCGCGACGAAGTCGAGGCGCCACAGTGCCTCAAAGAGCCTGCGCGCGAACTTTTCAACGTCGGCAACGCTGCCCCGCTGCGAGCCTTCGCCACGGACGGACGCGGCGATCTCGCGGATGGTGCGATTGCCGTCGACCTGTTGCACGAACGGCAACTGGGCCGAGTTGAGGTTGGTTCGCCAATCCGACCGATAAATGGCGTTACCGGCGAGCCCGCACCGCATGCGCATCAGCGGGACATAGTCCAGGCAGTCCAGCGTCGAAAAATCAATCGCATAGCTCTTTTTCGGCCGCTCGGGACGGCATGCCATAAAGAAATGGCACGCGTTGACCGTGTGCAAACGCTCCATCACCGACCACAGCATCGGCTCTGGCAGCGCGTTGATCGCCGGATAGAGCTGGTTGGGGGCCGCGAACAAGTCGTGCGGGTAGTACGGCGCCTTGTGAAACCAGCCCTGAAACTCCAGTCCGGCGGAGGTGACGAGGTCGATGCACTCGTCGACGGTGTAGCTGCGCTCGCGGCCGTGCAAAAACGTATCCACCAGCACCGCGTCGGATGCCAAGTCGTTCGCTACGTTCAGATAGCTTTGCACCGGATGACTTGCGGGCAGCAACGAAAGCGTCTGCCGCACAAGCGCTATCGATGCTTCGTTTTGGCCCAGGCCTAGGTCGCGGAAGACCGACTGCAGCAACTCCAGCCCTATTCGGCCGTTCTTCGCGTACAGCATGATCCCGATCGCGCCGTCGGGACGCAGACAACTCGCGATCGCATTCATTCCCACTTGCGGATCGGCCATGTGATGCAGCACGCCGGTCGACACGATCAGGTCGAAATCGCGGCCCAGGGTGGGCAACTCCTCGATCGGAAGCAGGTGCAACTCGAGGTTGAACAGCCCGTGTTTGTCTTTGAGGTACTGCTGATGATCCAGCGACGGCTGGCTGATATCGACCGCCACAACCTTGGCATCCGGGTTCATGAATGCGAAAACCGCCGCCTGGTTGGTGCCGCAGCCCGCGATCAGAATGTCCAGATCGGGCTTGTATTCGCGGTCCGGCCACAACACCCGGTGCGCATGGCTGGGGTCGAACCATTCCCAGTTGTTCGCCAGCCACGCTTCGAGGTCCTGGATCGGGTGGGGATACCTGTACCGCTCGTACTGGCGAGTGACCACATCGGCACGCGGATTGTCGTTCACTTCTGCGGTATCTCCTTCACGGAATGCTTGTCAGCCGAAAGCGTTTCGCCTCGGCGCAGCTCCCCACCCACGCAGCGATTATCGGCTACCGGCCCCGTCGCCCGCAGGCGATTCGGGAACCGTTCCGGGATTGCTCACGACGTGCCCGTCGTGCGGGGTCCTCAGGTAAGGGGAAAGGCCCGCCGTAGCGGGCCTTTCCGTTGTGTACCTCCTGATTGGTTACGGAGCGCCATCGCCGCCGTTGCCGGCGTTGCCGCCGGTGCCGCCGTCGCCGCCGAGGTTGCCGTTTGGCGGTTGGCCGGGTGTGCCGGGGGTGGGTCCGCCCGCGACGCCGAGCCCGGGTGCGGTGGTGCCGGGGACTCCGGCGCCGTTGGCTCCGCCGTTGCCGCCGACGGTGCCGTTGGTGGCGTTGCCGCCGGTTCCGCCGGTGCCGGCGGGTGTGGCGTCGCCGCCGTCGCCGCCGTCGCCGCCGTAAGCGCCAACCGAGCCGTCGCCGCCGGATCCGGGTGCGCCGGCCAGGCCGCCGCCGGGTGCGCCTGCGGCCCCGCCGGCGCCGCCGTTGCCGCCGTCACCGCCGATGCCCGCGGTTCCGGCGTTGCCGCCGGTGCCGCCGGTGCCACCGGGTCCTGCGGTTCCGCCGTCGCCACCGGTTCCGCCGTCCGACGAGTTGAATCCGAAGTACCCGCCGTCGCCGCCGTCGCCGCCGTCGCCGCCGTTGCCGCCGCCGACGACGTTGCTGGCTGCCCCGCCGTTGCCGCCGTTGCCGCCGGCGGTGGCGTTGGAGGCATTACCGCCGGCACCGCCGTTGCCGCCGTGGCCGGACCCGGCCGCAGCGCCGCCGTTGCCGCCGTCGCCGGTGTCCCCCAATGCGGCGTAGTTGCCGGCTCCGCCGTCGCCGCCGTCGCCGCCGTCGCGGGTGGCGCTGGCGGCTCCGCCGTCGCCGCCGTTGCCGCCGACACCGTTGGTGCCGCTGTCGCCGCCGGCTCCGCCGTTGCCGCCGTTGCCGTTGCCGGCCGCGTCGCCGCCGTAGCCGCCGTCGCCGCCGGTGCCGGCCGAGCCACCGAGGCCGCCGTCGCCGCCGTCGCCGCCGATGTCGGTGGCGGTGGCTGCGCCGCCGTTGCCTNGCCGCCGACACCGTTGGTGCCGCTGTCGCCGCCGGCTCCGCCGCTGCCGCCGTTGCCGTTGCCGGCCGCGTCGCCGCCGTAGCCGCCGTCGCCGCCGGTGCCGGCCGAGCCACCGAGGCCGCCGTCGCCGCCGTCGCCGCCGATGTCGGTGGCGGTGGCTGCGCCGCCGGCGCCGCCCGTGCCGCCGTTACCGGTGGGCCCGAGCGCCGAGCCGCCGGCGCCGCCGTCGCCGCCGTTGCCGGCGCGACCGCCATACCCGCCGTCACCGCCGTCACCGGGGACGCCGAAGCCGCCGAGACCGCCGATGCCGGCCGCCGCGCCGGTGTTGCCGCCGGTGCCACCGACGCCGCCGTTGCCGCCGTTGCCGCCGAGGCTGCCGCTGTCGCCGCCGTCGCCGGCGCCACCGCCGTGGCCGCCCCACCCGGCGTCACCGCCGTTGCCGCCGTCGCCGGTGCCGGTTGCGGTACCGCCGTTGGCGCCGAGGCCGCCGTTGCCGCCGGTGCCGCCGTTGGCGCCGGCGCCGCCGTTGCCGGTGCCGAAGCCGTTGCCGCCGTCACCGCCGTACCCGCCGTGGCCGCCGTGGCCGCCGTCGCCGCCGTCGCCGCCGTCGGCGTTGGCGTTGATGGGTCCGTTGCCGCCGAGGGCGTTGGAGCCGGCTCCGCCGTTGCCGCCGGCCCCGCCGCTGGCTGCCGCGCCGCCGTCGCCGCCGTTGCCGTTGCCGCCGAGGGCGTTGCCGCCGTCCCCGCCGGTGCCGGCGTCGCCGCCGTGGCCGCCGTCGCCGCCGTCGAAGCCGTCGCTGTTGGCGATGTTGCCGGTGGGCTGGAAGCCGGCCCCGCCGTTGCCGCCGACACCGCCGCCGCCGGCGGCGCCGCCGTCGCCGCCGTCACCGCCGAGCAGGCCACCGTCGCCGCCGGCACCAGCGGATCCGCCGTGGCCGCCGTCGCCGCCGTCGCCACCTTCGGGGTTTTGCAGGGCGATAAGGGAGCCGCCGTCCTTGCCGTTGCTGGCGTTGCCGCCTTGGCCGCCGTTGCCGCCGACGCCGCCGGTGCCTATTCCGTTGCCGCCGGAGCCGCCGGCCCCGCCGTGGCCGCCGTCGCCGCCGTCGCGGCCGTTGCCGTTGTTGGCCAGGGTGGCGTTGTAGGTGCCGATGGCGTTGCCGCCGTTACCGCCGTTGCCGCCGGTGCCGCCGACGCCGCTGGCGCCGGTGAGCCCGGCTGCCCCGCCGGTGCCGGGGCCGGCGTTGCCGCCGTTGCCGAACGTGCCGGCCGCCCCGCCGTCGCCGCCGTCGCCGCCGTCGCCGCCGGGGTGGTTGCCGGTGGTGAAGGTGAACCCGTTACCGCCGTTGCCGCCGTTACCCGCGACTCCTGCGGAGCCGCCTTGGCCGCCGTCGCCGGCGCTGCCGATACCGGATGCGCCGCTGGCCCCGGCCGCGCCGCCGTTACCGCCGGTGCCGCCGGTGCCGGCGTCGCCGCCGTGACCGCCATCAAAGCCGTCGGGGTGCACCGAGGTGCCGTCCACGCCGTCGCCGCCGTTGCCGCCGTTGCCCGCGGCCCCGCCGACACCGCCGTCACCGCCGTTGCCGCTGACCCCGGACACGGTGCCGCCGTTACCGCCTTGGCCGCCGTTGCCGCCGAGCCCGCCGCCACCGCCGTCGGTGCCGTCGGTGCCGTTACCGGAGTTGCCGCCGGTGACCCCGTCGGTGCCATTCAGGCCGGCCCCGCCGGTACCACCGACCCCGCCGTTGCCGCCGTTGCCGTTTTGTCCGGCGTTACCGCCGGCGCCGCCCTGGCCGCCGTTGCCGCCGGTCGGATGCGCGGCCACCCCTTGGGCGCCGGCGCCGCCGGCCCCGCCGTCACCACCGGAGCCGTTGGTGCCGCCGTTACCGCCCTGACCGCCGATAAACCCGTTACCGGAGCCGCCGTTGGCGAAGCTGCCATCGGCGCCGCGCCCGCCGTCACCGCCGTTGCCGCTGGCGGTGCTGGCGCTGCCATTAGGTCCTTGGCCGCCGTCGACGCCGCCGGTGCCGCCGCTGCCGGCCTTACCACCGGAGCCGCCGGTGCCGGCCTGGGTGCCGGCCTCCCCGCCGTTACCGCCGTTGCCGCCGGCCCCGAGGATCCCGTTGGAGCCCGCGACCCCGATCACACCGTCAGCGCCGACACCGCCGTCCCCGCCGGCCCCGGCGTTGCCGCCGGCCCCGCCGTTGCCGCCGTTGCCGTTGACCCCGGCCACGCCGAAGATGCCGCCCTTGGCGCCATTACCGCCGTTACCGCCGGCCCCACCGTTAGCGCCGGCCCCGCCGTTGCCGCCGTCGCCGCCGGTGCCGTTGTTGACCCCGGACACCCCGGCAGCCCCGGTCGTGCCGGTGGCGCCGTCACCGCCGGCCCCGCCGGTGCCGCCGTTACCGCCCGAGCCGCCGTTGCTGAACCAGCTCAACAAGCCCACCGCGCCGCCGTCACCGCCGTCGCCGCCGGCCCCGCCGACCTGAGCCGCGGTGTTGATGGTGCCGTCCGCGCCGGCTATCCCGGTGCCGCCGTCGCCGCCGTTGCCGCCGTTGCCCCAGAACAACCCGCCGGCACCGCCGTCACCACCGTCGCCGCCGTTGAGGCCATCACCGCCGTTGCCGCCGTTGCCGAACCAGAACGCGTCCCCACCGTCGCCGCCGGTGCCATCGGCCGCGGTCGCGCCATCACCACCGTTGCCGAACCACAACCCACCACCCTGGCCGGTGGCCTCGGCCAGCGTGCCATCGCCGATGCCGTCGGCGCCGTTACAGATCAACCCACACGCCCCACCGGTGGGATCAGCAGCCGGAAACGCCGCAGCGAACCACGAATTGAGCTGCTCATCGACCTGCTGGCCGAACGGGGAGGTGATCCAGTCCTGCTGCAAATCCTGAATGAACGCGGTGAACGGATCGGTCGACCCCGCCGCCAGCCCACCGCCGGCGTCCAGCCCCAACAGCGAGTCCCAATTGGCCGGGTTCAGCCACGCATCCCAACTGGCCGGATTCAGCAGCGCGTCCAAGCTGCCCACATCGATTGTCGGCTCCGCGGCCGTGGCCCACGCGCTCGGATCCAACAAATCGAACAAGTCATCAAAGCCGAAATCGGCATGCGCCGGCGGGGCCGCCGCCAGCGGACCCAACCCGAACGCCAAAAAAGCCCCCGCACTCGCCCCCAGACCGGCCACACGCGCACGCCGACGCGCCCTAGCCCTACCCGACTGACGATTCCCCTTGCTAGAGCGCTGACGAGCCATTTCCATTTCCTCCCGTAGCCAGAGTCGATCTCAGGTGGCGTTAAGCTAATCATTAAGTCGCACTGAAACAACACAAACGGCAAAAAGATCTTGAAGAATTTTCTGACGGCATCTAAATGCGGTGTTGCCAGTGCGTAACCGGTCTTCTTCTCCACGATGAGTGTGTGCTGGTGTCTCTTAATAAGACTGGCTATGTTTCCCTTACAAGATCACTATTTAGTGTAATTTTCTCGCTGGCTTATTTATTTAACCGTAGTAGACGTTGTCGGCTACTATCGGTGCTGGTCAGAGCCTTGCCGCGCTCCCGGCCCCGCCTCCCGCAACGCCGCGCCAGCCGGCTGGCACCGGCAACACTTGCTGAGTCTGCGGGCCCGTCGCCGATGCGCTCACGGCCACCACAACAGACCGCCGGTCGTCCTTGCGATCGGCGTGTCGCAACCACCACGCCCGGCACCACAACCCCCACCCGCCACCTTTACCTCCGAACCCCACACGCCTCAGCAGACACTCAGCTACTGTGAGCCATCACCGGGGGTCGATGTCCCAGGCAGTCACGGTTCGGACATTAGGTAGGGGAGCGCGCATGGCATCCATTCATTTCATCTCGGGCTTGCCGCGTTCTGGCTCGACGCTGCTGGCCGCGCTGCTGCGACAAAATCCGCGGTTTCAGGCGGGGATGTCCGGCCCACTGGCCGGGTTGTTCGGCGCCCTGCTGAGCGAGATGAGCGCCCGCAACGAATTCTCCGTGTTCATCGACGACGCCAAGCGTGAGCGCATCCTGCATGGGTTGTTCGACAATTTCTACGCGGATAGCACCGCCGAGGTAATTTTCGACACCAACCGCGCCTGGTGCGCCTGGATGCCGGCAATCGCCAAGCTGTTTCCCGAGGCCAAAGTGATCGCCTGCGTGCGCGAACTGCCCTGGGTGATCGACAGCATCGAGCGATTGGTCCAGCGCAACGTGTTCAGCCCGTCGTCGATCTTCAACTACAGCTCTGGCGGCACCGTGTACACCCGCGCCAACGGTGTAGCGGCCGCCGACGGCATGGTCGGTGCTCCCTACGATGCGCTCAAGCAGGCCTGCTATGGGGCTCAACGGGATCGCCTGCTGCTAGTCCAGTACGAAACCTTGACCACCGACCCGGCCAAGACCATGCACGCCATCTACGCCTTCATCGGCGAGCCGGTGTTCGAGCACGACTTCGACCACGTCGATTACGACGTCACCGAGTTCGATGAGCGTGCCGGCACGCCGGGACTGCACACGGTGCGCAGCACGGTCAAGGCCGACCGGCGCCCGAGCCTGCTGCCCCCGGATCTGTTCAACCGCTTTGTCAACGACGCCTTCTGGCGCGATCCGAAGAATGTCCCGGAGGGACTGCAAGTGATCTGAGGTCAAATCCCTTGATATTCAAGGCGATTAGCGAAGACACTGCTACTTGCAGATCGCGTTGACCGATTCGATCTGGGAATCGAAATCGTGCCGCAACGGGTCTAGCGTCGCGCTGAGGCCCGCAAGGTAGCCGATGCTCAGCTCCTCGAGAGTGTTCGCCATCGCAGTGACAGCCTTGGCCAGGTCGGCCGGCGTCGCGGGCTCCGCTTCGAGGCGCTCTCGCAGGTACCCGCCGCGCGCGAACAGCGCCAGCCGGGCGCTCGTCGCAACGGCAAGAGAACTCATAGGGTCGTTCGGCGCCGGGTTCTCCAGGTGCGTGTTGCTGACCACCGCCTCATGCACCGACTGGTAGGCGGTGCACACGTGTGTCTTCGCGTCCTTCACCTGCTGGTCGGTGAAGGATCGCGACGTGTCGCCGGATGACCGCGGGAAGAACCACCCTGTGACGGCCACGCCGACGGCGAGCAGTGCGACCGCCAGGGCAGCGAAGTTCGGCCATCGTGCCGGTTGAGCAGCCGCGGGCGGTTTCGTGGAATCTTCTGGACCAATTGGCTTTTCGGGATCCGGCGTACCCGACGGATCACTGGCAGACGTATCTGACATCGGGCGATGGTATCGCTCGACAACAGTGTCTGTATTCGGTTTGGGTTGCGCTTTGGCAACGGCGCCGGACACCCGATTAGTAAGCGCGGCCCCCGGGTACTCAGCACGGACTCGACACCGCCGGTGTCGACGAGCTGAGGAGATTCTCAATGCATGACTCGCAGATGGGGCGCCTGCACATGCCGCGCAGCCGCGGCGCGGTCACCGGATTGCTCCTGATCATCCTGGGTGCTTGGGGCGCGTTGATCCCGTTTGTCGGGCCCTTTTTCCACTGGGCATACACGCCAGACCAGGCCTGGACATGGACGACGGCTCGGGGCTGGCTGGAAGTGTTCCCCGGTGTCACCGCGGTGCTGGGTGGTCTGTTACTGGTGGGGTCGGGTAACCGCGCGACCGCAATGTTCGGCGGCTGGCTCGCTGCTTTCGCCGGTGCCTGGTTTGTCATAGGTCGGTCGTTCGCGTCAATCCTGCAGCTTGGGGACGTAGGCCAGCCGGTGGCCAAGACTGATGTCAAGCGGGCCTTACTGGAGATCACCTACTTCTCCGGGCTGGGCGCGCTGATCGTCTTCCTGGCCGGTGCGGTTCTGGCGCGCTTGGCGGTCCGGATGGCCCGCGACGTGGAAGGCGTCCCGGTGGGGACGGCACCACAAGCGTCGACCTCCGACGCGCCACCGGCCGCCGGGTACACACCGGCATCTCCGGTCGCGCCGGATGCGGTGACGCAGGCGCGGGGCGAGGTTCCCGCCGACGCGGAACCGGAGGAGCACCGAGCCAGGGGGTTCTTCCGCCGGCGCAAGCACGTCGGCGCGTCCCGGTAGGGCATAGGCAGGGCTATAGGCCCACAAAGCCGATCAGAGCAAGCCGAGCAGCTGCAGGTCGGTGATGTATTTGACGATCACCTGCGGCGAGACATGTGGAATGTCTTTGTCCGGGCCGATTTTCGCTTCCTGGACTGCCGCGCGGAACCGGTCGGTAGGCGCGAGCGATCCGCGCATCGGCTTTTGCGGTGACCGGTAATTGTGCAACAGCGGCAATAGCGAGGCCTGGCGCTGCTTGTCAGGCAGCGCACGCAGCGCGGTTTCGAACCGCTGCACCCACTCGTGGTAGTCGCCGACCCGGTGGATCGGGTAGCCGGCCTCGATCAGCCAGTCGACGTACTCGTCGAGCCCGACGCCGTCGTCGTAGGGGTTCATCACGTGGAAGGTCTGGAAGGTCGCAGAGCTGTCCAGGTTCCGGGTCCCTAATGTCGAGATCGCCTCGGCGATGAACTCCACCGGCAGGCCGTCGTAGTGGGAGCGTTGGCGGTTACCGTGGGCGTCCAGCTCGTAGAACGAGCCGGGGGCGATCCCGGTGGCGACCAACGACAGCATCATCCGGGTGAACATGTCGGGCACATTCAGCTGGCCCGCGTAACTGGTGTCGGCCAGGATCATGTCGCAGCGGAACACCGACACCGGCAGCCCGCACAGGTCATGCGCCTCCCGCAAGAGCACCTCTCCGGCCCACTTGCTGTTGCCATAGCCGTTGGCATAGCTCTCGTCGATCTTGCGGGTCGGGCTCATCACCCGCACGTCGGCGTCCTCGACGAAGCTGCCCGGTGTGATCTGGTCGCCCACCCCGATCGTCGAGACGTAGACGTAGGGCTTGATCTTGGTGGTCAGGGCGATGCGGATCAGCTCGGCGGTGCCCAGCGCGTTGGGCCCGAACAGCTCGCTGTAGGGCAGCACGTGGTTGACCAGTGCGGCCGGGTCGACGATCAAATCGACGGTGTCGGCCAATCGCTGCCAGGTCGCCGTATCGAGGCCGAGGTTAGCTTCACTCTTGTCGCCGGCGACGACTTCCAGGTGGTCGGCGGCCAATTCCTGGTAATGCGCAAGCAGTTTCGGGTCGCCGCTGTCGAAGGTGTTGTCCAGCCGCGCCCGGGCCTCCTCATCAGAGCGGGCCCGCACCAGCGCGATCACCTTGCCGTTCACCAGGTCCATCCGCTCGAGCCACTCCAGCGCCAGGTAGCGGCCCAAAAAGCCGGTCGCGCCGGTTAGCAGCACGGTGCGCACCGCGGGGTTGGCCTGCGGCAGGTTCGACGCGCCCGCCAGGGTGTCGACGTCGAGGAACTTGTCCAGCGTCAGATCTTTCGCGTGCACCACGGTGGCGTCGCGCCCGTGCACCGACGCGAACGACGGCCGCTTGCTGCCGTCACGTTGGCCTTCGATGTAGTCGGCGATGGCCTGCAAATCGCTGGCGGGGCTGACCATCACGCCCACCGGCACGTCGACATCGAAGATCTCTCGCAGCAGGTTGCCAAAGCTCAACGCCGACAACGAATCTCCACCCAAGTCCGTGAAATGGGCGTCGGGTGCCACGTCGCTGGTCGACGCGCCCAGCAGGGCAGCCGCCGCCCGGGCGACGGTTTGCAGCACCGGCTGGTCGGCGCCGCTGCGGCGAAGCTCACTTAGCTCGTTGGCCTGGCTCTCGGCCAGTTCGGCATACAGCGCTTCGAGCCGTTCGCCGTAGCGGGCCTTGAGCTTGGGCCAGGCCAGCTTGCGGATGCCGGTAAGCAGGCCGTTCTCCAGCGTGAAAGGCGTTGTCTCGATGATGAAGTCGCGCGGCACCTCATAGGACTGCAGACCCGCCTGCTTGGCCACCGCCTGCAGCGACTCGGCGATCGCCGACTTCGAAACAGCCGCGTCGGTGGGCACAACTACCGCCAACAGATAGGGCTGGGCGCTGTTGCCATAGACATAGATCTGGTGCACCAGCGGGCTGTTGCCGAACACCGCCTCCAGCTTGGCCAGCGTGACGAACTCGCCCTGGGCCAATTTGAGCACGTTGTTGCGCCGATCCACGTACACCAGCCGATTCGGCGCGACCTCGGCGAACACGTCACCGGTGCGGTAGTAGCCGTCGGCGTCGAACACCCCGGCCGTGGTTTCGGCCCGCTTGTAATAGCCAGGGAACATGTTCTCGGTCCGCAGCAGCAACTCGCCGCGCGGATGCGGGCGGTCGGTGCTGAAGTAGCCCAAATCCGGAACGTCAACCAATTTGTAGTCCAGCACCGGCGGACGCTGAATCTGCCCATCGAGCATGACCATGCCGGCCTCGGTCGAGCCGTAGGCGTCGACCAAATGCATCTCCAGCAGCGACTCCACCCAGGCGCGCAACTGTGCAGAGGTCGGCGCCGACCCGGTCAGCGCAGCGATGAACCGCCCGCCCAGCAGCTTCGTCCGCATCTCCGCCAGGACTTCGGCTTCCCCGCGGCCACGCCCGAGTTCGCGCTGGAACTCGCCGTAGAGCATCTCCCAGATCCGCGGCACGAAATTCATCTCGGTCGGGCGTACCAACGCGATGTCTTCCAACAGCGTCGACAGGTCGCTCTTTGCGCTGAAGTAAGCCGTGCCGCCATTGCCGAGGGTGCCGTAGAGGATGGTGCGGCCCATGACGTGGCTCATCGGCATGAAGTTCAGCGTGATCGACGCGGCACTGGGCCCGAACCAATCGCGGGCCGACCGGCGCCACATCTTGGCCACATTGCGCCGCGGATACATCGCGCCTTTGGGCGCCCCGGTACTACCGGAGGTGTAGATCAACAGCGCCAACGCGTCGTCGTCGGTGTCGACCACCGGCGCGGCCGTCGTCCCGCGGCCCAGCACGTCGACCAACGTCTGCACCTGGGTGCCCTGCAACTGCGCCTTCGCGTTGTCGACGGCCTCGCGGTGGTCGTCGACTTCGGGGTGAAAGTCGAACACCACCAACCGTTTTGGTGCGTAACCGGCCTGGACCAATTCGACGGCTTCGGACAGGTTGTCCACGCTGGCGGCAAGTACGGTCGGTTCGGCCTCGATGACGATCGGCTGCAGCTGAGCGGTCGCGGCGCTGGTCTGCAGGGGTACGGCCACCGCACCCAGCCGGCCGAGCGCCAGGTCGATGGTGGTGTAGTCGACGCTGGTGAAACCCAGCACCGCGACGCGATCGCCCGGTTGTACGTCGCCGGCCCACGCGCTGGCGAGCGTGTCGACCCGGTTGCCCAGCTCGCGGTAGGTGATGGTGTCGAATCGGGGCAGCAGCCGCGCCGACGTGCGGCCGGTCTGCGCGTCGGTGACGAACTCGACGGCACGCTGACCAAGCGCGGGCCGCTCGGCGTAGCCGTCGATGACGATCCGAACGATGTCGGAGAGCGCCAGTCCGGGTTCCTCGACGGCAGCGGCGACGGCCTCATCGGGCCGGGCGGCGGCGAACTGCGGGTCGTGGGCGGCTAGATCGGCGATACGGCGCTCGAGGCGCTCTTCTTGGGAATCAAGTTGGGAATCAAGCGACATGGGCACAACCTCGACGATTTTGAGAGTTTGACCGGGCGCCGCACTGCGTCCAACTCGAAACTACGTTAGCAAAGCTAAAGTTATTCCGAAACGAGCCTGACTGTGAGTTAGGTAACCGGCGGGCCTAACCTGCGACGGCTGCGGCGGATGTGACTAGAGCTCGGCGAGGCTCGAAGCGACCACGTCCAACCCTTCGCTCAGCAGCTCATCGTTGATCGTCAGCGGCGGCAGCAAGCGCAGGACGTTGCCGAAAGTGCCTGCGGTCAACACGATTACACCCGCCGCGTGCGCGGCGGCAGCCAGCTTGTTGGTCAACTCCCGGTCCGGCTCGGTGGTCCCGGATTTCACCAGCTCGGCCGCGATCATCGCGCCGCGGCCCCGGACATCGCCGACACGGTCGTCGTCGGCCTGCAGCTGCGACAGGCGCTCGGTGATCAGCTGCCCGATCTGCTGAGCACGCGAAACCAACCCCTCGCTCTCGATGGTCGCGATGGTGGCCAGCGCCGCCGCGCACGCAACCGGGTTGCCGCCAAATGTTCCACCCAGCCCGCCGGGATGCGGGGCGTCCATGATCTCGGCGCGCCCGGTGACCGCCGACAAGGGCAGCCCGTCGGCAATGCCCTTAGCGGTGCAGATCAGGTCCGGCTCAATGCCCTCGTGCTCGCACGCAAACATCGCGCCGGTGCGGGCAAAGCCGGTCTGCACCTCGTCGGCGATGAAGACGACATTATTTTCCCGGCACCACTGGAGCAGGGTGGGCAAAAATCCCTCGGCGGGCACGATGAACCCGCCCTCGCCCTGGATCGGCTCGATGACGACGGCGGCCAGGTTGTCCGCGCCCACGAGTCGGCGAATCTCCTGGATCGCCCGCATAGCGGCGCGTTCTCCGTCGAGCTCACCGTCGCGGTACGGGTAAGACAGCGGCGCCCGGTAGATTTCCGGCGCGAACGGCCCGAAGCCGCTCTTGTACGGCATGGACTGGGCGGTCAGGGCCATCGCCAGGTTGGTGCGACCGTGGTAGGCGTGGTCGAACGCCACCACCGCGGTTTTGCGGGTATGGGCGCGGGCAATCTTGACCGCGTTCTCCACCGCCTCGGCGCCGGAGTTGAACAGCACTGAGCGCTTCTCGGCAGAGCCCGGTGTCAGCCGGTTGAGCTCCTCGGCGACGGCGATGTACTGCTCATACGGCGTCACCATGAAGCAGGTATGGGTGAAGTCGGCGACCTGCGCGCGCACCGCATCGACGACCCGGGGCGAGGCGTTACCGACCGTGGTGACTGCGATCCCGGAACTCAAGTCGATCAGCCGATTACCGTCGACGTCTTCGACGATTCCGCCCCCGGCACGCACGGCGTACACCGGCATCGTGCTGCGCACTCCGCGGGCCACCGCCGCGCCGCGGCGCTTGCTCAACTCCAACGACACGGGGCCGGGGAGTTCAGTGACGAGGTGGCGACTCTGTTGGAGAGTGGTCACCTCCGCAGCCTAGCCGCGACCCGCCTACCTGGACCGTTATCCGGCCGGCGGCCCCTCGCCGAGTGGCCGGCAGACGTTGGTCGTCGGGTCCCACCACTGCCCGGGATCGCAATTCAGCGGCTGTGGTCCCTCGCCCAGTGGCCGGCAGATGTTGCCGCTGGGGTCCCACCACTGGCCGGGCTCGCAGCCCAGCGGCGTAGGTCCGACGCCCAGTGGATAACAGGCCTTGCTGAACGGCTCCCACCACTGCCCGGGCTCGCACTGCGCCGAGCTCACCGCCGGCGTCGCGATCGCCGTCGCCGCGGCAAGGACCGCCGAGGCCGCCAACCGGCCGATAAAGGATCTCATCGTGAACCTCCCGCACAGATTGTGCTCATGGCTCGCGGCGAAGCGCTAGCCCGGTCCGAACGTCGGCCCGTCGATCGAGTCGACAGTGGCGAACGAGGCGACAGACGTGCGACGCAGCTTTCGCGCCGCCCGCACCGGGTAGCCCAGAGCGATCACCGCGGCCAGCGCAAATTGGTCGGGTGCGCCCAGCAGCGACTTCACCTGCGGCTCTTCCCGAATCGCGATCGTGGTGATGACGCCGCCCAGCCCTTCCTCGCGAGCGGCCAGCAGGATGCTCCACGCGAACGGGTAAATCGACGCGCCGCCGGCAAACGTGTACCGGTCTGCGTCACGGTCCACCGCCGCCAGCAGCGACAAATCGGCGAACAGCGCGAGCAGCACCGGTGACTCGTCGAACCGTTCGGCGAAACCGCCTGGGGCGGGTAGGTTTTCTGCGGCCAGGGCGCGCGCCTCGACGTCGCGGTCGTTGGTCGGCGCCCAGGGTCGCAGACCCGCGACACTCAGCGCCAAATAGTCTCGTGACCCGGCCAGATAAAGGTCCCGCAGCCGGCGTCGTCGCTCGACGTCCTTGATCACCACGACTCGCCAGGCCTGCGCGTTGGCGCCGCTGGGCGCGAACCGTGCGGTTTCGAGCACCCTCGCCACGATCGCATCGTCGACGGGTCGATCGGTGAAGTCGCGGACCGCGCCTGTACTTCGTAACGCCTCGGTCAGTTCCATAAAAGTAATGCTGCTACACGCCCGGACGGCGCCCGCCGCGAAATCCGCCTTAGGGCACACTGGCGGGCATGGACCAACTGCTCGTTTTCATGCCGCTGCTGGTCGTCTTGGCGGTGTTCATGTTCTTCACGTCGCGGCGGCAGAAGCGCGCGATGCAGGCCACCATCGACTTGCACGAGTCGCTGCAGGTGGGGGACCGAGTGCACACCACCTCGGGATTGCAGGCAACCGTCGCCAGGATCACCGACGAGACCATCGACCTCGAGATCTCGCCGGGCGTGGTGACTACCTGGATGAAGCTGGCGATTCGCGACCGCATCGAACCGGAAGTTCTTGACACCGACGTCGACCCCGAGATCACAGCCGACCCGGAGCGACTGCACAAAGACTGAGTTCACGTACTCTTTCCGGGTGCAGTCGAACTGATCGGCAAACGAGGAGACTCAACAACGTGGCATCGCCTTCGGCGCCGGTGCATCCTGCCCGCTATGTGTCGGTGTTTCTAGTCCTGCTCATCGGGGTGTACCTGCTGGTCTTCTTGACCGGGAACAAGCGCGCCGAACCCAAGCTGGGCATCGACCTGCAGGGCGGCACCCGGGTCACCTTGACTGCCCGGACGCCGGATGGTTCCCGGCCGTCCCGCGATGCGTTGTCGCAGGCCCAGCAGATCATCAGCGCCCGGGTCAATGGACTGGGCGTCTCGGGGTCCGAGGTCGTCATCGACGGCGACAATCTGGTGATCACGGTGCCCGGCAGCGACGGCAACGAGGCACGCAACCTGGGCCAGACCGCGCGACTGTATATCCGACCGGTGATCAACTCGCTGCCCGCGCAGTCCGGCGCCGAGCAGCCACGGAGACTGCCGCAGCCACCGCCCGGCAAGCAGCCGCCCGGAATGCCACCGCCCGGTGAGGCGCCCGGCGAGATCCCTGAAGCGCCCTCCGGGGAGTCGCCGACAGAGCCCGGGCTGCCGCTGTCGCCGGGTGGGCAGCCGGGACAAGCGCCCGAAGCGCCCCTGTCGCCGATCGGACCCGGCGACGTGTTCGGCACTGAGCCCGGCCCGGCCGAGTTGCCGACGCCCCCGGCGCAGCCGCGGCCATACCCGCAGGACCCACCGCCATCGCCGGCTCCGCCGCCCCCGCCGCCCGGCGAAGGGCCGCCGGTGCAACCAGGTCCGCCCGACCCGCGCAAGGACCTCGCCGAGCGCATCGCCAAGGAGAAGCAGTGGCGGCAGAGCACCAACAAAGGTGTGCAGTTCCTGGGTCTGCAATTTCAGGCCACCCGGTGCGATCAAGAGGACATCCTGGCCGGCAACGACGACCCGAAGCTGCCCTTGATCACCTGCGACAAAGACCACAAGGCGGCCTACCTGCTGGCGCCGTCGATCATCAGCGGCGACCAGATCCAAAACGCGACGTCCGGTCTGGACCAGCGCAGCGGCGGCTACGTCGTCGACCTGCAGTTCAAGAGCGGGGCGGCCAACACCTGGGCTGATTTCACCGCAGCTCACGTCGGCACCCAGACCGCTTT
Source organism: Mycobacterium shimoidei (assembly GCF_900417275.1). Classification (NCBI taxonomy): domain Bacteria; kingdom Bacillati; phylum Actinomycetota; class Actinomycetes; order Mycobacteriales; family Mycobacteriaceae; genus Mycobacterium; species Mycobacterium shimoidei. The sequence goes on along the minus strand of NZ_UEGW01000001.1, from coordinate 4,054,493 downwards.
CACCCTGGACTCCCAAGTGGTGAGCGCACCGCAGATCCGCGAAGCCATCCCCGGCGGGCGAACCCAGATCACCGGCGGCGACCCGCCGTTCACCGCCGACAGCGCGCGCCAGCTGGCCAACGTCCTCAAATATGGGTCGCTGCCGCTGTCCTTCGAATCCTCAGAAGCTGAAACCGTTTCGGCCACACTGGGTTTGACGTCTCTGCGGGCGGGCCTGATCGCCGGGGCGATCGGTTTGGCGCTGGTACTCGTGTACTCGCTGCTGTACTACCGGGTGCTCGGGCTGCTCACCGCGCTGTCGCTGGTGGCTTCGGGCGCGATGATTTTCGCGATCCTCGTCCTGCTGGGCCGCTACATCAACTACACCCTGGACCTGGCCGGCATCGCGGGTTTGATCATCGGTATCGGGACGACGGCCGACTCGTTCGTGGTGTTCTTCGAGCGCATCAAAGACGAGATCCGCGAAGGGCGCTCGTTCCGCTCGGCCGTTCCGCGCGGGTGGGGGCGGGCCCGCAAGACGATCGTGTCGGGCAACGCCGTGACCTTCCTGGCCGCCGCGGTGCTGTACGTCCTGGCCATCGGCCAGGTGAAAGGCTTTGCATTCACCCTGGGGCTCACGACGGTCCTGGACCTCGTCGTGGTGTTCCTGATCACCTGGCCGCTGGTCTACGTGGCGTCCAAGTCACCGACGATGGCCAAGCCGGTCTACAACGGCTTGGGCGCGGTGCAGCAAGTCGCGCGCGAACGGCGAGCCGCGCACGTAGGACGGGGATAGCGAAATGGCTTCCAAATCAACCGAAGCGGTAGAACTCACCGAGTCCGACGCCGCGGTTTTGGACGACGAGACCAGCGCCCAACTGCCGCATCACAGCTTCTTGTCGCGGCTTTACACCGGCACCGGCGCGTTCGAGGTGATCGGCCGGCGGCGGATGTGGTACGTGATCAGCGGGGTGATCGTGGCGATCTCGATCGCCGCGATCCTGGTGCGGGGGTTCACCTTCGGAATCGACTTCGCAGGCGGCACCAAGGTGTCCTTCCCGCGCGGCGACACCCAGGTCAGTCAGGTCGAAGACGTATTCCGCCAAACGCTCGGCAGCGGCCCGGAGTCGGTGGTGATCGTCGGCAGCGGCTCGTCGGCCACGGTGCAGATCCGCTCCGAACACCTCACCAACGACCAAACCGAGCAGCTGCGCAACGCGCTGTTCGATAAATTCCAGCCCAAAGGCCCCGACGGCAAACCCAGCAAGCAGGCCATCAGCGACTCGGCGGTGTCGTCGACCTGGGGCGGCCAGATCACCAAGAAGGCAGTGATCGCGCTGGTGGTGTTCTTGGTGCTGGTGTCCCTTTACATCACCGTCCGCTACGAGCGCTACATGGCGATCTCGGCCCTGGCCTCGCTGGTTTTCGACCTGGTCGTCACCGCCGGTGTCTACGCGCTGGTCGGCTTCGAGGTGACTCCGGCCACCGTGATCGGGTTCCTGACCATTCTGGGCTTCTCCGTCTATGACAGTGTCATCGTGTTCGACAAGGTCGAAGAGAACACCCACGGCTTCCAGCACACCACCCGCCGCACCTACGCTGAGTGGGCCAACCTGGCGGTCAACCAGACCTTCATGCGGTCGATCAACACCAGCCTCATCTCGGTGCTGCCGGTGGTCGCGCTGCTGGTGGTGGCGGTATGGCTGCTGGGTGTGGGCACGCTCAAGGACCTGGCGCTGGTGCAGTTGGTGGGCATCATCGTCGGCACCTACTCGTCGATCTTCTTTGCCACCCCGCTACTGGTCACCCTGCGCGAGCGCACTGAGCTGGTACGCACCCATACCCGCCGGGTGATGCGGCGCCGCAGCCCCGCCAAGTCCGCCAGCAAGGCCGCCGAGCCCACCTCAGAGTCAGCATCCGCCGGCGACGAGCCGAAAAAGATCACCGCCGCCAGCGCGCCCAGCAAGCCGGCCCCGGGTGCGCGGCCCGCCGGTGGTCGGCACGCACGTCCGACCGGCAAACGAAACAGGTGAAGCCCGATGGCTGCCTGGCGTCGGCGCATCGCGGTGAGCTGGCTGGCAGCGATTACAGCGGCAGCTCCCTACGCCCTGACCGGATGTTCGGGCAGCGCGGTCGGACAGATCGATTACGCGGTCGACGGCGCGCTGGTCACCTATAACGCCAACACCGTCAACGGTGCCGCTTCCGCAGCGGCGCAGGCGTTCGCCCGCACCCTGACCGGGTTCGGCTATCACGGCCCCGACGGGCAGGTGGTCGCCGACCGGGACTTCGGCACCGTGTCGGTGGTGGGCGGTTCGCCGTTGGTGCTCGACTACCAAATCGCTGACAACGCAGTCTATTCCGACGGTAAGCCGATCAGCTGCGACGACTTGGTGCTGACCTGGGCGGCTCACTCTGGACGGTTTCCCGGTTTCGACGCCGCCAGCCGCGCCGGCTACATCGACGTTGCCGCGATCGACTGCCAGCCCGGGCAGAAGAAAGCCCGGGTGACGTTCGCGCCGGATCGCGGCATCGTCGACTACGACGAGCTGTTCACCGCGAGCTCGATGATGCCGTCGCATGTCATCGCCCAGGAGCTGGGCATCTCCGAAGCCAACGTGACCACCGCGCTGTTGACCAAGAACATGCCGGTCGTCGACCGCATCGCGCAGGTATGGAACACCACCTGGGATCTCAAACCCGACCTGGACACGAAGCATTTCCCGTCGTCGGGGCCGTACCGGATCGAATCAGTGTTGCGTGACGGCTCGGTAGTGCTGGTTGCCAACGACCGTTGGTGGGGCGCGAAGCCGCTGACCAAGCGGATCACGGTGTGGCCGCAGAAGGCCGACATCGCCGACCGGCTCAAGAACAAGAGCATCGACGTCGCCGACGTCGCGGCGGGGTCATCGGGATCGGTGGTCACCCCGGACGACTACCGGCGTACGGATGCGCCGTCAGACGGCATTGTGCAGCTGATCTTCGGGTCGCGCGGCCGGTTCGCCGACACCGTCGTGCGCCGTGCCGTCGCATTGTGTACTCCGCGGGACGTGATCGCCCGCGACGCCGGGGTGCCGATCGCCAACGGGCGGCTGCACACGGCCGCCGAGGACGCCATTGGCCAGGCCGAAAATGTGCCCGCGGCAGCGCAATTCGACAAATCCGATCCCGAGGCGGCCCGTACGACGTTGGGCGGAGCACCATTGACCGTGCGGATCGGGTATCGGGCGCCCAACGCGCGGCTGGCCGCCACCGTCGGCGCGATCGCCAAAGCCTGCGAGCCGGCCGGCATCACCGTCACCGACGTCACCTCGGAGACCACCGGGCCGCAGGCGTTGCGGGACGGACAGATCGACGTGCTGTTGGCCAGCACCGGCGGCGCCAGCGGCAGCGGATCGACCGGCTCGCCGGCGATGGACGCCTATACGCTGCACACCGCCAACGGCAACAATCTGCCCGGCTACAGCAACGAACAGATCGACGGGATCATCAGTGCGCTGGCGGTGTCGGCCGACCCTGCCGAGCTGGTGCGGCTGCTGGGGGAGAGCGGTCCGGTGTTGTGGGCCGACATGCCGACGCTGCCGCTGTACCGCCAACAGCGAACCCTGCTGGCGTCGAAGAAGATGTACGCCGTCGTCGGCAACCCCACCCGGTGGGGCGCCGGCTGGAACATGGACCGATGGGTGCTGGTGCGGTGACTTCGGTCTCCGAGCTTGTCGCGTCCTTGACCCGGGAGGTATCCAACTTCCCTACGGCGGGCATCGAATTCAAAGACCTCACTCCGCTGTTCGCTGATCGCCATGGGCTCGCGGTGGTCACCGAGGCGCTGGCCGAGGTGGCCGCCGGGGCAGACCTGATAGCAGGTATCGACGCCCGCGGCTTCGTGGTGGGCGGGGCCGTCGCGGCCCGGCTGGGCACCGGAATGCTGGCCATTCGGAAGGGCGGCAAGCTGCCGCCGCCGGTGCTCGGCGAAACCTACGACCTGGAATACGGCAGCGCCACCCTGGAGATCCCCGCCGACGGCATCGAGCTGGCCGACCGCAGCGTGGTCATCGTCGACGACGTGCTGGCCACCGGGGGGACGCTGGCGGCGGCTTCCCGGTTGCTCGAGCACAGCGGCGCCCGGGTGACGGCGGTTGCGGTGGTACTGGAGCTGGCTGCCCAGGGTGGTCGCGAGCTGCTGGCGCCGCTGCCGGTCCACAGCTTGCGGCGGGTATGAGCGATATCCTGGGAGATCGGAGGTGACGAACGTGGCGGATGACCAGCGCACGGCCCTGCAGACGCCGACTGAGCCGTTCCCGGTCCCGGACGCCCTGCCGGCCGAGTCTCGGGTCGGCCTGAAGACCTCCACCAGCGCGTCGCGGCGGGTGCGGGCCCGCTTGGCGCGCCGGATGACCTCCCAGCGCAGCACGGTCAGCCCGGTGCTCGAGCCGCTGGTGGCGGTGCACCGCAAGATCCATCCCAAGGCGGACTTGTCGCCGTTGCAGCGGGCCTACGAGGTCGCCGAGAAACGCCACGCCGACCAGTTGCGGCATTCCGGCGACCCCTACATCACCCACCCGGTCGCGGTGGCCAACATCCTGGCCGAGCTCGGTATGGACACCACCACGCTGGTCGCCGCGCTGCTGCACGACACCGTCGAGGACACCGGATACAGCCTGGAGCAGCTGTCAGAGGAATTCGGCGAGGAGGTAAGCCATCTCGTCGACGGGGTGACCAAGCTGGACCGGGTGGTGCTGGGCAGCGCCGCCGAGGGCGAGACGATCCGCAAGATGATCACCGCGATGGCGCGCGACCCGCGGGTGCTGGTGATCAAGGTGGCCGACCGGCTGCACAACATGCGCACGATGCGCTTCCTGCCGCCGGAAAAGCAGGCCCGCAAGGCCCGCGAAACGCTGGAAGTGATTGCCCCACTGGCGCATCGGCTGGGAATGGCCACCGTCAAGTGGGAACTCGAAGACTTGTCGTTTGCGATTCTGCACCCCAAGAAGTACGAGGAGATCGTGCGGCTGGTGGCCGGCCGGGCGCCGTCGCGCGACACCTACCTGGCAAAGGTGCGCGCCGAGATCGTCGCCAACCTCAATGCCGCGAAGATCAGCGCGGTGGTCGAGGGCCGCCCCAAGCATTACTGGTCGATCTACCAGAAGATGATCGTCAAGGGCCGCGACTTCGACGACATCCACGACCTGGTCGGGGTGCGCATCCTGTGTGACCAGATCCGAGACTGTTACGCCGCGGTGGGCGTGGTGCATTCGCTGTGGCAGCCGATGGCGGGCCGGTTCAAGGACTACATCGCCCAGCCGCGCTACGGCGTGTACCAGTCGCTGCACACCACCGTCGTCGGGCCGGAGGGCAAACCGCTGGAGGTGCAGATCCGCACCCGCGACATGCACCGCACCGCCGAATACGGCATCGCAGCACACTGGCGCTACAAGGAAGCCAAGGGCCGCAACGGAGTTCCGCATCCGCACGCCGCCGCCGAGATCGACGACATGGCCTGGATGCGGCAACTGCTGGACTGGCAGCGAGAGGCCGCGGACCCCGGCGAGTTCCTCGAATCGCTGCGTTACGACCTTGCCGTCAAAGAGATCTTCGTGTTCACCCCCAAGGGTGACGTGATCACGCTGCCCGCCGGGTCCACGCCGGTGGACTTCGCCTACGCCGTGCACACCGAAGTCGGTCACCGCTGCATCGGCGCGCGGGTCAACGGTCGGCTGGTGGCGCTGGAACGCAGGCTCGAAAATGGGGAAGTCGTCGAGGTTTTCACGTCCAAGGCGCCCAACGCCGGGCCGTCGCGGGACTGGCAGCAGTTCGTGGTCTCGCCACGGGCCAAGGCGAAGATCCGGCAATGGTTCGCCAAAGAGCGCCGCGAGGAGGCGTTGGAGGCCGGCAAGGAGGCCATCGCCCGTGAGGTGCGACGCGGCGGACTTCCGTTGCAGCGCTTGGTCAGTGGCGGGTCGATGGCCGCGGTGGCCACCGAGCTTCATTACGCCGACGTGTCGGCACTCTACACCGCGATCGGTGAGGGACACGTCTCGGCCAAGCATGTCGTGCAACGACTGGTGGCCGAACTCGGCGGCATCGACCAGGCCGAGGAAGACCTCGCCGAGCGGTCCACTCCGGCGACCATGCTGCGGCGTCCGCGCAGCAGCGACGACGTCGGCGTCGCGGTGCCTGGCGCGGCGAACGTGCTGACCAAGCTGGCCAAGTGCTGCACCCCGGTGCCGGGCGATCAGATCATGGGATTCGTCACCCGCGGCGGCGGGGTGAGCGTGCACCGCACCGACTGCACCAATGCCGCGTCATTGCAACAACAATCCGAGCGGATCATCGAAGTGCACTGGGCCCCCTCGCCGTCGTCGGTGTTCCTGGTGGCGATTCAGGTCGAGGCGCTCGACCGGCACCGGTTGCTCTCGGACATCACCCGCGTGCTTGCCGACGAGAAGGTGAACATCCTGTCGGCGTCGGTGACAACATCCGGTGACCGGGTTGCGATCAGCCGGTTCACCTTCGAGATGGGCGACCCCAAGCACCTGGGGCACCTACTCGACGTGGTCCGCAACGTCGAAGGCGTCTACGACGTCTACCGGGTGACGTCCGCAGCGTAACGTCTGCTCGCGCCGAAATCAGTCCAGCAGCACCGATTTGATCGTGACTTCGGTCGCGGGTGCGCCGTCCTCGCCGCCGCCGGACACCCCGGCCTGGGCGATCTTGTCCAGCGTGGCCAGTCCGTCGTCTTGAATCGTGCCGAAAACGGTGTATTCGGGCGGTAATTGGGAGTCCTTGTACACCATGAAGAACTGGCTGCTGTTGGTGCCCGGGCCGGCGTTGGCCATCGCCAGCGTGCCCCGCGGATAGATCACCGGATGATGCAGCGCCGGATCGTCGGGCGCGTACTGATCGGTCGGGTATTCGTTGCCGAATTGGTAGCCCGGCCCCCCGGTGCCGTCACCCTTCGGGTCGCCACATTGCAGCACGCCGAGCGTCGGCGACGTCGTCAGCCGGTGGCATTTGGTGTCGTCGAAAAACCCCTGCTGGGCAAGGTTGGCGAAACTGTTGACCGTGCACGGCGATTTGGCGTTGTCCAGCAGCAGCCCGATCCTGCCCTCGCTGGTCACCATGCTGGCGCTGACGGTAGCCGGGTCGGTGGGCACCCGGCCGGTACGCGGCGGCTTCGCCGGCTTGCTGGCAAGTTCCGGTGACGGCGGATACAGGCAATTGGCGCCCACGTCGGCCGACGGCTTGAACAACGGCAGCGGCGGCAGTTGCGTGGGTTCGGCGGGGGCCGCGCTCGTGGTGGTCGAGTCCGCGGCGGCCGAGCTTTCGGCGGCGGCCGCCGTCGCTTTGTCGTTCTTGTTGTGGTTGGCGTACCAAACGCTGTAACCGACCAGCGCGACGACGAGCAACGCGCCGATCGACCCGCCGACGATGGTCAGCAGACGGCGGCGACGAGCTTGCTGGGCCCGACGTTCCAGCTGCCGTTCGAGTTTGCGCTTGGCTGAAGCACGTCGCTGTTCGTTGGTCGGCACCGCCGATATCCCTCCCTGGTCGTTTGTCGTGTCCAGCACAGAGTGTGCCAGCTGATGCTGAATACGGCTGGCGCGGTCCCTCGTGGGAAACTGGGAAGCGTGTTGATCTCCGCGTTTCCGGCCGGGCTGCTGGCGTGCAATTGCTATGTGCTGGCTCAGCGGCCCGGGGCAGACGCCATCGTCATCGATCCCGGCCAGCGGGCGATGGGCCAGCTGCGGCGCATCCTGGACGAGAATCGGCTGACCCCGGCGGCGGTGCTGTTGACCCATGGGCACATCGACCACATCTGGTCGGCCCAGAAGGTGTCCGACACCTTCGGCTGCCCGGCCTACATCCACCCCGAGGACCGGTTCATGCTGACCGATCCGATCAAGGGCTTCGGCCCCAAGCTGGGCCAGCTGCTGATGCGGGCGATGTTCCGCGAGCCCAAGCAGGTCATCGAACTGGATCGCGACGGCGACAAGATCGACCTGGCCGACATCACCGTCACCGTCGACCACACTCCCGGCCACACCCGCGGCTCGGTGTGCTTCCGGGTTACCGCCGATAGCCCGGTCGATGCCGAGGCGGTGTTCACCGGCGACACGCTGTTCCAGGGCTCAGTGGGCCGCACCGATCTGTTCGGCGGCAGCGGGCGCGACCTGTTGACCTCCATCGTCGACAAGCTGCTGGTGCTCGACGACAAGACCGTGGTGCTGCCCGGACACGGCCCGCAGACCACGATCGGCGCCGAACGCCGGCACAACCCGTTCCTCGAAGGGCTGAGTGGGTGAGCAGATTCTCAGCCCCTAAAGGAGTGCCGGATTACGTGCCGCCGGATTCGGTGCGGTTCGTCGCGGTGCGCGACGGCCTGCTCGAGGCCGCGCGCCGGGCCGGTTACAGCGACATCGAGTTGCCGATCTTCGAGGACACCGCGCTGTTCGCCCGCGGCGTGGGGGAGTCCACCGACGTCGTGTCGAAGGAGATGTACACCTTCGCCGATCGCGGTGACCGGTCGGTCACGCTGCGGCCGGAGGGCACCGCCGGGGTGGTGCGCGCGGTGATCGAGCACGGGCTGGACCGCGGGGTGCTGCCGGTCAAGCTGTGCTACGCCGGCCCGTTCTTTCGCTACGAACGACCGCAAGCCGGGCGCTATCGCCAGCTGCAGCAGGTCGGCGTGGAGGCGATCGGCGTCGACGACCCAGCGCTGGACGCCGAGGTGATCGCGGTAGCCGACGCCGGGTTCCGGTCGGTGGGGCTGGAAGGCTTCCGGCTGGAGATCACTTCGCTGGGTGACGACACCTGCCGCCCGCAATATCGAGAACTATTGCAGGAGTTCCTCTTTCAGCTCGACCTGGATCCTGAAACGCGAAAACGCGCGGAGATCAATCCGATGCGGGTGCTCGACGACAAGCGCCCGGAGGTCCGGGCCATGACGGCCGATGCGCCGGTGATGCTCGACAACCTCTCCGATTCGGCCAAGCAGCACTTCGAAACGGTGCTCGCGCACCTCGACGCGCTGGGCGTGCGCTATGTCATCAACCCGCGGATGGTGCGCGGGCTGGACTACTACACCAAGACCACGTTCGAGTTCGTGCACGACGGGCTGGGCGCGCAGTCCGGCATCGGCGGCGGCGGTCGCTACGACGGGCTGATGAAAGAGCTTGGCGGACAAAATCTTTCGGGTATCGGCTTCGGCCTGGGCGTGGACCGCACCCTGTTGGCGCTGCAGGCCGAGGGCAAAGAAGTCGGCGTCAGGGCGCGCTGCGACGTGTTCGGCGTGCCGCTCGGCGAACAGGCCAAGCAGCGACTGGCCGTGCTGGCCGGGCGGCTGCGCGCCGCCGGTGTACGGGTAGATCTGGCCTATGGTGATCGCGGCCTCAAGGGTGCGATGCGCGCGGCCGACCGATCGAATGCGCGGATCGCACTGATCGCCGGTGACCGCGATATCGAGGCTGGCACTGTGGGCGTCAAGGATCTGGCCAGCGGCGAGCAAGTGGACGTCGCCGCCGACGAGGTGGTCGCCGAGATCCTCTCCCGCCTCGCGCACTAACCGCGCGCTAACCCACAGCTCCGCCGGTCTTAGTAGAAAGTCTTAGTAAAAAATGAAAGTTTTCACACTATAGTCTCAGCCATATCCTCAGCGGCAGCGCGGCACAGGAGGGTGCACCGAGATATGGCTCGTCACCGCAGCAGCAAGACAATCGTTCTGGGCGCGGCTGCGGGAGCGTTTCTCGCGCTGGCGACCGCGCCGCCGGTGCACGCCGACTTCGGCTTCGACGACATTTTCGACCTTTTCGACCCGGCGGCCTATGCGGCCGCGGCCCCGGATTTCGAGAGCAGTCTGGACAGCCTGATCGGGCAGATTTCGGCGATTGACCCGTCGTTCATGTCCGGGATGCAACAACTCAACCTCTGGCTCGAAGACAACTGGATCAACACCCCGCTCGGTGAACAGGTCGACAGCCAGATCAATGCCTGGGCCGTCGCGGCCGGTATACCGCCGCTCATCGGTAACGGAACAGACGGTACGTTCGACAATCCCGACGGTGGTCCGGGCGGACTGTTGTTCGGCGACGGGGGCGACGGCTTCAGTTACGCCCCGGGCAGCGGCTTTCACGATGGCGGGGACGGCGGCGACGCGTCCTACTTCGGTAACGGGGGCGACGGCGGTGATGGCTCGGACGGCGGCGCCGGCGGCGACGGCGGTGATGGCGGGCTGTTCTACGGCAACGGCGGCGATGGCGGCAACGGCGGTGACGGCCTAGACGGCGCCGTCGGCGGTCATGGCGGTGACGGCGGTGACGCCATGGGGTGGTTCGGCATCGGCGGCGACGGCGGCAACGGCGGCGACGGCGGCAACCCGGGTGATTTGCCAGCCCTGGGCGGGGCCGGCGGCAACGGCAGCAGCCTGTTCGGCATCCACGGCGCGGCCGGTCATTTCGGCGCGCTGACCACCAGCGGTGACGACACCAGCGCCCCGATCGGGATCACCGACGGCTGGCTGACCAACAGCGCGGGCCAGGTCGTCCTTTTGCACGGCCTCAACGAGGTGTACAAGGTGGCGCCGTTCGAGCCGTCGGCCGCCGGATTCGACGAAGACGACGCCGCGTTCCTGGCCGCCAACGGCTTCAACGCCGTGCGGCTGGGCGTCATCTGGGAGGCTGTGGAGCCCGCGCCGGGCGTCTTCAACGACGATTACCTCGCATCGATCGAGCAGACCGTGAACATCCTGCAAAGCCACGGCATCGTCGCCATCCTCGACTTCCATCAGGACGGCTACTCCGGCGCGTTCGGCGGCGAAGGCGCCCCGGCGTGGGCGGTGCAGGACGGCGGATTGCCCAACCCCGAGCTACCCTTCCCGCTCAACATCTTCTTCAATCCCGCCGAACAGCAGGCCTGGGAGTCGTTCTGGACCAACTCCGATGGCCCGAATGGTGTTGGGCTGGAGAACAGTTACGCGCAGATGCTCGAGTACGTGGCCAACTACTTCCGCGACAACCCCAACGTGGCCGGCTACGAAATCATGAACGAACCGTCGCCGGGCGCATCCACGTTCTACGCCACCCTGTTCGGCAACACGTTCTTCGACGCCCAGCAGCTGACTCCGTTCTACAACCAGGCGGCGTTGGCGATCCGCGCCGTCGACTCGGACACGCCGGTGTTGTTCGAACCGAATGTGCTGTCCAATGCGGGAATACCCACCGGCCTGGGCACGGTGGATGTCGCGAACACCATTCTGTCGTTCCACAACTACTGCGCGTTCGACCTGGGTCCGTTCGGTTGCCTACCGAGCGTCGACGGGATCGTGGGCAACGCCCTGGCCTACGCGCAGGCGCACAACATCCCCGCGTTGATGACCGAATTCGGCGCCAGCTCCAACCAGGTTCAGGTCGGCGCGCCGATGGTAAGCGCCAACCAGCAGCTGCTCGGCTGGACAGAGTGGCAGTACAGCGGCAAGGGCGACATCACCACCAGCGCGTCGCCGCCGAGCTCGGAATCGCTGGTGTTCGACCCTGCCCAGCCTCCGAGCGGTGACAACGTCAACACCCCAAACCTGCTGACACTGGCCCAGCCGTACCCGCAGCTGGTATCTGGGACGCCGAGCTCTTTCTCGTTTGAGAACGGCGTTTTCCAATTCAGCTACTCCACCGAGAGAGTCGACGGCGCAGGCAATTTCGATGCCGGAGCGCAGACCACCATCTCGGTGCCCGCGGTCGAATTCCCCAACGGCTATCAGGCAACCGTCACTGGAGGTCAAGTGATCTCAGCGCCAAACGCCGCCGAACTGGTGATCGCCCAAAACCCGGGCGCAACCAGCGTCAGCGTCACTGTGAGCCCGGCGGGCGGATAGGTCTCCGTGCGGGAAGCCGGCTCCGGTCACCCGGACTGCTCGGCGCTGCGCGGTTTGGTCAGAGTGAATTTCTCCACCACGCTGATTGCCCCGAACGGCCCGGTGACCGCGTAGTGTGTCGCCTCGATCGAGGTATTCCCGCCGGGCACGCCGGGGTCGACATCGAAGGCGACGAAACCGTAGGGGTGGTCGCGGTCGCGAAACGCCGACCACGGCGCATCCTCAACTACATAGATCGGCGTTCGGCGCCCAGTTGCCGGATTGGGCCCGCCCACACCGGTGATCACCCGGCACCGGGGTTGCGGGAAGAACATCGTGTTCGACGGCGCCGAAGTGCCACCGCCGCCGATGACGGTATGCACGGTTCCCTTGGTGGTGTCGATGACGCCGCCGCGGGTGTCGACCGGTATCGGCGTGCGGGTTTGGGTGTCCTGAGCCCCACGTATCGGATGTGAACGTTCGTAGTGGTGTTCGTGACCGCATACCACCAGATCGACCGCATACCGGTCGAACAGCGGCAGCCACTGCTGGCGGATGCCCAGGTCGGCTCCGTTGGTGCGGTCGGCGGTCGAGATCGCCGGCTGGTGCATGCACACCACAATCCAGTCCACGTCGGGATCGCGCCGCGCGTCGGCGAGTTCGGTTTCCAGCCAACGGCGTTGGGCGCCGCCGGAATAGCCGTGCACATAGAAGTTGCCGCCGTCCTGGTAGCAGACGTCGTCGTTGTTGAGGCTGATCACCCGCACCGATCCGGCGGTGAAGGAATACCACAGGCCGCGTAGCGGCGCCTCGGCCCCGGAATCTGGCAACGCGAAGAATGCCTGGTAGGCCGCGAATCCGACTGGGCCATTGCCCATTTCGTTCTCGTGATTGCCCGCGGCCGGCATCCACGGCCGGTAACGCGCTGAGCGGGTGTTGTTTTCGAACCAGTCCGACCAGGTGCGGATTCGATCATGGGCCAGGTTGGCATAACACAGGTCGCCGTTGACCAGGTTGAACAGCGGGGCAATGCGTTCGATCGCCGCGGTGGTGTCACCGGCGGCCGGCGACCCGAGATTGTCGCTGACGTAGGTGGTGCCGTTGAGCCGGCCGAGCGTCGGAGTGGCTTGATCACCGAAGCTGGTGAAAGACAACGGCTTTCGACCAGACGGAGCTGTACGTACCGTGCCCAGCTCCGGTTCGGCGCCGTCGTGGACGGCGGCGTAGATGTATTCGGTGTCCGGCGTGAGGTTATCCAGCACCGCATGGTTGACGCGGACCTCGGTGCCCGACTTGGCATCCCGATAGGTGCGGGTCTGGGCCTGCACTGTGCTGCCAAAGCCCGATGTCGGGGTCCCCACCATCACTCGCGGGTTGCCGACCGGGTCGGTGCTGTGCCAGGACACCACCACCTGGCGGGCGGCGTTTTTGCCGAACTGCAGGTGCAGGCCACCCACCGGCGGCGCGCCGCTGCGGTCGGGCTGCGTCCACAGCCCGGGACCCGATGGACGCAGCAGCGTGGCCCCGGCCCCGCCGACACCCACGCCGAGGATCGCGGCTGCCCCCGCCGTCAACAAGTTCCGACGGCGGATGCCGTCGTGGTTTTCACCCACCCCTGTTTCATACCGGATGTTCGCCGCGTAGGTGCTTGTGCACCTCTGACCGCACACTCGATGGCCAAGTAATCTGGCATAGATGGCAACCACGTTCTCCGATTCGAAGGCCGATCTGATGCGGCGCGCGCAGGACGGCCTTGCCGCCAACGTCGGTGAGTCCGGGCTGACTACCCGGCAGAAGCTGGCGCTGACCTGCCGCGTGCTGTTCGATGCCGGACATGACTCGGGTCTGGCCGGGCAGATCACCGCGCGGGCCGAGCAGCCCGGCACCTACTACACCCAACGGCTGGGCCTGGGGTTCGACGAGATCACCGAAGGCAACCTGCTCACCGTCGACGAAGACCTCAACGTGCTCGACGGCGAGGGAATGGCCAATCCCGCCAACCGGTTTCACAGCTGGATCTACCGAGTGCGGCCCGATGTGCAGTGCATTGTGCATACGCATCCCTTCCATGTGGCAGCTCTGTCGATGCTCGAGGTGCCGTTGGTCGTGTCGCAGATGGACACCACACCGCTCTATGACGACTGCGCTTTCTTGGCCGACTGGCCCGGGGTTCCGGTCGGCAACGAAGAGGGCGAGATCATCTCTACCGCGCTCGGCGACAAGAAGGCCATCCTGCTGGCGCACCATGGCCAGGTGGTGGCCGGAGCCAGCGTCGAGGAAGCTTGCTCGCTGGCCGTGCTCATCGAGCGGGCCGCCAGGCTGCAGCTGGCCGCGATGGCCGCCGGCACCATCAAGGAGCTGCCGGAGTCGCTGGCCCGCGAGGCCCATGACTGGACACTGAGGCCCGCACGCAGCCAAGCGAACTTCGCCTACTACGCTCGTCGAGCGCTTGCCCGACACCCCGACGTGCTGACCAGTTGAGGAGCTTCGCGGTGCCCGAAATCCACGGAATCATCGCCTACCCGGTAACCCCGTTCGATTCGACCGACAGCGTCGACACCGCGGCACTCAGCGCGCTGGTCGACCGGTTGGTGAGTGCCGGGGTGCACGCCATCGCCCCGCTCGGCAGCACCGGCGAACTGGCCTATCTGGACGAATCCGAATTCGACGCTGTCGTGGACACCACGATCGCGGCGACCGACGGCCGGGTGCCCGTCGTCGTCGGCGCGTCAGACCTGACCACTGCCAACACAATTCGGCGTGCCCGGTATGCGGAGAAGGCGGGCGCCGCCGCGGTCATGATCTTGCCGGTGTCCTACTGGAAGCTCACCGAGCGCGAGATCACCGCGCACTACGCCAGTATCGGCGAGTCGATCGGAATTCCGATCATGGCCTACAACAACCCGGCCACCAGCGGGATCGACATGAGTCCCGAGCTGTTGGTCCGGATGTTCGAGACTATCGACAACCTGACCATGGTCAAGGAGTCCACCGGTGAGCTGTCGCGGATGCGGCGGATCGCCGAGCTCAGTGGCGGACAGCTGCCGTTCTACAACGGCAGCAATCCGTTGGTGCTCGACGCGTTACGAGTGGGTGCGGCCGGTTGGTGCACGGCCGCGCCCTGCCTGCGCCCACAACCGTGCATCGATCTGTACGACGCGGTGCGCGGCGGGGATTTGGCTCGGGCGGAAGCGATTTACGCCGAACTCAAGCCGCTGCTGGAGTTCATCGTCGCCGGCGGCCTGCCCACCACGGTGAAGGCCGGCCTCGAATTGCTCGGCGCCGGGGTGGGCGATCCTCGTCGCCCGCTGTTGCCGCTCGACGACGCGGGCCGCGCCGAGTTGCGGGGCTTGCTGACCAGCGTCTGAACCAGCCCAGTATCGCAGTCAGCAAACATTTGAGCGTCTTCGCGATGGGGCACTGACGTGGAGTTGTCTAACTGGCGGGTAACTTTTCGCAAATTCACCGGCCGACCTGCACCCGACCCGTATCGCGGGTTTGGGTTGGACATATCGGCATCAGATGTCCTATCACCAGGCACTTTAATACGTTCTGCATCACCAGCCAGAGAAATCCGATCGCAAATAATTTTCAAATATGTGTTGTCTATTAGGTTACTCTTAAGTAGGGTTACGGTCCGTCGGATTCGCCGCTGCCCCGCGCGGGGGCTGTCAGCAAAGGAGATTTCTGTGCAGCAAGTTCTTCGTCCGTACCTGACCGCTGGTGTCGTCCTGGCAGGTGCCAGCCTCATCGCCCTCACTCCGATGGCGGGATCGCACGATATTCAGCAACGGGCGGTTCAGCTCGTCGCCGACACCGACCCGGTCACGGTCTGGACCGAGTTCTTCGAAACCACGCAGAACAATCTGAATCACCTGAGCGAGCTGGTGGCCGCCGACCCAAATCCGATCCTGGACCAAATCATCGCCAATCAGGCCGCAAGCTCCGAGCAACTCAACACCGCAGCCGAAACCGCCTTCCAAGGCCTCAACGACTACTTCAGCGGCGACGCGCCGCTGAACTTTCCCGACGCGTTCCAGCAGGGCATCGACATGATCAACAACGGCGATGCTGCGGACGGATTCGCGCAAATCTACGACGCGTTCATCGTGTTCCCGGGACTGCAGATCCTCCCGCTTGTCACGCAGCTCGGAGATGTCGTCGAGGGGCAGTTCGACAACACGGCCGCGGGAGTCACCGCCCTCTTCGACGGGCTGTTCGGCCCGGTGCTCGCGCTCATCGACGCCGGCTTTTCGCAGTCAAAGGCGCTCGGCGGCGTGTTCGGGGACCTTTCTTCCGAACTGCAATCCGGTGATTTGGAAGGGTACTTCAACACGCTGCTGGCCGCCCCGGCCACGATCATGGGCGGTTTGCTCAACGGAGTCTCACCCGACGCCGGCTTGCTGTCGGAGGGCAGCTTGGGATTCTTCAACTCGTTGTACAACCTGCAAGTCGCAATCGCCGATGCGATCACGCCGTCGGCCGACACCGACTTCGGTGCGGCGCTGACGGACATGTTCGCCGGATTCGATCTGACCGACTTCCTGCCGGTCTGAGCCAAAGACCAAGCCTGTGCGGCGGCCGGGGCGCTAAATGCCCAGCGCCGCACAGGCCCCCAGGATCGTCGTGGACACGTAGCTTGCTGCGTTGGCCAGATGGTTATCGGCCGGCACATAGCTGGGCAGCGCGACGACGAATGCGCGGCGATACTGTGCCGACAGGTTGGCCAGATCTTGCCATATCGGGTTAGAGCTTTGCCGCCCAAGCAGTTCCAGCTTGCCGGCGAAAGCGTTCATCACCGACGCGACGGCGTAGTTGGTGGCCTTTTGCTCCTTGTTCCAGTAGATCGACGGGATGTTGGGATCGATCTGCTGCCAGGCGGCCGTATTTTTTCCGAACTGGTCCAACGCCGTTCTCCAGTCCCGACAAACAGGGCTGGTGGTAGTGAGAAACGGCTGGGGGTTGGCGGGATTGCCCAGCGGTGCGGCCTGCTGGGGTGGTGCCGGCGGCGGCACCAGCGGCCCGCGGGCTGCCGCCGAACCATCGACGATGGCCGCGCAGATCGCCCCCAGCGCGGACGCCGCGCTGTTGGCGGCGCCGGCAAGGTTGTCGTCGGCCGGGGTGTATTTGGGAATGCGCTCGGCGTAAGCACGTGCGTAGGCGATGAACTGCTCGTAGAGCTCACGCATGACCCGATGCGGGGTCAACTTCACCAATCCGACCGCCTGCGCGGCGGCGCCACGCATCGACTGCCCTGCCGCCATGAACTGCATGCGCTGCTTGTCGTTCCAGGCCGAGGCCGGAACCGACCGGTCGCGCTCGTTCCAGATGCCTTCGCCGCCGGAGGACAACGCGTTGTTGATGGCGGTCCACGCTGCGCAGCTGGGATCTTCGGTGATGACGGTGACCGGCCCGTTGTCGTTGGCGCTGGCGATGTTCGCGGCGTCTTGGCCGGAGGGATCGGACTGGCCCGCGGGTTTGGTGCTCGGATCCCCGCCCCCGAATAGCAATGTCACCGCGAGGACGGTGGCCAAGACCGCCATCAGGGTTACCGCGCCCAACGCCCACTTGAGATTTTTGTGGTCTTTTGGCGCCTCCGTATCAGACGTCACGGGGGCAAGCTTAGTCACGGTCTTGGCGCCGCCGCGCAGAATCACCTTGACATCGGATCGAACACAGGTTCGAATAAAGTATGCGGTGGGACGGCCAGGGCGTCGACGTCGACGACGGTGCGCTGCCCGGCTTGGAGCGCATCGGCTTCGTCCGCAGCGTGCGCACGCCGGAGTTCGAGGGCATCACCTTCCACGAGGTGCTGTGCAAATCGGCACTGAACAAGATCCCCAACGCCGCCTTCCTGCCGTTCCGATACACGGTCAATGGCTACCGCGGATGCTCGCACGCTTGCCGTTACTGCTTTGCCCGGCCCACCCATGAGTACCTAGATCTCAACTGCGGCAAGGACTTCGACACCGAAATCGTCGTCAAGACCAATGTCGTGGACGTGTTGCGCCGCGAGCTGCACGGCAAGTCGTGGCAGCAGGAGACGGTCGCGCTGGGTACAAACACCGATCCCTATCAGCGCGCCGAGGGGCGTTACGCGCTGATGCCTGGAATCATCAGCGCCCTAGCGGAATCCGGTACGCCACTGTCGATTCTGACCAAGGGCACACTGCTGCGGCGCGATCTGCCGCTGATCGCCGACGCGGCAGCGCGAGTACCGGTGCGGGTGGCCGTCTCGCTCGCGGTCGCTGATCCCGAGCTACACAAGGACGTCGAGCCGGGCACCCCCAGCCCGCAGGCGCGGCTCGCGCTGATCAGGTCTATCCGTGACGCCGGCTTGGACTGTCATGTCATGGTGGCGCCGGTGCTGCCGTATCTCACCGACTCCGTCGAACACCTCGACGGCCTGCTGGGCCAAATCGCCGGGGCCGGAGCCACCGGCGCGACGGTATTCGGATTACATCTGCGCGGGCCGACGCGCGGCTGGTTCATGTCTTGGCTGGCCGACAGCCACCCGCGCCTGGTGTCGCACTATCGCGAGTTGTATCGCCGCAGCGCATATTTGCCACCGCACTACCGCGACGCGCTGAGAGACCGGGTGGCGCCGCTGATCGCGAAATACCGGCTGGCCGGCGATCGGGCTCGGGTGAGCCCGGTCGCGGCCCAGCCGCTGGCCGGACCGGTGCAGCCCACCCTGTTCTAGGCGTTGCTAACCGAGATCTCCGGCGCGGAAGGTGTCGCACTGGTTGGGGTCACCGGTTTGGTAGCCGACCGTGAACCAGTGCTGGCGCTGCTCGGAGGATCCGTGCGTCCATGACTCGGGATTGGTGCGCCCGGTGGCCTGCTTCTGGATCCGGTCGTCGCCCACTGCGGCCGCGGCTGACAAGGCGTCCTGAATGTCCTTGTCGCTCAATGGCTCTAGGTAAGGAACGCCGGTGCTCTCCTGCTTGGTGATCGACGCGTAGTGTGCCCATACCCCGGCGTAGCAGTCAGCCTGCAACTCGGTGCGTACGCCGCTGCCGCCGGCGCCCTGCGCGCCCTGCTGGGCCCGGCCGAGCGAACCTTGCAGGTTTTGCACATGGTGACCGAACTCATGCGCGACCACATACTCCTGCGCCAACGGCCCGCCGCTGGAGCCGAATTGGTCTTTGAGCACTTCGAAGAAGTCGGTGTCGAAATAGGCGGTCTTGTCGACCGGGCAGTAGAACGGGCCGACGTCGCTGGTCGCCATGCCGCAACCGGTGTCCACACGATTGCTGAACAGCCGTACATGCGGGCGTTCATACCCCGGCATCAGCTGCTTCCAGACCCCGTCCACGGAGTTGCCGGTGGCCACCACGCGGCATTGCACATAGGTGTTGGCGTCGGCGCCGGTGCGGCACCGGCTCAGGTCGAACCCGGGCGCGCTTGCGCCGCCGACATCCATGGTCTGCGGGGTCATCACCTTGCCGGGATCGACGCCCAAGAGCAGCGCCACCACCACGATCAGCAGCCCACCGAGGCCGCCGCCGATGGCGATCCCGCGGCCACCGCCACCCGATGAGGACGTGGTGCTGGTGTCGATCTGCATACCCTCGTTGAAGGTCATCGCGCGCTCCGTTGTGCCGGTAGGTGGTGGCTGAGATCAGCTTTCCACATTTGTGGCCTTATCAACCCGGTCCGTCGCTCGAAGCGGCCAGCAGCGGCACGACGATATCGCTGATCGGCGTGGCCAGGCCGTGACGGCGTGCCTTACGGATGATCACCCCGTTGCGGATGTCCCACTCCTGCGGCCGGTGCGCCTCGCGGTCGGTGAGCATCGAGGTCGTCATGTCGGCCGGCACGTGACGGAACAACTCGACGATCTCCTTGGCGACGCCGTCCACGTCGTCGCCAAAATTGGCGCCCTCGGCATGGGCCACGGCCAGGCATTCGGCGACGTACCGACGGGACAACTCGGCCACATCGTCGCGGCGGAACATCCCTGAGCGCCGGCCGGTCAGCACCATCAGGCCCGCCAGCGCGTTCGTCAGCAGCTTGCGCCAGGCGGCGGTGGTGAAATCGGGATCGCAGTCCACCACGCAGCCCGCGTCGCGTAGCAATTCGGCCACCCCGGCGGCGGCCGGGACGTCAGGCAGGACCAGCCGGGCTTCGGTGCGCAGCCTGACCCAACCGTCGGGCTGCGTTTCGGCGGAATACCAGACGATTCCGGGCAGCACCGTCGACTCCGGGCAGAGCGGCTGCACCTGCTCAACCTGCTCGACGCCGTTTTGCAGCACCAGCACGACGGTTTTCTCGTCGCACAACCGGGCGAGCCAGCCCGCGACGTCACCGTTCTGCGTCGCCTTGACCGCCAGCACCACCACGTCGACCGCAGCGGTGATCGCCGCGGGGTCGGTCAGGACCGGCCCGGGCACCACGATCGGATCGTGATCGTCGGGCCGCAGTTCGATCTGCTGTCGTGGCGTGCGCCCGCACAGCAGCACGGAGTGACCAGCGGCGTATAGCAATGCGGCGACCGTCGTACCGACAGCACCGGGACCGACGAGAGCAATATCCATGGTGATCCTCGAAATTACCCGCCTCTAGACTGTGCAGTCGTGTTGCGTAGTCACTCCGCCGGTTCGCTGCGAGCCGCCGACGCGGGGCAAAAGGTCACGTTGGCCGGTTGGGTGGCGCATCGCCGTGATCACGGCGGAGTGATTTTCATCGACCTGCGCGACGCGTCGGGGATCTCGCAGGTTGTCTTCCGGGCCGCCGACGTGCTGGCCCAGGCGCACCGGCTGCGTGCGGAGTTCTGTATCGCCGTCGAAGGTGTCGTCGAATTGCGCCCGGAAGGCAATGCCAACCCGGACATCGCCACCGGCGAGATCGAGGTCAACGCGACGGCGCTGACGGTGCTGGGAGAGTGCGCGCCACTGCCGTTCCAGCTCGACGAACCCGCCGGCGAAGAGATCCGGTTGAAGTATCGCTACCTCGACCTGCGCCGTGACGGACCAGGCTCGGCAATCCGGTTGCGCTCCAAGGTAAACGCAGCTGCGCGCGCTGTTTTGGCCGAACACGACTTCGTCGAGATCGAAACACCGACCATGACGCGCTCAACGCCGGAAGGGGCGCGCGACTTTCTGGTGCCGGCCCGGCTGCAGCCGGGGTCGTTCTATGCATTGCCGCAAAGCCCGCAGCTGTTCAAGCAGCTGCTGATGGTGGCCGGCATGGAGCGCTACTACCAGATCGCCCGCTGCTACCGCGACGAGGATTTCCGCGCTGACCGTCAGCCGGAATTCACCCAGCTCGACATGGAGATGAGTTTCGTCGACGCCGACGACATCATCGCGATCTCCGAAGAGATCCTCACCGCGTTGTGGGCGCTGATCGGATATCGGGTACCCACCCCGATTCCGCGGATCACCTATGCCGAAGCCATGAGCCGCTTCGGCACCGACAAGCCCGACATGCGTTTCGGCCTGGAATTGGTGGATTGCACGGAGTTCTTCGCCGACACCACTTTTCGCGTGTTTCAGGCACCCTATGTCGGCGCGGTCGTAATGCCCGGGGGCGCGTCGCAACCCAGGCGCACGCTCGACGGCTGGCAGGAGTGGGCCAAGCAACGCGGACACCGGGGGCTGGCCTACGTGCTGGTCGCCGACGACGGCACATTGGGCGGCCCGGTCGCCAAGAACCTGTCGGATGCCGAACGCGACGGCCTGGCCGCGCATGTCGGCGCTTCACCCGGCGACTGCATCTTCTTCTCGGCAGGCCCGCCGAGATCGTCGCGTGCCCTGCTGGGTGCGGCGCGCAACGAGATTGCCAAGCGGCTCAACATGATCGATCCCGACGCGTGGTCGTTCGTGTGGGTCGTCGACCCGCCCTTGTTCGAGCCGGCTGAAGAAGCCACTGCCCACGGCGAGGTCACGGTCGGATCGGGGGCGTGGACAGCGGTGCACCACGCGTTCACCGCGCCCAAGCCCGAGTACGAGGCCAGTATTGATTCCGATCCGGGCGCTGTGCTGGCCGACGCCTACGACATTGTCTGCAATGGGCACGAGATCGGCGGCGGGTCAATCCGTATCCACCGCCGTGATGTTCAAGAAAAGGTGTTCGCGGTGATGGGCCTGGACAAGGCCCAGGCGGAGGAAAAGTTTGGGTTCCTCTTGCAGGCTTTCACCTTTGGAGCACCTCCGCATGGCGGCATCGCGTTCGGCTGGGACAGGATCACCGCTCTGCTTGCCGGCGCCGACTCCATTCGCGAGGTGATCGCGTTCCCGAAATCCGGCGGCGGCGTCGACCCGCTCACCGACGCGCCCGCCCCGATCACCGCACAGCAGCGTAAGGAATCCGGGATCGACGCCGTGCCGGAACCTCGAGATCGACGGTAGCGAGGCCCGCTCTCGAACTTTTCCGCGCTGGCGTCGATCTCGGCGCCGGGTCGTCTGGCAGGCTGCTGGCATGGACACTGATGCACTCGCTTCGACCATCCCCTTCGCTGCCACCCTCGGAATCGACATCAACGAAGTGACGCCGCAGCGGGTGAGCGCCACCATGGATTGGGCGGAGGAACGCTGCACCACCGGCGGGATACTGCACGGCGGGGCATTGATGGCGTTCGCCGACACGATCGGGGCGGTATGCGCCGTAGCCAATCTGCCACCCGGCGCCGGGACCGCGACGATCGAGTCGAAAACAAACTTTTTCCGCGCCGTGCGCCAAGGAGTGGTCACCGCGGTCTGCGAGCCACTCCACATCGGACGGACCACCATCGTGGTGCAGACCAATCTCACCGACGAGCGGGCGAAGTTGGTCGCTCAGGTGACTCAGACCCAGGCCGTCCTGGCCGGATAGGACTAGTGCGGAATCGCCATCGACCACAGCTTGTGCAAGGTGCTGCGCAGCGGGTGCCCCGAACGCAGGATGTTGATGACTTCCATCGGGAACAGTTGCTGATTGGGGCCGCACTTCGGCCACGCTTCCGGGCCCTGGTTGGCCAGAACCCGTTCGGCGACCGCAATCTGCTGCTCCCGCGAGGCATCGGCCGGTGAGCCGAGGCCGCCGTTTTCGTCCCACGTGGATTGTTTGAACTGCAGCCCGCCATAGAACCCGTTGCCGGTGTCAGCATCCCAGTCGCCGCCGGACTCACACTCGGCGACGGCATCCCAATTGACGCTGTCCGCATAGGCCACGCCTGTTGCGGGATCGATCACGACGGAAATTGCAATGACGACGATGGCGGCCTTCACAAATGACATACACAGTGATTTCGCAATGAGTGCTCCACCGAAATGCGCCATTTAATCGGTCTAACAAACCAGCGTGAAAGCTGTCAATCCCTGAGGCTGAATTCACTTAGCGGGATTTCTGATGCGCAACATAATTCAGTAACTGTGGTCAATTAAAGAGGTATATGATGCCAAAGTTCTAAAAGTTGTTTATGTGGTTATTGTTACTTTGTTATGCGGATGTGATTGGCTTAGACCAAAGTGACTAGAGTTATCAAAGATACTGATGGTGCTGGAGTGGCTTCATCGACGGTCAGCTCGGCTCGCCGAGGAACTCCTCGACCAGACGCTTGGGCGCCTGGGTCAGCCAAGCCTCGGTGAGCACCTCGCGCAGGCCCAGCTCGTCGATTTCGGCCAGTCTGACCAGCACCGCCGGATAGCCATCGAAGTGTGGGGTGGTGAAATACACGCTCGGCTCGTCGGCGATGAGCGCGAACTTGACCCCCTCGTCGGCCACCCGCACGCCGAGGATGTCGCCTTCGGGCGCCTCGATTCCCCGTTCCGCCAACGCCTCTCGGTCAGCGTTGCGCAGCGGCCGTTCCCAGGCGATGAGCTTCTTGCCCACCCGCCAGTCGTGTGGTGCGGGCTCGTTGGTGAGCGGCAGCTCACCGACGATGCTGGCAACGTCGTCCCACGTGGCCACACCCCGATTGTGCTCCCGCACCCGCCGTGGCGGACCGGTATTTCGTCAGGTGTCAGCTCAGCGGTGCCACCTGCCCGCCGGAGAGGCGACGGTAGGTGTAGGTCTGGATGAGCAAGGCCACCGGTGCTGCCACGATAAGCCCCACGCCGCAAAGCAACTCGCCCACAAACAGCACCGCTAGTTGCACGAGTACTGACAACAGCGCTCCGCCGACGTTCGACCTGACTGTCGCGATACTGGCTTTCAACGCGTCGACCGGGGCCAGCGAGCGATCGATCACGAACGGGATCGTGAACATCGCGAGGAACGTGAAGATGATGCCGGGGATCACGCAGAGCAGGTAGCCGATCGAGGAGATAACCGCGACCAGCAACGCCGCCAGAACCATCGGACCGAGGTTGCGAGGCCGGAAAAACGAGCTGGCGGTCACCGGTCTTCCGTCGGCGATGTCGAGACACCCGGAGACGTATGCGGCTTGCATATAGAAGCCCAATGCCGCCAGCACCAGGTAGCCGAGGATGAGCACAAGTGTCTGGCCGGCGCCGAAATTCGCCGTCGCCGAGGTCTCGTAATAGCCGCTGTCGCTGACGGTGGTCGTATTGATGGCCGGGTACAAGACGGCGAACAGCACACCGCCGATGACGGCGAGCACCAAGCCGTACACCAACGCCGGGATTATGAGCGCGCCGGCGTTCTTGGTGAACTTGTTCCACGACCAGTTGAACGCGTCACCGACACTGAATTGCTGTGCGGGGCCGCCGAATCCGGCCTCCGGGCCGTAGCCGACGGGCGGCTGACCGCCGTATCCGGGCGGTGGTGCACCGTACCCGGGAGGTGGCGGCGGGGGCGGTGGATAGCCTGCGCCCGGACCGGGCTGACCGGGTGGGCCATACCCGGGCGGCGGTGGTGGCGGCTGGTTGTAACCAGGCTGGCTGTAACCAGGTTGGCCGTAACCCGGCTGGCCGTAACCGGCGGGATTGGGTTCACCAGCGCCCGGATTCGGGCTGCCGGGGTATTGCGGAGGTTGGCTCATGTGCCGCTCCTACCTCGTAGGAATGCCGATGGTGGGCAGAACTTAGCAAGTATTCGGTGGCCGCGGCGGGTTTGCGCAAATGAACTGGCTCTCGATGCGAGCCAAGTCTGCGCACCCGAACTCATCGGTGGTATGCCTGAGTCGTGTCCGACGGTCTGTTCGACGTCCCCGGCGCCGCCGGCTCCACCGACCGCGGCCCCAGCGGGGCGACGGGCGCGCCGCTAGCGGTGCGGATGCGCCCGGCGACTCTCGACGAGGTCGTCGGGCAAGACCACCTGTTGCAGCCCGGTTCACCGTTGCGCCGTCTGGTCGAGGGCTCGGGCGTGGCCTCGGTCATCCTCTACGGCCCGCCGGGAAGCGGCAAGACCACGCTGGCGGCACTGATCTCGCAGGCCACCGGCCGACGGTTCGAGGCGCTGTCCGCGCTGTCGGCCGGCGTCAAGGAAGTGCGGGCGGTCATCGACACCGCGCGGCAGGCGGCCGCGTACGGCGAGCAGACGGTGCTGTTCATCGACGAGGTGCACCGCTTCTCCAAGACCCAGCAGGACGCGCTGCTGTCCGCGGTGGAGAACCGGGTGGTGCTGCTGGTGGCGGCCACGACCGAGAACCCATCGTTTTCGGTGGTGGCGCCGCTGCTGTCCCGGTCGTTGATCCTGCAGTTGCGGCCGCTGAGCGGCGACGACATCCGCACCGTGGTGCAGCGTGCGATCGACGATCCGCGCGGGCTGAACGGTCAGGTCAAAGTGGCCCCCGACGCGGTCGACCTGCTGGTGCGGCTGGGCGCGGGCGATGCCCGCCGGGCGCTGACCGCGCTGGAAGTGGCCGCGGAAGCGGCCCAAGCGTCAGGGGAGCAGGTCACCGTCGAGGCCGTCGAACAGTCGCTGGATGAGGCCGCGGTCCGCTACGACCGCGACGGCGATCAGCACTACGACGTCATCAGCGCGTTCATCAAGTCGGTGCGGGGCTCTGACGTCGACGCCGCGCTGCACTACCTGGCCCGGATGCTGGTCGCCGGGGAGGACCCGCGATTCATCGCCCGCCGGCTGATGATCCTGGCCAGCGAGGACATCGGCATGGCCGACCCGACCGCACTTCAGACCGCGGTGGCCGCCGCACAGACCGTTGCGCTCATTGGTATGCCCGAGGCGCAGCTGACGCTGGCGCATGCCACCGTGCATTTGGCCACCGCGCCGAAGTCCAACGCCGTGACGACCGCGCTGGGCGCGGCAATGGCCGACATCAAGGCGGGCAAGGCCGGCCTGGTGCCGCCGCATCTGCGCGACGGCCACTACTCGGGTGCCGCGGGCCTGGGCCACGCCCAGGGCTACAAGTATTCCCACGACCACCCGGATGGCGTTGTGCCGCAACAGTATCCACCCGACGAACTGGTCGGCGTCGACTACTACCAGCCCACCGGTCACGGCGGCGAACGCGAAATCGCCGGGCGGCTGGAGCGGCTGCGGGCCATCATCCGCCGCCGGCGCTAGCAGATCACCGGACCGTGGTGATCGGGCGCCGATCCGCTATACCAGCTCGGGTACCCGCAGGTGGGCCAGCGCCAACTCGAACTCGCCGACGTCGAACTGATCGGCGCCCAGATCACGCAGCCGGGCGGTGCGCAACGAGCGCGCCGCATCACCGTTGCGCTCCATGGCCTCCATGCTGTCGAACGTCGACGACGACACCGCGCGCCACGACGCCCGGTCGAGCATCAGGCTTGCGCTGCAAAAGCCTTCCAGCTCCTCGATGGCGGGCAGCACCGACTCGCGGTAGAACTCGATGGCCCGGTCGAACTGATCGGGTCGGATCTTGAGCCAGGTGGCGCGCACGCAGGCGCCCGGACCGGAGCGGTGGTCACGGTGCAGGACCGCGATTTCCCACTCGTCGAGAGTGGGGCTGCCGCCGAACGTCTGCGCAGCCGTGTCGCGCACCGGCCGTACCCGGTCGGCGCTGGCATGCATGGCCTCCAGGGTCTCCCAGGAACTGGTCGCGATGCAGCGACCGGATTGCCGGTCGACCAACAACGACAGGCCAAGGCACCCGTCAATCTGTTGGAGTGTGGGCATGACCACGTCGCGGATGTGCGCGATGCCGGCGTCGATGGACGCCGGTTGCGCCTCGATAGTGGTAGAGCGGGCGTACACGATCGGACCCCTCCCTGCTCGGGGCGACGCCCGGTGGCGCCACCGCTGTACTTCTCACTTTGCTCCAACCGGATAGGCGTGGCAATGCCTCTTGAGGGCCTCTTGAGGGCCTCTTGAGTTGCTTTGAAGATGACGGCCACGGGCCGCGCCCGGGCGTTTTCTCGCTTGCAATCGCCGTAGGCTGGTGAATATGGATACCGATGTGCTCGACGTGGACACCCGGCGCCGCCGCATCGTCGATCTGACCGATGCAGTGCGGAAGTTCTGCGCGCCCCGTGCTGACGGCCTGTGCAATGTGTTCGTGCCGCACGCGACGGCCGGTGTTGCGATCATCGAGACCGGCGCCGGCTCCGACGAGGACCTCGTCGACACGCTGGAGCGGCTGCTGCCGCGCGACGACCGCTACCGGCATGCGCATGGCTCGCCGGGTCATGGCGCCGATCACGTGTTGCCGGCCCTGGTAGCCCCGTCGGTGACCGTGCCGGTGGTCGGCGGGGAACCACTGCTGGGTACCTGGCAGAGCGTGGTGCTCGTCGACCTCAACCGCGACAACCCGAGGCGATCAGTGCGGCTGAGCTTCGTAGCGGGCTGACCTGCGCAGGCGAGGAGACCGGTACTGTAGTGCGGTCGAAAAAGAGGAAGTAGAACGTGCAGACACACGAGATCAGGAAGCGGTTCCTGGATCACTTTGTGAAGGCGGGTCACACCGAGGTGCCCAGCGCCTCGGTGATCCTCGACGACCCCAATCTGCTGTTCGTCAACGCCGGCATGGTTCAGTTCGTGCCGTACTTCCTTGGCCAGCGCACCCCGCCGTACCGGACGGCCACCAGCATCCAGAAGTGCATCCGCACCCCGGATATCGACGAGGTCGGGATCACCACCCGGCACAACACCTTTTTCCAGATGGCCGGCAATTTCTCGTTCGGCGACTACTTTAAACGCGGCGCCATCGAGCTGGCCTGGACCCTGCTGACTAAACCCGTCGACGAGGGCGGCTACGGTTTCGACCCGGAAAAGATTTGGGCCACCGTCTATTTAGAAGACGACGAGGCGGCCGAGTTGTGGCAGGAGGTGGCCGGCCTGCCGCCGGCGCGGATCCAGCGTCGCGGCATGGCCCACAACTACTGGTCGATGGGCATTCCCGGTCCGTGTGGGCCGTCGTCGGAGATCTACGTCGACCGAGGCCCGGAATACGGCCCCGAGGGCGGCCCGGCGATCAGTGAAGAGCGCTACATCGAGATCTGGAACCTCGTGTTCATGGAGAACGAACGCGGCGAGGGCACCAGCAAAGACGACTACGAGATCCTTGGGCCCTTGCCGCGCAAGAACATCGACACCGGTATGGGTATCGAGCGGGTGGCGGTGCTGCTGCAGGGCGTACACAACGTGTACGAAACCGACCTGCTGCGACCGGTTATCGATACCGTCGCCAAGCGCGCCCCACGCGGGTACGACGTGGGTAAGCACGACGACGACGTTCGTTACCGGATCATCGCCGACCACAGCCGCACCGCGGCGATCCTGATCGGCGACGGGGTGAGCCCTGGTAACGACGGCCGCGGATATGTGTTGCGCCGATTGTTGCGCCGGGTGATCCGCTCGGCCAAGCTGCTGGGCATCGACGATCCGATCGTCGGCGACCTGATCGCCACGGTGCGCGACGCGATGGGCCCGTCGTACCCCGAACTGGTCGCCGACTTCGAGCGGATCAACCGGATCGCCGTCGCCGAAGAAAGGGCGTTCAACCGCACCCTGGCATCGGGCTCGCGGCTGTTCGACGAGGTAGCCAGTGCCACCAAGGCTTCCGGAGCCACCGTGCTGTCCGGGTCGGACGCCTTCACGCTGCACGACACCTACGGATTCCCGATCGAGCTCACCCTCGAGATGGCCGCCGAAGCCGGCCTGCGCGTCGACGAGGAGGGCTTCCGTGAGCTGATGGCCGAGCAGCGTCGTCGCGCGAAAGCCGATGCGGCCGCCCGCAAGCACGCACACGCCGACTTGAGCGCCTACCGCGAGCTGGTCGACGCCGGCCCCACCGAATTCACCGGCTTCAACGAGTTATCCTCCGAAGCAAGGATTTTGGGCATCTTCGTCGACGGCAAGCGAGTTCCGGTAGTGGCGCACGGCACCGACGGCGCGGATCGTGTCGAGTTGGTCCTCGACCGCACCCCGCTTTACGCCGAGTCGGGTGGGCAGGTCGCCGACGTGGGCACTATCACCGGCACCGGCGCCGGCGAGACGGCACGGGCGGCGGTCACCGACGTGCAGAAGATCGCACACACCGTGTGGGTACACCGGGTCAATGTGGAGTCCGGGGAATTCGTCGAGGGCGACACCGTCGTCGCGGCGGTGGACCCCGGCTGGCGCAAAGGCGCCACCCAAGGACACTCCGGCACCCACATGGTGCATGCGGCACTACGACAAGTGTTGGGGCCCAATGCCGTTCAGGCAGGCTCGCTGAACCGGCCCGGCTATTTGCGCTTCGACTTCAATTGGCAGGGGCCGCTGACCGAAGAGCAGCGCACCCAGATTGAAGAGGTGACCAACGAGGCGGTACAGGCCGACTTCGAGGTGCACACCTTCACTGAGCAGCTCGACAAGGCCAAGGCGATGGGCGCGCTGGCGCTGTTCGGTGAGCGCTACCCGGACATCGTGCGGGTCGTCGAGATCGGTGGGCCGTTCTCGCTTGAGCTGTGCGGTGGCACGCACGTGCACAACTCGGCGCAGATCGGGCCGGTGACGATTCTCGGTGAGTCGTCGATCGGGTCCGGCGTGCGCCGGGTGGAGGCCTACGTCGGGCTGGAGTCGTTTAAGCACCTGGCCAAGGAGCGCGCGCTGATGGCCGCGCTGGCCTCGTCGCTGAAGGTGCCGTCCGAGGAGGTGCCCGCGCGGGTGGCCAACCTGGTGGAGCGGCTGCGGGCCGCCGAAAAGGAACTCGAACGCACCCGCCTGGCGAATGCGCGCGCCGCCGCGGCCAATGCCGCCGCAGGTGCTCAGCGCATCGGTAACGTGCGTGTGGTGGCGCAGCGGATGTCGGCGGGTATGACGGCCGCTGACCTGCGCTCGCTGGTCGGCGACATCCGCGGAAAGCTGGGCAGCGAACCGGCGGTGGTGGCGTTGATCGCCGAGAACGACGGCTCGGTCCCGTATGCGGTGGCCACCAACCCCGCGGCGCAGGATCTCGGCATCCGGGCCGACGACCTGGTCAAGCAGCTGGCCGGGGCGGTCGACGGACGCGGCGGCGGCAAGCCCGACCTCGCGCAGGGGTCTGGCAAGGACCCGTCGGGCATCGATGCCGCGCTCGACGCGGTACGGGCAGAGATAGCGCGGGTCGGCTGACTTGGACACCGCAGTGGACCGGCTTCCGGACCGGCCCGGGGGAGACGACCCCGGGCGGGGGCGGCGGCTCGGCATCGACGTGGGCAGCGTGCGTATCGGTGTTGCCGCCTGCGACCCGGACGGCATTTTGGCCACCCCGGTGGAAACTGTGCGCCGTGACCGCTCAGGAGCTCATCTGCGCCGGCTGGCCGAGCTGGCCACCGAGCTGGACGTGGTCGAGGTGATCGTCGGGCTGCCGCGCACCCTGGCTGATCGCAGCGGCTCGGCGGCTCGCGACGCGATCGAGTTGGCCGACCTGCTGGCCCGCCGGATCGCCCCGATTCCGGTGCGGCTGGCCGACGAGCGGTTGACAACGGTCAGCGCGCAGCGCTCGTTGCGCGCAGCCGGGGTGCGGGCCAAGGGGCAGCGTGGGGTGATCGACCAGGCCGCCGCCGTCGCCATCCTGCAAGGCTGGCTCGATCTGCGCCGCGCTGTACTACCCGGGGAGGTCAGCGGTGCGTGACCATCCTTCTCGCCGCCGGGCACCCGGTGGCAACGGACAGCGCGGCGAGTCCCAGCGAGTACCTGTTGCGGTCGGGCCGGCGCGCCGCACGATGAGCCGCGCCGACCGGATCCGCGCCGAGCGCGCTCGGCGCCGTCGGCGAATCACCGCCGGCTTGGCTACCGGCCTGCTTGTCGTCGTCGTCGTCGGCGCGGTGTTCGTCGGGTCGAAGCTCTGGCACATGTTCGGCTCGCAAAACGACTACACCGGCAACGGCAAACGCGACCTGGTAATCCAGATCCACAACGGCGACTCGACCACCGCCATCGGGCAGATGCTGCAGGAGCGCGGCGTGGTCCGTACCGTCCGCGCGTTCGTCGAAGCGGCACATGGCAATTCCGCCATCTCGTCGATCCAGCCCGGCTACTACCGGTTGCGCACCGAGATTCCGGCGGCCTCGGCAGTGGAGCGACTCGCGAATCCCGACAGCCGGGTGGGCAAGCTGGTCATCCCGGAGGGACGGCAACTCGACGACACCACCGACGTCAAGACCAACGCCGCGACTCCCGGCATTTTCACGTTGATATCGCGGGCCACCTGTGTGGAGCTTGACGGTGAGAAGCGGTGCGTCGCGGCGAACGACCTGCGAGCCGCCGCCGGTACCACCCCGCCGGCCGTGCTGGAAGTGCCGCCGTGGGCGATGGATTCGGTGACCCGGATGGGCAGCGATCATCGCCGGATCGAAGGGCTGATCGCGCCGGGCACCTTCAACGTCAACCCGGCGGCATCGCCGCAGAAGATTTTGACGAGCCTGATCAGCGCCAGTGCCGCCGAGTATGCGAAGTCCGGGCTGGCCGACACCGCCAAAGCGATGAACTTGTCGCCCCACGACGTGCTGGTGGTGGCGTCGCTGGTGCAGCGCGAAGCCACACCACCGGATTTCCCGAAGGTGGCCCGGGTCATCTACAACCGGCTGGCCGAGCACCGCACGCTGGAGTTCGACTCGACGGTGAACTACCCGCTGGACCGGCGGGAAGTGGCGACCACCGACGCCGACCGGGCGGAGCCCACCGCGTGGAACACCTACGTGTCGGAGGGGTTGCCGGAGACGGCGATCTGTTCGCCGGGCATCGATGCGCTCAAAGCGGCCGAGCATCCCGAGCCCGGCGACTGGCTGTACTTCGTCACGATCGATGCCCGCGGCACGACACTGTTCACCCGCGATTACCAGCAGCACCTGGCGAATATCGAGCTGGCCAAGCACAACGGTGTCCTCGACTCCGCGAGGTAGGCGGGCGGGCGTGCTCGGCTCGCCGATCGCGCACTCGCGTTCCCCGCAGCTGCACCTGGCCGCCTATCGCGCGCTGGGCCTGCACGACTGGACCTATGAGCGCATTGAATGCGGCGCCGACGAATTGCCCAGCGTGGTCGGCAGTTTCGGGCCGGAGTGGGTCGGGGTATCGGTGACGATGCCGGGCAAGTTCGCCGCGTTGGCCTTCGCCGACGAGCGCACCTCACGCGCGGAGCTGGTCGGCTCGGCCAACACGCTGGTGCGCACGCCGCACGGTTGGCGGGCCGACAACACCGACATCGACGGCGTGAAAGGCGCGCTGGGCGCCGCTTCCGGACACGCGGTGGTCACCGGGTCGGGCGGCACCGCGCCGGCGGTCGTGGTGGGGTTGGCCGAGCTCGGGGTCAGCAGCATCACCGTCCTTGCCCGCAACCCGGACAAGGCCGCCCGGTTGGTGGAGCTGGGGGAGCGCATCGGTGTCTCGGTCCGGTTCAGTGGGCTGGACGACGCCGCTGTGGACGACGCGACGGTGCTGGTCAACACCCTGCCGGCGGACGTGGCTTCCCGGTACGCACCGGCGTTTGCCTCGGTGCCGGTGCTGTTGGACGCGATCTACGATCCCTGGCCGACGCCGTTGGCTGAGGCGGTGACCGCGGCCGGGGGACGGGTGATCAGCGGGTTGCAGATGCTGTTGCACCAGGCGTTCACGCAGGTCGAACAATTCACAGGGCAACCTGCGCCGCGAGCGGCGATGGCGGCCGCACTGGGTTAACGTGCCGCGATGGCGATGGTGGCCATGGCGCTGTGGATGGGTGTGCTCAGCGGCTACGACATCGCGCAGCGCCGGTTGCCGAACTGGTTGACGCTGCCCGGGGCCGTGGTCGTGATTGCCGCCGCTCACATCGCTGGCCGCGGCCTGTCCGCCGTCCTGGGGGGTTCGGTGCTCGCGGGGCTGTATGCGGTGGTGCACCTGGTGTCGCGGCGTGGGATGGGTGCCGGCGACGTGAAGCTGGCGCTGGGGCTGGGCGCGTTGACGGGATGCTACGGCGCGGACGTGTGGTTCTTGGCGGCGCTGGTCGCGCCGGTGCTGACCACGGTCGTCGCGTTGGTGCGCGGTGTGCGCCGTGTGCCGCACGGCCCGTCGATGTGTCTGGCCAGCGCAACAGCCGTGGGCCTGGTCGTCTGGTGACCTGCACGTCCGTCCCCGAAATCGACGACAGCGCGGAAAAGTGCGAGAGCGGGCATCGCTGACGTCGATCTCGACGCGATTCTCGGGAATTACGTCCGCCGAGCCCGACATGGGAAGATGGGACTCGTGTTGCGTTGGACCACTGCCGGTGAATCCCACGGCCGAGCTTTGGTGGCCGTGCTCGAAGGCATGGTCGCCGGGGTGAGCGTCACCTCTGAGGACATCGCCGACCAGTTGGCCCGCCGCCGGCTCGGCTACGGCCGCGGCGCCCGGATGAAGTTCGAGCGTGACCAGGTCACCGTGCTGGCCGGGGTGCGGCACGGCAGCACACTGGGCGGCCCGATCGCCATCGAGATCGGCAACACCGAATGGCCCAAGTGGGAACAGGTGATGGCCGCTGACCCGGTCGACGCCGCCGCGCTCGACGTGGCCCGCAACGCGCCGCTGACCCGGCCCCGGCCCGGCCACGCCGATTACGCGGGCATGCTCAAATACGGTTTCGACGACGCCCGCCCAGTGCTGGAGCGCGCCAGCGCCCGCGAAACCGCGGCCCGCGTCGCCGCCGGCACCATCGCCCGGCACTTCCTGCGGCAGGCACTCGGTGTCGAGGTGCTGTCCCATGTCATCTCGATCGGCGGGTCGCAGCCCTACGACGGCCCACCGCCGCAGCCCGAGGACCTCCCGGCAATCGACGCCAGCCCGGTACGGGCATTCGGCGAGGAAGCCGAAAAATCCATGATCGCCGAAATCGAGGCCGCCAAGAAGGACGGCGACACGCTCGGGGGCGTGGTGGAGGCCGTCGCGGTGGGCCTGCCGGTCGGACTCGGATCGTTCACCAGCGGCGACAACCGGCTCGACAGCCAGCTGGCCGGCGCGGTGATGGGCATCCAGGCGATCAAGGGCGTGGAAATCGGCGACGGCTTCGAGACGGCGCGGCGCCGCGGCAGCCGTGCCCACGACGAGATGTATCCCGGCCCCGACGGTGTGATCCGCTCGACCAACCGGGCCGGCGGGCTGGAAGGCGGCATGACCAACGGCCAGCCCTTGCGGGTGCGAGCGGCGATGAAACCGATCTCCACCGTGCCCCGGGCATTGGCGACCGTCGACATGGCCACCGGCGACGAGGCCGTCGCCATCCACCAGCGCTCCGACGTGTGCGCGGTGCCGGCGGCAGGCGTGGTGGTCGAGACCATGGTGGCGCTGGTGCTGGCCCGCGCGGCATTGGAGAAATTCGGCGGTGACTCGCTGACCGAAACCCGCCGCAACGTCGAGGCTTACCTGCGCTCGGTCGCCGAGCGCGAACCTGCCGCCGAAGTTCGGGTGTCGGGGTAATGGCGCCCAGGGCCGTGCTGGTCGGCTTGCCCGGATCGGGCAAGTCCACCATCGGACGACGGCTGGCCAAGGCGCTGGGGGTCGAGCTGCTCGACACCGACGCCGCCATCGAGCAGCGGACCGGGCGCAGCATCGCCGACATCTTCGCCACCGATGGTGAGCAGGAATTCCGCCGCATCGAGGAGGAAGTGATCCGCGAGGCGCTGGCCAATCACGACGGCATCGTGTCGCTGGGCGGCGGCGCCGTCACCTCGCCGGGCGTGCGCGCCGCGCTGGCCGGCCACACCGTGG
The DNA here is from genome assembly GCF_900417275.1 of Mycobacterium shimoidei. NCBI lineage: Bacteria > Bacillati > Actinomycetota > Actinomycetes > Mycobacteriales > Mycobacteriaceae > Mycobacterium > Mycobacterium shimoidei. The sequence continues at coordinate 4,019,677 of NZ_UEGW01000001.1, read as the reverse complement.
TCTTCCTGGAGATCACCGCGGCCGAAGGAGTGCGCCGCACCGGCGGCAACACCGTGCGCCCGTTGCTGGACGGCCCCGACCGCGCCGAGAAGTTCCGGGCGCTGATGTCGCAGCGGATTCCGTTGTACCGGCGCGTGGCCACCATCCGGGTGAACACCAACCGGCGCAATCCCGGCGCGGTCGTCCGCCATATCGTGGCGCGGCTGGAAGACCCGTGCACCGTCCGGGCCCGTCAACAGCCCTCGTGGCGCCGCACCACGCCGCCGCCGGCGCCGAGTCAGCCCGACACGGAACCTCAGAAACCGCCGACTCCCCTCACTCCCGCCGCACTGGCCGCACGCCGCGCCGAGGCGCGCAAATGACCAAGCCGGCTGCACCGGTCACCGTGCAGGTGGCCGTCGACCCGCCCTACCCGGTGCTGATCGGCACCGGACTGCTCGCCGAGCTCGACGAACTACTCGCCGGTCGGCACCGAGTGGCCATCCTGCATCAGCCGGTGCTGGCGACGACCGCAGAGATGATCCGAAAGCGTCTGGCCGACAAGGGTGTTGATGCGCATCGAATCGAAATCCCGGACGCCGAAGCGGGCAAGGATCTGCCGGTAGTGGGATTCATCTGGGAAGTGTTGGGTCGCATCGGAGTTGGGCGCAAGGATGCTCTGGTCAGCCTGGGCGGTGGGGCCGCCACCGACGTCGCCGGCTTCGCGGCCGCCACCTGGCTGCGCGGGGTCGACATCGTGCACGTGCCCACCACCTTGCTAGGCATGGTCGACGCAGCCGTTGGCGGCAAGACTGGTATCAACACCGACGCCGGCAAAAACCTGGTCGGCGCGTTTCACCAGCCGACTGCCGTGCTCGTCGACCTTGCCACCCTGGAAACGTTGCCGGCCAACGAAATCACCGCCGGGATGGCCGAAGTCGTCAAGGCGGGTTTCATCGCCGACCCGGTGATCCTCGACCTCATCGAGGCCGATCCCGCCGCGGCGGTGCAACCGGACGGCAAGGTACTGCCTGAGCTGATCCACCGTGCGGTCGCGGTGAAGGCACAGGTGGTGGCCGCCGATGAGAAGGAGTCGCAGCTGCGTGAAATCCTCAACTACGGGCATACTTTGGCGCACGCCATCGAACGGCGCGAGCACTACCAGTGGCGTCACGGCGCCGCGGTTTCGGTGGGCCTGGTGTTCGCCGCCGAGCTGGGCCGACTGACCGGGCGGCTCGACGACGCCACCGCCGACCGGCACCGGGCCATCCTCACCTCGCTGGGATTGCCGGTCAGCTATGACGCCGACGCGTTGCCGGAATTGCTGGAGTTCATGGCCGGTGATAAGAAAACCCGTTCGGGGGTCCTGCGATTCGTGGTTCTCGACGGGTTGGCCAAACCCGGCCGGCTGGAGGGGCCGGACCCCGCGCTGCTGGCCGCTGCCTACGCCGAAGTGGGTGCCCGATGACTACCGTCAACGTCATCAACGGACCAAACCTCGGCCGGCTCGGCCGTCGGGAGCCCGACGTCTACGGCGACACCACTCACGACGACCTCGTGGCGCTGATCGAGCGCGAGGCGAGCAATCTTGGCTTGAAAGTTGTTGTGCGCCAGAGCGATAGCGAAGCTGAGCTGCTGGAGTGGATTCATGCGGCCGCCGATGCGGCCGAACCGGTGATCCTCAACGCCGGCGGGCTGACCCACACCTCGGTGGCGCTACGCGATGCCTGTGCCGAGCTGCGCGCCCCGTTGATCGAAGTGCATATCTCCAATGTGTATGCCCGCGAGGAGTTTCGGCGCCACTCCTACCTGAGCTCGGTAGCGACCGGGGTGATCGTCGGTCTCGGCGTGCAGGGGTATGTGCTGGCGTTGCGCTACCTGGCGGGCGGTTAACGCCTACTGTTCTTCCGGCTTGGGCTGCTGGGCCTCGTCCAGCTTGATTTCCTCGGTGGGCGACTCGCTGTAGGCCGGCTGCGTGGCCGTAGGCTGCTCGACGCCCTGGGCCGCCGCGTTGCCGCCCCCGACGGCGGCGAACACGTCGGTGTCGACCCGCTCTTCGTCCCGGCCTGAGCGTGGGGCGTAGGCACCGGTGCGGTCGATGCGCCAGCGCCCGAACGTCACACCGGCAATCCCGGACACGAAAACCACCAGCGCGGTGAAGGATGCAAAGGTGGTGACCTCGTTGATCAGCCCGCCAGCGTAGATGCCCTTGTAGAACAGCGTGATCAGCCACACGACGAAACCGCTGAGGATTCCGGCCACCAGTCCGGCCACCAGCCAAACCATCGCCAGATCGCCGCGCCGATCGGGGTCCGGGTTGGCCGCGGCGTCGGCACGGCCGTCGAAGTTGCCCCACACCATCGCGGCGGCGATGAACAGCAGGAGCAGCACAATGCTGATCAATGCGGCCTGGGTTTGGAAGGCGTTGATCAACGCTCCTTGAAACAGCCGGACGACGACCATCGCCCCTGCGAACACCAGCCCGCGCAGCATCCAGTTAGTCATGGGGCCACAGCGTAGCGAGTAGCGTCGGCGGGCGTGACACATTCCCAGCGGCGAGTCAATCTCAGCACCCGGATTCGTGCCGCAGGACTGGACGCGATGCTGATCAGCGACCTCATCAACGTGCGGTACCTGTCCGGTTTCACCGGCTCGAACGCCGCGCTATTGGTGTTCGCCGACGACCAGCCGCCGGTGCTGGCCACCGACGCCCGCTACCGCACCCAGGCAGCCCAGCAGGCGCCCGACCTGGAGGTGGCCATCGAGCGGGCCTGCGGACGGCATCTGGCCGGGCGGGCCGCCTCAGCCGGAGTGCGGCGGCTGGGTTTCGAAAGCCATGTGGTCACCGTTGAGGGTTTCGACGCCCTGGCCGACGAAGCGTGCGGGGTCGAGCTGGTTCGCGCCCCGGGGATGGTGGAAGCGCTGCGCGAGGTCAAGGACGCCGGCGAGGTGGCGCTGTTGCGGCTGGCCTGTGAGGCGGCCGACGCCGCGTTGACCGCCCTGGTGCAGGGCGGCGGGTTGCGGCCCGGCCGGACCGAACGCGAGGTGAGCCGCGAGCTCGAGTCGCTGATGATCGACCACGGTGCCGACGGGGTGTCGTTCGAGACCATCGTGGCCGCCGGGCCGAATTCGGCGATCCCGCACCACCGGCCGACCGACGCGGTGCTGGCTGCCGGCGATTTCGTCAAGATCGACTTCGGTGCGTTGGTCGGTGGCTATCACTCCGACATGACGCGCACCTTCATCCTGAGCCCGGCCGCGGATTGGCAGGAAGAGATCTACCAATTGGTCGCCACGGCACAGCAAGCCGGGCGCGACGCGCTGCAACCCGGCGCCGCGTTGTCCGAGGTGGACGCCTGCGCTCGAACGGTGATCGCCGACGCCGGCCATGGCGAGCATTTCGGGCACGGCCTGGGTCACGGTGTGGGGCTACAGATCCACGAAGCGCCGGGGATCAGCGCCAGCGCCGTCGGTACACTACTTGCGGGCTCCGTGGTGACGGTGGAGCCCGGTGTGTATGTGCCCGGCCGTGGCGGCGTCCGCATCGAGGACACGTTGGTCGTGGGAGCACACGGCCCCGAATTGCTGACCCGGTTCCCCAAGGAACTGGCCATTCTCTAGGAGACATAGAAGACTGTGGCCTCGACTGCCGACTTCAAGAACGGACTGGTGCTGGTGATCGACGGCCAGCTGTGGCAGATCGTCGAGTTCCAACACGTCAAACCCGGCAAGGGACCGGCATTTGTGCGCACCAAGCTGAAAAACGTGGTCTCCGGCAAGGTCGTCGACAAGACCTACAACGCGGGCGTCAAAGTGGAAACCGCCACCGTCGACCGGCGCGACACCACCTACCTGTACCGCGACGGCTCGGACTTCGTGTTCATGGACAGCGAGGACTACGAGCAGCATCATCTGCCGGAGTCGCTGGTCGGCGACGCCGCGAAGTTCCTGCTGGAGGGCATGCCGGTGCAGGTGGCCTTCCACGACGGGTCGCCGCTGTACATCGAGTTGCCGGTCACCGTCGAGCTGGAGGTCACCCACACCGAGCCGGGGCTGCAGGGCGACCGGTCCAGCGCGGGCACCAAGCCGGCGACGCTGGAGACCGGCGCACAGATCAACGTGCCGTTGTTCATCAATACCGGCGACAAGCTCAAGGTCGACTCCCGCGACGGGAGCTACCTCGGCCGTGCCTGAGGGTAGGCCGGTCAAAGGACGGCATCAGGCCCGCAAACGCGCCGTCGACCTGCTGTTCGAGGCCGAGGCCCGCGGCTTGTCCCCGGTCGATGTGGTCCAGTCCCGCACGGCGCTGGCCGATGCGAAGCGCGATGTGGCGCCGCTGCACCCGTACACCGAGACGGTGGCGCGCGGGGTCGCCGAGCACATCGCCCACATCGACGACCTGATCGCGTCGCATCTGCAGGGCTGGACACTGGAACGGCTGCCGGCGGTGGACCGGGCCATTCTACGAGTCGCGGTGTGGGAGTTGCTGCACGCCGATGACGTGCCGGAGCCGGTGGCCGTGGACGAGGCGGTGCAGCTGGCCAAGGAGCTGTCCACCGACGAGTCGCCCGGGTTCGTCAACGGCGTGCTGGGTCAGGTGATGCTGGTGACGCCGCAGATCCGGGCCGCGTCGCAGGCGGTACGGAGCAACGAGTCGTGACCCGGCTCGAGCTGCGGGTGCTGGTCGCTGCCGTCCTGGGGGCGACCGTGGTGCTGGGCGCGGTGGTCTGCGCGGCATACGGGCAGGCGGTGATCGCGGCGACGCTGGCGATCTATGCGCTGGGTGTCGGGGCGTGGCTGTACCACTCGGTCGAGCGCTATGTGGTGGCCCGGCGCATCAGCACCGTCCGCTCGGTGGCCAAGCCGTTCCAGCCGCTGCTGCCGGTGATGGCCGCGATCATGGGCTTGACTCAGGCGGTGGTGCGCTCGCTGTCCGACGTCACCGACACCGGAACACGGCGCTGGGACCTGCCCGTACGGCGGTGGATGGCCATCAACCGGGGCAGTTCGGGAGATACCGACGACCAGCTCGACGGCTGAGGCCCCTTGAGTAAAGGACGCGGATAATTGGCTGCTGCCTTTGGTTGTTTCTCAGTCACTTCTCAGATAGGCTTGTGACCACCAGTTTTGAAACCACCAGGACTGGCCAGCAAGCGACGGAAAAAGAAAATGCAGTTGGCGCTTCGCCCCTACCTCATCGCCGGTGCCGCAATCGCAGGTGCCGGAATAATCGTGCTTGCCCCGGCCACGCCTCGTCTGCCAGACGTTCAGGTCCCGGCAGTACAGCCCGCCGGCTCGGAGACGCTCGATTTCCGCGACTTCAACGTGCAGGACCTACTCGGCGCGCTGGCCAACAGCGAAGGTGCGTTCTCGATTCCCGACACCGAAACGTTCGACGTCCCCGAAAGCGGACCGGCCGACCTCGGCGGCTTGCTCAATCCCTCCATCACGGCACCCGACCCGGGCCCGCTGGACGTGAACAAGCTGCGGATCGGCGCGGCACTCGGTCCCGGCAACCCGCTGGCACCGGACGCTCCAGCCACCCAGTAGGTGTTGCAGCGCGAAACGCCGATGGCCCGCGCATTGCCAGCGCGTGTGAACGCGCTGGAGTTACTAGGTGCAATGAATTGTGGTGACCTCGGGTAGCTCGTCCAATTCCCGGCTCTCCGTGGACGATTGGGTGCAAACGGGCTTCCGTGTACTCGCCGAAGAGGGACTCAAGGCGCTGACCGTCGACCGGCTCTGCCGTCGGCTTTCAGTCACCAAAGGCAGCTTCTATTGGCACTTCAGCGACATGAAGGCGTACCGCAAGGCGCTGGTCGACGCCTGGGCGGCGGTCCGCGATGAGGACCGCTGGTATTTCGACGACCTGGCGACGGACCCGCCGCGGCAGCGACTGTCCCGGATGATGACAGCGCTGGTGGGCCCCCGACATTGGATGCTGGAGCGTGCGATGCGCGAGTGGGCGCGATCGGAGGAGAGCGTCGCCGCGGCGGTACGCGAATCCGACCAGCGGGTGGTCGCGGCCGTCCGCCAAGCCTTCCTCGACGAGGGGTTCGGCCCAGAAGAGGCCGATATGCGCGCCAACGTCACGTTCGCCGCCGGTATCGGCTTCTTGCACCTGTCGGGTTCGCGGCCGAACCCGCAGGCTGCCAGCCGACGCGAGGATTTCCTCGAACTCATGCTGCGGCACTGAAAGCCGTTCCATACCAAAAGGTATGGTACGGTCCGGCCATGACGGTCTCCGCGGACTTCGTCGCCCGACTTGCCGAGCGTGCCGTCGACGCGGAGAAGCAGCGCCGGCTGCCGCAAGCCACCATCGACGACTACCGGGAGTCCGGACTGGCCCGGCTGTTGCAGCCGGCACGCTACGGCGGACAGCAGGCCGAATTCCCGGAGATCTTCGACATGGTGCGTCAAATGGCCCACGGCTGTGCCTCGAGTGCCTGGACTCTGGGCTTCTACACGCTGCACAACTGGATGCTCGGGCTGTTCAGCGAGCAGGCCCAGGATGAGGTGTTCGCCGACGGCCCGGTGCTTTGCCCGGCGCCGCTGGCGCCGACCGGCAAGGGTGTACCGGTCGACGGCGGCATCCGGCTGACCGGGCGGTGGTCCTGGGCGACCGGTGTGATGGACGCCGACTGGGTGATGGTGGGCGCGATCTGCGACCCCGACGGCGCGCCGTATCCGGCGCTGGTGCTGCTGCCGGCGTCCGAGGTCGAAGTCGACGACGTGTGGCATACCGCCGGCATGTGTGCGACCGGTTCCAACGATGTCGTTATCGACGACGTGTGGGTGCCCGGTCATCGTCTGGTGCATGTCGCCGACATCTACCGGGGCAGCACGCCGGGCGCGGCGCTGCACGGCGCCGCGGTGTACCGATGGCCGATGGTGCCGGCGTTGGCGTTGACCGCCGCGATGCCGGCGCTGGGGTCAGCGGAGTTCGTCGCCGACACCTACGCTCAGCGGCTGGGCGAGCGCGTGCTGGCCTATTCCGGTGTGGCACAAAAGGATCAGCCCGCCGCGCGGATACGGCTGGGCGAGGCCAGGGTGCGGTTGCGCGCACTAACTGCCTTGCTCGACCAAACCGCCGGGCTGATCCAGAGCACCGTCGAGACTGGTCAGCGGGTCAGCCGTGCAATGCGCGCCGACGCCCGGGCCGCGGCGGCGTTGATCGTGCACGAGTCGCGTGCCGTGATTGCCGATCTGCTGGAGGCCTCCGGGGCGAGCGCACAGTTTCTGGACAACCCGTTGCAGCGGGCCAAACGCGACGTCGACGTCATCTCCGGGCATGTGGTGTTCGACTACGACGTCAGCCGTGAGCTCGCCTGCGCGCTGGAGATCGGCGCCGAGGTGTCGCCATTCGCGATGATCTGATTCGCCGGGATCCGCCGAGATTCGCCGAGATCGACGCTAGCGTGCGGCCCTCTCGAACTTTTCCACGTCACGGTCGATCTCGGCGTAGCCCTTACAAATCCAAGGCGCGATACGTGCGGCGCACCCACTTCGGTTGCACCGCTTGCAGTCTGGCCAGCGACGTGTTGCCGGCGACCGCCGCGGCGGCATCCGAGGACAACGTCGGCATGTTCTGCACCAGATACAGCAGGATCAGGTCCGCGCTCGGGTCGGCTTGCCACCATGTCCCGTAAGCGCCTGGCCAGCTGAAGGTGCCGAGGCCGCCGGGCCCGAACAGCGGCGTCGCCTTCGCCGGGTCGGTGACGATCGACAGGTTGAGCCCGAACCCGCGGCCCACCCAGAACGGGGCGCCCAGAAACGGGTGTCGCTTTTGCTCGTCGGTAAGTCGATCGGTGCGCATCGCCCGCGCCGACTCCGGCGACAACACCCGGACCCCGTCGAAAGTGCCATCACGCAAGAGCATTTCGATGAACCGTAGATAGTCATCAGCCGTCGACAACAAGCCGCCACCGGCATTGCAGAATGCCGGCAGAGTCAGCGGCGGCGGCCCCATCACGTCGTGTTGCAGCTGGTTGTGTTCGTCGAGGCGGTACATCGTCGCGGCTCGCCGGCGCGCCTCAGGGGTTACCGCAAAACCGGTGTCGACCATGCCCAGCGGTCGCAGGATTCGCTCGTCGAGCACCTGGTGGAATGGTTTGCCCTCGATGCGCGACAGCAGCACCCCGACCACGTCGATGGCGTGACTGTAGGTCATCCGTTCACCGGGCTGATGCACCAACGGCAACTCGGCGAGCGCAGCCAGCCAGGTGTCCGGCCCCTGCCCGAACGGCAACCGGACATAGGCCCGCGATATCGGGCCGTCGACCGAGAAGCCGTACGCCAGCCCACTGGTGTGGGTGAGCAGATCCTCGACCAGGATGGTCCGCCGCGCGGGATGGGTCTTGTCCAGCGGGCCGGCTGGGTCGTCAAGCACCCGCATGTCGGCGAACTCGGGAAGCCAACGCGTGATCGGATCGCGTAGCGCCAGCTTGCCCTCGTCGACCAGGGTCATCGCGGCCGCGACGGTCACCGGTTTGGTCATCGAGGCGATGCGGAACAAGGTGTCGCGGCGCATCGGCAGCCCGGCGTCGACGTCGCGGTAACCGATCTCGTTGACCTGCAACACCTCTCCGCGCTGCCAGACCATCGTCACAGCGCCGGCCAGCAGGCCGGCCTCGCATGCCTCGCGGATGGAGGCCTGGTTGCCGTCGAGATTGTTCAGTGCCGCAGAGCCTGTCATTTTCGTCAGAGTAGCTGGCAGTGTTACGCTGCCCGGCAGTCGACATCCTTTAACGATCCGTCCAGTGAGGCGGAGAAGGAGGTCAAGAACTCGCATGAATGCTGCGAGTGAAACCGGCTTAGGCCGCGATTCGAGGGAATTGATGTCGGCGGCCGACGTGGGCCGCACCATTGCTCGTATTGCGCATCAGATCATCGAAAAGACTGCGCTCGACGGACCCGACGCGCCGCGGGTGGTACTGCTGGGCATCCCGACTCGTGGCGTGACGCTGGCCACGCGGCTGGCCTCCCACATCGCCGAATTCAGTGGCGTGCACGTCGATCACGGCGCGTTGGACATCACGCTCTACCGCGACGACCTGATGCAAAAACCGCCACGCCCGCTGGAAAACACCTCGATCCCGGCCGGTGGCATCGACGACGCCCTGGTCATCCTGGTCGACGACGTGCTGTACTCCGGGCGCTCGGTGCGCTCGGCGCTCGACGCACTGCGCGACATCGGACGGCCGCGGGCCGTGCAGCTTGCGGTGCTGGTCGACCGCGGCCACCGCGAGCTGCCGCTACGCGCCGACTACGTGGGCAAGAATGTGCCGACCTCGCGCAGCGAGAGCGTGCATGTGCGGCTGGCCGAACACGACGACCGCGATCAGGTGGTGATCTCCCGATGAGCAGGCACCTGCTGGCCGCGAGCGACCTGAGCCGCGACGACGCCACCGCGATCCTCGATGATGCCGACCGGTTCGCCCAGGCGCTGCTGGGCCGCGAGGTCCGCAAGTTGCCGACGCTGCGCGGCCGCACCATCATCACGATGTTCTACGAGAACTCCACCCGCACCCGGGTGTCGTTCGAGGTCGCCGGCAAGTGGATGAGCGCCGACGTCATCAACGTCAGCTCGGTGGGATCGTCCGTGGCCAAGGGCGAGTCGTTGCGGGACACCGCGCTGACGTTGCGCGCCGCCGGCGCCGACGCGCTGATCATCCGCCATCCCGCCTCCGGTGCGGCGCACCGGCTGGCCGACTGGACCGCCACCGAATCCGGTGGCCCGACGGTGATCAACGCCGGCGACGGCACCCACGAGCACCCGACGCAGGCCCTGCTGGACGCGCTGACCATCCGGCAGCGGCTCGGCGGGATCGAGGGTCGGCGGGTGGTGATCGTCGGCGACATCCTGCACAGCCGCGTCGCGAGATCCAATGTCATGCTGCTGGCGACGCTCGGCGCCGAAGTGGTGTTGGTGGCCCCGCCGACACTGCTGCCGGTCGGCGTGGCCGACTGGCCGGTCACCGTGTCCTACGATCTGGACGCCGAATTGCCCGTCGCCGACGCGGTGTTGATGCTGCGGGTGCAGGCCGAGCGGATGACCGGCGGCTTCTTCCCGTCGGCGCGCGAGTACTCGGTGCGTTACGGCCTGTCCGATCGGCGTCAGGCAATGCTGCCCGGCCACGCGGTGGTGTTGCACCCCGGCCCGATGCTGCGGGGCATGGAGATCGCGTTCTCGGTGGCCGACTCGTCGCAATCTGCTGTGCTGCAACAGGTTTCCAACGGCGTGCATGTACGGATGGCGGTGCTGTTCCATCTGCTGGTCGGGACTGAGGAAATCGCGGCATGAGTGTGCTCATCCGCGGGGTGCGGCTATACGGCGAGGGCGACCAGGTCGACGTGCTGGTCGACGGTCCCGGTTTTGCAGGTCAGATCACCGACATCGGTGCGGACCTTGCCATTCCGGAGACTGCCGACGTGATCGACGCGACCGGGCAGGTGCTGCTACCCGGCCTGGTCGACTTGCACACCCACCTGCGTGAGCCGGGCCGCGAATACGCCGAAGACATCGAAACCGGTTCGGCCGCAGCGGCGTTGGGCGGCTACACAGCGGTGTTTGCGATGGCCAACACGAATCCGGTCGCCGACAGCCCGGTGGTCACCGACCACGTCTGGCATCGCGGCCAGGAAGTCGGGCTGGTCGACGTGCACCCGGTCGGCGCTGTCACCGTCGGGCTGGCCGGGGCCGAGCTCACCGAAATGGGCATGATGGCCGACGGTGCCGCACAGGTGCGGATGTTCTCCGACGACGGCAAATGCGTACACGATCCGCTGGTGATGCGCCGCGCCCTGGAATACGCCACCGGCCTGGGCGTGCTGATTGCCCAGCACGCCGAAGAGCCGCGGCTGACCGTGGGCGCCGTCGCCCACGAAGGACCCCACGCCGCGCGGCTCGGGCTGTCGGGCTGGCCGCGGGCGGCCGAGGAGTCGATCGTCGCGCGCGACGCGCTGCTGGCCCGCGACGCCGGCGCCCGGGTGCATATCTGCCACGCTTCCACCGCGGGCACCGTCGAGATCCTGAAATGGGCCAAGGATCAAGGCATTGCGATCACCGCCGAGGTCACACCACATCATCTGCTGCTCGACGATTCCCGGTTGGCCAGCTACGACGGAAACAACCGGGTCAACCCACCGCTGCGCGAAGCCGCCGATGCGCAGGCGCTGCGTCAAGCGCTGGCCGACGGGGTAATCGACTGCGTGGCCACCGATCATGCCCCGCACGCTGAGCACGAGAAATGCGTCGAGTTCGCTGCCGCGCTGCCGGGCATGCTGGGGCTGCAGACCGCGCTGTCGGTGGTCGCGCAGACGATGGTGCTTCCCGGGCTGTTGACCTGGCGCGACGTGGCCCGGGTGATGAGCGAGAATCCCGCCCGCATCGCGCGCCTGCCCGATCAGGGTCGGCCCCTGGAGATCGGTGAGCCGGCGAATCTGACCGTGGTCGACCCCGAGGCAAGCTGGACAGTGGCCGGAGACGAGCTGGCCAGCCGGTCGGCCAACACCCCGTACGAGCAGATGACTTTGCCGGCCACGGTGACCGCGACGCTGTTGCGCGGCAAGGTCACCGCCCGCGACGGAAAGAGTCCGGCATGAATTCGGCAACGCTGGTCGCATCGCTGATCTTCGCCGCAGTGCTCGTGGTGCTGATCGCTGTCGTGATCTCGATGATGATGCGCGGCTGGCGCCGCCGCGGTGAGCGGCAGGCCGCGCTGATCGGCACGCTGCCGACCAGGCCCGACATGGTCGGCTCGGCGACCGTCGGGCCCACCCGTGGGTTGTATGTCGGCAGCACGCTGGCGCCCAACTGGAACGACCGGGTCGCCGTCGGTGATCTGGGTTATCGCAGCAAGGCGGTGATGACCCGCTACCGGCAAGGGATCATGCTGCAACGCAGCGGCGCCAGCCCGATCTGGATTCCGCAGGAGTCCATCAAGGACATCCGCACCGAACGCGCCTTGGTCGGCAAGGTCGGCCCGCGGGAGGGGATTTTGGCCATCCGGTGGCGGCTACCGTCGGGCACTGAGATCGACACCGGTTTCCGCGGCGATGACCGCGCCGAATACGCCAGCTGGCTGGCGGTGGGAGACGCCCGATGAAAGCGCTGCTGGTCCTCGAGGACGGCCGGGTCTTCACCGGCACACCATTCGGGGCGATCGGCCAAACACTCGGTGAGGCAGTGTTTTCCACCGGCATGTCGGGCTACCAGGAGACACTCACCGATCCGAGCTATCACCGCCAGATCGTGGTTGCCACCGCACCGCAGATCGGCAACACCGGCTGGAACACCGAAGACGCCGAAAGCCGTGGCGACAAGATCTGGGTGGCCGGCTATGCGGTGCGCGATCCCTCACCGCGCCCATCGAATTGGCGTGCCACCGGCACGCTGGAAGACGAACTGGTCCGGCAGCACATCGTCGGTATCGCCGGCATCGATACCCGCGCGGTCGTGCGTCACCTGCGCAGCCGCGGCTCGATGAAGGCCGGCGTGTTCTCCTCGGACGCGCTTGGCCCGCACGAAGAACTGCTGGACCGGGTGCGCAGCCAGCAGCCGATGCTGGGCGCCGACCTGGCCGGAGAAGTCACCACCCCCACGCCTTATGTCGTGGAACCCGAGGGACCGCGACGATTTACCGTGGTGGCGCTCGACCTCGGGATCAAAACCAACACTCCGCGCAACTTCGCCCGGCGCGGGATCCGCACCCACGTGCTGCCGTCGTCGGCCACCTTCGAGCAGATCGCCGAAGTGCAACCCGATGGCGTGTTCTTGTCCAACGGGCCGGGCGACCCCGCCACCGCCGACCACATCGTCGCGGTGACCCGCGACGTGCTCGGCGCCGGGATCCCGCTGTTCGGCATCTGTTTCGGCAACCAGATCCTGGGCCGGGCCCTGGGTCTGTCGACCTACAAGATGGTGTTCGGCCATCGCGGCATCAATGTCCCGGTGATCGATCACGCCACCGGGCGGGTGGCGGTGACCGCACAAAACCACGGTTTCGCACTGGAGGGTGAGGCCGGGCAGCGGTTCGACACGCCGTTCGGTGCGGCGGTGGTCAGTCACACCTGCGCCAACGACGGCGTCGTCGAAGGCGTCAAACTTGTTAGCGGGCGGGCGTTTTCGGTGCAATACCATCCGGAGGCGGCTGCCGGCCCGCACGACGCGGAGTATCTGTTCGATCAGTTCGTCGACCTGATGGGCGGCCAATGACGACCACCATTTGCGCGAGCGGGCGTGTTTGTACGGCGACACGCCGCAACCGGCGTACAACTGTGCCCGCTCGCGCCGGGACCGGAGGGGTCGCTGATGCCGCGGCGGACTGACTTAAACCACGTGCTGGTCATCGGTTCGGGCCCCATCGTCATCGGCCAGGCCGCCGAGTTCGACTATTCGGGCACCCAGGCGTGCCGGGTGCTGCGCAGCGAAGGCCTGCAGGTCAGCCTGATCAACTCCAACCCGGCGACCATCATGACCGATCCGGAGTACGCCGATCACACGTACATCGAGCCGATCACCCCGGCATTCGTCGAGCGAGTGATCGCGCAACAGGCGCAGCGTGGCAACAAGATCGACGCGCTGCTGGCCACCCTGGGCGGGCAGACCGCGCTCAACACCGCGGTCGCGCTGTATGAGAACGGGGTGCTGGAGCGCTACGGCGTGGAGCTGATCGGTGCCGACTTCGACGCCATCCAGCGCGGCGAGGACCGGCAGCGATTCAAAGACATCGTGGCCAAGGTCGGTGGCGAATCCGCCCGAAGCCGGGTGTGTTTCACCATGGACGAGGTCCGTGAGGCCGTCGCCGAGCTCGGACTGCCGGTGGTGGTACGGCCAAGTTTCACCATGGGCGGCCTGGGTTCGGGGATGGCACACAGCGCCGAGGAGGTCGACCGGATGGCCGGCATCGGCCTGGCCGCCTCGCCGAGCGCCAATGTGCTCATCGAGGAATCCGTCCACGGCTGGAAGGAATTCGAGCTCGAGCTGATGCGCGACGGGCACGACAACGTCGTGGTGGTGTGCTCGATCGAAAACGTGGACCCGATGGGCGTGCACACCGGCGACTCGGTGACCGTCGCACCCGCGATGACGCTGACCGACCGGGAATACCAGCGGATGCGGGATCTGGGCATCGCGATCCTGCGCGAGGTCGGCGTGGATACCGGCGGCTGCAACATCCAGTTCGCGGTCAACCCGCGCGATGGTCGGCTGATCGTCATCGAGATGAATCCGCGGGTGTCGCGGTCGTCCGCGCTGGCGTCGAAAGCCACCGGCTTTCCGATCGCCAAGATCGCCGCCAAGCTTGCCATCGGCTACACCCTCGACGAGATCCTCAACGACATCACCCGGGAAACCCCGGCCTGCTTCGAGCCCACCCTCGACTACGTCGTGGTCAAGGCACCGCGGTTCGCCTTCGAGAAATTCCCCGGGGCGGATTCGACGCTGACCACCACTATGAAGTCGGTTGGTGAGGCAATGTCGTTGGGACGCAACTTCATCGAAGCTCTCGGCAAGGTGATGCGCTCGTTGGAGACCAGCCGTGCCGGGTTCTGGACCAAGCCCGATCCAGACGGCGACGTCGACGCCATCCTGACCCGGCTGCAGACGCCCACCGAAGGCCGTCTCTACGACATCGAGTTGGCGCTGCGACGCGGCGCCTCGGTCGAGCAGGTCGCCCAGGCCAGCGGTGTGGACCCATGGTTCGTCGCGCAGATCGAGCAACTGGTCACCCTGCGCACCGAGCTCGTCGATGCCGCGGTGCTGGACGTGGATCTGTTGCTTCGCGCCAAGCACAGCGGGCTCTCGGATCGCCAGATCGCCGCACTGCGACCGGAACTGGCCGGCGAAAACGGAGTGAGGTCACTGCGCGAACGACTCGGTATCCACCCGGTCTACAAGACCGTGGACACCTGCGCGGCGGAGTTCGAAGCCAAAACTCCCTACCACTACAGCAGCTACGAACTCGATCCCGCGGCCGAGACCGAAATCGCGCCGCAGACCGACAAACCCAAGGTGCTCATCCTCGGGTCCGGGCCCAACCGCATCGGGCAGGGCATCGAATTCGACTACAGCTGCGTGCACGCCGCGACGACGCTGAGCCAGGCCGGTTTCGAGACAGTGATGGTCAATTGCAACCCCGAAACCGTGTCCACCGACTACGACACCGCCGACCGGCTGTATTTCGAGCCGTTGACTTTCGAGGACGTCCTCGAGGTGTTCTACGCCGAATCCCAGTCGGGCAGCGGGGGACCCGGCGTGGTCGGTGTCATCGTGCAGCTGGGCGGTCAGACCCCGCTCGGGCTGGCTCAGCGGCTCGCCGATGCCGGCGTGCCGATCGTGGGTACACCGCCGCACGCCATCGATCTGGCCGAGGACCGCGGCGCGTTCGGCGACCTCCTCACCGCCGCGGGCCTACCGGCCCCGCGATACGGCATGGCGACGACGTTCGAACAGGCCCGTCGCATCGCAGGCGAGATCGGCTATCCGGTCCTGGTCCGCCCGTCGTACGTATTGGGCGGTCGGGGCATGGAAATCGTCTACGACGACGAGACGCTCAAGGACTACATCACCCGGGCCACCGAGCTGTCCCCGGAACACCCGGTACTCGTCGACCGCTTCCTCGAAGACGCCATCGAAATCGACGTGGACGCCCTCTGCGACGGCAACGAGGTCTACATCGGCGGGATCATGGAGCACATCGAGGAGGCCGGCATTCACTCCGGCGATTCCGCGTGCGCGTTGCCGCCGGTGACGTTGGGACGCACCGACATCGACAAGGTGCGCCACGCCACCGAAGCTATTGCGCGCGGCATCGGAGTGGTCGGGTTGCTCAATGTGCAATTCGCGCTGAAAGACGATGTGCTCTACGTGCTGGAAGCAAACCCACGCGCCAGCCGCACCGTTCCGTTCGTCTCCAAGGCGACGGCGGTCCCGCTGGCCAAAGCATGTTCGCGGATCATGTTGGGCGCCACGATTTCTCAGCTGCGCGACGAGGGGATGCTGGTTCCGACCGGTGACGGCGCCAGCGCGGCACCGAACGCGCCGATCGCGGTGAAAGAAGCGGTATTGCCGTTCCACCGGTTCCGCAAGTCCGACGGCTCGGGCATCGATTCGCTGCTGGGCCCGGAGATGAAATCGACCGGCGAGGTGATGGGCATCGACCGTGACTTCGGCAGCGCGTTCGCCAAGAGCCAAGCCGCGGCCTACGGGTCGCTGCCGGCGCAGGGCACGGTGTTCGTGTCCGTGGCCAACCGGGACAAGCGGTCGCTGGTGTTCCCGGTCAAGCGGCTGGCCGATCTGGGTTTCCGGGTGCTCGCGACCGAAGGAACCGCCGAGATGCTGCGCCGCAACGGCATCCCGTGCGACGAAGTCCGTAAGCATTTCGAAGAGCCCACCCCGGGGCGTCCGGCGTTGTCAGCGGTCGATGCGATCCGCGCCGGTGAGGTCGACATGGTGATCAACACGCCGTACGGCAACTCAGGTCCTCGTATCGACGGCTACGAGATCCGCTCGGCCGCCGTCGGCGGGAACATTCCCTGCGTCACCACCGTGCAGGGCGCGTCGGCCGCCGTTCAGGGCATCGAGGCCGGCATCCGCGGCGTCATCGGTGTGCGCTCCCTGCAGGAGCTGCACAGCGCGCTCGGCAACGGCGGACGCTAGCAGTGTCAGGGTTCGGCGACCGGCTGGCCGCGGCACGATCGGCCCGCGGAGCGTTGTGCGTCGGTATCGACCCGCATCCCGAGCTCCTGGAGGCATGGGGGTTAGCGGCGACGGCCGACGGCCTGGCGGCGTTCTGCGACATCTGCGTGACCGCGTTCGCCGGCTTCGCCATGGTCAAACCGCAGGTCGCCTTTTTCGAGTCGTACGGCTCCGCGGGTTACGCGATCCTGGAACGCACCATCGCCGCGCTGCGCGCCGCCGGGGTCCTGGTGCTGGCGGACGCCAAACGCGCGGATATCGGCTCGACGATGGCGGCGTATGCGAAGGCGTGGGTTGGTGATTCGCCGCTGGCCGCCGATGCGGTCACGGCCTCGCCGTACCTGGGGTTCGGAGCACTGCAGCCACTGCTGGATCTGGCCGCCGAGCGGGGCCGTGGGGTCTTTGTGCTGGCGGCCACCTCGAATCCCGAGGGAGCCGGCGTGCAGAGCGCGGTTTTCGGCGGCCGCAGCGTCGCACAGGCCGTGATCCACGACGTCGCCGCATGGAACCGGACGCAACAGTCGGGGTCGGTGGGCGTCGTCGTCGGCGCCACGCGGGACCGGCTGCCCGATCTCAGTGACGTGGGCGGCCCGGTGTTGGTGCCGGGTATCGGCGCCCAGGGCGGCCGGCCGGAAGCGCTGGGAACGTTCGGTGGTGCGCCGTCAAATCAGCTGTGGCCCGCGGTTTCCCGTGCGGTGTTGCGGGCAGGGCCGGATGTCGCGGCACTACGGGCGGCAGCGGAGCGGATGAACACTGCGGTTGCCTACCTGGTGGCGCGCTGATCCTCCGGTGGGGCTCGCTATTCGCCGCCCGACGTCTTGACTTCGGGTGTCTCGACGATGACGTTGGTCGCCTTGACTTTCGCCACAGCGACGCTGCCGGGTTCCAGTTTCAGCTCGCGCGCCGCGTCGGTGCTCATCAGCGATACGACGGTGAACGGCCCGCACTGCATTTCGACTTGGGTCATCACCTTGTCGGCAACCACCTTGGTGACCAGCCCCACGAAGCGGTTACGTGCCGAGCTGGCGACATCACCGAGCGGGTTCGGGGGCAGTGCCGGTGCGTTGGCGCGGGAGAATTCGGCAAGCACATCACCCGGGATCACCTTGCGGCCGGAGCGGTCCTGACTTACCGGCAGTGCGCCCTGGTCAATCCATCGCCGCACGGTGTCGTCGCTGACTCCCAGCAGCTCGGCTGCCTCGCGGATGCGCATCATCGCCATTGGGAAATAGTACCGATACAGCCGCGGAACAAGGGGCAGTTGCGGGCCGTAAAAGCGGTAGCCATCAGCGATTCAAACCGCACGCCAGGAGTCGAGCGACGACGGTCCGCGCGGAGCCTGACGGAGCACAGATTTGCCGCCCGAAGTGCACTTATGCCGAGCGCGACGGCCGGGGACGCGCGGCGGTCGGCGCTGTGCGTGCATGGCCTGAACTACGGGAAGCTCCGTTTGCTGGCGCGGGTGGCGTCGGGCGCTGGATCGAGTATTCGGCGCTCAGGAGGCCGCCAGGAGGCCGCCAGGAGGGCTACTTCACGGCTACTACACCGCTACTACACAAGGTAGTTCTGGCCCATTTCTGCCGTCGCGGTTGTCTGAGCAAGCGCCGGCGACACGCCCGACACGCCGTGACGTGCAGAATTGGCCGATTTTGGGTTCACGGGCTCATTAGGGACCAGCCGGGCAGCCTGGTCGCGGTCGCGATCCCGAGCGATGTCACCTCAAAAGTGCTGGTAGACAGCATGTTCCGGGGAGCTGCAAGATCTCGGGCGGGTTCGCGCGCGGTGGTCGCCGGTCGGGGGGTCATCCCCGCGCACAGCCCCGCACGCTGGGGGTTTGTGGCTGAAAGCCGGGGGGCGGGTTAGATTTCGTCAGACGGCGTGGGTACGGTCGTCTGCGCTGGCTGGGAGTTCCCCGGCTGACAAGTCAAGATCGATGAGACGGAGGAATCGTGGCCCTTCCCCAGTTGACCGACGAGCAGCGCGCGGCCGCGTTGGAGAAGGCTGCTGCCGCACGTCGAGCGCGTGCCGAGCTCAAGGACCGGCTGAAGCGCGGTGGCACCAACCTCAAGCAGGTGCTCAAGGATGCCGAGACCGACGAGGTCTTGGGCAAGATGAAGGTTTCTGCGTTGCTGGAGGCGTTGCCGAAGGTAGGCAAGGTCAAGGCGCAGGAAATCATGACTGAGCTCGAGATCGCCCCGACCCGCCGTCTGCGTGGCCTCGGTGATCGCCAGCGCAAAGCACTGCTGGAAAAGTTCGACTTTTCCTAGGCCGCGTGGCGACGATGCGGGCCGAAAGGCCTGCTGAGGAGCCGCGCAATCGGGCCTCGGTGGCGACGATGCGGGCCGAAAGGCCTGCTGAGGAGCCGCGCAATCGGGCCTCGGTGGCGACGATGCGGGCCGAAAGGCCTGCTGAGGAGCCGCGTGACTGTGTCCGGGGGAGTCGGTGAACGCCGACGTGGGACCGGACCAGGCGCACGAGCAGCGTCAACGGCCGCAGGGCACCGGGCGCGTGGTCGTGTTGTCCGGTCCCTCCGCGGTCGGCAAGTCGACGCTGGTCCGGTGTCTGCGTGAGCGCATCCCGGATCTGCACTTCAGCGTGTCGGCCACCACCCGTGAGCCCCGCCCGGGCGAAGTCGACGGCGTCGACTACCACTTCGTGACCCCGGAACAGTTCCAGCAGTTGATCGACACGGGCGCGCTGCTGGAGTGGGCGGAAATCCACGGTGGCCTGCACAGATCGGGCACGCTCGCGGCGCCTGTCCGGGAAGCCACGCAGGCGGGACACCCGGTGCTGATCGAGGTGGATCTCGCCGGCGCCCGAGCCATCAAGCGGGCGATGCCGGAGGCGATCACTGTTTTCCTGGCGCCGCCGAGCTGGGAAGACCTGGAGGCCAGACTCGTCGGCCGGGGCACCGAGACACCCGAGGTGATCGAGCGTCGACTGGCCACCGCCCGCACCGAACTGGCAGCTCAGGATGACTTCGACGAGGTCGTGGTGAACAGTCGAT
This sequence comes from Mycobacterium shimoidei, assembly GCF_900417275.1. Lineage (NCBI taxonomy): Bacteria > Bacillati > Actinomycetota > Actinomycetes > Mycobacteriales > Mycobacteriaceae > Mycobacterium > Mycobacterium shimoidei. The sequence goes on along the minus strand of NZ_UEGW01000001.1, from coordinate 3,999,992 downwards.
TGGAAACTGCCTGCGCGCAATTGGTATCCTTGCTGGTGGATACTGCGCCGGGCACGGCGTGACCCATCATCTGAATCCGATCCAGGACTGAACCGTTCGCCGCTTTATGCCGCCAGGAGAAAGACTTTCAAGTGAGTAGCTCGCAAGCCGACGCGCCCCTGACCGCCGTTCCCGACCAGTTCGATCCGGCGTCGGGTGCGGTCGGTTACGACACGCCGTTGGGTATCACCAACCCGCCGATCGACGAGTTGCTCGATCGCGTGTCGAGCAAGTACGCCCTGGTGATCTACGCAGCCAAGCGAGCGCGGCAGATCAACGACTACTACAACCAGCTCGGCGAGGGCATCCTCGAATACGTCGGCCCGCTGGTCGAACCGGGCCTGCAGGAGAAGCCGCTGTCGATCGCCCTACGTGAGATCCACGCCGATCTGCTCGAACACACCGAGGGCGAGTAACGAGCGGGGCCGGGAGCGCTGTGGACCGCAAACGGATCATCGTCGGCGTCTCCGGAGGCATCGCCGCCTACAAGGCATGCACCGTTGTCCGCCAGCTCACTGAGGCCGGTCATCAGGTCCGCGTCATCCCCACCGAATCCGCGCTGCGTTTCATCGGGGCAGCCACCTTCGAGGCATTGTCGGGCGAACCGGTGCAGACCGGCGTTTTCGACGACGTCCCGTCGGTACCGCACGTCGCAATCGGCCAGAAAGCCGACCTGGTCGTCGTCGCACCGGCCACCGCCGACCTGCTGGCCCGGGCGGTCAGCGGCCGCGCCGATGACCTGCTGACCGCGACCCTGCTCACCGCACGATGTCCGGTGCTGTTCGCACCCGCCATGCACACCGAGATGTGGCTGCACCCCGCGACGCAGGACAACGTGGCCACGCTGCGCCGCCGCGGCGCGGTGGTGCTGGAACCGGCGTCCGGACGGCTCACCGGCACCGACAGCGGCGCCGGGCGGCTCCCCGAGGCCGAGGAGATCGTCACGTTCGCCACGCTGCTGCTGGAGCGCCACGACGCCCTGCCTCACGACCTGGCCGGTTGCAAGCTGTTGGTGACGGCCGGCGGCACCCGCGAACCCATCGACCCGGTGCGCTTCATCGGTAACCGCAGCTCAGGCAAGCAGGGTTACGCGGTCGCCCGAGTCGCCGCGCAACGCGGCGCCGAGGTCACGCTGATCGCCGGACACACCGCCGGGCTCATCGACCCCGCAGGCGTCGACGTGGTGCACGTGAGCTCGGCTCAGCAGCTTGGTGACGCGGTGTCCAAGCACGCGCCCGACTCCCATGTCCTGGTGATGGCCGCCGCGGTGGCCGACTTTCGGCCTGCCCGGGTGGCGGCCGCCAAGATCAAGAAGGGGGCGGCAGAAGATACCGCGGCGCCGACCATCGAGCTGGTCCGCAACGACGACGTGCTCGCTACCGTGGTGCGTGCCCGCGCGGACGGGCAGTTGCCCAACATGCGCGCCATCGTGGGATTCGCCGCCGAAACCGGCGACGCCAACGGCGACGTGCTGTTCCATGCGCGAGCCAAATTGCGCCGCAAGGGCTGTGACCTGTTGGTGGTCAATGCGGTCGGCGAGGGCAAGGCGTTCGAAGTGGACAGCAACGACGGCTGGCTGCTGGCCGCCGACGGCACCGAGTCCGCGCTACAGCACGGCTCCAAGACGCAGATGGCCAGTCGTATTGTTGACGCGATCGCCACCTTCGTGCACGGCGGCAGCGGGTAGACGCGCTATCGTGTGACGCCCGGTCCGAACGGCGGGGCACAGGACGTGACGATATACTTCGTCTAACTAACATTTTGTCGAGGATGGGAAGGATCGGGGTGTGAGCGAAAAGGGTCGGCTGTTCACCAGTGAGTCGGTAACCGAGGGCCATCCCGACAAGATCTGTGACGCGATCAGCGACTCGGTGCTCGACGCGCTGATCGCCGGCGATCCGAAATCGCGGGTGGCGGTCGAGACGTTGGTCACCACCGGACAGGTGCACGTGGTCGGTGAGGTGACCACCACGGCGAAAGAGGCTTTCGCCGACATCACCAACACGGTGCGCGAACGCATCCTCGAAATCGGCTATGACTCTTCGGAGAAGGGTTTCGACGGCGCCACCTGTGGCGTCAACATCGGCATCGGCGCGCAATCGCCCGACATCGCCCAGGGCGTCGACGCCGCCCACGAGACCCGGGTCGAGGGCGCAGGTGACCCACTCGACGCCCAGGGCGCCGGCGACCAGGGCTTGATGTTCGGCTACGCGATCAAGGACACCCCGGAGTACATGCCGCTGCCGATCGCGCTGGCGCACCGGCTGTCCCGGCGGCTGACCGAGGTCCGCAAGAACGGCGTGCTCGACTACCTGCGGCCGGACGGCAAGACGCAGGTCACCGTCCAATACGAGGGCGTCACCCCGGTGCGGCTGGACACCGTGGTGCTGTCCACCCAGCACGCCGACGGCATCGACCTGGAAGCCACCCTCACCCCCGACATCCGGGAAAAGGTCGTCAACACGGTCCTGGCCGATCTCGCCCACGACACCCTGGACACCTCCGACTACCGGCTGCTGATCAACCCGACCGGCAAGTTCGTGCTCGGGGGCCCGATGGGCGACGCCGGCCTGACCGGCCGCAAGATCATCGTCGACACCTACGGCGGGTGGGCCCGTCACGGCGGCGGAGCGTTCTCCGGCAAGGACCCGTCCAAGGTGGACCGTTCCGCGGCGTACGCGATGCGCTGGGTGGCCAAGAACGTGGTCGCCGCCGGGCTGGCCGAGCGGGCCGAAGTCCAGGTGGCATATGCGATCGGCAAGGCCGCCCCGGTCGGGTTGTTCGTCGAGACGTTCGGCACCGAGACCGTCGACCCGGTCAAGATCGAGAAAGCCATCGGTGAGGTGTTCGACCTGCGGCCCGGCGCGATCATCCGCGACCTAGACCTGCTCCGGCCGATCTACGCACAGACCGCCGCCTACGGCCACTTCGGCCGCACCGACATCGAGTTGCCGTGGGAGCGACTCGACAAGGTCGACGACCTCAAGGCTGCCGTCTAGGCCGAGAACCGGTAGTCGTCGAGGTCGAAGCGGCGGCTGCGCCAGTAGGCCTCCAGAGTTGTGGTCGGCCGCAGCGGCACGTCGCCGTGCTTGTCGAAGTAGTAGCTGTTGGCCCGCCGACAGCTGTCCTGCCAGAACACCTGGCGGTGCCGGCGTCGCATCATCTCGGCGAAGTAGCGGTCGTTGGCCTGTTCGGTGACCTCGACGCGGGTGGCGTTGCGGCGACGGGCCGCCTTCAGGCACCGCACGATGTGGTGAGTCTGCGCCTCGATCAGCGCGAAATACGACGACCCGACATAGCCGTACGGCCCGAACACGCTGAACAGGTTCGGGAATCCCGGAATGCTGACCCCTTCGTAGGCCTGCAGCCGATGCTCGTCCCAAAACGCGCTCAACGACCGGCCGCCGCTGCCGGTGACGGCGAAGGTGGGCACGCTGTCGATGTCCATCACCTTGAACCCGGTCGCGAGCACCAGCACGTCGATGTCGTGGCTTTCGCCGTCGGTGGTGGCCACGCCCGTCGGGGTGATCTTGTCGATCGGCTCGGTCACCAACCGAACGTTGTCGCGGTTGTATGTCGCCAGATAGGTGTTGTGAAAGCCCGGCCGTTTGCAGCCGACCGCGTAGTCCGGGGTGAGCTTTTCCCGCAGCACCGGGTCCTTGACCTGTCGGCGCAGGTAGTTTCTTCCGGCCCGCTCCATCCATTTGGCCATCGGGAACACCGTGAAGTACTGAGCCGGGATCGGGAACGTCGCCTCGACGAAAGCTTGGCTGGCCAGCCGGTGCACTGCTCTGCCGCCCGGTAGCCGCATGGCCCAGCGGACCGGTGCCGGCAGCGGCACGTCGAACTTGGGGAAACACCAGATCGGTGTGCGTTGAAAGACGGTGAGGTGGGAGACGATCGGCGCGATCTCCGGGATCACCTGCACCGCCGATGCGCCGGTGCCGATGACCGCCACCCGCTTGCCGGTGAGATCTTGCTGGTGATCCCACCGCGCGGTGTGCATGGTGACGCCGTCGAAGGAGTCGACACCATCGATATCGGGCAGCTTCGGCGTGGTCAGCACACCGCTGGCATTGATTAAAAATCGTGCGGTGACGACGCCGCCGGGGTCGGTCTGCACCCGCCACAGCGCGTGTTCGTCGTCGTAGTCGGCGGCCAGAACCTTCGTGTTGAACCGGATCTTGGGACGGATGCCGTACTTGTCGACGCAGTGCTCGGCGTAGGCCTTCAGTTCCTTGCCCGGTGCGTAGGTCCGCGACCAGTCCGGCCGCTGCTCGAACGAGAACTGATACGAAAACGACGGAATATCCACGGCGATACCGGGATAGGTGTTCCAGTGCCAGGTGCCGCCGGCCCCGTCGCCGGCCTCGATCAGCAGGTATTCACCTAATCCCGCCTCGTCGAGCTTGATGGCGGCGCCGATGCCGGAGAACCCGGCGCCGACGACGACGGTGTGGTAGTCGGGCTGTGTCGTCATACCGCCACGGTAACCGGTTGGCCCGTCGCGGGACGATCAACTCACTGCTGGTCGAACACCACGAACTGGGTGGAGCCGTCCTCGTTCACTCGCGCGTCCAGCGTCTTGTCGGCCAGGAACTCGGCGACGCGCGCTTCGAGGAATACCCGCGCGCCCTCGCCCTCCACGATCTGGTCCCCTTCGCCCGGCCCCTCGGCGGTGCTGAGCTGCAAGGCGTTCTGTTCGTCGGACGTCGACGCGATCCGCAGCCCGGCAGCTTCGGGGGCGTTCGGCGCGTTGGTCACGGCCTTGACGACCTCGACGGCCGCCGGTGTGAGTACAAGCATGGATCGGCTCCTGTTCGACGTTGTTCCCCGAAGCCGCCAACGGTAGTGGTGGATGGGCGCGCGCGCATCAGGCCAGGCCAGCGGTGGTCTTAGCGGTGCGCCGTGCAGCGCAAGGCCGCTTTCAGCGCCGCGAGCCCACGAGTGGTCGCCTCGGCTGCGGCCGGCACGACGAGCGCGAAGCTGACAAAACCGTGTACCAGTGTCGGCTCGTTGCTCAGCTCGACGGGCACACCGGAGGCTGTGAGCAGCTCGGCGTAGCGAGCGCCGTCGTCGCGCAGCGGGTCGTGTTCGGCGGTTCCGATGTAGGCCGGCGCCAGCCCGGAGAAATCCGTCGCGTTGGCCGGCGAAAGCGTGACCGGCAGGGCAGCGGGATCGCTGATGTCGATGTCGGGCAGATACCACTGCAGAAACGCGTCGATGACGTCGCGGTCCAACACCGGCGCGTCGGCGTTTTCGCTGAACGACGGCAACGACAGGTCAGCGGTGGTCGACGGGTACCACAGCAGTTGGAAGGCCAGGTCCGGCCCGCCGTTGTCGCGGGCCAGGTGCGCCATGACCGCCGATAGGTTGCCGCCCGCGGAGTCCCCCGCCACGGCGATCCGCCGCGCATCGCCGCCGAGCTCGGCGGCATGCTCGGTGACCCACCGCAACGCGGCCCAGCAGTCGTCTACACCGGCCGGAAACGGATGCTCGGGCGCGAGCCGGTAATCGACCGACACCACGATGGCCTCCGCACCCACAGCGTGCGCACGAGCCACCGCGTCATGGGTGTCCAGGTCGCCGATCGACCAGCCGCCGCCATGGTAGAAGACGACCACGGGCAAGTCGGCGTGGTCGACACCCGACGGCCAGTAGATGCGGACCGGGATGCCCGACACTATAGTTCGCTCTTCAATCCGCAACTGCGGCAACATATCTCGTGGAGCCTGCAGCTGGCGCAGCTTGGCTCGCGCCGCCTCGACGCCGTCGGCGGCGCTGAAGGTCAGCGGCACCGCGTCCAGCAACGACTTGAGTAACGGATCGATCGGCGCTCGAGCGGTCATCCGCGCAGGCCCTTGTGCAGCGCCGCCAATCCGCGGTCGGTGGCCTCGGTGGCCGCCGGCACCACCCCGGCATAGCCGACATAGCCGTGGACCAGCGTCTCGGCGTTGTGCACCTCGACCGAAACACCGGCGGCCGCGAGCAGTTCCCCGTAGCGCATGCCGTCGTCGCGCAGCGGGTCGTGGCCTGCGACGGCGATGTAGGCCGGCGGTAGGTCGGCCAGGTTCTTGGCGCGCCCGGGCGCCATCCCCGCCGGCGGGTCGGTTATGTCGACTTCGCCTGCATACCAACGGGAGAACGCCGCGATCGCGTCACGGTCGAGGATGAGCGCCGACGCGTTTTCGGTGAACGACGGCAGCGACGGATCCCACATCGTCGACGGATACCACAACAGCTGGAATGCGATTGGCGGGCCGTCGTTGTCGCGGGCGCGCTGGGCGATCACCGCGGAAATGGTGGCGCCGGCGGAGTCCCCGGCCACCGCCAGGCGGGTGGTGTCGGCGCCGATGTCCTCGCCGTGCTCGGCGACCCATTGCGTTGCGGCCCAGGCGTCGTCGATGGCGGCGGGGTAGGGGTGTTCGGGTGCCAGACGGTAGTCGACGGAGACGACGACGGCCTCGGCGCCGACGGCGTGCAGACGACACGTGCCGTCGTGGGTGTCGAGGTCACCGACAACGAAGCCGCCGCCGTGGAAGAAGACCACCACTGGAGCCGCAGGATCCGTTGGGGGCCAATAGATTCGGATGTTGATGGGGCCGGCGGGCCCGTCGATCGCGCGGTTCTCAACCCGTAGCTCCGGGTGCACCGGACGTCTCGGCAGATCCCGCAGGCGTCGGCGCGCCTCCTCGACGCCGTCGTCAAGCGACAACTGAAACGGCACCGCATCCAGTACCTTCAGCAGGATGGGATCGATCGCAGAACGGGTGTCGTCGGGCATGCAGACACCGTACGCACCGCGTCTGGTGGTCGGCGCGTGGGTGCTGGCCGGGTGGGCCGGCGTCGGTTACGGGTTGTTTCTCACCATCACCGCACTGCGATCATTGCCGGGCGCGGATTTGACCGGGCGGTTTCCCGGCCAACCAGGCGTCAAGGCGTTGATGGCGCTGCTGTTGGCGGCCGCCGCGGCCGCACACCCACTGGTGCGCGAACGGCGCTGGCTGATGCCGGCGTTGGTGTGCTCGGCGATCGGGGATGCGTTGCTGGCCATCACATGGTGGACGGCCTCGTTCGTGCTCGGCCTGAGTGCGTTTCTGGTGGCGCACCTGTGCTATCTCGGTGCGCTGATACCGCTGGCGCGCCCATCGCGTCCGCGGCTGATCGCCGTCGGTATCACCTGTGCGGCATGCGCGTCGCTGGTGGTGTGGTTCTGGCCGGGCCTTGTTGGGCAAGGCCTCGTGTTGCCCGTGATCGTGTACATGGTTGTGCTGGTCGCGATGGTGTGCGCGGCGCTGCTGGCGCGGCTGCCCACCGTGTTGACTGCGGTCGGCGCGGTGTGTTTCGCGGTGTCGGACGCGATGATCGGCATCGGGCGATTCGTATTGATGAATGAGGCGCTGGCCGTGCCGATCTGGTGGGCGTACGCCGCGGCCCAGATCCTGATCACCGCCGGGTTTTTCTTCGGCCGGCCGGGCGTGCGCGAATCCCGTAAATCCGAGGAATAGCGCGGCGTGTCGGCCGGGGACACGCACGCTGGCGCGGGTGGGGGGATCGCGCGGGTGCTGCCGATGCTGTCGGTGCCGCACCTGGACCGCGAATTCGATTACCTGGTCACCGCCGACCAATCCGATGACGCCCAGCCCGGCGTGCGGGTTCGTGTCCGGTTCCACGGTCGGCTGGTCGACGGGTTCATCCTGGAGCGCCGCACCGACACCGACCACCCCGGCAAGCTCGCCGGCCTCGACCGAGTCGTCTCAGCCGAACCGGTGCTCACGCCCGAGATCTACCGGCTGGTCGAGGCCGTTGCGGCACGCTACGCCGGCACCCGCGCCGACGTGCTGCGACTGGCCGTCCCGCCCCGGCACGCCCGGGTTGAACGCGAAACTCCAACGGCGCCAACACAACCCCTCGTCGCAGCGGTCGACCGGACCCGCTGGGAATCTTACGAGCGGGGTGGACAGTTTTTGACCGCGCTGGCCGAATCGCGGGCCGCTCGCGCGGTGTGGCAGGCACTGCCCGGCGACCCGTGGCCGGACCGGTTCGCCGAGGCGGCCGCGCAGGCGGTGCAGGCCGGGCGGGGAGTGCTGGCGATCGTGCCCGACCAGCGCGACGTCGACGCGCTGTGGCGGGCCGCGACGGCGTCGCTCGGCGAGAGCAGCGTGGTGGCGCTGTCGGCGGGGTTGGGCCCGGCCGCGCGTTATCGGCGCTGGCTGGCCGCGCTGCGCGGCAGCGCACGGATGGTGATCGGCACCCGCAGCGCGGTGTTCGCGCCGGTGACCGACCTGGGTCTGGTCATGGTGTGGGACGACGGTGATGACACCCTGGCCGAGCCGCGAGCACCGTATCCACACGCCCGCGAAGTGGCGATGCTGCGCGCCCACCAGATGCGCTGCGGCGCGCTGATCGGTGGCTATGCCCGCACGGCCGAAGCGCACGCGCTGGTGCGCAACGGCTGGGCGCATGACATTGTCGCGACGCGCCCGGTGGTGCGGGCCCGCACCCCACGGGTGGTGGCGCTCGACGACAGCGGATACGCCGACGAGCGCGACCCGGCGGCCCGCACCGCCCGGCTGCCGTCGGTGGCGCTGCGGGCCGCCCGCTCCGCACTGGAAGGCGGCGCGCCGGTGCTGGTGCAGGTGCCGCGCCGAGGCTATGTGCCGGCCCTGGCGTGCGGGCGATGCCGGGCGATTGCGCGCTGCCGGCATTGCACCGGTCCGCTGTCGCTGCCCGAGGCCGGCAGTGCGGTCTGCCGCTGGTGTGGACGGGTGGATCCCGCGCTGCGCTGCCCGCGGTGCGGCTCCGATGCGGTGCGCGCAGTCGTCGTCGGCGCGCGGCGCACCGCGGAAGAACTGGGGCGGGCGTTTCCGGGAGCCACCGTGATCACCTCCGGCGGGGACGGCGTCGTCGCCGAGGTGGCCGATCGGCCCGCCCTGGTGGTTGCCACACCAGGAGCCGAGCCGCGGGCGCCAACCGGATACGGAGCGGCGTTGCTGCTGGACAGCTGGGCGCTGCTGGGGCGCCAAGACCTTCGCGCGGCCGAGGACACCCTGCGGCGCTGGCTGGCCGCGGCGGCGCTGGTGCGGGCGCGCGGCGACGGCGGGGTAGTGGTGGTGGTCGCCGAGTCGTCGATCCCGACCGTGCAAGCGCTGATCCGATGGGATCCGGTCGGGCACGCCGAGGCTGAGCTGGCCGCCCGCACCGAGGTCGGCTTGCCGCCGAGCGTGCACATCGCCGCGCTCGACGGCACGGCCGAGGCCGTCGAGGCGCTGTTGGACCACAGCGAGCTGCCCGACGACGCCGAACGGCTCGGCCCGGTGGAGCTGCCGCCCGGAGCCCGCCGGCCGGCGGGCGTGGCTCCGGACGCCCCGGTCATCCGGATGCTGGTGCGGGTGCGGCGCGAGCACGGTTTGGCGTTGGCGGCGGGCCTGCGCCGGGCTGTGGGTGTGCTCAGCGCCCGGCAGGATCACGAGCCGGTCCGCGTACAGATCGACCCGCTGCACATCGGCTGAGGCTTGGCTAGGGCGAGCGCATCGAGTCCTTAGAAGAACGGTGCGATGTGGAAGACAAAATCGTTGAAGGCCGACACGACGTTCACGTCGTCGATAAAGGCGCCGGCGACGTTGAAATCGCCACCCAAGCCGGCGAAGACCTGGGTCCCAAGGGTGCCGAACGGGTCGACGACGAAGGCGAGGTCGCCCGTGCCGAGTTCACTCTCGGCGAAGCTGAGGTTTGAAGGCGCTGCCGCGAGATTGGCCAAGATGCTCGCGAAGTCAAAGTCAGCGGGGACCACCGTGGTGCCAATGCCGGCGTGGGCGGTGACGTTGTAGCCGACAGCGCTGGCCGAGTCAAAGCTGCCGTTGAGGCCTGCAGCCGCCTGGGTGGAGGGACCGAGGGCGCTGGCGAAATCAAAGTTGTTGTCCGTGGTGCCGGGGACGTTGCTGCCGGCGACGGCGAAACTGTCGGCGCCAAGGGCGCTGGCGAAGTCGCCGAAACCGCCGTCGGCGATGGCGAGGCTACCGGCGCCGTCGGCAATCGCGAAGTCGCCGATTCCGGAGGTTGCGGTCGCGGTGCCTACCTGGAACAAGGTGAACCCGTCGATCGAGATGGCGAAATCGTTCGGATCGAATGGCGGCGGAAACGGGTCGGCGGCGGCCCTCGGCACGGCGCCCACCGCCAGCCCGACGGCCAAAACACTTAGCCCGGCCGCCAGGGTGACGTTCCGGCGAATCCTCGTAGCGTGGCTCATGACCCTTACCCCTTGTCTTGACCGGGTGTGCCCGTCGTGCCCGGTGTGCCGTCGTCGCCGCCTGGGCCACCGGGGAAGCCATTGCCGCCGGTTTGATCGTTGCTGCCGGTGCCGCCGCGACCGCCGACACCGCCGCTACCGTCCCCGTTGGGACCCGGTAGCCCGCCGGGACCCCCTTTGCCGCCGTTGCCACCGACGCCATTGAGCCCGTCGCCGCCGGCGCCGCCGGTGCCGCCGCTCCCCCCGTCGCTGGTGAGGCTGGACCGGCGGCCGTCGCCGCCGTCGCCGCCGGCACCGCCGACGCTGGACCCACCGTTGCTGATGGCGTTACCACCGGGGCCGCCGTCGCCGCCGGCACCGCCGGTGTGTCCGTCGAACCCGATGCCGCCGTCGCCGGCTGTCGTGAACGAGCTTTGGAGCAACAGCCCCCCGGGACCGCCGTCCCCGCCGGTGCCGCCGGGGCCGCCGAAACCGCCGAGGCTGCCGGCGTTGCCGCCGTTGCCACCGTCGCCGCCGTCGCCGCCGTGGCCACCGACTCCCAGGAGCCCTGGACCGGGCTTACCGCCGGTCCCGCCGAACCCGCCGTTACCGCCTCTGGCGCCGTTGCCGATCGCGGTGGCAGAGTTTTCGCCCGCTCCGCCAGGACCACCAAGGCCACCGGCCCCGCCGTTGCCGAACAACCAGCCAAGGCCGTCGCCACCGATTCCGCCGGATCCGCCGGTACCGCCGTTACCGTCGGCGGCGGTCCCTGCTGGCCCGCCGTCGCCGAACCACAACCCGCCGTCGCCGCCGTCGGCCTCGGCTTCCGTGCCGCCATCGATTCCCGGAGCGCCATTGCCGATCAGGTCTCTGTCAAACAATGCCTGGCCGATCGGGTTGATCAGGTTGGTGTCGATCCATGACCCGATGGGGCTATTGATCCAGTTCTGGTCGGCTTGGTGAACCGGGGCGTAGATCCAGGTGTTGAACCACTCAGCGATGGCCGGATCGGGCGTCACTGCGGCAGGGAAGGCCACCGCCTGATCGGCGATGCTGGGCTCCCAGGCCTGAGGATCGGTGAGATTGGCGAAGAAATTGGCTAAGGATGCGTCCCACGCGCCGGGATCGACAAAGCTCTGCCAGGAAGCGGGATCGCCCAGGTTCTGCGCGGCATCCCCCACGCTCGGACCCAGCAGATCGATGACCCAATCGAGGTCGAAAACATCGGCGCTGGCCGTCGGCGCGATGGCCAACGGGGCCATACCGAACGCCAAAAATGCGCTGACTGTGCTGCCTACGCCGATCATGCGAGCGCCACGACGCAGCGGGGGTCGACGTGGCAGACGCTTGGGCTTGCTGTGGTGTCGACGACTCATCGGCTTCTCACTTGGTCACTGTTTGCAGCGAGCATCTCGCCGCGTGTGACGCGGTGTGTAAGTAGCGCGCTACTACTTTCGCGGCAGGAGCAGCGACCGGCCTGAGAAGAACGGCGCGATGTGGAAGATGAAATCGGCGAAGAGAGACTCCGCGCCCAAATTGTCGCCGAGCACACCGGCGACGTCTAAGTCGCCGCCGAAGCCGGCCGAAGCGGCGCTTCCGAGACTGCCGAAAGGATCGATCACGAAAGCGAGGTTGCCGCTCCCGGCTTCAGCGTCAGCGAATGTGTTGTATGTGGCGGCTGTAGTGAGATTGCCCAAGAAGTCCGCGAGGTCGAAGTTGGCAGCTGTAGCGCCGGAGCCGAAACCGGCGTTGGCAACGGCATCCTCGCCAATAGCGGTAGCGGAGTCGAAGCTGCCGTTGAAGCCCGCTTGGGCGTAACTCGAGGGGCCGACGGCGCTGGCGAAGTCAAATTGTTGCCGGCGCCCACTACGTTGAGACCAGCCACAGCGGTGCTGCCGATTCCGTCGGCGCTGGCAAAGTCCCCGAAGCCGCCCTCAGCTACCGCGTCGCTGCCGTCACCGTCGGCGATCGCGAAATCCCCGATGCCGGAGGTGGCGTGCGCGGTGCCCACCTGGAACAGGGTGAACCCGTCGATCGAGATGGCGAAGTTGTTCGGATCAAACGGCGTGAAGGGGTCGGCGGAGGCCGTTGTCGGTATAGCGGCCGCAGCTGCCCCGACGACGACTCCGACGGCCAGCCCACCGAGCCGGTCGCTACGTCGCGTGTAACTCATCGGATTCCCTTTTTCGACGTCCGTCAGGCGAGAATGCGCGGCGCCACGTCGCAGTGCGTAAGTAGTGGACTACTACAATTCCGCGTCCTGGTCGCTGGGCTTTACCGGCCGCTCCTGGGCTGCGGCGAGTTTGGCCTCGGCGATGCGGTACAAGCCGGCCAGTGCCGACACGTCGATGTCGAGGTACTCGCAGATCGCGTCGGGGGTGACACCGGCGTCGCGCAATCGCAGCGCCAACGAGTAGGGCAATGGCAGTGCGCGCAGCGCCCGCTCTCGCTGTGCGGCCGAATCGTCGGACATCTGACCAGCTTGCAGCGCACGTGGGCGGTGGATCTACGTACTGCTCTACTTCAGTTTGAGCCGCTACCGCCGTGCGTGCTGACCTGCGGGTGGCGTGGCAACAGCGCGGCAAGCTCTTCGCGGCCGGCAGCGCCGGTCTTGGCCATCGCACGGTAGATGTGTGTTTCCACCGTGCGCACCGACAAACACAGTCGCTCCGCGATCGCGCGGTTGGCCAGGCCGTCAGCGAGCATCATGACGATCTCGCGCTCACGAGATGTCAATGGCAGCGGTTCGATGGCGTTGGCAAGCGCAGGCGTGCGGGCACCACCACACTGCCGGGCCAATGCCTCGGCGCGCGCAGCGCACCCGAATGCCGACCCGCGCCGACCCTCGGTGCGGTATACCACCGCGGCGTGCGCGGCCGCGTCAAGCGCGGCAACATTATCACCTATACGTTCGAATTCCCTTGAGACGGATTCAAGTTCACGGCTATCGCGCGCGTGTAAAGCGGTGGAGAATCGGGCCGCCGCAATGACACGCGGTCCTTCGACGAACTCACTGAGATCGTGCAGGCGAGACCACGTGGAATCGTCTCCAAGCTGCGTCGCGGTTTGCAGACAAACGACTTCGGCCGCGAATTGGTCACGGCTTCGCGCGATTTCGGCAGCCGACAGCACCGTATCGATCGCCTGGCTGACAGCTCCTTGCGAGGCTGCCGCCCAGGCGTGCGCAAGTGCACGTTCGTGGTCCACGCACTGCCAGCTCGGATGACGGTGTAGCTCAACAAGTTCGAGGGCTGCTGCGGCCCCATCGGTTACACTGCGGATGCCCAGCGCAATTGCGTAGTGGATCAAGCATTTGTACCAGGCGCCGTTGCCTGCCTCGCCGGCAACGGAAAGCATGTTGCTGAGCGGTTCGAGCAGCGAACAGGCGGTGCCAAGGCGCCCGGCGCCCAGCGCGGCTCTACCTGCCACCAGATTGGTCAGCAGTCGAGCGCTACCTGGCAGATCGACAGCTTCCTCAGCCAGTCGATGGGCCACCTCTTCGGCCTGCCCAACCATTCCGGCCAACAGCAGCGCGCCCACGTGAGCGTCGGCGAGAACCACTCCCATCAGCGGGGCGTCGAAAGCTGGGGTCAGCAAGCGATATCCGGCCGCTGCGGCGGCCACGGCGTCGGCGATGCGGCCGGCGTCGCCGGCTCCGCTGGTGATTGCCCAGGCAGTTTCGATCGCAACGAGGCCAGGCAGCTGTTCTAGCACAAGGTTTTTCGAGCGTTCCATCGCCGCGGCCGGGTCGCCCATCGACGCCCAATACACCGTCAGAAACGCCTCAAGGCAGCCGCGGCTTTCTTCGGGTGCGGCGTGCCATGCGTCGTCGACGAGCTTCTTCGCCCCGGCCGGGTCTGAAAGAGCCCAGAAGAGAGTGCTGGCCCGTAAGAAGATGAGCCTGGCATTGTCGGCGTCGGTGAAACCCTCACTCGGGCAGCTGATCAGTACCGCGTTGGCTTCGTCACTTCGGCCGAGCGCCGAGAGTGCATGCGCGCGAATGAAATACGCTTCCTGCCCAGCGCCGGTGCGCATCGCCGCCTCTGCCAGCCGATCAGCTAATGGCAGATCAGTCAGCCACACCGCGCCCCGGGCCGCCGTGAGCAGCAGGTCCGGTTCCAAAGTCAGGTCCGAGTCAAGACTCAATTTCGCGCGCTGCACCACAGTTTGGATGTCGTCGCCCCCGTCGGCGTTCGCCAGCTCGGTGGCAACGAGGCCGCGCATCCGGCGCAGTCTGGTCGGCGCCGCGCGCTTTTGGCGGACCAGGGCGTAAAGCGGGTGCGCCACCCGGACCTCTGTCCGATCGCCGACGCGCTCAACCGAGATAAGGCCGCGTATGTCAGCCTCCTCGACTGCCGCTGCGTCTGTGATCCGTTCCAGGGCGGCCAGCTCGATCGGCTCGCTTACGGCCAGCGCGTCGAGCACGTCAGCGACGGCGGTGGGCAATGTCCCGATCCGCGATTCGATGATGTCCGCCAGCCCGGCGGGTACCACCGGATCGCCGATCCACACCCAATAACCGTTCTGCTGCACGAGCCGACCGTCGGTGACTTCCTGTTCGACAATGTTGCGCAGATATAGCGCGTTGCCGTGGGTCAGTCGCCAAAGCCGCGATGCGTCATCGGGATCCACCTGCCCGCCCAGTGTTGCAGCCAGCAGCTGCGCGGTGTCGTCGCGCGCCAGCGGCTGCAGGTCGAGCCGGTCGAACGGCGCAGCCGCCCAGATCTCCTGCGTTGCGGCCGGAACGGGATCGCGGCTACGAACGGTGAGCATCAGCTTGGCGGCACGCCGCTGCACGATGCGATGAAGAACGAAGGTCGACAGGTCATCGAGCAGGTTGACATCATCGACCCCGATCACCACCTGGGAGCCTTCCGGCGTCGCCGTCAGCGCCTCGATAACCGCGCGCACGACGTGCAGCGTCTCGCTGCCCGCCGTCGGCGCCCACGACTCCAACGCACCCAGAGGAACTTCGCGTGCCGAGGATGTGCCTACGGCCCAACGTGTTGTGCACCCGTTACATGCAGCGCTGCGCAGTGCTTCGCGGGCAATGCGGCTCTTGCCCACTCCCGCCGAGCCGCAAATGAGTATCCCGGCATTCTCCGGGTCGGCTATCGCGGCCTGGATTACCCGCATTTCCTCGGCGCGCCCGGTCAGCGGCCAGGAGTACCGCATGCGGTCAAGGCTATGAGTCGGGTAGGGCACCGTGCAGGCAAATGAATTAACCGAGAAAACGCTTGCGGGTTGGCGCCGGCGCGGTGCCGCGGATCACCAGGCGCGTCGCTGCCGTCGGCTTCCTCAACTTGGGGCTCTAGATCCCGGGGCTGCCGGGCGCGCCGGGAAGGCCGTCTTGACCGCCGAGGCCGCTGGCGCCGTCGCTGGTCCCGCCGTCACCGCCGGGCCCGCCCAAGCCGCCGATCCCGGGCCCGCCTCCCTGGCCGCCGGGCCCGCCGGCTCCGTCAGCGACGGTGCCCGGTCCGCCGTCGCCGCCCGGCCCGCCGTTCCCGCTGACAGGGATGGTGCCGCTCGGTCCGAGGAGTCCGCCGTCACCACCGTGGCCGCCGGTGGTACCGCCGACCCCGCCCGTCCCACCGGTCCCGCCGGTGCCGCTTTGACCTCCGTCGCCTCCGTCGCCTCCGTCGCCTCCGGTGCCGTAAATCGTCGCTCCGCCGGCTCCGCCACGCCCGCCGGGTTCGCCTTGACCGCCGCGCCCACCGTTACCACCGTCTCCGCCGACCACCAGGCCGCCACCGCCGTCTCCACCGCGGCCGCCGATGAGGCTGGATCCGCCGTGCCCGCCGGCCCCGCCGGCCCCGCCGTCGCCAATGGTGGCTGCCCCGCCGTTCCCGCCGGGCGCGCCTGCGCCGCCGAGCCCACCGAACCCGCCTGCGCCGCCGTTCCCGCCATTACCGATCAGCGCGCCGTGACCACCGTCGCCGCCGAACCCGCCGTCCCCGCCGTGGCCGCCGGCACCACCGGTGCCGCCGAGATTGAGACCGCCGAGGCCCGGAGCGCCCTGAGCGCCGCGGCCACCGGCACCGCCGGCGCCGCCGGCGCCACCGTTGCCGAACAACGCGAACTGGCCGCCGTCACCGCCGGCACCACCGAGGCCGCCGGCCTTACCGGAGCCACCGCTGCCGTCGGGC
This sequence comes from Mycobacterium shimoidei, assembly GCF_900417275.1. Taxonomy (NCBI): domain Bacteria; kingdom Bacillati; phylum Actinomycetota; class Actinomycetes; order Mycobacteriales; family Mycobacteriaceae; genus Mycobacterium; species Mycobacterium shimoidei. The sequence continues at coordinate 3,983,579 of NZ_UEGW01000001.1, read as the reverse complement.
TGAACGGTCCCGGCGATACCGCTGCCGCCCGCACCGCCGTCGCCGCCGTTGCCCATGAACGACCCACCGTCACCGCCCGCCCCGCCGTTATCGGCGTTGATCCCGGCGCCACCGTGGCCGCCATTACCGATCATTCCGGCATCCCCGCCGGCGCCGCCCACACCGGCCGCGGAGGTGGCGCCGTTGCCGCCATCGCCGAACAACAACCCGCCGTCACCACCATTGGCCTGGGCCAGCGTCCCGCCCGCGACGCCGTCGGCGCCATTGCCGATCAAATCGCGGCCGAACACTGACTCGAAGAACGGATTGACCGCATTGTCGAACGCCTGCCCGAACGGGCTGGCGATAAACGCTTGCTCGGCGGCGTGTATCGGTTCATAGATGAGCATGTCGAACTGCTGAGCAAGTGTTGGGGCAGCTACCGGTAACGCAACGGCATTCAGGTCAAATTCCGGTAACGGCGTGGTACTCAAGCCGAAGTCGCTCAACAGACTTTCCAAGCCGACGGTGGAATCGACAGGGCCCACGACCAAGCTGGGGTCGAGGAGATCGAGCAGGTCGTCGAATCCGAAATCCGCGTTGGCCACCGGCGCGATGGTCAGTGGGGTTATCGCGGTCGCCAGCAGCACCCCGGCACTCGCGCCGATACCGATGATTCGGCGACGGGGGGCCTTCGTTTTTCGCGTCCGGCGAACCCGCATTGTGTTGTGCTGGCCTGCCATTGCTCTACCCCTTCTATGCCGTCAGAATCGGACCCACCAGCCGGAATTACGTTGCTACACCGTGAGATCGGCTCAGCTACCGACTCATCGCGGACGTCAACACGTGCGACGTGGTGGTGTCTGTGCAGAGCCTGTCGTGCGCTGCGTCGCGCCGTGTACGTAGTGCGCTACTACAATTTCGCGGGTTTCACGTCACGCATACTTCAGCGTGATTTCAGCGGCGCCGTCGGTACGGACCGTTCAGTCGACCTTTCGGCCGAGGAACGCAGCGAGCTGGTCCGCCGGCGCCCGGTCGGCCGCGCATGGCTGTGGCTCACCAAACGGTCGTCCGGGGCCGCGGAACTCGGGCTGGACGAGTTGCCGCGCGGCGGCGAGCTGCGTGGCCGCCAGCTCGGGATCGAAATGCACCGACTGACTACTGGCAATCGCGAGGTCCCAGGCGTGGGTCAGCACATCGATGGCGCGCATCGGAAGGAAAAAGCGTCCGGGAACCGGCCCGATCGGCAGCTCGAAAATGGCGTCCATCGCGCCGGGGCTGGTGAATGCCTGCTGGGCGGCTGCCGCGGTCGCCCGGTGCGCGTCGAGCAGGTTGTCGGGGCGGTTCGGCGGCTTTTCATAGACGCCTATCCCACACGCGACCAGCTCGTTGCCGCTCAAAACGTGCTCGATGAGATCACCGATCGCCCATTCCGAGCAGGGTGTGGGCGCGCCAAGTTGGGCGGCGCTGATGTTGGCCAGCACGGTGGCGAACGCGTCCTGGGCCAGCTCGTGCCCAACCAACAAATCCACCGGATTCGCCCTTCGTAGGTTCCAGCTCTGCCGGCGATCCTCGTCCGGTAATTAGATAAGAGCAAGAAGCGGTTCGGCTGGGTACTCGGTACCTCATGGCGCAGAACATCACGCAGAAATTGATCGAGTCACATCTGGAATCCGGTGACATGACGCCGGGGGAAGAGATCGCCATCCACATCGACCAGACACTGACCCAAGACGCGACGGGCACGCTGGTGATGCAGGAACTCGAGGCGCTGGGGCTCGATCGGGCCCGCACCGAGGTCAGCGTGCAGTACGTCGACCACAACCTGCTGCAGACCGACGAAAAGAACGCCGAAGATCACGAGTATCTGCGTACCGCCGCGCAGCGGTTCGGGCTGTGGTTCTCCAAGCCCGGCAACGGGGTGTCTCATCCGACGCACATGCAGCGGTTCGGCATTCCCGGCAAGACCATGGTCGGGTCGGATTCGCACACCCCGGCCGCCGGCTCGCTGGGGATGCTGGCCATCGGGGTAGGCGGGTTGGAGGTGGCGTTGGCGATCACCGGGCGGCCCCTGCCCATCCGTATGCCCGAAGTATGGGGTGTGCGGCTGGAAGGCGAACTGCCGGAATGGTGTTCGGCCAAAGACGTCATCCTGGAGATGCTGCGTCGCCACGACGTCAAGGGTGGGGTGAACCGCATCATCGAGTATTACGGGCCGGGCCTGGGTGGCCTGACTACGATGGATCGCCATGTGATTGCGAACATGGGCGCCGAACTAGGCGCCACCACAACGGTTTTCCCGAGCGACGAGGCCGTACGGGAGTTCCTGCGCAGCGAGGACCGCGAGGACGACTGGGTGGAACTGCTCGCCGACGACGGCGCCGGCTACGACGTAGACGAAACCATTGACCTGTCGGCGCTCGAGCCGCTGATCGCCAAGCCGTCGTCGCCGGGCAACGTGGTGCCGGTATCGGAGGTCGCCGGCGAGGAGATCGCCCAAGTGGTCATCGGGTCGAGCGCCAATCCCGGGCTCCGCGATTTCGCGATCGCCGCCGCGATGGTGGCCGGACGACAGACCGTCCCGCAGGTCAGCTTCGACATCAACCCGACGTCGCGGCAGATCCTGGCCGACCTGACCAAAATGGGTGCGACCACCGAGCTGGTGATTGCGGGGGCACGGATCCACCAGAGCGGATGCATGGGCTGCATCGGCATGGGGCAGGCGCCGGCCGTCGGCCGCAATTCGTTGCGCACCATGCCCCGCAACTTTCCGGGGCGCTCGGGCACCAAGGAGGACTCGGTCTGGTTGTGCTCGCCGGAAACTGCTGCCGCATCGGCGCTGACCGGTGTGATCACCGATCCCCGTGAATGGGCGAGCAAGGCGAAAATGGATTACCCGAAACTCGATCTGCCCCAACAAAGTTCAGTCAACACCGCGATGCTGGTAGAGCCGCTGCCCGAAGACGAGGCCCGGCAGGTCGAGCCGGTGAAGGGGCCCAATGTCTCCGACTTGCCGGAGCTTTCGCGGTTGCCCGACGAGATCGAGGGGCCGGTGCTGCTCAAAGTGGCTGACAACATCTCCACCGACGAGATTTCCCCGGCCGGTGCGCGCGCATTGCCGTTTCGCTCCAACATTCCCAAACTGGCCGAGTTCAGTTTCACCCAGATCGACGAGTCTTACCCCGACCGGGCTCAACAAACCGGCGAAGCCGGGCACGTCATCGTCGGTGGTGACAACTACGGTCAGGGCTCATCGCGTGAGCATGCCGCGATCGCACCGCGCTACCTGGGTCTTCGCGTCGTCATCGCCAAGTCGTTCGCCCGCATCCACTGGCAAAACCTGGCCAACTTCGGAGTTCTGGCGCTTGAGTTCGACAACCCCGACGACTACGACTCGGTCGACCAGGACGACACGTTGCGCCTGACCGATCTGCGGACCAATTTGGCGAAGCAGGACACCCTTCAGGTCGACAACCTCACCAAAGAAACGTCTTTCACTGTGCGCCACCGACTTTCGCCGCGACAGGTCAAAGACGTGTTGGCCGGCGGACTGATCCCGCGGCTGGCCGAAGAGGAACGGTAGCCTTTGCGAATTCGCCATTGATTACCTCGTGGTCGCGCTACGATGCGCCGATGAAATCGGTAGCGGCCAGCGGCCTGGTCATCGCGGCGATCTTGAGCATCGGGTTGGGCGGCTGCGGCTCAAGTTCCAAGAGCGACAGCGCATCGAGTGCATCGTCGACCGCGCCGGCGACCACCACGACCACCGTTGAACCACAAGCGAAAGTCGCGCCGCGCCCCAACATCGAGGGACCCAATCCCACCATCGCCGGCTACCTCAAACAGAGTGGGGTTACCCAAACACCGGTTCACCGCGGCGATCCGGGCGCGCCCGTCATCGACCTGCCCACCCCCGACGGTTGGGTCGACGCTGGGCCGGACACCCCGAAGGGCGCCTACTACGCCGTGATCTACACCGGCCCGGAAGCGCACAACTACACACCGAGCATCGTCGCGGTGGTGTCCAAACTCACCGGCGACGTCGACCAGCAGAAGATCCTTGATCTCGCTCCTGGCGAATTGAAGAACCTGCCACAGTTCGCGCCGATGGGCGACGGATCTTCGACCACCCTGAGCGGGTTTCCCGGATACCAGTCCGGCGGCACCTGGGTCGACAACGGCCTGACAAAAATGATCGCGCAAAAAACCGTGGTCATACCGGGCAGCGACGGACTGTACATGCTGCAGCTGAGCGCCGACTGCCTGGAAGACCAGCTCGATGTTGCCGCACCGGCCACTATCACGATCGACGACCAGACGAAGATCACGACATAGCCGGTATTCATAAGATGTGCCGGTGCGTCTTGTCTTCGCCGGCACCCCTGAATCCGCGCTGCCCTCGCTGCATCGACTCATCGAGTCGCCGCGCCACGAGGTTGCCGCGGTGCTCACCCGGCCCGACGCCGCGTCCGGTCGCCGTGGCCACCATCAGCCTTCGCCGGTGGCCCGCCTGGCGCTCGACCACGGTATCCCGGTGCTGCGGCCCCGGCGGCCCAACGCTGCGGAGTTCGTCGCCGAGCTCAAAGGACTGGCGCCGGACTGCTGCCCGGTGGTGGCCTACGGCGCGCTGCTCGGAACCGAGTTATTGGCGATACCGCCGCACGGCTGGATCAACCTGCACTTCTCGCTGCTGCCCGCTTGGCGTGGTGCGGCGCCGGTACAGGCTGCGATCGCGGCCGGCGACACGATCACCGGGGCCACCACATTCCAAATCGAGCCGAGCTTGGATTCCGGACCGGTCTACGGCGTTGTTACGGAAGCGATCCGGCCAACCGACACCGCCGGGGATCTGCTTGAACGCCTGGCAATTTCGGGAGCCGCACTGCTGGAAAGAACCTTGGACGGTATCGCCGACGGCACGCTTACACCAGTGCCGCAACCGGCCGAGGGGGTCAGCTTTGCACCCAAGATCACCGTCGAGGACGCGCGGGTGCGCTGGGAGCTGCCGGCCCACGTCGTGGAACGACGCATCCGCGCGGTCACACCCAACCCAGGTGCCTGGACGCTGATCGGCGACATGCGAATCAAACTCGGACCGGTGCGCGTCGACCATGATGCGCCAAATCCACTGCAGCCCGGCCAGATCGAGGTCGATCGCCACATCGTACGGATCGGCACCGGCTCCGAGCCGGTGCAGCTCGGCGAAATCCAGGCGCCGGGAAAGAAATTGATGAAAGCCGCCGACTGGGCGCGTGGTGCTCGGCTGGATCCCGCGGCGCGCGCCTCATGACGCGACCGCATCGCGCAAAGCCAACGCGCGACAAGCGGCGGCGTAAACCGCTGGATCCGGCCCGCCAGGCCGCATTCGACGTGCTGCGAGCGGTCACCGAACGTGACGCCTACCCCAACCTGGCACTGCCGGCACTGCTGCGGGAACGTCAGATCACCGGCCGAGACGCCGCATTCGCCACCGAACTCACCTATGGAACCAGCCGCACCCGCGGCCTATTGGACGCGATCATCGGCGCGGCCGCCAAACGGTCGCCCGACGCGATCGACCCGGTGCTGCTCGACCTGCTGCGACTTGGTACCTATCAGCTGCTGCGCACCCGCGTTGACGTGCATGCCGCGGTGTCCACAACCGTGGAGCAGGCCGCAATCGAATTCGACTCGGCGCGCGCAGGTTTCGTCAACGGTGTACTGCGCACCATCAGCACCCGCGACGAGCAATCCTGGGTCGAAGAGCTCGCGCCCGACCGGGCCAGTGACCCGATAGGGCATGCGGCATTTGTTCACGCCCACCCACGCTGGATCGCCCAGGCGTTCGCCGACGCCCTGGGTGCGGCGGCCGGGGAACTGGACGCCGTGTTGGCCAGCGACGACGAACGCCCGTTGGTGCACCTAGCCGCCCGGCCGGGCGTGCTGAGCGCCGAGGAGTTGGCCGACGCGGTGCACGGCGTGGTCGGCCGCTATTCGCCGTATGCGGTGTATCTGCCCGCCGGTGATCCGGGCCAATTGGCGCCGGTGCGCGACGGGCGGGCGCTGGTCCAGGACGAAGGCAGCCAACTGGTGGCCCGGGCGCTGACCCTGGCGCCGGTGGCCGACGACGGCGGCCGCTGGCTGGACCTGTGCGCCGGGCCGGGCGGCAAGACCGCACTGTTGGCCGCCGTGGGTGCCGGTGTCGGTGCCCGGGTCACTGCGGTCGAACCGGCCGCGCACCGCGCCGATTTGGTCGAGCAGAACACGCGGGGCATGCCGGTCGAGGTGCTGCGCGTCGACGGACGCGACAGCGGGCTCGACGGCGGTTTCGACCGGGTGCTGGTCGACGTGCCGTGCACCGGACTGGGTGCGCTGCGTCGTCGGCCCGACGCCCGCTGGCGGCGTCAGCCCGCCGACATCCCGGCACTCACCCGGCTGCAGCGCGAGCTGCTGGCCGCCGCGATCGCGCTGACTCGGTCCGGCGGGGTGGTGCTGTACGCGACGTGCTCGCCACACCTGGCCGAGACAGTCGGTGTGGTCGCCGACGCCGTGCGCCGCCACCGGGTAGATGTGCTGGATGTCCGGCCGTTGTTCGAGCCCGTCGCAGACCTGGGGGATGGCCCCTATGTGCAGTTGTGGCCGCATCGGCACGGCACCGACGCAATGTTCGCCGCCGCACTGCAAGTACGCTGACGACCATGAGTCGGCCCCTGATAGCACCATCGATTCTGGCCGCCGATTTCGCCCGGCTGGCCGACGAGGCCAGCGCTGTTGAAGGTGCCGATTGGCTGCACGTCGATGTAATGGACGCGCATTTCGTGCCCAACCTGACCATCGGGTTGCCGGTGGTGGAAAGCCTGCTGCAGCACACCGATATTCCGATGGACTGCCATCTGATGATCGAGGATCCGGACCGTTGGGCGCCGCCGTACGCGGAGGCCGGCGCTTACAACGTCACCTTTCACGCCGAGGCCACCGACAACCCGGTCGGCGTGGCACGCGACATCCGGGCCGCCGGCGCCAAGGCCGGGCTGAGCATCAAACCCGGCACGCCACTGGAGCCATATCTGGAGATACTCAAGGACTTCGACACATTTCTGGTCATGTCGGTCGAGCCCGGCTTCGGTGGCCAGGAGTTCATCCCGGAGGTATTGAGCAAGGTGCGCACGGTGCGCAAGATGGTCGATTCCGGAGAGTTGACCATCCTGGTGGAGATCGACGGTGGCATCAACTCCGACACCATCGAGCAGGCCGCCGAGGCGGGTGTGGACTGTTTCGTCGCCGGGTCGGCTGTCTACAACGCGGATGACCCCAAGGCCGCCGTCGAGGCGCTGCGACGGCAGGCCCGCGCGGCCTCCGCGCACCTGCGCGGATGAGCCGCGTCGACGACGATGATGCCGGCGTAGCCGGGATGGAGGAGTGGCGCAGATGAGTACGGCGGCGGCACTCGACTACGAAGCCGCCATGCGGCTTGCCGTCGAGCACGCGGATCTGGTGAAGGGCGCGACGTACCCCAATCCGCCTGTGGGCGCGGTCATTCTGGATTCTGCGGGCCGGGTGGTCGGAGTCGGCGGCACCGGGCCGGCCGGCAGTGCCCATGCCGAGGTGGTGGCGCTGCGGCGGGCCGGCAGTCTGGCGGCCGGTGGCACGGCCGTCGTCACCCTGGAGCCGTGTAACCATCACGGCAAAACCCCGCCCTGCGTGGACGCCTTGCTCGACGCGCGGATCGTGTCGGTGGTCTACGCCGTCGCGGACCCTAACCCGGTGGCCGCCGGCGGCGCGGCCCGCCTCGCCGCCGCCGGCGTGCGGGTTGTACACGGTGTGGAAGCCGATCTGGTGGCCGCCGGCCCGCTGCGTGAATGGCTGCACAAGCAGCGGACCGGGCTGCCGCACGTGACCTGGAAGTACGCCACGAGCATCGACGGCCGCAGCGCAGCCGCCGACGGCTCGAGTCAGTGGATCAGCAGCGAGGCCGCCCGCGCCGACCTGCACCGCCGCCGCGCCGCCGCCGACGCCATCGTGGTGGGTACCGGCACGGTGCTCACCGACGACCCGGCGCTCACCGCGCGACTGGCCGACGGCAGCCTGGCCGAACGTCAACCGCTGCGCGTGGTTGTGGGTAAGCGCGAAATCCCTTCGGAAGCACAGGTTCTCAACGACGATTCACGCACCATGGTGATCCGCACTCATGATCCCTCGGAAGTGCTCAAGGCGCTGTCGGACCGCACCGATGTGCTCCTCGAGGGCGGCCCGACGCTCGCGGGCGCGTTTCTGCGCGCCGGGGCGATCGATCGCATCCTGGCCTATGTGGCGCCCATCCTGCTGGGCGGTCCGATCACCGCGGTCGACGACGTCGGGGTGCCCAGCATCGCGCGGGCGCTGAAGTGGCGCTACGACGGGATCGAGCGGGTCGGCCCCGATCTGTTGCTCAGTCTGGTCCCGCGCTAACTTTCCTTGCCGCGAGCGGGCGTGTTTGTACGCCGACACGCCGCAAAAGCCGTACAACTACGCCCGCTCGCGGAGCAGCGCGTCAGGCCTGCGGACCCACGGGTTGGTGCTTTTGGGGGGTATCGCCACAGGTAGCTTCTAACGTGTTCTTTACGAACTCTTAGGCTCGTCTTAGGGTGTCGGAATGAAGGTAACCAAAGCTTTGGCGCCGATCGCCGTTGCGAGCGTGATCGCTGCTGGCGTCGTCGGAACTCCGGTCGTCCGAACGGCATTCGCACGGGTGACCCTGCTGTCGGACACCGCGATCTTCGTCGGCGGGACCTTGTTGCCGACGCCGTCGGCGACGTTCGCTCAGACCGCGGCCGATCTCTTCCTGCGGCCGCTGGGCTTCGACGTCGGCGACGATCCGATGGTGTGCGTAATCGGTGTCGGCGACTGCGATGCCCCGCTGCAGGTGCTGTCCACCCCGCAACTCATCCTGCAGGGGCACAGCAGCTTCGCCGGGGCAGCCGAGATCGTGCAGGCGGTGCAGGCCGAACTCGCCGCCAACCCGGGCGGCTTCGACGCCGACGATCCGTTGTGGGTGTTCGGCTACTCGCAAGGCGCCACGGCCGGTTCCATTGCGATGGCGCAGCTGGCCCACGACGGTGTCGACCCGCAGGCGCTGCACTTCGTGTTCATTGGCGATCCGTCCGACGCGGACGGCGCCTGGCCGAATGCGCAGGGGGGTGACGCGTTCCTCGGCAAGCTCCTCGACTCGTCGATACTGGACGGCAACCAGACTCCGAACGACGCGTTCCCGACAACCATCTACACGCTCCCGGGCGATCCCGTCGCCGACTACAGTTCCAACTCCGCCCTGGGTCTGTTCTACGAGCACGTCATGTACCTGGGGCTCACTCCGGAGCAGGTCGCCGACCACACCGCAACCGTCGACGGCCTGATCACCAACATCGACATATCCGGTGACTTCGACCAGTTCGGCGCCTGGCTCAACGCGTTCGGCCACGGGCTGCTGGACAGCGGCACGTTGGAGGGTCTGTTCAATTCTGTTGTGGCCTTCGCTTACAACATCTTCGGCAACATCGAGGACTTCTTCACCGACTGGATGGGCATCGACTGGGGCGGGGTCGAGGAGACTCTCGATTTCTGGTTCCCGGAGGTCTGACCACTTAGTCAACGACGACTCCGCCGGTGAGATTGGCAACGGTGCCAGTCATCGCCCGGGAGCTGGGGATCCGCGACGGCACCCTGGGCAACTGGGTACGACTCGACGACCGAGCCAGCGACAGTGCAGATGGTCGGCTCAGCGAAAGTGAGCGCGAGGAACTCGAGCGGCTGCGCCGGGAGAACGCGGAGCTGGCAATGGAGCGTGATGGCGTTGTCGATGCGGACGGCGTGGAGTTCGACGTCCAGACCCGGCGAAGCTAAGCGTGCGGCCCGATGGGTTGCTGCTCCAGCGCGGCGGGTTCCTCGGCGTGCACCCGCCGGCTGCTGACCAGCAGGCCCAGCAGCGCGCCCACCGCGCAGACGACAGCGGTGACGATGAAGATTCCCCCGTACATCTCCGCGAAGGCCTGCCGGTAGAGGGTGGCCTGGGCCGCGATCCGCACCGCCAGGCTGGCGTTGTCGGGGACCTCGGCCGAGAGCTTCGCCACGATCTGCGGCAGCCGGTGGAAGCCCCACGCGCTCAGCGCGGCCACTCCGATCAGCATGCCGGTCATCCGCGCCACCACCACCGCCGCGGAGGCGATACCGTGCTGGGCCGCCGGGACCACCCGCAAGCTGGCGGAGGTCAACGGTGCGATCACCAGACCGAGCCCGAAGCCGGCGATGACGAGATCGGTGTCCATCGCGGGCAGCGAGATTCCGGCCACGACGTGGCGTTGGCTCAGTAGATCGAGCGACCAGTCGTGGATCAACCAATACCCGCCGGCCGCGATCAGCAGCCCGACGAAGGCCGTCACCCGGTCGCCCACCTTGGTCGCAATCCAGCCGCCCAACAAGGCCCCGATCGGCAGTGCGATGAGAAAGCGCAGCAGCAGGATGGCGGCGTCGTCTTGCTCCTTGCCCAGCACGCCCTGCGCGAAAAGCTCGACGTCGACCAGCGTCACCATCAGCGCCGCACCGGCGCACAGCGAGGCGCCGAGCGCCGCCAGAAACGGCCGGAAGTGCACACCTGCGGGTTCGATCAGCTTGGTCCGCGAAAAACGCTCCCAGAGCGCAAACAAGATCGCGAAGATCACCGCCGCGATCAGCAGCCAGCGGCCGTAGCTGGGCAGCACATGCTCGGGGTTGGGGTGCTGGTTGTACAGCCCGATCACCGCCAGACCCAACGTCGCCGCCAACAGCAGCCCCCCGACGACGTCGACTTTTTCCGGCTCGTCGCTGCGCAGCCGGGACGGCAGGCTGAACTGGATCATCAGCATCGCGCCCAGCGTCAACGGCACGTTGATCCAGAACACGTCTTGCCAGCGGTTCGTCAGCCAGACGATGAAGATCCCGTACAACGGGCCCAGCACGCTGCCCAGCTCCTGTGCGGCGCCGATCCCGCCGAGCACCGCGGCGCGGTTGCGCTGCGCCCACAGGTCAGCGCCGAGGGCCAGCGTGACCGGCAGCAATGCCCCGCTGGCCACACCCTGGATGGTTCGGCCGACGACCAGCATCACGAGATCGGTCGACATCGCTGTGACGACCGAACCGAGCAGAAAGGTGCCCAGGCTGACCTGCAGCAGCAGTTTGCGTCCGAACCGGTCGGAGGCGCGGCCCAGCAGCGGCATCGCCGCGATGTAACCCAGCAGGTACCAGGTGACGATCGGCGTGATCCGCTGCAGCTGGTTGATCGGGATGCCGACGGTGGTGATGATGTCGCGCATCACGCTGACCACGACATAGGTGTCGAGGGCGCCCAGCAGCACGGCGAGGCTGCCCGCGCTGATCGCGATTCCGCGCCCAGCCGGTGAGGCGATCACCGGCTCGGCGGTGGCCTGGTGGGCCGCCATCAGGTCACCGGCGGCTTCGACACCTGAACCGGCTGGCCCCAGTTCGACAACGTCATTTGCACGGAGTTGCCGGGGCTCTGTTCCAGCAGGATCTGCACCAGGTGGTGATCGCCGGTCTCCTGGATCCACGCGGTGACGGGCCGCGGTTCGGTCGCCTTCAATTGCGGCGCCAGGCCGTTGACGGCATCGGCCGGCGCTTTCCCGGTGATCTTGACGACGGTCTGGCCATCAACGGTTTCCCGCGACTCCGCCTTTGCGTCGGTCATCTTCGCCAGGACATTGGCCACACCGGTGTCCGGATTCAGGATCGCCGAGGGGTCGTAGATATCGGCGGCCGGGCCGAAGTCGTCCCACTTGCCGGCGCTCAGCGCCGCATACAGGTTGCCGTCGACGACCACGAAGTCGGCGTCGATGTCCGAACCCGAAAACGTGATCTTCGCGTTGCCCTTGGCGGCGGTGGGCGCGGTGGTCAGATCACCGGTCAGCGTCTTGACAGGCAACCCCTTGATCTTGCCGTTGACCGTCAACACCAGATGGACGCTCTTGACGTTCTTGGTGGTCTCACTCGACTGCTTGAGCAGCGTGTCGGCCTCGGGCAGCGGCGCACTGGATTCCTTGGAACCCGACGAACACCCCGCGACGAGGGTGGCAGCGATGGACAGGACGGCGAGGACGATGGGTAGGCGGCCGGTTAGGCGTCTGAGCGTCGGCATATTCGCATCGTAGAGGGAACCGCATTGGGACCCTTTGGGCGACGGTGGCAGCGGGCGGGCCCAAGTCACTAACCTGATGCGATGTTCACTGGGATCGTCGAGGAATTGGGCGAGGTCGTCGACAAGAGCGACCTGGGCGATTCCGCGCGTTTCACCATCCGCGGACCGGTCGTCACCGCCGATGCCGGTCACGGCGACTCGATCGCGGTCAACGGGGTGTGCCTGACGGTGGTCGAGGTGCTGCCCGGCGGACGGTTCACCGCGGACGTGATGGGCGAGACGCTGAACCGGTCCAGCCTGGGCCAGCTCGCTGTCGGCAGTCCGGTCAACCTCGAGCGGGCCGCGGCGCTGAACAGCCGGCTCGGCGGGCATATCGTGCAAGGCCACGTCGACGGCACCGGGCACATCGCGGCCCGCACGCCCGCCGAGAACTGGGAAGTGGTGCGGATCACATTGCCCGCCGAATTGGCCCGCTACGTGGTGGAAAAGGGCTCGATCACCGTCGACGGCATCTCGCTGACGGTTTCCGGCCTGGGAAACGACTGGTTTGAGGTCTCGCTGATCCCGACCACCCGGGAGTTGACCACTTTGGGCCGGGCGCCGGTGGGTACCGCGGTGAATCTCGAGGTTGACGTCATCGCCAAATACGTCGAACGGCTGATGGCGGCTAAGTAGGACCGGTGCGTAGTCAGACTGCCGTAGTGCCGCCGTCCACAATCAACTCCATACCGTTGACATAGGTTGAGTCGTCCGAGGCGAGAAACAGTGCGACTGTCGCGATCTCCTCAGGGCGGCCCATCTTTCCCCGCGGGATCAGGGATTCAAACTGCGCCTTCGTCTCCTCGTCGAACAGCTGCTCCTGTATCGGCACCCTCGAGAAGATCGCGCCTGGCGGGCCTTCCGGCATGCGCATCATCAGCTCGACGTGCGCCTGAATCGGGGCTTGCAAGAATCGGGCCTGTCGGGGGCCGACTACGAGGTCCTGGCGGTGCTCTCAGGCCACGAGGGAGACCGCATGCCCGCCCGCGAGCTGTGCAAGATACTGGGCTGGGAGAAGAGCCGTGTCTCCCACCAAGTGCGGCGGATGCAGAAGGACGGGCTGATCAGCCGCGAGCCCAACCCCGACGACGCCCGCAGCACCATGGTCTGCCTGCTGCCGGCTGGCCGCGCCGCCATCGAGAAGGCGGCGCCCGGGCACGTGGAAGACGTCCGCCGGAACTTCATCGACCTGCTCACCCCGGCTGAGCTCGACATGCTCGCCGCCCTCAACGAACGAGTTCTGCGCCACCTGGCCAAAGACGAAGACTCCCCGACCGACGACGAGCCCTGATCGCCTTCATCGCCGTGCGAATACGTCGAACGGTTGCTGACCAATCCCGCTGGATAAGCCACCGCAGTACCAGCGCCATCCTCGTGGTTCATACTGGATACAACACAAGAGCCCTGGCTAGGGGCTCGTCCGACGCAGTTCTGGCCTCGGTGGCGGAACGGACGAGGTGGCACAGATGACGAGGTTGGACTCCGTCGAGCGCGCGGTTGCCGACATCGCGGCGGGGAAGGCCGTCGTCGTCATCGATGATGAAGATCGAGAGAACGAGGGCGATCTCATTTTCGCCGCCGAGAAGGCCACTCCCGAGCTGGTGGCGTTCATGGTCCGCTACACGTCAGGCTATCTGTGCGTGCCGCTGGACGGCGCGATCTGCGACCGGCTGGGGCTGCTGCCGATGTACGCGGTCAACCAGGACAAGCACGGCACCGCCTACACCGTTACCGTGGACGCCAAAATTGGTGTAGGAACTGGTATTTCGGCATCTGATCGGGCCACCACGATGCGCCTGCTGTCCGATCCGACCAGTACAGCCGAGGATTTCACCCGGCCTGGGCACGTGGTTCCGTTGCGCGCCAAGGACGGTGGGGTGTTGCGCCGTCCCGGTCACACCGAGGCCGCCGTCGACCTGGCACGGATGGCCGGATTGCAACCGGCGGGCGCGATCTGCGAGATCGTCAGCCAAAAGGACGAGGGCGCAATGGCCCAAACCGACGAACTACGCGTCTTCGCCGACGAGCATGATCTGGCGCTGATCGCGATCGCGGACCTCATCGAGTACCGGCGCAAACACGAGAAGCACATCGAGAGGGTGGCCGAGGCCCGGATCCCCACCCGGCACGGGGAATTCCGTGCCGTCGGCTACACCAGCATCTACGACGACGTCGAACATGTCGCGTTGGTGCGCGGTGAGATCGCCGGACCCAACTACGACGGCGACGATGTGCTCGTCCGGGTGCACTCGGAATGCCTGACCGGCGACGTGTTCGGATCGCGCCGCTGCGACTGCGGCCCACAGCTGGACGCCGCAATGGCGATGGTGGCCCGCGAGGACCGTGGCGTGGTGCTCTACATGCGCGGCCACGAGGGCCGCGGTATAGGGCTGATGCACAAGCTGCAGGCTTATCAGCTTCAAGACGCCGGCGAGGACACCGTCGATGCCAACCTCAAGCTCGGGTTACCGGCTGACGCAAGGGATTACGGAATCGGCGCGCAGATCCTCGTCGACCTCGGGGTGCGTTCGATGCGGCTGCTGACCAACAACCCCGCCAAACGGGTCGGGCTCGACGGATACGGCCTGCACATCATCGAGCGGGTACCATTGCCGGTGCGGGCCAATGCCGACAACATCCGGTACCTGATGACCAAACGCGACAGGATGGGCCACGACTTGATCGGGCTCGATGACTATCACGAATCATTCCATCTGCCAGGCGAATTCGGGGGAGCTCTGTGACATGAGTGGTGGCGCCGGTGTGCCGGAGATGCCGGCACTCGACGCATCTTCAGTGAGGCTGGCTATCGTTGCCAGCACCTGGCACACCACGATCTGTGACGCGTTGCTGGCCGGTGCCTGCAAGACCGCCGCCCAGTGGGGTGTAACCGATCCGACGGTGGTTCGAGTGCTGGGCGCCATCGAGATTCCGGTGGTGGCACAGGAGCTCACCCGGGACCACGACGCCGTCGTCGCGCTGGGCGTGGTGATCCGCGGCGCGACACCACATTTCGACTATGTCTGCGACGCCGTCACTCAGGGGCTGACACGGGTGTCGCTGGATGCCTCGACGCCCGTCGCCAACGGGGTATTGACCACCAACACCGAAGAGCAGGCGTTGGACCGCGCGGGGCTGCCGACATCGGCTGAGGACAAGGGCGCCCAGGCGACGGCCGCGGCGTTGAGTACTGCGCTGACGCTGCGTGATCTGCGCGAAAAGTCGTGACCTCGCAGCAGAGCTGGGACGCCGAACTGCGTCCACACCTGACACCGTATTTCGCTTACGCCGCCGCGTTCCTGATCTTGGCCGCGCATATCGCGGTGGGCTTGTTGCTGAAGATCCGGTCCAGCGGGGTGATCTTCCAGACTGCCGATCAGGTCGCGATGGTTGGACTGGGTCTGATCCTTTCCGGATTCGCGTTGCTGTTCACCCGTCCAAGGCTGCGAGTCGGACCCGCCGGGTTGTCGGTCCGCAACCTGCTGGGGGACCGGCTGGTGCCCTGGCCGCAGGTGATCGACGTGTCTTTTCCCGCTGGGGCTCGCTGGGCGCGGATTGATCTGCCCGACGACGAGTACATCCCGGTGTTGGCAATCCAGGCCATCGACAAGGACCGCGCGGTCGAGGCCATGGACACCGTGCGAATGCTGGTGGCACGGTACCGGCGCGACCTGCGGGAGCAGACGTGAAAGTCCGTGGCCACAGGGCGACTAAGTAGTACTGCATCGGTTTCGGGCGAGAATGCAGTGGCGCACTACTGTGCTCGTCGCACCTAACGCAAGTGACGATTGATCGGGTCACACTGCCAACGAAAGAAGGCATGACGTGTCCGAATTAATCGTGGAACCCGCCGAACAGCGGGATCTCGTTCAAGAGTCTGAGCATGTTTTAGAAGAGGCGGGGCAGCCGTCGGTTGTCATCACCGAGCAGGAAGTAGTCTTCGGCACCGTTGCTGCTGTGGAGTTGCCTCGTACGAAGCCCAAGCACCGCGTGATTGCCGCCTTGCGCACGATGTTCGGGAGTTCATCGGAGGGTCCACCCCCGCCGGCACAGCCTTACTGTCTACCCCGGCGCGAGGACCTATATCGAGGAGGGCCACCATGGAACGAGAAATGCACAGGCTGTTACGCGATCCTGATCGTGACAGCATTCGCAACGGGCCAATACCTCGGAAATCACTTTCGCACACAATGATTGGCCGATTCACAGGGGCGAACCGGCCAATCATTGTTACGCACGGAAGAGACTCGCGGCTTTAGAACAGACTTGCCAGGATGTCCATCGGCTCTGTATCGAACAGGCCACCCAGCAGGTCGCCGCCGATGGCCGGGAACGCCAGAGCGTCAAGAGGGTTGCCGGTGCCGTCCCAGCCGATCGCCTCCGCGACGATCCGGGACAGGTCCGCCATGGCGGCAATCGGTCCGACTCCCTGGCCCACGATGTCCAGGTCTCCGAGACCCGGAACACCACTGAGATCAAGGCCGAGGGCGTTCAAGATCGAACCGCCGGCCCCGTCGACCACCGACCCGGGACTGAACAACCCGCCGAGGGCGAGGCTGAGCGAGTCGATGCTGGCGCCGTCCGGGAGCCCGACGATATTCCCTTGCTCTATCAGCGGTATCAGCGCACTGAGGTCGAGGGTCGTGCCGTTGAAGAAGGCGTTGGTGACGTTGGCGGGAATGTTGATCAGGTCTTGCAGCGCAGTCGTCGGGTCGGTGCCCAACGCGTCGATGGCGGCTTGGATGCTATTGCCGAACTCCACCAAGGGGCTGAGGACCGGGCTCAACGAGCTGATGAGGACACCGCTCAGCGGCGAGGACAAGAAATCAACGAGCAACGGAACCTGGCCGTCGCGCGCAGGGAAAATCCCCGGAATCCCTTCGGTGAGCGCTGTTTGCAGTACCTGATGTGGTGCGTCGAGCGTCTGTGACGTCAGCCCGTCGATGAAGTCCAAGTCCGCCTCGTCCTGGTCCGGGTCGATGAACGTGGCGGCCAGAAGCGCCGTCAAAAAGTTGATCTGGAAATCCTGCAAGGCTGTCGCCGGATCCTCGCCGATGAAGCCGACCTGGTTGACGATGGCCTGTTGCAGCGCCGCCTCGGGGGCTTCGAAGTAGAAGTCGGCGACCGCCGTCGCGTTGGCGGATGCGGTGGTGAGGGCGTCCAGAAATGGCGTGACGGGGTCGACGTCGGTTGCGAGTTGCACCACCCGGGACTGCGGACCAGCCAGCGGTGCTGCCACCGGGATGGCAGCGATGGCGCCTGCGCCGGCAAGCGCCACTCCGGCGGTGATCCAAGGACGAGTAGTGAGTTCCATACAGGCTCCTTGTCTGGGCGATTAGTAAAGGAAGCCTAACCTAACTTGTGACCAGACTGATGGTCAACTAAGGCCCTAGGCGCCCGGTTATCTCATCCGCCGTCGAGTCCGAATCAGTGATCGAAGATCGGTGACCCCGAAGGCTTTCCGTTACGGACAACCGGATCGCCGACGTGTGACCTTCCATTCACCACTGAGGTCGTCGGCTGTCCGACTAGCCTGTAAAACGTGGCAGATCCCGCTACCTACCGCCCCGCGCCCGGGTCCATCCCGGTCGAGCCCGGCGTCTACCGGTTCCGGGACCAGCACGGGCGGGTCATCTACGTCGGCAAGGCCAAGAGCCTGCGCAGTCGGCTGACGTCGTACTTCGCCGATGTGGCAAACCTGCACCCGCGCACCCGGCAAATGGTGACCACCGCGGCCAAGGTCGAGTGGACGGTGGTCAACACTGAGGTCGAGGCGCTGCAGCTGGAATACAACTGGATCAAGGAGTTCGACCCGCGGTTCAATGTCCGCTACCGCGACGACAAGTCGTATCCGGTGTTGGCCGTCACGCTCAACGAAGAATTTCCCCGGCTGATGGTCTACCGAGGTCCGCGACGCAAGGGCGTGCGGTATTTCGGGCCGTACTCGCACGCCTGGGCCATCCGGGAGACGTTGGATTTGCTTACGCGGGTGTTTCCGGCACGCACCTGTTCGCTCGGGGTGTTCAAGCGGCACAAACAAATCGATCGTCCCTGCCTGCTCGGCTACATCGACAAGTGCTCGGCGCCGTGCGTCGGCCGGGTCACCGCCGAGGAGCACCGCCAGATTGTGTTGGACTTCTGTGATTTTCTGTCCGGCAAGACCGAGCGGTATGCGCGCAGCCTCGAACAGCAGATGAACGCGGCGGCCGAACGCCTCGACTACGAACGTGCCGCCCGTTTGCGCGACGACCTGTCCGCGCTGAAGCGGGCACTGGAGAAACAGGCGGTCGTGCTCGGGGACGGTACCGACGCCGACGTGGTGGCATTCGCCGACGACGAACTCGAGGCCGCGGTGCAGGTGTTCCACGTCCGCGGCGGCAGGGTGCGCGGTCAGCGCGGATGGATCGTCGAAAAGCCAGGCGACCCTGGTGATTCCGGTGACGCGCGACTCGTCGAACAATTCTTGACCCAGTTCTACGCCGACCAGGCCGAACTCGACGGGGCCGCCGACGAAGCCACCAACCCGGTGCCCCGGGAAGTGCTGGTGCCCTGCCTGCCGCCCAATGCCGAAGAGCTGGCCAGCTGGCTGTCGGAGCTCCGCGGATCCCGGGTGGCGATACGGGTGCCACGGCGCGGCGACAAGAAGGCACTGGCCGAGACCGTGCAGCGCAATGCCAAAGAAGCACTGCAACAACATAAACTCAAACGAGCCGGCGACTTCAACGCCAGATCGGCTGCACTGCAGAACATTCAAGAATCGCTGGGCCTGGCCGAAGCACCGCTGCGCATCGAATGCGTTGACATCAGCCACGTGCAGGGCACTGACGTGGTGGGCTCTCTGGTGGTGTTCGAAGACGGCTTGCCTCGCAAGTCGGACTATCGCCACTTTGCCATCCGCGAGGCTGCCGGCCAGGGACGCTCCGACGACGTAGCCTCTATCGCCGAGGTGACTCGGCGCCGGTTCGTCCGACACTTGCATGATACAAATACGCTTGCACCAGAAGGAAAGTCGCGAAAATTCGCGTACCCGCCGAACCTGTACGTCGTCGACGGCGGCGCGCCGCAGGTGAACGCGGCCAGTGCGGTGCTCGACGAACTCGGCATCACCGACGTCGCCGTGATCGGACTGGCCAAGCGGCTGGAAGAGGTGTGGGTGCCCTCGGAGCCGGATCCGATCATCTTGCCGCGCAACAGCGAAGGACTGTACCTGCTGCAGCGGGTACGCGACGAGGCCCACCGATTCGCTATCTCCTATCACCGCAGTAAGCGGTCAAAGCGGATGACAGAGTCGCTGCTGGACGCGGTGCCCGGGCTTGGCGAGCAGAGGCGCAAGGCGTTGGTCACCCAGTTCGGTTCGGTGGCTCGCCTCAGGCAGGCCACCGTCGAGGAGATCACCGCTGTTCCCGGTATCGGTGTCGCGACCGCCAACGCGGTGCTCGAGGCGCTGCGTCAGCCGAACGGCGAGACGGCATGAGTAGCCACACTCGAGCCGAAAACTCGCCGAGCGCAACTGAATCCGGTATTGATGTGGTACTGGTGACCGGCCTGTCGGGAGCTGGACGCGGCACCGCGGCCAAAGTGCTCGAGGACCTGGGCTGGTATGTCGCCGACAACCTGCCGCCCCAACTGATCACCCGGATGGTGGACTTCGGGTTGGCGGCGGGCTCGCGGATCACCCAGCTGGCGGTGGTGATGGACGTGCGGTCGCGGGGCTTCACCGGCGACCTGGACTGGGTGCGCAACGACCTGGCCACGCGCAACATCACGCCGCGGGTGTTGTTCATGGAGGCTTCCGACGACATGCTGGTGCGCCGCTACGAGCAGAACCGTCGCAGCCACCCGCTGCAGGCCGGGCAAACACTGGCCGAAGGCATCGCGGCCGAGCGCGAGATGCTGGCGCCGGTCCGGGCCACGGCCGACCTGATCATCGACACCTCGACGCTGTCGGTGCGGGCGCTGCGGGAGAGTATCGAACGAGCCTTCGGTGGCGAGACTGTCGCGCACACCAGCATCACCGTAGAGTCCTTCGGCTTCAAATACGGGCTGCCGATGGACGCCGATATGGTGATGGATGTTCGATTCCTGCCCAATCCGCACTGGGTCGACGAATTACGGCCCCACACGGGCCAGCATCCGGCAGTTCGTGACTACGTGCTCGGCCAGACTGGCGCGCAGGAGTTCCTGGAGACCTACCATCAGTTGCTGTCCTTGGTTGTCGACGGCTACCGCAGGGAGGGGAAGCGCTACATGACCGTTGCGATCGGCTGCACAGGAGGCAAGCACCGCAGCGTCGCTATCGCCGAGGCGTTAGCACGGCTGCTGGAGCCCGAGGAGTCGGCGGAGCAACTGTCGGTGCGCGTCCTGCACCGGGACCTGGGCCGCGAATGACTCCAGGTCCCAGCCCCAACATTGTCGCCCTGGGCGGCGGACACGGCCTGTACGCGACGCTGTCGGCGGCACGACGACTGACCCCGCACGTCACCGCCGTCGTCACGGTGGCTGACGACGGCGGATCTTCTGGCAGGCTGCGCAGCGAACTCGACGTAGTACCACCCGGTGATTTACGAATGGCGTTGGCGGCATTGGCATCTGACAGTCCGCACGGGCGCCTGTGGGCGACAATCCTGCAGCACCGGTTCGGTGGTAGTGGCGCGCTGGCCGGGCATCCGATCGGTAATCTGCTGTTGGCCGGGTTGAGTGAAGTGCTGGCCGATCCGGTGGCCGCGCTCGACGAGTTAGGCCGCATCCTCGGCGTCAAGGGCAGAGTGCTGCCGATGTGCCCTATCGCGCTGCAGATCGAGGCCGACGTCTCGGGCCTCGAAACCGATCCGCGAATCTTCCGTTTGATACGTGGCCAGGTCGCCATCGCGACCACGCCCGGCAAGGTGCGCCGGGTGCGGCTGCTGCCCGCCGACCCGCCGGCCACCCGTCAGGCGATCGACGCGATCATGGCCGCCGATCTGGTGGTGCTCGGGCCGGGGTCCTGGTTCACCAGCGTGATCCCGCATGTACTGGTGCCGGGGTTGGCCGCAGCGCTGCAGGCCACTACGGCGCGCCGCGCACTGGTGCTCAATCTGGCGCCCGAGCCGGGCGAAACGGCCGGTTTCTCGGTGGAGCGTCACCTGCATGTGCTGGCCCAGCACGCGCCGGATTTCACCGTCCACGACATCATCATCGACGCCGAGCGGGTGCCGAGCGAACGGGAGCGGGAGCAATTGCGCCGCACCGCAACGCTGCTAAGGGCGCGCGTTCAGTTCGCCGACGTCGCTCGGCCTGGTACACCTTTACATGACCCAGGGAAGTTGGCTGCGGCACTCGACGGGGTGGGGGTGCGTGACATCGGCTCCGCAGCGCAATCGGTGACCGCCCCGATGCCGATTGAAGGTGAGCGTCAAAAAACCGGCGCAGACGGACCGAGGGGTGACGACGCGTGGCAATGACGGCCGAAGTCAAAGACGAGTTGAGCCGCCTGGTGGTGAACTCGGTGAGCGCGCGGCGCGCCGAGGTCACCTCCTTGCTGCGGTTCGCCGGGGGGCTGCATATCGTGGCCGGCCGCGTGGTCGTCGAAGCCGAAGTTGACCTGGGCAGCATCGCGCGGCGGCTGCGCAAGGACATCTTCGAGCTCTACGGCTACAACGCGGTCATACACGTGTTGTCCGCCAGCGGAATTCGCAAGCAAACCCGATATGTGCTGCGGGTCGCCAACGACGGCGAGGCGCTGGCCCGTCAGACCGGGCTGCTCGACTTGCGCGGTCGCCCGGTGCGAGGCCTGCCGGCCCAGGTGGTCGGCGGCAGCATCGCCGACGCCGAAGCCGCCTGGCGCGGGGCATTCCTGGCGCACGGATCGCTGACCGAGCCGGGCCGCTCCTCGGCGCTGGAGGTCAGCTGCCCCGGCCCGGAAGCGGCGCTGGCATTGGTGGGCGCGGCGCGCCGGCTCGGTATCAGCGCCAAGGCCCGCGAAGTTCGCGGGGCCGATCGCGTCGTGGTGCGCGACGGCGACGCGATCGGCGCGCTGTTGACCCGGATGGGAGCCCAGGACACCCGGCTGGTGTGGGAGGAGCGGCGGATGCGCCGCGAGGTGCGAGCCACAGCGAACCGGCTGGCGAACTTCGACGACGCCAATCTGCGTCGCTCGGCGCGCGCAGCGGTCGCCGCGGCCGCCCGGGTGGAGCGTGCGTTGGAAATCCTGGGCGACAGCGTGCCCGACCATCTGGCAGCGGCAGGCAAACTTCGTATCGAGCACCGGCAGGCCTCGTTGGAGGAGCTGGGTCGGCTGGCTGATCCTCCGATGACGAAAGATGCTGTTGCGGGCCGTATTCGACGTCTGCTGTCGATGGCCGACCGCAGGGCGAAGCAGGAAGGCATTCCCGACACCGAATCGGCGGTGACACCGGACCTACTCGAAGACGCATAGGTCGGAAGCCCCCACCCGCGACCCCTAGAAGGGTGGATCGTCGGGTATTGGTGGCGGTGACGGCGGCGGTGGCTTCCAGTCGGGTGGTAGTTCTTCGGGTTCGCGCGGGTCGTTGACCCAGGTGCAGAACGGGCTGGTGCTGGGTTCGCTGCCTTTGAACAGAAACAGCATGTCGCGCATGTGATTACGGAATTTGCGATGCTCGACTTCCTCTTTGCGTGCGAACTCGAGCCGGCGACGGGCTTCGTTGATCGGGCGCTGCTCACGGTTGTGCTTACGGGCCCAGGCAATTCGTGCGCTACGTTGCTTGGAGCGACTGCGCCGGTTGGGACTGGGTTGCGAACACGCCGGCGCGCGGAGTTGGTCGAAGAGATCAGCTCCGCCCGGACTCGTGCGATAGGTCTGCCCGGCGGGGGACGTCCACACCACCGTGCCGTCAGCCAACTGTGTATCCTGCCATCCGCCAAAAGTTTTCAGCCTGTGATGGCGGCGGCAAAGGCATTTGAGGTTAGACGCCACCGTGAGCCCGCCCGCTGCCGGGTTGGAATGGTTGAACGGAATGGTGTGGTCGAGGTCGCAGTGCGTTGCTCGGCGATGGCACCCCGGGAAGCGGCAGGTCAGATCCCGGCAACGGATGAGCCGCTCGAGCGCGGCAGAGGGCTGGTACTGCAGTGCGGCGCGGGCGCTGGTCTCTGGATCGGCCAGTCGCAGCAGTGCCGTCGCCGCTAAGTCACACACCTGCTCAGCGTCGATGACCCCGTAGCCCTCCAGGTAGCCCGGTTGGTCGCTGTTGCCGTTGACGGTCGCCTCGCTGGCCACCACGTTGATGATCACTTGCGCCCCGCCGGTATTGCGATCAGGGCCAGCGACCTTGCTTGGGCAGTCCGGTCTCCCGCAGGCGCAGGCCAATTCACGGCCTTCGGTCAACGCGGCCAGCGCATCGGCGCGACGCTGATCCAACGTCCGAGGATCGGCTGCGCAGACCTGTTTCGCCAGCTGTGACAGTCGCTGATCAAACGCCGTCGCCGCCGCTGCAGCCACTGTGCCGTAAACCTCAGCCATCCCGTTGTCCTGCGCGCAAATCCCGATATGGCGGTCGTCTGCTGCCTTGGTACGGCGCTCGCGGGCAGCATCGGGGTCGGTTACCCTTACTGCCGCGTCGACGGCATTGATGATGCGCTGCTTTGACCAGCCGTGCCATTTGCCGATGCGTTCGGCCAACGACTGATCGAGCTTGGCGATCAACGCCTTGTCGGTGACCAAATCGATCCGACTGATGATCAACCGCACAGTGCGCCAATCGGTTCGGCCTTCTGCCAGCAGCGCGGCCACCGCAGGGAACCGGACATCGAGCGCTTCGCCATATGACACCAGGTACGACGCCCCGGTCGGGGACAGGTTCATCGCCGCGGCCACCTCGGCGGTGGTCTGTTCGAACCCGTCGATCACCGCATAGCCGCGCTCGGCTTCGGCTTTCTCGGCCGCAGCGACCCGGCAACGCAGTAACGCGGCCACGGCCGCCAGGCGCCGCGCCACCAGCATCGACTCCATCCGATACGACGACTCCACCACCGCCACCAGCCCAGCCGGATCCAGCTCAACCATGCCGGTCGGGTCACCGATACCGGCCGCGGCCAACGGATCCGCCATCGTATCGAACATGCTTTCGAGCGTACTGCAGACGTCTGACACGATCATCGGCCAGCCGGTTCACCGCCGGGGTTATCCCCAGTCGCGCATTCATCCACAACGCTCGGCGAATTCAGGACATACTCAACGCACCCTGGTGCCGGTCACGGGCCGCGATTATCGTCATCGCAGCGTCGGCATCAAACTTGTCCACTGATTTCCAGGCGAGGGCACATGGGTTTTATTGCACCGGAACTTCCCAACGTCGATCACGACACTTGGCCCACACTGCCGTGGCGCACCCGGGTCGAGGTCTGCAGTCGGCACTGGGCCGAACAGGGCTTCGGCACGCCCTATGCGGTCTATCTGCTCTACTTGTTCAAGATCGCGGTGTACGTCGTCGCCGGCGCCGCAATCATCTCGCTCACACCCGGTTTGGGCGGCCTCGGCGACATCAGCCAGTGGTGGACGCAGCCGATCGTCTACCAGAAGGCCATCATCTTCACCCTGCTGTTCGAGGTGTTGGGTCTGGGCTGCGGATCCGGCCCGCTCACCGGACGATTCTGGCCACCGATCGGCGGGTTCCTCTATTGGTTGCGGCCCAAGACGATTCGGCTACCGCCCTGGCCGGGCAAGGTTCCGTTCACCGCCGGCGACACCCGCACCTTCATCGACGTGCTGCTCTATGTCATCGTGCTGGCTTCGGGGATATGGGCGCTGCTGTCGCCCGGACGGGGCGGCCCGGTCACGGGCGCCGGCGACGTCGGGGTGATCGACCCGATCCTGGTTGTGCCGGTCATCGTCGCGTTGGCGGTGCTGGGCCTGCGCGACAAGACGATCTTCCTGGCCGCCCGCGGCGAACACTATTGGCTGAAGCTGTTCGTGTTCTTCTTCGCTTTCACCGACCAAGTTTCCGCGTTCAAGATCATCATGCTCGCCATGTGGTGGGGAGCGGCGACCTCCAAACTCAACCATCACTTCCCATATGTCGTGGCGGTGATGACAAGCAACAACGCGCTGCTGCGCGCCAAGGCGTTCACCTGGCTCAAGCACAAGCTCTACCGTGACCCGGTCAACGACCTGCGCCCCTCGCTTTTGCCCAAACTCATGGCCCACGTCGGCGGAACCACAGCCGAATTCATTGTGCCCACCGTTCTGGTTTTCTTCGCTGATGGACAACCGTGGCGGTGGCTACTCATCGGCTTCATGGTGATCTTCCACCTCAACATCATTTCCAACCTCCCGATGGGGGTGCCGTTGGAGTGGAATGTGTTCTTTATCTTCTCGCTGTTCTACCTGTTCGGGCACTACGGCGCGATCCAAGCCACCGACATCTCGTCACCGTGGCTGGCTGCGGTCTTGGTGATCGTGCTCGCGGTGGCGTTGATCGCGGGAAATATGTTTCCGCAGCAGATCTCGTTCCTGCCGGCGATGCGCTATTACGCCGGGAACTGGGCCAGCAGCCTGTGGTGTTTCCGTGCCGGCGCCGAAGATCGCATCGAAGCGAACATCGTCAAAAGCTCCGCGCTGGTTTTCAACCAGTTGGTGAAACTTTACGATCGGGCGACCGCCGAAGTCGTCGCCGACAAGGTCCCGGGGGCGTTCCGTTCGCTGCACTTGCATGGTCGAGCGCTCAATGGCCTATTGCCGCGCGCGCTAGCGGGTAACGAGGCCGACTACAGCATTCGGGACGGCGAGATCGTCGCCGGCCCGCTGGTGGGCTGGAATTTCGGTGAAGGCCATCTGCACAACGAGCAGCTGCTGGCCGCCGTGCAACGACGGTGCCAGTTCGCCGAAGGCGATCTGCGGGTGATAGTCCTCGAAGGCCAGCCAATCCAGACCCAGCGGCAGTGGTACCGGATCTTCGACGCCAACGCGGGCCTGATCGAGGAAGGGTATGTCGCGATCGCCGACATGCTGAGCCGTCAGCCCTGGCCCGAACCGGGTGATGAGTTCCCGGTCCACCTCACCACCCACCGTGACCCGGTGAGCAAATAACCCCGCAGGTCAGCAACGTGTCGGACCAGACCTCGCGATGCCCCCGGCACACCACTAGGCTGGTCGGTGGATCAGATCAGCAACCAAGGAGACGAGAGACGTGACGGTCCGGGTAGGCATCAACGGCTTCGGACGAATCGGGCGGAACTTCTACCGGGCCCTACTGGCGCAGCGCGAGCAAGGCATCGCCGATGTCGAGGTGGTGGCCGTCAACGACATCACCGACAACGCGACGCTGGCCCATCTGCTCAAATTCGACTCGATCTTGGGCCGGTTGCCCCAAGACGTCAGCCTGGAAGGCGAGGACACGATCGTCGTCGGCAGCGACAAAATCAAGGCGCTGGCGGTCAGGGAAGGGCCGGCCGCGCTGCCCTGGGGCGACCTGGGCGTCGACGTCGTCGTCGAATCCACCGGGCTGTTCACCAACGCCGCCAAGGCCAAAGGTCACCTGGACGCAGGGGCCCGGAAGGTCATCATCTCGGCGCCGGCCACCGACCCGGACATCACCATCTGTCTGGGCGTCAACGACGACAAGTACGACGGCAGCCAGAACATCATCTCCAACGCGTCCTGCACCACGAACTGCCTCGCGCCGCTGGCCAAGGTGCTGCACGACGAATTCGGCATCGTGAAGGGCCTGATGACCACCATTCACGCCTACACCCAGGACCAGAACCTGCAGGACGGCCCGCACAAGGACCTGCGCCGCGCTCGCGCCGCCGCGCTGAACATCGTGCCGACCTCCACCGGCGCCGCCAAGGCAATCGGCCTGGTGCTGCCCGAGCTGAAGGGCAAGCTGGACGGCTACGCGCTGCGGGTGCCGATCCCGACCGGCTCGGTCACCGACCTGACCGCCGACCTCACCAAGTCGGCCAGCGTCGAGGAGATCAACGCGGCGTTCAAGGCTGCCGCCGAGGGCAAGCTCAAGGGCATCCTGAAGTACTACGAGGCGCCGATCGTTTCGAGCGACATCGTCACCGACCCGCACAGCTCGATCTTCGACGCCGGCCTGACCAAGGCGATAGACAATCAGGCCAAGGTGGTGTCGTGGTACGACAACGAGTGGGGTTACTCCAACCGCCTGGTCGACCTCGTCGCACTGGTCGGTAAGTCGCTGTAAGCCGTGACCATCAAGTCAGTCGACGACCTTCTCGCACAAGGAGTTTCAGGTCGCGGCGTATTGGTGCGTTCTGACCTGAACGTCCCTCTCGACGATGCCGGAACAATCACCGATTCCGGCCGCATCACCGCGTCGGTGCCAACGCTGAAAGCGCTGGCCGACGCCGGCGCCAAGGTCGTGGTGACTGCGCATCTGGGCCGGCCCAAGGGTGGTCCGGACCCGAAACTGTCGCTGGCGCCGGTCGCTGCGGCACTCGGTGAGCAACTGGGGCAGCACGTTGCGCTGGCCGGGGACGTCGTTGGCAGCGACGCGCTGGCCCGAGCCGAGGGTCTCACCGACGGAGACGTGCTGCTGCTGGAGAACGTCCGCTTCGATCCGCGCGAGACCAGCAAGGACGACAGCGAACGGCTCGCGCTGGCCAGGCAACTGGTCGAGCTTGTCGGCTCAGACGGCGGCGCGTTCGTATCCGACGGTTTCGGGGTGGTCCACCGCAAACAGGCGTCGGTCTACGACGTCGCCACCCTGCTGCCGTCCTACGCCGGAACGCTGGTCACTGCCGAGGTGAAAGTTCTTGAGCAGCTCACCCATTCGACCGAACATCCCTATGCCGTTGTGCTCGGTGGGTCGAAGGTGTCCGACAAGCTGGGAGTGATCGAGAAGTTGGCGACAAAGGCCGACAGCATCGTGATCGGTGGCGGCATGTGCTTTACGTTTCTCGCTGCACAAGGGCTTTCGGTGGGAACCTCGTTGCTGGAACGCGAGATGATCGACACTTGCCGACGGCTGCTGGACACCTACGCCGACGTGCTGCGGCTGCCGGCCGACGTCGTCGTAGCCGACAAGTTCGCCGCCGATTCGCCGTCGGAAATCGTTGCCTGCGATGAGATTCCGGAAGACAAGATGGGCTTGGACATCGGGCCGGGGTCGGTGCAGCGGTTCAGCACACTGTTGTCCAATGCGACCACGATCTTCTGGAACGGCCCGATGGGCGTGTTCGAATTCCAGGCATTCGCCGCCGGCACCAAGGGAGTCGCCGAAGCGATCGCCGCCGCCACGGCCAAAGGCGCGTTCAGCGTGGTCGGCGGCGGCGATTCCGCGGCCGCGGTGCGCGCGCTGGGGCTGCCCGAGGACGGCTTCTCGCACATTTCCACCGGCGGCGGCGCGTCGCTGGAATACCTTGAGGGTAAGACATTGCCCGGCCTGGAGGTGCTGGACCAATGAGCCGTAAGCCGTTGATCGCCGGCAACTGGAAGATGAACCTCAACCACTTCGAGGCGATTGCGCTGGTGCAAAAGATTGCATTCTCGTTGCCGGACAAGTACTTCGACAAAGTCGACGTCGCGGTCATCCCACCGTTCACCAACCTGCGCAGCGTGCAGACCCTGGTCGACGGCGATAAGCTTCGGCTGACCTACGGCGCCCAAGACCTCTCCCAGCACGATTCGGGCGCCTACACCGGCGACATCAGCGGCGCGTTCCTGGCCAAGCTCGGCTGCAGCTACGTTATCGTCGGCCACTCCGAACGGCGCACCTACCACAACGAAGACGACGAGCTGGTGGCTGCCAAAGCGGCCGCCGCGCTCAGGCACGAGCTGACCCCGATCGTGTGCATCGGTGAGCACCTCGATGTCCGGGAAGCCGGCGACCATGTGAACCACAACATCGAGCAGCTGCGCGGCTCGCTGGCCGGGCTATCCGCCGAACAGATCGCCAACGTCGTCATCGCCTACGAGCCCGTGTGGGCGATCGGCACCGGCCGGGTGGCCAGCGCCTCCGACGCGCAGGAGGTCTGCGCAGCCATCCGCAAGGAGCTCGGTGCGCTGGCGTCGACGCAGATCGCGGACAGTGTGCGGGTGCTCTATGGCGGCTCGGTGACCGCGAAGAACATCGGTGACATCGTCGCCTGCGATGACGTCGACGGCGCCCTGGTCGGCGGCGCGTCGCTGGACGGTGAGCAGTTCGCGACGCTGTCCGCCATCGCCGCTGGGGGCCCGCTGCCCTGAGTTATCGGCGCTGACCGGTATGGTGATGGCCATGGAATTGGCCCTGCAGATAACCCTGGTGGTGACCAGCATCCTGGTGATGTTGCTGGTGCTGCTGCACCGCGCCAAGGGCGGCGGGCTGTCGACGCTGTTCGGCGGGGGTGTGCAGTCCAGCCTGTCCGGGTCGACGGTGGTGGAGAAGAACCTCGACCGGGTGACCCTGTTCGTCACCGGCATCTGGCTGGTGTCGATCATCGCGATGGAGCTGCTGATCAAATACCGCTGAGGTCAGCGCACCGTCCGGTTCCGCAACGTGTTGAGCATGCCGCGCACGGCGTGTTCGGTCGCCGACAACGGCGACATCACCGTTTCGCCCACACTCACCATGTAGTCGATCCGCTGGACGATGGCCTCGACCGGTTCGATCAGCGTCGCCAGCCGGCGGGCCAGCTCGTCGAGGCCGGTGAGCGTTCCTTCGAAGTGGTCCAGGCCGTTGTCAAGTCGTTCGACGGTGGCATTCAGGGCCGACAGCGAGTCGTTCAGCTCGTTCAGCGTGGGCCCGAGGTCGGTCAGGAACGACTCGAGTTGCTGCACCGTGACGTCGGCGTTCAGTGCCGCCTGCGCGAGGGTCTTGATCCGCTTGCGTTCCGGCCCGCCGCCTTTGTCCGCCATGACAGCCATTATTGCCCGGGGCAGCGGCCGCCTCGAGGACTACGCCGCGATTCTGTTTTCGTGGGCTAGCGGCTAGCCCAGCTTGGACGCTGCCTGTTTGTCGAGGAACCAGACCGTTCTCTCCCGTCCGACGGCCCCCGCGGCCGGCACCCGCACCGGGTCGGCGCCGGCGATGGCCGCGGCCACGGCGTCGGCTTTTTCTGCGCCCGACACCATCGTCCAGACCTCACGGGCCCGCCGCACCGCGGGCAGCGTCAATGTGATCCGTTTCGGCGGCGGCTTCGGTGAATCCTCGACGCTGACCACCAGCCGGCTCTTCTCCCGCACCGCGGGAGTATGAGGAAACAACGAGTTGATGTGGCCCTCGGGTCCCACGCCGAGCAGGTGGACGTCGAAATTCGGTGCGGGCTGGCCTGGTTCGGCGTTGCCGGCCAGCACCTGTTCGTAAGCCAACGCCGCGGCGGCCAAATCGCCATCGGTCTCATCGTCGCTGGCCGGCATGGCGTGCACGTTGCGAGGCGGGATGTCAATGTGATTCAGCAGGGCTTCGCGGGCTTGTTTCTCGTTGCGGTCGTCGTGGTCTTCGGCGACGTAACGTTCGTCACCCCAGAACAGGTGCACGCCGGGCCAGTAAATCCGCTGCTGCTGCGTTCTGAGGTAGCTCAGCAGCCGGATGCCGTTGCCACCCCCGGTCAGCACGATCAACGCCCGCCCACGTGTGGCGATGGCCGCCCCGATGACGTCGATCAACCGTTCGCCGGCTGCGGCCGCGAGTGCATCGCCGTCGGTGAACGTCTCAACATCGGTGCTCATACATACTCCACCCGGTCGATGCCCTCGAGCGCAGAATAGTAGATCGCGTCTGGGTCCAGCCGCCGCAGATCCTCAGCCAAACACTCACGAGCATCCCTGCGCGGCAACGGAAGCAACGCGTCCGGTCTGCCCGTGCGGCTCAAGGTTGCCGTCACCCCCTCCTGCGGTCGGCTCAGCGTCACCGTCTCGGTATTACGTATCAGCTCCACCTTGAGTTCACCGACGGCGCGGCGCACCGGCCCGTCGATCCGGCTGGCGAGCCAGCCTGCCAGTACGTCCAGTGCGGGCTCGGTCTTGAGGCCGGAGACCAGTGCCGAGGTGATCGGCTCGTGCGGTGGCTGATCGATCGCCGACGCGAGCAGGGCGCGCCAGTAGGTGATGCGGCTCCACGCCAGGTCGGTGTCGCCGGGGGTGTATCCGGGGAGTCGGCTCTTGATCGCCGACAACGGGTCAGCACCGTTGGTTGCATCGGTGATGCGCCGGATTGCCAACTTGCCCAACTGATCTTGTGCCGGCACGGCGGGCGCGTTGTCTGGCCACCAAGCCACCACGGGAATATCGGGCAGCAGGAACGGCACCACGACGCTGGCGGCGTGGCCGGACAGCGGGCCCGAAAGCCGAAGCACAACCACCTCACCGGCGCCACTGTCACCTCCTGCCCGCAGCTGGGCATCCAGCCGCGTGTCGGCAGCATCCGGGTCGCCGTTCATCACCACGATCACCCGGCTGGGATGCTCGTGGCTGGCGGCATTGGCCGCTTCGATGGATTCTTCGAGCATCGCATCGCTGTCCGGCGCGATGACCAGGGTCAGAACTCGCCCGAGAGTGACCGCGCCAACCCTTTCGCGCAATTCGTCGAGCTTCTTGTTGATGGCGTTAGTCGTGGTGTCCGGCAGGTCGATAATCATCGGGGTCGCCGCTCCTCGCAGCCGCGCGGAACCATCATTGCATCGTCGGCGGCGCGGATCATCAGGGTCGCCGCCACTCACGACCGGCGCGGCGCAGCATGTCGAATGCCGAGGCGGGACCCCAGGTGCCCGCTTCATACGGTTCAGGCTTACCTTGAGCGGCCCAGTTCTCCAGCACCGGATCAAGTATCTCCCAGGCCATTTCGACTTCCTCGTTGACGGGGAACAGCGACGGCTCGCCGAGCAGCACATCGAGGATCAACCGCTCGTAGGCCTCGGGGGAGTCCTCGGCGAACGCCGAGCCGTAGGAGAAATCCATATTGACATCCCGGACCTCCATGGCCGTGCCCGGCACCTTGGAGCCGAACCGCAGCGTGACACCCTCGTCCGGCTGCACCCGGATCACCAGCGCATTGGCGCTCAACTCATCGGTCATGGTCGCGTCGAACGGCAGATGCGGCGCCCGTTTGAACACCAATGCGATCTCGGTCACTCTGCGGCCCAACCGTTTTCCGGTGCGCAGGTAGAACGGCACACCTGCCCAGCGACGGGTGTCGACCTCCAGCGTGATGGCGGCGAATGTCTCGGTGACCGAGTCCTTGGCGAACCCCTCCTCATCGAGCAGCCCGACCACCTTCTGCCCACCCTGCCAACCGGCGACGTACTGGCCGCGACTGGTGGTTTCGTCCAGCGGCTGAGCGAGCTGGGTGGCCGAGAGCACCTTGATCTTTTCGGTCCGCAGTTCGGCGGGATGGAAACTGACCGGCTCTTCCATCGCGGTCAGTGCCAGCAGCTGCATCAAGTGGTTCTGGATGACGTCGCGGGCCGCTCCGATGCCGTCGTAGTATCCGGCTCGCCCACCCAGGCCGATGTCTTCGGCCATGGTGATCTGCACATGGTCGACGTAGTGCGAGTTCCAGATCGGGTCGAACAGTTGATTGGCGAACCGCAGCGCCAAGATGTTCTGCACCGTCTCCTTGCCCAGATAGTGGTCGATGCGAAACACCGACTCTTCGGGGAAGACGCTGTTGACCACCTTGTTGAGTTCGCGCGCGCTGTCCAAGTCGTGGCCGAACGGCTTCTCGATAACGACTCGGCTCCATCGGCCTTCTTGTGGCCGTGCCAGCCCGGATCTGTGCAGCTGTTCGCAGACCGTTGGAAAAGCGTTGGGCGGGATGGCTAAATAGAAGGCGTGGTTGCCGCCGGTGGCGCGCTCGGTGTCGAGCTTGTCCAGGGACTCGGCGAGCCGGGCGAACGCCGCCTGGTCGTCGAAGGTGCCCTGCACAAACCGGATTCCTTCGGAAAGCCGATCCCAGATCGCGTCCCGAAACGGTGTGCGGGCGTGTTCCTTGACCGCCTGGTACACCTGCTGGGCGAAATCCTGGTCCTCCCAGTCCCGCCGGGCGAATCCAACCAACGCGAACGTGGGCGGCAGTAACCCCCGGTTGGCCAGGTCGTAGACCGCCGGCATCACCTTTTTGCGGGCGAGGTCGCCGGTGACGCCGAATATCACCAACGCGCATGATCCCGCGATCCGTGGCAGGCGCTTATCGCGTTTGTCCCGTAAGGGGTTTCGCCACTGGCCGATGTTGCCCCGAGTGCCGGCAGGGCTCACTTGGAGGCGGAGTCCAGTTGAGTCTGGGTTTCCTTGAGCAGCTCTGTCCAGGAGTCTTCGAACTTCTGCACGCCCTCGTTCTCGAGGACGAGGAACACGTCGGTCAGGTCGATTCCCACGGCCTGGAGTTTGTCGAACACCTCCTGGGCCGCCGCTGCGGTACCGGTGACCGTGTCGCCGGAGATGACACCGTGATCGGCGACAGCGTCAATCGTCTTCTCCGGCATGGTGTTCACCGTGTTCGGCGCGACCAGTTCGGTGACGTAGAGCGTGTCCGAGTAGTCGGGGTTCTTCACGCCCGTCGATGCCCACAGCGGACGCTGCACCCGTGCACCGTCGGCCCTGAGCTGCTCGTAGGCATCTCCGCCGACGAAGACTTCCTGGTATGCGGCGTATGCCAGTCGGGCGTTGGCGACCCCGGCCTGACCGCGCAGCGCCAGCGCTTCCGGGGTGCCGATTTTCTCCAGTCGCTTGTCCACTTCGGTGTCAACGCGAGAGACGAAAAACGACGCCACCGAGTGGATCTTGGACAGGTCATGTCCGGCTTTCTTGGCCGCGCGCAGCCCGTCGAGGTAGGCGTCCATCACCTGGCGGTAGCGCTCGACGGAGAAGATCAGCGTGACGTTGACCGAAATCCCTTCTGCCAGCGTCGCGCTGATGGCGGGCAGACCGGCCTCGGTGGCCGGGATCTTGATGAACAGGTTGGGCCGGTCGACGATCTTCCACAATTCGATGGCCTGTTTGATGGTCTTGTCGGTGTCGTGGGCGAGCCGTGGGTCGACTTCGATCGAGACCCGGCCGTCGACTCCGTCGGAGCCTTCCCATTGCGGTGCCAGGACGTCGCAGGCGTTGCGCACATCGTCGGTCGTGACCGTGCGTATCGTCGCGTCCACGTCGGCGCCGCGCGCGGCCAGCTCGGCGATCTGATCGTCGTAGGCCTTGCCCTCGGCGAACGCCTTTTGAAAAATCGACGGGTTGGTCGTCACGCCGACAACGCTTTTGGTGTCGATCAGTTCCTGCAGGTTCCCGCTCTGCAGCCGTTCTCGCGACAAATCGTCCAACCAGACGGATACCCCGGCGGCACTGAGTGCGGCGAGGTTCGGATTCTGCGTCATTAGGACGTCCTCCTTCTAGTTCTCCAGGGTCCGTTCGGCGGCAGCGACGACGGCCTCGTGAGTGAACCCGAATTCGCGGAACAGGGTTTTGTAGTCCGCGGATGCACCGTAGTGCTCGATCGACACGATCTCTCCGGTGTCGCCGACCAGTTTGTGCCAGCTCTGCGCGACGCCGGCCTCGACCGCGACCCGGGCCGATACGCTCGGTGGCAACACCTTGTCGCGGTAGTCCGCAGGTTGCGACTCAAACCATTCCATGCATGGCATCGACACGACTCGTGCAGCAATGTTCTTGTCTGCCAATGCCTTTTTCGCTGCCACGGCGATCTGCAACTCCGAGCCGGTGGCGATCAGTACGACGTCGGGTTCCTCGTCGCCGTCGTCACCGAGCACGTAACCACCCCGCGACACACCCTCGTAGCTGGTGCCCTCCAGCACCGGCAGACCTTGCCGGGTCAGACACAGCCCGACCGGGCCGCTGCCGTTGCCGCGGGCCAGGATCGAGCGCCACGCGTACGCGGTCTCATTGGCGTCGCCGGGTCGGACCA
Organism: Mycobacterium shimoidei; assembly: GCF_900417275.1. Taxonomy (NCBI): domain Bacteria; kingdom Bacillati; phylum Actinomycetota; class Actinomycetes; order Mycobacteriales; family Mycobacteriaceae; genus Mycobacterium; species Mycobacterium shimoidei. The sequence continues at coordinate 3,948,605 of NZ_UEGW01000001.1, read as the reverse complement.
CCGCCAAGTTCGGGATCGCACGCAGCGCCGAAAGATGCTCGATGGGTTGATGAGTGGGCCCGTCTTCACCGAGGCCGATCGAGTCGTGCGTCCAGACGTAGATGGTGTCGATGTCCATCAGGGCTGCCAGCCGCACTGCCGGGCGCATGTAGTCGGAGAACTGCAGGAATGTGCCGCCGAACGCCCGGGTCGGGCCGTGCAGCACGATGCCGGACAAGATGGCGCCCATCGCGTGTTCGCGGACACCGAAGTGCAGGACCCGCCCATACCAGGACGCCGTGAACTCCTTAGTGGAAATCGACGGCGGCCCAAACGAATCCGCGTCTTTGATGGTGGTGAGGTTGCTCTCGGCAAGGTCGGCCGAACCGCCCCACAGCTCGGGCAGTTTGGGGGCCACCGCGTTCAGCACCTCACCGGATGCCTTGCGGGTGGCGATCTCGGCGGATCCGGGCTCCCAGTGCGGTATGTCGGCATCCCAGCCGTCGGGCAGTTCTTCGGCGGTCAACCGGTCCAGCAGCGCCTTGCGTTCCGGTTCGCGCTGCGCCCAGGCTTCGAAATCCGCCTGCCACTTCTGGTGCGCCTCTTTGCCGCGGTCCACCAGCTTGCGGGTGTGCGCAAGGACGTCGTCGCGCACCTCGAACGTCTTGTCGGGATCGAAGCCGAGCACCTTCTTGACCTCGGCTACTTCCGCTTCGCCCAATGCCGCACCATGCGCCTTGCCAGTGTTCATCAGGTTCGGCGCCGGATAGCCGATGATCGTGCGCAGCTCGATGAACGACGGCCGGTCCGTGACCGCCTTGGCGTTGGCGATCGCTTCTTCGATGCCGACCACGTTTTCGCCACCCTCGACCCGCTGCACGTGCCAGCCGTAGGCCTCGTAGCGGGCTGCAGTGTCTTCGCAGAGCGCGATGTTGGTGTCGTCCTCGATCGAGATCTGGTTGTGGTCGTAGAACACGATCAGGTTGCCCAGCTGCTGTACGGCGGCCAGTGACGACGCTTCCGACGTCACGCCCTCTTCGATGTCGCCGTCGGAGGCGATCACGAAGATGTAGTGGTCGAACGGGCTGGATCCGGGCGCGGCATCGGGATCGAACAAGCCACGCTCGTAGCGCGACGCCATCGCCATCCCCACGGCCGACGCCAGGCCTTGCCCGAGCGGTCCGGTGGTGATCTCCACACCCTTGGTGTGCCGGAACTCGGGGTGGCCGGGGGTCTTGGACCCCCAGGTACGCAACGACTGGATATCGGACAACTCGAGACCGAATCCGCCCAGGTACAGCTGGATGTAAAGAGTCAGGCTGCTGTGTCCGGCCGACAGCACGAACCGGTCGCGACCCAGCCAGGTGGTGTCGCTGGGGTCGTGGCGCATCGTCCGCTGAAACAGCGTGTAGGCCAGCGGGGCCAGGCTCATCGCGGTGCCGGGATGGCCATTGCCGACCTTTTGGACAGCGTCGGCGGCCAGCACCCTGATGGTGTCGACAACGGCGGAGTCGATGTCGGTCCAGTCATCCGGATGATGCGGTCGGGTTAGCTCGGAAATCTCATCGAGTGTGGTCACGGATTGAGTCCTCGGGTCGACAAGGTGATCTCTTCCCACACTAGTGGGCAAGTGACGGCCGTAGCGGCCGAGACGACGGGGATATCCATCGGGGGCCGCCGCGAACCGCGCACCGGCCCCCCTGAGCGGTGCCCACTATCCTGTAGCGGTCTACCATCCTCTGTAGTAGAAAGCCGCGCGCCGGTGCGATCCAAGGAGCTATTGCGTGAGCATTCGCGGGCGCTCGACCACCCAAGCCCCGAGCAAAGTACGCGCGACGGCTCTGGCGTACCTGGCGCTGACCAAACCTCGCGTCATCGAGCTGTTGCTGGTCACCGCCATACCGGCGATGCTGCTGGCCCACCGCGGCACGGTGGACCCGCTGCTGATCGGCAACACCCTGATCGGCGGCATGCTGGCGGCCGGCGGGGCCAACACGCTCAACTGTGTGGCTGACGCCGACATCGACAAGGTGATGAAGCGCACTGCACGTCGGCCACTGGCCCAAGACACCGTGCCGACCCGCTACGCCCTGGTGTTCGGGCTGGCGCTGAGCATCGGCTCGTTCTTTTGGCTGTGGTTGACCACGAACCTGCTCTCGGGCCTGCTGGCGGTGGCCACGATCGCGTTCTACGTGTTCGTCTACACGCTGTTGCTCAAGCGCCGCACCTCGCAGAACGTGGTGTGGGGCGGGGCGGCCGGTTGCATGCCGGTGATGATCGCCTGGTCGGCGGTCACCGGCACCATCGGATGGCCGGCGGTGGTGATGTTCGCGATCATCTTCTTCTGGACGCCGCCGCACACCTGGGCGCTGGCCATGCGTTACAAGGAGGACTACCGAGCCGCGGGTGTGCCGATGCTGCCGGCGGTCGCGACCGAACGTCAGGTCACCAGGCAGATCCTGGTCTACACCTGGCTGACGGTGGCGGCGACGCTGGTGCTGGCGCTGGCCGCCGGATGGCTGTACGCCGCCGTCGCGGTGCTGGCCGGAGTGTGGTTCCTGGCGATGGCCCACCAGCTTTACGCCGGGGTGTGCCGCGGCGAACCGGTCAAGCCGCTACGGCTGTTCCTGCAGTCGAATAACTATCTGGCCGTGGTGTTTTGCGCGTTGGCGCTCGACTCCGCCATCGCCTTGCCGACGCTGCTGTAGCCGCGCACGCCGTCTTCCACTCACTTACCCCGAACCGGCTGTGCCCCGGGCTTGAAATAGCGGCCGCGGTGGTATTGAATCGTCGATAATGAAAATCATGTTCAGTTACCTCGGCTCGTCGAAGGAGGATTGTCCGGCATGACGTTGCGCGTTGTCCCCGAAGGCTTGGCTGCCGCCAGCGCGGCTGTCGAAGCGCTGACCGCGCGTCTGGCGGCTGCTCATGCCGGAGCTGTCCCACTGATCACGGCGGTGACGCCGCCGGCGGTAGATCCGGGGTCGCTGCAGACCGCGGCCCAGCTCAGCGCACACGGCAGTGAGCATGCGGCGCTGGCGGCGCAAGGCGCCGCGGAGCTGGGGCGCTCCGGGGTGGGGGTGGCAGCAGCGGGCGCCGGGTACGCCGCGGCCGACGCGGCAGCGGCGGCGTCGTACTCGGTCGCGTAGTCGTGACCGCGCCGGTGTGGATGGCCTCGCCCCCGGAGGTGCATTCGGCGTTGCTGAGCAGTGGCCCGGGACCGGAAGCGTTGTTGGCAGCGGCGGGGGCGTGGAAGTCGTTGAGTACCGAATATGCGGCGGTGGCCGACGAGTTGACGGCGCTGCTCGGACGGGTGCAGGCAGCCTCCTGGGAGGGACCCACGGCCGAGTCCTACGTGGCCGCAAATGTGCCGTTTCTGGCCTGGTTGACCCAGGCCAGCGCGCACAGCTCGGTCGCCGCCGTCCAGCATGAGACGCTGGCGGCGGCCTACACCGCCGCGTTGGCGGCGATGCCGACCCTCGCCGAGCTGGCCACCAACCATGCCGTGCACGCGGTGCTGGTCGCCACCAATTTCTTTGGCATCAACACGATTCCGATTGCACTCAACGAGGCCGACTATGTGCGGATGTGGGTTCAGGCGGCCACCACCATGGCGACCTACCAGGCGGTCTCCGGCGCTGCGGTGGCGTCGGTGCCACCGACCGAGCCGGCGCCGCCGATCGAAAAATCCGATGCCTCAGCCCTGCACTCGGACGACGCTCCCGACCCCACCGTCGACAACCCGGTCGACGACCTCATCGCGAACATCCTGAAGAACTTCGGAGTGAACTGGGACCCCGCCAACGGCACGGTCAACGGACTCCCGTACGACTCGTATACCGACCCGAGCCAGCCGCTTTTCTGGGTGGTCCGGACGCTCGAGTTCGGCGAGGATTTTCAGCAGGTGGGCCAATTGCTGATGACCAATCCGGGCGCGGCCTTCCAGTACCTCGTTCAGCTGGCGCTGTTCGACTGGCCGACGCATATCGCCGAAATCGCTACCGGGCTGAGCCAGAATCCGGCGTTGCTGGCGGTCGCGGCCGGTGCCGCGGTGGCTCCCGCGGGGTCCGTGGGCGGAATCGCAGGACTCGCCGGGCTCGCCGGCCTTCCTCAGGCGACGGTCCCACCGGCAGTGGCGCCGGCACCCGTCGCGACGTCGCAGAGCACGCTGCCCGTCGCCGGGACGGCGCCGACCGTCGCCGCGACGGCCGCGGCCCCTGCCGCGTCGTCGGCGCCTGCGCCCACCGCGACCGTGAGCACTGTCGCCGGCCCCACGCCACCAGCCCCGCCCCCGACAGCCGCCGGTGGGGCGGGCTTCCTGCCGCCCTATGTGATCGGGCCGCCCGGCATCGGATCCTCGTCGCGGATGAGCGCCGCCGCCGGCTCCAGCGCCAAACGCAAAGCGCCCGAACCGGATACAGCGGCCGCCTCAGCCAGCGCGCGGCGCGAGGCCCGCGCGCGGCGACGCCGGCGGGCTCCGCAGCGCGCACACGGCGACCAATTCGCGGACATGAACGTAGCGGTCGACCCGCAATGGGCCACGGTGCTGACGTCGGATGCGGGGGCGGGGTCGTTGGGGTTTAGTGGGAACGGTCGTGGGCCGGTGGCGGTGGGGTTGGCGAGGTTGGCTGGTGATGAGTTTGGTGTGGGGCCGGGTGTGCCGATGCTGCCGGGCAGTTGGNTGCTGACGTCGGATGCGGGGGCGGGGTCGTTGGGGTTTAGTGGGAACGGTCGTGGGCCGGTGGCGGTGGGGTTGGCGAGGTTGGCTGGTGATGAGTTTGGTGTGGGGCCGGGTGTGCCGATGCTGCCGGGCAGTTGGGATGGTGAGGAAAGGGGAGTCGGATGAGCATGTTGGATGCGCATATTCCGCAGTTGGTGGCGTCGCAGTCGGCGTTTGCGGCTAAGGCGGGGTTGATGCGTTCGACGATTGGGCAGGCCGAGCAGGAGGCGGTGTCGGCGCAGGCGTTTCATGTGGGGGAGTCGGCGGCGGCGTTTCAGGGTGCGCATGCCCGGTTTGTGGAGGCGGCGGCGAAGGTGAATGCGTTGCTGGATATTGCGCAGGCCAATTTGGGGGATGCCGCGGGCACGTATGTGGCGGCCGATGCGGCGGCGGCGTCGAGCTACACCGGGTTTTAAGGGAAGAGGGGTTTAGTGATGTCGCAGATTATGTACAACTATCCGGCGATGCTGGCGCATGCGGCGGATATGGCCGGGTATGCGGCGACCTTGCAGGGGTTGGGTGCCGATATCGCCAGTGAGCAGGCGGCGTTGTCGGGGGCTTGGCAAGGCGATACCGGGATGACGTATCAGGCCTGGCAGGCGCAGTGGAATCAGGCGATGGCCGATTTGGTGCGGGCTTATCACGCCATGGCGGGCACCCATGAGACCAACACCACCGCGATGCTGGCCCGCGACCAAGCCGAAGCCGCCAAATGGGGCGGCTGACTCAGGGCACCAGCACAATCGAGCCGACGGTCTTGCGCTCTTGCAGATCGCGGTGCGCCTGCGCGGCGTCGGACAGCGGATAGCGTTCGCTGACCGTCACGCTAAGTGATCCCGTCGCGATGGCGTCGAGCAGTTCCTCTGAGCGCCAAGCAAATTCCTGTGCGGTACGGGTGAAATGAGCTAGCGATGGACGGGTCAGGTACACCGAGCCGGCGGTGTTGAGCCGCTGCGGGTCGACCGGCGGGACGGGTCCACTGGCTGCACCGAACAGCGCCAGCGTCCCGCGTACCGCGAGACTGGCCAGGCTGGCGTCGAATGTGCTGGCGCCCACGCCGTCGTACACGGCGGCGGCACCGACTCCGTCGGTCAATTCCCTTATCTTCCTGCCGAATTCGTCGGGATCATCGCCGGGGTAGTCCAGTACTTCGGCGGCCCCGGCCTGTCGCGACAGCTCGGCTTTGGCCGGTGTCGACACGGTGGTGATCACCGGGGCCCCGAGGCTGGCCGCCCACTGCGTCAGAATCAGGCCGACCCCGCCCGCCCCGGCATGGACCAGGATCGTGTCACCGGGCTGTACCGGATAGACCGACTTGAGCAGATAGTGCGCGGTCATTCCCTTCAGCAGCGCCGCGGCCGCCACGTCGAAATCCACAGCTGCGGGTACCTGACCCACGAGATCAGCTGGCGCGGTGCATAATTCGGCGTAGGCACCCGACGCGGCCGCCGTAACCACCCGGTCGCCGACCGCGAGGCGCGTCACGCCGTCGCCGACCGCGGCGATTGTCCCTGCCACTTCCATGCCCAAGATGAACGGCAGCTCGCGCGGATAGAGGCCGGATCGGAAGTAGGTGTCGATGTAGTTGACGCCGATCGCCTCAGCTTTGATCAGCACCTGGCCCACGGCGGGGGAGGGTTGCGGCCGGTCGACATAACGCAGTACTTCGGGTCCGCCGGTTTCGGCGACTTCGATCGCGTGCATGCCCCCTATCATCCGGAAGTATGGAGCGCCCATGAAGCTGGCCCGTCCCGACATCCGCCATCCCCGCATCGTGCTGGCCGGTGTCGAAAAAGATGACGCCGGATTGGTGACCGCATTGCGCAAGCGTGGCCTGCACGCCCGCTGGATGTCCTGGGAGGACGCGGACACCCTGCACGCCGACCTGGTGATCCTGCGCGAATCCGGTCACGACCGGCGGGCGGAGTTCCTGGCCTGGACCAAGCGGGTGGCCCATCTGCTGAACGCCCCGAACGTTGTCGCCTGGAACCTCGGCCGGCGCTACCTGCGCGATCTCGAAAACGCCGGAGTGCCGACGGCAAAGGCTTCCAATAGCGCAATCGCGCTGGTGTTTTTCGCCGGCGGCCAATCCCACGCATTCACCGCTCAGGGGGCGGTGGACGCCGATTTCGAACTGTGGGACGTCGGGCACGCCGCGCTGCGCGCCGCTGCCCGGCAGCTGCGCATCGACGTAGACGAATTGCTCTACGCGCGCGCTGACGTCACCGATGACGCCCGGTTGGTGCGGCTCGATCTGGTCGCACCGAGGTTCGGCTGGGAGCTGTTGGACAACGCGACACGCCAGGACGCGCAGCGCCAGTTCGCGATCGCCGTGGAGTCAGCCCTGGAGCGGTTGGGGCTGGGTCCGCTCTCGCATCGACGCCCATAAGGCGGCCGTCGCGGCGGTGCACAACGCGGCGCCGGCGACATGCACGGCCACCAGCGCAGCGGGCACCCCGGTGAAGAACTGCACGGTCCCCACCGTGGCCTGCGCGAAAACCAGCACAACCAAAACGCCCAGGCGCAGCCACACCTGTTGGGGCGCCCGCACGGCCAGCAGCCCGAACCCGAGCCCGACCAGCAGCGCCAGGTAGGCCACCAGCAATGAGGAGTGCATGTGTACCAGCGTGGTGATCTCGATCTTGAGCCGCGGTACCGTACGCCACGGGCTGGTGTCGCCGGCATGCGGGCCCGCCGCGGTGACCAGGGTGCCGGTGACCAGAACCGCGGCCAGTGTGACCGCGCTGAGCAGTGTCAGCCCGCGCAGCGGTTTGACGACCCGAAGACTCACCACACCGTCGTCCGGTTCGCCGACCTTGACGTAGAGCAGCACCGCCAGCCACACCATCGTCATCGACGCCAACAGGTGGATGGCCACCGTCCACCACAACAGGCCGGTGAGCACGGTGACGCCGCCGATCACCGCCTGCACCACCGTCGAGGCGGGCATCAGCCAGGCGTACACCAGGACTTCGGCGCGGCGGCGGGCCCGGGTGACCGCCAGCACCGCCAGCGCCGCGGCGATGACGACGGCGAAGGTGACCATGCGATTGCCGAACTCGACGGCCTGATGGATGCGAGGCACCTCGGCGACCGGGACGGGGGTGAAGCTGCCCGGGAAGCACTGCGGCCAAGTCGGACAACCCAACCCGGAGGCGGTGACTCGGACGATGGCACCCGTGACGGCGATCCCGCCCTGGGTCAGGATGACGAACGCGGCGATGATCCGCTGCACACGCAGGCTGGGCATCGGCAGCAGGTCCACCAGCCGCAGCAGCCACCGCCCCACGGGCATCGTCGTAGTCGTCACCGACTCGATCGTAAGCGACCAGAAACTACGGCCCGTAGTAGGGAGTAGTAGGCCGCGTGCAAAGCTTCTGCCGAATGTGAACCAGCTTCACGCTCAGGTGAACCGGAACCAGCGCAGCGCCGCCACCGCACCCAGCGCGCCCCACACCACCAGGACGCCGGCGCCGAACCAGTCCACCGACACACTCATCGCCTGCGACAGTGCCTCGGTGAGCGCTCCGGACGGGGTGAGCCGCGCGGCCCACTTGACCGCGTCGGGCACCATCTCGGTCTCCACGGTCAACGCCCCGAACCCGGCGAAGACGAACCACAACAGGTTGGCGACCGCCAGCACGATCTCGGCGCGCAGTGTGCCACCCAGCAGCAGACCCAGCGCGGCGAAAGCCGCGGTTCCCAACGCAATGATCACCGCGCCCAGTACCAGACCCATCAACGCCGGGCGCCAACCCAACCCAAAACCTATGGCGCCCAAAATGATCGACTGCAAAAACACGACGGCGACCACGGCCAGCGACTTGCCGGCAATGATGCCCCACACCGGCAGCGCGGTGGCGCCCAGCCGTTTGAGCGCCCCGTAGCGGCGATCGAATGCCACCGCAATCGCCTGACCGGTGAACGCCGTGGAAACCACCGCGAGCGCCATGATCACCGGCACGAAGGTGGCAGCACGGTTGTGGCCGAACGATCCCAGCGGCAGCAACGTCAGACCGACCAGCAGGGTGATCGGAATGAACATGGTCAGCAGCAACTGCTCGCCGTTGCGTAGCAGCAGTTTGAGTTCCAACGCGAATTGCGCGGACAGCATCCGCGACACCGCGCTGGGTCGCGGGTTGGGCGTGAAAGTGCCTGCGGGGAAAAGCGTCTCGGTCATGAGCGCAGCTCCCGGCCAGTCAGCTCCAAGAACACGTCTTCCAAACTGCGCTGCTCTACCCGCATGTCGGTGGCCAGCACGTCGATCTGCGCACACCACGCCGTCACCGTGGCCAGCACCTGTGGGTCGATTGGGCCTTCGACCAGGTACTCGCCGGGGAGCACTTCGCTGGCCCGGTACCCCTCCGGCAAGGCCGAGGTCAGCAGCGACAAGTCGAGCCGCGGCGGCGCGCTGAACCGCAGCTGGTCTTTGGCGCCGCTGCGCATCAGTTCGGTAGGTGTTCCCGCGGCCACCTGCACGCCGTGGTCGATGATCACCAGCCGGTCGGCCAGCTCTTCGGCCTCCTTGAGCTGGTGGGTGGTCAGCACCACGGTCACGCCGTCGCGCCGCAGCGCGTCGATGAGTTCCCACACCAGCAGCCGGGCATGGGCATCCATGCCTGCGGTCGGCTCGTCGAGAAACACCAGCTCGGGTCGGCCGACCAGCGCACACGCCAACGCCAGGCGCTGCTGCTGCCCGCCGGAAAGCCGCCGGTAGGTGGTGTGCGCGACGTCGGTGAGGCCCAGGGTCGTCAGCAGCCACTCGGGATCCAGCGGGTCGGCGGCATAGGCGGCGAGCAGTCTGAGCATTTCGCCGGCGCGTGCGGCCGGATAGCCGCCGCCGCCCTGCAGCATCACCCCGATGCGTTCCCGCAGCCGGGCATTGTCGGCGATCGGATCCAACCCGAGGACTTCGACCGTGCCGGCATCGGGGCGGATGAAGCCCTCGCACATCTCCACCGTCGTCGTCTTACCCGCCCCATTGGGACCCAACAGCGCGAACACTTCGGCGGCATGCACGTCAAGGTCGAGGTTTTCCACCGCTTTGCAAACCGATGCGCCCGACCCGTACTGCTTGCACACCCCGCGCAACCGCACGGGGACATCCGAGTTCACGGAGATTCAGCGTATGCGCCTGGTATCGGCGCAGGCTCATGGGTCTTAGTGTCCTTCACCACATCCGGTGTCAATACGTCATGAAGCAGTTCCGCGCCCTCGCTGCGCAATTGGCGCCACGGCAGCCGGGTGTAGGTGACGGCGATCAGGATCAGCACCACGATCGTGCTGGCCACCGTGGCGTCGAGAATCTGGAACAACGCGAAGCGGTCGCCGTTGGCGGTCGGCCCGAAAACCCCTACGACGAACGTCACACCGATCGCGGCTACCCGGAAGCTCGGACGGGTCGCCCACGCTGCCAACGGAATGATCGCCCACAGCAGATACCACGGCTGCACCACCGGAAACAGCAACACTGTGACACCCAGCGCGACGCCCAGCCCGCCGATGGGGTGCAGCCGGCCGCGGAAGACCGCGATCAGCAGCCAGCCCACCATCACCGCGATGATCAGCACACCGATCCCGCGGGTGAGCGACAGCACAGCAGTGGTGTGATCGCCCAAGCCGAGCAGGATGCCCGCCTGTCCGGTGCCGAGCGCGATCAGTGTCGGGGGCGACATCCAGCTACGCACCACGTTGGCGGTGCCCAGCGTGAAGATCCATCCGAAGCCCAGCCGACTGGCCCAGCCGACCAACGCCATCACCGCCAACGCCAGGCCGGTCATCAGACCGCCCGCCAGCAGCAGCGCGCGCAGGTTGCCACCCCAGCGGAAGGCCAATGCGATCGTGACAAACCCCAGTGCCAGCAGCGACGGCAGTTTCACCTGCGACGACAGTGTGATCAGGATCGCGCCGGCCAGCAACGCGCCGATCGGCGCCCAGTGCCGCCAGTCGCCCCGCTCGCCCGGACCGGGAATCAATGCCCGGCTCGAACCCACGCCGCGCAGCGCGAGTTCGGTGCCGGTCAGCATCAGCCCCAGCATCAGCGCCTCGTTGTGGATGCCGGCGACCAGATGCATGATCAGCAGCGGATTGGCCGCACCCAACCACAGCGCGCTGACCTCAGCCACACCGCAGCGGCTGGCCAGCCGCGGCATCGCCCACACGATCAACCCCACGCCGATCAGCACGACCAGCCGATGACACAGCACCGCGGCGACGATGTTCTCCCCGGTCAGCGCCGATATGCCGCGACCGACCCACAGGAACAGCGGCCCGTAGGGTGCCGGGGTCTCCCGCCACAGGCTGGGCACCGACAGGGTGAACACGTGGTCGAGGCCAAGTCCGGGCGCCGGACCCACTCGATACGGGTCGAGCCCCTGTCGGCAGATCTGGCTTTGCGCCAGATAGGAGTAGACGTCCTTGCTGTACATCGGCGGCGCGAGCAACAGCGGCAGCGTCCACAACAGCAGCGTGCGGTCCAGGTCGCCGCGCGACATGCGCCGTTCCCCGAGCGCGAACCGGCCCAGCATCAGCCAGGCCAGCGCCATCATCACCGCGCCGGTGGTGGTCATGGTCAACGACACCGTCTGAATGCGCGACGGTAGGTTGAGCAGCCGAACACCGAACGTCGGGTCCTGCACCACCGGCCGTGCCCCGGCGCCTAACGCGCCGATCGCCATCAGCACCGTGCCGGTCGCGCCGAACAGCCGGGTGCGACGAACGGCGACCAGCTCGCTCTCGTTCAGCGGCGAGCCGACCGCCTGCTCATCGCCGTGCAAGCTGGCGATCGACGAACTCAGCGTGTGGTGGCGAGCTGCCATCAGAGCAGCGTAACGGCGATCGCAAGCGTGGCGGAGCCGGGCGCGGCGGGTCGCCGCCGGGGGACCCAGCCGGCGCGCGGTGCACCCCGGCTTTACCGGTCGCCGGAATTGCGTCACACTGGTGTTGTGAAAATCCGACCCGAGGCCGATCAGGCTGCGGTGACTCACGACGGCCACACCAGGAGCGCCGTCGTGCGGTTACTGCTGGAATCCGGGTCGATCACGGCCGGTCAGATCGGTGAGCGGCTGGGGTTGTCCGCGGCCGGTGTGCGCCGTCACCTGGACGCTTTGATCGAGGCGGGGGAGGCCGAGTCGGTGCCTCCGGCGCCATGGCAGCAGGTGGGACGGGGCAGGCCGGCGAAGAGGTACCGGCTGACGGCGGCCGGCCGGGCGAAACTGGACCACAGCTACGACGACTTGGCGTCGGCGGCGATGCGCCAACTCCGCGAAATCGGGGGCGAAGACGCCGTCCGCAAGTTCGCCCGCCAGCGGATCGACGCGATTTTGTCCGACGTCGCCGCGCCCGAGTCGACGGCGGAGACGGATATGGAAGCCGCCGCCGAGCGCGTCGCCGGTGCGCTGAGCAAGGCCGGGTATGTGGCGACCACCACGCGGGTGGACAGCCCGATCCACGGCGTACAGATCTGTCAGCACCACTGCCCGGTGTCACACGTGGCCGAGGAGTTCCCGGAGTTGTGCGAAACCGAGCAGGAGGCGATGGCGGAGGTACTTGGTACGCACGTGCAGCGCCTCGCGATGATCGTCAACGGCGACTGTGCGTGCACGACGCATGTCCCGCTCACCACCGAAGCTCCAGCCGCACTTCGGCGCACAGCCCGCGCCGAAGCCACCACAAGCAAGCAAGGAGTGTCGCAATGACGACCACCCCGGAGGTTCAAAAGCTGGGGGCGCCCTCGGCTAAAGAGACGCTGTCGCAGGAAGAGGCCATCGCCTCGCTGGGCCGCTACGGTTACGGCTGGGCGGATTCCGACGTCGCCGGCGCCAGCGCGCAGCGCGGACTCTCCGAAGCCGTGGTGCGCGACATCTCAGCCAAGAAGAACGAGCCGGAGTGGATGCTGGAGAACCGGCTCAAGGCGCTGCGCATTTTCGAGCGCAAGCCGATGCCGAAGTGGGGCTCCAACCTCGAAGGCATCGACTTCGACAACATCAAGTACTTCGTGCGCTCAACCGAGAAGCAGGCTGCCACTTGGGATGATCTGCCCGAGGACATCCGCAACACCTACGACAGGCTGGGCATCCCGGAAGCCGAGAAGCAGCGGCTGGTCGCCGGTGTGGCGGCCCAGTACGAGTCAGAGGTCGTTTACCACCAGATTCGCGAAGACCTTGAGGCCCAAGGGGTTATCTTTCTCGACACCGACACCGGACTGCGTGAACAAGAGGATATTTTCAAAGAACACTTCGGAACGGTGATTCCGGCGGGTGACAACAAGTTCTCCGCGCTGAACACCGCTGTCTGGAGTGGAGGTTCGTTCATCTACGTCCCGCCCGGTGTGCACGTCGACATTCCGCTGCAGGCCTACTTCCGGATCAACACCGAGAACATGGGCCAGTTCGAGCGGACGCTGATCATCGTTGATGAGAATGCTTACGTCCACTACGTGGAGGGCTGTACCGCGCCCATCTACAAATCGGACTCACTGCACTCGGCGGTGGTGGAGATCATCGTAAAGCCCGGTGGCCGTTGCCGTTACACCACGATTCAGAACTGGTCGGGCAATGTCTACAACCTGGTCACCAAGCGGGCCCGCGCAGAGGCGGGCGCGACGATGGAGTGGATCGACGGCAACATCGGCTCGAAGGTCACCATGAAATACCCGGCGGTCTGGATGACCGGCGAGCACGCCAAGGGCGAGGTGCTCTCGGTGGCATTCGCCGGTGAGGGTCAGCACCAGGACACCGGCGCCAAGATGCTGCACCTGGCGCCGAACACGTCGAGCAACATCGTGTCCAAGTCGGTGGCTCGCAACGGTGGCCGGGCTTCCTACCGCGGCCTGGTGCAGGTGAACAAGGGCGCGTATGGGTCGCGCTCCAGCGTGAAATGCGATGCGCTGCTGGTCGATACGGTAAGCCGCAGTGACACCTACCCCTACGTCGACATCCGCGAGGACGATGTCACGATGGGCCACGAGGCGACCGTGTCCAAAGTCAGCGAGGACCAGCTGTTCTATCTGATGAGCCGCGGGCTGACCGAGGACGAGGCGATGGCGATGGTGGTGCGCGGTTTCGTCGAGCCGATCGCCAAGGAGCTGCCCATGGAATACGCCCTTGAACTCAACCGGCTGATCGAGCTGCAGATGGAAGGCGCGGTCGGCTAGTGACGAATCTGACCGAAGCGGTTGAGGGTGGGGCCCTGACCGCCGTCAACAAGGGCGAGATTTTTTCCTCGTTCGACGTCGACGCCTTCGAAGTGCCGCACGGCCGCGACGAGATCTGGCGGTTCACCCCGCTGCGGCGCCTGCGGGGTCTGCATGACGGCTCCGCGTCGGCCACCGGCAGCGCACGGATCAGCGTCAGCGAACGCCCTGGTGTGCGGGTGGAAACGGTCCGGCGCGGTGACGAGCGGCTCGGTGAGGGCGGCGTACCCTCTGATCGGGTTGCCGCGCAGGCGTTTTCGTCATTCAACTCCGCCACCCTGCTGACCGTTGCGCGTAACACCCAGATCGCCGAGCCGATCGACATCACAATCGAGGGTCCCGGTGAAGGTGCCACCGCCTACGGGCATCTGCAGATTCGCGTCGAGGAGCTCGGCGAGGCAGTCGTGGTCATCGACCAGCGCGGCAGCGGGATCTACGCCGACAACGTCGAATTCGTCGTCGAGGACGCCGCCCGGCTCATCGTGGTGTGGATCGCCGACTGGGCCGACGATACGGTAGACGTCAGCATGCATCACGCCCGACTGGGCAAGGACGCGGTACTTCGGCACGTCGCGGTGAGCCTCGGCGGTGACCTGGTGCGGATGACCGGCAAGGTCCGGTTCGACGCGCCCGGTGGCGACGCGGAGCTGCTGGGCCTGTACTTCGCCGACGACGGCCAGCACCTCGAGTCGCGTCTGCTGATCGACCACGCGCAGCCGCAGTGCAAGTCCAACGTGCTGTACAAGGGTGCGCTGCAAGGAGATCCGGGTTCGAGCCGTCCCGACGCACACACCGTGTGGGTCGGCGACGTGCTGATCCGCGCCGATGCCACCGGGACCGACACGTTCGAGGTGAACCGTAATCTCGTGCTCACCGACGGTGCGCGGGCCGACTCGGTACCCAACCTGGAGATCGAGACGGGCGAGATCATCGGCGCCGGCCACGCCAGCGCCACCGGGCGATTCGACGACGAGCAACTATTTTACCTGCGCTCTCGCGGCATTCCCGAAGAGCAGGCCCGCCGTCTGGTGGTGCGCGGCTTCTTCGGCGAGATCATCGCCAAGATCGCCGTACCGCAGGTGCGGGAGCGCCTCACCGAAGCCATCGAACACGAATTGGCCATCACGGAATCGAGAACAACAGCCTCATGACCACTCTGGAAATCAAAGACCTGCACGTCAGCGTCGACAACCAAGCCGACGGAAACGAGATTCCGATCCTCAACGGCGTCAACCTGACAGTGCGCTCCGGTGAGACGCATGCGGTGATGGGCCCCAATGGATCCGGCAAGTCGACACTGTCCTACGCGATCGCCGGACACCCCAGGTACCGGGTGACGTCCGGGTCGATCACGCTCGACGGTGAAGACGTGCTTTCGATGAGCGTCGACGAGCGCGCCCGGGCCGGACTGTTTTTGGCCATGCAGTACCCGGTCGAGGTGCCCGGCGTGTCGATGTCGAACTTCCTGCGCAGCGCGGCGACCGCCGTGCGTGGTGAGGCGCCGAAGCTTCGGCACTGGGTCAAAGAAGTCAAGGCCGCCATGGAAGCCCTCGACATCGACCAGACCTTCGCCGAACGCAGTGTCAACGAAGGCTTTTCCGGTGGTGAGAAGAAGCGTCACGAGATCCTGCAGCTGGGCTTGTTGAAGCCAAAGATCGCGATCCTCGACGAGACCGACTCCGGCCTCGACGTCGACGCGTTGCGGGTGGTCAGCGAAGGAGTGAACCGCTTTGCCGAGGAAGTTCATGGCGGCATCCTGCTGATCACCCACTACACCCGGATCCTGCGCTACATCCGTCCGCAATTCGTGCACGTGTTCATCGGCGGGAAGATCATCGAATCCGGTGGTCCGGAATTGGCCGACGAGCTCGAGGAGAACGGGTACGTGCGCTTCACCCAGACCGATGACGGCGACCCGCAGCGCCCGGCTTCGCCGCGCTTGCGATCGCCGCGGACCGCTGCTACCGGAGCCTGACGATGACGACGTCGGTGGCCCCATTCGACGTTGCTGCGATCCGCGCCGACTTCCCGATCTTCAAGCGGGTGATGCGCGGTGGAAAACAGCTGGCCTACTTGGACTCCGGCGCCACCTCGCAGCGCCCGGTGCAGGTGATTGACGCCGAACGGGACTTTTTGGTCAGCTCCAACGGTGCGGTGCACCGCGGCGCGCACCAGCTGATGGAGGAGGCCACGGACGCCTACGAGCAGGGCCGCGCCGACATCGCAGCGTTCGTCGGTGCGGACGCCGACGAGCTGGTGTTCACCAAGAACGCAACCGAGGCGCTCAACCTGGTGGCCTACGTGTTCGGCGACGATCGCTTCGCCCATGCCGTCGGGCCCGGCGATGTCATCGTCACCACCGAGCTCGAACATCACGCCAACCTGGTTCCGTGGCAAGAACTGGCCCGTCGCAGTGGTGCGACACTGCGGTGGTACGGCGTGACTGAGGATGGCCGTATCGACCTGGATTCCCTGCAGCTCGACGAGCGCGTGAAAGTCATTGCGTTCAGCCACCATTCGAATGTCACCGGAGCCCTGGCCCCGACGGCCGAACTGGTGGCCCGAGCACGCGAGGTGGGTGCGCTGACTGTGCTGGACGCCTGCCAGTCGGTGCCACACGAGGCGGTGGACTTCCACGCCCTCGATGTCGACTTCGCCGCCTTCTCCGGGCATAAGATGCTGGGCCCCAACGGGATCGGCGTGCTGTACGGCCGTCGTGAGCTCTTCGAGATGATGCCACCGTTCCTCACCGGCGGCTCGATGATCGAGAATGTCACGATGGAGACGTCCACCTACGCGCCCGCGCCGCAGCGCTTCGAGGCCGGCACCCCGATGACGTCTCAGGTCGTCGGGTTAGCCGCGGCAGCGCGTTATCTGCAAGCCATCGGCATGGACACGGTCGCAAAGCACGAGCATCAATTGACCGCCGCTGCCATCGACGGGCTCTCGAGCATCGACGGTGTGCGGATCATCGGCCCGACGTCGATGGAACACCGCGGCTCACCGGTGTCGTTCGTGGTCGACGGTGTGCACGCACACGACGTCGGCCAGGTCCTCGACGACGACGGCATCGCGGTGCGGGTCGGGCATCACTGCGCATTGCCACTGCACCGCAGGTTCGGCATCGCCGCCACTGCGCGGGCGTCGTTCGCGGTGTACAACACACCTGAGGAGGTCGACCGGTTGGTGGCGGGCGTGCGACGCGCCCTGGACTTCTTCGGGAGAGCCTGACCGTGCGCCTTGAGCAGATGTACCAGGACGTGATTCTGGACCACTACAAGCACCCGCATCACCGCGGGCTGCGCGAGCCATTCGGCGCCCAGGTGCATCACGTCAACCCGGTCTGCGGCGACGAGGTCACCTTGCGAGTGGCGCTGTCCGATGACGGTAACTACGTCGCCGACGTGTCCTACGACGGGCAGGGCTGTTCCATCAGCCAGGCGGCCACCTCCGTGCTGGCCGAGCAGGTGATCGGTCAAAGCGTGGGTGATGCGATCAAGACCGTGACCGCATTCACCGAGATGGTTTCGTCGCGGGGAACCGTGGAAGGTGACGAAGAAGTGCTGGGCGACGGCGTCGCCTTTGCCGGTGTCGCCAAGTATCCCGCCCGGGTGAAGTGCGCCCTGCTTGGCTGGATGGCATTCAAGGACGCGCTGGCCCAGGCCAGCGCCAAGGAGGATGAAGATGAGCGAAACCGCCGCACCGGATAACGAACTGCTCGCCGAAATCGAGGAGGCGATGCACGACGTCGTCGACCCGGAACTCGGCATCAACGTCGTCGACCTGGGACTGGTTTACGGGTTGAACGTGGAAGAGGGCGAAGAGGGCACGATCGCGTTGATCGACATGACGCTCACGTCGCCGGCCTGCCCGTTGACCGACGTCATCGAGGACCAGTCGCGCAGTGCGCTCGTCGGCACCGGCCTGGTGGACGAATTGCGGATCAATTGGGTGTGGAACCCGCCGTGGGGCCCGGACAAAATCACCGACGACGGCCGCGACCAACTGCGCGCGCTCGGCTTCACCGTCTAGCGGGCCCGGCACGCTCGTTTTACGGCCCCGCCGCAGCGGGGATCACTAGCATCGTGGCTGACACCGTGCCATGACGCGCAAGGGGGCCTGGAATGGGCGAGAGGGCTAGCGTGAAGCGAACCCGCACCGAACCGCACGTCGTCGTGTTGGTCGGCGCGACCGGTGATTTGGCCCGTCGCAAACTGATACCCGGCTTATACCATCTGACCTGCTCCAATCTTGCTCCGGAAATCCGGATCGTCGGCACGTCGCTGGACGACATCGACACGGACGCGTTCCGCAAGCTGGCGCACAAGGCTTGCCACGAGTTCTCCAATCGGGGTGTGTCCGGCGACCTCCTCGATGCGTTCGTGAACAAGATGGCCTACGTTCCCCAGGGCGCCGGACCCGACGCGCTGGCGTCGGCCGTGCGTGACCAGATCAATGAACTCGACAGCGAAGGATCGTCGCAGGTCCGCATGCTGCATTACCTGAGCGTGCCGCCCAAGGCCGCCATGGCCGTATTGGAGACGCTGCACCAGGCGGATTTGGTCCAGCACTCCCGGGTGGTCATGGAGAAACCGTTCGGCACCGATTTGGCGAGTGCGCGGGAGCTCAACGCGTCGATTCACAAGCGGTTCGACGAAGAACGGATTTTCCGGATCGACCATTTTCTCGGCAAGGAGCCGGCGCAGAACATTCTGGCATTCCGTTTTGCGAACGGTCTTTTCGAGCCGATCTGGAACCGCAACTTCATCGACCACATCCAGATCGACGTGCCCGAACGGCTCACCTTGGAGGGGCGCGCCCAGTTCTACGAGTCGGTCGGTGCGTTTCGCGACATGGTGGTCACGCACTTGTTCCAGATCCTGGCTTTCGTGGCGATGGAACCACCCACTGAACTCGCCCCCGACGCGATCGGCGAAGAGAAGAACAAGGTGTTCCGCTCGATGTTGCCGCTCGATCCCCGCCAGGTGGTGCGCGGCCAGTACCGCGGCTACCGCGACGAGCCCGGGGTGGCGCCGGATTCGGACACCGAGACGTTCGTCGCGCTCAAATGCGAGATCGACAACTGGCGCTGGGCGGGAGTTCCGTTCTTTTTGCGTACCGGCAAGGGTCTGGCCGAGGGGCAGCGAATCATCTCGATCGCGTTCAACGAACCGCCCAGGAGTATGTTCCCGCCCGGATCCGGCGTGGGACAACTGGGTCCGGATCACCTGACGTTCGACCTCGCCGACGTGTCGAAGATGTCATTGTCGTTCTACGGCAAGCGACCCGGGCCGGGGATGAAGCTGGACAAGCTCAGCCTGCAGTTCACCATGGAAGACAACACCCATGCCGGCGAGGTGCTGGAGGCTTACGAACGGCTCATCCTCGACGCGATGCGCGGCGACCGCACACTGTACAACTCGGCCGAAGGCATCGAACGGCTGTGGGAGATCTCCGAGCCGCTGCTCGAAGACCCGCCGCCGGTACGCAGCTACGACCTCGATTCCTGGGGACCCAACGCCATCCACCAGTTGATCGCCCCACGGGTCTGGCGGCTGCCGTTCGAACGGGTTTGGCGCGGCAAAACTTAGAATCTGGTCAGCGGCAGCGACCGAGACCGCAGCCGGCGCTGAATCAGCAGGCTGACCATTGTCGGAGCGCGACAATGGGCCTGCCCCGGGTTATCCGGTTCGGGCAAGCGCATTTGCACCCCTTCACCGCAGGATGGGATTAGTAACCCAGATTCAACTGCGGAGGTGTGTGATGGCCGGCGTCGAGCGTATCGACGGCGGACCCCGATCGGCGATCGTTGTCGGTGCGGGCATCGTCGGATTGTCGACCGCGTGGTTCTTGCAGGACCGCGGGGTCGAAGTCACGGTGGTGGACCGCATTGGCGTGGCCGCCGGTGCTTCTGCGGGCAACGGCGGGTGGATCGCCCCCGGCCTGACCCTTCCGCTGAACATGCCGGGTGCTCTACGTCACGGGCTGAGCAGGCTTCTAGCAGATTCTGGACGGACGTCGTGGCGGCGGGCGATGCGAACCAGCGTGAGCCTCAACGAAGACTGCATCGAAGCCTTCGACGTACTCATCGCCCATGGGATCGACGTGCCGGTGACCGACGCGCCGATCACGGCGGTGTTTCGCAGTACCGCTGAGGCCGAGCGCATGCTGTGGCAACTACGCGAGCTGGAAAATGCCGGCCAGGCGATGTATCTGACCGGATTGTCGGGCGAGGCGCTACGGGAGCAAGTGCCCCTGGCGTCGCCCGCGATCACCGCCGGACTGAACATCAACTGTCAGCGCTTCGTCGACCCGCGCCGATTCGTGGAGGCCCTGGGCCGCTGTGTGGTGGAACGTGGGGCGACGATGCGCCGATTGGAAATCAGCGAGGTGGTTGGTTCGGGCAGCGACGTCACCGTCCGCTCGGGCAATACGACGTTGTCCGCTGATGCCGCGGTAGTCGCCACCGGTGCAGCGTTGTCCGCGCTGGCGGGCCGCTGGCTGCGCGTACCGGTGCAGGCGGCTTGCGGCTACTCGTTTCGCGTGCCCGTTGACCGCCCGATGCCCAGCCCGATCTACCTGCCGGACCGCCGGGTGGCATGCACCCCTGACCCAGGCTCGATGCGTGTTTCCGGCACGCTGGAACTTTGCGATCGCCACAAGCCGGCGATACCACAACGCCTGGAAGCGATTATCGGCTCGGTCAGTCCGTTGCTCGATGGAGCACGCTGGGCCGAGCGCAGCGACCTGTGGGCGGGCGCGTACTCGGTCACTCCCGACGGCCGCCCGGTGATCGGCGAGGTATCGCCAGGCATCTATGTGGCTGGCGGTCATGGCATGTGGGGGCTGGCACACGGACCGGTGACTGGTCGGCTGTTGGCCGAACAGATCACCACCGGAAAGCAGCCGCCGGCACTCGCCGACGTCGATCCGCTGCGCACGATCAGCCGCTGGCATTAACGGAACGCGCAAACCTAAAGCCGCAGCGCGAATCTCGCCCACCGGGGTGGGCTGACCTGTCAGGCGCGGTTGCGCCAGCCCGTCCTGGCGGCATTGCTCTTGATACGAAAGGACGCCGAGCACAATGACCAGTACCGAACAACGAATGACACGAGCGCAGTACATGCGGCTGCAGAACGAGCTGGCCGCACTGCGCTCGCGACGCAGTATTGAAGTTTCCGACGACTTCAGGGATTACGACGCGAATCTTTTGGCGCGCCACTCAGTGCGACAAACCCGCATGCGCGAGATTCAAGATCTGCTCGCCGGCGCCGTCGTGGACGGCGAACCCGTCAGCGAGCACATCGCCGAACCGGGCATGGTTTTGACCATTCGCTACGACGACACCGGCGAAACGGAAACGTTTCTGCTCGGTAGGCGCGGTGCCGAAGACGCCGGCATGACCGTTTACTCGATGGCGTCGCCATTGGGTCGCGCGATCGCTGGTGCGCGTCCCGGCGAGCAGCGCATCTACGCGATCCCTCAGGAGACAGGGCAACTCGTGACGCTGCTGGCCGCCGTGCCGTACAAGGCGTCAGCTTGTTGAAAATGAGCGAAAGGAAAAACATGACGAGTATGCAAGGCGTGTGGATTTCGCCGCAGGCATACGAGCGTTTGCAAAGGGAACTGGCCACCCTGCGTGCGCTGTGCGCGAGCGGAACGGCCAATGGCGACAGTGACGAAAACGCCGCCGCCATCCAACGCGGTTGGCGGACGCGGATTCAACAGATCCATGACGTGTTGGCGAACGCCGTTGTCGGCGAGGATCCGCCCGACGACGGGATCGCCGAACCCGGCATGGTTTTGACGATCCGTTACGACGACACCGGCGAGACGGAAACCTTCCTGCTTGGTGTGCGCGGCGCCGAATACGGCGACATCGAGGTCTATTCCATCGAGTCTCCGCTCGGCGCCGCCATCGCAGGCGCGCGCCCCGGCGAGCGGCGTACCTACACCGCGCCCAGCGGCGCCAAGCTAACCGTCACGCTGCTCAAAGCCGTACCCTATGGCATTCACGCGACTGACTTGTACTAACGGCGGAATCGGCACGAACACGAGTAATTTCGAGGTTGCACAAGATGTCTAGCACTAGCAAGCACGTGGTTGCGCAGAATCGGCATACGGAAAACGATCACTCCGGCATGTCGCTGCACACGCATTTCCAGCCGGGCGCGACGATTGTTCAAGTTCGGGGAGCGGTGGAAGGCTACGACGCTCGCCGGCTGAGTGATTACGTCAGTGAGGTGGCCAGTTCCTCCCGGCCCCTGATCCTTGACCTTCGACGCGTGGATTTCTTCACCGGCGAAGGCTTCCGCACGCTGATCGGGATCGCCGAACGGTGCCGGCTGTCCGGAGTGCGGTGGGCGCTGGTGTCCAGTGACGCGATCGACCGACTCCTGCGAACCATCGACAGCAGCTATCGACTGCCCATCGCCCCTTCGGTGGAGGAGGCCTTGCAGCAGTTGACATCTGCGGACCCCGCATGGTCTCCACCCCATCGGGTGTAAACCTCGCGCGAAAAACATCGAAGACGTCAGAAAGGCAGAACATGACCATGACCATTGAATACGTCGACACCGCAGCAACACAGCGGCCAGCGCTTGCTGCGCTGCGGTTACGGTTGAAACCCGCGCATCGCTCGTGCGGTTATGTGCAAGGAGCCTGGTGGCCACGCTCAACAAGGCTTGCCGGCGAACTCCCGTCCCTGCTGGAGGCGCTCTCGCTACGGTTCGGCATGATTGATCGCATTCGCTACCACGAAAATGATTGGCCGCCCACGCCGCCAAGCATCAAGCATCGTGGTGCTGACGTGATTCTAGACGCCAGCCAAGAATCGCCGAATGTCATAACGGCGTTCGGTAGGGAATTCGGGAAGTTGGCTCTGCTGGTGATACCCCCACGCACGGATGCCGCCGACGCGCACGCCGCGATGTCCGCCGCTTCCAACAGCGGCGATGCCTCCACGCCCGACCAGCTACTTGGCCTCGACCACCACATCGGCAAGGATCGCCGCCACGCGCTTAGTGCATTACAGCGCTGGGAATCCGACAGTAGGGCTCTCCGAGCTGCGAAGGGATAACGATGACGCCGACACTGAAATTGGGCCGCATAGCCGGGGTAGCGGTCGGTGTGCACTGGAGCGTGCTTGCGATCGTAGTGCTGGTGGTCGCCGGTTTGTCGACGCACTTCAGCGGGATCGCCCCGGGATATCCCTGGGTCGCATATCTGCTGGCCGCGGTGGTGGCCGCGATCCTGTTCGTGCTGTCGCTGCTGGCCCACGAAATGGCACACGCGGTCGTGGCACAACGCAATGGCGTCGCGGTGGAGGGTATTACGTTGTGGCTGCTCGGCGGCGTCGCTCGGTTGCGCGGTGAAGCCCGAACTCCCGGGGCTGATTTCCGCATTTCGGTGATTGGTCCCGTCGCCAGCCTGCTGGCGGCCGCAGTGTTCGGCGCGGCGGCGTGGCTTGCCGAGCTGGCAGACATGAACACCCTGATTGTTGCGGTGCCCCGCTATCTGGCCGCAATCAATGTGGTGCTCGCGGCGTTCAACACGATTCCCGCAGCCCCGCTTGACGGGGGTCGGATCCTGCGCGCTGTGGTATGGGCATGGCGGCGCGATCGCCTCAGCGCGACCGTGGTGGCGGCTCGGGCGGGCAGGTTCTTCGGGTTCACGTTGATCGCGCTGGGACTCCTGCAGGCGATGGGTGGGCTCGGTGGCGGCGTGTGGTGGATTTTGCTCGGTCTGTTCGTCGTCACCATGGCCAGCGCAGAAGAGCGGCATGCCCGGATAAGCACGGCGCTGGGCGGCGTACGTGTCCGAGACATCATGACTGCGAATCCTGAAACGGCACACGCAGACACAACAGTGTCCGAGTTCCTGCGCGACATCGCGCTGCTGCGGCGGCATTCCGCATTCCCACTCGTCGACCATTTCGGGCGGCTCCAAGGCCTGGTCACCCTCAACCGGATCCGAGCCGTCCCGCCCGAGCAGCGCGCGAGCACGCTACTGCGCGATGTGGCCTGCCCGGCGGATGAGGTCCCACAGGCATCGCCCGACGAATTGCTTTCCGCGCTGCTTCCTCGCCTCAAAGGATGCGCTGACGGACGTGCGGTGGTAGTCGACCACGGGGTAATGGTCGGTATCGTCTCGCCCAGCGACATCAGCCGCGCCGCGGCCCTGCACGGTCTGGGTGTGCAGTTTGGCGCGGGCGGCGCCGACATCTCCGAAACGACGTCTCGGTAAGGCGGCTATGCGGCCGTACAAATGCCGTTAACGCCACGGCAGGTCGCTGTCCTGGCCGCTCCAGCGCGACGGAGGAATCATCGGCGCTCCAAGCAATCCGGAATCCTCCACGTGCTGGAGCGCCGCGTCGAGGTGTTGACGCATCCGCCGCTCGGATTTCTGTGCGTCTTGCGCCACGATCGCGGCGGCGATCGCGCGATGCGATCTGGCCGCTTCCTCGCGGTCGTACTGCGTGATGTTCTGCTCGGCTGCCGCCCAACGCACGGCATGCTCAACTGCCGCTAAAACTGTTGTCAGGATGGGATTTCCGCTAGCTTTCACCAGCAATTCGTGGAATTCGTGGTAGCCGGTTCCGTCCGGCGCGATACCGCGCTCGGCGACCTCGGAGATGGCCGACTTCTCAGCAGCGGTGCCGTGCTCGGCGACGTACGCGGCGGCAGCCGGCTCGAGCATTTTCCGGAATGTGAGCAGGTCCCCCCAGGTCGCCCCGGTCAGCGTCAACATCTGCACAAGCGATCGCGCGACCCGCTCGGGTTCGGGATGGCGGATACGCACGCCGCTACGTCCCTGGCTGGTCGTGGTGAGCCCCTCGGCGTCCAGCAAACGCAGCGCGAGGCGGACGGTCTCGCGGCTGACACCGAGCGCCTTGATCAGCTCCGCTTCGGTGGGCAGCGAATCACCCGGTGCCAATTCTCCGGACAGAATCCGGCGGCGCAGAGTGGCGGCCACGACGTCGTGCGCGCGGGACGGCCGGGCAGCTCTTGTCCTCGTCACGCAACTTAGTATACTAAGCAGCCATGGTCAGGGTGCCCGATGCCGCGGTACTCACCGGCGCGTTTCGGCCGATGCGGTTCGAGGCGACGGTCGAAGACTGCGTGACCACATTCGGCGAGATTCCGAAGGATCTGTCCGGCGGGTTCTACCGGGTTGGCCCGACGTTCAAACGGCCCACCAGGCAGGGCGGTAACGGTCTGCTCGCGATGGACGGCATGGTGCAGGGCCTGACGTTCGACGACGGGCGCGCCGATTTCCGCAATCGTTGGATCCGTACACCCAAGTACTTACTCGAAGATCGACACCACCGCGGCATGTTCTGCTGGACGGACGGCGAGTGGACCGACTGGCGCAACATCGGTTTCGGCGCGGCGGTACGGGACGGGACGACGCGGGGAATACCGCAGGGCACCAACAACATCAACTGCTTTCCGTTCGCCGGAGAAATTCTGGCTTCGGGTGAACAGGGCAGCCCGCCGGTTGCGCTGGACCCGATCTCTTTGGAGACGCGCGGTGTCGTCCCGTGGTCGCCGCAGCTTTCTCGCGGCATCTTCGATCGGGCCGGCTATGGCGATGGCGCGTTCACCGCACACCCGAAGTGGGACAACGCCAGTGGCACGCTCTACGGCTGGGCCTACAGCAACCGCAAGCCGTATGTGACCGTGCACGTGGTGCAACCCGACGGCACCGTCGCCTCCCGCGAGTTATGGGATGCGCCCTATTCGTCGGAGGTCCACGACATGTGGCTGACCCCGGACTGGATGGTGCTGCCCTTCCAGGGCTTTGTGTTCGACCCGGATCGCATCGAGCGCGGTCTGTCAGTGCACGGGTGGGATCCGCAGTTGCCGACCATGTTGGCGCTGGTGCCGCGCAACGACGTCGCGCGCGGCGAAATCAGATGGATCACCGCAGATATCGAGCCGCAGTACATGATGCATACTTTGGCGGCCGACGTCACGGGCAACACACTGACCCTGGACGCGCCGGTCTTCGAGCGGCCACCGTTCCCGCTCGACATCGACGGGTTCGAGGGTGAGGATGTCTCGCTGTTTTTCAATCTGGCCCGTAGCACGCTCGGTCGCTGGACGGTTGACTTGGCCACCGGCACCGTGAAATCCGAACTGCTCGACGACCGTCCATGCGAGCTGCCCAAAGTGGACGAACGGTTCTACGGGCGGGGACACCGCTGGGGATACCTCATCGGCGGCGACGCCAAAGGCAACGGTATGCGTATGCACAGCCTGGTCGTACGTGATCTGGGTACCGGCGCGGAGCAGGAGTACCGGCTGCGTCATGAGCGCCCAGCGATGGTGATGGAGCCGACTTTCGTCCCGCGCACCCCCGATGCCCCGGAGGGCGACGGCTACCTGATGGTACCGGAATCGCGGTGGAGCGAGAACCTGGGTGAGTACGTCATTTTCGATACCTGTGACATCTCCGGCGGACCGATCTGCCGCATCGAGATCCCGTTTTTGCTGGGCTTCACCCCGCACGGGCACTGGATGGATTTCCGATGACCGCTGTGCTATCCGCGGTCGAGGAGAGTGAGCTGCGGGCCTCGGTGCATGGCATCGTTGCCGAATTCGGTAACGACTACTTCACCCACTGCAGCGAAACTCTGCGCCATCCCACCGAATTGTGGGACGCGCTGGCCGCCGGAGGATTTGTCGGCGTGAACCTCCCGGAGGAATACGGCGGTGGGGGGATGGGACTGTCCGCGATGAACGTCGTCGCCGAAGAAGCCGCCGCGGCGGGCTGCCCGCAGATTATGCTGATGATCTCGCCCGGCATCGTGGGTAGCCTGCTTGCCCGCCATGCCACCCACGAACAGAAACAGCGGTGGCTGGCGCCGATGGCCGCCGGAACACGAAAGATCGCGTTTGCGATCACCGAACCGGACGCCGGCTCCAATTCGCACCAGCTGGCCACCACCGCCCGCCGCGAGGGTGACAAGTACTACATCACGGGGCAGAAAACTTTCATCACCGCCGCCGATCAGGCCGATGCGCTGCTTGTGGTCACCCGCACCGGAACCGACGCGCGGGGTCGTGCTCAACTGTCGTTATTTCTCGTCGACCGGGACGCGCCCGGTGTAGACATGCACCGCATTCCGATGACGTTCGAGATCACCGACAAGTCATTCACAGTGTTCTTCGACAACGTGGCCGTCCCGGCGGAGAGGCTCGTGGGCGGCGAAGGCGACGGCCTGCGCGTCGCATTCGACGGGATGAACCCCGAGCGGGTGATCATCGCGGCGATCTGTAACGGTGTCAGCCGCTACGCGCTGGACAAAGCGGTGAGCTACGCCCGCGAGCGTCAGGTGTGGCGGGTGCCGATCGGCGCGCATCAGGGTGTGGCGCATCCGTTGGCCGAAGCCAAGATCGCGCTGGAGGCGGCGCGACTGATGACTCGGCATGCGGCCGCGAGCTACGACGCGGGCGCAGAAGCGGGCCAAGCCAGCAACATGGCCAAGTTCCTGGCGGCCGACGCGGCCATCCGCTGTGTCGACCAAGCCATCGAAGTGCACGGCGGCAGCGGCTTCACCCGTGAGGTGGCGCTGGCCAACATGTACGAGTTCGTGCGGCTGTTCAAAACGGTGCCGATCACCCGCGAAATGATCCTCAACCATGTCGCCCAACACAGCCTCGGACTGCCGAGGTCGTATTGACGGCTGGGCTGTCGCGCGGCGACCCGCTGCGCCCGGCTTTGCCGCGCTTGCGATCGCCGCTGGGCTGTCGCGCGGCGACCCGCTGCGCCCGGCTTTGCCGCGCTTGCGATCGCCGCTGGGCTGTCGCGCGGCGACCCGCTGCGCCCGGCTTTGCCGCGCTTGCGATCGCCGCTGGGCGAATCAGAACGCGGCCTCGGGCACAGCCATGATGTCGTCGTCGAGGGACTCGATGATTTGGCGCAGCGACGTCAACTTCGGAAGCATGTTCGTCGCGAAGAATTTCGCAACGGCGATCTTGCCCCGATAAAAGGCTTCGTCGTCCGGCGCGCTCGCCAGGGCGGCGGCGGCCACATTGGCGTGCACGAGCAGCTGCCAACCGATCAGCAAGTCGCCGACGGCGAGCAGGAACCGCACCGAGGCGAGCCCAACCTTGTAGATCTCGCTGGGCTGTTCGCCCGCCGCCATCAAATAGCCGGTCAACGTGGCCGTCATCGCCTTGACGTCGTCGAGGGCGGTGGCCAGCCGGTCGGCGAGCGGACGCAAGGACGCCTCGCAGGTCTCGATAGTGCGGCTGACCTGAGACGCGACATGTTCGAGGGCCTGCCCCCGGTCGCGAATGATCTTGCGGAAGAAGAAGTCCAGCGCCTGAATGGCAGTGGTGCCCTCGTATAGCGAGTCGATCTTGGCGTCGCGGATGTACTGCTCGATCGGGTAGTCCTGCAGGAAGCCGGATCCGCCGAGCGTCTGCAGCGACTCGGTCAAGATCTCGTAGGCCCGTTCCGAGCTCACGCCCTTGACCACCGGCAGCAGCAGATCGTTGACACGGTGTGCCATCTCGGGGTCCGCTCCCGAAACCTGGTGTGCCAACGCATCGTCCTGGTGCGCGCCGGTATACATGTAGAGCGCGCGCAGCCCCTCGGCATAGGCCTTCTGGGTCATCAGGCTGCGACGCACATCGGGGTGGTGGATGATCGTGACCCGCGGTGCGGTCTTGTCAGTCATCTGGCTCAAATCCGCGCCCTGTACCCGTTCCTTGGCGAACGTCAGCGCGTTGAGATAACCGGTGGACAACGTCCCGGTTGCCTTGACGCCCACCGTCATGCGAGCGTTCTCGATCACGGTGAACATCTGCGCGATCCCGTTGTGCGTGTCGCCCACCAAATAGCCGACGGCGGGAATGCCGTGGGCACCGAACGTCAACTCGCACGTCGGAGAGGACTTCAGTCCCATCTTGTGTTCCAGTCCGGTGGCGAAAACACCGTTGCGAGAACCGAGTTCAAAGGTTTCCGGGTCGAAAAGGTACTTCGGGACGTAGAACAGGCTCAGTCCTTTGGTGCCCGGGCCGGCGCCCTCGGGCCGGGCCAGCACCAGATGGAAGATGTTTTCCGCGGTTTCGCCGACATCACCACCGGAGATGAAGCGCTTGACGCCTTCGATGTGCCACGTGCCGTCCGGTTGAGCGATGGCCTTGGCGCGTCCCGCTCCGACATCGGAGCCGGCGTCGGCCTCGGTCAATACCATGGTGGCCGCCCAGCCTCTTTCGAGTCCCACCGCCGCCCAGCGCTTTTGTTCCTCGGTGCCCTCCACAAACAGCGCGTTGGCCATCGCCGGACCCATGAGGTAGAAGAATCCCGCCGACGGATTGGCCGAGAGCAGCATCTCGTTGATGGCCCAGGCGACCGGGGCCGGGGCTGCAACACCGCCGATCTCTTCGGCGATGCCTACGCGCCACCACTCGGCGTCCTTGACAGCCTGCACCGACTTGGCCAGCTCGGCCGGCACGTCGATGGTGTGCCGGTCCGGATCGAAGACCGGCGGGTTGCGATCGGCCTCGGCGAACGATTCGGCGACCGGTCCCTCGGCCAACCGGGCGACTTCGTCGAGCATCGTGCGAACCGTGTCGACGTCGAGGTCGTGATAGCGGCCGGAGCCCAGGACCTCGGTGATATTGAGAACCTCGAACAGATTGAACGCAAGATCGCGCACATTAGCGATGTAGTGCCCCACCGGTTTTCGCCTCCTCGCTACACCCCAGGTGAACTCGAAGGGCAGTGTGTCGGAGGCGCGATCAGGTACGCAACCGTAACCTACGCCGACGCAACCGTAACCTACGGTGACGCAACCGTAGGGTCCAAGGTCAACGGCAGTCTGTGATCGCGATCACCATGCGAGAACCGCTATCCGCCAGTTATTTTCAGGTGCCTCGAGGTCGCGGCAGCGAAGCCGGTAACCAAAGGCAATAGAGTTGGAGCCATGTTCTGGTTGTGCAGGACTTGCGGCGTCGAACACGCCAGGCAAACCAGCGTCTGCGCGATCTGCGCCGATGAACGGCAATGGGTTCCGCGCGAGGGTCAGCAATGGGCGACGCTCGAGCAGCTCGCCGACGAGGGGATGCGCTCGCACATCACGGCTATCGAGGACGGTCTGATCGGGATCGGCAGTTCGCCTGCATTCGGAATCGGGCAGCTGGGCAAGTTGGTGTGCGGCGACGGTGGCAACGTGCTGTGGGACCCGTCCGGTTTCGTCGACGACGCGGCAGTGGCAGCCATCCAAGAGCAGGGCCCGGTTGTCGCGATCGTGGCCAGCCATCCGCACATGTTCGGCGCCCAAGTGGAGTGGAGTCGACGGCTCGGTGGGGTGCCGGTGTATGTGAACGCCGCGGACGCCGAGTGGGTGATGCGTCCCGACCCGGTGATCCAGCAGTGGTCAGAGGCCCTGCAGCTCACCCCGACGCTATCGGTGGTCCGCATCGGCGGGCACTTTCCGGGCAGCGCAGTCGCCTGCTGGAGCGCCGGTGCCGACGGCCGCGGGGTGCTGTTGGTCGGCGACACCATATTTCCCAACCCGGACCGGCGCACGGTCGGGTTCTTGCGCAGCTACCCCAACCTGCTGCCGCTGTCCGGTGCGGTCGTGCAGCGCATGGCCGCCTCGCTGGGAAAGCTCCGGTTCGACCGCATCTATGGTCTGTTCACCAACTCCATCGACAGCGACGGCCAAGCCGCGGTCCAGCGGTCGGCGGCTCGCCACGCCGCATGGGTCCGCGGTGACTACGACCATTTGACGACCATTTGACCTAGTCAGGGACACGCCGGGAACACAGCGGCTGCGCACGGCGTTGGGCTGGAGGTGACTACCCGAGACCTCACTGCTGAGCAGTTCAACGACACCATCAACGACAACGACATCGTGCTGGTCGACTTCTGGGCATCCTGGTGCGGCCCGTGCAAGGCGTTCGCGCCGACATTCGCCGCGGCGTCGGAGAAACATCCCGACGTAGTGTTCGCCAAGGTTGACACCGAGGCTGAGCAGGGCCTGGCCGCGGCGGCCAACATCCGTTCCATCCCGACGCTGATGGCCTTCAAGAAGGGCAAGCTGGTGTTCAACCAGGCCGGCGCCTTGCCGCCGCCCGCTTTGGAGGAACTGGTGCAGAAGGTCAAGGACTTCGACATCGACGCCGCGATCGCGGCACAACAGGCCCAGGACGACCAGGGCTAAGCAGGACATATTCGCCGCACGCGATAGCGTGCAAGTCCGTGAGCTACGTATTAGTTGAGCATCCCCGGCCGTCGGTCGCGCTGATCACCCTCAACCGGCCGGAACGGATGAACTCGATGGCGTTCGACGTCATGGTGCCGCTCAAGGCGGCGCTGGAAGAGATCACCTACGACAACGCGGTTAGGGTCGTCGTTTTGACCGGGGCGGGTCGCGGGTTCTCGTCGGGCGCCGACCACAAGTCCGCGGGTGCGGTGCCGCACGTCGAGGGGCTGACCCGGCCGACCTACGCATTGCGCTCGATGGAACTGCTCGACGACGTCATCTTGGCGCTGCGTCGCTTGCATCAACCGGTGATCGCAGCGGTCAACGGCGCGGCGATCGGGGGTGGATTGTGTCTGGCGTTGGCAGCCGACATCCGCGTCGCATCGTCCGGCGCGTACTTCCGTGCCGCCGGCATCAACAACGGGCTGACCGCCAGTGAGCTTGGTTTGAGCTACCTGCTGCCGCGGGCGATCGGCTCGTCGCGAGCGTTTGAGCTCATGCTCACCGGCCGCGACGTCGATGCCGAGGAGGCCGAGCGGATCGGTTTGGTATCGCGCCGGGTGCCTGACGACCAACTCCTGGAAACCTGCTACGAGATGGCCGAGCGGATCGCCGCATTCTCGCGGCCGGGAATCGAGTTGACCAAACGCACACTGTGGAGTGGACTGGACGCCGCTAGCCTGGAAGGGCATATGCAGGCCGAGGGCCTGGGACAGTTGTTTGTTCGTCTGCTCACTGCCAACTTCGAGGAAGCGGTTGCTGCGCGCGCGGAGAAACGACCTCCGGTGTTCACCGACGACAAGTAATCCACCGACAACCGAACTAGGAGAGTGACCGTGATCACGGCAACGGACCTCGAGGTCCGCGCTGGCGCACGCACGCTGCTCTCCGCGGACGGACCGGCACTGCGCGTGCAGCCCGGCGACCGCATCGGGTTGGTTGGACGCAACGGCGCCGGCAAAACCACCACACTGCGGATTCTTGCCGGCGAGAGCGAGCCGTATGCCGGCTCGGTGACCCGCACCGGCGAAATCGGTTACCTGCCGCAGGATCCCAAAGAGGGCGACCTCGATGTGCTCGCCCGCGACCGAGTGCTGTCGGCGCGCGGGCTCGACACACTGCTCACCGAATTGGAAAAGCAGCAGGCGTTGATGGCCGAGGTCGTCGACGACACCGAACGTGACCGCGCCGTCCGCCGCTACGGTCAGCTCGAAGAGCGCTTCGCCGCATTGGGCGGCTACAGTGCCGAGAGCGAAGCGGGCCGCATCTGCGCGAGTCTTGGCCTGCCCGAACGGGTTTTGACCCAGCCACTGCGCACCTTGTCGGGCGGTCAACGGCGTCGGGTCGAGCTCTCACGCATCCTGTTCGCCGCGTCCGATACCGGAGCCGGCTCGGCCACCACGTTGCTACTCGACGAGCCGACCAACCACCTCGACGCCGACTCGCTTGGCTGGCTTCGGGACTTCCTGCGCAACCACGCCGGCGGGCTGGTCGTGATCAGCCACAACGTCGAGCTGCTGGCTGATGTGGTTAACCGGGTGTGGTTCCTCGACGCGGTGCGCGGCGAGGTTGACGTCTACAACATGGGTTGGCAGAAGTACCTCGACGCTCGCGCCACCGACGAGCAACGGCGTCGCCGGGAACGCGCCAACGCCGAGCGCAAGGCCGCCGCTTTGCGTTCTCAAGCGGCCAAGCTGGGCGCCAAGGCCACCAAAGCCGTTGCGGCGCAGAACATGTTGCGTCGTGCCGATCGAATGATGGCCGCGCTCGACGAGGAACGAGTAGCCGACAAAGTGGCCCGGATCAAATTCCCCACGCCAGCGCCTTGCGGGCGCACACCGCTGATGGTCAAGGGACTGACAAAGACCTACGGCTCGCTGGAAGTGTTCACCGGCGTCGACTTGGCGATCGATCGCGGCTCGCGAGTGGTGGTGCTCGGACTCAACGGGGCCGGCAAGACGACCTTGCTGCGGCTGCTGGCCGGCGTCGAACAACCTGACGCCGGGCGCATGGAACCCGGACACGGTTTGAAGATCGGGTATTTCGCGCAGGAGCACGACACGCTTGACGATGCCGAGACGGTGTGGCGCAACATCCGCCACGCGGCGCCCGATTCCGCCGAACAGGATCTGCGCGGCCTGCTCGGTGCGTTCATGTTCAGCGGACCACAACTTGATCAGTTGGCCGGCACCCTGTCGGGGGGCGAGAAGACCCGGTTGGCGCTGGCCGGCTTGGTGGCATCCGCCGCGAACGTGTTACTGCTCGATGAGCCCACCAATAATCTGGATCCGGCATCTCGCGAGCAGGTGCTCGACGCGTTGCGCAGTTACACCGGAGCGGTGGTGCTGGTGACGCACGATCCGGGCGCAGCCGAGGCGCTCGACCCGCAACGCGTGGTGCTCTTGCCAGACGGCACCGAAGACCATTGGTCTGACGAGTATCGGGACCTGATCGAATTAGCTTGACCGAGATTTTTCAAATCGGTCCGGCGATGACGGTCGCTTCTTACGCTAGGCGGGTGGGGTTCCGTTCGCAGTGAATCGGGGAGGCACCGATTATGAAATCGAAGCAGTCACGCGAGCAGTTGATAGATGAATTGCGCAGCGCGTACGAGGGGGGCGCCAGCATCCGCAAACTGGTGGCATCTACCGGCAGGTCGTACGGGTCGATCCACAGCATGCTGCGCGAGTCAGGTACTCCGATGCGCAGCCGCGGCGGGCCCAATCACCGGACCCGCTCGCCCCGCTAACGCACCGCATTTTCCCGCACCTTCGCGCGCCACGCCGACGTCGAACACGATTCTGCGCACGCTCGCGGGGGAACTACTCGCGGCACCTATGAGCCTTGTCGCACCGAGGCTTCAACCAGATCCAGCGCCGCGGCCAGCCGTTGCGGATCTTCGCCGGACGCGAGTCGGGCCACCAGCCCGTCGAGAACCAAGTCCAGATAGCACTGCAGCACGTCGCTGGGCACGTCGTCGCGCACCCGCCCCGCCTGTTTCTGGCGGCGTAGCCGATCGGTGGTGGCCGCCGACAGCTCCGCGGAACGCTCCGCCCATCCGCGGCTGAACGCCGGGTCATTGCGCAGCTTGCGTGCGATCTCCAAACGGGTGGCGAGCCAATCGAACTGGTCGGGCGCGGCGAGCATGTCGCGCATCACCTGAATCAGGCCTTCCCGCGACGCGACCGCGGCCATTCGCTCGGCATCCTCACGGGCCAGCTCGAAAAACAGGGTGTCCTTGTCGCGGAAGTGATGGAAGATCGCGCCTCGCGACAAACCGATGGTCTGCTCGAGCCGACGCACCGTCGCCTTGTCATAGCCGTACTCGGCGAAGCAGCGCCGGGCGCCGTCGAGAATCTGACGGCGCCGCGCCGCCAGATGGTCCTGACTGACCTTGGGCACGCTCGACGCCTAGATTGTCGCCGCCACGGTGTTTGTCGGGTGGCGACCCGCTGCACCCGGCTTCGCCGCGCTTGCGATCGCCACGGTGTTTGTCGGGTGGCGACCCGCTGCACCCGGCTTCGCCGCGCTTGCGATCGCCACGGTGTTTGTCGGGTGGCGACCCGCTGCACCCGGCTTCGCCGCGCTTGCGATCGCCACTAGTTCGACCTGAGCATGCTGCGCAGCACGTACTGCAAGATGCCACCGTGGCGGTAGTAGTCGGCCTCGCCCGGGGTGTCGATGCGCACCAGCGCATCGAATTCGACCGGCTGGCCGCCCTGCTTGCTGGCCTTGACCCGCACCGTCTGCGGTGTCTTGCCCTCATTGAGCGCTTCGATGCCGATGATGTCGAACACTTCGGTGCCGTCCAGACCGAGCGACTCGGCATTCTTGCCCTCGGGGAATTGCAGCGGGATCACGCCCATCCCGATCAAGTTGGACCGGTGAATCCGCTCGAACGACTCGGCGATCACCGCACGCACACCCAGTAGGCGAGTGCCCTTGGCCGCCCAGTCCCGCGACGAGCCAGAGCCATACTCCTTTCCGCCCAGAACTACCAACGGAATCCCTTGCGCTGCATAGTTTTGCGCAGCATCGTAGATGAACGCCTGCGGCCCGTCGGGCTGGGTGAAATCGCGAGTGTAACCACCGGCGACATCGTCGAGCAGCAGATTGCGCAGCCGGATGTTGGCGAACGTGCCGCGGATCATAACCTCGTGGTTGCCCCGGCGCGAGCCAAAGGAGTTGTAATCCTTGCGCGCAACCCCGTGCTCGTCGAGGTACTGCGCGGCCGGAGTGCCCGGTTTTATGCTGCCCGCCGGTGAGATGTGGTCGGTCGTCACCGAATCACCGAGCAGCGCCAGTACTCGGGCTCCGGTGATGTCGGTCACCGGCTCCGGCTCCGC
Organism: Mycobacterium shimoidei; assembly: GCF_900417275.1. Classification (NCBI taxonomy): domain Bacteria; kingdom Bacillati; phylum Actinomycetota; class Actinomycetes; order Mycobacteriales; family Mycobacteriaceae; genus Mycobacterium; species Mycobacterium shimoidei. The sequence goes on along the minus strand of NZ_UEGW01000001.1, from coordinate 3,913,143 downwards.
CGACATCCCGTCGAAGTACGGCGGCTTGCGCACATACGTCGAATTCTGGTCCCACTCAAAGGTGTTACCGCTAGGTGTTGGCAGGTTGCGCCACCGCTCGTCGCCCTTGAACACGTCGGCGTAGTTCTTGGTGAACATCTCCTGGCTGATCGCCGACGCGATGGTGTCGGAGACCTCTTTCTGCGACGGCCAGATGTCGCGCAGAAACACGTCATTTCCGTCGCCATCCTGGCCCAACGGCTGGGAATCGAAGTCGAAATCCATCGTGCCGGCCAGCGCGTAAGCGACCACCAGTGGCGGCGACGCCAGATAATTCATTTTCACGTCGGGGTTGATGCGGCCCTCGAAATTGCGGTTGCCCGACAGCACCGCCGCGACGGACAGGTCGTTGTCGTTGATGGCTTTCGAAATCTCTTCGGGTAGCGGGCCCGAGTTGCCGATGCAGGTGGTGCAGCCATAGCCGACCAGGTAGAAGCCCAGCTTCTCCAGATACGGCCACAGTCCGGCCTTTTCGTAATAGTCGTGCACCACCTGCGAGCCGGGTGCCATCGTGGTTTTCACCCACGGCTTGGACGTCAGGCCTTTTTCGACGGCGTTTCTCGCCAGCAGGGCCGCGCCCAGCATCACCTCGGGGTTGGAGGTGTTGGTGCACGACGTCACCGCGGCGATCACCACCGCGCCGTGGTCGAGCACGAAATCGCCGAGCTCTTTGGACTGCACTGACACCGGGTTGCTGGTGCGGCCCGTCGCGTGCGCAGCAGCCGAGTGCACATGTTCGTCGGCGTGACCGTTCGTTATCTGCCCGGGATCGCTGGCCGGAAATGTCTCATCGACCACCTCGTCGAGCTTGGAGTACTCCAGTTTCTGCGGATCGTCGCCGACGTAACCCGGAAGTGTCTCTCGGAACGTCGATTTCGCGTTGGACAGCGCAATCCGGTCCTGCGGACGCTTCGGTCCGGCGATCGACGGGACCACATCGGCCAGGTTCAGCTCGAGGTATTCGGAGAACGGCGGCTCATGAGCAGGGTCATGCCAGAGTCCCTGCTCTTTGGCATAGGCCTCGACCAGCGCCAGCTGCTCTTCGTCGCGGCCAGTGAATCGCAGGTAGGAAATCGTCTCCTCGTCGATCGGGAAGATGGCTGCGGTGGAACCGAACTCGGGGCTCATGTTGCCCAGCGTGGCCCGGTTCGCCAGTGGGACCTGGGCGACGCCCTCGCCGTAGAACTCGACGAACTTGCCGACCACCCCGTGCTTGCGCAGCATCTCGGTGACGGTCAGCACGACGTCGGTAGCCGTGACTCCCGGCTGGATCTCACCGGTGAGTTTGAAGCCGACCACCCGGGGGATCAGCATCGACACCGGCTGGCCCAGCATCGCTGCCTCGGCCTCGATGCCACCGACACCCCAGCCGAGCACGCCGAGGCCGTTGACCATCGTGGTGTGCGAGTCGGTGCCCACACAGGTGTCCGGATACGCGACGCCGTCGCGGTTCATCACCACGCTGGCCAGATACTCGATGTTGACCTGATGCACGATCCCGGTTCCCGGCGGCACCACCTTGAAGTCCTTGAAAGCGCCTTGGCCCCAGCGCAGGAACTGGTAGCGCTCGCCGTTGCGCTGGTACTCCAGTTCGACGTTGCGCTCGAACGCGTCGGCACGGCCGAACAGGTCAGCGATCACCGAGTGGTCGATCACCAGGTCGGCCGGTGCCAATGGGTTGACCTTGTCGGGGTCACCGCCCAACTCGGCGATGGCCTCCCGCATGGTGGCCAAGTCGACGATGCAGGGAACCCCGGTGAAGTCCTGCATCACCACCCGCGCGGGCGTGTACTGAATTTCAATGCTGGGCTGCGCCTTGGGATCCCAATTCGCAATGGCCTGTACGTGGTCCTTGGTGATGTTGCTGCCGTCCTCGTTGCGCAGCAGGTTTTCGGCCAAAACCTTGAGACTGTACGGGAGTTTCTCGGTGCCGGGCACCGCGTCGAGGCGATAGATCTGATAGCTCTTGTCGCCGACCTTCAAGGTGTTGCGGGCTCCGAACGAATTCACCGAATCCTTGCTGCTCACATCGACTCCCCACGATTTAGTTGACCGGCGACGTGTTGCACGCGGGCTGCGCCGTGCTTGCGATCGCCGCGAGGTGTGCCCGTCGACGGGCCGTGCCGACGGTCAATGCCACTTTAACAGTACGCTTGTCCCGCATTCAGTGGACGGCCGCTGCGCTTCAGTCTTGCCCGTCCACCGCCCGCTGTCACCCGATCGCGGTACGGTTTTGGTCCGTGACCACCCCGCACGCGCCGCAATACATACCGAGCGAGGTCTGCGGCACCGTCGGCGCTGATCCGGCGACGCCGCCCGATCAGTGCCTGGCGCTGGTTCGCGGCCAGATCGACGCCGACTCTGTCAGCGCACCGTCTGCGGTCAAGCCGGCCCTGCTTGAGGTAGTCGATGAAGCTCATCAGAACGGCATCGACCTCAAGATCGTGGTGCTCGACCACAACCCGCCGAACGACCCGCCGCTGCGCGATGTCGCCACGGTAGTGGGCTCAGATCACCCTGATGCCACCGTGTTGGTGCTGAGCCCGAACTTCGTCGGCTCCTACAGCACGCACTTCCCGCGCTCCACGCTCGAGATCGGTGAAGACAACGCCAAGACCGGCAACCCTGTCGTTTCCGCACAGAATTTCTTGCACCAGTTGAACACGCCGCAGTTCCCGTGGACCCCGTTCACAATCGTGCTGCTCATCGCGGTGCTGGCCGCCGTCGTCGGCACCCGAGTTCTGCAAGTGCGCGCCAGGCGCATGGCAACGTCGGCTGACGACGCCGAAACGTCGACCCAAGAGTCAGCGCACAGCGTCTAACAGGCTATATGTCCGGCCATTAAATGGTGGGCTGAGACGGCGCAGGCCGCTCTAGCAAACAACCTAGATCACCGTTGGGTCACAATTTTCGCAATTACAGACCTGTAATTTGTGACTAAAGTTTCCAGCGCGACGGATGTGACTTACGGTGCAGATGGTGCCTTTGTTTTAATCGTGCTTCCAGTGAAATCTGGGGCCGACGCCGTCCGCCCGCGTTGAGCCATAGGAGACCAATGAGACGCATTCGTCGCGGCTTCATTTCTCGCGTGGCTGTCTGCGCGGTTGTGCTGCTGTGCACGCCCGGGCTGGCGACGGCGGACCCGGGCGCCGGCCCGGACCGGCTGGCCGCCTTGATCGCCGATGTCGCCAAGGCGAACCAGGCCCTGCAGGATCTCAGCGCGGCGATCAAGGCCGAACAGGAGAGCGTCAACAAGGCACTGGTCGACGTCGAAACCGCGCGCGACAACGCCGCGGCCGCTCAGCACGAGGTGGAAACCAGCCAACAGGCCATCAGAGAAGCCGACGCGACGATCGCCGCCGCCCAGAAGCGATTCGACACATTCGCCGCCGCGACGTACATGAACGGCCCGTCGGACAGCTACCTGACCGCCGCCGGCCCGGACGATTTGATCTCTACCGCCAGCGCCGGCCAGGCGTTGGCGGCCAGTTCGCAGCGGGTGATGGAGAACCTGTTGCGCGCCCGCACAGAGCTGGTGAACAAGGAATCGGCCGCAAGGCTGGCCAAGCAGAAGGCCGACAAGGCCGCCGCGGACGCCAAAGCCAGCCAGGACGCCGCGGTCGCAGCGCTGACCAATGCGCATCGCAAGTTCGCCGAACAACAACAGGAAGTCAACCGCCTGGGCGCCGAACGCAACGCGGCCCAGGCCAAGCTTGACGCCGCCCGCAAGTGGTCGGCCCCGGTAGGCGGAACCGGCGCCGGCCCGCGGGCGGCGTCGCCCACCGGCGACCGGTGGGACCCGGACGCGCCGCCCGGCGCCGCGCCACCGCCCAAAGACCCCGGCCAATGGGACGGCGAGTGGGATCCGACCCTGCCGATGGTGCCCAGCGCCAACATCCCGGGCGACCCGATCGCGATCATCAACCAGGTACTGGGGATTTCGGCGACGTCGTCGCAGGTCACCGCGAACCTCGGCCGCAAATTTCTGCAGTCGATCGGCCTCATCAAGCCCGACGCCCCCGACCCGGGCATCACCAATGGCCGGATCCCGCGGGTCTACGGGCGACAGGCCTCCGAATACGTGATTCGCCGCGGGCTGTCCCAGTTGGGGGTGCCGTACTCGTGGGGCGGCGGCAACGCGGCCGGGCCGAGCCGCGGAATCGGGTCCGGCGCCGACACCGTCGGCTTCGACTGCTCGGGTCTGGTGCTCTACTCCTTCGCCGGGGTGGGCATCAAGCTGCCGCATTACTCGGGTTCGCAGTACAACCTGGGCCGCAAAATCCCGTCCGCGCAGATGCGCCGCGGCGACGTCATCTTCTACGGCCCAGGCGGTAGCCAGCACGTGACGATCTACCTCGGCAACGGCCAGATGCTCGAAGCGCCAGACGTCGGATTGAAGGTACGGGTCGCGCCGGTTCGCACCAGCGGCATGACGCCCTACGTCGTTCGCTACATCGAGTACTGATGCGCCACAAGCTTTTTCGTCATTTCAAGCTGGCCGGACTGGTGCTGGTGTCAGCGGCTGTTCTCATAGGTCTGGCCGGACCGGCCAGCGCCGAGGACGGAGCATGGGATCCCACCTTGCCGGCGATTATCAGCGCGGGCGCACCGGGAGATCCGGTCGCGATCGCCAACGCCTCACTGAACGCCACCGCGCAGGCCACCCAGACCACGCTCGATCTGGGGCGGCAATTTCTGAGCGGGCTCGGGATCAATCTGGGCGGCAACAGCCCCAGCCCCAGCACCAACACCGCCCCGAGCCGCATCCCGCGGGTCTATGGCCGCCAGGCCGTCGAGTATGTGATCCGGCGAGCGTCGTCGCAGATAGGTGTGCCGTATTCATGGGGCGGCGGAACCTTGAACGGGCCCAGCAAGGGCGTGGACTCCGGGGCCGACACCGTCGGCTTCGACTGCTCGGGCCTGGTCCGCTACGCGTTCGCCGGTGTCGGCGTGCTGATCCCGCGGTTCTCTGGTGATCAGTACAACGCCGGTCGGCACGTGCCGCCGTCGCAAGCCAAGCGCGGTGATCTGATCTTCTACGGCCCGGGCGGCGGTCAGCACGTCACCCTGTATCTGGGCAACGGGCAGATGCTGGAGGCGTCCAGCATCGCCGGCAAAGTTACGGTCAGCCCGGTGCGCAAAGCCGGAATGACACCGTTTGTCACCCGGATCATTGAGTACTGACGTTGCCGGTTCGGGGGCGGGCCGCATCGACGGAACGCGGGTGGCCTGGAATAGTTGGACGCGGGCACGTTGCTGCCCCGCGAGGTTCGTCGTGCGAGCAGTCGTGTCAGATAGAGCTGTGGAGGGTGTGTCGAAATGACATCAGCAGGTGGCGCCAGCGGTTACTCGGGCCCGGGCGGGCCGCCAACGAGTCCGGCCCACGCGGCCCCCACGGGCGGCGGCGGTGCCGGTAACGGCCTGGCCAGCGAGGTGCACACGCTGGAACGTGCCATCTTCGAGGTCAAGCGGATCATCGTCGGCCAGGACCAGCTCGTCGAGCGGATGCTGGTCGGCCTGCTGTCCAAGGGCCATGTGCTGCTCGAGGGCGTGCCGGGTGTGGCCAAGACGCTGGCCGTAGAGACCTTCGCCCGGGTGGTCGGCGGGACATTCGCCCGCATCCAGTTCACCCCCGACCTGGTGCCCACCGACATCATCGGTACGCGCATCTACCGGCAGGGCAGGGAGGAGTTCGACACCGAGCTCGGCCCGGTGGTGGTCAACTTCCTGCTCGCCGACGAGATCAACCGTGCCCCGGCCAAGGTGCAGTCGGCGCTGCTGGAGGTCATGCAGGAACGCCACGTCTCCATCGGCGGCAAGACGTTCCCGCTGCCCAACCCGTTCCTGGTGATGGCCACCCAGAACCCGATCGAGCACGAAGGTGTTTACCCACTGCCGGAGGCGCAGCGCGACCGCTTCCTGTTCAAGATCAACGTCGGATACCCCTCGCCGGAGGAAGAGCGCGAGATCATCTACCGGATGGGCGTGCGACCGCCCGAGCCCAAGCAGATCCTCAACACCGGCGATCTGCTGCGGCTGCAGGACATCGCGGCCAACAACTTTGTGCACCACGCGCTGGTCGACTACGTGGTCCGTGTCGTCACCGCGACCCGCCACCCCGAGCAGCTCGGCATGAACGACGTCAAGAGCTGGATTTCGTTCGGCGCATCTCCGCGTGCGTCGCTGGGCATCATCGCCGGGGCGCGCTCGCTGGCATTAGTGCGCGGCCGCGACTACGTGATCCCGCAGGACATCGTCGAAATCATCCCCGACGTGCTGCGACACCGGCTGGTGCTCACCTACGACGCGCTGGCCGACGAGATCTCCCCGGAAATCGTGATCAACCGCGTCCTGCAGACGGTTGCCATGCCGCAGGTGAATGCCGTTCCGCAGCAAGGACATTCGGTGCCTCCAGTGATGCAGGGCGCCACGGCCGCGGCTAGCGGTCGGTGACTGAATCCAACGCGTCGTCGGTTCATCCGCCGTCGATGCAGCGCGGGAACATCGACGACCCCAAGCTGGCAGCGGCGCTGCGCACCCTCGAGCTCACCGTCAAACGCAAACTCGACGGCGTGCTGCACGGCGACCACCTGGGCCTGATCCCGGGGCCGGGCACAGAGGCCGGGGAGTCGCGGGAGTATCAGCCCGGCGACGACGTTCGCCGGATGGACTGGGCGGTCACCGCCCGCACCACCCATCCGCACGTCCGGCAGATGATCGCCGACCGGGAACTGGAGACCTGGCTGGTCGTGGACATGTCGGCCAGCCTGGACTTCGGCACCACCGTCTGTGAGAAACGCGACCTGGCGGTGGCGGCCGCGGCGGCGATCACCTTCCTCAACAGTGGAGGCGGCAACCGGCTCGGTGCGCTGATCGACAATGGCGCGCAGCGGATTCGGGTGCCGGCCCGTTCGGGGCGCCAGCATGAGCACACGCTGTTGCGCACCATCGCCACCGCCCCCAAGGCGCCGGTCGGGGTGCGCGGCGATCTGGCGGCGTCCATCGACGCTTTGCGCCGCCCGGAACGCCGCCGCGGGATGGCCGTGATCATCAGCGATTTCCTCGGCCCGATCAACTGGACGCGCCCGTTACGCGCGATCGCGGCCCGGCACGAGGTGCTCGGCATCGAGGTGCTCGACCCGCGTGATGTCGAGTTGCCCGACGTCGGCGACGTCATTCTGCAAGACGCCGAATCCGGGGTTACCCGCGAGTTCACCATCGACGGGCAGCTGCGCGACGACTTCGCCAAGGCGGCGGCCGCGCATCGCGCCGATGTCAAGCGCACCTTCCGCAGCTGCGGGGCGCCGCTGATGTCGCTGCGCACCGACCGCGACTGGATCGCCGACATCGTTCGTTTCGTCGAGTCTCGCCGGCGCGGCGCACTGGCGGGGCGCCAATGACCCGCGCCGGCGACGATGCAGAGCGAAGCGATGAGGAGGAGCGGCGCCAATGACCCGCGCCGGCGACGATGCAGAGCGAAGCGATGAGGAGGAGCGGCGCCAATGACACTGCCGCTGCTTGGCCCGATGACACTCACCGGGTTCGCCCACGCGTGGTGGTTTCTGTTCTTTCTGGTCGTCCTCGGAATCGTCGCGCTGTACATCATCGCGCAGGTGTCCCGGCAGCGGCGGATGCTGCGGTTCGCCAACATGGAGCTGCTGGAAAGCGTTGCGCCCAAACAACCCACCCGCTGGCGCCATCTGGCGGCGATTTTGTTGGTGTCGTCGTTGGTGTTGCTGACGATCGCGATGGCCGGCCCGACGCACGATGTGCGGATTCCGCGTAACCGCGCGGTGGTGATGCTGGTGATCGACGTGTCGCAGTCGATGCGCGCCACCGACGTCGAGCCCAACCGCATGGTTGCCGCGCAAGTGGCCGCCAAGGAGTTCGCCGGTGAGCTGACGCCCGGCATCAACCTCGGGCTGATCGCCTATGCGGGTACCGCGACAGTCCTGGTGCAGCCGACCACCAATCGGGAGGCGACCAAGGCAGCACTGGACAAGTTGCAGTTCGCCGACCGCACCGCCACCGGCGAGGGCATCTTCACCGCGCTGCAGGCCATCGCCACGGTGGGCGCGGTGATCGGCGGCGGCGACACTCCGCCGCCCGCGCGCATCGTGTTGTTCTCCGACGGCAAGGAGACAGTGCCGACCAACCCGGACAACCCCAAGGGCGCGTTCACTGCCGCGCGCACCGCCAAGGACCAGGGCGTGCCGATCTCGACGATTTCGTTCGGTACCCCGTATGGCTTCGTCGACATCAACGGCCAGCGCCAGCCGGTGCCGGTCGACGACACCACGATGAAGAAGGTCGCCGAACTGTCCGGCGGCAACAACTACAGCGCATCGAACCTGGAGCAGCTCAAAGAGGTTTACGCCACGCTGCAACAACAGATCGGCTACGAGACGATCCGTGGCGATGCCAGCGTAGGCTGGCTGCGGCTCGGTTCATTGCTGCTGGCGCTCGCTGCGCTGGCGGCGGTGCTGATCAACCGCCGACTGCCGACGTGAGGTCCGCCGGACCAGATTTCGGTGTCGGCCTGCCGGTTCGCTAAGTTGTCGGGGTGACTGACACAGCCACGAAGAAAGCCACCGAGCAACCCAGCGAAACTCCCACCGCCGGCCGGCCACCATTCGTGTCCCGATCGGTGCTGGTGACGGGCGGAAACCGGGGTATCGGGCTGGCGGTGGCGCGGCGGCTGGCCGCCGACGGGCACAAGGTTGCCGTGACACACCGCGGATCCGGTGCACCCGACGGGCTGTTCGGGGTTCAGTGTGATGTCACCGACTCCGCGGCCGTCGACGCCGCGTTCAAAGCCGTCGAGGAGCACCAAGGCCCGGTCGAGGTGTTGGTGGCCAACGCCGGTGTCTCCGCGGACGCGTTCCTCATGCGGATGACCGAGGAGAAGTTCGAGAAGGTCATCGACGCGAACCTCACCGGCGCGTTCCGGGTGGCACAGCGGGCATCGCGCAGCATGCAGCGAAACCGGTTCGGCCGGATGATCTTCATGGGTTCGGTCTCCGGGATGTGGGGGATCGGCAACCAGGCCAATTACGCGGCGTCCAAGGCCGGGGTGATCGGGATGGCCCGTTCGATCGCCCGAGAGCTGTCGAAGGTCAACGTGACCGCCAACGTGGTCGCGCCGGGGTATATCGATACCGACATGACGCGCGCGCTCGACGAACGGATCCAACAGGGGGCGCTGGACTTCATTCCGGCAAAGCGGGTCGGCACCGTCGAGGAGGTCGCTGGTGTGGTCAGCTTCTTGGCCTCCGAGGACGCCTCGTACATCTCCGGCGCGGTAATTCCAGTTGACGGCGGCATGGGCATGGGCCACTAACACTTAGGACGGGTATGGCAGGACTGCTTGAAGGCAAACGGATTCTGGTCACGGGGATCATCACCGACGCATCCATCGCGTTTCACATCGCCCGGGTGGCTCAGGAGCAGGGTGCGCAGTTGGTGTGCACCGGATATGACCGGCTGCGGTTGATCGAGCGCATTCTCGGCCGGCTGCCGCAGAAGCCGCCGTTGCTGGAGCTGGACGTGCAGAACCAGGACCACCTCGACACGCTGGCGCACCGGGTCACCGAGGTCATCGGTGAGGACAACAAGCTGGACGGCGTCGTGCACTCAATCGGGTACATGCCACCCAGCGGCATGGGCATCAATCCGTTCTTCGATGCGCCGTACGAGGACGTCTCGAAAGGGATTCACATCTCGGCGTTTTCGTACGCGTCGCTGGCCAAGGCGCTGTTGCCGATCATGAACCGCGGCGGCAGCATAGTCGGCATGGACTTCGACCCGACCAGGGCGATGCCCGCCTACAACTGGATGACGGTGGCCAAGAGCGCGCTGGAGTCGGTGAACCGGTTTGTGGCGCGGGAAGCCGGCCCGTACGGTGTGCGCTCCAACTTGGTTGCGGCAGGGCCGCTTCGGACGCTGGCAATGAGCGCGATCGTCGGCGGCGCGCTCGGTGAGGAGGCCAGCGGCCAGATGCAGTTGCTGGAGCAGGGCTGGGATCAGCGGGCCCCGATCGGCTGGAACATGAAGGACGCCACCCCGGTCGCGATGACGGTATGCGCGGTGCTGTCCGATTGGCTGCCGGCTACCACCGGCGACATCATCTACGCCGACGGCGGAGCGCACACCCAATTGCTCTGATGGACTTTGACGCCGTCCTGCTGCTGTCCTTCGGCGGTCCCGAAGGCCCAGAGCAGGTGCGGCCGTTCCTGCAAAACGTCACTCGGGGCCGCGACGTACCGCCCGAACGGCTGGACGAAGTCGCCCAACACTACCTGCATTTCGGCGGGGTCTCGCCGATCAACGGCATCAACCGCGCGTTGATCGAGCAGCTGCAGGCCGAACTCGACCTGCCGGTGTACTTCGGCAATCGCAACTGGGAACCGTACGTCGAAGATGCCGTTATCACGATGCGCGACAACGGCGTTCAATGCGCTGCAGTTTTCGCCACATCGGCCTGGAGTGGCAATTCTAGCTGCACCCGGTACGTTGAGGACATCGCGCGCGCACGCCGCGCCGCCGGGGACGGGGCTCCCGAACTCGTCAAGCTGCGGCCCTACTTCGATCATCCGCTGTTCGTGGAAATGTTCGCCGAATCCGTGATTGCCGCCGCCGAGACGGTGCCCGCCGATGCTCGGCTGGTGTTCACCGCGCATTCGATCCCGGTCGCCGTCGACCAGCGCTGCGGTCCACAGCTGTACTCCCGCCAGGTTGCCTATGGCGCACAACTGGTCGCCGCGGCTGCCGGGTATCAGGACTACGACGTGGTGTGGCAGTCGCGGTCCGGGCCGCCGCATATTGCTTGGCTGGAACCCGATGTGGCCGACCATCTTTCAACGTTGACGGATGCGACGGCCGTTATCGTGTGTCCGATCGGCTTTGTCGCCGACCACATCGAAGTGGTGTGGGATCTCGATCACGAATTACGCGCACAGGCCGAGGCGGCCGGTATCGCCTTCGCCAGGGCCAGTACACCCAACGCCGATCGCCGATTCGCGCGCCTGGCCGTGGATCTGATCGACGAACTGCGCACTGGGCGCGAGCCCGCCCGCGTGACCGGGCCAGACCCGGTTCCGGGTTGCAAGGCCAGCGTCAACGGTGCGCCGTGCCGACCGCCGCATTGCGTCGCCGACTGCTCGTCGCCGTCCGAGCTCAACTCCGCCACGCCGACTGCAGAGTCGCGTTGACCGCGGCCATTCGCGCCGAGCGCACCACCCCGGCCAGCGGCCGCAATGCGTCCCCGGCGATCTTCACCTCCGACGACGACTGCATCGCGCTCGGTGTCAGCCCGGCGCTGACGGTGATGATCGCGTCGACATGTGCGGCAGTTTCCAGCACCCGCACTGCGCGCGACGGCGCATGGCCGGGAATTCGGTGGTGCTGCATGGCTTCCAGCAGGTCTTGCACCAGCCGGCGCGGGTCTTCGACGTCGGGGCCGGCCACCGAAGATCCGATCCTGGTGAGTGTCTCGGCGGCCGATCGGACCGCAGAACGTAGCGTGTATTCGGCTTCGCCGAGCTCATACTGGTCCAGCGCCGGTGCACCGGGCAACGAATAGACCGTCCATGACAGCGCGCACACTTCGGGGTCGATGCCCTCCTTGATGCCGTCGTCGGATTCGGCGTGTCTGAGCTCCGGCACCAACCCGATCGCCACGCTGGAATCACGGGGATCGGAAACGATCACGGCCTCCCCGGCGGCCAGCGCGTCCTGCTCGAACGGGGTGCCGGCGACCAGCCCGCGCACATCGCCGGGCACCGGTAACACCAGGTTCACCGACGGCGCAGCGGCCGGCGGACTGCCCGAAGCAGACCGCAGTGTCTGCAGCAGCGACGCCGCACCGGCGTAGCTCATATCCGGCCACGGCAAACCCGTGTGGCCCGCTGCGACGCTGTCATACGCGGTCACCGATTGTATTGGAGCCCAACATGACAACGCGTCTAAGACATCGTCGGGCGCGGCCTTGCCGGCGAGCCAAGCGTTAGCCCAAAGCGAGAGCGTTGCACTGGGGCACCACATGGTCGGCAGTCTAGTTGTTTATCCCGATTGCAGCGGGCCGCGAGATATCCTGGCGCCGTGCCCGTCGCACTGATCTGGCTAATCGCCGCGCTTGCCCTGGCCAGCGCGGAGGCGTTGACGGGCGACATGTTCCTGTTGATGCTGGGCGGGGGTGCGCTGGCGGCATCCGCGAGCAGTTGGCTGCTGGACTGGCCGATCTGGGCCGACGGGGCGGTGTTCCTGGTGGTTTCGGTCCTGCTGCTGGTGTTGGTGCGGCCTCCTCTGCGACGGCGGCTGACCCCTGCCAAGGGCGCGTTGACCGGCGTGCAAGCGCTGGAAGGCAAGAGCGCACTTGTGATTGATCGCGTCGCACGCCATGAGGGCCAGGTGAAGCTGGCCGGCGAAGTCTGGACGGCACGACCCTTCAACGACAGTGACGTCTACGAACCGGGGGAGCAGGTGACCGTCATGCATATCGACGGTGCCACCGCGGTGGTCTGGAAAAACGTCTAGAGAAGGAGTCCGCAATGCAGGGTGCAGCTGCCGGCTTGGTGTTCCTTGCCGTCTTAGTGATTTTCGCCGCGATCGTGGTGGCCAAGTCCATCGCGTTGATTCCGCAGGCAGAGGCTGCCGTGATCGAACGGCTGGGCCGCTACAGCCGCACGGTCAGCGGACAGCTGACCCTGTTGGTGCCGTTCATCGACCGCATCCGCGCCCGCGTTGACCTGCGCGAGCGGGTGGTGTCGTTCCCGCCGCAACCGGTGATCACCGAGGACAACCTGACGTTGGCCATCGACACCGTGGTGTATTTCCAGGTCACCAACCCACAGGCCGCCGTTTACGAGATCAGCAACTACATCGTCGGTGTCGAGCAGTTGACCACCACCACGCTGCGCAACGTGGTCGGCGGGATGAATCTCGAGGAGACCCTTACCTCCCGAGACCTGATCAATCAGCAGCTGCGCGGCGTCCTTGACGAGGCCACCGGCCGCTGGGGGCTGCGGGTCGCCCGCGTTGAGTTGCGCAGCATCGATCCGCCGCCGTCGATCCAGGCGTCGATGGAAAAGCAGATGAAGGCCGACCGCGAGAAGCGCGCGATGATCTTGACCGCCGAAGGCCAGCGCGAATCGGCGATCAAGCAAGCCGAGGGCCAAAAGCAGGCGCAGATTCTGGAGGCAGAAGGCGCCAAGCAGGCCGCGATCCTGGCCGCTGAAGCCGACCGGCAGTCGCGAATGCTGCGGGCGCAGGGTGAACGCGCGGCGGCGTACCTGCAGGCCCAAGGGCAAGCCAAGGCCATCGAGAAGACGTTCGCGGCGATCAAGGCCGGCAGGCCGACGCCCGAACTGCTCGCCTACCAATACCTGCTCACCTTGCCCAAGATCGCGCAGGGCCAGTCGAGCAAGGTATGGGTGGTGCCCACTGATTTCGGGTCGGCGTTACAGGGTTTCACCAAGATGCTGGGCGCCCCCGGTGAGGATGGGGTCTACCGGTATCAGCCGTCGCCGGTCGAGCAAGATCTACCCAGGCCGGAGGACGACAGCGCCGAAGTTGCCGAATGGTTCTCCACCGAAACCGATCCCGCGATCGTCGAGGCGGTGGCCAAGGCCGAAGCGGACGCGCGCAAGCCGGTCGAAGGCGGGCTGTGAGAATGCTGTGAACCTATGCGGCGCCGGCCGTTTCGGGCACCAGAAAGCACACCAACACTTTGACGCCGAGTAACACCGGAAGCCAGGCCAAGGCGGCGGGCAGCGGCAGCCAGATCAGGTTGACCATCGCCAGTATGAACGTGAGGCAAAGTGCGGCAGCACCTTTTAAGTCCGGTTGTGCCCACTCGATCACGACGGCCGCGCCGATCAGCAATCCGGCGTTGATGAGGGCCCATGCCCACCCGGGATGAAATAGCGCCGCGAACGGAATCAGGTAGATCACGGCGTGCGCGATCACAAATCCGATTCGGAAACGACGGGCATCGGCGCGGTGATACCAGCGTTTGGCCGTCGTGCTCGAAATCGTGAAAATTCCGAAAATCAAATCGAACAGCATCACCGCGAGCATCGCGGTTTACAGCGTCGACCACCCCCGCCAGCCCCCGGCGCGCCAGATGTAGATCCCGAGCAACGCCAACATCAACGCGCTGCCAACCGTGCCGACGATGATTTCGCCGCGACTGCGCGCAGGACCGAAGAACGTCCGCAGCACGGAGGGGTCGTGTTGGTAGGTGGTCATGACGTCGCTTTAGAGTCGACTCGCAGCTCCACCATTGGCAGCGGTGTGCCGGTCTCGCTGATCGGGCTGCCGAGCGTCTGCTCGAGTGCGGGCCTGAGCCATTCCCAGGCCCGAGGGTGACGACTGCGGTAACCGGCCAGCGTGCGGTCCGCCTCGGCTTGGTCGAGGACGCGTGCGCTGGCCGGTACCGGTGCATGGCTCCCGACATAGACACGCACACGCGGGTTGGCCTGGATGTTGCGGAACCACTCGGCTTTTGCGCCGAAGCCAGACACCACCACATAGGTGTCCGATGCCGGGTGATCGACGACCTCGAGCACGACGTAGCGTCGGGCGCCGGATTTGCGGCCGATGTGTTCAAGCATCAGCAGCCGCGACCCGAACAATGCTCCCGCGCGGGCGCGGTAGATCCAGATCGGGGCACGCATCAGCCGACGCGACCGCAGAATACGCGCAGCGACATTGGCAAGACCCGTCGGCGGACCGGTAGTGGACAATGTGCTCTCCCTTCTGTTGTTCAGGGGCTGCGAAGCCCGTCCCGATAAATCGTGAAAACTTCTGTGGCCCAACGGGTTATACCTTCGGTAGAGAGCGGGTCGACGCCGAGCACTTCGGTGAGCCGCGCGCGCAGGGTCAGCACGGCCAGGTCGTTGACCAACAGGAACGCAGCGCGTACCGCCGGGTCCTGGCCGGCACTGGCGATTCCGGCGGTGACCATGGCCTCGAGAGTCTGCTCGCTGACCCGATGAAGCCGCGCGAACAACGCCGACCCGGCCGCACCCCCGCTGATCAGCATTCGGCTCAGATACCCCGGGATCGCGGAGTCGGGCGGTAGGTGGGTGGCCAGACCGTCGAGCATGCCCGGCGTGACTTCCGGCTGTAATCCAGAAGTCGCTGTGCGCGCGGTTATCTCGGCGAGCAGCGCCTCCAGGCTGGCAACGACATAGCTGTCGACCGCCTCCACCAGCCCCTCCTTCGAGCCGTAGTGCCGCACCAGCAGCGCCGGCGACACCTGGGCCGCGGCGGCGATATCGCGCATCGTGACGGCGTCCGGACCGCGCTGGGCGAACAACCGCAGCGCTTCGTCGCGGATACGGGCCCGGGCGGTGCGGTCGTCGGGCAGGGGTGAATGCACATTTACTATTGTAAACGTTTGTTTAGTCCGCCCGAGCGCGGGAGGTCAATGGTGTGGTCGCTGAATGTGGTTTGCCGAACGGGCTAGGGCCGGTTCGTCATCCGCGTAACGCCGGCTCGGGGTCCGCGGCATCGGCGACCTGCGTCCGATGCTGGCGGCGGTGGTGACGAATCTCATAGGACAGCAATGCCACCCCGACGGCCCCGATGCACACCGACACCAATAAGAGCAGCGGGCTGAGGTCACCGGTGAGTGCGTCACCGAGGATCACTATTGCCGTGGTCCCCGGAAGCACACCCACCAGCGTCGCCAGTGTGTAGGGCACTACCCGCACCGCCGACGCCCCGACGGCATAGTTGAGCACCGAAAACGGCACCGCCGGAATCAATCGCAGCGACATGACCGCCGGCCAGCCACGGTCACGCAGCCGCGCGTTCAGCGTCGCCACGGCGTCGTGGCGAACCAGACGGCTGAGTCGCCAACCGGCCGCGCGCACCAGCAGCAATGCGATTACCGCGCTGGTGGTGCTGGCCCCCACCGCGAGCGCTACGCCCAGCACCGGCCCGAACAGCAGCCCGGCCGCCAGCGTGAACGCGGTACGTGGGAACGGCAAAACGGTGATGACGATGTGCGCGCCCAAAAACGCGAGTGGGAACCACGGGCCCACCGACTTGGCCCAGTCGCGCAGCTGCACCGCAGTCGGCAGCGGAACCAGCAGCGCGACCGCGACCAGGACCATAACGGCGGCGGCCGTCACCGCGATCCGCCGGCGCGGCACCTGGCGTGCCGTCGTGATCACGGTCGAACCCAGTCCCCGCAGCGTTTCCGCGATCTTGTTCCTGGCGATCTTGTTCGTGGCGATCTTGTTTGTGGCGGAAGTCGTCACAATGTCCAGACTACGGGCCAGAAGTGCACAACTCACTTCACGCGCCGGGCGATTCGTCTTTGCCTGCAGCACCACCCCGCAGAGCCGCCGACGGCTATCAATTAGCCTGGTTAGCAGCCGCAAGGCCCGCTTACGGGCGCTACTTGCTGCGAAACCAGGAGCCGCCGGTGTCTCTCGATGTGTCCGCCGCCCCCGCCGACCTGGGGCAGGGCCACGCCCGTTGGCGCGCGGCGGTGGCCGAGGTGCTGGCCAAAAGCATGCGACGCGATGCCGACCAGCTCGGCACGGAACCCGAGCGCCTGCTGGACACCCCGACGTATGAGGGGTTCGCCATCAGGGCGCTCTACACCGCATTGGACGCTCTGCCCGAACGCCCGCTGCCCGGCGAGTGGCCCTATGTCCGCGGCGCCGACGCGCTGCGTGACGTCAACTCGGGCTGGAAGGTCGCCGAGGCGTTTCCCAGCAACGGCGCCAACGATAACGCCGGACTTTTGGCGGCGCTCACCAACGGGGTGAGCGCGCTGGTGCTCCGTGTCGGCGACGCCGGGGTGGCGCCGGCACAACTCGAGCAACTGCTCACCGGGGTGTACCTGGACCTGGTGCCGATCATCGTCGACGCCGGAGCCGACTACACCGCGGCGGCCGATGTGCTGCTGGGCCTGCTCACGCGGCTGGACACCGCGACGACGTTGTCGGTCGACTTGGGAGCTGACCCGTTGACCGCACCGCTGTCGGCACGCCCGGCGCCGTCGCTCGAGGAGGTGATCGCGACCGCGAAGCGGACGCCGCACGGCCGCGGCGTGCGGTCGATCACTGTCGACGGCCCCACTTTCCACAATCTGGGCGCCAACGCGGCCTGGGAGCTGGCCGGCAGCATCGCGGCCGCTGTGGTCTACCTGCGGAAGCTGGACGAATCCGGCATGCCGATCGATAAAGCCTTGCAGCAGATCAGTTTTCGCCTCGCCGCAGACGACGACCAGTTCATGACGATCGCCAAGATGCGGGCGGCTCGTCAGCTGTGGGCGCGGGTAGCCGAAGTCGTGGGCGAACCCGCGGGCGGCGCGGCGGTCATCCACGCCGAGACCTCGCTGCCGATGATGACGCAGCGCGACCCGTGGGTGAACATGCTGCGCACCACGCTGGCCGCCTTCGGCGCCGGGGTCGGTGGAGCCGACACCGTGCTGGTGTTGCCGTTCGACGTGGCGATTCCCGGCGGCTTCCCGGACATGTCGACGGCCTTTTCCCGCCGCATCGCCCGCAACACCCAACTGCTGCTGCTCGAGGAGTCACATCTCGGCCGAGTGCTCGACCCGGCGGGCGGCTCATGGTACGTCGAGGACCTCACCGAACAACTCGCGCAGCAGGCCTGGCAGCACTTTCAATCCATCGAGGCACGCGGCGGATTTGTCGCCGCTCGCGACTATGTGGCCGGGCGGATCGCCGAGATCGCGGAGCGTCGCATCGACGACATCGCGCACCGCCGCACCGCCATCACCGGGGTCAACGAATACCCGAACCTCGACGAGCAGCCGCTGCCGAGAGCCGATTCGTCGTCTGCTGTCCGGCGTTATGCGGAGGGCTTCGAGGCGCTGCGGGACCGTTCGGATGCCTACCTGCAGCGCACCGGGTCACGTCCGCAGGTGCTGCTGCTGCCGCTGGGGCCGCTGGCCGAGCACAATATTCGGGCGACGTTCGCGGCCAACCTGTTGGCCTCCGGCGGTATCGAAGCAGTCAACCCCGGGCCCGTGGACGCCGCGGGCGTGGCCGAGGCCGTCGCGGCGGCCAAGACCGACACCGCGGTCATCTGCGGCACCGACAAGCGCTATGCCGCGGAAGCCGCCGGCGTCGTCGAGGCTGCCCGCGGCGCCGGACTGCAGCGTATTTATCTGGCCGGCCCGGAAAAGGCGCTCGAGGGCGTCGCAGACGATCATCGACCGGATGACTATCTGACCGCGAACATCGATGCGGTCGACGCGTTGTCGAATCTGCTGACTCGGTTGGGAGCGTAATGACTGCAAGCATGTCCGCTGTCGGCAGCTTCGCCGACGTCCCGCTTCGCGGCGATCGCTCCGCTGATCCGGTCACCGAAGCCGCCGTCGCAGCGCACGTCGCCGCGGCAGCGTCGGCACACGGGTACACCGCGGACCAGCTCGACTGGCACACCCCGGAAGGCATTGCGGTCAAGCCGATCTACGTCGGCGCCGACCGCGACGCCGCGGTTGCCGGCGGTTACCCGCTGCACAGTTTCCCCGGTGAGCCACCATTCATCCGCGGTCCGTACCCGACGATGTACGTCAACCAGCCGTGGACCATCCGCCAGTACGCGGGGTTCTCCACTGCGGCGGAATCCAACGCGTTCTATCGACGCAACCTGGCCGCCGGGCAGAAGGGCCTGTCGGTGGCCTTCGACCTGGCCACCCACCGCGGATATGACTCCGACCATCCGCGCGTGCAGGGGGACGTTGGAATGGCCGGTGTGGCAATCGATTCCATTCTCGACATGCGACAACTCTTCGACGGGATCGACCTGTCGTCGGTCAGTGTGTCGATGACCATGAACGGGGCGGTGCTGCCGATCCTGGCGCTGTACGTGGTGGCCGCCGAGGAGCAGGGGGTGCCACCGGAGAAGCTGGCCGGCACTATCCAGAACGACATCCTCAAAGAGTTCATGGTGCGCAACACCTACATCTATCCGCCCAAGCCGTCGATGCGGATCATCTCCGACATCTTCGCCTACACCAGCGCCAAGATGCCGAAGTTCAACTCGATCTCGATCTCCGGCTACCACATCCAAGAGGCCGGTGCCACCGCCGATTTGGAGCTCGCCTACACCTTGGCCGACGGGGTCGACTACATCAACGCGGGTCTGGACGCCGGCCTGAGCATCGACCAGTTCGCGCCCCGGTTGTCGTTCTTCTGGGGCATCGGGATGAACTTCTTCATGGAGGTCGCCAAGCTACGCGCGGGCCGGCTGCTGTGGAGTGAGCTCGTCAACGAGTTCGGGCCGAAGAATCCGAAATCGCTGTCCCTGCGCACCCATTCGCAGACCTCGGGATGGTCGCTGACAGCGCAGGACGTGTTCAACAACGTCGCCCGCACATGCATCGAGGCGATGGCCGCCACCCAGGGGCACACCCAGTCGCTGCACACCAATGCCCTCGACGAAGCGTTGGCGCTGCCCACCGACTTCTCGGCTCGCATCGCCCGAAACACTCAGCTGGTGCTGCAGCAGGAGTCCGGCACCACCCGCCCGATCGATCCTTGGGGCGGTTCGTACTACGTGGAGTGGCTGACCCACCAACTGGCGCAGCGTGCCCGTGCACACATCCGCGAGGTCGCCGAGCACGGCGGCATGGCCCAGGCCATCGACGATGGCATTCCCAAGATGCGCATCGAAGAGGCTGCCGCGCGCACCCAGGCCCGCATCGATTCGGGGCGCCAGCCGGTGATCGGGGTCAACAAGTATCAGGTGGACGAGGACCACGAAATCGAAGTCCTCAAGGTCGACAACAGCCGGGTCCGCGCCGAGCAGCTGGCCAAACTGCAACAGCTGCGGGCAAATCGGGATCAGGGCGCCGTGGAGCACGCGCTCGCCGAGCTGAGCCGCGCCGCCGCTGCGCAGAGGCCGGCGGGCAGCCGGCCAGACCCAGATCGGCTGGGCGAGAACCTGCTGGCGTTGGCCATCAACGCGGCCCGGGCCAACGCCACCGTGGGAGAGATCTCCGACGCACTGGAGAAGGTGTACGGGCGGCACCAAGCCGAGATTCGCACTATCGCGGGGGTGTACCGGGATGAGGCCGGAAAGGTGAGCAGTATCGCCAAAGCCACTGAGCTGGTGGAGAAGTTCGCCGAGGCCGATGGCCGCAGGCCTCGCATCCTGGTGGCCAAGATGGGCCAGGACGGTCACGACCGCGGTCAGAAGGTGATCGCAACGGCGTTCGCCGACATCGGTTTCGACGTCGACGTCGGGTCGCTGTTTTCCACCCCGGAAGAGGTGGCCCGCCAAGCCGCCGACAACGACGTGCACGTGATCGGGGTGTCATCGCTGGCCGCCGGCCACCTGACATTAGTGCCGGCGTTGCGCGACGCGCTCGCCGAGGTTGGCCGGCCCGACATCATGATCGTGGTCGGCGGAGTCATTCCGCCCGGGGACTTCGACGAGCTCTACGCCGCGGGGGCGGCCGCCATCTTCCCACCCGGAACGGTCATCGCCGACGCCGCAATCGGCTTGCTGCACAAGCTTGCCGAGCGGCTGGGCTATTCACTCAGCTAGATGGCCGCTTACGACGACACCGTCGAAGACCTGGCGGCGGCTGTGCGCGGTGGCGACCGTGCCGCGCTGCCGCGGGCAATCACGCTGGTCGAGTCCACCCGCCCGGATCACCGCGACCAGGCGCAGCAATTGCTGTTGGCGCTGATGCCGGAGGCCGGAAGCTCCCACCGCGTCGGGATCACCGGCGTCCCGGGTGTGGGAAAGTCCACCATGATCGAGGCGCTGGGCATGTATTTGATCGAGCGCGGGCATCGGGTGGCGGTGCTGGCGGTGGACCCGTCGTCGACGCGCACCGGCGGCTCGATTCTGGGCGACAAAACCCGAATGCCGCAGCTGGCGATCCATCCCGACGCCTACGTCCGCCCGTCGCCGACATCGGGAACGCTTGGCGGCGTCGCCAAAGCCACCCGCGAGACCATCGTGTTGCTGGAGGCCGCCGGGTTCGACGTGATCCTGGTCGAGACGGTCGGCGTGGGCCAGTCCGAGGTCGCGGTGGCTCAGATGGTCGACACCTTCGTCTTCTTGACCCTGGCGCGCACCGGAGATCAGCTGCAGGGCATCAAAAAAGGGGTGCTGGAGCTGGCCGACATCGTTGTGGTGAACAAGGCCGACGGCGAGCACTTGGCCGAGGCGCGCTCGGCGGCACGTGAGCTCTCCGGCGTCATCCGGCTCATCTATCCGCGCGAAACACTATGGCGTCCATCGGTTCTCACGATGAGCGCGCTGGAGAAAACCGGGCTATCGGAGTTATGGGAGACCGTCGAGAAGCATCGGCGGGTACTGACCGAGGCGGGGGAGTTCGAGGCGCGCCGACGTGCCCAGCAGGTCGACTGGACCTGGCAGATGGTGCGTGATGCGGTCCTCGATCGGCTGCTGTCCAATCCCCAGGTGCGCAAAATCCGCGCCGAAGTGGAGCGCCAGGTGATCGCGGGCGAGCTGACCCCGGCACTCGCCGCTCAGGAAATCCTCAGGGTTGCGTCAGGGTAACAATAGAATAACGTCAGATTTTTCTGCGAAACGCAGTCGCTAGATTCGATATATGCGGCTCGAAGTCGTGGGAAATCGCCGGTCGGTGCTTCCGCGCGGCGTCCACGGCGCGGCCGATCCACACTTCGCCGGCGTCGTCCGCAGCTTTGCCGCCATGTTCCCGGCGCGCCGGTTCGGCGGCGGTGCCCTGGCGGTCTACCTCGACGGCAAACGGGTCGTCGACGTCTGGACGGGCTGGTCGGACCGGCGCGGTCGCACACCGTGGACGGCGGACACCGCACCGATGGTGTTTTCGGCCACCAAGGGCATGGCATCCACCGTCATCCACCGGCTGGTCGACCGCGGTCTGATCGACTACGACGCGCCGGTCGCCGAATACTGGCCGGAGTTCGGCGCTAACGGCAAAGCCGGCATCACCGTGCGCCAGGTGCTGCGGCATCGGGCCGGCCTGTCGGCGCTCAACGGCGCCAACCAGCAGGACCTGCTTGATCACGAGCTGATGGAGCAGCGAATCGCCGCTGCTTCGCCCGGCGTTCTGCTGGGCAAACCCGCCTATCACGCGCTGACTTACGGCTGGCTGATGTCGGGCCTGGCCCGCGCCGTCACCGGTAAGGGCATGCGGGTGCTGTTCCGCGAGGAGTTGGCCGAGCCGCTCGGCACCGACGGGCTGCATCTGGGTCGACCGCCGGCTGAGGCGCCGACCAGGCCGGCGCAGATCATCATGCCGCAAAGCACAATCCCTAACCCGTTATTCGACGCGGTCGCACCCAAGATCGCCGCGCTCCAGCTGTCGGGTGGATTCGGGGCGATGTATTTCCCCGGCGCGAAAGCCGCTGTGCGGGGCGACATCCCGCTGCTCGACGGGGAGCTTCCCGCCGTCAACGGGGTGGTGACGGCCCGCGCACTGGCCAAAATGTACGGGGCCATCGCCAACGGCGGCGTCATCGACGGCGCCCGGTTCTTGTCCCGGGAGCTGGTGGCGGGCTTGACGGGACGTTACAGCCTGCGGCCGGACCGAAACATCCTGGTGCCGTTGTCCTTCCACCTGGGCTACCACAGTGTGCCGTTCGGTGTGGTGCCCGGATTCGGCCACGCCGGCCTGGGTGGCTCGGTCGGATGGGCTGATCCGGCGAGTGGATTGGCATACGCCTTCGTGCACAACCGGTTACTGTCGCCGTTCGTGCTGGTGGACCACGTGGGGCTGGTTTCGACCGGCGCGCTGTTGCGACGGGCCGCTGCACAGGCCCGCAAACACGGATTCGAGCGGGTCACCGAGTTCGGCGCCCGATTCCCCGAGCGGGGAGCTGTCGCGGGCTGACGAAAACCGGGCGCCCGCCACCAAGTGGCGAGCGCCCGGGTAGGGGTTGTGCTGTTAGGCCCAGCTGGAGCCGACGGCGGAGTCGGTGCTGGCCATGTTGTTGCCGGCGGCCTGTACCTTTTGGCCGTGGGCGTTGGCCTGCTCGTAGATCACCTGGAAGTTGCGACCCAACGCGGTGATGAACTCCTGGCAGGCCACCGAACCGGCACCACCCCAGAAGTCACCGGCGGCCAGCACATCACGAATGATGGCCTGGTGTTCGGCCTCTAAGGCGGCGGCCTGGGCGCGGATCAGCGCACCGTGGGCATCGACATCGCCGAACTGGTAATTGATCGTCATCTTTGTTCTCCCAATGTCTTTCAGCTGCTCAGGATCTGCTGGCTGGCCTGCTCTTGTTGTTCGTAGTTGTTGGCGTCGCGGATCAGCCCGTCGCGCACCCCGTGCAGCATGTTGACGATGTTGCGAAACGCGGTGTTCATCTGGGCCATGGTGTCGTGTGAGGTCATCTGGGCTGTGCCGCTCCAGCCGGCACCGGCGATGTTCATCGAGGACGCCCACATCTTGCGGGCCTCGTCCTCGACGGTCTGAGCGTGCACGTCAAAACGGCCCGCCATGTCCCGCATCGCGTGCGGGTCGGTCATAAAGCGTGTTGGCATTTACCTGTCTCCTTAGCTCGATTTAGCTCGATGTCATTGCTTGTCTACGAGGCATTGATTCAACGGCATCCCCTCCTGCTAGCCGCCTGCCGGTGTCTTCGGTATGACCTTGGGCGTCTTGGCAGCCATGGCGCTCAGTCCGCGCCCGCTCAGTGCACCCATCAGCGCCTGTCCGTAGGGGCCTCCGGGGATGCCGCTCGCTGCCGGCGCCGAGACGGTGGGGGCACTGACACTGGTGGCGGGTAGCACCGGCGCGGCCCTGGTCAGCCCGGGCCCCTGCAACGCCTGCGACCACGCCTGGGGGATCGACATACCGCCCAGCCGATGCGCACCGGCCAGTTGCGCGGAGATCTGCCCTGCCCACGACCTGAGTTGGTTGGAGACGCCGCCGGTGATCAGTTGCATCTTCCCGTCGACCAATTGGGCGACCTGGTTCAGCAGGCTCTCGCCCATGCTGCTCAGACCGCCCATCGACGAGGAACCCATCTGGCCCATCCGGGCCAGCTGCATGAGCATGCTCATCGGGTAGAGCGCGAAGCGGGCCGGCACAGCGCCCAGGTTCGCCAGCGAGGTCAGGTTCGCAACGTCCGACGCGTCGTTCAGACCTAGAATGCCCATCACGGCATCAACCCACGTGGGGGTGCCCTCGGCGGCGTCCAATGGCGCCGCCGCCAGCGCTTGCGGCGCCATATTCGTCGCATTTGTCGTCGCGTTGCTGGCCAGGCTCTGGGCATTCGCGACGGCTTGCGCGGGTGAGCCGTTGGCGACCTCCGGCGCCGGTGTGTGCTGCGGCAACGCGCTCGTGGCCTGCTGCGAGGCCACCGCGTAGGTGTCCATCGCCGCGCCGTCCTGCGCCCACATCTCCATGTACTGCGCTTCGGTGGCCGCGATCGCCGGGGTGTTCTGCCCCAGAATGTTGGTTGCGACCAGGGCTGCCAACAGCGCCCGGTTGGCCGCGATCACCGGGGGCGGCACCGACGCCGCCCGAGCGGCTTCGAACGCGGCCGCGCCCGCCGCGGCCTGTGCCGCTGCTTGCTCAGCCTGCGCAGCGGTGGCGTTGATCCAGGCAACGAACGGGGCAGCGGACGCCGCCATCGCGGCCGACGACGGACCCACCCACGGCCCTGTTGTCAGGTTGGTGATCACCGACTGATAGCCGGCGGCGGCTGTCGACAGCTCGGCAGCCAACGAACTCCACGCCGTCGCCGCGGTCAACAACGAACTCGAACCCGGCCCGGTGTAAATCAGCCCGGAGTTGATCTCGGGCGGAAACATCATGAACGTCATACTCGACCCCGGTTAACCGGTGGCTGACGCGTTGGCGGCCTCCGCGTTGGCATACGACGCGGCACTGGCCTGCAAGGTGGCCACCAACTGCTGGTGAACCGCCGCAGCCTGTGCTGCAACCTGCTGATAAGCCTGCGAGTGCGCAACGAACTGCGAAGCCATCAAAGCCGACACCATGTCCGCCGCCGGTGGAACCACCGCCCCCGTCGGCCCGGCCGCCGCTGCGCTCTGGGCGATCATCCCGTCGCCGATTCCTGCCAAACTCCCCGCGGCCGCGGACAAGATGCCCGGGTCCGTAGTTAAGTACGACACTGCCTACCTCCTCCAAGACTGCCGTCAACCTCTGCTGGCGGACCATTCCAGGGCCGTGAGCATCGATTGACCCCTCCCGCGGCCAATGCCTAGGCACATGGGCTAGGAAATCTTATGCGTTCCGCCCCAAGTTTGGCACCTGATTTCGGAAATAAAATACTTAGGAAAATTGTCTTCACCGGGCCCTTGGGCGGCGCGCCCGATCATACCGCCGCGCCCTCTCCGAGCGGCACTGATGAGGTCGGTATGGTGACCGCGTGACCGGGCAGCCGAGGCTATACATCTTTCCCCACGCGGGTGGCTCACCGCAGTATTACGTGCCCTTCGCCCGGGCGTTCGCCAGCGACATCAAGCGCATCGCCGTGCAATATCCGGGTCGGCGCGGCGCGCACGACCTCGGGTCGTTCACCAGCATTCCCGATCTCGCCGACCAAGTGTGCACGATGGTTTCACCGGAGGATCGCAGCGAGCAGAAGATCGCGTTTTTCGGTCACAGCATGGGCGCCCTGGTGGCATTCGAGGTGGCCCGCCGGTTCGAAGCGGCGGGGAATCCCATTGCGGCCCTGTTCGTTTCGGCGAGCGCCGCACCCGGCAGGATCGGCTACGAGTACATTCCCGAGTCCGACCGCGGCCTGCTCGGCGCGGTCAGCGAGATGACGGGCGTGAATCCGGAGTTCCTCGAGAACGAGGAATTCGCCGCCAAGATCCTGCCGACGCTGCGCGGACTGAAGGCCATCTCGAAGTACGACTGCCCGCCCGACGCGAAGTTGTCGTGTCCGATCCACGCGTTCTACGGCGACAACGACGAAGTCGCCACTGCCGAGAAGGTCGCGCCTTGGTCAGAGCGCACCACGTCGGAGTTCACCGCGCGAGAGTTCCCCGGACACCATTTCTACTTGATTGATCACTTACCGGAGTTGGTTGCCGACGTCGAGAGCAAGATCTTGTTGCGTTGCGCGGAGCATTAGCACACCAATTCTGAGTATTTTCTGAATGAAATCTGACAATTGTCTGTATGCAAACACGCGACAAATAGCGTCCGTCGTAGCTGTGATCCAGATGAATTTTTCGTTACTTGCCCCGCCCGAGTGCGGGGCGCGCAAGCGATATACCTGCCGTTCCGCCGGTGAGGGCGGCACGTCGGTATCGGTGAAAGCGGCGGATTACCTGCCCTGATATCAGGCGTCGCGGCGGCGGCCAGCGGATTGGGACCACGGCTGCGGATCCGAAATGCGCTCAGGTCGCTCTAAGGTGTGTTTGAGGCCATACTTGGATTTTCGTCCGAGAGAAGGGATACCCCTGTTAACCTCTTGCACCACAAGCGCCCCACCAGCGATACCACATTTCGCTGGTTCACGGGTCCTGGATCTAGAAGGGTATGTCGATGCCAGTGAGCCAAGCTTCCATCCCTGACGTGCTGGCGGCGTGGGCCCGGCAACAGCCGGATGCACCGGCGTACACGTTCCTCGACTACGACGTTGACCCTGCCGGATACTCCGAGACATTGACCTGGTCTCAGGTCCTCACTCGGGTCCAGGTGGTCGCCGCGGAACTGGCTTCGTGTGGGGTGCCGGGCGATCGCGTCGCGATTGCCGCGCCGCAGGGTCTGGAATACGTCATCGGCTTCTACGGCGCGATGGAGGCGGGCTTCATCGCGGTTCCGCTGCCCGTACCCCAGTTCGGCGCGCATGACGAACGGACGAGCGGCGCCCTCAAGGACAGCTCGCCGGTGGCGATCCTGACGACCTCGGCGGTCGTCGACGACGTAGTCGCATGCGCCAACGGGCTTCCCGGCACGCCTCCGGTAGTCATCGAGATCGACGCTTTGGACCTCGACTCGCCGCCGGCCTGGGCGCCCGCGAAGCGGCCGCAATGCAAAACCGCACTGCTGCAATACACTTCAGGCTCGACCCGCTCGCCGGCTTCCGTCGTGGTCAGCCACAAGAACATCCTCGCCAATATCGAGCAGGTGAAACAAGACTACTTCGAGGCCGAGGGAGCGATTCCTCCGCCGGACACCACGTTGGTGTCCTGGCTGCCCATCTACCACGACATGGGCCTGCTGCTGGGTGTCACCG
The DNA here is from genome assembly GCF_900417275.1 of Mycobacterium shimoidei. Taxonomy (NCBI): domain Bacteria; kingdom Bacillati; phylum Actinomycetota; class Actinomycetes; order Mycobacteriales; family Mycobacteriaceae; genus Mycobacterium; species Mycobacterium shimoidei. The sequence goes on along the minus strand of NZ_UEGW01000001.1, from coordinate 3,885,925 downwards.
GCGCGCTGACGTTGGGGTTGCACTCGGTGTTGATGAGCCCGATGGCGTTCCTGCAGAAGCCTGCCCGCTGGATCCAGGCGCTGGCCACCCACACCCGCAGTTTCACCGCGGTGCCGAACTTCGCGTTCGAACTCGCTGCGCGACGGACCTCCGACGCTGATATGGCCGGGCTGGACCTCGGGCATGTGCACACCGTGCTCAGCGGAAGTGAACGCGTGCACGCCGCGACGATCCGGCGATTCCTGGATCGGTTCGCCGCGTTCAACTTCCCGCCGGAAGCGCTCAAGCCGTCCTACGGCTTGGCGGAGGCGATGGTGTACGTGGCCTCGTCCGGGCCCGGGCGGCCCCCGACAGTGGTGCGTTTCGACTACGAGAAGCTGTCGGCCGGCCACGCGGAAGCCTGCGAAACCGGAACCGAGCTGGTCAGTGTCGGCATTCCCCGCGCCAGCACGATTCGGATCGTCGACCCGGAGACCCGGATCGAGAACCCGGCCGGCAAGGTCGGGGAGATCTGGCTGCACGGCGACAACATCGCCAATGGCTATTGGCGCAAGCCTGAACAGTCACAGCGCACCTTCGGCGGGCAAATCGTCGATCCCTCGCCGGGCACCCCGGCCGGGCCTTGGCTGCGGACTGGAGACCTCGGTGTGATCTACGGCGGTGAGTTGTTCATCATCGGCCGCATCAAAGACCTGTTGATCGTGGACGGGCGTAACCACTACCCCGACGACATCGAGGCCACGACGCAGGAGATCAGTGGTGGCCGCGTGGCGGCGATCTCGGTGCAGGACGACCGCACGGAGCGGCTGGTCGTGATCGCCGAGATGAAGAATCGGGGCAGCTCCGATGAGGAAATGCTGAGCAAGCTGCGCGCGGTGAAGCAGGAAGTGACATCGGCGATCACCAAGACGCACGGGTTGCGGGTGTCTGACCTCGTGCTGGTGCCGGCCGGTTCCATCCCGATCACCACCAGTGGCAAGATCCGCCGCTCCTCGTGCGTCGAGGTTTACCAGCAAAACGAGTTCACCAGGCTGGACGCCACCGTATGACGTCTTTCGGCAGCGTCGAACGGCGTAGTTAGTGGGTGTCTATAAGGCTTGACACCGCAACGGGAGTACCACAATGTCGGCAACTGAATCTCCGCCCGTTGTGTTGCAGGGTCAGGTCCGCCACGCGTCGGCTGTCGCGAAAAAAGAATCACTGTCTAACAAGCTTTTCGGAAGGTTGGGTTGAACGCGATGGCTGCTGCACCGGATCGTCGCGGCATCATCGCCGACGCGTTACGCAAGATCGACGATTTGACCGCCCGTCTGGAAGTCGCCGAGAAGGGTGACACCGAGCCGATCGCGGTGATCGGGGTGGGGTGCCGGTTCCCCGGCGGGGTGGACAGTGCCAGCCAGTACTGGCAGTTTCTGCAAGACGGCCTGGACGGCATCGTGCAGGTGCCCCCGGAACGCTGGGACGCTGACGCCTTCTATTCCGACGACCACAGCGTGCCGGGGACGATCTGCAGTCGGAAGGGGGGTTTTCTCACGTCGTGGCGGCCCGACGAGTTCGACGCAGAGTTCTTCGGTCTGTCCCCGCGCGAGGCCGCCGCGATGGATCCCCAGCAGCGGTTGCTGCTCGAAGTGGCCTGGGAGGCATTGGAGAACGCGGGTATCACCGCCCCGACCATCCGCGGCAGCCAAACCTCGGTTTTCGTCGGAATGACCACCTATGACTACACCTTGACCCTGGCCGGACGGTTGCCGCCCGAAGAAGTCGACCCGCACGTTCCGTTCGGAAACGCGGCGAACTTCGCCGCCGGCCGGTTGGCGTACTTCCTGGGCGTGCACGGCCCGGCGATCGTGATCGACACGGCGTGTTCGTCGTCGCTGGTCGCCATCCACCTGGCTTGCCAGAGCCTGCGCCGACGGGAAAGTGACCAGGCGCTGGCCGCCGGGGTCAACCTGATGCTCAGTCCGGAAAACAGCGTGGCCACCTCGCGGTGGGGGATGTTGGCGCCCGACGGGCGCTGCAAGGCATTTGATGCCGACGCCGACGGCTATGTGCGCGGTGAGGGTTGCGGAGTGGTAGTGCTCAAGCGACTCGGCGACGCGTTGCGCGACGGCGATCCGGTGCTGGCCGTGGTGCGCGGTTCGGCGGTCAACCAGGACGGCCCCAGCAGTGGGCAAACGGTGCCGAACGGACCGGCGCAGCAGGCGTTGCTGCGCCAGGCGCTGAGCGCGGCGCGGTTGCAGCCCGCAGACATCGACTACATCGAGGCACACGGCACCGGAACGGCGCTCGGCGACCCGATCGAATTAGGCGCGTTGACAGAGGTTTTCGGTAACCGCAACGGCGCGGCGCCGTTGGTCCTCGGCTCGGTGAAAACCAATCTGGGTCACCTGGAATCTGCCGCGGGTATCGCCGGGTTCATCAAGACCGTGCTCAGTGTGCAGCACGGCTACATTCCGCAGCATCTGCATTTCACTCAGTTGACGCCGAACGCCGTCGAGGGCGCTTCGCGGTTCACCATCGCCGCCAAGGGCATGGAGTGGCCACCGGTCGACCGGGTGCGGCGGGCCGGTGTGTCGTCGTTCGGGGTCAGCGGCACCAATGCGCATGTGATAGTCGAGCAGGCCCCGCCGCGGGAACCTTCGAAAACCACTGCTGCCCAAGATGATCCGATCCTGACCACGTTAGTAGTGTCGGGGAAGACTCCTGCCCGTATCGCGGCGATGGCCGCCACGCTGGCCGACTGGATGACCGGCGAGGGCGCCGACGTCCCGCTGGCCGATGTGGCGCACACCGTCAACCACCACCGTACCCAGCACAAGATCTTCGCCACGGTATGTGCCCGTGACCGTGCGCAGGCAGTGGCCGGGCTACGCGCCCTGGCCGCCGGCGAATCAGCAGTCGGCGTCGTGGGCCCGCACCAGGGAGTCTGCAAGCCGGGCAAGGTTTTCGTGTACTCGGGCCAGGGTTCGCAGTGGCCCGGCATGGGCCGGCAATTGCTGGCCGACGAGCCCGCGTTCGTGGCCGCGGTCGAGGAGTTGGAGCCGCTGTTCGTCGAGCATGTGGGGTTCTCGCTGCGGCAGGTGTTGGCCGACGGTGAACCGGTATCAGGAGATGCGCGGGTGCAGCCGGTGTTGATGGGGCTGCAGTTGGCGCTGACCGCGTTGTGGCGCTCCTATGGCGTGGAGCCCGATGCGGTGATCGGGCATTCGATGGGAGAGGTGACCGCCGCGGTGGTGGCGGGGGCGCTGAGCCCGGCCGAAGGGCTGCGGGTGATCGCCACCCGGTCGCGGCTGATGTCGCGACTGGCCGGCCAGGGTGCGGTGGCGCTGGTGGAGCTGGACGCCGAGGCCGCCGAAAAGCTGCTCGCCGACTTCGCCGAGGTGAGCGTGGCGGGTTTCCTCTCGCCGCGCCAGACCGTCGTCGCGGGTTCGGTTGCGCAGGTCGACGCGGTGATCGCCGCCGTGACCGCACAGGAGCGTTTCGCGCGGCGGGTGAACATGGAAGTCGCGTCGCACACCGCGCTGATGGATCCTGTTCTGCCCGAACTGCATTCGGCGCTGGAGGATTTGGCGCCCAAGGCGCCGAGGATTGCGTTCTTCTCCACGGTCGCCGACGGTGACATGGGCGCCGCTGCGCCCCTGTTGGACGCGGAGTATTGGGTGGCCAACGTGCGCCGGCCGGTGCGGCTACGGCAAGCCGTCAGCGCCGCCGCCGACCAGCACGCCACCTTCATCGAAATCAGCCCGCATCCCATGCTGACGCACGCCGTCACCGAGACGCTGGAATCGACCCACCATCACAGCATCGCTACGTTGTTGCGCGACGGCGACGACACGGTCAGCTTCCATACCAATCTCAACAGGACCTACGTCGCGGCGCCGCCGCAGACGCCGCACCCACCCGAGCCGCATCCCGTGCTGCCCAGTACGCCGTGGCAGCACACCCAGCATTGGATTAGCGCCGAAAACCGGGTGCGGGCAACGGAATCAGCGCCCAGGCCCGGGACGCTACTCGGCGAGCACATGACGATCACTACCACGCCGACCACCCACTTGTGGCAGGCGCGGCTTGCTCCCGCGACCAAACCGTATCCGGGTTCCCACCAGAACCACGGGGTCGAGCTTGTTCCGGTATCTGTTCTGCTGCAGACACTTTCGACGGCGGCAGCCGGATGTGGCGCATCAACTCTGTCGGACGTGCGATTCGAGTACCCGATCATCGTCGACGAGCCACGCGTGATCCAGGTGGTCGCCGACGGCGCAACCGTGACCGTGTCGTCAAGTGCGGCGGCGCAGGATGGCGAGCAACATTGGGTCAGGCACGTCAGCGCCCAACTCGGCGGCCCGCTGCATGGCAGTCAACCGCGACCCCGCGGCGACGACGAAACGCCGGGCACCCAGCACACCGACTTCGAAGATGAGTCGGTGACCTCGTTGTGGCGGGCATGGGGCAGTGAAGGCCGGCCGTTCGACTGGTCGATCAATTCCTGCCGCTCCTCGGGCAGCCGGCTGGTGGCCGACGTCGAGGTGTCCGACGCTTCGGCCGTCGGGCACTTCGACGCGGCCGTGCACATCGCCCGCCTGCTGGACAGCGCCAACCCGCGGCTGATGGTCCCGGCCGCGGTCGCCGGCGTTCAGTTCCCCGCCGACCTTGACGAGCGACGTGCCCGCATCGAGGTATATCGCCGTGGCGGCAGCGACGACGAGCTGGTCGTCGACATCACGGTGACGGCGCCCGACGGCAGTAGGTGCATCGATATCCGCGCACTTCGCTACACGGCGGTGGACTCGACGGTGGCGCCATCGCGCAACCAGGATCCCGCCGCGATGGTGCACGTCATCGAATGGCAGCCACTGCAGCCCGACCCACAGCAGAATGGCGCTGTTCGAGACACGCTCGCGATCGTCGGAGACGACGGCATCGCGGGTGCTTTCGCCGCCGCCGGTTACGTCTCGGGGGCCGTCGCCGACGCGCGATACGTCCTCTATGTGCCCGAGCTGCGGCCCGACGAGCCCGACCTCGACTGCGCGGTTCGCGTTTCACTGGAAGTGGCCGACCTGGTGCGCCGGCTGGCCGAGCGCGACGATGACCACCCGGTCACGCTGTGGATCGTCACTCAGGGTGTTCGCGAAGGCGCCTCGGACGCGGCGGTTCGGCAGAGTTTCCTGTGGGGGACGGCCGGGGTCATCCGGGCCGAGCAGCCACAGCTGTGGGGTGGCCTGGTCGACCTTCCGGCCGAAGCCCACATCAGCGACTGCGTCTCGGCGCTGTCCGGCATCTTGCCCACCCCGGCCAAGTCGATCGTTGCGCTGCGCGACGGCGAATTCGTCGTGCCGGACCTGGTGCCGGTCTCCGGCGAACCGGTGCGCGAGCCGTTGCGGTGCCGCCCGGATGCCGCATACCTGATCACCGGCGGCATGGGTGCACTGGGCCTGCTGACCGCCGGCTGGCTCGCCGACCACGGTGCGCGACGGCTGATCCTCGCCGGCCGCACGGCGTTGCCGCCGCGGCGCGACTGGGACAGCGACACCAACGACGCCGACACCCGCAACAAGATCGCCGCGATCCGGGCGCTGGAGCTGCGAGGTGTCGCGGTCGAGGCGGTGGCCCTCGACATCGGTTCGCCCGACGCGGTCCAGGGGCTGCTCGCCAAGCGCGACGCCGACGGGGCCGCACCGATCCGCGGCATCGTCCACGGGGCCGGTATCACCGATGCCCAGCTGTTGACCGAGCTCGAGGAGGGCCGCCTGCACCGCGCCATGTGGCCGAAAATCGCCGGTGCGCAGGTATTGCATGAGGCATTTCCGCCGGGAAGTCTCGACTTCTTGTTCTTCACCGCGGCCGCCGGCGCGGTCTTCGGTGTCCCCGGACAGGGCGCTTACGCGGCGGCCAACGCCTACCTCGACGGTTTGGCCCGGGCCCGCCGGCGGCAGGGTTGCCACACCGTCAGCCTGGACTGGGTGGCCTGGCGGGGACTCGGGTTCGGAGCCGACGCGCAAATCGCGGTGCAAGAACTCGAGCGGCTGGGCTCACGACCGGTCGACCCCGACGAAGCCTTCGCGGCCTGGGACCATCTGGAGCGCTACGACGTCGCTCAGGCCGTGATGGCCCCGATGCCGACGTCGGCCGGGCTGACCGAATCCGAGGCACACAGCACGTCACCGGCCTGGTCGCAGATGTCGCCCGAGGAGATGCGAAGTGAACTCGAGGACGGCTTGCGGACCATCCTTGCTCACGAGCTTTCGATGCCGGCAGCCGAACTCGACCTGGACCGGCCGTTCGCGGAGCTGGGCCTCAACTCGGTGATGGCAATGTCGGTTCGACGGGAGACTGAGCGGTTCGTCGGCATCGAGTTGTCGGCGACCATGCTCTTCAACCATCCGACCGTGTCGTCGCTAGCGAATTACCTCGCCAAAAAGCTCGTACCGCAGGAAAACCCGGACGACGACATCGATATGCTGACCGACTCGGCGAGCAGCGTGCTGGACGACTTGTTCGACAGCGTGGAATCGGCTCCCGCCGGCAGTGAGAGGGGTGCTTGATGAGCCGTTTGGACGTCGCGCCATGACGGCGCAGTACGACGAGGAGGCACTGCGTTACTGGCTAGCCGACTATCTCGTCACCAACGTCGGCTGCAGCCCGGACGAAATCGACTTCGAGGTGTCGATGAGCGATCTCGGGCTGGGATCGCGCGATGCGGTGGTGCTCTCGGGGGAGCTCTCCGAACTGCTCAACCGGCGAGTCTCACCGGTGGAGTTCTGGCAGCACCCGACGATCGGCGACTTGGCGCGGTTCCTCGCAGGCGCTGAACCCGACGAGGACGCCGAGCCGGCAGCCGAAGCCGGGCGGGGCGCGTTGGACGAACCGATCGCGGTGATCGGCATCGGCTGCCGTTTCCCCGGCGGGGGCGTCGGACCCGACGGGTTCTGGGAATTTCTCTGCGAGGGCCGATCAGCGGTCACCGAGGTACCACCGGAGCGGTGGGCTCCCTTTGACGACGGCTCGCCGGAAGTCGGGGCGGCCCTGGCCCGCACCACTCGGTTGGGAGCTTTCCTGGAGGAGGTCGACGCGTTCGACGCGGAATTCTTCGACATCTCCAGCCGGGAAGCCGTCAAAATGGACCCCCAGCAGCGAATGTTGCTGGAAGTCGCCTGGGAGGCGTTGGAGCACGCCGGGATTGCGCCGAGTTCGCTGCGGCGCTCGCAGACCGGGGTCTTCGCCGGTGCGTGCTACACCGACTACGGATACCTGGCGGCTCTCGATCTGGCCGGCGTCGACGCGTGGAGCAACCCCGGTGGGGCGCTGAGCATCATCGCCAACCGGCTGTCATATTTCCTGGATCTGCGGGGACCGTCGGTAACGGTGGATACCGCGTGCTCCTCGTCGTTGGTCGCACTGCATTTGGCATGTCAAAGCCTGCGCATCGGGGACTCGGATGTGGCTTTGGCGGCGGGGGTGAATCTGCTGCTGGCGCCCGGGGTCTTCCGTGCCTTCGATTCGACCGGCGCGTTGTCGCCGACCGGTGCCTGCCACGCCTTCGACGCGGACGCCGATGGTTTCGTCCGCGGCGAAGGTTGCGGGGTCGTGGTGCTCAAGCGACTCAGCGACGCGATGCGCGACGGGGATCGCCTGCTGGCGATCGTGCGGGGTTCGGCGGTCAACCAGGACGGCCGGTCCAACGGCATGCTGGCTCCCAACCCCGCCGCCCAGATGGCGGTGCTGCGGGCGGCATACGCCAACGCCGGGATAGCGCCGCAAGAAGTGGACTACGTCGAAACCCACGGCACCGGAACGTTGCTGGGCGATCCGATCGAGGCGCGCGCACTGGGCACCGTCCTGGGACGTGGAAGAGCCGAACAGGCACCGCTGCTGATCGGGGCGGTCAAGTCGAATCTCGGCCACCTCGAAGCGGCCGCCGGCATCGCGGGTTTCATCAAGACGGTGTTGGCGGTGCAGCGAGGCAGCATCCCGGCCAATCGCGGATTCCAAAAGCCCAACCCGCACATCCCGTTCAACCAGATGCGGTTGAAAGTCGTTGCTGAACAACAACAATGGCCAGACACAGACCGGCCTCGCCGGGCCGGGGTATCGGCTTTCGGGTTCGGCGGCACCAACGCACATGTGGTGATCGAACAGGCGCCGGCCACCACCACCGACACCGCCGTCCGCGAGCCCGACCCGGCGGTCACCACGTTGGTGGTTTCCGGTGCCACCCCGGAACGGATCGCGTCGCTGGCCGGCGTGCTGGCGCAGTGGATGGACGGCGAGGGCAGCCAGGTGAAGTTGCCCGACGTCGCGCACACCCTCAACCACCACCGCGATCACCACGCTCAGTTCGCCACCGTGTGTGCACGCGACCGCGCCGACGCCGTGGCCGGGCTGCGCGCGTTGGCCGCAGGGCGAACCGCCGACGGAGTGGTCGCACCCCATGACGGGCCGTGCGGATCCGGGACGGTGTTCGTGTACTCGGGTCAGGGCTCGCACTGGGCAGGCATGGGACGCCAGCTGCTCGCCGACGAGCCGGTGTTTGCGCGGTCGATCGCCACGCTCGAGCCGATCTTCGTTGAGCAAGTGGGCTTTTCGCTGTGGCAGGTGATCTCCGGCGGTGAGCTGGTGAGCGGTGACGCGCAGGTGCAACCGGTGCTGATGGGGTTGCAACTGGCATTGACCGACCTGTGGCGCTCCTACGGGGTGCACCCCGATGCGGTGATCGGGCATTCCATGGGCGAAGTAACCGCCGCGGTGGTGGCCGGCGCGTTGACGGTGGCCGACGGCTTCCGGGTGATCGCCAGCCGATCGCAGTTGATGTCACAGCTCGCCGGGCAGGGTGCGGTGGCACTACTCAATCTGGACGCAGAAGCCACCGAGAAGTTGCTCGCGGACTATCCCGACGTCAGTGTGGCCGGCTACGTCTCCCCGCGCCAGACCGTGGTCGCCGGGCCCGTAGCGCCGGTCGACGAGGTGATCGCCGCGGTGAGCGCGCAGAACCGCTTCGCCCGGCGGGTGAACATGGAAGTCGCATCGCACACCGCGTTGATGGATCCCATCCTGCCCGATTTGCGTGCGGCACTTGCTGATCTACAACCCTCGATACCGACCATCCCGTTCATCTCCACCGTCACCGAAGACGGTGTCGCGCCCATGCTCGACGCCGAGTACTGGGTATCCAATGTGCGACAGCCGGCGCGGGTGAGTCAGGCCATCACGATGGCCGCCGAGGAGCACACCACTTTCGTTGAGATCAGCGCTCATCCGATCCTGACGCATGCTGTCAACGACACGCTGGAGTCGGTGACCCATCACCACAGTGTCGGAACGCTGGCGCGTGACGGTGACGACACGATCAGCTTCCACACCAACTTGAACAGCACCTTCACCAGCCATCCGCCGGAGACCCCGCATCCGCCGGAACCGCATCCGGTGCTGCCGACAACGCCGTGGCACCACGTCCGCCACTGGGTCGACATCGCGCGGGCGCCACGTCGACGCGAATCGGGTGAGCGCGGTGCCGACTGGTCGCCGCCGATCGACGGGCCGATCCCCGCGGAGTGGTATTGCCAGCTGACCTGGCCGGCCCGTGAGCTCGCCGAGGCACAGAGCACCCAAGCCGGCTCGTGGCTGGTCATCGCCGACTCCGGACCGGGCGCCGAGTTCGGCGCCGTGCTCGGCGAGGGCGCGGGGGCGACGATCCTGCCGCCGTCGGTGCTGATAGAGGATCCGGGCGCACTCGCCAACTCACTGGCCGGGGTGACCGACGTTCTGTATGCACCCCCGAGGTCAGCCGAGAACTTCGCTGCCGAGCCCGGTTACGAGATTTTCAACGCGGCACGCAAGCTGACCGCGGCCGTCGTGGCAGCGGAAGCGAAACCGCGACTGTTCATTCTCACCCGCAACGCTCAACCGCTGCGCGAAGGCGATCGGGCCAATCCCGCCCACGCTGCGTTGTGGGGGCTGGGGCGCACGCTGGCGCTCGAACATCCCGAAATCTGGGGCGCCGTCATCGATGTCGACGAGTCGGTGCCCCCGGCGCTGGCCGCCCGGTACGTGCGGGACGAGGCGTACATCGGTGACGGCGAGGACCAAATCGTGTACCGGGCAGGCGCCCGCCACGTTCCGCGGCTGCACCCGAGTTACCCGGCAGCCACGCCCATCGAGCTCGACAAAGACAGCTGTCAGCTCGTCATCGGCGCGACGGGCAACATCGGACCGCAGTTGATCAGGCAGTTGGCCAACATGGGCGCAGGCACCGTGGTCGCGGTGTCGCGTAATCCGGGTTCGCGCCTTGACGAGCTGGCGGCCAGCCTGTCCGCCAGCGGAACGACGTTGGTGACGGTGGCCGCTGACGCCGCCGACGAAGCCGCGATGAGCGCGCTGTTCGACCGCTTCGGCAACGACCTGCCACCCCTGGCGGGCATCTACCTGGCGGCGTTCGGTGGCGGCCCGGTAACGCTGCAAGACATGACCGACGACGACGTCGCCGCTATGTTCCGGCCGAAACTGGATGCGCTGGCGGTGCTGCACGGGCTTTCCTTGCGCCACCCGGTGCGCCAGTTCGTGCTGTTCTCATCGATTTCCGGAGTGACCGGCTCGCGCTGGCTCGCCCATTACGCGGCCACCACCACGTTCCTGGACACCTTCGCCTATGCGCGCCGGGCCGCCGGACTGCCCGCCACCGCGATCAACTGGGGGCTGTGGAAGTCACTGACAGATAATCAATCCGACGAGGAACGCCAGGTGACCCTGGACTCCGGACTGGAGCCCATGCCCGACGAGACCGCCATCCAGGCGCTGGCGTGGCTCACCGGCCCGGGTGGCCCGGTCTGCCCGACCGTCGTCGCGGCGGACTGGGACCGACTGGCCACCGCCTACCGCACCCGAGCGGCACTGCACATCGTCGACGACATGCTGCCGGCCGAGGGAGACGTCGACCGTTCGTCGGCTCCGACCACCGAGTTCCGGAAAGCATTGCGCGACGCCGACCCGGCACAACGGCACGCGATGCTGGTTGATCATGTGACCGAACAGGTCGTTGCCGCAATGGGATTGGCGTCGGCCCAGCTGCTTGATCCGACGGTGGGATTCTTCCAATCCGGCATGGATTCGCTGATGAGCGTGACGCTGCAACGTGCGCTGTCGGAGAGTCTGGGGGAGGTGCTACCCGCATCCGTGGTGTTCGACTACCCGACCGTCGAAGCACTCTCCAACTACTTGGCCACCCTGCTGCCCGAGTTGGCCGAGATCGCCGAGGCACAAAGCGCGGACGAGTATGACGATCTCTCCGATGACGAACTGCTGAAAGAACTTTCCGAAAGGCTGGGTTGAGCGAGATGGCTGCTGCACCGCCGGATCGCCGGGAAATCATCACCGAGGCACTGCGTAAGATCGATGACCTGACTGCGCGACTGGAGATCGCCGAAAAGGGTGACACCGAGCCTATCGCCGTGGTCGGAATCGGCTGCAAGTTCCCGGGGGGCGTCGACACTCCCGCCCAGTACTGGCGCTTTCTGCGCGACGGTGAAAGCGGCGTTGTGCGGGTGCCGCCGAACCGCTGGGATGCTGATGCTTTCTACTCCGAAGACCACACCGTGCCGGGGACAATCTGCAACCGGGAGGGGGGTTTTCTGACGTCTTGGCAGCCCGAAGAGTTCGATGCCGAATTCTTCGGGATGTCCCCCCGCGAGGCTGCCGCTATGGATCCCCAACATCGGCTGCTGCTCGAAGTGTCCTGGGAAGCATTGGAAAACGCCGGGATCACACCCAAAGCCATCCGCAACACCCAGACCGGGATCTACGTCGGCGTGACAACCAGTGACTACTACTGGCTCACCACCTCCGGCGGCGTGGCCCCCGAGGACCTTGATCCCTACCTGGTCTTCGGGAATGCGTCGAACTTCGCAGCCGGGCGGCTGTCGTATTTCTTGGGTGTGCACGGCCCGGCGGTGGTCATGGACACCGCGTGCTCATCGTCGCTGGTGGCCGTTCACCTCGCATGCCAGGGCCTGCGTCGGCGGGAAACCGATCAGGCGCTAGCGGCCGGCGTCAACTTGATCCTGAGCCCGGAGAACAGCATCGCCTGCTCGCGGTGGGGAATGCTCGCACCCGACGGTCAGTGCAAGACGTTCGACGCCGCCGCCAATGGGTATGTGCGCAGTGAGGGCTGCGGGGTGGTGGTGCTCAAGCGGCTCAGTGATGCGCTGCGCGACGGGGATTCGGTGTGGGCAGTGATACGCGGTTCGGCGGTCAACCAAGACGGGCCCAGCAGCGGACAGACCGTGCCCAATGGGCCGGCCCAGCAGGCGCTGCTGCGCCAGGCGCTGGCCGCGGCGCGGTTGGCACCGGCCGACATCGACTACATCGAGGCGCATGGCACGGGCACCGCGCTGGGTGACCCGATCGAACTCGACGCACTGAGCCAGGTCTTCGGCGACCGAAACGGCTCGGCGCCACTGGTTTTAGGGTCGGTGAAGACCAACTTTGGTCATGCCGAGTCGGCCGCCGGGATCGCCGGCTTCATCAAGACCGTGCTCAGCCTGGACCAGGGCTACATACCGCCGCATTTGAACTTCACCGAGTTGACTCCGAACGCATGCGCGGCCGCATCACAGTTCACCATCCCGGCCAAGGGCATGGAATGGCCGTCGGTGGACCGGCCACGGCGGGCCGGGGTGTCGTCGTTCGGGGTCAGCGGCACCAACGCACACGTGGTGCTCGAGCAGGCGCCGGCGCCGAAACCCGTTGCAGCGCAACCCGAGCCGGTGGTGAACACCTTGGTGATTTCGGGCAAGACCCCGGCGCGAATCCGGCCGATCGCCGCGATGCTGGCCGACTGGATGGCCAGCGAGGGCGCCGAGGTCCCGCTGGCCGATGTGGCCCACACCGTCAACCACCACCGCGCGCGCTACAAGAACATTGCCGCGGTGAGCGCGCGGGACCGCGCCCAGGCGGTGGCCGGCCTGCGGGCGCTGGCCGCGGGCGAACCGGCTACCGGTGTGGTTGAGCCCTGCCAGCTACCCCATGGCTCCGGGACGGTGTTCGTCTATTCGGGTCAGGGTTCGCAGTGGGCGGGGATGGGTCAGCGGTTGTTGGCGCAGGAGCCGGCGTTTGCTGCGGCGGTGGATGAGTTGGAGCCGGTTTTTGCCGAGCAGGTGGGGTTTTCGTTGCGGGNCGAGGCGGTGGCCGGCCTGCGGGCGCTGGCCGCGGGCCAGCCCTCGCCCGGCGTGGTCGGCCCGCGTGAAATGCCGCACGGTTCGGGCACCGTCTTTTTGTATTCGGGTCAGGGTTCGCAGTGGGCGGGGATGGGTCAGCGGTTGTTGGCGCAGGAGCCGGCGTTTGCTGCGGCGGTGGATGAGTTGGAGCCGGTTTTTGCCGAGCAGGTGGGGTTTTCGTTGCGGGGGGTGTTGTCGGCTGGGGATCCGGTGGTGGGGATTGAGCGGATTCAGCCGGTGTTGGTGGGGATGCAGTTGGCGTTGACGGCGTTGTGGGGGGCTTATGGGGTGCGTCCGGATGCGGTGATTGGGCATTCGATGGGGGAGGTGGCTGCGGCGGTGGTGGCCGGGGCGTTGAGTCCGGCTGATGGGTTGAAGGTGATTGCGACCCGGTCGAAGTTGATGTCGCGGTTGTCTGGTCAGGGTGCGATGGCGTTGTTGGAGTTGGAGGCGCAGGCGGCTGAGAAGTTGGTTGCCCAGTATCCGGATATTTCGGTGGCGGTGTATGCCGCGCCGGTGCAGACGGTGATTGCGGGTCCGCCGGATCAGGTTGATGCGGTGGTTGCGGTGGTTGATGGGCAGGGCCGGTTGGCGCGTCGTATCGAGGTGGATGTGGCGTCGCATCATCGGACGGTGGATCCGATTTTGCCGGAGCTCAAGAGCGCGTTGGTGGGTTTGTCGCCGGTGGCGCCGCGGATTCCGTTGATCAGTACGGTGGGGTCGTCCGATGGTGGGGCGCCGGTGTTTGATGCTGATTATTGGGTGGTCAACCTGCGCAATCCGGTGCGGTTCAGTCAGGCTGTTGCGGCTGCTGCTGAAAAGCATTGCACCTTCGTCGAAATCAGCCCACACCCACTACTCACCCACGCCATCGGCGACACGCTTGCATCAACGGCGTCCGGCGAACACTGCGTGGTCACCTCGGCGATGAAACGAGGAGACGACGAAATTCTGTCCGTTCACACCCAACTCGCCACCGTCGGTGTGACACCCCCGAAAACCGACCGACGCCGGCTCGTCAACCTCCCACCGACGCCGTGGCTGCACGAAAAGTATTGGCTGGAAAGCAAACCCGTCGCACAGCGGCTACCCGATGTGCATCCCCTGCTCGGCGTGCACGTCGAGATGCCGTCCGGTCGCGATCATGTTTGGCAGGCTGACATCGGGACCGAATCGATGCCGTGGCTGGCCCAGTACAAGGTTCATGGACAGGTCGTGCTGCCAACAGCATGCTACGTCGAGATGGCCTTGGCCGCCGCGCGACAGGCGGCGCCCGCCGGGACAGGACAGATCCGGGCGCTCGAAATCGAGCAAACCCTGGTCCTGGACCGGCAGACCCGGATCACCACGCAGCTTTCGCACAACGACGGCGGGTATCGCGTTGAGATACACGCAAGTTCGTCCAGCGGCAACTGGACTCGCTATGCGGTCGCCGACGTCGACGCGACCGGCCAGGATGCGCCCGCCGCAGCGCCCCAAGCAGACACCGAACTGGCGCTGCCCGACGGAGCCGCTGACCATCCGCAGTACTGCCTGCACCCGGAGTTGCTCGAGACCGCGCTGCGCCATCTGGCTGCCGGCATCACGGCGCAGCCGCAGGACACCCCCTACCTGCCGGTGTCGGTGGCGAGCATTCGGGTGTTCGGCCCGGTCGCGCGCCGAACCCGTTGCCACACCGAGCTGGTCGAGCAATCACCCGGCGGCTATCAGGGGCGAATCGTCTTCACCGACGACACGGGCACTGCGACCGCGGAGCTCACCGGCATCGAATTGCGACCGGTGGATCCCCGCGCGGTGGCGCTGCCGTTGGAGCACAAGATCTTTGACACCGCATGGATGGACAGCCCGCTACCAGAAGCCGACTCGGCGACGCTGTCCGGGAGCTGGCTGCTGCTGGCCGACACTGATAACGAGACAACAGCTCTGGCAACAGATTTCGCCTCCCGATTCGATGCACCCGGTCGCCGGGTGATCCGTGCGGAGCTGGGCGACGAATCCGCGGTGCGGGAGGCCTTCGCAGACACAGCCGGTAACCAGGAACTTCCGCCCGCGGGCATCGTCGTGTTCCTGGGCACCCGCTCTTTCGACGGCGCAGACACGGACGCAGTGCTCGCCCGGGCACACGATTTGATCTACTCGATCTCAGCCGTCGCGCATGCGGCCGTCGACGGTTGCAAGGGCAAGGCGCCACGACTGTGGCTGGTCACCCGCAACGGCCTTGCGGTGCAAGACGAGCCGGGTGATCCGGCGATCGGGGCGCTCAAGGGCCTCGTCCGCAACTGGCGCTTCCCGGGCGAAGCGGCCCGCGTTCTGGCCGGCGAGCCGGATCTGGGTGTCACCCTCGTCGACATCGGTTCCGGGACAGACGCCTACGCGGCCTTGCTGAACGAACTGGGGTCACCGGCCGGCGACGATGTGGTCGCGGTGCGAGACGAGCGCCGCCGCGTCGAACGGCTCACCCGCGCCAGCCTCGATGGCGAAATCCGCGAAACCGAGGTGCGCCCCGACGGTGCCTACATCATCACGGGCGGCCGCGGCGGTCTGGGCACGGTGGTCACCCGCTGGCTGCTCGAGCGCGGCGCGGGACGCCTGGTCCTCAACGGCCGAACCGAGCCCTCCGATGCACAGCGCCAGGAGCTTAGCGAGCTGGCGAACGGCGCCGAGATCGTCTTCGTGGCCGGCGACATCGCCGCGCCGGGGGTCGCCGAGCGCCTTGTGGCGGCCGCCGAGGAGACCGGACGCCCGTTGCGCGGCGTGGTGCACGCCGCGGGCGTGACCGGCGACGGATTGGTGACCGCGCTGACCCGCGACGGCCTGCAGCGGGTCTGGGCGCCCAAGGTCGGCGGCGCGCTGCGTCTGCACGCGGCCACGGCCGGCCGGGAACTCGACTGGTGGGTGGGCTTCTCGTCGATGGCCACGCTGCTGGGCTTGCCGGGTCAATTGGCCTACACCACCGCGAACGCGTGGCTGGACGCACTGGTGGCATGGCGTCGGGCATCCGGTCTGCCCGCCACCGCGATCAACTGGGGTCAGTGGTCGGACGTGGGGATGAGCCGCGCGCTGACCTACAGCGTGCTGGACCCGATCACCCCCGACGAAGGCATCGAGGCGCTGCAGACGCTGGTGGGCGGGCCGCTGGCCCGGGTGGGGGTCGGCCGGCTGCGGCTGGATCGCGCGCTGGCCGCCACTCCCGAGTTCGGTGACCTCGGCTTCTTCCGGGAGATCGTCGCGGAGTTCGACATCTCGAGCGCCCCGGGGCGATCGGCCCCCGACGACAACGCTGTGTCGACCGCGCCGGATTGGTCGCAGATTCCTGCCGAGAATCGGCTCAGCGAACTCGAGCATCGGCTGCAGGCCATCTTGGCCCGCGAACTTCGGATGTCCGCATCGGCAGTCAGGACGGATCAACCGTTCCCCGAGCTGGGACTGGATTCGATGATGGCGATGACGGTGCTACGCGAGACGCAGAAGCTGGTGGGAATCGATCTGTCGGCAAACATGCTGTTCAACCACCCGACGATCTCGTCGTTGGCCCAGTACTTGGTGGACATGCACGCGCCAGAGGAAAGCCCGGAACCAAATACCGCGGATATGACGGTCGATTCGGGCGGCAGCGTGTTGGATGAGTTGTTCGACAGCGTGGAATCGGCTTCGGCAGGTAGTGAGAGCGGTATTTATTGATGAAAACGGTCTTCAACAGGGTGTCGGCCATGACCGTCGACCAGCGCACCGCGCTGACCGAACGGTTTGACCAGGCCTCGCGGTTGGCGGCCGCGGAGCCGGTGGCCGTGGTGGGCATCGGCTGCCGATTCCCCGGTGGCGCAGCGGGCCCGGAGAAGTATTGGAACCTGTTGGCCAACGGAAAAGACGCGATCAGCGAAATCCCCCCGGACCGCTGGAACGCCGACGAGTTCTACGACCCGGACCAATTCGCGCCGGGGCGGATGTCTTCGAAGTGGGGCGGCTTCTTGCCCGACGTAGCCGGCTTCGACGCCGACTACTTCGGCATCTCGCCACGCGAAGCCGAAGCGATGGACCCACAGCAGCGGCTCATGCTCGAGGTGGCCTACGAAGCGCTTGAGCATGCCGGGATCGTGCCGGACCAGTTGTCCGGAATCCGCGCCGCGGTGATGATGGGCGTCTATTACACCGAGTACCAGACGATCTCGGCGGCCAACCCGGACAGCATCGACGCCTACTCCGCGACCGGCAACGCACACGCCGTCGCCGTGGGGCGGATCGCCTACCTGCTGGGCCTGCGCGGCCCGGCGATGGCGGTGGATTCGGCCTGTTCGTCGTCGCTGGTCACCATCCACCTGGCCTGCCAAAGCCTGCGGCTACGGGAAAGCGACTTGGCGCTGGCCGGCGGCGTCAGCCTCATCCTGCGCCCGGAAACCCAACTGGCGATGTCCAAGTGGGGCATGTTGTCGCCGCAGGGCCGGTGTCACACCTTCGACTCGAGGGCCGACGGGTTCGTACGCGGCGAGGGCTGCGGGGTGGTGGTGCTCAAGCGGCTCACCGACGCGGTCCGTGACGGCGACCGCGTGCTGGCGGTGGTGCGCGGCTCGGCGATCAATCAGGACGGTCGCTCCAACGGACTGACCGCACCGAACACCATCGCACAACGCGACGTGATCACCCGCGCGCTGCGCAGCGCCGACGTCGCGCCCAACACGGTGAATTTCATCGAGACGCACGGCACCGGAACCGCGTTGGGTGACCCGATCGAATTCGAAGCCCTGGCCGACGTCTACGGGCGCGGCGACGGTCCCTGCGCGCTGGGAGCGGTGAAGACCAACTTCGGTCATCTGGAGGCGGCCGCCGGCATCGCCGGATTCATCAAAGCCACACTGTCTTTGCGGCGTGGCCAGATCCCGCCGAACCTGAACTTCAAGCAATGGAACCCGGCGATCGACCCGTCGCAGACACGGCTGTTCGTGCCCACCGAACTGGCGCCGTGGCCTGCCGGTGACGGCCCGCGGCGGGCCGTGGTGTCGTCGTTCGGCCTCGGCGGCACCAACGCGCACGTGGTGCTCGAACAGGGTCCGGATCCGGTGCAGACGCCGGCAACCGAATCGGCGTCGCCGGTGACGACCTTGGTGATCTCGGCCAAGACCGAGCAACGGATCGCGTCGTGGGCATCGATGCTGGCCGACTGGATGGCCGGCGAGGGCGCCGAGGTCCCGCTGGCCGATGTGGCCCACACCGTCAACCACCACCGCAGCCGGCACCACAAACTCGCCACGGTATGCGCCCGCAGCCACGACGAGGCGGTGGCCGGCCTGCGGGCGCTGGCCGCGGGCCAGCCCTCGCCCGGCGTGGTCGGCCCGCGTGAAATGCCGCACGGTTCGGGCACCGTCTTTTTGTATTCGGGTCAGGGTTCGCAGTGGGCGGGGATGGGTCAGCGGTTGTTGGCGCAGGAGCCGGCGTTTGCTGCGGCGGTGGATGAGTTGGAGCCGGTTTTTGCCGAGCAGGTGGGGTTTTCGTTGCGGGGGGTGTTGTCGGCTGGGGATCCGGTGGTGGGGATTGAGCGGATTCAGCCGGTGTTGGTGGGGATGCAGTTGGCGTTGACGGCGTTGTGGGGGGCTTATGGGGTGCGTCCGGATGCGGTGATTGGGCATTCGATGGGGGAGGTGGCTGCGGCGGTGGGGGCCGGGGCGTTGAGTCCGGCTGATGGGGTGAAGGTGATTGCGACCCGGTCGAAGTTGATGTCGCGGTTGTCTGGTCAGGGTGCGATGGCGTTGTTGGAGTTGGAGGCGCAGGCGGCTGAGAAGTTGGTTGCCCAGTATCCGGATATTTCGGTGGCGGTGTATGCCGCGCCGGTGCAGACGGTGATTGCGGGTCCGCCGGATCAGGTTGATGCGGTGGTTGCGGTGGTTGATGGGCAGGGCCGGTTGGCGCGTCGTATCGAGGTGGATGTGGCGTCGCATCATCGGACGGTGGATCCGATTTTGCCGGAGCTCAAGAGCGCGTTGGTGGGTTTGTCGCCGGTGGCGCCGCGGATTCCGTTGATCAGTACGGTGGGGTCGTCCGATGGTGGGGCGCCGGTGTTTGATGCTGATTATTGGGTGGTCAACCTGCGCAATCCGGTGCGGTTCAGTCAGGCTGTTGCGGCTGCTGCTGAAAAGCATTGCACCTTCGTCGAAATCAGCCCACACCCACTACTCACCCACGCCATCACCGGGACCCTGGAATCGGCCAAACCACGTGGCGGCTTTCAGGTTGCCGCGACGTTGAACCGGGACAACCCCGAAACACTGGCTTTCCACACACAATTGGCGACGGTTCGACCTCCGTCAGCTGCCGCGGCCGAAACCGAAGGCTGCACAGCAAATATCGTCGACCTGCCGCCGACTCCATGGGTACATTCCCGGTACTGGACCGCCCCAACATCGGCCAACCGGCAATCGGCCAGTGCTCACCCGCTGCTTGGCGTGCACGTCGAGATGCCGTCCGGTCGTGATCACGTCTGGCAGGCCGACATCGGGACCGAACTCGTCACCTGGCTGGCCGACCACAAGGTGCACGGTCAGGTCGTCATGCCGGCAACGGGTTACGCGGAAATAGTGATGGCGGCTGCCAGCGAAGCCCTCGGGCTCCCCGTCCAGGCCCTGGCAATACATCAGCTCGAGGTCGAGCAGATGCTTCCGGTGGACGAGCGGACTCAGATCACGACGCAGCTGAGCCACAACGGCGAGAACTCGGCGAACGACGTTCGGGTGGAGGTTCATTCCCGATCGGCCAACGGCCATTGGCGTCGGCACGCGGTGGCCCGCGTCGAGACTGCGCAGCCGGCGGCACCGGCCGCCCAACCCGGCGCCGGCGAAGCGGGCAGCGTCGTTTCTCCTGCGGACCTCTACGCCGCCTTGCGCCGAACCGGGTTGCATCACGGGCAGTCCTTCGCCGCACTGACCCGAATCGTGCGCAAACCCAATGGATCCTCGGAGACAGAGATAGTCCTGCCCGACGAGGCCACGCCACACCGAAGCTACCGCATTCATCCGGTGCTGCTCGATGCCGCGCTGCAGGGGCTGGCCGCCGCGATGCCCGCCGACTCGTTGGCGGACTCCAGCGAGGCCACCTACTTACCGGTGTCGTTCGAGAGGATCCGGGTCTTCGGCGATGTCGGCCGGCGCGCCCGCTGCCGCGCCGAGCTGGCGACGCCGCATGGTGAGGGCTCCGGCCAGCTCGGGCGTGTCGTGTTGATGGATGACGCCGGGAGACCGACCGTCGAGATCGACGGCATCTACCTGCAACGGGTGCAACGACGCACGGTCCCAATACCCCTGACGCAGAAGATCTTTGACACCAGCTGGGTCAAGACGTCCGCCGATGCGGCCACGTCGGCTTCGTGTGACGGCAGTTGGCTCGTGCTGACGGACGGCGCCGAGACCGAGCCGATCGCGAACGAGTTCGTCAGCCAATTCGATTCACCGGCCCGTCGGGTCGTCAACGCGGACCTTTCGCAGGAGTCCGCGGTGCTGGAGGCATTCGCGAAAACTGCGGCAGACCCCGAACTTCCGCCGGCCGGAGTGATAGTCTTCGTCGGCCAGCGTCCATTCGGCGGCACCGACTCCGACGGCGCTCCCGAGCGGGCCCGCGACCTGACATGGACGATCTCGGCGACGGTGCGCGCGATCATCGGCGGCTGGCATGGAAAGGCCCCGCGGCTGTGGCTGGTGTCCCGTAATGGCTTGGCGGTCAACGCCGACGAGCCGGGCGATCCGTCGGTCAACTCGCTCAAGGGCCTGATCCGGGTGCTCGGCTACGAACATCCGGACTTGCGCACCACGCTGGTGGACCTGCCGGGCGACAACGTGACACCGTTAATCACCGAGCTGGGACTGGCCGGCACCGACGACGTGATCGCCTGGCGCGGCGGCGACCGTTATGCCGAGCGTCTGTCCCGCGCGACGCTGGCGTCGACACAGCCGGATCGGGTGGTGCGACGCGAGGGTGCCTACGTGGTCACCGGTGGCCTGGGTGGAATCGGGCTGGTGGTGGCGCGTTGGCTCGCCGACCGCGGCGCCGGCCGCATCGTCCTCAACAGCCGCTCCGACCCGTCTGCTGAGGCGCAGACGATCATCGACCAGCTCGGCCAGCGCACCGAAGTCGTTGTCGTGACTGGTGATATCGCTGCAGTGGGCGTAGCCGAGCAGCTGGTGAGCGCGGCCGAACAGACCGGGCTCGCGTTGCGCGGAGTGGTGCACGGCGCCGCCGTGATCGACGACCAGATCGTCGCGGCCCTCACCAGGGAAAGCCTGGAGCGTGTCTGGGCGCCCAAGGCAGCCGGCGCCTTACGGCTCCATGTCGCGACGGCCGACCGAGATCTCGATTGGTGGGTGGGCTTCTCGTCGACGTCGTCGCTGTTGGGTTCGCCGGGGCAGGGAGCGTATGCGGCCGCGAGCGCGTGGCTCGACGGCCTGGTGTCATGGCGACGAGCATCGGGTTTGCCCGCTATTACCATCAACTGGGGCCAGTGGTCCGATATCGGCGTTGCCCGTGCGCTGAGGTTCAGCGCGTTGGATCCCATCGCTCCGCCCGAAGGTATCGAGGCACTGGAGGCCATCCTGGCCGGCGATCCGACACGGGTCGGCGTGGCTCGGCTGCGGCTGGATCGGGCGGCGGCGGCATTCCCCGAGATTGCGCAACTCGGGTACTTCGCCACCCTGGCCAGTGAACTCGACATCGACAGTGACGATGATGACTGGGCCGGCCCGGATGCCCTGCGAGAGATGGAATCCGACGAAGCCCATCGGGTTGTGAGCGCTCGCCTGGGCGGGCGCATCCTGGCCATCATGGGCTACCCGAAAGACAGCACCATCGACTCCGACCAGCCGCTGACCGAGCTGGGACTGGATTCGTTGATGGCCGTGCGGATCCGCAATACGGTTCGCGGCGACTTCGGGGTCGAGCCACCGGTGGCCCTGCTGCTGCAGGGCGCCTCATTGACCGACCTGACAACCGACCTCATCCGCCAATTGGGTCTGAACGGGCAGGAAAAGACCGAAAGCACCAGCGCTGTTCGTGATCGGGCCAAGCAGCGTGCGGCGGCGAGGCAGCGTGCGGCGGCACGTCGGAGGGTAGGAGACCGAGTGTGACGAGCAATAGCGATTTGCCACCGAACGCAATCGCGGTGGTGGGTATGGCTGCCCGGTTTCCGGGCGCCAACACGGTGTCGGCGTTTTGGGACAACCTGCGTCGCGGCGAGGAGTCGATTGTCACGCTGTCCGAGGACGACTTGCTGGCCGCCGGTATCAGTGAGAAGGCACTGGCCAACCACGCGTACGTGCGGCGCGCCGCCTTACTGGACGGCATCGACGAATTCGATGCTGATTTCTTTGGTTTCACACCGCAATCCGCGCGGATGACTGACCCGCAGCATCGGTTGTTCTTGCAGTCGGCATTTCATGCGATGGAAGACGCCGGTTACGACCCCGCCGACATCGAAGGCTCGGTGGGCGTATACGCGACCAGCACCACCAGCGGCTACTTGCTGCACAACATCATGTCCAACCACGACCCGGAAACGGTCATCGGACAGGGTGTGACGTTCGAGATGGTCAACCTGTCGTTGCAGAACGACAAGGACTATCTGGCCACGAAGGTTGCGCACCAGTTCGATTTCCGCGGTCCGGCGTTGTCGGTGCAGACGGCGTGTTCGTCGGCGCTGGTCGCGGTCCATCTGGCTTGTCAGGCCATTTTGAACGGCGAATGCGACATGGCGTTGGCCGGCGGGGCGTCGCTGCGAATCCCGCACCGTGTGGGATATTGGCATGAGCCTGGCTCGATGGTGTCGGCCACCGGACATTGCCGCCCATTCGATGTGCGTTCGGACGGCACGATTTTCGGTAGTGGAGTCGGCGTGGTCGTGCTCAAGTCGCTGGCCGACGCAGTCGAGGACGGCGACCGCATTCACGCGGTGATTCGCGGATCGGCGCTCAACAACGACGGTTCGACGAAGATGACGTATGCCGCTCCGAATGCGGCCGGCCAGGCCGACGTGATCGCCGAGGCGCACGCCGTCGCCGAGGTCGACGCGGCCACGATCAGTTATGTAGAGACCCATGGAACCGGCACTCCGCTGGGCGACCCGATCGAAATCGAAGGCCTACGTTTGGCATTCGCGGTATCCGAAGAGCCGCGGCCCGGCCCGTGCTTTATCGGCTCGGTCAAGTCCAACATCGGGCACCTCGAGTCAGCGGCGGGCATCGCGAGTCTGATCAAGACGATCCTGTGCCTCAAACATCGGGCCATTCCGCCGACGCTGCACTACACCAGCCCTAACCCGGAACTGCACATCGAGCAGGGGCCGTTCGTCGTGCGCAGCGAGTACGGCCCGTGGGAGTGGGACGGTGTTCGTCGCGCCGGAGTCAGCTCGTTCGGTGTGGGTGGCACTAACGCGCACGTGGTGCTCGAAGAGGCGCCGGCGGCTCCGGTGTCGACCCCGAATCCCGGTCCTCAGGTGTTGATGCTGTCCGCGCGCACTGCCGAGGCGTTGCACCAGGCGCGGTTGGATCTTGCCGCCGAACTGTCCGGCCCCGACGCCGCTGAGCTGGTGGATGTCGCCTATACCCTGGCGCGCCGCAGGAAAGAAAACTTCCAGCTCGCGGCCGTGGTCGCCGACCGCCAAGACGCGGCAACGGTGCTGCGCGCCGACGAGCACGACAACGTGTTCGTCGGCGAATCGGTGCAAAGTCCGGCCGACAACGCCGACCGGGTGGTTTTCCTGTTTCCCGGTCAGGGCGCTCAGCACGTCGGGATGGCGCGCGGTCTGTATGACACCGAGCCGGTGTTCGCCGAACACTTCGACGAATGCGCCGCCGGCTTCGACGCCGAGCTGGGCATCGACCTGCGCGCGGAGATCTTCGAGGGCAACGCCCGCAATTTGGAGCGCACCGACCGGACCCAACCCGCGCTGTTCACCGTGCAATACGCGCTGGCCAAACTGATCGAAACCTATGGGGTGCGCCCGGCCGCGATGGCCGGACACAGCATCGGCGAGTACGCCGCGGCCACCATCGCCGGCGTTTTCGACGTATCGACCGCGATCAAAGTGGTCGCGATGCGGGCCCGGCTGATGCACGCCGCGCCGCGTGGCGTCATGGTGGCGGTGCCGCTGAGTCCGGACGCGGTCGCCGAGCACCTGTCCGGCGATGTCGACGTGGCCGCGGTCAACGATCCGGGCGGGTGCGTGGTGGCCGGATCCGAAGAACAGATCGCGGCATTCACCGAGCGGCTGGCCAAGGCAGGCGTCGCGGCGCGGCGGGTCCGCACGTCGCACGCATTCCATTCGCGGCTCATGGAGTCGATGATCCCGGAATTCACCGGATTCTTGTCGCGACAAACGCTGGCCGAACCGCAGATTCCGTTGCTGTCCAATGTGACCGGAACGTGGATGGCCGCCGGCGAGGCAACCAACCCTGCGACCTGGGCGCGTCAGGTGCGCGCCACGGTGCGGTTCGCCGACGAACTCGACGTCCTGCTCGCCGACCCGAACCGCGTCGTGGTCGAGGTTGGCCCAGGGGGCACCTTGACCGCATCGGCGATGCGGCATCCGCGGTGGTCGGAAAGTCATCGCGCGGTGCGGCTGATGCGGCACCATGCGCAAAACCGCGACGACCGTGACACCTTCTTGCTGGCGCTGGGCCAGCTCTGGGCGGCGGGCATCGAGGTTGATTGGTCGCCGCTGCGAGGCGACTATGCGCCCCGGCTGGTGACGCTGCCGGGCTATCCCTTTGAGCGGCAACGGCATTGGGTTGATCCCAACCCGCAGCGGCGGTCGTTCGCCGCCTCTAGCCCAACCGGCACCCCGGCGGATGCGCCGTCGGCCGAAACCGGGACCAGCGCGGCCGGCAACGGCACATCGCCGATCGAGGCGACGTTGCAACGCATCTGGGGACAGTGTCTCGGTGTGGGCTCGGTGGCGCGTAACGCCAACTTCTTCGAGCTCGGTGGGGACTCATTGGTCGCGATCAGCGTTGCGATGACCGCCTCCCACGAAGGACTGGACCTGACGCCTCAGGATCTCTACGACCATCCCACCCTCGGCGGGTTGGCCAAGGCGCTGACGGCGCGATACGCCGCCGGCGGTCTGGCCCGTCAATCGGCGGGCGATGTTGTGCACCCGCCTGTCCCGCCCAACCTCCTCGAATTCCTCGAACATGGAGTTGCCGACCGCGGCCAGTGGCGCGTTCCGTTGATCCTGCAGCTTCGGCCCGACGTGCAAACCGACGACATCCGTGCAGTGCTCACGGCGGTGATCAACCACCACGACGCGCTGCGGCTGCAGGTCTCCCAGCGCGCCGGAACCTGGGAGCAAGTTGTCGGCGATCCCCAGGAGCATGTCGAACTCGCCACTGTGGCCCTGTCCGAAGTTCTGTCCGAGGACGTCGCGCCCGGGAGTCCGCAGGAGCGCGATGCGGTGCTCGACTTGCTGAAAAAGCAGATCGCCGAACAGGATCTGTCCAGCCCCGCGCTGACCGCCAGTTATATCCAGGGTCGGCCCGGCACCACGTGCTACCTCGCGATCAGCCTGCACGCCGCCGTCGCCGACAACCCGACCCGCGACATTCTGCTCACCGACATCTTCACCGCGTTCGGGCAGCGGCTGGCAGGCCAAGAAATTGCGCTGCAGCCCGTCACCACGTCGTGGACCGAGTGGTCCCAGCGCTGCGCCGGGCTTGCGACGCATCCCGCAGTCGTCGAAAGTCGCGACTTCTGGCTGAAGAACGCCACGCCCGCGCCGCTGCGGGTGACTTCCGAGGCCGCTGAGCCGCCGGGGGCAGCCGATTTGGCCAAGGTGTCGTCGACGCTTCCGGCCTCGGAAACCAGCGAAATCGATGACGCGCGGCGGCGGCTGGCGATGCCGATCGAAGACATGCTGTTGGCCGCGTTGGGCCGCACGATCGCCGCGACGGCCGGTGGCGATGCCGTTACGGTCGACCTCGGCGGCCCTGGCCGTTCGGTCCTCAAACCCGATCTCGACCTGCGCCGCACCGCCGGCTGGTTCACCAGCCTATATCCCGTCAGGCTCGGGTGCAGCAACAGCGAAGAGGTGAGCGCTCGGCAACTGCTGGACGACGTGCACGACACGTTGAAAGCCGTTCCCCACTACGGGATTGGCTACGGGCTGCTGCGTCACCTCTATGCCCCCACCGCCAGCCTGTTGGGGGGCGCGGGTCGGGCCGATCTGCATTTTTCCTACATCGGCACGATTCCCGACCTGCCGGAGCTGTCCACCGCCGATGCTCCCGTGCAACTCGACACCGACACCGCCATGCCGGTGCGCGAGACGATTCCCGGCCTGGGTCACGCCCTCGAGCTCCGGGTGTACCGGTCGGCCGGTGAGCTTCACCTCGACTGGTGGTATGACACCCGCAGGATCGAAGCGGCCACCGTGCAATCGCTCGCCGACTTCTACACCGAAGCCTTGCTGGGCCTGATCCGGGAAGCGGTCGCGCAAGACGAGACAGACTCGGCCAGCGACGAACTGACCCTCGTGGAACTGTCGTAGACCGATACCGCCAACCGCCAGGGAGTTTGAGAATTGTTTCCATCGTCGGTGATCCGGAAACTGGCGAACAGTGAGGAGATGCTCGCCGAAACCCACAATTTCGTGGGTTTGTCCGCGCATCTGAAGGGTCCGGTCGATCTCGACGCCCTGTCGGCCGCCTACGACGCACTGCTCGAAGCGCGTCCGGTCCTCACGGCCCGCATCGAGCGCGGCGCCGACGGTCGGCATGAAATCGTCGCCGACGACCTCATGCCCGAGGGCATCGAGGTGATCGACCTTGCCGAAGTAGACGCCGAGCCCCCGCCACCACACTTCGACCAGGGCGAGTCGCTGGTGCGGCTACGGGTAACCATCCGCGACGGACAAGCACAGCCCACCCTCTACGTGCACCACGCGCTGGCCGACGGGCACCACATGTATGCCCTGATCGAGGAACTGCTCTCCTACTACACGGATCTGGTGTGCAACGGAAGCATCCGTAGCATCACCGTGCAGCCCGCGCCCGAGTCGATCGAAGCCGTGCTCGCCGAACGGGGCATCGAAAAGCAGAAGCGTTCGGGAATCGAACGGTTCATGCCGGCGATGTTCGCCTACGATCTCCCACCGTCTCGGCGCGCCGACACCGGCGTCAAACCTGGGTCGCCGGTACGGGTTCCGATGGTGTCGTGCCGGTTGAGTGAGGCACACACCGACGCCATCGTCTCGCTTTGCCGTACCGAAAAGGTCGGGTTGACCGCGCTGCTGGCGGCCGTTCTGGTCATGGCGGAGTGGCAGATTCGCGGCACCCCGAATATCCCGGTGCCGTTGATCTACACCGTCGACCTGCGCTACTTTCTCTCTCCGCCAGTGTCAGCGACCGGCTGTACCAACCCGGTCGGACTGGCCACTTACCTCGCGGAGATCGACCGCAAGACCCAAGTGCTGGACCTGGCCCGCGATATCGCCGAAACGTTTCGGTCAGACCTCGACGAAGGCGTGATTCAACAGTCGCGGCTGCACTTCAGCCCGCAATACGTCGGCAACGCGCCGGGGCTGCCCGATGTGGTCCTGCTCTCCGACAACGGCCTCGTCCCACCCGTGCGCACACCCCCCGATCTGGAAGTGGTCAGCACTCACGGCGAGCTGTACTTCGCGGTCAGCGCCGGAATCGAGATCTACTTCACCCAGATCTTCGCCGGACAGCTCAACGTCGAGTTCCACTCGCACGGCCCTGAGCCGGAGAAGTCGGTCGAGGCAATACGTACGCTACTTTGCAGCATCGCCGACCAGCACACCGCCACCGGCGTCAGCTGACGTGGCCGAAGGCGTAGCGGTGATACTGAAATGTCCGGCGCAGCGGCGGGAGCACACGAACCAGCTGCCGCGCCAACCGGAATACCGCCGACGCCCGGCCGAACGTGCTGGCGTCGAAGAATGTCACGGCGCTCAGCAATCGAATCCCGGAAACCCGCTTCAAAATATCGCCCGGACTGTCGACAGCCCAGTGCAGCGTCGACCCGGACTGCCGCTGCAGCCGGTGCGTCTTCTGCGATCGGATTGCCAGCGAGCTGTAGAAGTCGATTTGCAACTCACCGGTTCCGAACCGGTCGACGACGTGTTGCAACAGCGCGACACCGTCCTGCTCGGTCAGGTACATGCTGATGCCCTCGGCCAGCAGCAGTGTCGGGCGGCCAGTGGGGATCTGCTCGAGCCAGGACGGGTCGGTCGCCGCGGTGGGAACCAGGTGGTATCGCGGGCGGGTTTCAAAGACCCTCTCCCGCAGCGCGATTACAGCGGGATAGTCGACGTCGTACCACTGTACTCCCGGGCCGGGGTCCAGCCGGAAAACGCGGCTGTCCAGGCCGCAGCCCAAATGGATGACCGTGGCCTCGGGGTGAACGGCCAGAAACTGGCTGGCCCACACATCGAATTGGGCGGTGCGTACCGTGACCAGCGGGGTCCATCGATCGGCGACCTTGAGCGCGGGCCAGTTGTAATCGATTCGGGCGACAGCATCCTTGGCGAATCCGTCGCCGAGAATCGGTTGGTCCCAATCGGCATCCAGCGCCTTGCAGTACAGGGTCGTCAGCATGGTCTGCGCGGGACCGCTGAGGTCGACGGAAACTTTGTCGGTCACGGCCCTGAGCCTAACCGGCGAGATCCGAGGATGGAGGAGCGATGACGGATACGACCGAGGGCGGGCGCAGCGACCGGCCGCCGCGGATCTTGTTGCTGTATTACTCGTACACCGGGCAGTCGCAGAAGGTGCTCGAGACAGCGGGGGAGGTGTTCCGCGACCGCGGCTGCGAGGTGCACACGGCCCGGATCGAGTTCACCGATCCGCGCTACGCCGGACGGTTCACGCGTTTCCCGATGCGACGCGTGTGGCCCGACATGCTCAGCGTGCTGCCGGCACAGAAACGCGGCGAGACCGGAGAGATCCGGACTCCGGACACCGTCCGAGACGACGACTACGACCTGATCTGCATCGGATCACCGACCTGGTGGCAGACCGTGAGCATGCCGATGCGTTCGTTCCTGAAATCAGATGAAGCACGGAAGTTATTGTCTGGCAAGCCGTTTGCAGTGTTCGTGGTGTGCCGTCAGTACTGGCAGGAAAACTCGACGGCGGTGCGTGAGCTCGCCGAGCAGCAAGGCGGCAAGTACGTCGACGAACTTCACTTCACCTATCCCGGCGATCCGCTGCGCTCCATGCTCTCGCTGACCAGTTATCTGGGGTCCGGCGAATATCGCGAAAAGTATCTGGGCATCCGCATCCCGCCGACCAACGTCCAGCCGGAGCACCTGGAGCAGACACGGACCTTTGCTGCCGGCCTGGTCGATCGGTTGTTCGGGACCACGCAGCCGCGATAGCACCAACTGACATAGGAGTTCGGTTAATGCCGCGTTCGTTCGATGTATCGGCCGACTCGCCTGCCACCGTCGAACAGGTGCGGGCGGCGTTCAGCGGCGAAGACTATTGGCTGGCTCGGCTCGAGAACCTGCGCGGCAGCACCACGTTGGACTCGTTCGTCGTCGACGATGACCTAACCGTGCGGGTGGCGACCACGCAGGACCTCGGCCGCGATCTGCTGCCCGGGATCGTCGCCAAGTTCTATCGCCGCGATCTCAAAGTCCGCCACACCGAGACGTGGAGACCGGTTGATGATCAGCTGCAGGGGTGGATCAGTGTCGCGGTCTGCGGGGCACCGGGATCGGGTTCTGCCACTGCGTCGGTGCTACCGCTGCACAGCGGGTCGCGGCTCACCTTGAACGGGACTGTGGAGTTCAAAGTCCCGGTGGTGGGGGGCACGGTGGAGAGTTTCATCGCGCGCGAGTTCGCCCGGGGCATTCCGGACATTCAGCGCTTCACCGCAACATGGATCGGCGAACATGTCTGACGTTCCCGACACGACCGTGCCCACCGCGGCGGAGGCGCTTGCCGGCCTCGACATGCCGCTGGCCGAGGCGATGCTGACCCAGCGAGCGCTGCGGCGTGTTCTTCCCGACCCGGTCGACGACGCCGTGGTGTTGAAGTGCGTCGAGCTGGCGCTGCACGCGCCAACCGGCGCCAACGGGCAGAATTGGGAATTCATCGTGGTGCGGGACCCGCAAGTCAAAAAGAAACTCGCCAAGCGGTACCGGCAGGGATGGAAAGTGCAGTACGGCGCCATCATTCGCAACGCCGTTGCCCGCGATGAGTCGATGGCCAAGATTGCACGCGCGGTCCAATGGCAGGTCGACCACTTCACCGAGGTTCCGGTCCTGGTGGTGGCGTGTTTGCGGTTGAGCGCGCGCGAAGGGCGGCTGCCGTTCGTGCGGATGCCCCATGCGGCCGAGTCGGCCTACTGGGGTTCGATTTATCCCAGCGTGCAGAACCTGCTGCTCGCCGCGCGCGCCATGGGATTGGGTGCTTCGCTGATAACCCTGCCGTTGTGGAGCCGAACCTCGGCGCGAAGAATTCTGGGTCTGCCGCGGGCCGTAAGCCCTTGCTGCATTGTGACACTCGGCTGGCCGCGCGGACATTACGGGCCCACCACTCGCAAGCCCGTCACCGAGGTGACCCACCTCGATGCCTACGGCAATCGAGCCTGGCTCGACAGTGGCCGACAACATGACCTTTAGGCGAGTTCCAGCAGATCTCCAGGTTTGTTTCGTCG
Organism: Mycobacterium shimoidei; assembly: GCF_900417275.1. Classification (NCBI taxonomy): domain Bacteria; kingdom Bacillati; phylum Actinomycetota; class Actinomycetes; order Mycobacteriales; family Mycobacteriaceae; genus Mycobacterium; species Mycobacterium shimoidei. The sequence continues at coordinate 3,855,065 of NZ_UEGW01000001.1, read as the reverse complement.
GTCGATTGATACCGGTTTATCGGATGCTTTCGGATTTCTTGGGTTTGCCAGTTAACTGTGTGAAACCTGCTGTCCATTTTGCCTTTTCGGGGGTTGGACCTAAGCGTAATTAGGGTAGGTTCGTTGCGGTTTCCCTCAGACCCGTCCGTATGTCCTGGCAGCCGCGGCGCTCGCGGCGACCGGCGTCGTTACCGTCACCCCCGTTGCACAGCGAATGTCCGCGACTACAGCGCATTGGCGCCGATGATCTACGACTTCTGGAAGTCGCTTGGCTTTGACTTCCCGCCGCTCAATCCGGACATCGCGGACCCCGGCTCGGCTGCCGGCCTGGCCGCGCAGACCGATCCGACCCAGTTCTTCTCCGGGGACCTCGATGCCCCTTCGATGCTGGCGTCGTTCGGCGCAGACCTGCCTGCCGACTTCATGAGCACGGCGCCGGGACCTGCTCAGTTTGTTCTAAGCAGTGCACATCGCATCCGCGGGTGAACACGCGACGCAATTGGTGACCTTGCCGCACTCCGTCAGCTGCCCTGGATATTGACGTTTATGAAGCTGGTTCTGAGCGCTAACCCTCACCAATAAGGTCCTACCAGCAAACTTCCAAGGCCCACGGCTCAATTACTCGTGCGTCGAATAAATAGCCTGGCTTAATTATTTCCAATTCAGGGTTGACTCAGCTTTTCTTCAGGTACTTTCACGCCAGCTTGGCACGTCGAACTCTGAAGGATCTCGAAGGAGACGCCATGTCCGCTACGGCGCGGCCCTACGTTATGGCAGTTGCAGCGCTCGCTGCCACCGGGGCGATCACCGGTACGAGCGTGATGACCGCGCCGGTTGAAGACCACGTTGCCAATTCGGCGGTTCGGCTCATCGCCGACGGTGACTCGATGCTCAACATCCCGTTCAACTTCTTCCAAGACATCGTCAACATCCCCAGCACCGAGATCCAAGCCATCAACGTCCTCGCAGCTTCACTGTTCTTCGCCGGGAACTGGTGGACCCCGAGCGCTACCAACATTTGGGGCACCGACCCAGGCGACTTAGGGCACTACATCGCGATTTTGGGCATGATGATGCCGTTCCCCGAGATATCAGGGCTGGGCGAACCCGCAATCGATCCGGTGGCCGATGCGGCAGGCACGGCGGGTCTGGCACAGCAGATAGCGCTGCTGGCGGCGGCTGAACTCCCCACCAGTGCATCGTGCGACGCCGACTGGTGTGCGCCGATGGTTCCGGCGACTCCCATCACAGGCTCCACGGGGATCGACCGAAACATTTGGTTTTACTCAATGATGAGCGGCCAGCAGCACTTTCCGCTTTTCGACAACTGGCTCAAGGTGCCGATGTCCGATTTGACGAACGGGATCACCTTCGACGAAAACACCGTTCCGGAAGGCCTGGCCAATCCCTCTATGGGCGTCGGTCCTGGCGGAGCAGTGCCGGGCGACGACGTTTACGGCTTCGAAGGAACCCATCCTGGTCCCAACGGCGAGAACCTGATGCCATGGGCCGGCATTGATTTCAAGTTCAACCCGGCAGCGCCCTTCGAGAATTACTACAACAGCCTGCTGGCTCCGCCCGATTTCAACAACTTCCATTTCCCCAGCATGACGGACTTCATCTACGCCATGCAGAGCCTTTTCGCCGGCAGTGTGGTTGCCTTCGACCCCTACGTTCCGGGTAGCCCCGCGTGCGGCGGTGAGTGCGATCTGCCTCCCTCGCAGACCATGCAGGCACTCGTCGAGGCCATCGGAAACGCGTTCCCGGGCAACACATATATCGACCACTGGCTGGAGCTCGTCAACACGCCGAACCCGAACCCCGGCATGGAGGACACCACCACCGGGATGACGAACGCGGCGACGCCACACCAAATTCAGAACACCATACTGCTCTTGCAAGGTTTGCCGGAACAACGCGGTTGGTGGTTCGATTTCGGCAATCCACTTCCTTCCGACCCGCCGACCACGGGGCCAATGGCCGTCGACACCCCGCAGCCCGTCAGCGTCGATCCAGCGCTGCAGAATCTCATTCAGTTCATGCAGGACAGCGGAATACAGAGCTTCATGCAGGCGTGGGCCGACGCCACCGGTTACGTGCCGCTCGATTACACGACGGGCATGCCTGTTGCCGCGGGCGATTCACTGGCGGCGCTAGACGCCACCGATCTGATGAACTTCGCCGACCCATGGGCCTGGCTGAGTGGCCTGCTGTCGGGTTCCATCTTCTAGGCGCTTCCAAGCGCCCGCTGCCCGCGAATTCTACACGCGTAAAACACGCCGGGCGTAATCAGACAACTGTCAGCAAATTCACGAGTTCGCCAGGTTGTGCGCGCGCCAACCAGGTCTGTTCGTTGTAATTGGCTGCTGGAGCGCGAAATTACGCCGATATTTTGCAATCGAGTCGCATCTCAGGTTTACCTAAGGTAAGTTCATCCCGTTGAGCCACACCTGACTCAGGAGGGGAGCGCATGCAGATTGCGCGTCCGTATGCGTTGGCTGCCGCGGCGTTGGCGGCCACCGGCACCGTCGCAGTCACGCCGCTCGCGTCGCGGCTGCCCGAGATCCCGGTGACCAGCCGTGCGGTTAGTCTCGTCGACTCCTCGATACTCAACGTGCCGATCAACGTGCTCTACGATCTCGCCAACATTCCGTACAACGAGGTCCAAGCCCTGAACTCGGTCGCCGGTTCCCTGTTCTTCAGCGGCAACTGGTGGGTTCCTAGCTCAACGAACCTGTGGGGGATCGACCCCGGCGACCCGACACATGTGGCACTGATCACCGACTTTTTTCCGTTCCCGGCGTTCAACGAGGGCGTCGGCGGTTTGCAGTATCAGATCGACGGGCTCCTGGCGGCCGAGCTTCCGGTGAACGCGTCCTGCGACGCGGAGACCTGCGCGCCGATGACCCCGCCGGACTTCATCACCGGCAGCACCGTGATTGACCGTGACATCGGCTTCATTCGGGCGATAACCGGGCAGGCCAACTTCGGACTGTTCGAGAACTGGTTCCGGGTGCCGATCTCGGATCTGATCAACGGGTACACGTTCAACCCCGTCGACGACCCGGGCGCTATTGACCCCAGCGGCCCGGTCAACAGCAATCCGATATTCGGCTTCCCTGGTGTGGACCAGGGGGGCGACAACCCCTTCGAGGGAGGTACCGGCCCCGGCGACGAGATGCCTTGGAACGGCCACACATACACGCTGAACTTGTTCCAGCCGTTCGTCAATTACTGGGAACACCTGATGGAGACCCCGCCGACCGACGGTGATATTCCCGGCACCGGCATCATGATTCCCACCGCGACGGAGTTCTTTCAGGCCCTCCAGGCTGTCGCGGCCGGGATGATCGTCGACTTCTATCCATGGGTTCCGGGGAGTCCCGCATGCCCGGCTGAGTGCGACTCGCTCTTGAGTGTGCCCCAACTCGTGGCGCTGTTGGATCCGACCAATTCCAACCCGATGATCCAGGCCTGGCTGGAAGACACCGCTAATGGCACGGCCAACAATGCGACGCCAGACCAGATCAATGCCGCCGTGGCACTGCTGCAAACCGGGACTTACAACCTCAACCCGGAACAACTGGACCAGCTTCTGGAAAATCTGGCCAGCATTAATCCCGCACTGCCGGCGCTGGGCGTAAACCTCGGGTTGTACACCGACCCGGGGTATCTGGCCTACGCGCTCGACCCGCAAGTGGGCTTCAACCCGGTATACGGCGGCTATAACCCGAATTTGGTTGGGCAAGATCTGCTGGACGCGATCAACTCACCCACCGACTGGAGCAAGCTGCTGGACATCAATCTGATGGGGGAGATCCTGTTCCCCGCGGCGTCGAATTGGACTGCAATGCAGATGGACCCGGCGGCCGCAGCGCTGAACGACGCCAATGTGGGCGTCGACTTGGGCAACCTGACGGAGCTGCTCGGCACCGGTTCGCTGACGGATATGCTCAATTCGCTGGCAGCGGAGCTGACGGCACAGTTGCAGGAGGATCTGAGCGCGCTGGCGTCGTCGTTCGGCGCAGACCTGCCCGCGGACTTCATGAGCGCTTTGCCAGACCTGCTGGCCGTGTTCTAAGCCGGGACCGCTAGCTCAGCCCTCTGCTCATCACCCGGTCCCACATCCGGTCGGACAGCAGTGCGCGAGCGAGCACCGACGCTTTCCCGGACGCGCCGACGATGTAGCGGGGTTTGGGATTTCGCGCCTTGACCGCTCGAACGACCGCGCGGGCGACGGTGTCGGCGCTGACCATCATGCCGGGTGTCTCGGTGAGCGCGCGGGTGGTGGCGGCGTAGCGGCGTTTGAAGTCGGCATACGGATCGTCATCGGCATACGTGTGCGTGGTTTCGAGTTGGGAGGTAACGAATCTCGTACGCACCCCTGTCGGGTCGATCAACACGACCCGGACGCCGAACTGAGCCACCTCGGCCCGAAGGGACAGACAAAGAGCTTCGACGCCATACTTCACGATGTGGTAGGCCCCGGCTCCGGGGCTGCTGAATCGTCCACCGGTGCTTCCGATGGTAATGATCCTGCCGGATCCGCGGGCACGCATAGCGGGAAGTACGGCCTGTGACAAGTTCAGTGTGGCAACCACATTGGTCTCGAAGAGCTTGCGCAGATCGTTCAACGCCACCTGTTCGAGAGGGCAGGGAAGCGGGTAACCGGCGCTGTTGACCACGACGTCCACCGCCCCGTAGTCGGTGTGGATCTCGTCGATCAGCCGCGCCACCGCGGCCTCATCGGTGACATCCAGGGCGCGGGCTTGCAGTCCGCGTGATCGCAGTGAGTCGAGCGCTTCCGGATTGCGTCCGGCCGCGAACACCTCGTAATCGAGGGCCTGCAGCCGGTAGGCTGTGGCCTCCCCGATCCCGCTCGTCGCTCCCGTGATCAGAGCAATCGGCTTGGTACCCGTGGTTTTCACTTCGGTCGAGGCTCCTTACGGGGACGTCCGGGTTTGCATGCGGATGCCAGCGTAACGAGTCGGCAAAACCGCGGCCTACCCAGGAGCTAAGCCGGCAAGGGCGGCGTGGCCCGCGTGATATGTTGCGGGTGCTGCACAGCAGAACCGTCAGCCAAGGAACCGTGTGCGACATGCTCGAGGTGATCGACAAGGGGTGCGTCAGTGAATCGCACCCTGCGCCGCTGCTCTTCGTCCACGGCGCCTGGCATGCTGCATGGTGCTGGGATGAGCATTTTCTGAGCTTCTTCGCCGACAAGGGTTATCGTGCCCTGGCATTGAGCTTTCGCGGCCATGGCAACAGCACGTGTGACAAGCCGCTGCGGTTGTGTTCGGTTGCCGACTACGTCGAGGATGTCAGCTCGGTTGCCGAAAGTCTGCCGACGCCTCCGGTAGTCATCGGGCACTCCATGGGGGGTCTTATCGTGCAGAAGTATCTGGAATCGCACGATGCGCCGGCCGGCGTGTTGATGACTTCCATGCCACCGCAGGGCAACCTCGGCTCCGCGCTGCGCTGGATACGGGACCACCCGTGGCATTTCGCCAAGATGACCATCACGGGTAAGGGCTTGCCGTACATCAGCACTCCGCAGCTTGCCCGGGAAAGGTTCTTCTCTGCGCATACACCGGAGTCCTACGTATTGAACTATGCGGCGCGGCTGCAGGAGGAAAGCTCGCGGATCGGTATCGACTGCCTTGTCCTGCGCCTGCCCCGACCGAAACGAGTAAAGGCGCCGATTTTGGTCCTGGGTGCCGATGATGACGGCGCGCACACACGCAAAGAGGTGCTGGCGACGGCCCGCGCGTACCACACCGAAGCAGAGTTTTTCCCCAATATGGGTCACAACATGATGCTGGAGCCTGGCTGGGACGCCGTTGCGCAACGAATCCACACTTGGCTCAGTGCCCGCGGGCTCTGAAAACTCCTGCGCATCACCTGTTTTCGAGGCTGATCGGTTGACCGGCGCCGGCCACACCGGGCTTGGCGAGCACCAATTCGACCGGCAAATTCGCCAGCCCACGCATCGTCGGGTTTTCCAGGTACCGGTAGTCTCCGTCGAGACGGATGGCATCGACGCGCGGAATCAGTTGCGTCAAAACGCGACCGACTTCCAATCGGCTCAACGGTGTGCCGAGACAGTAGTGGATGCCGAAACCGAAGGCGAGATGATCGGTGGGGTTGCGGTCCAGGTCGAAGGTGTCGGGGTCGGCGTAATGGCGTGGATCGCGGTTGGCCGCGGCGAACAGCAGTAGAACACGTGCGCCGGCCGGGATCGTGTGTGCTCCCACCGTGTAGTCGCGGACGGCGGTTCGATAGAACCCTTGAACAGGGGAGACCAGCCGGAGCTGCTCTTCGATCGCGCCGGGAATGAGCTCAGGCTGCTCACGCAGCCGGGCATATACGTCGGGCCGCTGCGCAAGGGTCAAAAACAGCCCCGACAAGAGGTTCGTTGTGGTCTCACTGCCCGCGCCGATGAGCATGGCGGCGCTCCAGAAGACCTCGTCGTCGCTTAACACATCATCGCCGTCGGACGCGGTCATCATCGAGATCAGATCGTCGCCCGGATGTTGGCGGCGATGCGTGATGAGCCGGTCGAGGTTGCGGCGCATCGCCGCGGTGGCGCGTGCCGAACGCGCGTTCAGGGCGATTCCGCGCGGGGTCAGCTGCGTGAACGAGCCCTCGACGATCGCATCCGACCACGCCAAGAACCGTGCGTGGTCTTCCCGCGGGATCCCCAGCATCATCGCGATGAGTCGGTTCGGTAGCGGTTTGGCCAGATCGGCCACCACATCGGCCTTGCCGCGGGCGATCATGGCGTCGACGAGTTCGTCGGCCACCTCGTTGATGGCCTGCTGCCATGCCTTCATCGCCCGCGGGGTAAAAGCCCGAGAGACGAACTTGCGAAGCCGAGTATGGTCGGGCGGGTCCGCCGCGTTCATCGTCTTCAGATGAACCCGATAGCGGGATTGACTCTCCGCCGACGACAATGCGTCGTGGTCGCGTAACGCGGTCCGCACGTCGTCGTAGCCGGCGATGATCCAGATTCCGCGCTTGCGGTTGTACCACACGTTCGGCACATCCGGCCCGGTCAGCAGCGCGCGATATCCCGGATAGGGGTCGCGCATCATCTCCGGCGAGAACGGATCAAAGTCGGTGAGCGGAGCGGTCTTTCTGCCCGTCAGGGCAAAGCGGTATGCGGAGGCTCTGTCACGGGTCACACCGATGAGGCCATCCACACCGATCTTCATCAGGCTGGCGCGAAATCGAAGCCTGCGCCCCAAGCTCATGCGAACAAACTCCTCGTAACCCAAAACCGGCCCCCGCCGGAGCGCCCACCGTCGACAGGACGTCAGTCCTTGATGAAACAGTACGCGCGGTAGTCGATTTCGTTTCGTTCCAGGTCCCGATAGAACATCGAACCGTCCACCACGGCGAACTCGCGGCCGAACCGGCGCAAGAAGGCGGGCAGTCTGCGGTTGATCAGTTCATTGGAACGCGGTGAGTTCTTCTGCAGGCCACGCAATACCTCTGGATTGATGACCCGCTTGGAGACCTGCCGCAGGCCCGATTCCGCCAGCGCTGACTCCCACGCGTCGAAGCCGTCGCGGTTGCGGAAATCGGCGTACAGGAAATGGCCCCCGGGTCGCAGAACCCGCCGAACCTGGCCGAGGAAGCGTTCGAAGTGCGGGTAGATGTGTGACGCCTCGACGTTGATCACCGCGTCGAACGATTCGTCGCCGAACGGCAGATTCTCGGCGTCGCCGTGGACGAAGTCGAGGCCGGGCAGGTTGTGCCGCTTTCGGCAGAATTCGATGCCGGCGGCGTTGAAGTCGAGCCCGGTGTAGGACGCCGGCTTGAGCGTGCGGGTCAGATAGGACGCGCCGCCACCGTGACCGCAGCTGACCTCCAGCACCTTCTTCCCGCTGATATCGGCTTGCGTAGCGGTCAGGTGATACAGCTGAATGCTGTACCGGTTCGGCTCATCGGACGGGTCCAGCGGCAGACCCATCGGGGGGTCCTCCTCGTAGCCCCAGTTCAGGAAGACGACATCGTCATCGCCCTGCCGGAGGCGACGGGTCATCATGGGGTACCAGTACCGGAAGATCTTCTTGTACGTCGACGTGGAGCCGATGCGGTAGACCAGGCCTACGCCGAGTCGGTCCAGGGTCTCAGAACGGTTGGAGCTACGAGTCACCCGGAGAGTATGGCAGGTGGGTGTGGCGACGTCATGCGTTTGGGGTGAAACATCCGTCACAGAAAACGTCACGTAGACGGCGGTTGGCCGAGCGTGTGGGGCCGGGATTTAGCCGGTGGTGACAGGCGCTTGCGGGTGCGCGCGCTGGGGCTCACTGCGGTACCGCGACGGCGGTCCGTCGATCTTGCAGAGGCGCCAAACGAGCAGCGCCAGCGGATTCATCAACCCAAGCTCGTGACACAGCATCCGGATGTCGGCGAACATGTCACGCAGTGTCTGGCGCGAGTTGGGTGTGCTGGAGTACAGCTCCTTACGCACCGACCGCGGGATGTCGAATCGCCGGAAGAATCCGCGCGGCGGCACGACCATCGCCTGGCCCAGCATTCGCATGACCATCGGAACGTACAACGACAACCAGAACCGGTTGTGTCGCGGCATCTGCGGAACACGCTTTTTCAGGTATTCGTGAGCAAACGAGATGTGGCGGGCCTCTTCGGCGACGTGAATCGCTATCAGGTTCTCCATGATCGGATGCACCGACCTGGGCTCAGGCTCGCGTAACAGGTTTGTCTGCAGGTGGTCGAACGGCACCTCGCCGGCCAAGACCCCGAAGAAGAAGGCGTTCGGCACCACGCCCGCGTAGAACGGGACCACCGGCGACATCCAGCGCAGCCAACGGGGCATCCCCGGAACGTCGACGCCGATCCGATTCACGACTTCCTGAAACATCAGGCTGTGACTGCATTCTTCGATGGATTCGTGCACGCAGTAGCGGTATTCGGGTGATCCGTTGGGGACCCAGAAGGTGTAGTTCATCAGTCCGCGGACCAGGATGCCCTCGAACTGCATGCCGACCTTGGCCATGTTGGCCTGCCGCCACATGCCGACTTCGATCTGCTTGTCCAGTGGTTGCGCCAGGTACCACGGATGGCTTCCGAGTGGATCGGTCGTCGGCAGCGTCCAGCGCGGGTCGTTGTTCGTCACCGAGAACTCCGGTGCCGCCCAGTCGATCTCGGTATAGGGGTTGAAGTGGCGCGCGGAACTCTCGGACAGAGTTGCGAGGGTCGCAACATACTCGGCGTCGTCGGTGACGTCCATATTGTGTTTCCACCGCCTGACGACGCGAAGGCCCGCGACCAGCAGCAAATTCACCAACAGTACGGCGCCGAGCAGCCAGCAGACGTTGGCCACTACAAGCGGCATCCGAACACTCCCCTCTGGTGCGCGCTCACACATCTGTTCGTCCAGGCACAGACGGTTCCGGAGTCTACCGGTGCCACGATCAATGCCATAGCGCGGTTCGGCACCGATCTAATACTTTTTGATTCGCGGCCTGTAGTTGACCGCGATGTCATCAAATCTTCACGTAAGTAGCGCATATGTCGGGGACCGAAACGCCGTTCGTGATCGCCCATCTATGTTCTTCCGTGTTTCTTCCGTTACGAAAACAGGGTCATCAGGTTGAGCAGGGTGCCTTGGATGGCGCTTCCGATCTGAGAGGTGCCCAAGGCGATCGCGAACGGGACCAGCGCCGTGTCGGCCGCGATCGGGTCACCGATAGCTCCGAGCAGGTCTCCCGCCTCCAGCCGGTCCAGGAAGATACCGGTGTTGTATGCGGGCAGCGTTGTCGTGAGCGCGGTGACCATGTCGGCGAGCGGGAGGAGAGCCGCGTAGTCCGCTGAGAAGGTGGCCGTCAGGGCGTTGATGATGTCGATCGGCGGCGAGGACAGCGTCGCATCCGTAATCGGGAAGCTGTTCGAACCGAGCAGCGCCTGTGACAGTTCCTCCAACGTCGGCTGCAGGGTGTCGGTGAGACCGGAGATGTAGGCCGCTTCCACCAGCGGCGCCAACACCGGATTGTCCAGTATCGGGGTGATCTGGTAGTTCTCCGGGTTCGCCAGATCGTTGATGGCCGCTTCGACGCCTTCTTGGACCCCGTTGACCAGCGCGGTGTAGACGTCGTTCCAGTCGAGGTTGGTCGGGAACAACTCGAACGGGGTGGGCACATTCGCGGGGCCCTGGCTCCAGCCGTCGGTGATGCTGCCGTACCCCAGATTCACCAGCACTCTCAGGGCGGGCTGTAACAGATCGGCCAATGGGTTGCCCAAGACCGGGATGAGCCGCAGCGGATCCAGAAGCGGCAGGTTTTCGACGGGGATCATGTAGTAATTGGTTAACGAGTCGCCGGTCGTCTCCAGCAACTGCGCGCTTTCGATTTGCTCGGGGCCAAGAGTCAGGTAGGTGAGGTGCTGGAAGATCATGCCCGCAAAGGCATTGAGATCGGCCAGCAAGTTCAGTGGATAACGGGGGAAGTCGGCGAAGCCGTCGTATTCCAACGTGTACACGTCGGTGGGGTAGAGGTCGTCGGGAGTTCCGCCACCGAAAGTGATGCCGAAGCTCGGGACGGCCGGGTTTGTGTCGGCGGGGACATCGAAGCGCTCGAGCATGCCGCCGTTGGCGGCGGCGGTGTCGCCGACCAGCACGAAGTGGACGTAGTCGCTCGGCACGCCCTGCTCGTGCAGCTGCTGCATCGTCAGCGTGGACAGGGCCGAGCTTTGGGAGTAACCGAAAACCACAACCGGGTTCGCGGCGTCTACCTCGCCGCGGGCGATCTGGTCGAGGACGGCGTTGGAGAGAATCTGTGCGCCCTGGGCTATTGAGGCGTCGACGGTCAAGCTATTGACGCCGGTGGTCGGGTAAAAGCCCGCGGGTGTGAACAGCGGTTGCGCCGAGCCGGTGAAGCCGAGCGGTTGCAGGTATAACGCGTCGGCGGCATCCGCATAACGTTGCGGAGGCAGTGGGATGCCGCTGCCTCCCATGACCAACGCGACGCCATCGCCGAGCCCAGATTCCGCAGCGTCCCCGCCGGTGAGTTGGACCGCGCGCGTCTGCGCATCCGGTATCGGTGCTTGGGTAGCAGGAACCCCGACGAGCGCGGCGCTCGTTATGACGACGCCGACGGTGACACACAAAGCCTGAGCGGCGCGACGCATAGGCCAGTCCTCGGACGGTGGTGGGGGTTATTTTCGGACTGTATCGGAGATCGCGCTAGATCTTATTGACATCTGCGTAATAGGTCCAGTGGGTAACCGGTTGTGACCAAACGCGCAAATCACCGGAGTGTGACTCACGGCCGTCAGGTGGGAGGTACGGTCTAGTACTTATGGTTGACCAGCAGTTCGACGTCATCATCGTGGGGGCGGGTTTCGGCGGAATCGGGGCCGCGATCCAGCTCTCCCAGCTCGGATACGAAAACATCCTGATCGTCGACCGCGAAGACGACCTGGGGGGTACCTGGCATGTCAATCACTATCCGGGCCTGTCGGTCGACCAGCCGTCGCCGACGTTTTCCTACCGGTTCGAGCCCAACCCCTACTGGTCTCGGATGTATGCACCCGGCGACGAACTGAAGCGCTATGCCGTGCATGTGGCCGAGAAGTACAACGTGCGCCGGTTCATGCGCTTCAACACCACCGTCGAAGGCGCCCGGTGGGATGAGGACGCGCAAGTCTGGCGGGTCGCCCTGGCCGACGGTGAAACGCTGAGCACACAATTTTTGATCGCTGCGACCGGCTTTTTGTGCCAGCCGAAAATCCCTGATATCGCCGGGATCGACACATTCCAGGGACGCATCATCCACACCGCTGCCTGGGATGACAGCGCCCCACTGGCGGGTTGCCGCGCGGCCGTGATCGGAACCGGCTCCACCGGGGTGCAGGTCGTTCCCGAGCTGGCCAAACAAGTCGCCGAGTTGACCGTCTATCAGCGCACCCCAATCTGGGTGCTGCCGAAGTTCGACGTGGTGTTCCTGCCGGTCATCCAGCGCCTTTTCGCTCGGGTGCCGCTGACCCAGCGCGTCGTGCGGTGGTTCACCGACACCACGCTGGAATTCGCGATGGTCATCACGATGTGGAAATACCGCTACTTCAAAGTGGTCAACAAGGCCATCTCGGAAGCGTCGAGAATCTATCGGTTGATGCTGGTGCGCGACAGGGAGCTGTCGCGAAAGCTGGATCCGGACTTCGATTTCGGCTGCAAGCGACCGACGATCTCGAACACCTACTACCGGGCATTCACCAAACCGCATGTGCACCTGGAAACCAACGGCATCGACCACATCGAGCCCGACGGTATCGTCGCCAAGGACGGGACCAAACGCTTCGTCGACACCTTGGTTCTCGCGACGGGATTCGACGTGTGGGAGGCCAACCTGCCGGCGATCGAGGTGATCGGCCGTAAGGGGCGTAACCTCGGAAAATGGTGGCGGGAAACGCAATTCCAGGCCTACGAGGGAATATCGATGCCTTACTTCCCGAATTTCTTGTCGATGGCGAGCCCGTACGCATGGGTGGGGCTGTCGTGGTTCAACACGGTCGAGTACCAGATGCGGCACATGCATCGGCTGTTCGGGGAACTCCAGCGCCGCGGTGCCCGTACCTTCGAGGTCACCGAAGAGGCCAACGCCCGCTTCCTGGCACGGATGACGAAGCTGTTGGAAGACTCAGCATTTCAGCTCGGCAGCTGCGTGACCTCGCGGTCGTATTGGTTCCGGGATCACACCGGCAAGGGAGAGGCACCGCTTTTCCGGCCGACGTCAGTACGCAGCGCGATCAAGGACCAGGACCGATTCCCGATGTCGGACTACATGATCGCCTGACGCTGCTGCTATTCCTTGACGAAGCTGTACATCCGGTAGGAGTTGCGCCCGCGTTCCAGTTCGCGGTACACCACCGTGCCCGGCACACCGGCGAACAATCGGCCGAACGGGCGCAGTAACGCCGGTAGGCTGGCGATCAGCTGCAGATACCGCTCAGAGTTTTTCTCCATCGAACGCAGTACCTCCGCATTGATCACCCGTTGCGAAAGCATCCGCAGCGGAGCATCTGCAAGCGCTTCCTCCCACTCCGAAATCTCCTGGTGCCCACGCAAATCCGCGTACAGAAAATGGCCTCCCGGACGCAGCACACGTGCCACTTCGGCCAGAAAACGGGGGAAATGGGGGTAGGCGTGCGAGGCCTCGACGTTGAGTACCGCGTCGAAGGATTCGTCGCCGAAGGGCAGATCCTCCGCGTCGCCGTGCACGAACTCCACCCCGGGCTGATCATGGCGTTTGCGGCAGTAGGCGATGCCGTCTGCGTTGAAATCAAGTCCCGTGTACGACGCCACATGCAAGGTGCGCATCAGGTACGAGGCGCCACCGCCGTGACCGCAGCTGATCTCCAGGACCTGTTTTCCGCTGAGATCGGCCTGCGTCGCGGTCTGGTGGTAGAGCTGGATGCCGAATCGGCTCGGCTCGTCAGCCGCCTCCAGCGGTAGACCCATCGGCGGGTCTTCCTCATAGCCGTAGTTGAGGAAGTCGACGTTTTGCTGATCCAAGCGGCGGCTCAACAACGGGTACCAGTACTTGCTGATCAGCTTTTTGGAAAACCGAGTCATGCCGATCGGCTTGACGCGAGGCTTGTGAGTGGCGGTCATGCCGGGAAGTATGCCAGGCGTGAGTTCACGGCGCGGGTGTTCGCCTTCGATGCGTCACGACGTTGCCGAAGTAGTGTCGCGGTTGGTCAACGATGCCGCGCCGGCATCAGCGGGTGCCGAGCTCGTTCGCCGGTACACTACCGCGCGTCCGCCCCGAGACGGCATCCACGCCACACCGCGGTTGATTCGCCGTTCGCCCCGTGTATTGGTTGGCGCGAAACGGAATTCGCGCAGCAGTGTACGCAGAACGACGTCCATCTCCATGGTGGCGAATGATGCACCGGGGCAGCGGTTTACACCTCCGCCGAATGGAACCCACCGGAACGGTGGCGGGCTGACTCCGACGAAGCGATCCGGGTCAAATGTCTCCGGGTCGGCGAAATTCTCCTCTGACCTGTGAGCTATTTCGTTGTAGACGATCACTGCGGTGTGTTCCGGAAGAACCCACTCGCCCAAGCGAACTCGCGTCTTCGTACGTCGCACCGTGCCGTCGACGCAGGGTCGGATGCGCTGGGCTTCGAAGATCGTCGCGTGCCGCAGCGCGGATCCACCCGCGTCGACCTCGTCAGCCAGCCGCGACATGAGTTCTGGATGGCGGCGCAGCCGTTCCAGTGTCCAGGTCAGTTGCGAGGCCGATGTCTCATGACCGGCGGCCAGAAAGCACAGCAGCTCGTCTGCGATATGCGCGTCTGGGATGGGCTCGCCGTTCTCGTAGTGCCCCTGCATCAGCACCGCCAGCACGTCGCCGCGCTCTTCGAATGCCGGGTCGCTGCGTGCTTCGGCGATGAGCGAGTGCACGATCGCGTCGAACCGCCGCCGGTACTGCGCAAACCTTCCTCCGGGGCTCCACCGGCCGAAGTCACGCCGCAGCGCCGGTGGCAGCATGACCAGGCGTGAGCCCAGCGTCACCATCTTCGGCATCAGCACGCGAAGCTCGTCCAGCGCGGCGCCCTCGGCGCCGAAGACGGCACGCAGAATCGAGCCGAGGGTGATACGCAGCATTGGTTCCACCGTTTCGAACTCGCGGCCGTCCTGCCAGGTTGCGATCTCGCGCATCACCTCGTCTTCGACGATGTGCTCGTAGCTTCTCAGCTGCTTTCCGTGAAACGGTCGGGTCAGCAGTCTGCGGCGGGCCAGGTGTTCTTGGCCGGTGAGGGCGAAGGTCGAGCCGGGGCCGAAGATCTCGCCGAGACTCAGCAGGTCGACGGGGCGTTCGATCAGATCGATGCTTGTCGTGAACAGGTCCTTGAGCAGGTCTTTGTCGCTGACGACCACTGTCTTGCCCAACAGCGGCAGATTGACGGTGAACGGGGTGCCCCACCGGCGGTACAGGGCGCCGAACATCTGGTGCTTTGCGGGCCCGAAGCCTATGCCCTGGATAAGCTTCGGCAGTCGGAGCCTTGGCGGTAGCCGTACCGGCTCGGTTGTCGCCACCGCCATCTTGTTTCCTCTCTATACCTGTGCGTCGCTAAACCTGTGCGCGCGTCAAATAGTTCCCGCGGCACTCCAAAGTAGCGAAGGTCGCCGCTTTCCGTACCACGTTTGCGGCAAAACCACGGCGTTGTCCCAGCTCAGTGGGCGCTCCCGGGCGCCTCGATTCCTGTTGTCGGACCGGGCCTTAGCCGTGACCGCTCAGTCCTTGGTGAAGCGATAGATTCGATACTCGGCGTCGCCGCTTTTGATGACGTTGTAGATGCCGGTCCCCGGCACGCCGGCGAAATGGCGGCTGAAGGGCCGGATGAACGCCGGCAGGCGGTGGCTGATCAAGTCCAGCTTCCGCTGTGCGCTGTTGTCCAGCGAACGCACCACGCTGTCGTTGATGACGCGTTTGGAAACTTGGCGCAATGGCATGTCGGCAAGTGCGGCATCCCAGCCGGGAAATTCGCTGCTGCCCCGGAAATCGGCGTAGAGAAAGTCTCCGCCGGGGCGCAGCACGCGGACCACTTCGGCGAGGAAGCGGGACAGCGCAGGGTAGGCGTGCGAGGCTTCGACATTGATCACCGCGTCGAACGATTCGTCGTCGAAGGGCAGGTTTTCGGCGTCGCCCTGGACGAAATCCAGGCCGGGCATCTGGTGGTGTTTACGGCAGTAGGCGACACCGTCCGGGTTGTAGTCGAGCCCGGTGTAGGAGCCGGGTTTGAGCGTGCGGGTGAGGTAAGCGGCGCCACCCCCGTGGCCGCAACTGACCTCGAGCACTGTCTTGCCGGTGAGATCGACCTGGGTGGCGACCTGGTGGTAGAGGTTTATGGAGTACCGGTTGGGTTCGTCGGATTCGTCGAGGGGGAGGCTTAGTGGCGGGTCATCCTCGTAGCCGTAGTTGAGGAAGGTGACTTCTTCCGCGTCAAGCCGACGAGTCAGGAACGGGTACCAGATCTTGTTGATAAATGCCTTGTACAGCCGGTAGCCGGCGTCGTTGATGCGTTCCGTAGTCGTGGGCATGCGAAGGAGTATGCCAGCCTCTCACAGTGGCTTCGTCTGGATGAGCAAATGTCAGCTGCCGTGCTCGGCCGCGGCCATCGAGCCGCGATCGCCCGGCGATGCCGTCCTGCGGCGGTAAACGACAGCGCGCGCACCACGCGCCGGCGCGATCGACACACCGCGGTAGTTACGGCCCTCGTCCGGTGCGTTGATGGGCTCGAAGCGGAATTCGCGCAGCAACGTGCGCAGCGTGACGTCCATTTCCATGTTCGCGAATGCGGCACCAACGCAACGGTTTACGCCGCCACCGAACGGGATCCACCGGAAGGGCGGCGGGCTGGTTCCCAGGAATCGGTCGGGGTTGAACGAGTCCGCGTCGGAAAAGTTGTCCTCCGACTCGTGGGCCAGCTGGAAATCAACCATGATGCTGGTATCCGGTGGAAGGACCCACTCGCCCAACCGAATTCGTTCCTTCGTCACGCGCAGTGAGGCCGCGATGTTCGACCGGACACGCTGTACCTCGTAGATCGTTGCCTGTCGCAGTTCCGATCCGCCCGCGTCCACCTCGTCGGTCAGCCGCGACACCAGCTGCGGATGCCTGCCCAACCGCTCCACCGTCCACGCAAGTTGGGAGGCCGTTGTCTCGTGGCCGGCCGCGACCAGGGTCAGCAGCTCATCGGCGATATGCCGATCCGGAATCGGCTGACCGTCCTCGTACCGGGCCTGCAGCAGCAGCGCGAGCACGTCGCTGCGCTCGGCCAGGGACGCGTCAGCTCGCGCATCGGCGATGAGTGAGTCGATCACCGCGTCGAACCGGCGCCGGTACCCGGCCAGGCGGCTTCCTGGACTCCATCGCCCGTACTCCCGGCGCACCAACGGCGGCATCCGCTGCAGCAGCGAGCCCAGTGTGATCAAGGGCGGCATCACGGTGCGCAGCTCATCCAGCGCGTCGGCTTGCTCGCCGAAGGTGGCCCGCAGGATCGCATTCAGGGTCAGACGGGTCATCGTCGGAAGCGTCGCGAACTCCTGGCCCTCCGGCCAGTTCGCGGTTTCGGCCAGCACCTCCTCCTCGACGATCTGCTCGTACTGCCCTACGCGCTTGCCGTGGAAATGGGGCAGCACCAGCTTGCGGCGTTCGAGGTGTTCTTTGCCGACGAGGCTGAACGTCGATCCGGGCCCGAAGGCCTCCCCGAGGATTTTCGCGGGGCGTTCGATCAGATCGAAGCTGGTGCTGAACACGTCCTTGACGAGGTCACGGTCGCTGACCACCACGGTCCTGCCCAATGCTGGCAGATTGACGGTGAACGCGCTGCGGTAATGCCGGCTCAGTGCCGGCACCACGCGGTACTGGAGCGCGGTAAAGAAAACAATGCCCTGGATGCTTTTCGGTGCCCTCGGGCCCGGCGGTAGCCGTACCGGTTCGTCTGTCGCCGTGGCCATGTCGCCCCCTCTCCGACGGCTACCCTAAAGTACTCCGTGATGTTTCGTGCCCGTCGGCCCAAATTATTCGGTCCAGGGCGCAACGACGCCGGGCATCCACCCGCGTCGGGTTGCGGGCGTTGTCTTGGGCAGATCGAGATCCTGTCGGCATTTCGACAACGTGCAGGTAGTGAGCCCGCGGGGATTACCATGGCCCCGGCATTGAATGGCAAGAAAGCTGACACAAAGCTGGCACGTTGTGGCCGCTGGCATGGTTTACTTTCCCCAATATTGATCATGATCTCATTCAGCGTGCTGCGCCGAGCCGTGGTGGGATGGGCGAAGGAGATGCGGGTTGTCGAGGGGCCGGTCTTGCCGGGGCCGTGAATGATCACGACGACCGTAGCCGTCGCGGGTGACGTTCTGGCGCAGGCCAACAGCGCAGTCCCGACCGAGAGGGTGTCGAACGACGTGAACGTCGCATGACCAGCCACCACAGAAGCAGCGATCGTCCATTCGTGGCGAGAATGGTCCGTGAGTTGTCGCTGCCGATCATCCTGGCGTGGTTGGCGATCACGGCTGTGTTGAGTTTTGCCGTACCCACGTTGGAACAGGTCGCGAAAGCGCATTCCGTATCGTTGAGCGCCAAAGACGCGCCCTCGGTAAAGGCAATGGCGCGGGTGGGCGAGGACTTCAAGGAAGGCAATTCCGATAGCCTCGCGATGATCGTCTTGGAAAGTGACCAGCCGCTCGGTGATGCCGCCCACAATTACTACGACGAGTTAATTCGTCAGCTGAAAGCCGACACCACCCACGTTCAGCACATCCAAGATTTCTGGGGAGATCCACTCACCGCGGCCGGCGCGCAAAGCGCCGACGGAAAGGCCGCGTACGTTCAGCTGAACCTCGCCGGTAATCAAGGCGAGACGTTGGCGAATGAATCCGTCGACGCGGTTCGAAAGATCGTGCAGGGGACGCCGGCCCCGAGCGGCGTCACGGCTTATGTCACCGGACCAGCGCCGTTCGTGGCAGATTCGAACCACAGCGGCGAAAAAACAGTCTTGAAGATCACCGCCGTGAGCGTCGCGGTGATCTTCTTGATGCTGCTTCTTGTCTACCGTTCGATCGTCACCGTCGTCCTTCTGCTGGCGATGGTGGGAATTGAATTGGGGGCGGTCCGCGGGGTCGTCGCGTTACTCGGCGAGCACGAGCTCGTCAGCCTTTCCAGCCTGGGTGTCAACATCCTGGTTTGCCTTGCGATCGCCGCTGGAACGGATTACGGAATCTTTTTCATCGGTCGTTACCAGGAGGCGCGGCAGGCCGGCGAGGATCGCACGAGCGCGTATTTCACCGCTTACCGCGGGGTCGCCCATGTTGTTCTCGCTTCGGGGCTGACTATCGCCGGCGCGATGTATTGCCTGAGCTTCACCCGGTTGCCGGCTTTCCAAACCATGGGCGCCCCATGCGCGGTGGGCATGCTTGTCGCCGTCGCCATCGCCCTCACACTGGTTCCCGCTGTTCTTGCCGTGGGCGGCCGTTTTGCGCTGTTCGACCCGAAGCGACGGCTCAACGCTGGTGGCTGGCGACGGCTGGGTACCGCGGTGGTGCGGTGGCCGGCGCCCATCCTGGTCGCATCGTGCGCGCTCGCCCTGGTTGGTCTGCTGGCCTTGCCCGCGTACAAGGTGAGCTACAAAGACCGCGATTATCTGCCCCGCGATGTCCCGGCCAATACCGGAATGGCTGCCGCGGAGCGCCACTACTCGCCGTCTCGGATGCTGCCGGAAGTTCTGCTACTCGAGTCCGACCACGACATGCGTAACTCGGCCGACTTCCTCATCCTGGACAAACTGGCCAAACGCGTTTTCCAGGTCGAAGGGGTTTCGCGGGTTCAGTCCGTCACAAGGCCGCAGGGCACCCCGCTCGAGCACACCTCTATTCCTTTCTTGCTCAGCATGCAAAATGCCGGACAGCTACAGAACTTGCAGTTCGCGAAGACGCGGATGAACGACATGGTGAAGCTGGCCGACCAGCTGCAGAGCACGGTTTCGGCGATGGAGCGCATGAATACGCTCATGCAACAACTCGTCGACACTAGCCACGACATGGTCGGAATCGCTCACGACACCGCCGCCATCACCTACGAGGTGCGCGACGAGATCGCTGAATTCGACGACACGTTCAGGCCGTTGCGCAGCTACTTCTACTCCGACCCGCACTGCTACAACATCCCGTACTGCCGGGGCATCCGGGCCATGTACGACGCATCGGACGGCGTCGACAAGATCAGCGAAAAGCTCGCGCTGCTCGAGAAAGACCTGGATAACGCCGACGTGATCGTGCCGCAAATACTTGCGCTGCTACCGCCGCAGATCGACACCATGAAAAGCGTGCGCACAATGGTGCTGAGCATGCACAGCACCATGTCTGGCATGCTCGCCCAGGTCGACGAGCTGAGCAACGACGCAGTAGCGATGGGGCAGGATTTCGACGCCGCCAAAAACGACGACTCGTTCTACTTGCCCCGGGAAGTTTTCGACAACCCTGACTTTCAACGCGTCATCGCGTTGTTCTTGTCACCGGATGGGACGGCAGCGCGGTTCATCATCTCGCACCGGGGGGACCCGGCGACCAACGAGGGCATCAAGCGCATCGACGCGATCAAGACGGCCGCCGCGGAGGCGCTCAAGGGGACGCCGCTCGAGGACGCCAAAGTCTATGTCGCCGGCACAGCGTCGGTCTTCAAGGACTTACGCGAGGCCACCAAGTATGACCTGCTGATCGCCGGAGTGGCATCGCTGTGCCTGATCTTCATCATCATGTTGCTCATCACCCGAAGTCTGGTTGCGGCTTTGGTGATCGTGGGAACGGTTGCGCTGTCGCTGGGGGCATCGTTCGGGCTGTCCGTACTGCTTTGGCAATACCTGCTCGGGGTCCGGTTGCACTGGCTGGTCGTGGTGATGGCGGTAATCATCATGTTGGCGGTGGGATCTGACTACAACCTGCTATTGGTTGCACGGTTCAAGCAAGAACTCGCCGCCGGGCTGAAGACCGGCATCATCCGCGCGATGGGCGGCACCGGCAACGTCGTCACCGCCGCGGGTCTGGTGTTCGCCTTCACGATGGCCTCCATGGTGGTCAGCGACAACCGCGCTGTCGGTCAGGTGGGGACCACCATCGGTCTCGGTTTGCTGTTCGACACGTTGGTGGTGCGTGCCTTCATGACGCCGTCGATTGCCGCGCTGTTCGGACGCTGGTTCTGGTGGCCGTTGAACGTTCGTAGCCGTCCCGCGCGGCACCGCGCGCATGCTGCCGAACCTGCTGTCGCCCGTTTTGTCGACGACGCTGCCACAGCCGATCTGGGGCTTGCGGTAGCCGCGATGAACGGTCGGGCCGCACCCGTTATGAACGGTGCGACAAATGGATCTCGCGCAGTCGCCAGGAATGGTTCAAACGGTCACTGGGCCTTGCACAGGTAATGCAGGGGCAATCGCTGCTCAGTCCTTGGTGAAAAGGTACACGCGGTAAGTGAACTCACCGGTGCGCAGTGCGCCGTTGAACGCCCAATCCGTCATGTCGCTGGCGTAGCGCGCAAAGCCGCGCGGAATCGCCGACCCGTGCCGGCCGATCAGCTCGTGCTTTCGCGGTGCGTTCTTCTCGTTGCCGCGCAGCACATCCGCGTCGATCACGGCGCTCGACAGCATCCGCAGCGGGGCGGCGGCGAGCGCCGCCTCCCACTCATCGACCGCGCGACGCCGACGGAAATCGGTGTACAGGAAATGCCCGCCTGGCGTGAGCACACGTGCCACTTCGGCAAGGAAACGAGGAAAGTGCGGATACAGATGCGAGGCTTCAACATTGAGCACCGCGTCGAAAGATTCGTCGGCGAAGGGCAGATCCTCGGCGTTGCCCTCGACGAAATCGAGGCCGGCCAGATGGTGCCTCTTTTTGCAGAATTCGATGCCGGCCGGATTCAGGTCCAGCCCGGTGTAGGAAGCCGGATGCAAGGTGCGCATGAGATACGAGGCTCCGCCGCCATGGCCGCAACTCACTTCCAGCACCCGCTTGCCACGCAGATCCACCTGGGTCGCGGTTCGATGGTAGAGCTGAATGAAAAACCGGTGCGGTTCGTCCGAGGCCTCCAGCGGCACCGCCATGGGCGGGTCTTCCTCGTAGCCGTAGTTGAAGAACAACCAGTCATCATCACCGAGCAGACGCGTTTGGGAGGCGAACCGGTTCTTCACGAACGAGGTGAAGAGCAGGTGAAACATGACGGGGTTGTCCACCAGTCGGTGGGCGAACGAGTTCGAAAGCAGGCGGTTTTTGGTGGCCATCGGGGCAGTATTGCATGCTCAAACGGGCCCGCGGTCCGCAACCCGTAAGGCGCTAGAAGCGGTAACGCAGGATCCGGGCCCTGCGTGCGGACGCTTTGAACCGTCCGGCCAGGCGAGTGGACAGCCGCAGCCAGCCCGGGAACAAGCTGACCTCGGGGGCATGCGTCAGGCTGCTCTCCTCGACCAGCTTGATTCGCGGAGTCCAGCTTTCGGGATGATGCGCGTCCTTGAACCCCGCGTAACCCCACTGGCTTCCGACCGAATTGGTCGCCTTCTGCGGCGACAGCTTCATTGCCACCCTAGTCAGCGCACCCACCCGCCCGTAGTCGTTGAAGGCGAACTCGCCTGACCGGAAATATTCGGTGATGTGGCGGAACAGGTTGACAATCACCGGCTCTGACAGAAACGCCAACAGGCCGTCGGCGATCAGCATGGTGGGCCGATCGGCCGGGATGCTGTCGGCCCAGCTGTCCTCTGCCACCGAGGCCGCCACCGGGTGGGCCCGCTCATCGTCGGGGACGACCTGTTCGCGCAAAGCGATGACCCGGGGTAGGTCGACGTTGTACCAGTCGACCCCGCCCGGCGGGCTGATCCGCAGCATTGCCGTGCTGAGTCCCGCGCCGAGCTCGACCACGACCGCGTCGGGATGCTCCGAGGTGAAGTCGCAGACCCGGTCGTCGAGCATCTTGGCGCGAAGCGCCTGCTGGCAGACCACATGGGTGGGCACATCGAGGCCGGCGAAGTCGTAGTCGATCTTCGCCACGATCCGGTCGGCCAGACTGTCACCGAGTATCGGGTGTGGCCGCCGGCTGTCGAGTGCGCGAGCGTATTGGGTCAGAAACGCGGTTTGCTCGATGGGCGTGAACTCGCCGACTGCGATGCGCATTGCTGGAAACCTACTCTGCGGCGGCTGTCATTTCAGCAGCGGACTGTAGTCGGTCGGCGGGTCCACGAGGTTCATTGTCCGGAACAGCTTTTCGGTGAGTGCCGGGCTGTTCTCAGCGGCGGTGAGCACCTGCTCGCGGAATTGCAGCAGGTCGTTCGGCAACGCCGGCTGGCCGAGCCCGGCGCGCATGTAGAGGTCGTTGAACTCATTCGACGCCCAGAGTGGTCCGATGTGCCCGGCGGCGGCGTCGAAGAATCGCCGGCTCACATCGCCATCCGATTGCGACAGAGAGTCGCCCAGGGCGCTGGCCTCGAGCGCGGCGACCGTCATGCCCTGCCCGTAGATGGGATTCGTGCTGCAGATCGCATCGCCGAAAACCAGGAATCCCCTGGGGAATCGGGGCATTTTGTCATACCTGCGCCACACCCCGCCCGGATAGCGGAAAACATCGACGGCTCCCAAGGGTTCGCCGGCTCGCAGCGCTGCCGGCAGGGCCGCGGAGATGAATTGGGTGCCCAACGCCACCATGTCGGCCAGGTTCTCCGGCGGTTGTTGTTGATCCAGCCGGACGACGGTGAATATCCAGGTGTCGTGTTCGTAAGCCGAAAATGCGCCGCCGATCGGCAGGCCCGGTTCCGGGATCACAAATGTCATTTTTTCGTTCACGACACCCGCCGGGACGCGGAGAAACTGGCTGCAGTAGCTCGCGTTCGCCGTCGAGCGCTCGGCGGCGGGACGGCCGTATCCGAGGCTGTCCAGAAACGCCGGGGTTCGTGCGCCGCGGCCCATCGCGTCGACTACCAAATCGGTGTCCAGCATCTGCTCGACGCCGGTGTCGCGGTTGACCACCCGCACGCCGGTGACCTGCTGCGGCTCGGCGGCGACGGGTTCGACGACGTCGTGACCGTCCAGAATGTCCACGTTGGCCAAGGCCCACACCCGCCGCCTGACCTGCGACTCGAGCAGCGGCCGGCTGAGCAGATAGATGACCACCGCGGCGGGGTCGGCGAATTTACCCGAACGGTTGTACTCGTGTCCGCCCACCCTGATGGAGACTTTGGACAGATCCCCGTCGTCGCAGACCGTGGCGCCGGCGGCGACGAGTTCGTCGGGCAGGCCCGGAAACAGCCGGCCGATCTCCTGTACCCCGCGGCTCCACAGAACGTGATAATGCCGGCCCTGGCGAACCCCGCGTCGCGGGCAAGCGTCCTGGGACAAGGCGTCTCGTTCGACCACGAGGACGGACTCATAGAATTCGGAGAGCACCCGGGCGGCGAGCAAGCCGCCCATCCCTGCGCCGCAGACAATGGCTTTGTCGCCCAGCTTGCTCATCGCAACCTCTCTGGCCCCGGTGCACGCTCGACCCGCACGTTTGGATCACCGTAGCGAAAGGCCTGTGACAGATGTCCGGAATTCCGGAACGCCCGCAGCGCCCGACCGGCAGGATCGGTGAGGTGACGGACCCGCGCGTGGAACGGTTGAATGCGCTGCCCCCCAACGCCCGGTTCGACATCGGTGCGCAGCTCTACGAGCGGATGCATTGGACACGCAACGTCGGAATCCGGATGTCGGATGGCGTTGTGCTCTCAGCGGATCTCGTTTTGCCCGGCGACCGCGCGAAACCGGTGACCGAACCACTGCCGACGGTCATCAACTTCACGCCGTACAACAAGATATTCCAGCGCGGTTCCGGCGGGGCGTGGGTGCGCGCGCTGGGGGAGCGGATCGGCGGCTCGGACCGCAGTCACTTCACCGGCCGCGATTTGCTGCACGCCCTGGCCGGCGGCGCGCCGGCGGCATTGAGCGTCAGCCCGACCCTGGTGCGCCGCGGCTACGCCTACCTGATGGTGGACGTGCGGGGCACCGGAACATCGACGGGCACCTGGGATTTTTTCAGCCCCACCGAACAGCGCGACTACGCCGAAGTACTGCAATGGGCTCGTCAACAGCCGTGGTGTAACGGGAAACTCGCGTTGACGGGAATCTCCTACGGTGCGCTGGCCTCGCTTCTCACCGCCGGATTGCAGCCTGACGGACTGGCGGCGGTGTTCGCGATTGAAGGGGGCGAGGATGCGGTGCGCGAACTCGGGCTTCCCGGCGGCGTCCCGTCGCCGCTCGTCGCCGTTTGGCTCGGCGCGGTCAATCTCCTCAAATGGTTTCCATCCCTGTCGGGTTTGCGGAGAACGGGCGCGTGGCGGGAGTATTTACGCGATCGCATCTCGTCGCCGGCCAGTTGGATGCGGCACGCAGCCCAAATCGCGCTGATGGCCGACCATCCCGACATTCTGCTCAACGCCATGTGGGCCAGCAGGGTCGCCCGGTTGGACAAGATCACCATTCCCACCTGGATCCACGGCGGTTGGCATGATGTCTACAGTCGCTCGAATTTCCGGATTTACCAGCGGATCGCGACGCCGCCGGGTGCCAAGCAGGTTGTCGTCGACGACTGCTATCACCTTGCGCCCGGTTCCGGGTTCGGCGCGCCGGATGCGCCGCAGTACCTCGACGAGTTGCAATGCGCCTGGTTCGACCGGTGGCTCAAGGGAATTCGCAACAACATCGAGTATTACGGCCCGATCACCGTGCGCAGGTTGGGTGGAGGTTGGCTCTCATGCGACCAGTACCCGGATCCCGCGGCCCGGGTGCGGCGGCTCTACCTCAGCGCCGACGCCAGTGGCTCGGCCCCGCACGCACACGTCGACGGAGCGCTGAGCTTCGACCCGCCCGACCGCGTCGCGCGGTTGCCGGTGCCAACCCGGCGGCCCAGCATCCGCTCCAACAACACCGCCGTAAGCGCAATCGGTTTGGCGACACTGCTGGGTCGTACATTCGGCTCCGACGATCGTCACGCCGAGGCTTCCGCTGTCACCTTCACCACCGAACCGTTCGATGCCGACGTTGTGGTGTCCGGTCCACTCAACCTACATCTGTGGGTGAAAGCCGAAGGCGAGGAAGCGTTTTGGTCGGTGACCGTAACCGACGTCGAGCCCGACGGTGCGTCCGCGCCGGTCAGCCGGGGGGCCCTGCTATCGTCGCTGCGCGCAGTCGATGAGACCGCAAGCACCTATGTCGACGGTGAACTGCTGGCGGCCGAGCACCCGATGACGGCGGAGTCGGTGCTGCCCGTCGTGCCCGGCCGGCCGTTCGACATCGACATCGACATCAACGCCACCGACGCGGTGATCCGTGCCGGGCACCGGCTGCGGGTAGCGGTCGGCCGTGGCGGCTTCCCGCGGTATTCGTTGAGCCGCTCGCAGCGCCGCAAGAGCCGGGGCCAAGCCATCATCATCGATCCGGCCCACCCTTCCTACCTCAGCTTTCTGGCGGTCGGTGAGGCACTGCCTCGCCGGTTCACCGGTGCTGACACCATGACCGGTGTCGGCGACGAGACCGACCGAAGCGATGAGGAGAAGCGACGCCCATGATGCAACCGCGCCTGCCACTGCTGCCCCCCGACGAGGCCAAGGCCGCCGCCGACGAAGCCGGGGTACCGGATTACATGGCGGAGCTGGCGATTTTCCAGGTGCTGCTGAATCACCCGAGGCTGGCGGGCAGGGTCAACGATCTGCTCGCCGCCATGCTGTGGCACGGGATTCTCGATGCACGGCTGCGTGAGCTGGTGATCATGCGCATCGGCTGGCTGACCGGCTCGGATTACGAGTGGACGCAGCACTGGCGAGTCGCGCAGGGCCTCGGGGTAACCCCGGATGACCTTCTGGGCGTGCGTGATTGGCGGCAATACAGCGGGTTCGGGCCGGCGGAACGCGCGGTGCTGGCGGCCACCGACGACGTCGTTCGCGACGGAGCCGTGAGTGCGGAAAGCTGGGCCGCCTGCAAACGGGAACTCGGCGCCGACCCGGCGGTGCTCATTGAGTTGGTCACCGCGATCGGGGCGTGGCGCATGATCGCCTCGATCCTGCGCAGCCTGAACGTCCCGCTGGAAGAAGGCCTGTCCAGCTGGCCGCCCGACGGGCAGGCTCCTTAGAGCGTCCCGAGAATCTCGGTTGCTGCAGCTACCTGCAGCCCCATCGCAACCTTAAATGACGCACTCGTTGATTTATGCTGGCCTGGCTTGCCGCCCTCTCCAGGGTCACACGGTGACCGCTGCGGCTGAGAAAGCACTGTTACTCAGCGGCTTGCGTGGATATCGCGGATGACGTCCGTTCCCAGGAACCTCAGATTCGTGTGCCTCTTCACTGGTAGCAGACAACGCATCGGCTGCTATTACTCGGCATCGAACTGCTCGTTATGGAGCCGCTCGAGGGCTCGACCGTCGACAAGTTCGTCGCGGTTTTCCGGGTGTAACCAATAGTGGCGCAACATCCAGTACAGGGCAGCGCCGCCAGGAGTACAGGCCTTAGCACCCGTATACACGTGTGGTGGGCCAGTTTTCATGATGATGACGATGGGCGCACGCTTCTGCTTGTTAGGTGCTATGTCGGTGATGTCGGTGATGTCGGTCCAAGTTCCGCGGTAGGTGAACAGGATGTCGGCCAGCTCGAATCCGCGCGGCGTCAAGTGGACATAGCCTGGTCCTCGTCTGACGACTAGCGCAATTAGCCCGACCACCACGAACAACAGACCGAACCCTACGAGGTACGGGGTGAAGATCTGTTCACCGCGAGTCATCGAAATGCTGACTTCTCCGCGAGGAACGAAAACCACGTACAGCAGACCGCTTGGGACAGCGGCTACGAACGCGATGACCCAAAGCGCGGTAATGACTCGATCAGGCCGCAGCATCAGCCCTCTTGAGTCGCAAATTCCGCGCACCGTAACCCTTTCGAGCTCGGTCCAGCCAGCTGCCAGTACCAAGCCGAGAACGAACATCGTGCCGCCGGCCGTGATGATTGCTGTTAGGTAGTCACCCCGGCTAGCAAAGATCACCGTCCAGACCGCGCTAAACGCACCGGCGCCTCCGAAAAGCGCGAAACCGGGTACCAACTGCACTGTGTTATCGCGCCAGTGCTCGGGCTTCGGCAACATCACCCTGGACAAAATGCCTGACCCACCTTTTGTCCGATCGAACCCAAGAACTTGCCTCCGAAATAAGCACCAGCGATCGCGCCGCCGGGGCCGGTGACCACGTCCACGCCAGGCAGCGCTCCGCCGATGCCCGCACCGACTACACCGCCGGCGTAGTCCCCAGCTACGCCGAACACCCCGGACACGCCAGCCACGCACGCCTCGCGGGCGGATGTCGCCGCGCCCACGTTGTAGATGGTGGCCGCTATACCCACGGCCGGTCCCGCATACCGTGCAGCCTTGCCAACGTTTTCGACGGATGTGGGAGTTAATCCGGGAATCCCGCCTCCTCGCCCGACGTGAGCATCCAATCCGGTAAGCGCGCCACCTAGCACCGTCGGAGCCGCGCCGGTGAAGAACGGGTTGTTGGGGGGCAGTACACCATGTCGGCCGTCGGGCAAGGTGAAGGCCGCATTACGTGTGCCGTCCGGATTCTCCGTGGCGGTAAAGTTGGTGCCGTCGGCCCAATCAATTACGGTGCGCTTAACCCCGGTTAGCGGATTTGTCTGTGAGAACGTGCTCGACACAAGCTTGCCGCTGCTGTCGTAATAATCATCTCCGGCTGCGGGGGCCAGGGAACCCCACGTTCTGATCACGTGTTTGCTGCCGTCCTGCATGATCAGGGTCGTGACGTGTTGGTCGTCCTCGGTAGTTTTTTTGCTGGACTCCCGGACCGTCATCGCCATGTCTTCGCCGCGAACCTTGCCCTGCTCAATCAACCCCTGCATCGTCCGCGGATTGGGCACTTCGTCTGCCGGTCGCGACGGACTCTGCGGAAATAGAGCACCCATGTCACTTGGGCCGGGGAGTGTGAATCCGAGTTTCTTCGCGGCAGCCTGCACATTGGCTGCGGTGCCATCATCGGCATCGCCAAGCGCCAGCAGCAACCGATTGATTTCGGCTTGCTGTTGCTCGGCCTGCTGTTGCAACTCGGCTGCATGCTGGGCGGACATGCGCGCCGGTTTGATCAACACCACCCACTGGTCGGTGACATGCAACTCGCCCTCGTCAATATCGTCTGCCGTTCGCAGCAACCGGTACCGAGCGGCCCCAATTGTGGCGTCACCGTTGCTGAGCGCCGCCCCAACTGCACCGACGCCGGTGGTGAACTCGGAGGTTTGATTGGTCGCCCGGCCAAACATCGCCGCCGCCGCCTCATGAGCTTGGCCTTCCCACACCTGCGCCTCGGGCAGCCGGTCGATCCCATCCTCAAGGTCACGTACGGCGCGATACACCGAATCGCCTGCAGCGTCGATCGCTTTCCCCGCCGGTGACAGCGAGTCTGGGTTCCATGCCTGTAACCGGGAACGCGACGGCAACACGAGCTAGAACAATCCCTTGAATGTTCCGGCCAGGGCGTCGTCCTCCACCTCGTAACGATCACCCGCACCACGCACCGCCGCACCCATGGCGGCGATGTTCTCGGCAATCTTGCCCTCGACTGTGGCGATGTGCGCACTAACGAGACGAGCGGCCCACTGCGTCGCCGACCCCGGCAATCCATCAGCAGCCGTACTTACCGTTTGTCCGACATCAGCGCTACGAATCGCCGCTGACGCGGTTTCGACCTGGCCGGCGAAACCGCGCAACAGCTCCGGTTTAACCCGCATTCCAACCCCCTCAGTTGGGCCTTAAACGAACTTGGCGACGCACAATCAGGCGGGCCCCGCCAGCCCCCGAGACGATAACATCGGGTACCTAACAGACCAGGCACGAAAATCAGCCCGAGGTGGATGCCCGATTGGTTGCTTCGTGTGCCGGGCGGCGGCTTGAACAAACACGAACCGGAACGTTGTCTGCGGATGTCAGCACCCGTCAGGCAGTGGGGACAGATTCCCGACTTGTAACCGCAGGTTTGGGGTGACTCCTCTCCTTTGCGGCGCCGTCAACGAGCCGCAGCACTAGCTGGTCGGCGGCCAGGAACCGGCGGTAACTCCCGGTAAACGGTCACAAACCGTCCAGTGAATTTACAGGCGTGGTGAATTGACCCGGTCAAGTTCTTGGTGCATCATCGAGGACGTAAGCACCTCGTTAGGCGAGGCGTCTGCACGGATATAGGCCACTGACCCCGAACGTCGAGAGACGCCCAGGGTCAGGACAGCTCCTCCCGGCTTAAGGGTTGAGCCCAAGTGGCTTCCGGGTTACCCGGATACGCCGTGTAGTGCCGAAGCTCTGACGAGTGGGGTGCGGTTTTCCCGATCTGATCGGGTTCTGTGCTCCTGCTTGCGTGAACCGGTGCGGATAGCCGCACGCGACGTAGCCGTAAGGAGGTGAGGGACGCATGAGTTCTAGTGACAGTCCGGGTCGATATCCGAACTTGCTTTCGTCCCGATCCGGCCTTCGGCACGGCGCTCGCGGCTGAGCCTGAGCGACTGCCTCCGGGTGCGGTTTCGGACGAAAGAGCCGAAACGTGTTATCCCTCTTCGATTTTCGCCTAGGAGGCCATCATGACCGCTGCACTGTACGACGAAGTGGCAACGGCAGGACCGACCCTGACGCTGGTACCTGCCGCGGAGCCGACCGCCCAGCCGACGGCCGAGCAGAGCCCCCGGCGGATCAACCGGCCCTTCGGAAGCGACCCGCTGGTCGACGGGGCCGCCCGGCTGTTGTCTTTCCCGCTGCGTCAGCTCTACGCCGCGCTTTGGCGTGCCGGAGTCCTGGACGTCAGCGCCTGACTTTGTCGTCCCCCTCGGCATACGGGGATCCGTGGCCATAGCCCGAAGGTGTTGGTGTCCTTCGGTATCGCCCTCACGAACCGGCGCGTCGGTCGTTACGGTGACCACGTCGCATCCACGGGGGGCCTGCCAGGGCCCGGAGTCTAGAGGGATCGTGGAGCGACGCAGTAGCGTTTACCCATGGCGACCGACCTGACGCTGTACCTCGACGATGACCCGGGCGAACTTGCCCGGGTCGGCGACCTGCTCGGTAAGGCCGGGGTCAACATCGCTGGTCTGTGTGCCGTCACCAGCGGCGGCGGCCGCGCCAAGGTTCATATTTTGGTGCAGGACGCGACCCCCGCGTTCGAAGCGCTGCACGGCGGGGGGATCGAAATCGCTGAGGAGCAAGAGGTGATCGTGCTTGACGTGGAAGACCGCCCCGGTGCGCTCGGCGAGGTCGTCCACAAGTTGGGCGCCGCCAACGTCAACCTGGAGACCGTGTACCTCGCGACCAACACCCGGCTGGTACTGGCCGCCGACAGCCTCGCTCAAGCTAAGGCTGCGCTGGGCTGATCTCGATTTGCGCATGGCCCGTAGAATCGGTTCAGCGGCGTTGATCCGGCCATCACCGGGGAGCCTTCGGAAGAACAGCCGGCTTCGGTATCGGAGCAGCTCAGTAGAACCGAACGGGTTGGCCCGTCACAGCCTCATTGAGCGGTCGCGTGTATTCGCGGCAAGCGGGGTGGTACCGCGGCGCTCGCGCAGGAGTGCGACGTCGTCCCCGGCCTGATAGCTGGCACATGGAGACGACGCGTTGACTTACCCGAAGTTGCCCGGCGGCGCCCCCGATTTCCCGGCGTTGGAAGGCGAGGTCCTCGATTACTGGGGCCGCGACGACACCTTTCGCGCCAGCATCGCCCGGCGCGCCGATGCCGAAGAATACGTGTTCTACGACGGGCCGCCGTTCGCCAACGGCCTGCCGCACTACGGCCACCTGCTGACTGGCTACGTCAAGGACATCGTGCCGCGGTATCGCACCATGCGCGGCTACAAGGTGGAGCGCCGGTTCGGCTGGGACACCCATGGTCTGCCCGCCGAACTCGAGGTCGAGCGCCAGCTCGGCATCACCGACAAGTCCCAGATCGATGCCATGGGCATCGCCGCGTTCAACGAGGCCTGTCGCGAATCGGTATTGCGTTACACCGACGAATGGCAGGCCTATGTGACTCGCCAGGCCCGCTGGGTGGATTTCGACAACGACTACAAAACGCTCGATCTGTCCTACATGGAATCGGTGATCTGGGCGTTCAAGCAGTTGTGGGACAAGGGCTTGGCGTACGAGGGCTACCGGGTGTTGCCGTACTGCTGGCGCGACGAGACGCCGCTGTCCAACCACGAGCTGCGGATGGACGACGACATCTACCAAAGCCGCCAGGACCCGGCGATCACCGTCGGATTCCGGGTGCCGGACGGGGAGCTGGCCGGCGCGTACCTACTGGTGTGGACGACGACACCCTGGACGTTGCCGTCGAACCAGGCCGTCGCGGTCAACCCCGACGTCACCTACGTGCAGGTGCGTGCAGAGGATCGGCGCTACGTGTTGGCCGAGGCCCGGCTGGGGGCTTACGCACGCGAGCTGGGCGACGAGCCGGAGGTGCTCGGAACTTACCGCGGCGCCGATCTGCTGGGCCTGCGTTACCTGCCACCGTTCCCGTATTTCATGGACTCGCCCAACGCTTTTCAGGTGCTGGCCGGTGATTTCGTGACGACCGAGGACGGCACCGGGATCGTGCACATGGCACCGGCCTACGGTGAAGACGACAAGGACGCCGGGGACAAGGCTGGCATCGTGCCGGTGACTCCCGTCGACTCCACGGGCCGTTTCGACGCCACCGTCCCGGACTACCAGGGCCAGCACGTCTTCGATGCCAACCCGCACATCGTGCGGGATCTGAAGAACGGGACCGGCCCCGCGGCGGCCAACGGAGCGGTGCTGGTTCGCCACGAAACCTACGAGCACCCGTACCCGCACTGTTGGCGCTGCCGCAATCCGTTGATCTATCGGGCGGTGTCGTCGTGGTTCGTCAAGGTCACCGAATTCCGGGACCGCATGGTCGAACTGAACCAGCAGATCACCTGGTATCCCGAACACGTCAAAGACGGACAGTTCGGCAACTGGTTGCGGGGTGCGCGTGACTGGTCGATTTCGCGAAACCGGTACTGGGGCACCCCGATTCCGGTGTGGGTGTCCGACGACCCCGCGTACCCGCGGATCGACGTTTACGGTAGTCTCGACGAGCTCGAACGCGACTTCGGCATCCGCCCGGACAACCTGCACCGGCCCTACATCGACGAGCTGACTCGGCCCAACCCGGACGACCCCACCGGCAAATCGATGATGCGCCGCATCCCGGACGTGTTCGACGTGTGGTTCGACTCCGGGTCGATGCCGTACGCGCAGGTGCACTACCCGTTCGAGAATGCGGATTGGTTCGAAACCCATTATCCCGGTGACTTCATCGTCGAATACATCGGTCAGACCCGCGGCTGGTTTTACACCCTGCACGTGCTGGCCACCGCGCTGTTCGATCGCCCTGCGTTCAAAACCTGTGTGGCACATGGGATTGTGTTGGGTAGCGACGGACAGAAGATGAGCAAGTCGCTGCGCAACTACCCGGACGTGTCGGAGGTCTTCGATCGCGACGGCTCCGACGCCATGCGCTGGTTCTTGATGGCCTCGCCGATCCTGCGCGGCGGCAACCTGATCGTCACCGAGCCCGGGATCCGCGAGGGGGTCCGGCAGGTGATGCTGCCGTTCTGGAACGCCTACAGCTTCCTGGCTTTGTATGCGCCGAAAGTCGGTACCTGGCGCGTCGATTCACCGCATCTGCTGGATCGCTACATCCTGGCCAAGCTGGCCGCACTGCGCGACGACCTCACCGCCGCGATGGACGTCTGCGACATCTCCGGTGCCTGCGACGAGTTACGCCAGTTCACCGACGCGCTGACCAACTGGTACGTGCGGCGCTCCCGGCAACGGTTCTGGGAAGAAGATGTCGATGCGATCGACACTTTGCACACCGTGCTGGAGGTGACAGCCCGGCTGGCCGCGCCGCTGCTGCCGCTGACGACCGAGATCATCTGGCGCGGCGTCACCGGCGAGCGCTCAGTGCATCTGACCGACTGGCCGGCGGACGGCGACGTGCCCGGCGACGCCGACCTGGTGGCCGCGATGGATCAGGTCCGTGCGGTGTGCTCGGCGGCGTCGTCGCTGCGCAAGGCCAAGAAGCTGCGTGTGCGCCTACCGCTGCCGAAACTGACTGTGGCCGTGCAAGATCCGCAGCGGCTCGCGCCGTTCACCGACCTGATTGCCGACGAGCTCAACGTCAAAAGCGTCGAGCTCACCGACGACATCGCCGGCTATGGGCGCTTCGAGCTCACCGTCAACGCTCGCGTCGCGGGACCCCGGCTGGGCAAGGACGTGCAGGCGGCCATCAAAGCGGTGAAAGCCGGCGAGGGCGTCGTCAACGACGACGGCACCCTCACGGCGGGGCCCGCCGTTCTGCAGCCGGACGAGTACAGCTCGCGGCTGGTGGCCGCCGACCCGGAATACACCGCCGCGCTGCCCGACGACGCGGGTCTGGTGGTGCTCGACGCCACGGTGACACCCGAGCTGGAAGCCGAGGGCTGGGCTAAAGACCGCATCCGCGAGCTGCAGGAGCTGCGCAAATCGGTCGGGCTGGACGTCTCCGATCGCATCAGCGTGGTGATGTCCGTGCCCGAGCAGTACCAGCCTTGGGCGGTGACTCACCGCGACCTGATCGCCGGTGAAATCCTGGCCACCAGCTTCGAATTCGGTGAGCCGCCGGAGGCTGTGGAAATTGGTGACGGCGTCCGGGTGGCCATCGCTAAGGTTTGACCGCGAAAGTGCGTTCCACGACGTATTTCTCGAGTAGCACCGTCGACAGTTGCACTTTCGCGGTCAGGGGGTGTCGGGGTCTTGGAGTCGCCGTTCCTCGGCACCGAAGCTCTGAGTGCCGGCATACTCACTGAACGCGAGCTGCGGCGATCGTGCGCACGTATCTACCGCAACGTCTATCAGCGCCGCGGCGCTGAGTTCACCGCGAAAGACCGGGCGCTCGCCGCGTGGCTTTGGTCGGGCAAGGAAGCCGTCGTTGCGGGTAACTCAGCGGCTGCGCTGCTCGGCGCGAAGTGGGTGGATCCGCATGCTCCCGCCGAACTCATCTCCAATCGCAGACGACCGCCGCCGTTGATCATCACTCGCAATGAGACGTTGCTGGCCGGCGAGACCACGATGGCGGCCGGTGTGCCGGTGACGTCGCCTGCCCGCACCGCGTTCGACCTCGGCCGTCGGCGCGGCTTGACGACTGCCGTTATTCGCATTGACGCGCTGATGCAGGCGACCGACGTGACGGTCGACGATGTTGCGCCGCTGATTGATGCGCACCGCGGCGCACGCGGCATGAAGCAGCTGCGACGGGTCCTTCCCTTGGTCGATGCAGGGGCGGAATCGCCGCAGGAGACCCGGACCAGACTGGTATTGATCGAAGGGGGATTGCCGAGACCCCAGACCCAGATCGTCGTGGGCAGATACCGCATCGACATGGGCTGGGAGCAGTGGCTTGTCGGTGTCGAATATGACGGCCCCCAACACTGGACCGACCCGGGCATCCGCGCCGCAGACATCGAGCGCACCGCCGAGCTGCAGCGCCGGGGTTGGATCCTGATCAGGGTGAGCTCAGATCTGCTGCGCTATCGGCCACACGTCGTCGTCGCACGGGCCCGCGAGGCCATCCACCGCCGCGAAAGTGCAACTACCGACGTATTTCTCGAGTAACACCGTCGGCAGTTGCACTTTCGCGGGGTTTAAGCGGCCTTGACCGCGCGCCAGCGCAGCCTTCGGCTGTTGGCCTTGACGTCCACGTCGCTAAATCCGGTATTGCGCAGCCGGTCCGGCAGTGTGTCCGGTGACACCGGGTTGCAGGTGTCGCGGAAATGCAAGATCGAGAACAGGGTTGACGCCATGCTGTCGCTGCCCGCGAAGACGCCGCCCGGTCGCAGCACCCGAAATGCCTCGGTGAACAACTGATCCTGCAGCGCCGGCGTCGGAACATGGTGCAGCATCGTGAAACACACCACGGAGCTGAACTCTTCGTCCGGCAAGCCGGTGGCGGTGCCGTCGCCCTGGATGATCCGGGCCCTGTCGCCGTAGCGCGCCTGCAGCCGGGCCG
Organism: Mycobacterium shimoidei; assembly: GCF_900417275.1. Taxonomy (NCBI): domain Bacteria; kingdom Bacillati; phylum Actinomycetota; class Actinomycetes; order Mycobacteriales; family Mycobacteriaceae; genus Mycobacterium; species Mycobacterium shimoidei. The sequence goes on along the minus strand of NZ_UEGW01000001.1, from coordinate 3,819,441 downwards.
CCATCGGCGGGTCGATCTCCACGGCGGTGTAGTGCGGCGCCTTGTCGATCAGCACCCGAATGTTGGCGCCGTAGCCGGGCCCGATTTCCAACACGTTGTCGCCGAGGTCGACGTCGCGGAGAACCCACGGCAACAGTCCGTCCTCGACGGCTTTGAAGTAGCGGTTCGAGCTGCAACACAACCGGTGACACAAATTCATCGCCATGGATTGCTCACCCTAGCGCAATAGCATCGTTGGTTGTGGACTCCCGGTGGGTGCTGCACCTGGACATGGACGCGTTCTTCGCGTCCGTCGAGCAGCTCACCCGGCCCACTCTGCGGGGTCGGCCGGTGCTGGTCGGTGGGCTGGGTGGTCGCGGCGTGGTGGCCGGCGCCAGTTATGAGTCGCGGGTTTTCGGCGCCCGCTCGGCGATGCCGATGCACCAGGCGCGCCGGCTGGTCGGGATCCACGCGGTGGTGCTGCCGCCGCGCGGTCTGGTCTACGGCGTGGCCAGCCGCCGGGTCTTCGACACCGTGCGCAGCATGGTGCCCGTCGTCGAACAGCTCTCCTTCGACGAGGCATTCGGGGAACCGCCCGAACTCGTCGGGGCCTCGGCCGCCGACGTCGAGCTGTTCTGCGAGGACTTGCGGCGACGGGTGCGTGACGAGACCGGGCTGGTCGCCTCCGTCGGCGCCGGGTCGGGCAAGCAGATCGCCAAGATCGCATCCGGTTTGGCCAAACCTGACGGCATTCGGGTGATCCGGCGCGCCGAGGAAACCCCGCTGCTCAGTGGCCTGCCGGTGCGACGGCTGTGGGGGATAGGGCCAGTCGCCGAGGAGAAGCTGCATCGGCTCGGCATCGAGACCATCGGGCAGCTGGCGGCGTTGGACGAGACCGAGGTGGCCAGCATCCTGGGCGCCACCATCGGTCCGGCGCTGCACCGGCTGGCCCGTGGCATCGATGACCGTCCGGTCGCCGAGCGGGCCGAAGCCAAACAGATCAGCGCCGAATCCACGTTCGCCGTTGACTTGACCACGCTCGAGGAATTGCAGGAAGCGATCGGCCCGATCGCCGAACACGCACACCGGCGGTTGTCGCGAGATGGCCGCGGCGCGCGCACGGTGACGGTGAAGCTGAAGAAATCCGACATGAGCACGCTGACCCGGTCGGCCACCTTGCCGTATGCCACCGCCGACCCCGCCGCGCTGGTCGCCGTAGCCCGGCGACTACTGCTGGATCCGCGACAGATCGGACCGATTCGCCTACTGGGCGTGGGCTTCTCGGGGCTGAGCGACGTGCGTCAGGAGTCGTTGTTCCCCGATCTGGACTTGTCCACGCCGACGGCGGAAACCGATCACTCGGCCGGTGCGTCGGCTCAGCCCGTGACAGCGTGGCGGGTCGGCGACGATGTCGTGCACCGCGACTTCGGGCATGGCTGGGTTCAGGGCGCAGGCCACGGTGTGGTGACCGTGCGGTTCGAGACCCGCGGCACCGGTCCGGGCCCGGCGCGGACGTTCCTGTCGGAGGGTCCTTCGGATACCGACGTCATCACCGCCGCCAATCCCGTCGACAGCCTGGACTGGCCCGATTATGTCGCCGCGCTGCAGGCCGGCGAATCAGAGCAGACGGTCGACGACGTCGCGCACCGGTAGCCCCGCCGCCAGCGCCGCCATCACCAGCAGGCGCACCTGACTCGACGGCAGCTGCGAAACCATGTGCGCTCCCGCGTCGACCAGATCACGGCCCGGGCCGTATCCCGGGCTGACACGGGCGCCGGCGACCCGGCTGGAAACCGCGACCACGACACCGTCGGCGCAGTGGCGGCGCACCGCGTCGATCATCGCCGCGCCGGCGTTGCCCGAACCCAACGCCTCCAGCACGATGCCGCGGGCGCCGGCATCCACGCAGGCATCCATGGCCACCGCGTCGCTTCCCACATATGCCGAGACGATGTCGACGCGCGGCGCGTTCGCGGCGCTGAACTCGCCCAGATAAGGCCGGGACTTCGGTTGGGTGATCCCGGTGGCGACCGTGCCGAGCACCCGGCCGGTGAACCCCTCCTTGGTCGCCACCTTGCGCAGGCCCAGCGGGGCCAGCAGCCGTCCGCCGAAGCACACCAGCACACCTTGGTCGCCGACCTCGGGGCGGGCGGCTACCGCGAGCGCGTCACGCAGATTGGCCGGCCCGTCGGGGTCGGGGGCGTCGGCGCTGCGCAACGCCCCGGTGAGCAGCACCGGAGGCACACCGCGGTAGGTGAGGTCGAGCCACAGCGCTGTTTCCTCGAGGGTGTCGGTGCCATGCGTGACGACCACTCCCGCGGCGCTGCGCTCGGCGGCGGCGCGGATCGCAGCCCCGATGACATCCCAATCGGCGGGCGTCAGCTGCGAGCTGTCGGCGGCGAGCGCATCGACGACGTCCACATCGAGTCCGGCGGTCAGCTCGGCCGCCGTGTGGACCGGCCGTCGCACACCGTCGCTATCGGTGCTGGTGGCGATTGTTCCCCCGGTGGCGATGACAGTGAGGTGGCCCATGCTGGGATGATAGGGATGTGAACGCCAGCGACGATGCAGAGCGAAGCGATGTGGAGAAGCGGCCCGCGCCGCCGCGCCGGTTGCGCCTGCTGCTCTCGGTCGCGGCGGTGGTGCTGGTGCTCGACATCATCACCAAGGTCCTCGCCGTAAGACTGCTGACGCCCGGCCAGCCGGTGTCGATCATCGGTGACACCGTCACCTGGACGTTGGTGCGCAATTCCGGGGCCGCTTTCTCGATGGCGACTGGCTACACCTGGGTGCTGACCCTGATCGCGACGGGGGTGGTGGTCGGGATTTTCTGGATGGGACGACGCCTGGTGTCGCCGTGGTGGGCGATCGGCCTGGGCATGATCCTGGGCGGCGCAATGGGCAACCTCGTCGACCGGTTCTTCCGATCACCGGGCCCGCTACGCGGACACGTGGTCGACTTCCTGTCGATCGGCTGGTGGCCGGTGTTCAATGTCGCCGACCCGTCGGTGGTGGGCGGGGCGATTCTGCTGGTCGCGCTGTCAGTCTTCGGGTTTGACTTCGACACGGTCGGCCGGCGGAAGATCACCGACGAGATGCTGGAGACTGCCGGCAAACCCGACGAACCCTCGTGACCGACCGGTCGATGCCCGTCCCGGAGGGACTGGCGGGTATGCGGGTGGACGCCGGGCTGGCGCGGCTGCTCGGGTTGTCCCGCACCGCCGCCGCGGCGCTCGCCGAAGACGGCGGTGTCGAGTTAGACGGCGTAGTGGTGGGCAAATCCGATCGGCTGACCGCCGGCGCGTGGCTGCAGGTACGGCTGCCCGATGCACCGGCGCCGCTGGAGAACACCCCGGTCGACATCGAGGGCATGACGATCCTGTATTCCGACGACGACATCGTCGCGGTCGACAAACCGCCCGGTGTGGCCGCTCATGCCTCGGTGGGCTGGACCGGCCCGACCGTGCTCGGCGGGCTGGCCGCCGCCGGTTACCGGATCACCACCTCCGGTGTGCACGAGCGTCAGGGCATCGTGCATCGCCTGGATGTCGGCACCTCGGGGGTGATGGTGGTGGCGATCTCCGAGCGCGCCTACACGGTGCTCAAGCGGGCATTCAAACAGCGCACCGTCGACAAGCGTTACCACGCGCTGGTGCAAGGACATCCGGATCCTCTAAGCGGCACCATCGACGCGCCGATCGGCCGGCACCGTGGTCATGACTGGAAGTTCACCGTCACCAAGAACGGCCGGCACAGCCTGACGCACTACGACACGATCGAAGCGTTCGTCGCCGCCAGTTTGCTCGACGTGCACTTGGAAACCGGCCGCACCCACCAGATCCGGGTGCATTTCGCCGCGCTGCACCACCCGTGCTGTGGCGATTTGACATACGGCGCCAACCCGAAGCTGGCGAAAAAGCTTGGACTGGAACGTCAATGGCTGCATGCCCGCTCGTTGTCATTCACTCATCCGACCGACGGGCGCCAGATGGAGATCGTCAGCCCCTACCCGCCTGACCTGCAGCACGCGCTGGATGTGCTGCGGGCCGAGAGCTGATCACGACTCCGGCTTGCCGGCCAGCACCAGGGTCCGGGTGGAGTGGGCAACGAATGGGCCGTCGCACTGGATACGGTCGTGCAGTTGCCGCAACCGATCTCGATAGCGCTCGACGCTGAAGTCGGGAACCGTCCAGATCACCTTGCGCAGAAAGTAGATGACGGCACCGACGTCGAAGAACTCCGCACGCAACCGCTCCATGCGCATATCGAGGACTTCCAGGCCTGCCGCGCCGGCCTGCGCGCGCTCGACATCCGGGTGTCGCTCCGCGCCGGTCTCCGGCCGCGGGCCCAGAAAGAATTCGATCAACTCGAGCATCGTCGCGGGTCCGATGTGCTGGGCCAGATAGCTACCGCCGGGCCGCAGTACCCGCGCAATCTCGGTCCACCACACCGTAATTGGGTGGCGGCTGGTCACCAGGTCGAAAGAATCGTCAGCGAACGGCAGCACCGGCTCGTCGGTCGTCGCGACCACAACAGCACCGCGCGGGTGCAACAGTTGGGCGGCGCGCACCCGGTTGGGCGGCCATGATTCGGTGGCGGCCATCGTCGGCGGGAACCGTCGCGCCCCGGCCAGCACCTCGCCGCCGCCGGTTTGCAGATCCACCGCGGCCGACACCGTCGCCAAGCGTTCGCTCATCAGCCGCTGATAGCCCCACGACGGGCGCTGCTCGGAAGCCCGCCCGTTCAGCCAGGAAAAATCCCACCCCTCGACCGGTGCGGTGGTCGCATCGGCGACCAGCTCGTCAAATGGGCGAGGCATGCACACATTGTCGACCGAAGGAGGTCAAGATCGTCATGCATCGGCGGGTGCTTTCGCCGTCGGCTCAGATCCGTACCGTCGCGGAATCCGAGGCGATCTCGTCGGCCAGCGGTGCGATCACCCCGAGGATTTCGGTGATCGTCTCTGCGGGCACGCCGGCCGCGGTGAGCGAGTCGGTCAGATGTCCGGCGACCAGGTCGAAGTGGTGCATGGTGATCCCGCGGCCCTGGTGCACCTGCTTCATCGACGGTCCTTTGTAGGGCTCTGGCCCGCCTAGGGCCGCCGCCAGGAACGCCGCCTGTTTGCCTTTCAGGCGATCCATGTTGGTTCCGGCGAAGAAGCCCGCGAGTTCGTCATCGTCGAGCACCCGCGCATAGAAGTCCTCAACGACGACCTCGAGCGCCTCATGGCCGCCGATCTTGTCGAAAATGCTGGTCGACTTGTCTTTGCGAGACATCGAAAACATCCCCATGCGACTACTCGACCACGGCGGAGTTGCTTGCCAGTTAGTGTGCCGTCACTGGGTTATTACTTTGCGTAACAAGCGGATTGCCGGCGAATCACCGCAGCGCCGCTACTTCGCCTGACGCGGCCTTATCTTGAACGAGATCCGCAACTTGGTGCGGTAGGTGATCCCACCACTGGCGTCCAGGGCCAGATCTTGCTCGACGACCTCTGCCACGCGGATGTCGTCGATGGTTTCCTGCGCCCGCCGCACCGCGGTGGCCGCGGCGTCCTCCCATGACACAGTGCTCGTCCCGATCAGATCGGTCACCCTATAGACGCTCATGCTTTGTCTCCTCGCCTCCGAGAACCCAAGCTAGAGCAGCCTGCCGGAGCTGTCTGAAAAACGTTCGCATTCGACACCGAGCCGGGGTCGGTGATCGAGATCAATCCGCGATCAGCAAACCCCTACCGATCTGCCAAATTGCCGGTAACCTGTCCAAATGTTGCGGGGGGCTGACGCCGACACCGGTGCGGCCGAACCTACCGGCCTCTTCGGTCGGCTAAGCCTATTCATCGTGCGGTGGCCACTGGTTGCCATCGGGTTGTGGGTTGCCCTCGCCGCCGTTTTGACGGTGACGTTCCCGTCGCTGACACAGATGGCCCGCGAACGGCCGGTCGCAATCTTGCCGCCGGACGCCCCGGTGACGGTCACGACCAAGCAGATAACCGAGGCATTCCACCAATCGGGGTCAGAAAACGAAAACGTCCTACTGGTCCTTTTGACCAACGAGAAGGGCTTGGGGCCCTCCGACGAGGTCACCTACCGGGCCCTGGCCGACAAGCTGCGGCGCGACACCAAAGACATCGTTATGCTGCAGGACTTCGTCAACGCCCCGGCCCTGCGCGAGGTGATGACCAGCAAGGACCATCAAGCCTGGTACCTGCCCATGGTGCTCGCCGGTGGGGTGGGCTCACCTGAGTTGCACGACGCCTACACCCGGGTCGCCGAGATCGTCAGGAACACCGTCGCCGGATCAACGCTGACGGCAAACCTCACCGGCCCCGCGGCCACCGGCGACGATCTCAATTACATCGGCGTGCGCGATATGCATGTGATCGAGACCGCCGTCGTCCTCATGGTGCTCATCATCCTGTTCGTCGTTTACCGCAACCCCGTCACCATGATGTTGCCGTTGATAACAATCGGCGTATCGGTGGTGACCGCGCAGGCCATTGTGGCCGGAGTCGCCCAGCTTGGGCTGGGTATCACCAGTCAGACCATCACGTTGATGACGACGATGATGGCCGGCGCCGGAATTGACTACGCCGTCTTTCTCATCAGCCGTTACCACGACTATCTGCGGCTCGGCGTGGATTCGGATCAAGCCGTCATGAAGGCGTTGATGTCCATCGGCAAAGTGATCGCTGGCTCCGCGGCCACCGTGTCGGTCACCTTCCTCGGGATGGTCTTCACCAATTTGGGCGGCTTCAGAACAGTCGGGCCGGCACTGGCCATCTCGATCGCGGTGGCGTTTCTCGCCGCAGTGACTTTCCTGCCGGCTCTGCTCGTCCTTGCCGGGCCTCGTGGCTGGATCATGCCGCGCCGTGACCTCACCACACGCTTTTGGCGGCGTTCCGGGATACGTATTGTGCGTTGGCCCGCAACGCATCTGGTTGTCAGCCTCACGGTGTTGATCATTCTGGCCGGCTCCGCGACTCTGGCGAACTACAACTACGACGACAGCAAAACGCTGCCGAAATCCGTCGAGAGCGCCGTCGGATACGCCAAACTGACCCAACATTTTCCGTTGAACGCGACGATCCCCGAGTACCTCGTCGTCCACTCACCGCGCGACCTGCGGGAAGCAGCGGCCTTTGCCGACCTCAAGCAGATGGTGAAGCGGGTAAGCCAGCTGCCCGATGTCGCGGCGATCCGCGGCGCGCCTCCAGTGACCGCGAAACCGCGCAATCAGGGTGCCTCGGCGGATGCAAGTGGGGTGGTTGGCGAAGCGGCAAACGTCCCGTCCGGGGATACCCCGGCTGTGCAAGACAACCAGGAAGAATCAAACGGCGAGCTGGGGGACACCTTTCCCAACGTCGCAGCCATGCTGTATCCCCTGGCCAATATGGAAGGCGGAGCGGACGAACAAATCCCGGCGATCGCCGAGGATGAATTCCCGGCGCTCGGGGAAGAGGACGCGGAAGACGACGAAGATACGACGGCTGGCGAAGGACAAAGCACGGCCGGTCAATCCGACGACGCGGCCACGTTCGTCAACACTGTGCGCGGGCTGGGGTTCGCGTTGTCCGTCGACATTGCGGACATCGCCAGCAGCCTCAACGCCGCGCCGGTGACCGTGCTTGACGTCACCGCCAGCACCGCCAACGATGGCGGAGCGCTCCAAAAGCTGGCGGGTTTCGCTGACCAGCTGCAAGCGCTGCCGGATGCAGACAGCATCGAGGCGGCGATGCAGAGCGTGCGCCAAATTCTCGATGACGCCGCCGCCACCCTGCGGTCACTGGGTGTCGACGATCCGCGCGGCCTGCAGAACCGCCCGGCCGGCCCGCCCCGCGTTGTCCATACCTACGCTGACGCGGTTCGCGAACTCATCGACGGTGTACAGGCGCTGATCAACCAGACCACCCATATCGGGGGAGGCCTGACCGGTGCGCTCACGTCGTTCATCTCGCCCGACGGGCACACGGCGCGATATGCGATTCAAACCAAACTGAACCCGTTCAGCACCGAAGCCATGAACCAGATTCACACCATCGTCGAGACCGCCCACGGGACCCAACCGAATACCGTGCTGACGGACGCTTCGATATCGGTAGCCGGAGTCACCGCGATGCTGCGCGACACCCGCGGGTACTACAACCAAGACATCCGGCTCATCGTCGCCATGACTATTTTGATTGTCTTCCTGATTTTGGTCGCGTTACTGCGCGCCGTGGTAGCGCCGGTCTACCTCATCGTCTCGGTGGTGATCTCGTACCTGTCCGCATTGGGTGTCGGGGTTATCGTGTTCCAATTCCTGCTCCACCAGGAATTGACGTTCAGCGTGCCCGGACTGACTTTCATCGTGTTGGTCGCGATGGGTGCGGATTACAACTTGCTGCTCATTTCCAGACTTCGGGACGAGTCTCCGCACGGCGTGCGCTCCGGGGTGATCCGCACGGTCGGTCAGACCGGCGGAGTGATCACTGCGGCCGGTGTCATCTTCGCCGCCTCGATGTTCGGTCTACTGTTCGCCAGCATCAGCACGCTGGTACAGGCAGGGTTCATCATCGGGACCGGCCTTCTGCTGGACACCTTCTTGGTCCGCACCATCACCGTGCCCGCGACCGCTGTGCTGATCGGAGACGCAAACTGGTGGCCAGCGCGCTCACGGCGGCGGCGGCGCTCACCGTCCGGGCGAGCAGAGCAACCGGAGCCGGACGCGGAATCGGGGACCGAAGAGGTGGGCGGCACCGTGCACTACCTGCCGGCGGCGAAAACGGGATAACGACCAATTCCCGGTCCCACAGCGCTGGTGAGATCGCTGGCTCCCAGTTTGACGTCGCATCGCGCGGTGACGGCGCAAGACACGCTTCGCGACACGCCCGAAGGTGTCGGTGTGCGGTCATAGACTGGCGTCTCTATGACTGATCCGTCCGCTCTTGGCGCCAGCGCTAATCGCGCGTCCTTCGTGCACCTGCACAACCACACCGAGTACTCGATGCTGGACGGTGCTGCGAAGATCGCCCCGATGCTGGCCGAGGCACAGCGGCTGGAGATGCCTGCGATCGGGATGACCGATCACGGAAACATGTTCGGCGCCAGCGAGTTCTACAACTCGGCCAGCGCCGCCGGGATCAAGCCGATCATCGGCGTCGAGGCCTACGTGGCGCCCGGCTCCCGTTTTGACACCCGCCGTATGTTGTGGGGCGATCCGGGCCAGAAGAGCGATGATGTGTCCGGCGGCGGGTCGTATACCCACCTGACCATGGTCGCGGAGAACGCCACCGGCCTGCGCAACCTGTTCAAGCTGTCCTCGCTGGCCTCGTTCGAGGGTCAACTGAGCAAGTGGTCGCGGATGGACGCCGAGTTGATCGCCGAGCACGCCGGCGGGATCATCGCCACCACCGGCTGTCCTTCCGGCGAGGTGCAGACCCGGCTGCGGCTCGGCCAACACCGCGAAGCGCTGGAGGCCGCCGCCAAGTGGCGGGAGATCTTCGGGGCCGACAACTACTTCCTGGAACTGATGGATCACGGACTGCCCATCGAGCGGCGGGTTCGTGACGGGCTGCTGGAAATCGGCCGCGCCTTGGGTATACCGCCGCTGGCCACCAACGACTGCCACTACGTCACCCGCGACGCCGCGCACAACCACGAGGCGCTGCTGTGCGTGCAAACGGGCAAGACGCTTTCGGATCCCACCCGGTTCAAATTCGACGGCGACGGCTACTACCTGAAGTCCGCGGCCGAGATGCGGGCGATCTGGGACGACCAGGTTCCCGGTGCGTGCGACGCCACGCTGCTGATCGCCGAGCGGGTGGGCTCCTACGCCGAGGTGTGGGAGCCGCGGAACCGGATGCCGGTCTTCCCGGTGCCCGACGGGCATGACCAGGCGTCCTGGCTGCGCCACGAGGTCGATGCCGGGCTGCGGCGACGCTTCCCGGATGGGCTGCCCGACGGCTACGCGCAGCGGGCCGCCTACGAGATCGAGGTCATCTGCGAGAAGGGATTCCCGTCCTACTTCCTGATCGTCGCGGACCTGGTCAACTATGCGCGATCGGTGGACATCAGGGTCGGGCCGGGCCGCGGGTCGGCGGCCGGCTCGCTTGTTGCCTATGCGCTTGGCATCACCGATATCGACCCCATTCCGCACGGGTTGCTCTTCGAACGATTCCTCAACCCCGAGCGGACCTCGATGCCCGACATCGACATCGACTTCGACGACCGCCGCCGCGGTGAGATGGTGCGCTACGCCGCCGAGAAGTGGGGACACGACCGCGTCGCGCAGGTCATCACCTTCGGCACCATCAAAACCAAAGCGGCGCTGAAGGATTCGGCTCGAATCCATTACGGTCAGCCCGGCTTCGCGATCGCCGACCGGATCACCAAGGCGCTTCCGCCGGCGATTATGGCCAAAGACATCCCGTTGGCCGGCATCACCGACCCCAGCCACGAGCGCTACAAGGAAGCCGCCGAGGTTCGCGGCCTGATCGACACCGATCCTGATGTGCGGACCATTTACGAGACCGCTCGCGGGCTGGAAGGCCTGATCCGTAACGCGGGCGTGCATGCCTGCGCGGTGATCATGAGCAGCGAACCGCTGGTCGAGGCGATTCCGCTGTGGAAGCGGCCGCAGGACGGCGCGATCATCACCGGCTGGGATTACCCCGCCTGTGAGGCGATCGGCCTGCTGAAAATGGATTTCCTCGGGCTGCGCAACCTGACGATCATCGGTGACGCCATCGAGAACATCAGAGCGAACCGGGGAATCGACCTCGATCTGGAATCCGTCCCACTGGACGACAAAGCCACCTACGACCTGTTGGGTCGCGGCGACACGTTGGGGGTGTTCCAGCTCGACGGCGGGCCGATGCGCGACCTGCTGCGCCGCATGCAGCCAACGCGCTTCGAGGACGTCGTCGCCGTCATCGCGCTGTACCGGCCCGGACCGATGGGCATGAACGCCCACAGCGACTACGCCGACCGCAAGAACGGGCGCCAGGCGATCAAGCCCATTCACCCCGAGCTCGAGGAACCACTGCGCGAGATCCTCGCCGAGACTTACGGCCTCATCGTCTACCAAGAGCAGATCATGCTCATCGCGCAGAAGGTAGCCAGCTACTCGCTCGCCAGAGCAGACATTCTGCGCAAGGCGATGGGCAAGAAGAAGCGCGAGGTACTGGAGAAAGAGTTCGAGGGCTTCTCAGATGGCATGAAAGCCAACGGGTTTTCGGCAGGCGCCATCAAAGCGCTGTGGGACACCATCCTGCCGTTCGCGGACTACGCGTTCAACAAGTCGCATGCCGCCGGATACGCGATGGTGTCTTACTGGACGGCGTACCTCAAGGCCAACTATCCCGCCGAATACATGGCGGGGCTGCTCACCTCGGTCGGCGATGACAAGGACAAGGCCGCGGTCTACCTGGCCGACTGCCGCAAACTGGGCATCACGGTGCTGCCGCCGGACGTCAACGAATCCGGCTTGAACTTCGCCTCGGTCGGCACCGACATCCGCTACGGACTTGGCGCGGTACGTAACGTCGGCGCCAATGTCGTTGCGTCGCTGCTGAACACCCGCACCGAGAAGGGCAAGTTCACCGACTTCTCCGACTATCTGAACAAGATCGACATCGCGGCCTGCAACAAGAAGGTCACCGAGTCGTTGATCAAAGCCGGAGCGTTCGACTCGTTGAACCACCCCCGGAAAGGCCTGTTCTTGGTGCACACCGACGCTGTCGATGCGGTGCTGGGCACCAAAAAGGCCGAGGCGATGGGCCAGTTCGATCTGTTCGGCGGCGCGGACGCGGGCGCCGACGCCGTGTTCACCATCAAGGTGCCCGATGAAGAGTGGGACGACAAACACAAGCTGGCGCTCGAACGCGAGATGCTCGGCCTGTACGTGTCGGGCCATCCACTCAAAGGCGTGGCGCACCTGCTGGCGACCCAGGTCGACACGGCCATCCCGGCGGTGCTCGACGGCGACATCCCCAACGACACCGCGGTGCGAGTCGGCGGGATCCTCGCGTCTGTCAACCGCCGAGTGAACAAGAACGGAATGCCCTGGGCGTCAGCGCAATTGGAAGACTTGACCGGCGGTATCGAGGTGATGTTCTTCCCGCAGACCTATTCCGCTTTCGGCGCGGATATCGTCGATGACGCAGTGGTGCTGATCAACGCGCGGGTGAAGATTTCCGACGACAGGGTGTGCTTGATCGCCAATGACCTTGCGGTGCCGGACTTTTCCGGTGCGCAGGTGGACCGGCCGCTGGCGGTGAGCCTACCTACCCGGCAGTGCACGATCGACAAGGTCAGCGCGCTCAAACAGGTGCTGGCGCGCCACCCGGGCACGTCGCAGGTACATCTGCGGCTGATCAGTGGGGACCGGATCACCACCCTGGAACTGGATTCCTCGTTGCGGGTTACGCCGTCGCCGGCGCTGATGGGCGATCTCAAGGCACTTCTGGGCCCGGGCTGCCTGGGAGGCTGAGAACTGTGGCTACAGACGCATTGACGCGGGTGTAATATCTGGAGCTCACGGCTTCACCGTTAACAGCTGTAACACGGGTTCTGGTCGGCTGGGCGATGCCAGACCCAAAATTCAATATCACAATTTACTTGAATCCCGATAACGACACGCCGTCACTCCTGTAACGTCTGAAACTCGGACGTTAATTGACGCGAGCGATTGGGAAATTCAATGCCGAACCCGCACCGTGTGTTGTCCGTTCTCGGCGCGGCCGCCGCCGCATTGCTGGCCGTCCTGTTCCTGCCGAAGCCTGCCGCCCATGCCGAGGCCACCTACGAGGACCTGTATCAGACCTGCGACGGCGCGATATGCATGGTTCAAGACCCGGGCTACCTGGCCAATTGGGAGTACAGCGGCATGCGTCCGTTGGTCACCGATTGGCAAGGGACACAGCCCTACACCGTCGTATTGACCCAAGGTGGTGAGACGGTCGAACTCGGGAGCTATCAGATCACCGCCGAAGACACCTGGACGCCCATGTATTCGGTGTGGCATTACGAGTACGGCGATTTCACCCCGGCCATCGAGGGCAGCGACCCCGACCTGGGAGGGTTCGCGGATATGTCGGGGGCCTCGGTCTACGACTTCAGCATGCTCGACGGCGACGTTCAGATCCTGACGCTCGACGACGTGGTGGTGCACGGGCATGAACTGACCTACCAGGTCATCACCATCGGGGATTTCACCAACACAGCGGTGATCGACACCGTCAACGGCACGTCGGCGGACTTCATCCAAATCGGTGACGCCGACCCGCAGTTCCTTTACAACAGCCTGTTCCACGGATGGATCCCCGAGGTGCCCGAGTACCTGGTCCCGGCCGACATGTTCGCCCAGATGGATTTCGATCCCGGCGATTTTGTGTGGGGGACGGCCTAAAACGCCCCGGGGATTTGGGCGATCGCCGACGCTCGGCATCCATGCATACAGCGGGGTCGACGATGAACCTGGCCGTCGGATGTGTGATGACGAACGAAGTCAACGAGTTGTGCACGCGCCGAGGAGCAAACATCCCCTCCACGATCGCGGCCGTTGGTACCGAGCGCGGTACCTGAGGCAGTGCCGTAGCCCGCACGACACCCCGCGGTTGGGGGAGTCCGGCATCGACGATGTTGTCGAGAAACCGGCGGTCCGGCCGTCGCGGTCACCAGGCCCCACACGAAACCCGTCACGGCGCCGCAGCACTTGGCAAGGCTGGGGGAGCCAACGGGGTCAGCCAACCGACAAGTCCACCCGCACGATGACGCTATCGGGCCACACGGCGCGATGCCGAACGCGGCGCAGCTTTTCGGCGATACCTAGTTCCCGGTGAACATTGGTGACGCCTGGGATCTTGAGCATCGGCACGACATTCCACTGCCAGCCGTACCGCCGGTGCAGCATCCGGTTACCGTCCTCGGCCTCGGCGCCCGCCAAGAGGGTGGCACGGCCGGCCACCGGCGTCGCGCCCGCACGAATCCGGCCCCGGTAATCGCACGCAGTGAGCAAGACGTCGGGGCGTGCCGCTAATCGGCGGGTCTTGGGTCCCACCTTGGTTCGAAACAGCGCCTGATCGCCGTCCAGCGTGAACCAAATCGGGGTGTCCACGCCTGTACCGTCCCGGCGAAACGTCGTAAGCAGGGCGAACCGCGCGTTCCGCAAGTCGTCGAGGGTGTTGGTGTGCATGGGGACAGTGAACGATTTAGAGTTGGCTCTAAGTCAACCCGTGGGATTCGAGGAGGCGCCGATGGCCGCCGGACTGACGATCGGGGAGGTTGCGCGCCAAGCCGCCGTCGCGGCGACCACATTGCGCTACTACGAGCAGGTCGGCCTGCTACCGCCGCCCGCGCGGGTGGGAGGTCAGCGCCGTTACGGCGAGGCGGTGCTCGCCCGGCTGAAGGTGATCCGGTTGTGCAAAGCCGCCGGATTCACCCTCGATGAGATTCAAGTGTTGTTCGCCGACGATGCACCGGGACGTCCGGCGAGTCGTGCGCTGGCCGAAGCCAAGCTCGCCGAAATCGACGCACGGATGGCGGAGTTGGCCCAAGCCCGCGCCGTCATCGAATGGGGGATGCAGTGCACCTGCCCGTCGATCGACGCCTGTACCTGCGGCATTCACTCCGCGCCGGTCATTGACCAGACTGCGACAGCGTCCTGAGCAGTAGCCCGAGGACGCTGGCAACGCCCGCGGCGGCCAGCACCGACGCCGCCGCGCTGGCGGTGAGCACCACCACGACCAGTATCGTGGCCAGACCCGCAAGCAGCGCGACCAGTTTGTAGCGGGGCCAGGGCACACCGGCGACCAGAACCGTGCCGTTGAACGGACCGGTGAAACCGGCCGGCAAATGCAGATGTCGCGGTGCCGTCACAACTTTCAGGATACGGTGCACATATTTTTTCGGGTAGCCGAAAATGGCCGCGGCAGACGTCCGGCCGGCGCCCGTTAAGGTTGTGGCATGCCGCTATCAGGTGAATACGCCCCCAGCCCCGTCGATTGGTCCCGCGAACAAGCCGAGAAGTACATCGAGTCCGGCGGAACAGACGGTACCGAGCTTCAGGGCAAACCCGTCATTTTGCTGACCACCGTCGGAGCCAAGACCGGCAAGCTTCGCAAAACCCCGCTGATGCGCGTCGAGCATGACGGTGAATATGCGATCGTGGCCTCGCTCGGTGGGGCTCCGAAGAACCCGGTCTGGTACTACAACGTCAAGAAGAATCCCCGGGTGGAACTGCAGGACGGGCCGGTCACCGGCGAGTACGAGGCTCGCGAGGTTTTCGGCGACGAGAAGGCCATCTGGTGGGAGCGTGCCGTCGCCGTCTGGCCGGACTACGCCGAATATCAGAAGAAGACGGACCGGCAAATTCCGGTCTTTGTACTGACCCCTGTGCGCTGAACTGCCCTGCTGAATGGCACCATTGACCGGGTGTCCGCCGAATCAACTCGAACGCCGGCCGGCCCGGCAGCGGGACCGCTGACCGCGGCCGATATCGACGCGGCGGCCGAGCGAATCGCCGACGTGGTCATACCCACGCCGCTGCAGCCCTGTGACCGGTTGTCGGCGGCCACCGGGGCCACTGTCTATCTCAAACGCGAAGACCTGCAGGCGGTTCGCTCCTACAAGTTGCGCGGTGCCTACAACCTGTTGGTACAGCTGTCCGAGGAGGAAACCGCCGCGGGCGTGGTGTGCTCGTCGGCGGGCAACCACGCGCAGGGCTTTGCGTTCGCGTGCCGGGCGTTGGGGATTCGCGGTCGGGTCTACGTGCCGGCCAAGACGCCCAAGCAAAAACGTGACCGGATCCGTTATCACGGCGGCGAGTTCATCGATTTGATCGTGGGCGGGACGACCTACGACATGGCAGCCGCGGCGGCGCTCGACGACGTGGCGCGAACCGGTGCCACCCTTGTCCCGCCGTTCGACGACCCGAGGACGATCGCCGGTCAGGGGACGATCGCGGTCGAATTGCTCAATCAGCTCGACGGCGAGCCGGATCTGGTGGTGGTCCCGGTGGGTGGCGGTGGCTGCATCGCAGGCATCACCACCTACCTGGCGGAGCGCACGACCAACACGTCGGTGCTCGGTGTCGAACCGGCGGGCGCGGCGTCGATGATGGCCGCGCTGGCTGCCGGCGGGCCGGTGACCCTGGACCACGTGGATCAGTTCGTCGACGGCGCGGCGGTGAATCGGGCCGGGAGCCACACCTACGCCGCCCTGGCCGCGGCGGGCGACATGGTATCCATGACCGCGGTCGACGAGGGTGCCGTCTGCACCGCGATGCTCGACCTGTATCAACAGGAGGGCATCATCGCCGAACCGGCCGGCGCGCTGTCGGTTGCGGGTCTACTGGAAACCGAGATCGAGCCGGGTTCGGTTGTCGTGTGCCTGATCTCGGGTGGCAACAACGACGTGTCACGCTACGGCGAGGTGCTCGAGCGTTCGCTGGTGCATCTGGGCCTCAAGCACTACTTCCTGGTGGACTTCCCCCAGGAGCCGGGCGCGCTGCGGCGATTCCTCGACGACGTGCTCGGGCCGAATGACGACATCACGCTGTTCGAGTACGTCAAGCGCAACAACCGCGAAACCGGTGAGGCGTTGGTCGGGATCGAGTTGGGGTCGGCTGCCGATCTCGACGGCCTGTTGGCCCGGATGCGAGCCACCGAAATCCACGTCGAAGCACTCGAACCCGGCTCGCCGGCCTACCGCTACCTCTTGTAGCCAGAGTCAGCGCCGCGCGCGGTCCCGGCACCGCGGCCCGCGACATGGTTGGATTTTGGTCATGACACAGTACGGATCCGGTACGCCGGGTTTCGGCCTGGTCAGCGCCGGGGTCGTGCTGTTGCTGGTGCTGCTGGCATTGGCGGCAATCTGGGTCGCTCGGTCCCAGCAGCTGGTGCCCACGCTCGTAGCGCGGGCGCGCGAGGTTGCCGTGGTCCGACGGGCGGAGACATGGGCCCGTGAGCAGCTCGAAGCCAGGGTGTTGCCCGTAGTCCGCCGGTTCCCGGCCTACGAAGTCGTGGGTGTTGCTCTGCTCGCGGGGTTGTCCGTGGTCGTGACGCTGGCGGTCGCTTTTTCCGAGGTGCTCGAGGACGTGCTCGCAGGTGAGGGCGTTGCCGGGATCGACCAGCCAACCGTGCGGTGGCTGGCAACCCACCGTGACCTGTGGCTGACCGCAACCATGAAAGTGGTCTGCGGGCCGCCCGGTGTTGTGGTGCTGGCTGCAGTGGCGGTTCTGACCATCGTCGTCGCCGCGCGGCGGTCGCGATCCTGGGCACCCGTGGTGTTCGCCCTGGTGGGTGGCGTCGGGATCGCGGTGATGCTCTTCACGGTCAAGGCCTTGGTGACCCGCGACCGCCCACCGATACCGTTCGCGGTGATCTCGGTGGACGGATTTTCCTTTCCCTCGGGCCACGCCGCCGGCATCGCCGGGGGCGTGGGCATAACCGCGTGGCTGCTGACCAGTTGGCTGATCACCGGGTGGACCGGGCGAGTGGTGGTGTGGACCGCAGCGGTAGGTGTGGCTGCGCTGATGGGGTTCTCGCGTGTCTACCTGGGGGTGCATTACGTCAGCGACGTGCTGGCCGGCTGGCTGTTGGGCGCGGCCTGGGCCAGCGCTGTCATGGCGGTCGGATCATTGTGGATCAGCCTGCAGCGAGCCCGCGCCGGTCAGGCGGGCGCCGGTGACCGGTCGGCGTGATCAGGTGCGCAGCACGGCAAACGAGTAACCTTCTAACGCAACGTTGTCGGCGGCCAGCGTCGGCGATCCCCACGACAACATGAGCTCACCGTGCACCGGTACCGATACCGTTTGTGCGCTCAGGTTGCAGACAAGCCTCAATCGTCCGCGGTGCACGATGATCCACCGTTGGTCCTCGTCGTAGTCGACACTCAGGTGCTCTAGCCAGGGGTCGGCGAGGTCGGGCTCGGTGCGGCGCAGCGCAATCAGATCGCGGTAAAGATCAAGCAACGCGGCATGATCGCCGCTTTCGGTTTCGTCCCAGTCCAGCTTGGAACGCTGGAAGGTCTGCGGGTCCTGCGGGTCGGGAATCTCCGCGGCCTCCCAGCCGTGTTCGGCGAACTCGCGTTTGCGGCCCTCAGCGGTGGCCCGGGCGAGTTCGGCTTCCGGGTGCGAGCTGAAGAACTGGAACGGACGCGTCGATCCCCATTCCTCTCCCATGAAAAGCATTGTTGTATAAGGAGATAACAACACCAGAGCGGCCTTGACCGCGAGCTGGCCGAAAGTGAGGTTTTGCGACGGGCGGTCCCCGAGGGCGCGGTTGCCGACCTGGTCATGGGTACAGGTGTAGGCCAACAGCCGGGTGGCGGGGATCTGCGCGGTGTTCAGCGGTCGGCCGTGGCGACGCCGCCGAAACGACGAATAGGTAGCGGCATGGAAAAAGCCGTTGCGCAAGGTCTTGGCCAGCGCGGCCATCGACCCGAAATCGGCGTAGTAGCCCTGCTGCTCGCCGGAAACCGCGGCGTGGATGGCGTGATGGATGTCGTCGTCCCACTGCGCGGTGATCCCGTAGCCGCCGTCCTCACGGCGAGTGATCAGCCGCGGATCGTTGCGGTCGCTTTCGGCGACCAGAGACAGCGGACGGCCCAGTTGTGCGGCAAGCATGTCGGTTTCGGCCGCCAACTCCTCGAGGATGTGGATGGCGGTGGTGTCCACCAGCGCGTGAACGGCGTCCAGCCGCAGGCCGTCGGCATGGAAGTCACGCATCCAGCGCAGCGCGCAGTCGATGATGTAGCGGCGTACCTCGTCGGAATCGGCGTCGGCGATGTTGATGCCCTCACCCCACGGGTTGCTGGCCGACGACAGATACGGCCCGAAGCGGGGCAGATAATTGCCCGACGGCCCCAAGTGATTGAAGACCGCATCGATCAGCACCCCCAGACCACGGCCATGGCAGGCATCGACGAAGCGCACCAGCCCATCTGGGCCTCCGTAGGGCTCATGCACCGCGTACCACAGCACGCCGTCGTATCCCCAGCCCTGTGTTCCGGAGAAGGCGTTGACCGGCATCAGCTCCACGAAGTCCACGCCGAGATCGACCAGGTAGTCCAGCTTTTCGGCGGCGGCGTGGAAAGTGCCTTCCGCCGTGAACGTTCCGACATGTAGTTCGTAGATCACCGCGCCGTCGACCGATCGGCCTGCCCAGGCGCCGTCGCTCCAGTTCACCGCCGCGGCGTCCCAGAGTTGCGAGCGGGCGTGCACGCCGTCCGGCTGACGGGGCGACCGTGGATCGGGCAGCACCTGTGGGTCGTCGTCGAGCAGATATCCGTAGCGGGCATCGGGCGCTGCCTCGACACTGGCCTGCCACCAGCCGTCATCGGCCCGTGTCATCGGGTACACCGCGCCCTCGACGTCCAGACGCACCTGCGCGGGTTTGGGTGCCCAGACGGCGAATTCAGCCATCGGAGCGTTCCAGCAGAGCAACCGGAAGTTCGGCGAACAGCTCGGCGACGGCCGTCACGCCGGTGTGCGTGCGGCCGCTGAGCGTGTCCGTCCATGAGCCGTCCGGCAGCGGTATCACCGTGTCGGCCCACCCAGTGTCCTGCAGGCGCACCGTCCAGCGGCTGACCGCGACCAGTACGTCGTCGCCGCGCCGAAACGCCACCACATGATCGGAGGCCGCGCCGGAGGCGATCACCGGCTGATAGCCGCCGTGCAGGAAGGGGTCCGGACGGGAGCGGCGCAGTCGCAGGGCCGCGTGTACAACCCGGATCTTCGGGTGATTCCGCGTTTTCAGCTCTGCCCTGCGCGCGGAGTAGTCGACGAGTCGACGGTTGTCCGGATCGACCAGACTGTCATCCCACAGCTCGGTGCCCTGATAAACATCGGGTATCCCCGGCACGGTCAACGCCAGCAATTTCTGGCCCAGCGCATCGTTTTCGATATGAGCGCGGAGCTGGTTGACCAGGCTGGTCAGCTCGGCGGCGGCCGGCCCGTCGAGCACGTTGTCGAGCCACCGGTGCACGGCCGCTTCGAACTCGGGGTTCGGCTCATGCCAACTGGTATGCAGGGCCGCTTCGCGGATGGCCTTCTCGGTGTAGGCATGCAACCGGTCACGCAGTTCTGTGGTGACTTTGCCGTCCACTGGCCAAACACCGAAGATGTTCTGCCACAGGAACAATCCGGTTGCCGGGTCAGGGGAGGGTGTCGTGGTTTCCCAGCGGGCGACGAATTCGGTCCACAGCGACGGCACCTGCGACAGCACACCGATGCGGGCTCGCACGTCTTCGCCGCGTTTGGTGTCGTGGGTGGTCAGCGTGGTCATCGTCTGCGGCCACAGTCGGGCGCGGGCGGCGGCCCTGTGATGGAACTCCGCGGCGCCCACGCCGAACCGCTGCGGGTCGCCACCGACTTCGTTGAGCGACACCAGCCGGGCGTCGCGGTAGAAAAGGCAATCTTCGGTTGCTTTGGCAGTGACCGCGCCACACAGCTGCTGCAGCCGGACCGCTGACTCGCGATCGGTGGCCACCGCGGCGGCGATCAGCTGTAGGGGCGGGCCCAATTCCGGTGCCTCGGCTTCGGTTTGAGCCAGCGCCGTCGGCAGTGTGGCGGTGAGTCCGCGATAGTCACTGCGGTACACCGGGATGTGGCTGAGCAAGTGGGCCACCGCATCTCCTAACAGCGGATGATCGGCGCCGGACGCAGCGGTAATGCAGCGCCGCAGCCGCGCCAGCTCGCTGGCCAGCGTGTCAGTGGCCGCGACGGTCTTGAGCTCCGTCAACAATGCCGGCATGGCCTGATAGTCGACACCGGCGGACTCGAACAACGCGGTCAGTGCCGGGGCGCCGGTCGGGTCCACGAAAAGCCCGCCCACTTCCCGCAATACGTCATAACCGGTGGTGCCGGCCACCGGAAGCGTCGGCTCCAGCGCCTCGTCGACGGCGAGAATCTTTTCGATGACGATCCACGCATCCGGTCCGGTCAACTCGCGCAACCATTCCAAATAGCCTGCCGGGTCGGATAATCCGTCGGGATGGTCGATACGGACACCGTCGACGAGGCCGTCGGCGAACCAGCGAGCCACTTCAGCGTGCCACGCGTCGAAAACCCTGCGGTCGTCTTGACGAAGCCCGGCCAGCGATGTGATGGAGAAGAATCGGCGGTAACCGCAAGCGCCGCTGCGCCACCCGACCAGGCGGTAGTGCTGGCGGTCGTGCACGTCCGGACCACTTCGGCCGCCGGTACCGGGTGCGATCGGAAACGCGAGGTCGCCGAGCCGCAGCACGTCACCGTCGACGGTCAGATCGGCGATGTCGTCGTCAGAGCCCAACACCGGCAGCACGATTCGACCTTGGTCGGCATCTGAATCGAGTTGCCAATCGATATCGAAGAATCGCGCGTACTGCGACGACCGGCCGTGCCGCAGCACGTCCCACCACCAGGGGTTCTGCTCGGGTTTGTCGATGCCCATGTGGTTGGGCACGACGTCAACGATCAGGCCCAACCCGCGCTCACGCGCCGTCGCCGACAGCCGTGCCAGACCCTGCGCGCCGCCGAGTTCGGGTGAGACGATCGTCGGGTCGACGACGTCGTAACCGTGCGCCGACCCGTGCACCGCGGTCATGATCGGGGAAAGGTACAAGTGCGAGATCCCGAGTTCGTCGAGGTAGTCCACCAGCTCCTCGGCGTCGGCGAAAGTGAACGCGAACCCGCTTTGCGGACCGCGCAGTTGCAACCGGTAGGTCGAAAGTACCGGAAAAGCCATCCGTTACAAGGTCTTCCGGAATACAAGCAACGAGCGAGCAGGTAGCGTGATCGTTTCACCGGCGTTGACCACCCGCTCACTTGCCCCGTTCGGCTCGGTGGTGTCCAGCTCGGCGGTCCATTGCTGCGCATAGTCGCCGTCAGGGATCACCAAGTTGACGTCATGCTCATGTGCGTTGAAACACAACAGAAATGAGTCGTCAACCACGCGTTCGCCGCGCGCATCGGGCTCGTGGATGGCATCGCCGTTGAGGAACACCGCAACGCATTTGTCCAACCCGCTGCCCCAGTCCTCCTGCGTCATCTCCCGGCCGGACGGCGTCAGCCACGCGATATCGCCGAGTTCGTCACCGCGCCGCATCGGCCGGCCCTCGAAGAAGCGGCGGCGGCGAAACACCGGATGGTCCTTGCGTAGCTGCGTCGCCCTGCGGGTGAAGGCCAGCAGGTCGGCGTTCTTGTCGGCCAGCGACCAGTCCATCCACGACAGCTCGGAATCCTGGCAATACACGTTGTTGTTGCCCTGCTGGGTGCGGCCCAGCTCGTCGCCGTGGGCGATCATCGGCGTTCCCTGCGAGACCATCAATGTGCCCATGATGTTGCGCATCTGCCGCGCGCGCAGGGCCAGGATCTCGGGGTCGTCGGTGGGGCCCTCGACGCCGCAGTTCCACGACCGGTTGTAACTTTCCCCGTCGCGGTTGTCCTCGCCGTTGGCCTCGTTGTGCTTCTCGTTGTAGGACACCAGGTCGTGCAGCGTGAAGCCGTCATGGGCAACGACGAAATTGATGCTGGCGCCGGGCCGCCGTCCGGTTTCTTCGTAGAGGTCTGACGACCCGGTCAGCCGGGACGCGAACTCGCCCAGGGTCGCGGGTTCGCCCCGCCAGAAATCACGCACGGTGTCGCGGTATTTCCCGTTCCACTCGGTCCACAAACCTGGGAAGTTCCCGACTTGATAGCCGCCTTCGCCCACGTCCCACGGTTCGGCGATCAATTTGACCTGGCTGACCACCGGATCCTGCTGAACCAGGTCAAAGAATGCGCTCAGCCGGTCGACATCGTAGAACTCCCGGGCCAGCGTCGACGCCAGGTCGAACCGGAAGCCATCGACGTGCATCTCGGTCACCCAGTACCGCAGTGAATCCATGATCAGCTGCAGGGTGTGCGGGTGGCGCGCGTTGAGGCTGTTGCCGGTGCCGGTGAAGTCCTTGTAGAACCTCAGGTCGTCGTCCTCGAGGCGGTAATACGCGGTGTTGTCGATGCCGCGAAAATTGATCGTCGGACCCAGGTGGTTGCCCTCGGCGGTGTGGTTGTAGACCACGTCCAAGATCACCTCGATGTCCGCCTCGTGGAAGGTGCGGACCATGGTCTTGAACTCGGCGACCGCGGCGCCGGCCTGTCGGTTGGCGGCGTATTGGTTGTGGGGCGCGAAGAACCCGAAAGTGTTGTAGCCCCAGTAGTTTCGCAGACCCAGCTCTAACAGACGTTGGTCGTGGAGGAACTGATGGACGGGCATCAGTTCGATCGCAGTGACATTCAGCGACTTGAGGTGATCGATGATCGCGGGGTGCGCCAGACCCGCGTACGTCCCGCGCAGTTCCTCGGGAATGCCAGGATGCGTCTGCGTCATGCCCTTGACGTGGGCTTCGTAGATGACCGTTTCGTGGTAGGGCGTGCGCGGTGCCCGATCTGATGCCCAGTCGAAGTACGGGTTGATCACCACGCTGGTCATCGTGTGTCCGAGCGAATCGACCATTGGCGGAGTGCCGGTTTCCGCCGGGTCATCGGCGGCCGCTTTCAGATCGTAGGAAAACAGGGCCTGGCTGAATCTGAAGTCGCCGTCGAATGCCTTGCCGTACGGGTCGAGCAACAGCTTGCTCGGATCGCAGCGCTGCCCGGCCGCCGGGTCGAAGGGCCCGTGTACGCGAAAACCGTAGCGCTGCCCCGGCGAAACGGTGGGCAGGTACGCGTGCCAGACGTAGCCATCGACTTCGTCAAGCCGAATACGAGTTTCGGCGCCGCTCTCGTCGATCAGGCACAGATAAACCTGCTCGGCGACTTCGGAGAACACCGCGAAGTTCGTTCCACCACCGTCGTAGGTAGCCCCGAGCGGATAGCTGTTGCCCGGCCACACCTTGGTCAAGGTCGGCCCGCTGTCCGGTCGTCGAGCCGACGGGTTCGGTGACATTAGTCCAACTTATCCGTGCCCCCGGACGTCACCACCAGCCGGTGGCAGCGGCGATCTGGCGGCCGAGCTCGGCTGCCATGGTGCGCATGTAGGTGGCGGACAGATGGTGAGCGTCGTGGTAAATCAGTACATTTCCTTCTACGGCGCGACATATCTCCGCGCGACACACCGCGTCACTCATGTCCAGCGGCTTGAGTAAGGGGAACTGCTCGACGAAATCAAGTGTCGGGTTGCGATCGGACAACGCATCGGCGCGCTTGACACCACAGGATTGCGCGTTGCCGCCCTTGGCCAGGCAGTCTGCCGGCTCGAACGGGTTGCCGTCTTTGACCAGCCATGGCGTGTCTCGCATGGCCAGCACCGGAATGTTGTTGTCGGAGAAGGTCTGCCAAATGCCGATATACGTGGCGGGCATGACATCACCGGGTTTGATGTTCCATGGCCGGGTCGAAGTGGTGAACACGTAGTCGGGGTGATCGGCGATCAACTTGGCCATTGTCTTGTTCACCCACTCATGACACTGCGGATACGCCGCATTGCTGCCCATGATGATCGGGACTTCCTCGGTGGACAGTGGACAGCCCATCTTCAGGTAGGTCACCACCTTGAAGTGGTGCATGCGACCGAGTAGGTCGAGTGCGGTGAGCCAGTGTTCGGCATGCGACCCGCCGGCCAGCGCGATCGTGCGTGTCGCCTCGGGATCGCCGTACGTGCAGTTGATCAGCGCGGGATTCTTGAAGTCACTGATACAGCCGTCTCTGGTCGAAGCCGGTAAGTCCTTTGCGGCTTCTAAGACCGTGGGCCGCATCCGCAGCTTCGGCACCCGCACGTGTGTGGTGAGCGCTCGCGCCCCCGGATAGTCGCGGAAGCTGAGCCCGCTCAGCTCCTTTCCGCCGGCGCGCTGCACGGTGACGTGCTCGCGCCAGGTGAACGAGGTCGCGGTCAGCGTCACGCCCAACAGCGCTACCGTCGAGCCCAGTGCGATGGTCGGTCGGCGCAGCCGTACCCGCCACGGAATGGCCGGTTCCCGGGTCGTCTCGGGAGTCGTGCGGTAGCGCAACGGATCCTCGACCCGGCGCAGGGTGAAGTAGGCCAGCACACCGGAAATCAGCAACAGCGCGGTGCCCTCGAAGAAGTTGGCTCGCCGATGGCCGGTGTAGGACAGCCAGAAGATCAACAACGGCCAGTGCCAGAGGTACAGCGAGTACGCCATCCCTCCCAGCGTCACCAGCGGCCCGGTGGCCAGAATCCGGTTGGGTATCGGCATCCGGTCACGGGTGCTGGGGTCCGCCTGGCGGTTGGCGCCGGCGAGGATGAACAGCACGGTCGCCCCGACCGGGACCAGCGTCCACGGGCCGGGGAATTCCCGGACGCCGTCAATGAATGCCCCGCAGGACAGGATCGCCGCCAGCGCGACGGTTGACACGGCCGTGCGCAGCCACATCGGCCAGCGGATCAGCGGCACCAGCGCACCGGCCAAGGCGCCCAGCAGCAGCTCCCAGCCGCGGGCGAAGCTGTTGTAGTACGCGGTTGCCTGGTTGACCTGGTGGGCGAAGATTGCGTAGCCGAACGACGCCGCGGTCAACACGCTGAGTACAACGATGAACGTGGTTCGCAGCCGCGCCCCGAGCCGTCGGCGAGCCGCGTAGGCCACTCCGAACACCAGTACCAAGAAGGCGATGTAGAACTGCCCCTGCACCGACATCGACCAGATGTGCTGCAGTGGGCTGACCGCTTCGCCGGCTCGTAGGTAGTTGGCGACGGTGCCGGCCAGCTCCCAGTTCTGGTAGTAGCCCAGGCTGGCCAGGCTCTGGTTGGCGAACGCTTCCCAGCGCGTTTGTGGCTGGATCAGGATGGTCAGCACCGCGCAGCCGGCCAGCACCACCACCAGAGCCGGTAGCAGCCGCCGGATCAGCCGGGTCACGTCGGGAAGCAGCGACAGCGAAGACGCCGGGTTGAGTGCGGTGCGAAGCACCTTGCCGCCGAAGAAGAACCCCGAGAGTGCCAAGAACACGTCCACGCCTCCGGACACTCGACCGAACCAGACGTGGAACATCGCCACCAGTGTGATGGCCACACCGCGCAGGCCGTCGAGGTCGTGCCGGTAGAAACCGGCCTTCCGATCTCCTCTTACGGCGGCTCTTTCACCGGCTGAAGGCTGCGAAACGGCCGATCGGGTCGGGGACAGGGCAGTCATGATCGACTGACAATTTACCGAACCGCCGGTATCCCGCCGACCCGATGCAAAAACAGCCGGTGACTACTCGATGATCCGGGTCAGGTACGGAGTCATGTTGGAGGTGCGCGCTGCCGAAACCGTCACGGCCGGTTCAGTCGCTTCGATCATCTGCCCGTTTCCGAGATAGATCGCGACGCTTTGGCTGCCGCCCGGGCCGTAGCACATCAGGTCGCCGCGGCGGGCCTGTGCGGGCGGGACCTTCCGACCGACGTTGCACTGTTCGCCCGATGTCCGCGGCAGCTTGATTCCGACGCCGGCGAAGGCGTACTGCACCAGGCCCGAAGCGTCGAATCCGACAACGCCGGGGGTGGGGACGGGGCTGATCCCGGGAAGGGTCGCGGTCCCGGGCAGGCCGGGCGCGGCGGGGATCGCGGGGGTTCCGGGGATCGTGGCGGTGCCGGGGTACCTGCCGGGGGAGGTGCTGGCTCGTTGGCTGGCCCCGCCGGTCGGGCCCGATGCATTGCCGCCGCCGTAGACGAACGGAACGCCGCGCTGCGACAGGGCGCGCTGCACCACGTACTCGATGGATTGCGCGCTCGACAGGGGGGCAGCCGATGCCAGGCCGGCTGGGACCACCGCTGGGGTCAATACCAGCGCCAGGCCGGTTGCAACGGCATAGACGCGCTTCATTTGGGGCCACCTTCCCAGACCGCTGAGTTCACAACAGTCACTTCAGTCACTACTGCAACACAGGATAGCGGCGTCCGGGGTATCGCCTCGCGGCGGGAAGCCCTTTTTGGCCGACCGTGACCGAACGGTGACCGGTTGGCCGCGAAAGCTCAATCACGCGCGGCCGGTTGTGATTTGGCTCTCAGCGTGTCGGTGTCTGTCAGTGCCAATAAGGCTCACTGAAAGCCGTGATCGCGGCGCCGGCCAGGGAGCTGAGCATGACGAGGGCCACCGCCAGCAACGGCCAGAAAAACAGGTACCAGCCTTTTGCGAGGGATACGAACGGGCCGATCACGGCTGCGGCCGCCGCCGCGCCGATACCGCCCCACACCACCGGGTAAATCCACAGGTCCACGCCAAACGGCGCCGGCGGGCAACTGTCCGCCGGGCACACGTGCGAGACGAATCCGAACAGCGTCGACGACACATCCGTCGCGAATGCCACCGCGGCCACCACCGCCCATATCGCGACCGTGCAGATCACGTCCCAGCGGGCCACCCGCGGTCGGGGCGGTTGGTTTTGCTCGGTCGCCATGGCGTTCCATGCTCCCCGATGGCCGGGGGTTCGGCGACCGGTGGATCGGCCCGGCTCTGCACTACCCTCGATCTCCATGGCTTTATCTGCTCCCGAGCCGACTCCTGGGCCGGTTTCTGGGTCGGCTTCTGGGTTGACTCCCGAGCAGATCAGCGCCATCGACGCCGCGCATCTGTGGCATCCCTACAGCACTATCGGCGCCGAAAGCGTCGCTCCGGTCGTGGCGGTCGGTGCCCGCGGGGCGTGGTTGACCCTGGTGCGTGACGGCCAGTCGATCGAGGTGCTCGACGCGATGAGCTCGTGGTGGACTGCAATCCACGGCCACGGTCACCCGGTACTGGACCGGGCGCTGGCCGCGCAGCTCGACACCATGAACCATGTCATGTTCGGCGGGCTGACCCACGAACCGGCCGCGCGGCTCGCGCAGCTGCTCGTCGAAATCAGCCCCGCCGGGCTGGAAACCGTGTTCTTCTGCGACTCCGGGTCAGTGTCGGTGGAGGTCGCGGTGAAGATGGCGCTGCAGTACTGGCGCAGTCGCGGACAGTACGGCAAACGGCGGCTGATGACCTGGCGCGGCGGCTACCACGGCGACACGTTCACGCCGATGAGCATTTGTGACCCCGACGGCGGCATGCACGCGCTCTGGACCGACGTCCTGGCGTCGCAGGTTTTCGCGCCCCAAGTGCCTCGCGACTACGACCGGGCCTACAGCGAGCAGTTCGAATCTCAGTTGGCCGAGCACGCGGCCGAGTTGGCGGCTGTGGTGGTCGAGCCGGTGGTCCAGGGCGCCGGCGGCATGCGCTTCCACGACCCGCGCTACCTTCGCGACTTGCGGGAGATCTGCACCCGCCATGACGTGTTGCTGGTTTTTGACGAGATCGCCACCGGCTTCGGGCGCACCGGCGAGCTGTTCGCCGCCGACCACGCCGGCGTCAGCCCGGACATCATGTGCGTGGGCAAGGCGCTGACCGGCGGCTATCTGAGCTTGGCGGCGACGCTGTGCACCGTCGACGTCGCGCGGACCATTAGCTCCGGCGAGGCGGGGGCGTTGATGCATGGACCCACGTTCATGGCAAACCCGCTGGCCTGCGCGGTGTCGGTGGCCAGCGTCGAGTTGCTGCTCGGGCAAGACTGGCGCTCGCGCGTAGCGGCGATCAACGCCGGGCTGATTGCCGGGCTGCGAGCCGCCCGGGAATTACCGGCCGTGACCGATGTGCGGGTGCGCGGCGCCATCGGGGTGATCGAATGCGACCGGCCCGTCGACCTGGCCGTCGCCACCCCGGCGGCGCTGGATCGCGGAGTGTGGCTGCGGCCGTTCCGCAACCTGGTGTACGCGATGCCGCCGTTCATCTGCACTCCCGACGAGATTGCGCAGGTCACCTCCGCAATGGTCGACGTCGCCGAACTCACCGGCTCTCGTAGGCTCTAGGCGATGAGTCGGATCGACACGTCGCCGCTGGCCTGGCTGGACGAGGTGGAACAGCAGCGCCGCCAGGCCGGGCTGCGGCGCTCACTGCGCCCGCGCCCCCCGGTGGCCACCGAACTGGACTTGGCCTCCAATGACTACCTGGGTCTGTCGCAGCACCCCGACGTCATCGACGGCGGGGTACAGGCACTTCGCACCTGGGGGACCGGGGCAACCGGGTCGCGGCTGGTTACCGGTGATACCGAACTGCATCAGCAGCTCGAAACGGCGCTCGCCGAATTCGTCGGTGCCGCAGCAAGTTTGGTGTTTTCCTCGGGATATACCGCCAACCTGGGCGCGGTTGTCGGACTGTCGGGCCCGGGTTCGCTGATAGTTTCCGACGCCTACTCGCACGCGTCGCTGGTCGACGCGTGCCGGTTGTCGCGGGCCCGGGTGGTGGTGACCGGCCACCGCGACGTCGAGGCCGTCGAGGCGGCATTGGCGTCACGGGATGAGGAGCGCGCCGTCGTCGTCACCGACTCGGTGTTTTCCACCGACGGCGTTTTGGCGCCGGTGCGATCGCTGCACGAGGTGTGCCGCCGCCACCGTGCGCTGCTCATCGTCGATGAGGCGCACGGTCTGGGCGTGCGCGGCACCGGTGGGCGGGGGCTGCTCGATGAGCTGGGTCTGGCCGGGTCGCCCGACGTGGTGATGACGACGACGTTGTCCAAGGCGCTCGGCAGCCAGGGCGGTGCGGTGCTGGGCTCGGCCGCCGTCCGCGACCACCTCATCGATGCCGCCCGGCCCTTCATCTTCGACACCGGCCTGGCGCCGGCAGCAGCGGGTGCGGCGCTGGCGGCGCTGACGGTGCTGGCTGCCGAGCCGTGGCGGCCGGCGGCGGTGCTGCGGCACGCCCGCGCGTTGGCCGAGATATGCGGGGTGCCGACCACGCCGGAATCGGCGGTGGTGTCGGTGATCCTCGGTGAGCCGGAGGCGGCGCTGGCCGCCGCCACCGCGTGCCTGGACGCCGGGGTGCGGGTGGGCTGCTTCCGCCCTCCGACAGTTCCGGCGGGCACCTCGCGGCTACGACTCACCGCACGCGCCTCACTGGACGCCGACGAGCTCGAGTTGGCCCGCCGGGTGCTCACTGACGTGTTGTCACGCCGTTGACGGTCCTGGTCGTCACCGGAACGGGGACCGGGGTCGGCAAGACGGTCGTCACCGCGGCGCTGGCGTGCCACGCCCGCCGGGCCGGCATCGACGTCGCGGTGTGTAAACCGGTGCAGACCGGCACCGAAGCCGGCGACGATGACCTCGCCGTGGTGACCCGGCTGTCGGGAACAAGCCGGGTGGCAGGGCTGGCCCGCTATCCCCAGCCACTAGCGCCGGCCGCGGCCGCCGAACAGGCCGGCATGAGCCTGCCGACCCGCGACGACGTGCTGCGCCTGATCCGCGAACTGGATCGGCCCGGGTGGCTCACCCTGGTCGAAGGCGCCGGCGGTCTGCTGGTCGAGTTAGCCCAGCACGGGGTGACGCTTCGCGACATCGCCGTCGATCTGAACGCGGCGGCGCTGTTGGTCTCAACCGCAGAACTGGGGACCCTCAATCATACCGCGTTGACCTTGGAAGCTCTTGCAACGCAGGGGATTTCATGTGCTGGCGTAGTGATCGGCAGCTGGCCGGCCAGTCCCGGGACAGTGCAAGCCTCGAATCGGTCCGCGTTGGCGCGGTTGGCGCCGCTGCGCGCCGCGCTGCCGGCAGACGCCGCGGCCATGTCGCCTGCCGAATTCGCCGCAATGAGCGCCCAAGCGTTCGACACGGACTGGGTGAGCGGGCTGGTCGAGTAGATGGTTCATTCGATCGAGCTGGTGTTCGACCCCGACAGCGAAGCGGCGATCCGCCGCATCTGGGAGGACTTGGCCCGCGCCGGGATACCCAGCCAGTCACCGGCCGCGCGCCCGCACGTGACTTTGGCGGTGGCCGAACGGATCGCACCGGACGTCGATGCCCTGTTGCAACCAATCGCCCAACAGCTGCCGCTGGCCGGTGTGGTGGCGGCGACGCTGCTGTTCGGCCGGACCAATCACGTGCTGGCGCGGCTGATCGTGCCGACCGCGGAGCTGCTGGCGATGCACACGCAGATACACCGGGTGTGTCAACCCCATGTGGCGCCCGAGCTGATGCGCAACAGCCTGCCCGGCCAGTGGACCCCGCACGTCACGTTGGCACGCCGGCTCGGCGGCGCCCAACTCGGCCGCGCGTTGCGCATCGCCGGGCGCCCGGCACACATCGATGCGAGCTTCACCGCCCTGCGACGGTGGGACGGCAGCAAGCGCGTCGAGCATCTGATCCGTTGAGGCTGGCTCTGCGGTAACCGCCGCGCAATGATGGAGTGATGCCGTTCAGCGACACCGTCATGGTGCTCGCGTCCGACGCACCGCCGGGACTGCTCCCGGCTCGACAGCAGATGGCGCTTTCGCTGGGTTTCCACATCATCCTGGCGTGCTTCGGGGTGGCTTTTCCGGCCATGATGTACGTCGTGCACCGTCGCGGAATCGTCCGCGACGACCCAACGGCACTGCGGCTGGTCAAGCGGTGGTCGAAAGCCTCAGCGGTGCTGTTCGCAATCGGAGCGGTCTCCGGAACCGTCCTGAGCTTCGAAATGGGCTTGCTGTGGCCGGGATTGATGGGCAGGTTCGGTGACGTTCTCGGGTTGCCGTTCGCTTTGGAAGGGCTGTCGTTCTTCAGTGAGGCCATATTTCTCGGCCTGTATCTGTACGGGTGGGACCGCATGCGTCCGAGGCTGCACCTGGCCATGCTGGTTCCCATGGCGATCTCGGGCATCGTCGGGTCGTTCTGCGTGGTCGCGGTCAATTCCTGGATGAACTACCCGACCGGGTTCACCATCCGCGACGGTGTCCTCACCGATGTCCGTCCGTGGGCAGCGATGTTCAATCCGTTGGCGTGGCTGCAGTTTCTGCACATGTGGTTGGGCGCGTTCCTGCTGGTGGGCTTGGTGGTCTCGGGGGTGTACGCGGCGGGTCTGCTGCGCGGTCGAGATGACGCCCACCACCGTCTGGGATTCACGGTTCCATTCGCTTTCGCCTCGGTTGCCGCGGTGATTCAGCCGTTTGCCGGTCATCTGCTGGGGTTGCAAGTCGGCAACAAGCAGGAGGCCAAGTTGGCGGCCTTCGAACTCGCTCTGGAACCCGAGCCGGGTCCCGCTCCGCTGCGGTTGGGTGGGTTCCTTGTCGACGACAAGGTCCGCTGGGCGTTGCCCATACCCCGGGTGGGCTCCATCATCGCTCGCGGCACCTTCAATGGGTCGGTGCCCGGCCTGGAGACCATTCCGCGATCCGATTGGCCGCTGGTCAACATCACCCACTGGTCGTTTCAATCGATGGTTGGCATCGGTTTGTTGCTGGCGCTGGTGGCGGTGGTGTTCTGGGCAGCCCGTCGGCGCGGGCACGACCTGCTGAGTAACCGTTGGTTTCTGCGGTTTGCGGTCCTCGCGGGGCCACTTGCGATTATTGCGTTGGAAATGGGTTGGGTTGCAACAGAAGTCGGTCGTCAGCCGTGGACGGTGTGGCAGGTCCTGCGCACCACCGACGCGGCGACGTTCAACCGGGCGATCTGGTGGACCTATGGCGGAGTGGTGGTGATCTACGTCGGCATGACCGTCGCGGCCTTCGTCGTGTTGCGCTCGATGACCAGGCGTTGGCGCGCGGGCGAGGAAGAGCTACCAAGCCCGTACGGGCCCGCCGTGGTGGCCGCAACACCTGCTCGGGCGGAGCCGGGCGGGTGAGCCTTTCTGCTGCGGTGGCCGCGGCGATGTTCGTCGGGGTGATCGTGTATGCGCTGCTCGGTGGCGCCGACTTCGGTTCGGGCTTTTACGATTTGACGGCGGGCCGGGGTCGGCACGGCGCAGAGGTGCGCACGCTGATCGATCACAGCATCGGGCCAGTGTGGGAAGCCAATCATGTGTGGTTGATCTATATTCTGGTCATCTGGTGGACCGGATTCCCGAAGGCCTTTGCGGCGGCGACGACGACACTTTTCACCCCGTTGATACTCGCCCTTGCCGGGATCGTGTTGCGCGGCTCGAGCTTCGCGTTCCGCAAATACGCCGCCACCTTCGGCCAAGCACGCCTGTTCGGGGCGATCTTCGCCGGATCATCGTTGATCACACCGTTTTTCTTCGGCACGGTGGCCGGTGCCATCGCCTCGGGACGGGTGCCGGCCAATGGCTATGGTGATCCGGTTGGCTCGTGGGTGAATCTGACATCGCTGGTCGGCGGGTGCCTCGCCGTCACGACATGCGTATTTCTGGCCGGAATCTTCTTGACGGCCGACGCTGTTCGGATAGGCGATGCCGCGTTGGCCGGCCGACTTCGCGTGCGTACCCTGGCGGTCGGGCTGGTCGCCGGAGTGATCGTTTTCGCGGGTCTGTATCCGATTCTGGACGACGCCCCCACGCTGAGTTCCGGTCTGCTGGGCCGGGCGCTTCCGCTGCTCGTCATCGCAGCCCTCGCCGGCGCGACCACCTTGTTGTTGTTGTACCGATCTCCCTCTGTGGCAAGGATGTTCGCCGCACTTGCGGTTGCGGCAGTGGTCGCCGGCTGGGGTGTCGGACAGTATCCGTGGATGCTGACCGACCAACTGCGCATCGCCGACGCCGCCGGGGCTCCGGCGACGCTGGCCGCACTGCTGGTTGTGGTTGCGCTTGCCGGGGTGATCGTCGTGCCGCCACTGACCTACTTGTTGTGGTTCACGCAGACCGCGGAATCAAAGCCGGCGACACCTCTGTCACCCGCCGAAGAGCAGGTATAGCCCGGTGAAGGTATAGCCGACCATCACCAGCATCATCGTGAGCTGGCCGGTCAGTTGATGACCGCTCGGCAACACACGCAGCGCCTTGTCATGGGCCGCGATCACCGCCACGATGTGCCCGGTGACGACGCAGGTCACCTTGACCGCGGCCAGCAGCGACGGGTGCATTGACAACACGTAGGCGACGTGGGTATGCGCCAGCCCCAACAGGTTCCAGCCCCGACCAAGGGGGTCGGCCAGCGCGAAGACGGCTTGCTGGCCCCGCTCCACCAGATACGACAGGTAATGGGCGAAGATGTAGCCGACCACGATCGGGATCAGCGAATGCGCCATCTGCCCGGGCAACGCATGCCGTTGGTCCCGGTCAACCCCGCCGGTCGCCCGGGCGGCCAGTGAAAATGTCAGTGCGACAACGGAAATGAATGCCAGCAGGCCGAGTGTGTTCAGCGCGGACGACGACATCGTGACGGGGACACCGTGAAAGTCGCGGGTGAGGCGATCGGCAAATCCGCGCCACGTCGGCGACGAGGAGTAACTGTCGAAGGCCGTCGACCCGAGCAAGACGGCCAAAACCGCCACCACGCCGGGGCGCACCGGCAGCGACGGCAGATGATCCAACGGGTTGCCGACGACGATCCGCCCGGTGACGGGGTTGCGCCGAAACGGCGACAGTCGCGATACCGCCATGCTGTACACCCCGAACGGGTCGACTCGGGCCAGCCAGCGTTGTCCGCATAGCCATGCGCCACCGAGTAGGACCACGGCGTACACCAGCAGCCACGTTTTGATCAGGGGCAGCGACGCGGGATTCGGGCTGGCCAACTCCATCCACACGAACGCGAACAACCCCGCCGCGGCGGGACGGTAACCCCAACTTTCCGGATAACGCAGCCGCGGCCGGCTAAGCGCGGCGCCAATGGCCCGTCGCAGCAGCAGATAGGTCGTGCGCACCGGAGAGATGACGCGCCACACCGGCCCGAAGAGCACCGACAGCGCGATCAACCCGACCCACAGCAGCACATAGAAGACACCGAGCAGGGCGTTGCTCTGGTCCTGTGGTCCGGCCAGGCCTGCCAGCAGCACCCACGCCGTGAACAGCAGCGCCAGTCCGGCCGCCGTCCAGCGCGTCGCGCGAGCATCCACAAGTTTGGTCAGCGCGGCGGGCAACGGGCGGCCGGGCTTTTGCGGATCGAATCGCGGTCGCCGCCAAGCGAAGGCGACCAGTGCGAAGGTGAACGTCAACGCCCACGCGGCGCCCACCATCGCGAAGGCGTACGGGACGGGAAGGTCGCTGGAGCCACCCAACCCGTGCGCCAAAAGGCGGATCACGGGCGGACTTGGATGGTCGCGATCGTCTTGTTCAAGTGGTGTAGCTCGACGTCGACCTTGCCGGGGACCTCGACGCTGAACTGGAACGTCTGGTCAGGTGCCGCCGCAACCTGGAATTTGTGATCGGGCACCGAGTGCACATGCAGCTCGTCGGTGGCGTCGCTGGTGACCCGGACCGTGATCGGCTGGTGGACTTTCGCCTCCAGCGTCGCGTTGGTCGGTGTGACGCTGCCGTGCGCGATCGTCACATCCACCACCACAGCGGCGTCGTTGTTGGCGGTGGAGCCTGGATTTGATGCCGCACCACAGGCGACGAGGCCATAACTCAGCACCGCTGCTGCGGCGGCGATGAGTGCATGTCGCAACGCCATCAGGGCTCTCATGCTGCCTGCGGGGGCGAGCGGTCGGCAGCTGCGGTCTCTGGTCGTTTGGGTGCGGGCTCGGCGGCGTTGATCCGTCCTGCACCCCAGGTCAGCGCCCCGATGACCATCAACGTGAAGATCAACACCACGATGCCGCCTGCGGTGAACAACCATTCCGGGACGTCGGGGTCGCGTTCGCGCTGCAAGATCGACACCTCGAGCACGAACGGACGGTTGCTGGAGGCCAACGCGGGAATCTCCGGTGCCGGAATCGCTTCGTCGGCCGGCGCCCAGATCGGCACGGCGGTCATCGTCCTGCCGTCCTGCACGCGCAGCAGCGTCTTCCAGTCGCCCCACACCGGGACGGGCTGGGTGGAGTGATAGTGACCCGGACCAACCCGGTCCAGCGCGTCGATGAACAGACCGCGGTGGTTCTGCATCCGTCCCTGCCAGGACAGGATCGTCAGCCACTCCGGGTGGTCGCTGACCAGATTCGGCGGGTTGATCTGCACGTCGGCCGATACCAGTCGTTGCCCGGGCGGGCTGGGCAGATCGGTCAGCTTGACGGTGGCGGTGTTTTGTTGCGGCACATGGATATGCAGTCCGTTGGCCACCGCGCAACCGGTCACCAGCACGGCCGCCGCCACGAGCGAGATACCGATTCCCCTGCGCGGCAGTGGTTGAGCGGTGAGCACCATCCCGAACATCGCCGCACACATCCCGGCCAGCACCGCCACCGGCACCGCCATGGCGAGGGCTTCACCCCACATGGTGATCGGCCAGGAGTAGGGGTAGACCGCTTCGATCCAGAACGACTCGAGCCACAGCCCGACGGTGCTCACGCCCAAACCGGCGACGGCGCCGAACAGCACCGGGCGCCGCATCAGCGGCGTCAACGCAAGTACCTCGACCACGATCGCCGGGCCCAGATACAGCGGGAACCAGTTGATGGGAGCTCCCAGGATCGGTCCGACCACCAACGCGACCGCGCCGCGCAGCGCTATCGCGAACAGCGCCGCCACGATCGCCGCACCGCGCCCCAACGTCATTCGGGCGACCACCGTCCCGATCGTCGCCGCGCCGGCGATCAGCATCGGCTGGAAAACAAGCCGGAACTGGGGGACGCCGAAGTCGAACTCGATCTGATAAACCGACATGCCGATCAACAGACCGCCGCAGGACAGATACCGCAGGAACCGGATGAATCGACGCTCCGCGCGGGCGAACGTCCCCTCTTCGGGTGTGTCCGGAAGTCCCTGTCCGCCTTCGTATTCCAGCATCAGAACGGCAAACAGCGAGAACCCGGCGCCGCCGATCATCATCAGATGTGTCGGACCCCACAACGTCACATCCTGGCCGAAGATGCGATGCCAGATGTCATCGAGCGGGAACCCGATCAGCGCGTACAGCCCGCAGCCGGCCATCAGCACACCGCCGACGGGTGCGGACCAATTGCCGGTGATGCGCACCGCCGCCGGTCCCGGCTTGTCGAACGGCATCACCACCGCGATCATGCCGGCCAAGAAAATCCCGAATAGCCCGATGACGATGAAATAGTGCGCGGGGTTGGCCAATGGACCCGAATCGCGGCCGTTGCCGATGTGCCAGCTGACATCCCAGATGAAGCCGAACAGGGCGCAAATGATCGACGTGGTGTACACCAGGACCGGCAGGGCAACCCAGGGTGGACGGTCGAACTTCTCGGCCATCCAGTCCGCCGCCCGACTCAACCAGGTGATCCGGTGGCTGCGATGCGCGTAGCCGACCCACAGCATCGCCACGGCTATCACCGCTGCCGCGATCGACAGACCTATCACCTGCCCGATTCCGGCCCCTCCGGCCGGAGCCTCCGCGAGAACCGCTGACCGCACCGTCGTCTCCTCCCAACCGCGCCGGGACGCCCCGCAAGATCTGGACGCAAAGCGTCGGCTTACTGGACAGTAGGTTGCCGGTTGGCCGGAAGGTCAAACTTCGCCCGTTTAGCTGGTGCTGCCTTGATCCCGCGTGTTGTCGGCAGGGGTGCGCGCGGCCTCGCCACGGCTACGCCTGTCTTTCAACGCCACATACAGCACGACCCCGACAACGACCACCGCCGGCAGAAAAGCGGGCAGCGCCAGCAATAGATAATGGTGCGCCACGTACTGGGTGGACAAAGTGCTCATTGCTGTTCACGCTGCCACGTTTTGTGCGGCTATGCACCGCTGCCCTAACCTGAACGGCGTGACTCAGGCGGCGACTCGACCCACCACCGACAGCACCGACATCCTTTCCGTGGCGCGCCGCCAGGTGCTGGAGCGGGGTGAGGGCTTAACCCGGGACCAGGTCCTGGCCGTGCTGCGGCTGCCCGACGACCGACTCGAGGAATTGCTGGCGCTGGCCCACGAGGTGCGGATGGCCTGGTGCGGTCCGGAGGTCGAAGTCGAAGGCATCATCAGCCTGAAAACCGGCGGTTGCCCGGAAGACTGCCATTTCTGCTCACAGTCCGGGCTGTTCGCCTCGCCGGTGCGTAGCGCCTGGCTGGACATTCCCAGCCTGGTTGAGGCGGCCAAGCAGACCGCCAAGAGCGGCGCCACCGAATTTTGCATCGTGGCCGCCGTTCGGGGTCCTGATGACCGATTGATGGCTCAGGTCGCCGCCGGGATCGAGGCGATCCGCGACGAAGTCGACATCCAGATCGCCTGCTCGCTGGGCATGCTGACCGCCGACCAGGTGGAGCGGTTGTCGGCGATGGGTGTGCACCGCTACAACCACAACCTGGAGACCGCGCGGTCGTTCTTTCCCGACGTCGTCACCACCCATACCTGGGAAGAGCGCTGGTCGACGTTGACGATGGTGCGCGAGGCCGGCATGGAGGTGTGCTGCGGCGGCATCCTCGGCATGGGCGAGACGCTCGAGCAGCGCGCGGAATTCGCCGCCGACCTGGCTGAACTGGATCCCGACGAGGTGCCGCTGAATTTCCTGAACCCGCGGCCGGGAACCCCGTTCGGAGATCTGGAGGTACTGCCGGCCAGTGAGGCGCTCAAGGCGGTGGCGGCATTCCGGCTGGCCTTGCCGCGGACCATGCTGCGTTTCGCGGGCGGACGCGAGATCACACTCGGCGACCTCGGGGCCAAGCGCGGAATCCTGGGTGGCATCAACGCGGTGATCGTCGGCAACTACCTGACCACGCTGGGCCGCCCAGCCGAAGCCGATCTGGAACTGCTCGACGATCTGCAGATGCCGATCAAGGCGCTCAACGCGAGCCTGTGATGGTTCACGATCTGCCTGCGCCGATCGGCGCGGGCGTCTACTGCGTTTACACCGGCCAACGCCGCGACGCGCAGCCCGGCGCACCGGTACCGACGGCCGCGCAGCTGGGTCTCGAGCCGCCGAGGTTCTGCGCGGCATGCGGTCGGCGCATGGTGGTGCAGGTCCGCCCGGACGGCTGGTGGGCGAAATGTTCCCGGCACGGCCGGGTGGACTCGACGAACTTGGAGGAGCAGCGTTGACTGACGCTCCGCGCGTTTCGCGCCGCCGGGCGGTCATCACAGTCGCGCTGGGTCTACTGCCGAGCGGTGTGCTGGTCGGCGGCCTTTGGGCGTGGATCGCCCCGGCGATCCACGGCGTGGTGGCGCTGGCCGACGACGGCGAGCGGCTGCACGACTACCTCGGCAACGAATCCGACCACTTCTTCGTCGCCGCGTTCATGATGCTCGGGCTGCTGAATGTCGTCGCCGTGATCGCCCCGGTGCTGGTGTGGCAATGGCGCCACCACCGGGGGCCGACAATGGTCGCTGGGCTGTGCCTGGGGATGGCGGGCGCGGCTGCGCTCGCGGCCACGACCGCAGCGCTGCTCGTGCGCCTGCATTACGGCGCCGTGAATTTCGACGCGGCGCCGGTCACGCGGGAGAACCGGGTGTACTACTTCACCGAGGCGCCACCGGTGTTTTTCGGCCACACCCCGCTGCAGGCAGCCTGCACGCTGTTGGCGCCGGTGGCCACCGCGGCGCTGGTCTACGCGGTGCTGGCCGCCGCCACCGCCCGCGACGACCTTGGTGGCTATCCGCCCGCCGAAACGGACGCAGCCAGGCCGCTCACAGCGGACGTCGGTGCAGCTTCCGTCCAGTGATCACCTTCGCGGCGATGACACCCAGCCGCGCCATCCCCAGATAAGTGGCCGGGTTGAACATCGTCGGCCACTTGGTGCGGACCAGGTGATCGCTCAGTGGCCGGCGTGCAAATCTGTCTTGCAGCCAGCGCAGCGTCATCGGCGCCGACAACGGATGCAGCAGCAAGTGCTCGCAGAACGCATCGCGGTGGTAGGTGACATCTGCACCGCCCGCCGAATAGGTGGCGGCCAGTTCGTCGATGTCGCCGACGTCGATGAGGTAGTCGTGGACAGCCTGCACGATCAGCACCGGCGGTGACGGCACCGCGGTGCCCAACTTGATGCTGTCGAAGACGTGCTGGACCTCCGGCAGCGCCAAGACTTCCTCGAGCGGCCGATCAAGATAGACGCCCACGTCCTTGCCGGCCATCCGGATGATCGCGCCAAGGGTGGTCATGTCCTCCAGCTGGCTCAGCAGCGTTCGCCCCTCGGCATTGGCGTGCTCTTTGATGACCCGGTCCAGCTCTGGGTAGGCGTGCGCCAGGGCGGCTACCACCATGGCCGGCAGGCCCGAGAGGAAGCTGGCGTTGAGCCTGCGGAACGTGTGGCCCAGGTCGCCGACGGGCGAGCCCAGCACCGCGCCGACGATGTCGAGCTCGGGCGCGTAGTCGGCACACATTTCGGCGGCCCAGGCGCTGGCCAGGCCGCCACCCGAGTAACCCCAGAGGGCGACCGGCGCGGACGCGGACAGTCCAAGGCGCTCGAAGCGCAGCGCTGCGCGTACACCGTCCAGCACGCGGCAACCGGGCTCGTAGGGTGCACCCCACATCCCACGCGTTCCTTCGTGATCGGGGACTGACACCGCCCATCCCTCGGCAAGCGCGGCGCTGATCAACAGGAACTCCAGTTGCGCCAACGAACCCACGGCTTTGGCGCGCCGGCGCAGGGCATAGGACGGGAAGCAGCGCGATGTCACGGCATCGATCGCGCACTGATACGACAGCACCGGGCAAGGCCGCTCGGCCGTGGCTTCTGGGGGCACGATCACCGTGGTGACTGTGGCCTCCGGCCTGCCGTTCATGTCGGTGGTGCGGTAGAGCAGCTGTGTTGCGGTGAGGCGCTGGGGAATCAGACCCAGATAGGCAAGTTCGACTTCACGCGAACGCAACACCGTTCCGGGCACAGCATGC
This sequence comes from Mycobacterium shimoidei, assembly GCF_900417275.1. Classification (NCBI taxonomy): domain Bacteria; kingdom Bacillati; phylum Actinomycetota; class Actinomycetes; order Mycobacteriales; family Mycobacteriaceae; genus Mycobacterium; species Mycobacterium shimoidei. The sequence goes on along the minus strand of NZ_UEGW01000001.1, from coordinate 3,778,929 downwards.
TCGAACCCCTCCGGCGGCTGGTAGAAGGGGTCTTTCGAGGGCAGAACGGGACGCGCCTTGGGCTGCAACTCCTCGTGCGGCGGGCGGCCGATCCACTCCGCACCGGTCGAGGTCGTCGCGAGGCTCCCAATGTCCACCCGAGCAGGCTACTTAAGAGAGCTTTAAGAATCCAGTCGACCCGCCTAGGCCGGCGCGGGCGGTCGAAGCGCAGCAAATTCGTCGGTGACCCGCAGCTGCGAGTCGACGAAACGGTACAGCGCCGCCGGACGCCCCCCGCTGCGCCCGGACTGCGCCCTGGTGCCGGTCTGGGTGATGACACTGCGGCGGGCGAGCACGCGCTGCAAGTTGGTCGCGTCAACCTGGTATCCGAGCGTGGCGCTGTAAATGTCACGCAGCGTCGACAGCGCGAATTCCCTTGGCGCCAGAGCGAATCCGATGTTGGTGTAGGACATCTTGGCGGCCAGCCGGGCGCGGGCGTGGTCGACCATCGGGCCGTGGTCGAACGCCATCGTCGGCAGCGCGGTCACTGGATGCCAGCGGGTGTCCTTGGGCAGCTCGGGCGTAGCGGGGGAGGGCACCAGACCCAGGAAGGTTGAGGCGATCGTGCGAACACCCGGGATGCGGGCCGGATCGGAAAACACCGCGAGCTGCTCGAGGTGGGCAACCTCACGCAGGTCGACCTTCTCGGCGAGCTGGCGCCGCACCGAGGTCGTGATGTCCTCGTCCTGCTGCAGCCGGCCCCCGGGCAGCGACCACGCGCCGCGCTGCGGTTCGCGGGCGCGCTGCCATAACAGCACGCTGAGCATGGCATTCCCGGTTTCGAGCCCGCGAACTTGGAACACCACTGCAAGCACTTCGTGTGCAGTGCTACCATGAACCACGTTTTCGATTATAAGTCGAAAACCCCGTCAGCCAAAGGAGCGGCGCTTATGACCGAGGTGCTGAATCGTGCGGATGGGCTGGCCGACGGCCTGGCTGCCGGCATCACCAACACGCCGGCCGGCTACTCGGGCGTGGACGGCGACGCGCGATGGGCTGCGGAAATCCGCCGGTTGGCCGATCTGCGGGGCGCCACCATCCTGGCGCACAACTATCAGTTGCCCGCGATTCAGGACGTCGCCGACCACGTCGGTGACTCGCTGGCGTTGTCGCGAGTCGCCGCCGCCGCGCCCGAGGACACCATCGTGTTCTGCGGCGTGCATTTCATGGCCGAGACCGCGAAGATCCTGTCACCGGACAAGACGGTGCTGATTCCCGACCAGCGCGCCGGCTGCTCACTGGCGGACTCGATCACACCCGAGGACTTGCAGGCCTGGAAGGACGAGCACCCCGGCGCGGTCGTCGTGTCTTACGTCAACACCACGGCAGCGGTCAAGGCGCTCACCGACATCTGTTGCACCTCGTCGAACGCTGTCGACGTCGTCGCATCCATCGACCCCGACCGCGAGGTGTTGTTCTGTCCCGACCAGTTCCTCGGCGCGCATGTGCGGCGGGTCACTGGGCGAAAGAACCTGCACGTGTGGGCCGGCGAATGCCACGTGCACGCCGGAATCAACGGCGACGAGCTGGCCGAGCGGGCTCGGGCGAATCCCGACGCCGAACTGTATGTGCATCCCGAATGTGGTTGCGCCACTTCGGCTCTGTATCTCGCCGGCGAAGGCGTCTTCCCGCAAGAGCGGGTCAAGATCTTGTCCACCGGCGGCATGCTCGACGCCGCACGTGCCACCCACGCGCGCCAAGTGCTGGTCGCCACCGAGGTCGGAATGTTGTACCAATTACGAAATGCCGCGCCGGGCACTGATTTCCAGGCCGTCAACGACCGTGCATCATGCAAGTTCATGAAGATGATCACACCGGCGGCGCTGCTGCGTTGTCTGGTTGAAGGCGCCGACGAAGTCGATGTCGACCCGAACATCGCCGCGGCGGCCCGCCGCAGCGTGGAACGGATGATTGCAATCGGGCAGCCTGGCGGCGGCGAATGAGCGCTCCTCTGGTCTGGCAGCAGCATGCCGATGTCGTCGTCATCGGTACCGGGGTGGCCGGCCTGGCCGCCGCGCTGGCCGTGCACCGCGCCGGCCGACGCGTCATGGTGCTCAGCAAGGCCGGGCGCAGGCCGGGGGTGACCGCCACGCACTACGCCCAGGGCGGCATCGCGGTGGTGCTGCCCGACAGCGACGACTCGGTAGAAGCCCACGTGGCTGACACAGTGGCCGCCGGCGCGGGCCTGTGCGACGCGGAAGCGGTGACCTCGATCGTGGCCGACGGCTACCGGGCGGTGGCCGAATTGGTCGGCGACGGAGCACGATTCGACGAGTCGCACCCTGGCCGATGGGCGCTGACGCGCGAGGGCGGGCATTCGCGGCGGCGCATCGTGCACGCCGGCGGTGACGCCACCGGTGCTGAGGTGCAGCGCGTACTCGATCAGGCTGCCGCCGCACTGGATATCCGCACCAACCACGTCGCTCTGCGCGTGCTGCAGGAAGATTACAAAAGCGGGCCGGTCGCCGGAGTGCTGGTGGCCAACACCGACGGGCTCGGCATCGTGCACGCGCCATCGGTGATCTTGGCCACCGGGGGGCTGGGCCACCTCTACACCGCGACCACCAACCCGGACGGCTCAACCGGCGACGGCATCGCGCTGGCACTGTGGGCGGGGGTTCCGGTCAGCGATATCGAATTCATCCAGTTCCACCCGACCATGCTGTTCGACGGACACACCGACGGTCGGCGACCGCTGGTCACCGAGGCGTTGCGCGGTGAGGGCGCGATACTGCTTGACGTTCAAGGCAACCCAGTGATGGCCGGCGTGCATCCGATGGCCGACTTGGCGCCGCGCGACATCGTCGCCGCAGCGGTCGACGCGCGACTCAAAGCGACGGGAGAGCCGTGCTTGTATCTCGACGCCCGCGCCGTCCCCGGTTTCGAGGCGCGCTTTCCGACCGTCACCGCCGCGTGCCGGGCGATAGGAATCGACCCGGTCCGCCAACCGATTCCGGTCGTTCCCGGTGCGCACTACAGTTGCGGCGGCGTCGTCACCGACGTACACGGACAAACCGAACTGCCGGGTCTGTACGCCGCAGGTGAGGTCGCCCGAACCGGGATGCACGGCGCGAACCGACTGGCCTCCAACAGCCTGCTCGAAGGCCTGGTCGTGGGCGGACGTGCCGGTAGGGCCGCGGCAGCTCACGCGGCCGCGACGGGGTCCTTGCGGGCCACGCCGGTGGAAGTGGAGCCCGCTATCGCGTTGGTGCGCAACGACTTACAGCAGCTGATGAGCAGGAATGCGTCGGTGGTGCGTACCGAGCACGGTCTGCGTCGGTCGGCCGATACGCTCGCGGCGGCGCCCATGCGCGACGTGCGGTGCCGGGCTGATCTCGAAGACGTGGCGCTGACCGTGACGGCGCGCGCGGTGGTCGCCGCTGCGCTGGCCCGCGACGAAACCCGTGGCTGTCATCATCGTGCCGAATACCCCGACGCTGCCCCCGAGTACGCCCGCAGCATCGTCGTGCGGCTGTGCGAGGAGGAGAACACCGTGCACGCTGAGGCGCCGGCGGCGGTGTGCTGATGGGCCTCTCCGAGTGCGAGCTTGCAGAGGCTCGCGCCACGATCGCGCGTGCGCTCGACGAAGACCTGCGCTACGGCCCGGACGTCACCACGCTGGCGACGGTGCCGGACGGCGCGACGGCCACCGCGGCGCTGATCACCCGCGAGGCGGGCGTGATCGCCGGTGTCGACATTGCGCTGCTGGTGCTCGACGAGGTGGTGGGTCCGGACGGCTACCGGGTGCTTGACCGCGTCGACGACGGCGCGCGGCTGCAGCCCGGTGCGGCGCTGTTGAGGCTGCAAGCACCGACGTCCGGGCTGCTGACCGCCGAGCGGACCATGCTCAACCTGGTGTGCCATCTATCCGGCATCGCCACCACGACAGCCGCCTGGGTCGACGCCGTGCACGGCACCAACACCAAAATCCGTGACACCCGCAAGACGCTGCCCGGGCTACGTGCGTTGCAGAAATATGCGGTCCGCGTCGGCGGCGGGGTCAATCACCGGATGGGCCTGGGCGACGCGGCGCTGATCAAAGACAACCACGTCGCGGCGGCGGGCTCGGTGGTGGCGGCGTTGCGCGCGGTACGTGCCAAGGCACCGGATCTGCCGTGCGAGGTGGAAGTCGACTCGCTCGAGCAGCTCGACGACGTGCTCGCCGAGGACGTCGAGCTGGTGCTGTTGGACAACTTCCCGGTCTGGCAAACCCAGATCGCTGTGCAGCGTCGCGATGCCCGCGGGTCCGCGGTCAAGCTGGAATCCTCTGGCGGCCTCACTCTGGACAACGCGGCCGCCTACGCCGGGACTGGGGTCGACTATCTGGCCGTCGGCGCGCTCACCCACTCGGTGCGGGTGCTCGACGTCGGGCTGGACCTGTAGCCAGCGCTCAGGAGATATCGGCGACGAAAACGGCGACCCGACGCGCCTGCAAACGGGCTAGCCACGGCAGGCCCTCGCCGTCTGCGCCCGCCGGCACGATCCGCGGGTTGGTGATGTGCAGATCCCGCCGAGACAGCCGCACGTCAGCCTCGCCGGCGGCCAGCACATTCTTGACCCACTCCGTTTTGCCGTGGCCCAACGCGATCGCCAGCAGGTTGCCCTTGCGGTAGGTGGTGACGACCGTTTCGTACGGCTTGCCGGACTTTCGGCCTCGGTGCTTGATGATCGACGTCCCGGGTAGAAAACGCGCAACCTTCTTAACCACCGGGTTCATATATTTGATCTGCAGCCGGTCCAACCACGGCGGGAAGATTGCCGGGAACTCTTGGGCGCCTTTTGGGTGATCCTGTGCTGACATGGCGGTCACTGTACCGGCCCGATAACCATTTGGTCCTGCCTGGGACAATGGTCAGCGTGACCCTGATGGCCCGCATTGACCTGCGCGGCGCCGAGCTATCCGCTGCTCAGTTGCGCGCGACATTGCCGCGCGGTGTTGCCGACGTCGACGCTGTGCTGCCCAGGGTGCGCCCGATTGTCGAGGCGGTAGCCGAACGGGGGGCGGCGGCCGCGCTGGAGTTCGGTGAGACGTTCGATCAGGTCCGGCCGGCGGCGGTGCGGGTTCGCGCCGGCGAGCTCGATGCCGCGCTGGCCGGCTTGGCAGCCGATGTTCGCGAGGCCCTTGAGGTGGCGATCGACCGGGCCCGCGCCGTGCATGCTGATCAGCGTCGTGCCGACTCGACGACGACCCTGGGCCCCGGGGCTGTGGTCACGCAGCGCTGGGTGCCGGTCCAGCGGGTGGGCCTCTACGTGCCGGGCGGCAATGCCGTGTACCCGTCGAGCGTGGTGATGAACGTGGTGCCGGCGCAGGTCGCCGGCGTCGGCTCGTTGGTGGTGGCCAGCCCGCCGCAAGCGGCATCTGATGGCTTGCCGCACCCGACGATCCTGGCCGCGGCGCGGCTGCTGGGCATCGACGAAGTCTGGGCCGTGGGCGGGGCGCAGGCAGTGGCGCTGCTCACCTACGGCGGCACCGACACCGACGGCGGCGAACTCGCGCCCGTCGACATGATCACCGGGCCGGGCAACATCTACGTCACCGCCGCGAAGCGCCTCTGCCGCTCACGGGTCGGCATCGACGCCGAGGCCGGGCCGACCGAAATCGCAATCCTCGCCGACCACACCGCCGACCCCGCGCATGTGGCCGCCGACCTGATCAGCCAGGCCGAGCACGACGAGATGGCCGCCAGTGTGCTCGTGACACCGAGCGCGGAGCTGGCCGACGCCACCGAAACCGAACTGGCCCACCAACTACGAACCACCGTGCACCGCGACAGGGTGACGGCGGCGCTGCGCGGGCCTCAGTCGGCGGTCATCTTGGTCGATGACCTCGACGCCGGCGTCCGCGCGGTGAATGCTTACGCCGCCGAGCACCTGGAGATCCAGACCGTCGACGCACCTGCGGTGGCCGCGCAGATCCACTCCGCCGGAGCGATTTTCGTCGGCCCCTATTCGCCGGTCAGCCTCGGCGACTATTGCGCGGGCTCCAATCACGTGTTGCCGACAGCCGGATGTGCCCGGCATTCCGGCGGACTGTCGGTGCAAACCTTCCTGCGCGGCATCCACGTCGTCGACTACACCGAGGCCGCGCTCAAAGACGTGTCCGGGCACATCATCACGCTGGCCAAGGCCGAAGACCTGCCCGCGCACGGCGAAGCGGTACGGCGGAGGTTCGAACGATGACCGGCCGCCCAACCCTCGAGCAGCTGCCGCTGCGTGATGACCTGCGCGGCAAATCACCTTATGGGGCACCGCAATTGGCGGTCCCGATCCGGCTGAACACGAACGAGAACCCACACCCGCCCACCAAAGCGCTAATCGACGACGTCGTCGCATCGGTGCGGGATGCCGCTGCAGATCTACACCGCTATCCCGATCGTGACTCGGTGGCGCTGCGCCGTGACCTTGCCGACTATTTGACCGCGCAAACCGGGGTGCGGCTCGGCCTGGAAAACCTGTGGGCCGCCAACGGCTCTAACGAGATTCTGCAGCAATTACTGCAGGCGTTCGGCGGGCCGGGGCGCAGCGCGATCGGTTTCGTCCCGTCCTATTCGATGCATCCGATCATCGCCGACGGGACCCACACCGAATGGATCGAAACGGCGCGCGCTGACGACTTCAGCCTCGACGTCGACGCGGCGATAGCAGCACTCGCCGAGCACCGCCCCGACGTGGTGTTCATCGCCAGCCCCAACAACCCGTCTGGGCAGAGTGTTTCGTTACCGGACCTGCGGCGGCTGCTGGAGGCGGCGCCGGGAATTCTGATCGTTGACGAGGCCTACGGCGAATTTTCGTCGCAACCCAGTGCCGTTCAACTAATCGAGGAGTTTCCGGCCAAGCTGATCGTCACCCGCACGATGAGCAAGGCGTTCGCGTTCGCCGGGGGCCGGCTCGGTTATCTCATCGCCACCCCGGCGGTGATCGAGGCGGTGCTGTTGGTGCGGCTTCCCTATCACCTGTCGTCGGTCACCCAGGCCGCCGCGCGCGCCGCCCTGCGCCATGCCGACGACACGCTGGGCAGCGTCGCCAAGTTGGTCGCCGAACGCGAACGGGTGACGGAAGCATTGAGGGCCATCGGCTTTCGGGTCATCCCGAGCGACGCCAACTTCGTGCTGTTCGGGCAGTTCGCCGACGCACCCACCGCCTGGCAGCGCTACCTCGACGCCGGCATTTTGATCCGCGACGTCGGCATCCCCGGCTACCTGCGTGTCACCACCGGACTGGCTGAGGAAAATGACGTGTTTTTGGCGGCCAGCGCGCAGATCGCCGTCACCGAATTGGCCCAGCGATTAGGAGCGTCATGAGTCGTCGTGCACGGGTAGAGCGCAGCACCAAGGAATGTGACATCGTGGTCGAACTCGACCTCGACGGCACCGGGCGAGCCGATGTCGACACCGGCATCCCGTTCTACGACCACATGCTGACCGCGCTCGGCACCCACGCGAGCTTCGACTTGAGCGTGCGCGCGAAGGGTGACGTCGAAATCGAAGCGCATCACACCATCGAGGACACCGCGATCGTTCTCGGGCAGGCGCTGGGGCAGGCGCTCGGCGACAAGTCCGGCATCCGGCGCTTCGGCGATGCCTTCATCCCGATGGACGAGGCGCTGGCGCACGCGATCGTCGACGTGTCCGGGCGGCCGTACTGCGTGCACACAGGTGAGCCGGATCACCTGCGGCACTTCACTATTGCCGGTAACACGGTGCCGTATCACACTGTCGTCAACCGGCACGTGTTCGAGACGTTGGCCAACAACGCCCGTATTGCGTTGCATGTGCGGGTACTGTATGGCCGCGACCCGCACCACATCACCGAGGCGGAGTACAAGGCCGTCGCCCGTGCGTTGCGCCAAGCCGTCGAACTTGATTCCCGTGTGTCCGGTGTGCCGTCCACCAAAGGCGCTCTGTGAAGTCAGTTGTCGTTCTAGACTACGGGTCGGGCAATTTGCGCTCGGCGCAGCGCGCGCTGCAGCGCGTCGGTGCCGACGTTGAGGTGACCAGTGATCTGAGGGCTGCCGCGGCCGCCGACGGGCTGGTGGTGCCCGGCGTGGGCGCTTTCGAGGCGTGCATGACCGGGCTGCGGGCAATCGGCGGCGAGCAGGTCATCGCCGAGCGGGTCGCCAACGAGCAGCCGGTGTTGGGGGTATGCGTGGGCATGCAAATCCTGTTCACCCGCGGCGTGGAGTTCGGGGTGGAGTCGGCGGGTTGTGGCCAGTGGCCCGGCGCGGTGACTCGGCTGGACGCCAAGGTGATCCCCCACATGGGCTGGAATGTGGTGGCCGCACCTCAGGGCACGACGCTGTTCCGGGGACTCAGTGACGACGCCCGGTTTTATTTTGTGCACTCCTATGCCGCGCAGCGCTGGGAAGGCCGCTCCGACGCGCTGCTGACCTGGGCCACCCATGAGGTTCCGTTCCTCGCCGCGGTCGAAGACGGGCCGCTGGCAGCGACCCAGTTCCACCCGGAGAAAAGCGGGGACGCCGGGGCGACGGTGCTCAGAAACTGGGTGGAAGGACTATGACCAGCTCCGCGAAAGTGCATTCCACGACGCGAATCCCGAGTAGAGGTGTCGGTAGTTGCACTTTCGCGGCACAGGAGGGAATGTGCTGATTTTGTTGCCCGCTGTCGATGTGGTCGACGGCCGCGCTGTGCGCTTGGTGCAGGGCCGCGCCGGCAGCGAGACCGAGTACGGGTCGGCGCTGGACGCGGCTTTGGGCTGGCAGCGCGACGGTGCCGAGTGGGTGCACCTGGTCGACCTCGACGCCGCATTCGGGCGTGGCTCGAACCGGGAACTGCTGGCCGAGGTCGTCGGCAAGCTCGACGTGAATGTCGAACTGTCGGGCGGAATCCGCGACGACGACTCGTTGAGCGCCGCGCTGGCGACCGGCTGCGCGCGGGTCAATCTCGGCACCGCGGCACTGGAGAATCCGCAGTGGTGCGCTGAAGTGATCGCAGAGCACGGCGACCGGGTCGCTGTCGGCCTGGATGTACGGATCGTCGACGGCGAACACCGGCTGCGCGGCCGGGGCTGGGAAACCGACGGCGGAGATCTGTGGGAAGTCCTGCAACGTCTTGACCGCCAGGGGTGTTCGCGCTTCGTCGTCACCGACGTCACCAAGGACGGCACCCTGACCGGCCCCAACTTGGATCTGCTGCGCAGGGTCGCCGAACGTACCGATGCTCCGGTGATCGCGTCCGGCGGGGTGTCCAGCATCGAAGATCTGCGTGCCATCGCCACGCTGACCGAGTACGGAGTCGAGGGCGCCATCGTCGGGAAGGCCCTCTACGCCGGTCGGTTCAGCTTGCCACAGGCGCTTGAGGCAGTTGGCCAATGACAGCGGACTCCAAAGATCTCGATGCGCTGGTGGCCAAGGCCGCTGACATCCTCGACGCCGCGTCCGAGCAGTTCCTCGAAGGTCACCGCGCCAATTCGGCGGTAGCCAAGAAGGGCGACGACTTCGCCACCAAGGTCGATTTGGCCATCGAGCGCCAGGTCGTCGATGCGCTGGTCCAACAAACCGGAATCGAGGTGCACGGAGAGGAATTCGGTGGAGCCGACATCAACTCGCCGTGGGTCTGGGTGCTCGACCCGATAGACGGCACCTTCAATTACGCCGCCGGATCTCCCATCGCTGGAATTCTGCTCGGCCTGATGCACAACGGCGATCCGGTCGCGGGTCTGACCTGGCTGCCCTTCACCGGTGAGCGCTACACCGCCGTGGCCGGCGGCGGATTGTTCAAAAACGGTGTGGCACAACCGCCGTTGGAACCAGCCGAGTTGGCCAACTCGATGATCGGGATCGGCACCTTCAACGCCGACTCACGCGGGCGTTTCCCGGGACGTTACCGGTTGGCCGTGCTGGAAAACCTCAGCCGCGTATCGTCTCGGATACGCATGCACGGCGCGACCGGCGTTGATTTGGCATATGTCGCAGACGGGATCCTCGGCGGAGCAATCAGTTTCGGCGACCATGTGTGGGACCACGCGGCCGGCGTCGCCCTGGTGCGTGCGGCCGGTGGTGTCGTCACGAACCTGGCCGGCGAATCATGGACACCCGCGGCTCGCTCCGTGCTGGCAGCGGCGCCCGGGGTGCACTCCGAAATGCTCGAGATCCTTCGGCGCGTCGGCAACCCCGAGGACTACTGATGTATTTCAACACTGGTCTCGCCGTGCGGGTGATCCCATGCCTAGACGTCGACGACGGGCGGGTGGTCAAGGGCGTCAACTTCGAAAACCTCCGAGACGCAGGCGATCCCGTCGAGCTGGCTGCCGCCTACGATGCCGAGGGCGCCGATGAACTGACCTTCCTCGACGTGACCGCGTCGTCGTCGGGCCGGGCCACCATGCTGGAGGTAGTTCGCCGCACGGCCGAGCAGGTATTCATCCCGCTCACCGTGGGCGGCGGGATACGCACAGTGGACGACGTCGACGTGTTGTTGCGCGCCGGGGCGGACAAAGTGTCGATCAACACGGCCGCCATCGCCCGGCCCGAATTGCTGGCAGAGATGGCCCGCGCATTCGGTTCACAGTGCATCGTGTTATCGGTCGACGCGCGTACTGTGCCCGCCGGTTCGCCGCCGACGCCGTCGGGCTGGGAGGTGACCACGCACGGCGGACGGCGCGGCACGGGCATCGACGCCGTCGAATGGGCCGCGCGTGGGGCCGAACTCGGAGTGGGGGAGATCCTGCTGAACTCGATGGACGCCGACGGCACCCAGGCCGGCTTCGACCTGCCGATGCTGCGTGCGGTGCGCGCCGCGGTAAGTGTGCCGGTGATCGCCAGCGGCGGTGCCGGGGCGCCCGAACACTTCGCTCCGGCGATTTTCGCGGGCGCCGATGCGGTGCTGGCCGCCAGCGTATTTCACTTCCGCAAGCTCACCATTGCGCAGGTTAAGGCGGAGATGGCCGCTGAAGGGCTGGTGGTGCGGTGACGACACTCGACCCGCACATAGCGGCCCGCCTGAAGCGCAATAGCGAAGGCCTGTTCACCGCGGTGGTGCAGGAGCGCGGCAGCGGCGACGTCCTGATGGTCGCCTGGATGGACGACGCTGCGCTGGCGCGGACTTTGGAAACACGTGAGGCCACGTACTTTTCGCGCTCCCGCGGTGAGCAGTGGGTCAAGGGTGCCACCTCCGGTAACACCCAGCACGTGCATTCGGTGCGGCTGGATTGCGACGGTGACGCGGTGCTGGTGGTGGTGGACCAGGTTGGCGGCGCGTGCCACACCGGCGATCACAGCTGCTTCGATGCCGACGTGCTGCTGGAACCGGCTGACTGACGGCCGGTTGCGCCCGCTGTTACGCGGCCTCCCGCGCGTACGCGGCATGCCTGGTGCACGCGTCTTGGCAGGAATGGTTGACGCCGGGCAGCACCTGGTGGCCGACGTCGGCGCCGCTGCGGATGGTGGCGGCCGCCGCAATGCCTCCCATCACGCACAGGCCGGTGGCGATAAGCATCGCGACGGCGAAGCTGTTGCCGAGCGGTTGCCCGGGGCCCGCGCGCATGCCGGCCGCGATCGGCAACACCGCGACGGCGAGTAGCCCGGCGAGGCGCGCGACGGCGTTGTTGACACCCGAAGCGGTTCCCGCGTGCTCCTCGGACACCGCGGCGAGAACGGCCGCGGTCAGCGGGGCGACCGTGATCGCCAGTCCCAACCCGAAGACAACAACGGCCGGCAGGACTGCTTGCAGATACGACGCCCCGGGCACGATGCGGACCATCAGCGCCAAACCCGCAGCGGCGATCAACGGACCGACCGTCATCGGGAGCCGGGGACTGGTGCGCTGCGCAACCGCACCGGCCCATGGTGAGCCGATCAGCATGATGACGGTGATGGGCAGTGTTGCGACGCCGGCGGCCAACGCAGAGTAGTGCAGAGTTTGCTGCAGCTGCAGCGCCAGGAGGAACAGTGCGCCGCCGACCGCCGCATACACGGCAAGAGTGGTGAGGTTCGCACCGGTGAACTGCCAGGAGCGAAACAGCCGCAGGGGCAGAAGCGGCGAATCCGCACGCATCTCGACGAGCGGAAAGGCCACCAGCGCGGCCGCGCCGACAGCAGCGACGCTCACGGTCACCGGTGTCCAGCCGCGAGAGGGTGCTTCGATCAGCGCGTAGGTCACTCCCGCGAGGCCGATTGTGACCGTTGCGGCGCCCAGGATGTCGGCGCGACCATGGGGCGCGGTGTCCCGGGATTCAGAGATGTGTCTGACGGTGATCCAGACGGCCGCCGCGGTCAATGGAATGTTCAAGAAGAACACCCAGCGCCACGACGCGGCATCGACAAGCCAACCCCCGATGAAGGGGCCGACGGCCGTGGCTACTCCCGACATGCCCGCCCAGATTCCCACTGCGCGGCCCCGGTCCTCCTCGGTGATCCCGGTGTCGATCAGGGCCAGGCTGGCCGGGACCAACGCCGCGGCGCCGACGCCCTGCGCCAGCCGTGCGCCGATCAGCCAGCCCGCGGTCGGTGCCAGAGCGCAACCGAAAGAGGCTGCGGTGAAAACGATCAGCCCGCCGACATAGACCCGGCGCCGGCCAAAGTGGTCGCCGGCCGCACCTCCGGAGAGCAGCAGTGCGCTTAGCGATAACAGGTAGCCGTCGAGTACCCACTGCTGACCGGTCAGCCCGGCATCCAGTTCCCGCCCTATTGCCGGAAGCGCGATATTGACCACGGTGCCGTCGAGAAGCGCGACCCCGGACCCGAGAACCGCCGCCGCGATCAGCCACCGCGCGCGAGACGACGCTAATGGCACTCGGCGCGGGACAACTACCGATTCTTTGCGCTTGGACTCGTCCACATTCGCTACTTTCCAACCCTCACATATGCGCCTGGTACGCCTTCCAGCGATCCGGGTCGGTTTCGAGCGCCCGGCGATCCCAGCCGGCACCGACGGCCTCTGCCTCGTAGGTGTCTTGCAGGAATTCGAGGAGTACCCGGTCAGGATCGGAGGCCCGTCGCACCACCTCATACGGCAAGAGGAACTCGCCGTGGTCCTGGCTGTAGTGCGCCTCGGCAGGTCTGACCGGGTGCGCGGCGAAGCTGTCCGGTTCGGGGTAGGCATAGGCGTAGAAGGCACCTTCGTCCCCGCCGCCGGGCCAGAACCCACAGCTGCTGAGTTCGTGCGAATATCCCTCGACCATCACCCAGTCACCCACGTTTGGGGCACCGCCGGGGTGGCGTGGCGCACCGCGACCGGAGAACCTGGTGCACGCGAGATCCATTGCACCCCAAAAGAAATGCACGGGGCTGACTTTTCCTACGAAACGGGACCGGAACTGGCCGAGTACGCGGCTGGCGTGAACCAGTTGGCGCCAGAACAACTGCGCGGCGGCAGGGTCGTACGACGCATGCTCGACGTCGGCGGCGAACGGCGGTGCCGGGTCCACTTCGTTGGGGTGTGGCTGGATGCGGGTGGGAAATCCAAGCTCGTCGAGGGCGTGCATGGTCTGTGTATAGAACTCGGCCACCGATTTTGGCTCCAGCGCCACGGTGCGGGTCGCGCCGTTGGTGCTGCGGATTACCAACTGGTGATCGACGAAGTCGAACTCAATGTCGAATGCCTGCTTCGCATACGGGATCGTCGAGGTCGTCAAACCACGCGCAGTCACATACAAGGTGGTCTGCCACCAGTGGTTGACCATGGGCGAATGAACGAGCCGGACCTTGCCGACGATCTGAGCCCACATGTGCAATGTCGCCCTGGTTGGAACCCAGTCCTCGACCCGCAAGCTCGGCCATGCGTTGTTTTCTCCGGCCATTCGGTGACGCCTCCTCGGATCAACGAAGTAAGGAAATGCGTTGTCGGACACGCAATTCGGAATTTCACGGTGGGGGACGTCACCGCGGATCCCGGCCACATACCGGTGGCGCCCGGAATCCCCAGCGCTAAGCGCTGACAGACCTATGTAGACGAGCGTGCGCGCAGGGCCGCCAGCGCCTTATCGGCGTGCGAATTGAAGTTGAACTCGCTGCCGATCACCTCGAGCACGGTGCGGTCGGTGTCGATGACAAACGTCATGCGCTTGACCGGCGACAACTTGCCCAACAGCCCGCGCTTGACGCCGAATTGCGCGGCGACCTTGCCCTCGGAGTCGGACAGCAGCGGGTAGTCGAAGCCGTGCGTGTCGGCGAACTTGGCTTGCTTGTCCACCGCATCAGTACTGATGCCGACACGCTGGGCTCCGACGGCGGCGAATTCCGCGGCCACGTCACGGAAGTGGCACGCTTCGCGCGTGCAGCCGGGCGTCATCGCGGCGGGATAGAAGAACAGCACGACGGGTCCGTCGGCCAGCAGATCGCTCAGCTTGCGTGGTGTGCCGGTCTGGTCGGGGAGCTCGAAGTCGGCCACAGTGTCACCGGTTTTCATGATCGTCAGGCTACGCCGGGGGTCACTGCGGCGGGTTGGAAGATGACTTGGAAGATAGATGGGTGCCTGCCCAGCTCGCCACCACCTCGCGCGAGGACTTCCGGGTGCTCGCCGCCGAGCATCGGGTGGTCCCGGTGACCCGCAAGGTGCTGGCCGACGCCGAGACCCCGCTGTCGGCCTATCGGAAGTTGGCCGCCAACCGGCCGGGAACCTTCTTGCTGGAGTCGGCGGAAAACGGCCGGTCCTGGTCGCGGTGGTCGTTCATCGGCGCCGGCTCGCCGTCGGCGTTGACGGTCCGTGATGGCGAGGCAGTGTGGCTTGGCGCCGTGCCACAAGATGCCCCCACCGGCGGAGACCCGCTGCAGGCCCTGCGCGCCACGCTCGAGCTGCTGGCCACCGCTGCGCTGCCCGGGCTTCCGCCGCTGTCCGGCGGCATGGTGGGTTTTTTCGCCTATGACCTGGTGCGACGGCTGGAGCGGCTGCCGGAGCTGGCCGTCGACGACCTTCACCTGCCGGACATGCTGTTGCTGCTGGCCACCGATCTGGCGGCGGTCGACCACCACGAGGGGACCATCACTCTGATCGCCAATGCGGTCAACTGGAACGGCACCGACGAGCGGGTCGACGAGGCCTACGACGACGCCGTCGAACGGCTCAACGTGATGACGACGGCCCTCAGCCAGCCGCTGCCGTCAACCGTGGCCACCTTCAGCCGCCCCGAGCCGAAACATCGCGCCCAGCGCACCGTCGAGGAATACAGCGCGATCGTCGAGCGCCTGGTGCACGAGATCGAACGCGGCGAGGCCTTTCAGGTGGTGCCGTCACAGCGTTTCGAGATGGACACCGACGTCGAGCCGATCGACGTCTACCGGATGCTGCGGGTGTCGAACCCCAGCCCGTATATGTATCTGCTGCACATCCCCAATGATGTTGGCGAAACTGCATTTTCGATCGTCGGCTCCAGCCCGGAGGCGCTGGTCACCGTGCAAGACCGGTGGGCTACGACGCATCCGATCGCCGGCACCCGCTGGCGCGGACACACCGACGAAGAAGACCAGCTGCTAGAAAAGGAACTGCTCCACGACGAGAAGGAGCGTGCCGAGCATCTGATGCTGGTCGATCTGGGCCGCAACGACCTCGGGCGGGTATGCGTGCCGGGCACGGTACGGGTCGAGGACTACAGCCACATCGAGCGCTACAGCCATGTCATGCACCTGGTATCGACGGTGACCGGGATGCTGGCCGAAGGCCGCACCGCGCTCGATGCGGTGACCGCCTGCTTTCCCGCGGGCACGCTGTCCGGCGCTCCGAAGGTGCGGGCGATGGAGCTGATCGAGGAGGTGGAGATCACGCGCCGGGGCCTGTATGGCGGTGTCGTCGGCTACCTCGACTTCGCCGGCAACGCCGATTTCGCGATCGCCATCCGAACCGCGCTGATGCACGACGGCACCGCCTACGTTCAGGCCGGCGGCGGGGTGGTGGCCGACTCCAACGGACCCTACGAGCACACCGAAGCCACGAATAAGGCCAAGGCGGTGCTCAACGCGATCGCCGCCGCCGAGACCCTTACCAAGCCCGATGGCTGAGCGCCGGCTGGCGCAAATACTGCTGGTCGTCGCGGCAGCCGGACTTGCGGCGGCATCCCGGTTGCCGTGGGTGGCGATCCGCTCGTTCGACGGGCTGGGACAGCCGAAGACCATCACCTTGTCCGGCGCGACCTGGTCCACGGCGCTGCTGCCACTGGCGATCTTGCTGCTCGTCACCGCCGTGGCAGCGCTGGCGGTACGGGGCTGGACGCTGCGGGTCCTGGCTGTGGTGGTGGCCGTGGCCAGCCTGGCCATCGGGTACCTGGCCATCAGCCACTGGGTCGTTGCCGACTGGGCGGCGCGCGCGGCAGACCTCACGCACATCTCGCTGCTGACGCTGGTCGGCAGCCAGCGCTATCACGCCGGCGCGGTGATCACGCTGGCCGCGGCGCTGTGCACCCTCGCCGGTGCGGTGTTGTTGATGCGGACGGCGGCGCGCGGTGGCCCCACGAAATACGTCGCACCCGCGGCCCGGCGGTCACAGGTGTCGCAGAACGATGAGGCGATGTCGGAGCGGATGATTTGGGATGCCCTCGACGAAGGCCGTGATCCCACCGCGGTCGACGATGCCAAACGAAGTGATGCTGACAATCCGCGCAACTCCACGGAGGGTCGGTGACAAAGTGCGGGCCGACGGTCGCTACCCTTCGATGAACGTCATCGATTCTGCGGGGCCCGCGGGGAAGGACCGACAGGCATGAGTTCGGTTACCGTGCTCGACTCGATCATCGAGGGAGTCCGTGCCGATGTTGCCGCTCGCGAAGCCGCCGTCAGCTTGTCCGAGGTCAAGGCGGCCGCCGAGGCGATGCCGCCGCCGCTCGACGTGATGGCGGCGTTGCGCGAACCTGGGATTGCCGTCATCGCCGAAGTCAAGCGTGCCAGTCCGTCGGCGGGTGAACTCTCCTCAATCGCTGACCCAGCTGCGTTGGCCCGCACTTATGAGGAGGGCGGCGCGCGGATCATCAGCGTGCTCACCGAAGAGCGTCGCTTCAACGGCTCACTGGCCGACCTTGACGCGGTGCGCGCGGCGGTGAGTGTTCCGGTGTTGCGTAAAGACTTTGTGGTGGGGCCCTACCAGATTCACGAGGCGCGCGCCCACGGCGCCGACATGCTGCTGTTGATCGTCGCCGCGCTCGAGCAGTCCGCCCTGGTGTCGATGTTGGAGCGCACCGAGTCGCTGGGCATGACCGCGCTGGTCGAGGTGCACACCGAAGAAGAAGCCGACCGCGCACTGAAGGCCGGAGCGCGAGTAATCGGTGTCAACGCGCGGGATCTGCGAACCCTGAAAGTCGACCGGGATTGCTTCGCGCGTATCGCACCCGGACTGCCGACCGACGTGATCCGAGTCGCCGAATCCGGGGTACGCGGCACCGCCGATCTGCTGGCCTACGCCGGCGCCGGCGCCGACGCGGTTCTGGTCGGCGAAGGTCTGGTCACCAGTGGCGACCCCCGCGCGACCGTCGCCGATCTGGTCACGGCGGGGAGGCATCCGTCTTGTCCAAAGCCCGCCCGTTAGGCGTGCACCGCCCGGAACTTCCGCGCTCCAGCGCGGCCATCGCCGAACCGACCAGCCACGACCCCGATTCGCGCGGCCATTTCGGTGCGTACGGTGGCCGATTCGTCGCCGAAGCGTTGATGGCGGTGATCGAAGAGGTCACTGCCGCCTACGAAAAGGCCCGTACCGATCAGGGCTTCCTGGATGCCTTGGACAAGTTGCAGGCCAACTACACCGGTCGGCCCTCTCCGCTCTATGAGGCTGTTCGGCTCAGCCAGCATGCCGGTGGGGCGAGGATATTCCTCAAGCGAGAAGACCTGAACCACACCGGTTCTCACAAAATCAACAACGTTCTTGGCCAGGCTCTGCTCGCCAGGCAGATGGGCAAGTCGCGGGTGATCGCCGAGACCGGCGCGGGCCAGCACGGGGTGGCCACCGCGACGGCCTGCGCGCTGCTGGGTCTGGACTGTGTCATCTACATGGGTGCCGTTGACACCGCCCGGCAGGCGCTGAACGTGGCTCGGATGCGACTGCTCGGCGCCGAGGTGATCTCCGTAGAGTCCGGCTCGAAGACTCTCAAAGATGCGATCAACGAAGCGTTTCGGGACTGGGTGACCAATGCCGACAACACCTACTACTGTTTCGGCACTGCCGCCGGGCCGCATCCGTTCCCGACGATGGTGCGGGACTTCCAGCGAGTCATCGGCCTCGAAACGCGCGTGCAGATTCAAGACCAGGCCGGAAAATTGCCCGATGCCGTCACGGCTTGTGTCGGTGGTGGATCCAACGCCATCGGCATTTTCCACGCATTTCTCGACGATCCCGGAGTGCGCTTGGTGGGCTTCGAGGCAGCCGGCGACGGCATCGAAACCGGCCGTCATGCGGCCACATTCACCGGCGGGTCACCCGGTGCATTCCAGGGGTCCTTCTCCTACCTGCTGCAGGACGAGGATGGGCAGACCATCGAGTCACACTCGATTTCGGCCGGGTTGGATTATCCCGGTGTAGGGCCCGAGCACGCATGGCTCAGGGAGACGGGTCGCGCCGAATATCGACCCATCACCGACGCCGAGGCGATGGACGCATTTCGCCTGCTGTGCCGCACGGAAGGCATCATCCCCGCCATCGAATCCGCGCACGCGGTGGCCGGGGCACTCAAACTCGGTGTCGAAATGGGCAGCGGTGCAATCATCGTCGTGAACCTGTCGGGTCGTGGCGACAAGGATGTCGCGACCGCGGCCGAGTGGTTCGGCCTGCTCGACAAGGAAAGCTCGTGACTGTGGAGCAGAGCGAGACAAGTCAGCTGGCGGAGCTGTTCAGCTCATGTCAACGGGACAACCGGGCAGCGCTGGTCGGCTACTTGCCGACCGGATACCCTGACGTGCAGACGTCGGTGAAGGCGATGACTGCCTTGGTCGAATCGGGTTGCGATCTAGTCGAAGTCGGCATCCCGTACTCAGATCCGGGCATGGATGGACCCACGATCGCGACGGCTTCAGAAGCCGCCCTCCGGGGTGGGGTGCGTGTTCGCGACAGTTTGGCGGCCGTGGAGGCAATCACTGCGGCGGGTGGTCGTGCCGTCGTCATGACGTACTGGAATCCTGTGCTGCGTTACGGGGTCGACGCGTTCGCCCGCGACCTGGCCGCCGCCGGTGGGCATGGGTTGATCACACCGGACCTCATTCCCGACGAGGCCGAAGAGTGGCTGACCGCCTCAGACAGGCACCGGCTGGATCGCATCTTTCTGGTAGCGCCGTCCTCGACGCCGCAGCGGCTGGCGGCAACGGTCGAGGCATCGCGCGGGTTCGTCTACGCCGCATCGACGATGGGCGTCACCGGTGCCCGTGACGCCGTGTCGCAGGCTGCACCGGAGCTGGTAAGCCGGATACGGGCAGTCTCTGACATACCTGTCGGCGTCGGGCTCGGCGTTCGTTCGCGCGAACAGGCCGCACAGATCGGCGGCTACGCCGATGCGGTCATCGTCGGATCAGCGCTGGTGTCGACGTTGACCGAGGGCATCCCCGCGCTGCGCGCGCTGACCGAAGAACTGGCTGCCGGTGTGCGCCAAAGGATTTCTTCGCCATGACGACGACTGTGCTTGCCTACATCCCGAGCCCGCCACGCGGCGTCTGGTACCTGGGCCCGGTGCCGATTCGCGCGTACGCACTGTTCATCATCGTCGGGATCGTGGTCGCGCTGGTGATCGGTGATCGGCGCTGGGCGGCGCGCGGCGGTGAGCGCGGCGTCATCTACGACATCGCGCTGTGGGCGGTGCCCTTCGGGTTGGCCGGTGGCCGGCTCTACCACCTGGTCACCGATTGGCAATTGTATTTCGCAGAGGGCGGCGCGGGGCCGATTGCGGCGCTGCGAATCTGGGACGGCGGCTTGGGGATCTGGGGTGCGGTGGCGCTCGGTGGTGTCGGGGCGTGGATCGGCTGCCGCCGTCGCAACATTCCGCTTCCCGCCTTCGGCGACGCTGTCGCTCCGGGCATCGTGCTGGCCCAGGCTATCGGCCGCCTAGGAAACTACTTCAACCAAGAGCTGTACGGGCGGGAAACCACGCTGCCGTGGGGTCTGAAGCTCTACTACCGGCAAGACCCATCTGGACTTGTCGATGTGCATTCGCTCGACGGGGTGTCTAACGGCCAGGTCGCGCTGGTGGTGCAGCCGACTTTTCTGTACGAGTTGCTTTGGAACCTAGTCGTTTTCGCCGTCCTGATCATTGTGGATCGGCGCTTGATAATGGGGCACGGTCGGCTGTTCGCGCTTTACGTCGCCGGGTACTGCGTCGGGCGGTTCTGCATCGAGCTGCTGCGCGACGATGCCGCCACACATATCGCCGGTATCCGGATCAACTCGTTCACATCGACTTTCGTCTTGATTGGCGCGGTGGTCTACCTCATTTTGGCTCCCAAGGGCCGAGAGGATCCGGCGACGCTCGGCGGCAAGGCCGCGCCGAAACGCGAGGCGGTGGCGGCTCGCGAGTTGGTTGGTGTCGCTGCAACATCCGGCGCGGCCCAGGGCGCAGAAGTCGACGAGGAGGCTGATTCTCCAGCGGCGACGCCAGCGGCTGAAGACGAAGCAGTCGACGTAGACACGGTCGACGCGGCGGACAGCGCACCGAAGACGGCAACTGCCGAGGAGGCCGAAGAGACCGAAGCTGAGGCCGTCGCCGAGGAGGCTGAGGAAGTCGAGGCCGAGGCCGTCGCGGAGGAGGCCGAGGGAGCCGAGACCGACGAAGCCGCGCAGGAGCCTGAGGAAGTCGAGGCCGAGGCCGTCGCGGAGGGGGCCGAACAAGCCGAAGCGGAGGAAGCGGCGGAGGAACCCGAGGAAGTCGAGTCCGAGGCCGTCGCCGCGGACCCCGAGGAAATCGAAGCCGAGGAAGCGGCGGCGGAGCCTGAGCAAGTCGAGCCCGAGGAAGTCGCGGAGGAGGCTGAGGAAGCGGCGGAGGAGCCTGAGGAAGCAGAGCTCGAGGCCGTCGCGGAGGACCCCGAGGAAATCGAAGCCGAGGAAGTCGCGGAGGAGGTTGAGGAAGCCGAACCCGAGGAAGCCGAGACCGAAAAACGCGTGGAGGAACCCGCAGTCGCAGAAGCCGACGAAACAGAAGCTGAGGCTGAACCGGAGGCTGAGGCTGAGCAGCCGGAAATCCCGGTCACCGAGCCTGAGGAGCCCGAAGCTGAACAGGCCGACGAGCCCGAGCCCGAGGTGACCGAGCAATCAGTGGCCGCCGAAGGAGAACCGGCCGAGGCCGGCGCTGCGGCGCAAGGCCAAGACCAAGACCAAAAACCGGCGCCACAGGTGACTGAGTCGACCACCGCAACAATGCCGCGATGGAGGTCGCGACTGAACCGGCTGACCCGCAGGTTGGGTCGATAGCGGTGCAGGGCCGCACAAAACTGGCATGCTGATAACGTGACCGATCCTTATCAGGCGCAGCCACCGAGTTACCCACCGGGCAGCCTTCCAGACCCGACGGCACCATACGGTCGGCACCCGGTGACCGGCGAGCCGTTCTCGGACAAATCCAAGATCGTGGCCGGCCTGCTCCAGCTGATCGGCCTGCTCGGAATCGTCGGCATCGGCCGCATCTACCTCGGTCAGGTCGGGTTGGGAATCGCCCAGATGATTGTGGGCTTCATCACCGTGGGTGTCGGAGCGGTGGTCTGGGGATTGGTCGACGCCGTCTTGATACTCACCGATAAAGTCCGCGACCCGCAGGGCCGTCCACTGCGTGATGGAACGTAGCCCGGTAGGAGGCCAACGCCGCGGGTTGTACGCCGTGCTGAGCGCGGGCGCGCTGTTAGCAGGGGCGTTCATCGCCGTCGGATTCGTCGACCCCCATAACCAGAACTCCATGTTCCCGATCTGCCCGTTCCGCCTCCTCACCGGCTGGAACTGCCCCTTCTGCGGTGGGCTTCGGATGACACACGACGTGCTGCACGGTGACCTCATGGCGGCGGTAACCGACAACGTGTTCCTGCTCGTGGGTCTCCCGATGCTCGCGGCATGGCTCCTGCTGCGGCGCCACCGGCGAAAGGCCGCGCTGCCCTTGCCCGTGCTGATGACCATCCTCACCGTCACCCTTGCCTGGACGGTGCTGCGGAACCTGCCTGGGTTTCCGTTGATTCCGACGCTGTATACCGGGTAATTCGTCGACCCCGACTATGCTGTGTCGTCGTGGCGAGGCGCGGAAAGATTGTCTGTACCCTCGGCCCGGCCAGCAACTCTGATGAAGTAGTCAGAGCGCTGGTCGAGGCCGGAATGGACGTCGCCAGAATGAACTTCAGCCACGGCGACTACAGCGATCACAAAGCCGCCTATGAACGGGTTCGGGTTGCCTCGGACGCCACCGGTCGCGCCGTCGGCGTGCTCGCCGATCTGCAGGGGCCCAAGATCAGGTTGGGCCGCTTCGCGGAGGGCTCGACGTACTGGGCGAGCGGCGAAACGGTTCGGATCACCGTCGCCGACTGCATCGGAACTCACGACCGCGTGTCGACGGCCTACAAGCAGCTAGCCCGCGACGCCATGCCCGGCGACCGGGTGCTGATCGACGACGGCAACGTCGGTCTGGTGGTGGAAGACATCGACGGCGACGACGTGGTCTGCACGGTCACCGAAGGAGGCCCGGTCAGCAACAACAAGGGAATGTCGTTGCCGGGGATGAACGTTTCGGCTCCCGCCTTGTCAGAGAAGGACGTCCAGGACCTGCAGTTCGCGCTCGACCTGGGCGTGGACATGGTGGCACTGTCGTTCGTACGCTCACCGTCCGATGTCGAGCTGGTCCACGATGTGATGGACCGGGTCGGGCGCCGGGTTCCAGTGATCGCCAAGCTCGAAAAGCCAGAAGCCATAGACAATCTCGAGGCCGTCGTATTGGCTTTCGACGCAGTGATGGTGGCCCGCGGTGACCTGGGCGTCGAGCTGCCGCTCGAAGAAGTTCCGCTGGTGCAGAAGCGGGCCATCCAAATGGCAAGGGAGAACGCAAAACCCGTTATCGTGGCGACACAGATGCTTGACTCGATGATCGAAAACCCGCGTCCTACCCGCGCTGAAGCCTCTGATGTCGCGAACGCGGTGCTCGACGGCGCGGACGCCCTGATGTTGTCCGGGGAAACAGCGGTCGGAAAGCACGCGCTCGCTGCTGTGCAAACAATGTCCCGGATTATCTGTGCAGTCGAAGAGAATTCGACAGAGGCGCCGCCGCTGACACATGTGCCGCGAACTAAGCGCGGGGTGATTTCCTACGCCGCCCGCGACATCGGCGAGCGGCTGGACGCTAAGGCCCTGGTCGCGTTCACCCAGTCTGGCGACACCGTCCGCCGACTGGCCCGGCTGCACACACCATTGCCGTTGCTGGCGTTCACCGATCTGCCCGAGGTGCGTAGCCAGCTCGCGATGACTTGGGGCACAGAAACATTCATTGTTCCGCACATGCAATCCACCGACGGCATGATCCGGCAAGTCGACAAGTCGCTGCTGGAGCTGGGCCGCTACAAGCGCGGTGATCTCGTCGTCATTGTGGCCGGCGCACCGCCGGGCACCGTCGGGTCCACTAATTTGATCCACGTGCACCGCATCGGCGAAGAAGACGTCTGAGGCCAGTGTCCGATTTCGACGAGCTGATGGCGGTATTGGACCTCAATCCTGTCGGCGACGACGTCTTCATCGGATCCCATCCCAGCAAGAACCCGCCGCGAACATTCGGCGGTCTGTTGATGGCGCAATCGTTCGTCGCCGCCAGTCGCACGCGGACCCGCGACCTGCCGCCCAACGCGCTTTCGGTGCACTTCATCAACGGGGGCGACACCGCCAAAGACATCGAGTTCCGGGTGACCCGGCTGCGCGACGAGCGCCGGTTCGCCAACCGGCGCATCGATATGACGCAGGACGGCACACTACTGGCGACCGGGATGATTTCCTATTTGTCGGGCGGTCGCGGCCTCGAGCACAACATCGAACCACCCGACGTCGCCGATCCCGAGACGTTGCCCCCCGTCAAAGAACTCCTACGCGGATACGAGGACACCGTCCCGCTGTTCGTCAACGCGCTGCAACCCATCGAATGGCGCTACACCAACGACCCGTCGTGGGTGATGCGGGACAAAGGCGAACGACTGGACTTCAACCGCGTCTGGGTGAAAGCCGACGGGGTGCTGCCCGACGACCCGGTGCTGCACACGGCCACCATGCTCTACTGCTCGGACACCACCGTGCTCGACTCGATCATCACCAGGCACGGATTGTCGTGGGGGTTCGACCGCATTTTCGCCGCGACCGTCAACCACTCGGTGTGGTTTCACCGGCAGGTCAACTTCGACGACTGGGTGCTGTACTCCACGACATCGCCGGTTGCCGCCGATTCGCGGGGGCTGGGCAGCGGGCATTTCTTCGACCGTTCCGGGCATCCGGTCGCCACCGTGGTGCAGGAGGGCATCGTGAAGTATTTCCCGGGATCGCGCCCCTAGCGGGCGCGCCTGTCGGGCAGCAACGATCCGGTTGCGAGCTGCGTTCGAATGCCACCGGCGCAGGGGTCGAGGCGTAACGTTTCCGGTACGCGACAATGCCAACAGAAACGGCGGTTCCAGCAACAACCGGAGGTGCGCGTGAACGAATCGTCAGTTGCAGTCGCCCCCCGGACAGCGGAAAGAGTTGTCGTTCGCGTAAATTCACCGGCGGCCCGCTGGGTCGGGGGATTGGCGCTGCTCAGCGCCGCCTGCTGGCTGATCGCCATCGTGGTCCGGGAGCATACCCAGGGCCACGGGGAACCTCCGGGTCGGCTGGCCTGGTCGCTCACCGTCCTGGCGGCCGTGGCGTTGGTCGCGCGCGGCATCTTCCTGGGCCGTCCGGTGACCGCCAAGCACGCCGCCGTCGCCAGTCTCATCCTCTTCATCGGGATCGCCGCACACGTGTTGTCCTTCGACTTCCTCGGCTACGTGCTGATCGGCGGCACGGGTCTGGCGCTGATGTGGCCGACGTCAGCGCGCTGCCGACCGGGGGATTTGCCGCGCGTGTGGCAACTGGTCAACGCCACCAGTGGCGATCCGCTCGCGCCGTTCGCCATGCAAGCGAACAAGTGCTACCACTTCAGCGCCGACGGAACCGCGGCGCTGGCATACCGAACCCGGATTGGGTATGCGGTCGTCAGCGGCGATCCCATCGGCGACGAAACGCAATTCCCGCAACTGGTGGCCGATTTCGCGGCGATGTGTCACACCCGCGGCTGGCGGATTGTGGTAGTGGCGTGCAGCGAACGACGACTTGGGTTGTGGACTGACCCGGTGGTGCTCGGCCAATCGCTGCGACCCGTGCCGATTGGTCGCGACGTCGTGATCGACGTCGCCAATTTCGAGATGGTGGGCCGCAAATTCCGCAACCTCCGCCAAGCCGTCAAACGCACGCACAACTTCGGTATCACCACTGAGATCGTCGCCGAGCAAGAGCTCGACGAGAAGCTGCTGGCCGAGCTGACCGATGTGCTGAAAGCATCGCCCAGCGGGGCGCACACCGAACGCGGCTTCTCGATGAATCTCGATGGCGCGTTGGAGGGCCGCTACCCGGGGATACAACTGATCATCGCCAGGGACGCCAACGGTCGGGTACAGGGCTTTCACCGCTACGCGCTGGCCGGCGGCGGAAGCGATGTCACACTCGACGCACCCTGGCGGCGCCGGGGGGCGCCTAACGGCATCGACGAGCGGTTAAGCGTGGACATGATTACAGCAGCTAAAGAGGCTGGTGCACAACGGCTTTCGCTGGCTTTCGCGGCGTTCCCGGAGATCTTTGACGACAAGAACCGGGGACGGATGCAGAGCTTGTTCTATCACTTGATACATCTGTTGGATCCGCTCATCGCGCTGGAGTCGCTCTATCGCTACCTGCGTAAGTTCCGCTCACTCGGTGAGCGACGTTATGCGCTGGTGTCGATGACGCGGGTGCTTCCGCTGGCGTTCGTGTTGTTGACCTTGGAATTCATGCCGCGCCGGCGCCGCCTTTGAGGTGTTACCGGATCGGCGAGCGCGGTGTGCCGGTGACGCCGAAGCGGTCCTGAACTTTCTCGCGGAACTGGTCGACGCAGTGCTGCTGACGATCGCGGTCGGCACCGGCGCGCTGCAAACAGTCGAAGTAGTTGTCACCGCCGGCGTCCTTCCAAAGCGCCACCCATACTCCGATGAAGGCTAATCCGACGACTATCCCAAGAGCTCCCAAGGCGATGCCGGCGATCGCGACGCCGCCATTGTTGGCCTGGCGCTGCCTGACGCGACTCCACCCGAGGAACCCGGTCACCACGGCCGCGATTCCAAGTACGACACCGCCGAACACCGACCACACAGTCACCAGCGCCACGATGGCCAACACCAACGACGCGATGCCCAGGCCGTTCCTGGGCGCCGCGGGCGGTGAGTAGCCGAAGTAGGGCTGCTGTGGCGGTAGCGGGTAGCTCGGCGGGTAGGGGTAGGGAGCCTGCTGATACTGATAGGTGCGAGCGGATCCCGATGCTTCCTCGGGGTTTTCGCGCTGCCCGGGTGACGGGTTGGGCGGCTTGTCCGAGGCTTCAGTCATGTGTTCGCTCTCCATATGGGCAGCGTGGACGACTGCTTGCCAGGGTACTCGCCGGCGCCGAAGCTCTCAGACGGCGCTGGACGCCTCGCCGGATGCTTGGCCGATGCTGCGGTCAAGCGCTTTGGACGCTCTGCGGATGCCCAACGACGACGCTATCTCGAACACACCGATGACAACGAGCCAGATGCCGACGACCAGTGCCAGGATCTCGATGGACTCGAAGGGCGACGCGATCAGAACGATGCCGGCGAGCAGGCTGATCACACCGAGAAAGATCTGCCAGGCGCGACCCGGCAATACCGGGTCGCTGATCGCTGAAACCGTTGTCGCCACACCGCGGAAGATGAACCCTACGCCGATCCAGATCGCCAGCAGGAGCACGGAATTGTAGAGACTGCGGAAGCACAGCACCGCCAAAACGAGGGCTGCCGCGCCGCTGATGAACAACAACACGCGTCCGCTGGCCGAGACGTGCAGACTGAACGCGAAGATCACTTGGGCGATTCCGGTGATCAGCAGGTAGGCGCCGAATACGATGGCTGCGGCCAAGACGCTGATCGCCGGCCAGACCAGCGTCAGAATGCCGAGAGCCAGCGCCAGAATGCCCGATATCAAAGTGGACTTCCAAAGGTGCGGCAGCAAGCGTGGGACAGTGGGTTGCATACCCGGAGTTTCCCACAAACTCCGATTCGGATGGAACGTTTCGCGGTGTGCCAGACTCAGCGGTGTGTTGGGCGCCGGCGCGCCGTTCCCAGGGCGTTCGGTTAAACGCCGGCTGTTTGGGAAACCTTGGAGCGCAACCGACTTGAAGCTGCGTCCGGTTTACGGCCAATCAGGTACCAGGTACGCATCCGGCCCTTGCCCTTGACATTGACTTCGCCGCGCTCTTCGAAGACGAAGTCGTTTTTCAGCCGCTCATACACCGTTTCCGGCACTTGGATCCGGCCGATCGAGTCGGTGGATTCCATCCGCGAAGCGACGTTGACTGCGTCGCCCCACACGTCGTAAAAGAACCGGCGCGACCCCACCACGCCGGCCACCACGGGCCCGGTGGCAAGACCGATCCGTAGCGCCACTTGGCGCCCATGGGGGTCTTTGATCGCCGCGGCTGCGTCCTTCATGTCCAGCGCAAGCTGCGCGAGCGCGGCGACATGGTCCCGGCGCGGCCACGGCACTCCGCTGACCACCATGTAGCAGTCACCGCTGACTTTGATTTTCTCCAGCCCGTATTTGTCGACCAGTGCGTCGAATGCGGTGTAAAGCCGGTTCAGGAACTGGATTATCTCCTCCGGGGCGGTGTCGCTGGCCCGCTCGGTGAAATCAGCGATGTCAGCGAACAGAACCGAGGCGTCGTCGTACTTATCGGCAATGATGTTGCGGGCCGGGTCTTTCAGCCGGGCCGCGATGCTCGCCGGCATGATGTTGGCGAGTAGCGCCTCTGAGCGGTCGTACTCGACTTCCATGACGGCCTCAGCGCGCGCGACTCCACGCATGGCGTACCACAACGTCGCGACCACCATCGCGCAGGCTGAGGTGGTTGCGATGACGAAACCCAGCGACGTCGCCCACGCGGGCTGCACCCCGGTGTCGCGGGGGACGAGGAATTCGAGGGTGGTCATCAATCCGGCGCCGACGGCCGCCAGCGTCAGCGCCAGCTTGACGTGCTCGACGCCGAGTTGCAACACCACCACGCAGACCACGACCAGAAAGAAGAATTGCAGGCCAGATCCGGTTCCTATGGTCCAGGTGATAACGAAGATCGACAGATAACCGGCGGAGCAAAGGACCAGCGGTGCAACCAATCCACCGAACCGGTGCAGCAGCGGGACGCTCGCGAAAACCAACGCGCTGACAACGTTGATGATCTGCACGCGCGACGTACCCACGAACAGTCCGACAACTCCAAACGCCACGCACACCAATACCGCCATCCCGGCATTGATGTTGAGCAACCGGAGCCGCCGCGCCACGCTGTCGACGTAGTGCTGGTTGCGGGCGCGCGAGTGAGTCCGCGCTGCGCCGACACAGTCCGGCGTTCGCGACGAACCCGTTGTCCAGACTGATGGCGCGCCACGGTCCTTAACCGCCACAGCAAAAGCCTAGCCGTCGGGCAGCGGGCTGGTAAGCCACTCCGACATGCGGTGCTCAGCTAGCGACCCGTTGGGCATGATGTGCAGCACCGCCTGGCCGTCCCGGGTGGCCAGGTCGGCGATCATCCGACGATGGCAGCGCCACCAGGTCGGTTCCCCGCACATAACTGCGACGTTTCGATTCTCGGCCTCCCGCAAAAGTCGCTGGTAGGCGGCTTGAAATGCGGGTGTGCGGGTGTGGCCCGCGTAGTTGGCGAACTGCGGGTTTTCCCACCATCGGTCCCGCGGAGTCGGGTCGGCCGGGGGCTTGCGCCGTCCTCCGAGGTCAGGCTCATGGCGGTATTCGATTCCGGCGTCCTGTAGCCAGGCTGGCATGACTTCTTTCGACACGTCGGGGTTGCGCCGCGAGCCGGGAAAGCTGCGCACATCGACCAGCAGATCGACCTGGTGCCGTCGAAGCTTGGCGCTGAGCTCCTCGGCGGTCTGGGCGCCGTGGCCGATGGTGAACAGCATTTTTGCTGGATACCCCGCGCGGCGAAGCTAGCGCCAGAAGGTTCGGGGCCGGGCGTCTAGGTTCTGTTCCGCGGCGGCGGGCCACTCACGGTCAGTGGCAGCGAAACAGCTCCCGCAGCGCCAGTCATGGAAACGGTCCAGCGGCCATTCACATTCAAGGTGAGTCGGAACTGGAAGCAGGCAAAGCCGGTGTCCGCGGTCATCAAGTTGGCCGGCAGTTCGCGGTGCAAATGCAGGGGCTGTCCGCCGTTGGGCGGCGAGACCTCTATGACAACCAGCCGGTCTGCATCGCTGTCGTCGCCTTGGGTCAGCACCACAATGTCGAACTGGGCTACCCGGTCGGGGCCGACCTTGTACCTGGATATGACACCGCCCTGCACGTTCAGCTTGTTGTTGACCGCTTCGGTCTTCTCAGCCAAAAACGCCCCGCTTATCCGCATGCCTTTCAGTATGCGTAAACACCGCTGCGTGTTAGTGGGATTGGGGTCAGCTCATCGGGTCGCGGCGCCCGCGGTAGTTCGCGCTTTCAGTGCCCTTTCAGTGCCCTCGGTGGGATTCGAACCCACACTGTCTGGGTTTTGAGTCCAGTTCCTCTGCCAGTTGGGATACGAGGGCTCGTCGGGTATTCGGCCTCCCACCATAGAGGATGCGTACGCCGGCGCGGTGTCACAACCCCGCGGTCGCTGGTGGTCACCGTCCACGACACAATGACGTCATGACCGGCTCCACGACCGACGTCGACGCTGCCCGCCCACGCCGGGTCCTGATCGCCGAGGATGAGGCGCTTATCCGGATGGACTTGGCCGAAATGCTTCGGGAGGAGGGTTACGACCTCGTCGGCGAGGCCGGTGACGGGCAAGAGGCAGTCGAAATGGCCGAGCAGCTTCGCCCCGATCTCGTGATCATGGATGTGAAGATGCCGCGCCGCGACGGCATCGACGCGGCGTCGGAGATTGCCGGCAAGCGCATAGCGCCGATCGTGGTGCTGACCGCGTTCAGCCAGCGCGACTTGGTGGAGCGAGCACGCGACGCCGGGGCAATGGCCTACCTGGTCAAACCGTTCACCGTCAGCGATCTGATTCCAGCCATCGAACTGGCCATGAGCCGGTTCAGCGAGATCAGCGCGTTGGAACGCGAGGTGGCGACGTTGTCCGAGCGGCTGGAAACCCGCAAGCTTGTCGAACGGGCAAAGGGTTTATTGCAGGCCAAGCAGGGGATGACCGAACCCGAAGCGTTCAAATGGATTCAGCGTGCCGCCATGGACCGGCGCACCACGATGAAGCGAGTCGCCGAAGTCGTGCTCGAGACGCTGGACACCTGACCCGCCGGCCGGCGAGCGTGCGTCTTGGTACGCCGACACGCCGTGAACGACGTACAAACGCGCACCCTCGCGGGAGGGAAGGAGGGGAGCTCGCGGGAAGCGCGGGAAGTGGGTCGGGCCTAGCGCGCGACGATCACCGAGGAGCCGTGACCGAACAGGCCTTGGTTGGCCGTGATCCCGACGGTGGCGCCCTCGACCTGCCGCCCGGTGGCCTGACCGCGCAACTGCCAATTCAACTCACAGACCTGAGCGATCGCCTGTGCCGGGATGGCCTCGCCGAAACAGGCCAGCCCGCCGGACGGGTTGACCGGGATCTTGCCGCCGATCGTCGTCGCGCCGCTGCGCAGCAGCGCTTCCGCGTCGCCCCGGGCGCACAGCCCCAGGTGCTCGTACCAATCGAGCTCGAGTGCGGTGGACAAGTCGTACACCTCGGCCAGGCTCAGGTCCTCTGGCCCGATGCCGGCCTCGGCGTACGCGGCGTCGATGATCTGATCCTTGAAGACACGCTCCGGCGCCGGCACGACAGCGGTGGAATCCGTTGCGATATCCGGCAACTCAGGCAGGTGCTGCGGATAGCGCGGCGTGACCGTGCTCACCGCGCGCACCGACGGCACGCCCGCTACTGAGCCCAGGTGTTTTTCGGCGAAGGACTTACTGGCCACGATCAGCGCCGCCGCCCCGTCGGAGGTTGCGCAGATGTCCAGCAGCCGAAGCGGATCCGAGACCACCGGGCTGGCCAGCACGTCTTCGATCGAGTTCTCCTTACGGTAACGGGCGTTCGGGTTGTTGAGCCCATGCCGGGAGTTCTTGACCTTCACTTGGGCGAAGTCCTCGAGCGTGGCGCCGTAGAGGTCCATCCGCCGCCGTGCCAGCAGTGCAAAGTACACGGTGTTGGTGGCGCCGATGAGGTGGAAGCGCTGCCAATCCGGGTCGTTCTTACGCTCACCGCCGACGGGCGCGAAGAACCCCTTCGGTGTGGTGTCGGCGCCGACCACGAGCGCCACGTCGCAGAAGCCCGCCAGGATCTGGGCCCGAGCACTCTGCAGGGCTTGCGAGCCGCTGGCGCACGCCGCGTAGCTCGAACTGACCGGCACCCCGTTCCAGCCCAGTTTCTGCGCGAACGTCGACCCGGCCACGAAGCCCGGGTAGCCGTTGCGAATGGTGTCGGCTCCGGCCACCAGCTGGATCTGCCGCCACTCCAGCCCGGCCTCCCTCAGGGCAGCCCGGGCGGCCGCCACCCCGTATTCGGTGAAGTCGTTGCCCCACTTACCCCACGGGTGCATCCCGGCACCCAGGATGTAGAGCGGTTCGGGCGTGCTCATGACGCGATCCTCCACGCGTAGACGATCCGCTCCACCCCGTCGTCATCGGTGAACAGGGGCATGGTGGTCAGCTCCATCTGCATGCCGACCTTCAGATCGGCGGCCAGGGTGCCGTCCACGACTTTGCCCAGCACGATCAGGCCCTCGTCGGCCAGTTCGACGGCGGCGATCGCGAACGGCTCGAACGGTTCCGAGGCGGGATAAGGCGGCGGCGGCGCATACCGGTTTTCGGTGTAGCTCCACAGCCGGCCGCGCCGCGACAGCGGCACCTGCTCGAGCTGATCTTCGTCGCAGCCCGGGTTTGGGCAGTTGTTGGCGCGCGGCGGAAAGACATAGGTGCCGCATCGCGGACACTTGGCGCCAATCAGGTGGGTCTGGCCGGACTCGTCAGTGGCGAACCACCCATCGATAGCCGGTTGTACGGATGATGCTGGCACGCGGTTAGCGTACCGACTACGAGATCGAAACTGAAACGTGTTGCAGTTTCGCCGGTCGGTTCCGGCTCACTCAGTATCGTGAGCTGTGGTAACGACGTTCGAGATCACGGTGAGCATGGGCGATTGGTACGCGGTAAAGCCCCTCGAAGAACGGACTTTCGTGATCCATGAACAGCGTTACTGGCAGCGCAACAATCAGTATCTGCTGTTGGGCGAGCAGCGCGCATTGCTCTTCGACTCGGGATCGGGCCGGCGCGACATCGGGGCAGTAATTCGGGGGCTTACCAACCTTCCCCTCACGGTGCTCTGCTCGCATGCTCACTACGACCACATCGGCAACCACCGGCGGTTAGCCCGGCTCGCCAGCGCGCGGATCGCGATGGCGGACCTCGCGGTCAACCGGTCCATGGCGACATCAGAAGAACTCCACCCGCCATTTTCGGTGCGCCTTGCGCCGCTGCCGCGAACTTTCCCGGTCGACGAATGGTGGAAAGTGGGAGACAGCATCGACCTCGGCGGCCGGCAGGTGGAACTGGTGGCGATGCCGGGCCACACGGCGGACTCGGTGGGGGTGCTCGACCGCGGCCGGGGTTTTGTGTTCGTCGGCGATTTTCTCTACGACGCGCCGGGCCCGGCCAGCGGTGTGGTTCTGGCCGGCGCCATCCCGTCGGCCAGCGTGCCCGATTATCTGAGCAGCGCACGGCATCTGGGTGCGATCCGTGACGGGGCGCGCATGATGTCGGGCCACTACCAGCCGGAGGTCGGCCCCAGGAGGTTGGCCGAGCTTGTCGCCGTCCTCGAAAAGGCCCTCCGATCGCGCGCGACATCCGCGCATCCACGACTGACCCCACCCTTCGCCGTCTTCCGGCAGGGCGAAACGACCCTGATTGTCGGAAGGAGAGCACTGCGCCGCGGCGATGAGCGCAGCGTCGGTGCGGGTGCCTAGAGTTAGGGCCGTGAGTCCAGCGAAGACCGCAAGCGCGAAAACGCAAGCCGGCCAGGCCGCTGACGACAGGCCGACGCTGATGCTGCTCGACGGCAATTCCCTGGCATTCCGGGCGTTTTATGCGCTGCCGGCGGAGAACTTCAAGACAGCGGGTGGTCTGACCACCAATGCGGTCTACGGGTTCACCGCGATGCTGATCAACCTGTTGCGCGACGAGTCCCCGACGCACATCGCCGCGGCGTTCGACGTGTCACGCCAGACCTTTCGGTCCGATCGCTATCCCGAATACAAGGCCAACCGAACAACGACCCCCGAAGAATTCCAGGGCCAGATCGACATCACCAAGGAAGTCCTTGCCGCGCTGGGAATCACCGTGCTCGCCGAGCCGGGCTTCGAAGCCGACGACCTGATCGCGACGCTGGCCACCCAGGCCGAATCCGAAGGCTACCGGGTATTGGTGGTCACCGGCGACCGTGACGCGCTGCAACTGGTCAGCGACGACGTGACCGTGCTCTACCCGCGAAAAGGGGTGAGCGAGCTGACCCGCTTCACCCCGGAGGCCGTCTATGACAAATACGGGCTGACCCCCAAGCAGTATCCCGACTTCGCGGCTCTGCGCGGCGATCCCAGCGACAACCTGCCGGGAATCCCCGGCGTGGGGGAGAAGACGGCGGCGAAGTGGATCGCTGAATACGGTTCCCTGCAAGCGCTGGTCGACAACGTCGACACCGTCAAAGGGAAGGTGGGCGATGCGCTGCGCGCAAATCTGGCCAGCGTGGTGCGCAACCGCGAGCTCACCGACCTGGTCAAAGACGTGCCGCTGGCGCAGACTCCCGACACGCTGCGCATGCAGCCGTGGGATCGCGACCAAATCCACCAGCTCTTCGACCAGCTGGAATTCCGGGTGCTGCGGGACCGGCTGTTCGAGACGCTGGCCGCGGTCGAACCAGAGGTCGACGAGGGATTCGACGTGCGAGGCGGTCCGCTGGAACCCGGCACGGTCAAACAGTGGCTGGCCGAGCACGCCGGCGACGGCCGTCGATCCGGTCTGGCGGTGGTCGGCACCCACGTGCCCTACGACGGCGACGCCACCGCATTGGCCGTCGCCGCCGCCGACGGTGAGGGCGGCTACATCGACACCGCCACGCTGACACCGGACGATGACACGGCGCTGGCTACCTGGCTCGCCGACGACGATCTCCCGAAGGCGCTGCACGAGGCGAAGTTGGCCATCCACGACCTCGCCGGGCGCGGCTGGACACTGAACGGCGTTACCTCCGACACCGCGCTGGCCGCCTACCTGGTACGGCCGGGTCAGCGCAGCTTTACCCTTGACGACCTGTCGCTGCGCTATCTGCGTCGCGAGCTGCGTGCGGAAGCACCGGAGCAGCGGCAACTTTCGCTGTTGGACGACACCGACGGCGTCGACGACCAGGCGGTGCAGACCACGATCCTCCGGGCCCGGGCAGTGGCCGACCTGGCCGACGCGCTGGACGCCGAGCTCGCCCGTATCGACTCCACCGCGTTGTTGGCAGAGATGGAGCTACCGGTCCAGAGGGTGCTGGCCGGAATGGAGGCCGCCGGCATCGCCGTCGACCTCGACCGATTGTCCACGCTGCAAAGCCAATTCGGTGATCAGATCCGCGACGCCGCCGAGGCCGCGTATGCGGTTATCGGCAAGCAAATCAATCTCGGCTCTCCCAAACAGCTGCAGGTAGTGCTGTTCGACGAGTTGGATATGCCGAAAACCAAGCGCACCAAGACCGGCTACACCACCGATGCTGATGCGTTGCAGTCGCTCTTCGACAAGACCGGGCATCCGTTCCTGCAGCACCTGCTGACCCACCGCGATGTGACCCGGCTCAAAGTCACCGTAGACGGGTTGCTGAATTCCGTTGCCGCCGACGGGCGTATCCACACGACGTTCAACCAGACCATCGCCGCGACGGGGCGGCTCTCGTCGACCGAGCCCAACTTGCAGAACATTCCGATCCGCACCGACGCCGGCCGCCAGATCCGCGACGCGTTTGTGGTCGGTCCGGGTTACGCCGAGTTGATGACCGCCGACTACAGCCAGATCGAAATGCGGATCATGGCGCACCTTTCCCAAGACGAGGGGCTGGTCGAAGCGTTCCGCACCGGTGAGGATCTGCACTCGTTCGTCGCCTCCCGCGCATTCGGGGTGCCGATCGAAGAGGTGACACCCGAGCTGCGGCGCCGGGTCAAGGCGATGTCCTACGGGTTGGCGTACGGGCTGAGCGCCTACGGGCTGTCTCAGCAGCTGAAGATCTCCACCGAGGAGGCGAAGGTCCAGATGGACGCCTACTTCGCCCGGTTCGGCGGGGTTCGCGATTATCTGCATGCGGTCGTCGAACAGGCTCGCAAGGACGGCTACACCTCCACGGTGCTGGGTCGTCGGCGGTATCTACCCGAGTTGGACAGCAGCAACCGCCAAGTGCGCGAGGCGGCCGAGCGGGCCGCGCTCAACGCCCCGATCCAGGGCAGTGCGGCCGACATCATCAAGGTCGCGATGATCGAGGTCGACAAGGCGCTCAAAAGCACCGGGCTGGGGTCGCGCATGCTGCTGCAGGTGCATGACGAGTTGTTGTTCGAGGTCGCCGACGGGGAGCGGGAGCAACTCGAGGCCCTGGTGCGCGACAAAATGTGTAGCGCCTATCCGCTCGACGTCCCGCTCGAGGTCTCGGTGGGCTACGGTCGCAGCTGGGACGCTGCCGCGCACTGAGGGACATGCCAAGCCGTCCTCTCCGAAGTTGTTGTGGACCAACGGATTGGAGTGAGCGATGGCATCGGCACATCGCGATCCGGGTTCGCAGCTGCGGACCACGGTGACTCGCCCCTGATCGGCGCTACGCGCTGGCCAAGTCGGCTGTGGAATGCCGCACTGCTCGCCGCGCACCTGGCTCCGTTGCTGAATCATCCTGGTCGCCTATGATGTCTTCGTTTCGGCCAACGCCCAGCGCTTGGCGTACACTGTCGCGCTGCTGGTACACATTCCGCTGGCACTGCTGGAGACCTTCGCCTTGGCCTGGAAGGCACCCTTTTTCCGGCTTTTGCGGGCAAAAGGCGACCGCAGGGTAGTCTGATCGGGATCTAGCAGCTGGAAGACCGAGTTTGTCCAGCGTGTGCACCGTCGAGTAGCCTCGATGGATGGCCGGGCGACGACGCAGAGCGCGCAGCGCGATGGGGAGGGGCCCGGCAATCGAACACAACACAACCTGTCCCTACGACCAAACCTGTCCGGAGCAACCCCCCATATGCCGAGTCCCACCGTCACCTCGCCCCAAGTAGCCGTCAACGACATCGGCTCGAGCGAGGATTTTCTCGCCGCCATCGACAAAACAATCAAGTACTTCAACGATGGCGACATCGTGGAAGGGACGATCGTCAAGGTTGACCGTGACGAGGTCCTGCTCGATATCGGGTACAAGACCGAAGGTGTCATTCCGTCCCGCGAGCTGTCCATCAAGCACGACGTCGACCCCAATGAAGTGGTGTCGGTCGGTGACAAGGTCGAGGCGCTGGTTCTCACCAAAGAGGACAAAGAGGGCCGGCTGATCCTGTCCAAGAAGCGCGCACAGTACGAGCGCGCCTGGGGCACGATCGAGCAGCTCAAGGAGAAGGACGAGGCCGTCAAGGGCACCGTCATCGAGGTCGTCAAGGGCGGCCTGATCCTCGACATCGGGCTGCGCGGCTTCCTGCCGGCTTCGCTGGTCGAAATGCGCCGGGTCCGGGATCTGCAGCCCTACATCGGCAAGGAGCTCGAGGCCAAGATCATCGAGCTGGACAAGAACCGCAACAACGTGGTGCTGAGCCGGCGGGCCTGGCTGGAGCAGACGCAGTCCGAGGTGCGCAGCGAGTTCCTCAATCAGCTGCAGAAGGGCGCCATCCGCAAGGGCGTGGTGTCCTCCATCGTCAACTTCGGCGCCTTTGTCGACCTCGGCGGGGTCGACGGTTTGGTGCACGTCTCCGAGCTGAGTTGGAAGCACATCGACCATCCCTCCGAGGTGGTGCAGGTCGGTGACGAGGTCACCGTGGAGGTGCTCGACGTAGACATGGACCGTGAGCGGGTGTCGTTGTCGCTCAAGGCGACTCAGGAAGACCCGTGGCGGCACTTCGCCCGCACTCACGCGATCGGTCAGATCGTGCCGGGTAAGGTCACCAAGCTGGTTCCGTTCGGTGCGTTCGTCCGCGTCGAGGAAGGCATCGAAGGTCTGGTGCACATCTCCGAGCTGGCTGAGCGGCACGTCGAGGTGCCCGACCAGGTGGTCGCCGTCGGTGACGACGCGATGGTCAAGGTCATCGACATCGACTTGGAACGTCGCCGGATTTCGTTGTCGCTCAAGCAGGCCAACGAGGACTACACCGAAGAGTTCGACCCGGCGAAGTACGGCATGGCCGACAGCTACGACGAGCAGGGCAACTACATATTCCCCGAGGGCTTCGACTCCGAAACCAACGAGTGGCTCGAAGGTTTCGAAAAACAGCGCGCCGAGTGGGAGGCCCGCTACGCCGAGGCCGAGCGCCGGCACAAGATGCACACCGCGCAGATGGAGAAGTTCGCGGCCGCCGAGCAAGCCGCCGAGGCCGAACAAGCACCGGCCAATGGGTCGTCAGACGACGATCAGTCCAGCGGCGGCTCGCTGGCCAGCGACGCGCAACTCGCCGCGTTGCGGGAGAAGCTCGCCGGCAGCGCCTAAGCGCAACCGGGAATGCTTCGGATCGGGCTGACCGGAGGGATCGGCGCCGGGAAATCCGCGGTAGCGGCAACGTTTGCACAATGCGGCGGGATCATCGTCGACGGTGATGTCATCGCCCGCGAGGTGGTCGAGCCGGGCACCGAAGGGCTGGCGGCTCTGGTCGAGGCTTTCGGTGAGGACATCTTGCAGCCCGACGGTTCGCTGGACCGACCGGCGTTGGCGGCCAAAGCATTCAGCGACGACGAAAGCCGGAAAACGCTCAACGGGATCGTCCACCCGCTGGTGGGTAAGCGTCGAGCGGAGATCATCGCCGGCGTTCCAGAGGATGCCGTCGTGGTCGAAGACATTCCACTGCTGGTGGAATCGGGTATGGCGCCGCTGTTTCCGCTTGTCGTCGTCGTCCACGCCGATGCCGCCGTGCGGCTGCGACGCGTGGTCGACCAACGCGGCATGGCCGAAGACGACGCCCGCGCCCGCATCGCCGCGCAAGCCAACGACGAGCAGCGGCGCGCCGTCGCCGACGTCTGGTTGGACAACTCCGGTACACCGGAGGCACTGGCCGAGCGTGCGCGTGAGGTGTGGAATCAGCGCATCGCCCCATTTGCGCGCAATCTCAAGGCTCGTCACGTCGTCGCTGGATCACCGCAGGTTGTGCCGGCTGACCCGACCTGGCCCGAGCAGGCACAGCGCATTGTCGCGCGGCTCAAGGCCACCTGCGGCGCAAAAGCGTTGCGGGTCGACCACATCGGTCCGACAGCGGTGCCCGGCATGGACGCCGAGGACATCATCGACATTCAGGTCACCGTCGAGTCGCTGGCGGTTGCCGACGAACTTGCCGGCCCGCTGCTGCCTGCGGGCTATCCACGTATCGACGCCATCACCGCGGACACGCCGCTGACCGATGACACTGCCTTGTGGGACAAGCGGTTTCACGGCTCGGCCGATCCGGGCCGTCCCACGCGTGTTCACCTGCGGGTCGACGGCTGGCCGAATCAGCGGTACGCGCTGTTGTTGGTGGACTGGCTCACCGCCGTTCCCGGTGCGCGGGCCGACGCCAAGGACGCCTACCGCCAGGCGTTTGAGTGGGCCGATGCGACGGGCTGGCGGCCGTAACGCCTTAGGTGAGCGGGGCGCCGCAGGACACCACCCGGTTGGGGTCGCTGTTGCCCAGCGTCAGTGCCACCGACCGGTCTACTTGTGCGGCGACATTGTCGTCGACGTGGATCTCGCAATGCACGGTCGCCGCATAGGGCCAGGGGACTACTACTTGCATGCCGGCCCTGGCGGGATCGGATAGCACCTCATTGGCTTGGAAAGTGTTGCCCGGTATCGAGCTCAGCGTTGTGGTGCTGGTCTCGTCGTCGTTGACCCGGAAGGTGGCCTGCGTGCCGGGGGCTACCCCGTCGACTCGAGCGATGTAAGTGATGTTGTGCAGTTCGGCCTGGGCGATCGCCGGAGTTGACTGCACGGCGACGACAGCACCTGCCACGGCGGTGATCGCCATCCATCTGGTGAAGCTCATGTCCTAAAGATTACGCTGTGCCCGCGCATCGGCGATGCTATTGGGGGCTAGCGCTTTTGACAGCGCGGGCACCACATGGTGGTTCTGCCTGCGACACGGGTCTTGTTGAGTCGTGTGCCGCACCTGGGGCAGCTGGGGTCGGGCTCGTCGCGAGCGCCCGTAAGCCAGCGCGGCAGGCCTGGAACGCAGCCATGGCGCACCGCCGTCCGCAGCACACGTCTCACGACGGCGTGCAACCGCTTGAGCTCGTCGGCGTCCAGGCCGGCGGTCGAGCGAGTGGGATGCAGTCCAGCCTGCCAGCATATTTCGTCGATCAGCAGGTTGCCGAGACCGGCGATCACCGACTGGTTCAGCAGTGTGGCCTTCAGGCCGCCGCGGCGGCCGGACAGTAGATCCCGAAACGCCGGCCAGTCGATGTCGAGGGCGTCCGGGCCCTGCGGGCCCATCACGCCGGCAGTGTCTTCGTCATCGGCCAACCAGACGCCACGCAGCTTGCGCTGATCGAGATAGTGGAGCTCACCGCGATCCAATGCCACCACGAGCCGCACCGGACCGTCGGTTTGCGCATCGTCGGGTGCGTAGTAAGGATGGCCCGTCATCCCGCTGTGCACCAACAACGTTGGGCCATCGGTCGGCAAAATCAGCCATTTCCCGTGCCGGCGCGGGGTGCGGAAACGATGTCCAGTCAAACGTCGGCGCAGGGTATGGGCACTGGTGTTGCGCAGGATCCCGGTGTCGCGCACGTCCACATCGCGGACCCGCCGGCCGGGCAGGCTGTTCGCCAGTTCCCGCCGGAACCCCTCCACATCCGGCAGTTCGGGCATCAGCGCGTCTCCCGCACCACGTCTTTGGGATCCTTGTCGGTGCGTAGCCCGCTGTAGCGCGGATGGCGCAACTTGCCGTCGCGTGTCCACTCGCTGAATCCGACTTGTGCGACCATTTCCGGTCGTACCCATCGGGTTCCGGCCTCGCGAACCAACCCGCGGGTGAACGGTGGCTTGTCTTGCTCAATGGCCGACAAGCGGTTGTGCAGACTGCGCAGCGTGGCCTCGTCGAATCCGGTGCCCACCTTGCCCGCATAGACCAGATCGCGCCCGTCGTAGTAGCCCACTAGCAGCGCGCCGAGTTCCATGCGGCTGCCTTTGGGTGCGGTGTATCCGCCGATCACGAACTCCTGATCTCGAACACACTTGAACTTCAGCCAGTTCGGCGATCGTCGCCCTGTATAGGGCGCGTCGACTCGTTTGGCGATCACGCCCTCATCGCCGCGAGCACACGCGGCGCGGTAGGCCTCCTCACCGTGCTCCAGTCGATGCGGGGTGTATCGCAGCGGGACAGTGAATTGAAACGATTTGCGTAACAGTTTCTTTCGCTGCAGCAGCGGCAGTTCTGTGGTGCACTTTCCGTCCAGGTGCAGCAAGTCGAAAATGTAATAGAAGACCGGGATGCCGGTTGCCCGGGCCTGTTTGGGGTCGGTGATTCCCAGACGGCCCTGTAGCCGGGCGAAGCTGGTGCGGCGGCCTCGAAACGCCACAACCTCCCCGTCCACGACGAACCGGGAGACCGGTTGCGCGGCCAAAGCATCGACGAGTTCCGGGTAGGTCCCGTTGAGCGGTTGATGGTTACGGGAGAACAACCGCACGCGTTTACCGTCGCGGAACGCCAGGCATCGCTCGCCGTCGAACTTCCGCTCGAAGATCCAGTGTGGATCGGAGAACCGGCGGTCGGTCAAGGTGGCCAGCATCGGAGGTCGCCAGTCGGGCACCGGCTCGTCGTGCAGGTCGTCCAACGTCATGTGCACCGCATACCCGTCGCTGCTTGGCACTACGCACCGCGCCAGGTCAGCTCCATCCCTTCCGCAGCCAGCCACCGTGTCAGGTCGTAGTCGTGGCGGGCCAGCCCGTCGATGGCGGGGGCGGCCCGCCGTATCGCCCGCTCGGCCACGTCGGCGCTGAGCAGGTGGTGCCGGACGGCGACGAGTAACTCGTCGACATCGCTGAGCCTCGCCCCGGCGTGGGTGCTGACCTCGATGTCGAGGTAGTGGTCCTCGGAGCGCCACACCGTCGCACCGGGCGTGTACTCACCGACGTCGAGGTAGTAGTCGTGGTCGCGTTCGTGGCCCGGGTTGAAGTGGAAGACCGTCGCCCGCAGGCCCAGCGACGGCAGCAGCCACGACTCGAGGTAGTGAAACTGCAGTCGGCCGGGGGCCGGACGCGCCAGGTACAGGCCCCAGGGGCGCAGCGTGTAGTCGTCGACGGCCCGCACGATGCCCTTGGGATCGGTGTTGGTACGGGCGACCAGGTCGAACGTCTCGTGCTTCGGGGGATGGATAGCGCCAGCGTAGCCCGGCGCCGATGCAGAGCGCGGAGCGCGATGAGGTGGGGGCACCCCCAGCCGCGTAGCGGCAAGGGGGCAAGCCGGGCCATTTATGTAGTCGCGGGAAGACTGGGTGTCGGTGGCTGGTTCTACCCTGGTGAAATGGCCTTCGCTACCGAACACCCAGTGGTCGCCCACTCGGAGTACCGCCCGGCCGGGGAGGCCGTGGAAGGGCTGGTGCGTACCGGCGGTCGCTTCGAGGTGGTCAGCCCGCATGAGCCGGCAGGTGACCAGCCGGCCGCCATCGACGAGCTGGAGCGTCGCATCAAGGCCGGGGAACGCGACGTGGTGCTGCTCGGCGCTACCGGCACCGGCAAATCGGCAACCACGGCGTGGCTCATCGAACGCTTGCAGCGGCCCACCCTGGTGATGGAGCCGAACAAGACGCTGGCCGCCCAGATGGCCAACGAACTGCGAGAGATGTTGCCGCACAACGCAGTCGAGTATTTCGTCTCGTACTACGACTACTACCAGCCTGAGGCGTACATCGCGCAGACCGATACCTACATCGAAAAAGACAGCTCGATCAACGACGACGTCGAGCGACTGCGGCACTCTGCGACGTCGGCACTGCTGTCGCGGCGCGACGTGGTGGTGGTGGCCTC
The DNA here is from genome assembly GCF_900417275.1 of Mycobacterium shimoidei. Classification (NCBI taxonomy): domain Bacteria; kingdom Bacillati; phylum Actinomycetota; class Actinomycetes; order Mycobacteriales; family Mycobacteriaceae; genus Mycobacterium; species Mycobacterium shimoidei. The sequence continues at coordinate 3,736,536 of NZ_UEGW01000001.1, read as the reverse complement.
CGTGTCGTGCATCTACGGCCTGGGCACCCCGCAGTCTTATCTGGACCGCTCCGTCGAGTTGCGGGTGGGCACCGAGGTGCCCCGCGACGGGCTGCTGCGGCTGCTGGTCGACGTGCAGTACACCCGCAATGACCTGGCGTTCACCCGCGGATCGTTCCGGGTACGCGGCGACACCGTCGAGATCATTCCGTCGTATGAAGAGCTGGCCGTTCGAATCGAGTTCTTCGGCGACGAGATCGAGGCGCTGTACTACCTGCACCCGTTGACCGGCGAGGTCATCCGCAAGGTCGACTCGCTGCGGATCTTCCCCGCTACTCACTATGTGGCCGGGCCCGAGCGGATGGCGCACGCCATTTCGACGATCGAGGAGGAGCTGGCCGAGCGGCTGGCCGAACTGGAAGGCCAGGGCAAGCTGCTGGAAGCGCAACGGCTGCGGATGCGCACCAACTACGACATCGAGATGATGCGCCAGGTCGGGTTCTGCTCGGGGATCGAGAACTACTCGCGCCACATCGACGGCCGGGGGCCCGGGTCGCCGCCGGCGACGTTGCTCGACTATTTCCCGGAGGACTTTCTGCTGGTCATCGACGAGTCGCACGTCACCGTGCCGCAGATCGGCGGCATGTACGAGGGCGACATGTCCCGCAAACGCAACCTGGTGGAGTACGGGTTCCGGCTGCCGTCGGCGTGCGACAACCGCCCACTGACCTGGGAAGAGTTCGCTTCGCGGATCGGGCAGACCGTGTACCTGTCGGCCACGCCGGGCCCCTACGAGCTCAGCCAGACCGGCGGCGAGTTCGTCGAGCAGGTGATCCGGCCCACCGGCCTGGTGGACCCCAAGGTTGTGGTCAAGCCGACCAAAGGCCAGATCGACGATCTGATCGGCGAGATCCGCAAACGCGCTGAGGCCGACGAGCGGGTGCTGGTGACCACGCTGACCAAGAAGATGGCCGAGGATCTCACCGACTACCTGCTGGAAATGGGCATCCGGGTGCGTTACCTGCACTCCGAGGTCGACACCCTGCGCCGGGTCGAGCTGCTGCGTCAGCTGCGGCTCGGCGAGTTCGACGTGTTGGTCGGCATCAACCTGCTGCGCGAGGGCCTGGACCTGCCCGAGGTGTCGCTGGTGTCGATTCTCGACGCCGACAAGGAAGGGTTCCTGCGCTCGACGCGCAGCCTGATTCAGACCATCGGCCGGGCCGCTCGCAACGTCTCCGGCGAGGTGCATCTGTACGCCGACACGATCACCGATTCGATGCGGGAGGCCATCGACGAGACCGAACGGCGGCGGGCCAAGCAAATCGCCTACAACGAGGCCAACGGCATTGACCCGAAGCCGCTGCGCAAGAAGATCGCCGACATCCTCGACCGGGTCTACACCGAAGCCGACGACAGCGAGACCGTCGAGATGGGCTCGGGGCGCAGCATTTCCCGCGGCCGGCGAGCCCAGGGCGAGCCCGGCAGGGTGGTCAGTGCGGGCATCTTCGAAGGAAGGGACACCACCAACATGCCGCGCGCCGAGCTGGCCGACCTGATCAAGGACCTCACCGCGCAGATGATGGCCGCGGCCCGCGACTTGCAGTTCGAACTGGCCGCCCGGTTCCGCGACGAGATCGCCGACCTGAAGAAGGAACTGCGCGGGATGGACGCCGCCGGGCTGAAGTGATCCCGCGCGCCGCGCATTGATCTCAACCATGGTTGAGGCCATACCGTGGTGGGCGTGACCCAAACGAGCAGCACCACCACGGGTGGTTGGCGTGCGCTGCTCGGCCGCGAATATCTGGGCACCGCCACACTGCTGGCCGGTGGCGTCGCGCTGTATGCCACCAACGAGTTTCTGACCATCAGCCTGCTGCCCAGCACGGTCGCCGAGATCGGCGGTGAGCGGCTGTACGCGTGGGTGACGACGCTGTATCTCGTCGGATCGGTGGTCGCGGCCAGCACCGTGTATGCCCTGCTGCAGCGCATCGGGGCCCGCTCGTCGTATCTGCTCGGTTTGACCGTGTTCGCCGCTGGGAGCCTGGTCTGCGCGGCCGCTCCGAGCATGGAGATCCTGCTGGCCGGCCGCACATTGCAGGGCGCGGGCGGGGGTCTGCTCGCCGGGCTGGGTTATGCCGTCATCAACGCCGCGCTGCCGCGCACCTTGTGGACGCGGGCATCGGCGCTGGTGTCGGCGATGTGGGGGGTGGCGACGGTGCTGGGACCGGCGACGGGTGGCTTGTTCGCCCAGTTCGGGTTGTGGCGGTGGGCGTTCGGCGCGATGACAATGCTGACCGCGGCGATGGGACTGCTGGTCCCGGCGGTGCTGACAAGAGGGCGGGTCAATCACGGCGAACCGCCGTTGCCGCTCAAGGTGCCGGTGTGGTCGCTGCTGCTGCTCGGCACCGCCGCGCTGGCGGTCAGTGTCGCGGAGGTGCCCCATAACACCATCGCCACCGCTGGGCTGCTCGCCGTCAGTGTGCTGTTGCTCGCGGTCTTCCTGCTGGTCGACCGGCTGATGTCGGCGGCGGTGTTGCCGCCCAGCGCATTTGGATCCGGACCGCTGAAGTGGATTTACCTGACCATGGCGCTGCTGATGGTCGCGGCGATGGTCGACATGTATGTGCCGCTGTTCGGCCAACGGCTGGCGCACCTGCTCCCGGTGGTTGCCGGCTTTTTGGGCGCGGCTTTGGCCATCGGGTGGACGGTCAGCGAGATCGTCAGCGCATCACTGCGCAGCAGTCTGGTGATCGCTCGCGTCGTCCTGGCCGCGCCGCTGATCGTTGCGGTAGGTCTGGCCTTGGGGGCTGTAACCCAGGTCGACAATGCGCCGATCGGGGTCGTCCTGCTGTGGGCGGTGGCGTTGCTGATCACCGGGACCGGCATCGGGATGGCGTGGCCGCACCTGGCCGCCTGGGCGATGGCCTGCGTCGACGATCCGGCCGAGGGCAGCGAGGCGGCCGCTGCGATCAACGTGGTCCAACTGATTTCCGGGGCGTTCGGCGCCGGACTGGCCGGCGTGGTGGTCAACACCGCCGCCGGCGGCGCCGTGATGGCGGCCCGCTGGTTGTTCGCGGTCTTCACGGTCTTGGCGGCCATAGGTGTCCTCGCCTCATACCGCGCCACCCGCGCCAGCCACCTCTCCGTTGCGGATTAATGTCACCGACGTGGATGCTTTTACTGCGGGCCGGCTGACCCGATCCCTGGACGCGCTGCACTCGGCGGTGTATTTCGTGCCCGAGGCCAACGAGAAGTTCGGCCAACTCGGCATGGATTTTCGGACCCATTACTTCGCCGGCCGGTCGGCCGCAATGGGCGCGGTGTCGGCGAACGTCGTCGCGGCAACCTTCTACAACTTCAATCCGCGGTTGGTTGCCAGCGCGATACCGGCGGCCTGGGAGTTGGCACCGCCGGCCACGGTGACCCGGGTGCGTTACGAGATCGTCGAGACGGCTCTACCGCGGATTCTTGGTGAAAAGCTCACGCAATCAACGGAATTAGCTCATGCAGCGGAGCTGCTGCGACGAGTCGCGGAGTCGGTACCCGAGGCTGCCGGGCGCCCGCTGTATGCCGGTCACGCCGAATTGCCTTGGCCGACAACGCCAATCGCCCAACTGTGGCACGCGATCACTTTGCTGCGCGAATACCGCGGCGACGGGCACATCGCGGCGCTGGTGTGCAACGGACTCAGCGGTCTCGAGGCCTTGATCACCCACACCGCAACCGGAATCGGCTTCAATGCCGAGTATGCGCGACGGATGCGCGGATGGAGCCGGGACGAATGGGATTCGGCCACCAAGACCCTCATGTCGCGCGGCATTCTCGGTGAGAGCGGACTGACAGCGGCCGGAAACGAACTGCGCTCCAGGATCGAAGACCTCACCGACGACCTGGGGTATCCACCGTGGCGAGGCTTGCCTGCGAGCCAAGCCGACGAACTGATTCGCTTCGCTGCGGTGATCCGCGATGCCGTGCAGGCTGCGGGTGTGTTCCCCTCCGGAGCCTTCGGGCCGCGGTACGGCCAGCCCCGCTAGCCCCGGGTCGATTTGGTGACCTGGGAGTAGTGGAATTGCCAGCGTTCGACGATGTGGAATCCGAGCTCGCCGGCGAACTGATACACAGGCGCATGCCCCAGTAGCGGGCCCGGCGGTAGCGACGCGCCGCTTTGGTGATCCGGCAGCGTCTTGTCTCGGCTCGAGATCGTCCACACCGTGCTGCACTTGTCCAGTCGCGGCAGCACCAGCCACACCGCGACGTGGCCGTTCCACAACGTGCCGTGGTCGGGTCCGTATGCTCCGCGCTCGATGTCGGCCAGCGGCGCGAAGGCCGCCGGCCGCGTGGCCAGCAGCGCGCGAATCGGCCCGGGCCGCCAGCGCACCGTGTTGTCGACCAGCAGGCAGTCACCGGGCATCGCTTGAGCAGAGACGACGTCAGCCACCTGGCTGTAGTCCCAGCCCTCCTTCGCGTACGGACCGCGTTGTTTCACAAGGTAATTCGGAAACGCTGCCACCGCGAACAGGATCAGCACACCGGCGATCGCCCGGGGTTTGCGCACGAGTGTGACAATGCACAGCGCCAACACGATGGCCATTGCCGGCGCGGTGAGAATCAGGTAGCGCGGGTAGTAGATCGGCTCACCGATCGCGGAGTAGGTGAGGATGACCACGGTCGGCAGGACGATCCAGGCCACGCAGCTGATCAGCAGAGGACGCAGATCACCTGCGGGCGCTGGCCGACCGGCGCGCCGAACCGCGATCGCGGCAACAATGGTCAGGCCGCTGAGAATGGCGAACGGAACGCTGTGGTCGAAGTACTGCCGGTGCACCACGTCGAGAAACAGGTTGCGCCGCAGCGTCGAGATCCACCCGACCTGCCACACTTGCTGGTGCGCGAACACGAAAAACGGCGTCATGAGCGCCAGCGCGGCGGCCGATGTGGCCAGCCCCCAGATGACGGCAGACCCGGCCCGCGGCAGCACCCTGAGCATCACGGCGTAGACCAGCACCAACAAGCCCAGGTTGACGCTCAACAGAATGGCCAGCATCAGCGCCAGGCAGTAAAGCAGCCACAGCGACCGCCGGTTGCGGCGCACCGCGGTTGCGAACAACACCGTCAGCCAGACGGCGGTAGCCGCTTCCAGCGCGTAGGGGCGGGCCTCAATCCCGGCCCATGTGACGCGCGGCAGGATGGCGAAAAGGATGCCCGCGCACGCGGCGGTGCCGCGCGGCGTGAAACGTCTGGTGAACACGACCACACCGGCCGCGGCGGCGCCTACTGCGATCGCGCTCGGTAGCCGTGACCAGAATTCCGTCGGCGGGAAGATGGTGAACCAACCGTGCATCAGCAGGTAATACAGCCCGTGCACGGCATCGATTCGCCCCAGCAATTGCCAGAGCTGTGACAATGATCGGCTTGCCGACGCCGATATGGTCGCGCCCTCGTCGAACCACAGCGACGGCCGGTTGGCGGCTGCGGCGCTGACCCCGGCGGCCAGCACCGCAACCGCGATCGGGTCGAGCAGTTTGCCAGTGCGCCGGGGGCGCGGACTGCCGGCAATGACCGCGGTTGTGGGTTTGTCGACGATGGGGGCAGCCATTATGTCCGTCACTGTAAGGGCTCTGTGGTGAACCTGATCACCGATGGTGGTGGGTTCGTTTATCGGCCGCGCACCGGAATTCAAAGCCACGTCCGGCCGATCAACTTTGTAGCCAGTTAATCAAACTGGCGCGCACTATATTTCACTCGCACTTTGCATTCGCCGATTATGTCAGGGCCGAGAAGCCCTACAGCGGCTATGCTCTGATTGCTCGAGGCTAATTAACGCCACGCTCTGCGGTGTGGCGCAAATCCAACCCTCGGTATCGGGCAACGCGTTACTGTCATGGGTTGGCGTAGCAACCGACACCTGGGAGGGTAAATGAGCGCCTATCGAACCGTGGTGGTAGGAACCGACGGCTCGGACTCGTCGCTGCGCGCGGTAGATAAGGCAGGCACCATCGCTGGGGCTGACGCGAAGCTGATCATCGCCACGGCGTATCTGCCTCAGCATGAGGACCCGCGGGCCGCCGACGTCTTGAAGGACGAGAGCTACAAGGTGTCGGGCAGCGCCCCGATCTACGCGATTCTGCGGGAAGCCAAGGAGCGGGCCCAGGCCGCGGGCGCGAAAAACATCGAGGAACGTTCGGTGGTCGGGGCCCCGGTCGACGCATTGGTCGGACTTGCCGAGGAGGTCGACGCCGATCTGTTGGTGGTCGGCAACGTCGGCTTGAACACCATCGCGGGCCGCCTGCTGGGCTCGGTGCCGGCCAACGTTTCACGCCGGGCCAAGGTCGACGTCCTGATCGTGCACACCACCCCCTGAACCGCCTCCGGAATCGCCCGGCCCGCTGGGCGATTACGTGCTGGCGACAGTGTGGCGAGCCAGCCGGAAAGTCCGGGTCAGCGGGTCCGGACCGGCCGTCAAGGTCACCTCGACCGTTCCGCGTGCGGTGACGACGTAGCGCTCCTCGACGTCGGGTCCGTCGTCGCGTCGACTGACCGGCCGGCACCCCAGGTCCTGGTCGTCGCGCAGCGCGGGGTCGAACGGGAAGAACACCGGGTCGTAGGGTGTCACGTCCCCATCGGGCTGGCCGTCGCGCAGCCGGCTGCACTCGACGAACCGGAAATGGCCGATGTTGTGCGCCGCCCGGTAGTTCCGCGTGACAACCAGCGGAGCCTGGCCGTCCGTGGGCAGCTGTACATCCTTGGACACGATCGGGTCGAAGCTGACGTCTTCGCCCGCATGGGCTTCGCGGAAGACTCCGAAATGCCGCGACAGCCGGTCCGACAGGGCGTAGCCGGCTTCTCTGTCGAGGAAGACAGCCAGGCCGATCGCGGTCGCCGCAAACGGATGCGGTGAGCGTTTGACGCGTTTCTCGTCGAACACGGTACGCAGGATCCGGCCGATCAGCGGAAAACTGCCCGCGCCGCCCACCACGTAGATGCCCGCGACCTCCGACCAGTCCAGCCCCCGCCGGACCTGCGAGAGCGCCATGACGGTCTGGTCGACGAGCGGTTCACAGGCCGTGTAGACGTCGTCGATCGGGCAGCAGAACGGGGGCTTGCCGACCGCCTCAAGGTCGACGAGGAAGCGGCGGGTGTTCGGCCCGACGGCTTCCTTGCGGGTGGTGCACTCCTCGAGCAGCAACGCCCTGGCGGCGGCATCGAGGTTGGGCAGCTCGGCGCCGTTGCGCACGAGGGTGAAAATCGCCTCGTCGAAGTCGTCACCGCCGAGGCGTTTGATGCCCTCGCTGGTGACGACCTCGTTGAGTCGCCCGGTCATCTTGAGCAGTGACGCGTCGAACGTGCCACCGCCGAGGTCGTAGATGAGCACATACTCGCGCTTGGCGGTGGCCGTCGAGCGGTAGCGGTGGGCGTACTCGAAGCCGGCCGCCGACGGCTCGTTGAGCAACGCGATGACTTCGAAGCCGGCCCGGGCAAATGCATCCAGGGTCAGGAAACGTTGCGCGCTGGACGCGTTGGCGGGCGTGCTGATGGCTGCCTCCACACGCTCACCGGGCGCCAGCTCGACGTTGGAGCGCTGCTCGAGGTCGCTTTTGAACTGGGCCAGAAGCCCGGTGAACAAGTCGGCCAACGAGTAGCGTCGCCCTGCCAGCTCGACCGTGGTGCGGGGGCCGGCCTCACCGAGCAGGCGCTTGAAGGAGCGCAGCACCGACCAGCCCGGATCGCGGCGCACCGCGGCGGCGTCCAAGCCGAACCGGAGCTCACCGGCCGCGTTGCCGGCGATGAGCGACGGCCAGGTGTCCGCGCCTTCGAACGACGCCACGGGGTAGTTGCCGCGGTCGACGACTGCCGCGACCGTATGCGTCGTACCGAAGTCGATACCGACCCTCACCGAGCGTAAGTGTAGGCGTTGCAGCGGGTTTCGCGGCGTTTTTACCAGCCGCGCTCGCGCCAGGCACCCAAATTGGGCCGCTCCGCCCCGAGTGTGGTGTCGTCGCCGTGGCCGGGATAGACGACGGTGGAGTCGTCGTAGACATCGAAGACCCGGGTGATGACGTCGTCGAGGAGCTGCGTGAAATCCCCGGGCTGCCACGTTTTGCCGACCCCGCCCGGGAACAGGCAGTCGCCGGTGAACAACTGCGTGACGCCGCCGGTGGCCGGGCCGTCGAGCGCCAGCGCGATCGATCCGGGCGTGTGGCCCCGCAGGTGGAGAACATCGAACGTCAGCTCGCCGATCTGTACCGTGTCGCCGTGAGCCAGCAGACGATCCGGCTTGACCGGCAACGGCCCGGCGTCGATCTCATGCGCCGCGGTGGGCGCGCCGGTGGCCTCGGCAAGTGCTTGCAGCGCCTGCCAGTGATCCCAGTGCTGGTGGCTGGTGACAATCAGCGACAGCTTGGGCGCGTAGCGTCGCACCAGCTCGGTCAGGACGTCGGCGTCGTTGGCGGCGTCGATCAGCAGGGTTTCTCCAGTCGCGGAACACGTCACCAGGTAGGCGTTGTTGTCCATGGGGCCTACCGACGCCTTCAGGATCGTGGCGCCCGGCAGAGTGCGGAGGGCGGCGCTGCCCGGGTCAACATGGCCGGTGTAGTTGTCGTCGACGAGAGTCGTCATACCGGCCACCGTACTGGTCCAGACTTGCTTGTCGGTACCGGCACATAGCATGGAAACGACTTGTGTGCTCACTCATGAGGAAGGACCGCGTTGGCTGACCGCCTAGTCATCAAGGGTGCGCGTGAGCACAACCTGCGCAGCGTCGATCTTGATTTGCCGCGCGACGCATTGATCGTCTTCACCGGCCTATCTGGCTCGGGAAAGTCTTCGCTGGCGTTTGACACCATCTTCGCAGAAGGCCAGCGGCGCTATGTGGAGTCGCTGTCGGCCTACGCGCGCCAATTCCTCGGCCAGATGGACAAGCCCGACGTCGACTTCATCGAGGGGCTTTCCCCAGCGGTGTCCATCGACCAGAAGTCGACCAACCGCAACCCGCGCTCGACGGTCGGCACCATCACCGAGGTCTACGACTACCTGCGGCTGCTGTACGCCCGCGCCGGCACCCCGCACTGCCCGGTGTGCGGGCACCGGATCGCCCGGCAGACCCCGCAGCAAATCGTCGACCAAGTGCTGGCGATGCCCGAGGGCACCCGTTTCCAGGTGCTGGCGCCGGTGGTGCGCACCCGCAAGGGAGAGTTCGTCGACCTTTTCGAAAAGCTCAACTCCCAGGGCTACAGCCGGGTCCGGGTCGACGGCGTGGTACATCCGCTGACCGACCCGCCGAAGCTGAAGAAACAGGAAAAACACGACATAGAGGTGGTCGTCGACCGCCTCACTGTCAAAGCCAGCGCCAAGCAGCGACTCACCGATTCGGTGGAAACCGCGCTGAATTTGGCCGACGGCATCGTCGTGCTCGAATTCGTCGACCATGACCACGACGCGCACAACCGCGAGCAGCGGTTCTCCGAGAAGCTGGCTTGCCCCAACGGCCACTCGCTGGCCGTGGATGACCTTGAGCCCCGGTCGTTTTCGTTCAACTCGCCGTACGGGGCCTGCCCGGAATGCGCCGGTCTGGGCATTCGCAAAGAGGTCGACCCGGACCTGGTGGTGCCCGACCCAGAGCTCACCCTGGCCGAGGGCGCGGTGGCGCCGTGGTCGATGGGCCACACCGCCGAGTACTTCACCCGGATGATGGCCGGCCTCGGCGAGTCGATGGGTTTCGACGTCGATACACCGTGGCGCAAGCTGCCTGCCAAGGCCCGCAAGGCGATCCTGGAGGGCTGTGACGAGCAGGTGCATGTGCGGTACCGCAACCGTTACGGTCGCACCCGCTCCTACTACGCCGACTTCGAAGGCGTGATGGCGTTCCTGCAGCGCAAGATGGAACAAACCGAGTCTGAGATGATGAAGGAACGCTACGAGGGCTTCATGCGCGACGTGCCGTGCCCGGAGTGCAAGGGAACACGGCTCAAGCCGGAGATCCTGGCGGTGACACTGGCAGCGGGGGAGCGCGGCAAGAAGTCCATCGCCGAAGTGTGTGAGCTGTCGATCTCGGACTGCGCGGACTTCCTCAACGCTCTCACGCTCGGCCCGCGCGAACAGGCGATCGCCGGGCAGGTACTCAAGGAGATCCAGTCCAGGCTGGGCTTTCTGCTCGACGTCGGACTGGAATACCTGTCCTTATCCCGGGCCGCCGCGACCCTGTCCGGCGGTGAGGCACAACGCATCCGGCTGGCCACCCAGATCGGCTCGGGGCTGGTCGGCGTGCTGTATGTGCTCGATGAGCCGTCGATCGGCCTGCACCAGCGCGACAATCGTCGCCTCATCGAAACCCTAACCCGGCTAAGGGATTTGGGTAACACACTGATCGTGGTCGAACATGACCAGGACACCATCGCGCACGCAGACTGGATTGTGGACATCGGCCCGGCGGCCGGTGAGCACGGCGGGCAGATCGTACACAGCGGGCCCTATGACGAGCTGCTGCGCAATAAGGAGTCGATTACCGGAAAGTACCTATCCGGTGCGGAAAGCATTGAGACACCGGCGATCCGGCGTCCGGTCGACAAGCGTCGCCGGCTGACGGTAGTCGGCGCGCGGGAGCACAACCTGCGCGAGATCGATGTGGCATTTCCGCTCGGCGTGCTCACCGCGGTGACAGGGGTTTCGGGCTCCGGAAAGTCGACGCTGGTCAACGACATCTTGGCCGCGGTGCTGGCCAACAAGCTCAACGGCGCTCGCCAGGTGCCGGGCCGGCATACCCGGGTCACCGGCCTCGATCATGTGGACAAGCTGGTGCGAGTGGACCAGTCGCCGATCGGGCGCACACCACGGTCGAACCCGGCCACCTACACCGGGGTGTTCGACAAGATCCGCACACTGTTCGCCGCCACCACCGAGGCCAAGGTCCGCGGGTACCAGCCCGGCCGATTCTCGTTCAACGTCAAAGGTGGGCGCTGCGAAGCGTGTTCGGGTGACGGCACCATCAAGATCGAGATGAACTTCCTGCCGGACGTGTACGTGCCGTGCGAGGTCTGCCACGGCGCCCGCTACAACCGGGAAACCCTCGAAGTCCACTACAAGGGCAAGACCATTTCCGAAGTACTCGACATGTCCATCGAGGAAGCGGCGAAGTTCTTCGAGCCGATCACCGGTATCCACCGGTATCTGCGCACGCTGGTCGACGTCGGCTTGGGCTATGTGCGGCTCGGTCAGCCCGCGCCGACCCTGTCCGGAGGCGAGGCGCAGCGAGTGAAGCTGGCGTCGGAACTGCAGAAGCGTTCGACCGGGCGCACGGTCTACATCTTGGACGAGCCCACCACCGGTTTGCATTTCGACGACATCCGCAAGCTACTGAATGTGCTCAACGGCCTTGTGGACAAAGGCAATACGGTGATCGTTATCGAACACAACCTCGACGTGATCAAGACATCGGACTGGATCATCGACATGGGGCCGGAGGGCGGCGCCGAAGGCGGCACCGTGGTCGCCGAAGGGACCCCGGAGGACATCGCCGCGGTGCCGGAAAGCTACACCGGCAAGTTCCTCGCCGACACGCTCAATGTGCCGGTTACCAAGCCGCGCAAGTCCAGCCGGCGGCGGGTCAGCGCCTGACCGCGATCACTCCTCGGAATCCCCCTGGTGCATCGATTCGCGAATCTGCGCCAACCGGTCGGCAGCCGCTTGCTGGTGTTTCTGATATTGCTCCTCGACGCTGCGACCCTCTGCGGTTTCGGCGTCCAGTTCGGAGGCGCCGACAGCGGTTTGGTAGCGAGTCTCGATCTTGTCGCGAACAGAGTCGAAAGTCGGTACACCAGAGCTGTCATATTCCTGGTCAGCCATGGCTTCACGCTACCTTTCGCGTTTGAAATACCGCACCATCTGTTGCCAGTACACCAACGTCAGGGCCATCTGCACCGCGGTCGCCGCTGCTGTCAGGCCCAGCCGGCGGCGACGCGCTGTGACGACGGCGGCGACGGCGGCGGCTGATGCCGCTGCGCTCACCGCGGCGGCGGAGTCTTTCGGCCGGTTGGTAATCCACGCTTCCTCACCCAGCATCGCGCGGGTGGCCCAGTTCCGGTTGTTGGCAGGCTCCGGGAAAACCACGGGGTTCACTGCAAACCACAATCCGATCAGCGCGGCGTGGCTCCAGCGCCGCGTCCACACCGGCACCAGCACCAGCGGGGTGGTTGCCCAGCGTGTCCATGCACTCCACGGATTGGAGTGGCGGGCGAAGATCGCGCGACGAATGCGTGCAACCGGCAGCGGCGCGGCACTCATGTACTCGATTGTCGCCGACACCGGCTCAATGCCGGGTTAACGGGGCTTGGCCAGCGGGAACGGCAAAGTCTCGCGGATGCTGCGCCCGGTGACGAGCATGACGACACGATCCACGCCCATGCCCAGCCCGCCGGTGGGTGGCATCGCATACTCCATCGCCTCCAGGAAATCCTCGTCGAGCTCCATCGCTTCCGGATCGCCGCCGGCGGCGAGCAATGACTGGTACTGCAGGCGGCGGCGCTGTTCGATTGGGTCGGTCAGCTCGCTGTAAGCGGTACCCAGCTCCACGCCCCAGGCGACCAGGTCCCAACGTTCGGCTACGCCGGGCTTACTGCGATGCGGTCGGGTCAACGGCGACACCGATGTCGGAAAGTCGATATAGAAGGTCGGTTGTTCGGTTTTCGCCTCGACTAAGTGCTCGTAGAGTTCGAGCACCACCGCACCGGCATCCCATCGAGCCAGATAGGGGATCGCCGCGGCATCGCACAGCTTGCGCAGCGCGGCCAAATCGGTGCTGGCATCGATGTGTTCGCCAAGCGCCTCCGAAACGGCGTCGTGCACTGTCTTCACCGGCCATGCGCCGGAGATGTCGACCGGTTCTAGTCCGGTGTCGTCGCCGTCCGGCCGGGGCCGCATCACCACCGGCGCGCCGTTGGCCGCCGTCGCCGCGTTCTGGATCAGTTCCCGGCAACCGTCAATCCACACCAGGTAGTCGGCGTGAGCCTGATAGGCCTCGAGCAAAGTGAATTCCGGGTTATGGCTGAAGTCGACTCCCTCGTTGCGAAACGCCCTGCCCAGCTCGAAGACTCGCTCCACACCGCCGACGCAAAGCCGCTTCAGGTACAGCTCGGGGGCGATGCGCAGGTACAGGTCCAGGTCATAGGTATTGATGTGGGTGATGAACGGACGGGCGGTAGCACCGCCGTGGATCCGCTGCAGCATCGGAGTTTCAACTTCAAGGAATCCCTTGGCGGTCAATGTTTCCCGGATGGCGCGCAGCACATTGCTGCGCGCTGCGATCAGCTTACGGGATTCGGCGTTGATCGCTAGGTCCACGTAACGGCTGCGCACCCGTGCCTCCGGGTCGGTGAGTCCCTTCCATTTGTTGGGCAGCGGACGCAGACACTTTCCGACCAGCCGCCAGTTGAGCACGATTAGTGACCGGGTTCCGGTCTTGCTGAATCCCATGTGCCCGCCCACTTCGACGAGATCACCGAGATCGATGGCTTTGGTGAAATCGGAGATGCTGCCCCGCTGCAGAACCGAACTGTCCATCAGCAGCTGCATTTCGCCTGACCAGTCACGTAGGTGGGCGAACAGCACGCCGCCGAAATCACGGATGCGCAGCACTCGTCCGGACACCGATACGGCCGTTTCGTCGTCGGCTTCCAATGCGTCGGCGATCGTGTGACTCGGCGGATGCCCCACCGGATAAGCGTCAATACCTTTGTCCTGCAGTGCTTTCAACTTCTCCAGTCGCACCCGCACCTGCTCGGGAAGTCGGCGTCGCGGGTCGCCGACGGCTGGCAACTCGTCTCGCCGCAAGCTCGACACATCCGGCGCCGAGCCGTCGTGGTGTAAAAGCCCGGTTTCCACCAAGACTGACGGGACCGAGGGATGATGCCCGGTGTGCTGTTCGTTGCGGCGCGAAAACGGCAGCACCAGAAAACCCTCGGCGATCACCGAAGCCACACCGACTCGGGGAATCAGCCTGGCGTCCTCGTAACAGGCGTACCGCGGCAGCCATTCGGGCTGGTACTTCATGTTCGAGCGATACAGCGTCTCCAACTGCCACCAGCGTGAGAAGAACACCAGCAGGCCGCGCCACATCCGGGCCACGGGGCCGGCGCCGAGCTGGGCACCCTGCTCGAAGGCCGAGCGGAACATGGCGAAATTCAGGGAAATCCGGGTGATGCCAAGGTGGTCAGCGCCCAGGGCCAATTCGCTGACCATCAGCTCGATGGTGCCGTTGGGTGACTCGGGGGATCGCCGCATCAAATCCAGTGAGACGCCGTGTTGTCCCCACGGCACCAGTGACAACATCGCCACCACCTGGTTGTCTCGGCGTAGCGCTTCGACCAGCAGACAATCGGCGTCCGCGGGGTCGCCGAGCCGGCCCAGCGCCATGGAGAAGCCCCGCTCGGTCTCGGTGTCCCGCCAGGCATCCGCGTACCGGATCAGCCGGGCCATCTCGTCGGCACCGATGTCGCGGTGCCGGCGGATGCGCACCGAAAGCCCGGCACGGCGGGCCCGGGTCACCGCCTGGCGCACAGCCCGCATATCGGGACCGGACAATTTGAACTCGCCGGTGTGCAGGATGGCCTCGTCGCCCAACTCCAGGGCGTTGAGGCCGGCCGCGCGGAACGCCTTGGCGCCCTGCGAACTCGCGCCCATGACGCCGGGCGCCCAGCCATAGGCCTGGCACAGCCGAAGCCAGGTGTCGATGGCGTGCGGCCATGCGCGGGGGTCGCCTACCGGGTCGCCGCTGGCCAGACAGACACCGACCTCGACGCGGTAGGTGATCGCCGCGCGACCACTGGGCGCGAATACCACCGATTTGTCCCGGCGGGTGGCGAAGTAGCCCAGCGAGTCGTTTTGGCCGTACAGCTCGAGCAGCCCGCGGATGGCCGATTCGTCCTCTCCGGTCAGCGCGTTCTCGGCGCGCTGGGACTGGAAGAGCACGATGGCGGCCAGGATCAGCGCCAGACCACCGAATAGACCCAACAGGTCGTTGACAAAAAAATGCGGCCGGCCTGCGAACGAAGCTTGGTCGGCCAAGGCAAATCCGACCACGCGGTCGACCACATAGAAGACCCGTTCGTCGCGGTGCAGCGACCCGG
Organism: Mycobacterium shimoidei; assembly: GCF_900417275.1. Lineage (NCBI taxonomy): Bacteria > Bacillati > Actinomycetota > Actinomycetes > Mycobacteriales > Mycobacteriaceae > Mycobacterium > Mycobacterium shimoidei. Next base: position 3,721,441 of record NZ_UEGW01000001.1, on the reverse strand, counting down.
GGAACACAGCGACCAGTCCCCAGCCCAACAGGATGCCCGCCGCCCAGCCGGCGAGCAGCACGGCGACCGACTTGTACAGTGCTCCGCGGCGGACCTTGGCCCAGAACTCCCGGTACGCCAACAACAGCAAGACGATCGCGGCCAAATGCAAAGCGAGGCCGATCGTTCCGCCCAAGATCTGGACCAGGCTCTTGACCGGTGCCGCCAGATCGACGACGTTCCACCCGGCGGCGGTCACGAGGTTGGCAAGCAGCGCCCACCACGCGATGCGTTTGCGCGCGGTCAGCGCTCCGGCCAGCAGGGCCAGGACGAATGACCAGGAAAAACTTGTGTCGGGGAAGTTGAACAGGTAGTCGTTGATGAACTCGCGCGGCACTTTGATGATCCACCGCACCAGCGGCGAGACGCTGGCCAGCAGCGATAGTGTCGCGATGACCCCGACCGTCCAGCCGGCGACGGCGGGCATCCAGTGATATCGCGAGGCCGGTCGGCTCTGCTGGCGGCGCGCAGTCACGGTCACAGAGCGCGAGGATATTCTCTCCAGCCGGGAATCGCCTGTACAAGCGGCTGCTGGTGGGCGGTCGCCGCGCACCCACTGCTAGACTTGACGGCGCGACCGTCCCGGCTAAGGCCAGGGACAGCAAGTGGAGTCCCACTCCCACCGTTGGCCAGGCAAGGCTCAACGGTCCGGTCATCGGCACTTCGAGTGCTTATTCTGCGGTCAACGCAGGCGGCTCCGGCAACGGGCCGCGACCGGTCGGCACAGGACCCTGCTTATGCAGGGTTTTTTGCTGATGGCGTGGTATTCGACCGCTGATCCTGACAGTGCAGGGCCCCGGCCGCGCCCGCAAAAACCTACGAGCCCAGGAGGCCCCATCAGCACTGAGACCCGCGTCAACGAACGCATCCGCGTACCTGAAGTCCGATTGATCGGCCCGGGAGGGGAGCAGGTAGGCATCGTGCGTATCGAAGATGCACTGCGCGTCGCCGCAGACGCCGACCTCGACCTCGTCGAAGTTGCCCCCAACGCCAGACCACCGGTCTGCAAGATCATGGACTACGGCAAGTTCAAATACGAGGCGGCGCAAAAGGCACGCGAGTCTCGCAGGAACCAGCAACAAACCGTCGTCAAGGAACAAAAGCTCCGTCCCAAGATCGACGATCACGACTACGAGACCAAGAAGGGCCACGTCATCCGCTTCTTGGAAGCGGGGTCGAAGGTGAAGGTGACGATCATGTTTCGCGGCCGCGAGCAGTCCCGCCCCGAGCTGGGTTACCGACTGCTGCAGCGCCTCGCCGCCGATGTCGCCGATTACGGCTTCGTCGAGACGGCGGCTAAGCAAGACGGGCGGAATATGACGATGGTGCTGGCACCGCACCGCGGCGCGAAGACTCGCGCCAGGGCGGCGCAACAAGCGGGTGGAGCCGCCGGTCCACCCCCCCAAAACGGCGATACCGAGACCTAAACCGACACGACAGCAGAACTGAGGAAACATGCCCAAGGCCAAGACCCATAGCGGGGCGTCGAAGCGGTTCCGGCGCACCGGCACCGGAAAGATCGTGCGACAGAAAGCGAATCGCCGGCATTTGTTCGAGCACAAGCCGACCACCCGCACCCGCCGATTGGAGGGACGCACCGAGGTGTCGCGACACGACACCAAACGGGTCAACAAGATGCTCAACGGCTGACCGGTACAACCACCCGACGATAGGAACACCCAATGGCACGCGTGAAGCGGGCAGTCAACGCCCATAAGAAGCGTCGCACCGTCTTGAAGGCCTCGAAAGGCTATCGCGGCCAGCGCTCTCGGCTCTACCGCAAAGCCAAAGAGCAGCAACTACATTCGCTGAACTACGCCTTCCGTGACCGTCGCGCCCGCAAGGGCGAATTCCGCAAACTGTGGATTTCGCGGATCAACGCAGCGGCCCGCGCGAATGACATCACCTACAACCGGCTGATTCAGGGCCTGAAGGCCGCCGGTGTCGAGGTGGACCGCAAGAACCTCGCCGAGATCGCGGTGAGCGACCCGGCGGCGTTCACCGCACTTGTCGACGTGGCGCGCGCCGCTCTGCCCCAGGACGTGAACGCCCCGTCCGGAGAGGCCGCCTAAGCCGCGCGGGATTCGACCCGGTGCTCACCGAACGCTCGACCCGGGTGGTCGCGGCGGTCAAGCTGCACCGGCATGTCGCCCGGCGTCGTACCCAGCGCTTCCTGGTGGAGGGCGCCCATCTGGTCGAGGCGGCCTCGCGGCGTGGCCTGGTCCGGGAGATCTTTGCCACCGAGTCGGCGGCGCAGCGCTACGCCGGGCTGCTGGCCGGGCAGCGTGCTCCGGTGTGCCTGGTGTCGGAGCGAGCCGCAAAGGCCTTGTCGGACACGGTAACTCCAGCGGGCATCGTCGCGGTCTGCGACATGCCCGCCGCCACCGTCGAGGACGTGCTGGCTGACGCGCCCCGGCTGGTCGCGGTGGCGGTCGGAATCAGCGAACCCGGCAACGCGGGCACCATGATCCGCATCGCCGACGCGATGGGCGCCGCGGCGGTGGTCCTCGCCGGACACAGCGTGGATCCCTACAACGGCAAGTGCCTGCGAGCCTCCGCCGGAAGCATCTTTTCCATCCCGGTGATCGTCGCGCCCGAACTGGAGACCACCGTGGCGGCGTTACGCGCCGCGGGCTTGCAGGTGCTGGCCACCACCGTCGACGGGGAATTGCGGCTCGATGACGCCGATCTCGCTAAACCCACCGCGTGGCTGTTCGGAGCGGAGTCGCACGGCCTATCCGCAGAGGTGGCCGCACAGGCCGATCACCGGGTGCGAATACCGATGAGAGGTGACGCGCAGAGCCTCAATGTGGCTGCGGCCGCGGCGATTTGCCTTTACCAAAGCGCACAGGCACTCGGCTAGCGGCGATCGCAAGCGCGGCGAATGCCGGGCGCAGCGGGTCGCCGCCCTCGGCTAGCCTCAGGCGGCCTTGCCGCCCCGGGCCGGTCGCAGACCCGCCAGCGAGAACGTGGTGTGCACCAACGAGCCTGCTCGTTCGATGAGGTTCTTGGGACGGGGCGGGACGTAATGCATCGGCAGCCCGCGGCGATCCTTCGGCGGCGCCATGAACCGGGGGGCCTCCACCAACGGCGCATCGGCGGGAATTCGGCCCTGCGCTCTGCGGTAGGCGGCCAGCGCCCGCGGATGCAGCCGGATCTCGTCGGGAACGGCCAGAAACGCGAGCTCGACAGCCTTGCCGAACAGCCTCAGCAAGATCTCGTCGCCGGGCGTCCAGCGCATCCCCGCCTTCTCGCGGACCGGCGGATCGAATAGTCCGGCGGCGATCCAACGTTGCCCGGCCGCTAACGGCTTGAACAACTGATCCCAGATCGGCGTCGGCACCATCACGAACTTCGGCTTGGGAATACGAATGTTGAAGATGTCGAGAGTGGCCTGGTTGATCTCCAGCTCCTCGCGACATACGCGGTCCCAGTACTCGCAGAACTCCTCCCACGACTTGGGCACCGGCCGCATGCTCATTCCGTACATCCGGTACCACTGCACGTGTTCGTCGAACAGCTGGCGCTTCTCGGCCTCGGTCAGACCGCCGCAGAAGTATTCCGCCACTTTGATCACCAGCATGAAAAACGTTGCGTGCGCCCAGTAGAACGTCTCGGGATTGAGCGCGTGATAGCGACGGCCGGACGCGTCGACGCCCTTGATGGTGTGGTGATACTGCTTGATCTGCTCGGCGGTCTGTGCCGCGCGTTCGCCGTCGTACACCACGCCCATGATCGGATATACCGATCGAGCCACTCGCTGCAGCGGTTCGCGCAGCAGGATCGAGTGCTCCTCGACACCAGCGCCGAGCTCGGGATACATGTTCTGAATCGCGCCGATCCAGATGCCCATCATCCCGGTGCGCAGGTCGCCGAAGTACTTCCAAGTCAGCGAATCCGGCCCCAGCGGCTCGGGCGGCGCTGCCTCACTTGCCGGCTGTTCGGACGCAGCCCGCGTGTCTGAAGAAGTCTCTGAAGAAGTCTCTGACGTGATAGTCATGGCGGCCTCCTGGAGTCTGTGTCCCTCACCATAAAGGTGACAACATATGTTGTCTACGATTTCCCCGGTGCGCCGCACGGCTGTGTTACCGAGCGTCGATCCCGCTGACGCAGGCCTGTGATCAGGCGGTTTTGCTGCGCACAGTGGCGCACACCACGCGCACGGTGATTGCCCCTTCGACGCGACAACGCCTAACCTGGGCGGCGTGGAACTCGGGCGCTATCCGGAGTCCGGCGAGCCCGAGCAAACGGCGACCACGCCGGAACCTCCCACATCGAACCGCCGCCCTGCGATGTCAGTGCAAAGCGTGGCGGAATGGTTGCGCAGCCGAAACGAAAACCCACGCGTCGTCGAGCTTGTCCGACGGGCCCGGCGCGCATTGCCCGGCGACCCTGAGTTCGGGGATCCGCTGTCTACTGCGGGCGAGGGCGGCCCACGCGCGGCCGCGCGAGCCGCGAGCCGGCTACTGGGCGAGCGCGACCGCGCTTCCCGTGAGGTCAGTCTGGGCGCACTGCAGGTGTGGCAGGCGTTGACCGAAGCGGTTTCGCGGCGTCCCGCCAATCCCGAAGTGACCCTGGTCTTCACGGATCTGGTGGGCTTCTCGTCGTGGTCGTTGAAGGCCGGGGACGAGGCGACGTTGTCGTTGTTACGCCAGGTCGCCAGGGCCGTCGAACCTCCGCTGCTGGACGCCGACGGTCACATCGTCAAGCGCATGGGCGACGGCATCATGGCGGTGTTCGCCGACCCGCTCGTCGCGGTGAAAGCCAGCTGTGCCGCGGTCCAAGCGGTGAAGTCGGTCGACGTCGACGGTTACCACCCGCGGATGCGCGTGGGCATCCACACCGGGCGGCCGCAGCGGCTGGCCTCCGATTGGCTGGGTGTCGACGTCAATATCGCTGCGCGGGTGATGGAGCGCGCCACCCGCGGCGGCGTGGTGGTCTCCGGCGCGACCCTGGACCAGCTCGCGCAGACGGATCTGGATGAACTGGGCGTGGTCGCCAAACGGTTGCACCGGCCGCTGTTCGCGGGCAAAGTGCCTGGGCTTCCGCCGGATCTTGCCATCTACGGACTAAAAACTGCCAGGGACTTGTCAGGTGACGACGACTCGGCCGACGACGAGTCTTCGGCATAGTAGGTGGCAATGTTTCTTCAGATAATGTCCCGGCTGGCCCGGGTCCGGTTCACCGTCGGATATGCGGCAACGCTCGGAGCGGTCAGCATTGTGCTGGTGATTCTGGGCCCGCAAATGCAACAGCAGGTCATCCGCAACGCCAGCACCAACCTGCACAACTTGGCGCACGGTCACTTGGTGAGCTTGCTCGGTAGCGCGTTGGTCTCCGACTCCGGTCCGATCTACGTGTGGCTACCGTGTCTGGTCTGCCTGCTCGCCCTGGCGGAACTGACGTGGCGCACGGTGCGCTTGACGGTTGTCTTCCTGACCGGACACATCGGGGCGACGCTGCTGGTCGCCGCCGGTCTCACCGCGGCCGTCAAGTTGGGTTGGCTGCCGCTGTCGATCTCGCGAGCCAGCGACGTGGGAATGAGCTACGGCGCGGTCGCGGTGCTGGGCGCGCTGAGCGCTGCCATTCCGCCGCGGTGGCGTCCGGTGTGGATCGGTTTCTGGATCCCGGCCGCTGCGGCGGCCGCAGCAGTGGGCGCCGAGTTCACCGACGCCGGCCATGCCGTCGCCTTGCTGCTGGGCATGCTGGTGGCGAGCCGTTTCGGGCGGCCGGCCCCATGGACGCCAGTGCGGTACGCACTGTTGGCGGTGTCGGCAGTGTTCGGGTTCCTGATGCTGGCGCACACCGAGTGGTCGACGCTGGCCGGCGCGGGAGTGGGCGTGCTGGGCGCGCTGGGGACAGACGCGGTCGTCCGGTACCAGCGCGCACGTCGGCCGCTGTCGGTGGTCACGCCGCAGCCCACACTGAACGGTTGAGCGCCCGGCCGGCGCTCCCGGTCACATCATTTCGCTCTTGATGTAGCGGATCACGGCCGGCAGTTCGCGCCAAAATGAACGCCAGTACGTCCGGGCCGATCAGGATCAACACGACACAGAGCACAGTCAGGGGGTCTTCGCCCGCAGACCATGGTTGATACGAGATCCGGGGCGGACACCGCGAGGCCACGGCGAGGTGCGTCCCTATAAGATCTGCACTTGCGTCACACCCGTGTCGTAGCCATCCCTGAGGAGTGTCGCCGCATGGGTGACCAGCCCGTCGATCTTTCGCCGGAGGCGTTGACCGAAGCCGTCAATGCGGCTCGGCAAGCATTCACCACGGCAGCTGATCTCGACGCCTTGGCTCGGGCCAAAACCGAGCATCTCGGCGACCGCTCGTTCCTGGCGTTGGCGCGACAGGCACTCGCCAAACTTCCCAAGGACGACCGCGCCGACGCTGGCAAGCGCGTCAACAGCGCCCGGGGCGACGCTCAGCGCAGTTACGACGAGCGGCTGGCGCAGCTGCGAGCGGAGCGGGACGCGGCGGTGCTCGTCGCCGAGCGCATCGACGTGACGCTGCCGTCGACCCGGCAGCCGACCGGTGCCCGGCATCCGATCACGATTCTGGCCGAACACATCGCCGACACCTTCATCGCGATGGGCTGGGAATTGGTCGAGGGGCCGGAGGTCGAGACCGAGCAGTTCAACTTCGATGCGCTGAACTTCCCCGCCGACCATCCCGCCCGCAGCGAGCAGGACACCTTTTACATCGCGCCGGACGGCTCCCGCCAGGTGCTGCGCACCCACACCTCCCCGGTGCAGGTACGCACGCTGCTCGAGCGCGAGCTGCCGGTGTACGTCATCTCCATCGGTCGCGCTTTCCGCACCGACGAGATCGACGCCACCCACACGCCGGTGTTCCATCAGGTCGAGGGGTTGGCGGTGGACCGCGGGCTGTCGATGGCCCATCTGCGCGGCACGCTGGATGCGTTCGCCCGCGCCGAGTTCGGTCCGTCTGCCCGCACCCGGATCCGGCCGCATTTCTTCCCGTTCACCGAGCCGTCAGCTGAGGTCGACGTGTGGTTCGCCAACAAGAAGGGCGGTGCCGGCTGGGTGGAGTGGGGCGGCTGCGGCATGGTCAACCCAAACGTGCTGCGCGCGGCCGGAATTGACCCGCAACAGTATTCCGGCTTCGCGTTCGGCATGGGGCTGGAACGCACGCTGCAGTTCCGCAACGGGATTCCCGATATGCGTGACATGGTCGAGGGCGACGTGCGGTTCTCGCTGCCGTTCGGGGTGGGCGTCTGATGCGCCTGCCGTACAGCTGGCTTCACGAGGTTGTCGCCGTCGGGGCCCCGGACTGGGATGTGTCTCCCGAGGAGCTCGAACAGACGCTGCTGCGCATCGGTCACGAGGTCGAGGAGGTGATCCGGCTCGGTCCGGTCAGCGGACCGCTGACCATCGGGCGGGTAACCGACATCGACGAGCTCACCGAATTCAAGAAACCGATCCGCGCCTGTCGGGTCGACGTCGGCGAATCTGAGCCCCGCGAAATCATCTGTGGCGCAACGAACTTTACCGTCGGCGACCTGGTCGTCGTCGCGCTACCCGGCACTGTGCTACCCGGTGACTTCACCATCACCGCGCGCAAGACATACGGCCGCACATCCGATGGGATGATCTGCTCGACAGCCGAATTAGGTTTGGGCGCAGATCACTCCGGCATCCTGGTGCTGCCCTCCGACACAGCGGACCCCGGGGCTGACGCTGCGGCGGTCCTGGGGTTCGACGATGTGGTTTTTCACCTGGCCATCACCCCGGACCGCGGCTACTGCATGTCGGTGCGCGGGCTGGCGCGCGAGGTCGCGTGCGCCTACGACCTGGACTTCGTCGACCCCGCCGCGGTGCCGCCCTTGCCGGTGCAGGGTGAGGCCTGGCGGTTGACCGTGCAACCCGACACCGGGGTGCGACGGTTCGCGCTGCGACCGGTGACCGGGATCGACCCGGGCGCGGTGTCGCCGTGGTGGCTGCAGCGGCGCTTGCTGCTCAGCGGGATCCGGGCCATTTCGCCGGCCGTCGACGCCACCAACTACGTGATGCTCGAACTCGGTCATCCGATGCATGCCCATGACCTCAAGCGCATTACCGGCGGCTTCGACGTGCGCTTCGCCCGCCCCAACGAGACCGTCGTCACGCTCGACGACATCGAGCGCCGGCTGGACCCGGCCGATGTGCTCATCGTCGACGAGGTCGCCACCGCCGCGATCGGGGGCGTGATGGGGTCGGGCAGCACCGAGATGCGCGAGGACTCCACCGACGTGCTGCTGGAGGCCGCGGTATGGGATCCCGCGGCGGTGTCGCGCACCCAGCGACGCCTGCACCTGCCCAGCGAGGCGGCCCGCCGCTACGAACGCTCGGTCGACCCGGCCATCTCGGTGGCAGCGCTCGACCGCTGCGCGACGCTGCTGGCCGACATCGCCGGCGGTGAGGTGGCTCCGACGTTGACCGACTGGCGCGGGGACCCGCCGGTCGACGACTGGTCGTTGCCCGCGATTCGGATCGCCGCCGACCTGCCCGACCAGACGGCCGGGGTCCGTTATCCCGTCGGAACCACCGCCCGCCGGCTGAGGCAGATCGGGGCCACGGTGGTGGGGGACGACGTGTTGGAGGTGACCCCGCCAAGCTGGCGCCCCGACCTGCTCCAGCCCGCCGACCTGGTCGAGGAGGTGCTGCGGCTGGAGGGGTTGGAGGTCATCCCTTCGGTCCTGCCGGCGGCGCCGGCCGGCCACGGACTGACCGCTGTGCAGAAGCGCCGCCGCGCCATCGGCAAATCGCTGGCGCTGTCCGGCTACATCGAAGTGCTGCCGACGCCGTTTCTGCCCGCCGGTGTCTTCGACGCGTGGGCACTACCCGCCGACGACCCACGACGTAGAACCACACAGGTGCTCAATCCGCTGGAGGCCGACCGACCGCACCTGGCCACCACGCTGCTGCCCGGCCTGTTGGAAGCCTTGGCGCGCAACGTGTCCCGCGGCATCATCGACGTTGCGCTGTACACTATCGCGCAGGTCGTGCAGCCCACCGACCAGACCCGCGGTGTTGACCTCATCCCCGTCGACCGTCGTCCCACCGACGCCGAGATCGCTGCGTTGGATGCGTCGCTGCCGCGGCAGCCGCAGCACGTGGCCGCGGTGCTGGCCGGTTTGCGTGAACCGCGCGGCCCATGGGGCAACGGGCGTCCGGTGGAAGCCGCCGACGCGTTCGAAGCGGTCCGCACCATTGGCCGGGCCAGCGGCGTCGAGGTGGAGTTGCGCGCCGCCCAGTATCTGCCGTGGCATCCGGGACGGTGCGCCGAGGTGCTGGTCGACGGCGCGGTCGTCGGCCATGCCGGTCAGCTGCACCCGGCGGTGATCGAGCGCTCTGGTCTGCCCAAGGGCACCTGCGCGGTCGAGCTGAATCTGGATGCCATGCCCATCGTCGCGACGTTGCCCGCGCCGCGGGTGTCGCCGTTCCCGGCGGTATTCCAGGACGTCAGCTTGGTGGTCGGCGAGGATGTGCCGGCGCAGGCGGTGCTGGACGCCATCCGGGCGGGAGCCGGTGAGCTGTTGGAGGACGTCCGGCTGTTCGACGTCTATACCGGCCCGCAGGTCGGAGCGCAGCGCAAGTCGCTGACGTTCGCGCTGCGGTTCCGCGCGCCGGACCGCACCCTGACCGAGGACGAGGCCAGCGCCGCCCGCGACGACGCCGTGCGCTGCGCGGCGGAGCGGCTGGGCGCCGAACTGCGGGGTTGACCCACCCGCCAGCTGTGCGAGCGGGCGCAAAACCACGTTTCCGCGCGGCGTGTCGGCCGGAAACACGCCCGCTCGCGGAAGAAGGCAGAGAATGAATTTGCAAGGTTGTGCATATTCATGCACAATCGTCGGGTGGCCGAGGTGACAAGGGTAGCGGTGGCCGGTGCCAGCGGATATGCCGGCGGCGAGATCCTGCGGCTGCTGCTGGGACATCCGGCCTACACCGACGGCCGGCTGGCGATCGGCGCACTGACCGCCGCCGCCAGCGCCGGCAGCGCGCTGGCCGAACACCATCCACACCTGACTCCGCTGGCCACCCGGACCCTGGAACCGACCGAGCCCGAGGTGCTCGACGGTCACGACGTGGTGTTCCTCGCGCTGCCGCACGGCCATTCGGCGGCGCTGGCTGAAAAGCTCGGCGCCGACACGCTGGTCGTGGACTGCGGCGCGGATTTCCGGCTGACCGACGCCACCGCGTGGGAGCGGTATTACGGTTCCCCGCATGCCGGGAGCTGGCCGTACGGATTGCCCGAGCTGCCCGGCGCACGCGAGCGGTTGCGTGACGCGCGCCGCATCGCGGTACCGGGCTGCTATCCGACCGCGGCGCTGCTGGCGCTGCTTCCCGCGATCGCCGAGGACCTCGTCGATCCCGCCGTCACCGTGGTCGCGGTGAGTGGGACATCCGGCGCGGGTCGCGCCGCCAAGACCGAGCTGCTCGGCTCCGAGGTCATCGGATCCGCGCGGGCGTACAACATCGCCGGCGCCCACCGGCATACACCGGAGATCGTGCAGGGGCTCAAGACGGTCACCGACCGCGATGTCACCGTGTCGTTCACTCCGGTGCTCATGCCTGCCTCCCGGGGCATCCTGGCCACCTGCACGGCTCGCACCGAATCATCGGTGTCACAAGTGCGGGCCGCCTACGAGAAGGCCTATGACGGCGAACCTTTCATTCACCTGCTGCCCGAAGGCCAGCTGCCGCGCACCGGCGCGGTGATCGGCAGCAACGCCGCGCACATCGCGGTCGCGGTCGACCAGGACGCCGCCACCTTCGTCGGGATCGCCGCGATCGACAACCTGGTCAAAGGCACCGGCGGTGCGGCGGTGCAGTCGATGAACTTGGCGCTCGGCTGGCCCGAGAACGAGGGCCTGCCGGTGGTCGGGGTGGCGCCGTGACCGACCTTGCCGCCACGGCGCGGTTGGTACGCGCGCAGGGTGTAACGGCGCCGGAAGGCTTCCGAGCCGCCGGTATCGCCGCCGGTATCAAGGCGTCGGGCGGCTTGGATCTGGCGCTGATTTTCAACGAGGGCCCCGACTATGCGGCGGCCGGGGTGTTCACCCGCAACCAGGTCAAGGCCGCACCGGTGTTGTGGACGCAGCAAGTGCTGACCACCGGCCAGCTGCGGGCGGTGATCCTCAACTCCGGCGGCGCCAACGCATGCACCGGGCCGGCCGGTTTCCAGGACACCCACGCCACCGCCGAGGCCGTCGCCGCGGCGTTGTCGGACTGGGGAACCGAAACCGGGGCGATCGAGGTCGCGGTGTGCTCGACCGGGCTGATCGGCGACCGGCTCCCGATGGACAAGGTGCTCGCCGGGGTCACCGACATCGTGCACGAGATGGCCGGCGGGCTGACCGGCGGTGAAGCAGCCGCCCGCGCCATCATGACGACCGACACCGTGCCCAAGCAGGTCGCGCTGCATCACCAGGACAATTGGACCGTTGGTGGAATGGCCAAGGGCGCCGGGATGATCGCACCCTCGCTGGCCACCATGCTGTGCGTGCTGACCACCGACGCCGTGGCTGATGCCGCGCAGCTCGACCAATCGCTGCGCCGCGCCACCGCGGTCACCTTCGACCGCCTCGACATCGACGGCAGCTGCTCCACCAACGACACCGTGCTGCTGCTGGCGTCGGGCGCCAGCGAAATTGCGCCCAGCCAAGCCGATCTCGACGAGGCCGTGATGCGGGTCTGTGACGACCTGTGCGCGCAGCTGCAGGCCGACGCCGAAGGTGTCACCAAACGCATCACTGTGACGGTGACGGGCGCCGCCAGCGAAGACGACGCGGTGACCGTCGCCCGGATCATTGCCCGGGACAGTCTGGTCAAGACGGCGTTGTTCGGGTCCGACCCGAACTGGGGCCGGGTCCTGGCAGCCGTCGGCATGGCACCGTTCCCCATCGACCCGGATCGAATTGTGGTGTCGTTCAACGGGTCTACCGTGTACGCCGACGGCATGGGAACGCCGGGCGCCCGTGACGTCGATTTGTCGGGCGCTGACATCGAGGTCACCGTCGACTTGGCCGCAGGCAACCACCGGGCCGCGATCCGCACCACCGATCTGTCGCACGGCTACGTCGAAGAGAACTCGGCCTACAGCTCATGACGGCAAAGACCGATGGGTTGTCCACCCAAGTCAAGGCCCAGGTATTGGCCGAAGCGCTGCCCTGGCTCAAGCAGCTGCACGGCAAGATCGTCGTCATCAAATACGGCGGCAACGCGATGACCGACGACACCTTACGGCGTGCGTTCGCCGCGGACATGGCGTTCCTGCGTAACTGCGGCATCCACCCCGTCGTGGTACACGGCGGCGGTCCGCAGGTCAGCGCGATGCTCAAGCGGTTGGGCATTCCCGGGGACTTCAAGGGCGGATTCCGGGTCACCACACCCGAAGTGCTCGACGTGGCGCGAATGGTGCTGTTCGGCCAGGTCGGCCGGGAACTGGTCAACCTGATCAACGCGCACGGCCCGTATGCGGTCGGCATCACCGGGGAGGATGCGCAGCTGTTCACCGCTGTGCGACGCAGTGTCACCGTCGACGGCGTGACCACCGACATCGGGCTGGTGGGCAACGTTGATCGCGTGAACGCCGCCGCGGTGCTCGATCTCATTGCAGCGCGGCGTATCCCCGTGGTGTCGACGCTGGCGCCGGATAGCGACGGCGTGGTGCACAACATCAACGCCGACACCGCTGCGGCGGCGCTGGCCGAAGCGCTGGGCGCCGAGAAGCTGTTGATGCTCACCGACGTCGAAGGGCTTTACACCCGCTGGCCGGACCGCGATTCGCTGGTCAGCGAAATCGACACCGACGCCTTGGCGAAGCTGCTGCCGGATCTGGAAACCGGCATGATTCCCAAGGTCGAAGCCTGCCTGCGGGCGGTCGGCGGCGGCGTGCCCAGCGCGCATGTCATCGACGGCCGCGTCGAACATTGCGTGTTGGTCGAACTATTCACCGACGCGGGGACCGGTACCAAGGTGGTCAGCGCATGAGGAGCGCCATGACTAACACCGAAACCATGCAGCAGCGGTGGTCTGCGGTGATGATGAACAACTACGGCGTCCCGCCGGTGGTGTTGGCCAGCGGCGATGGCGCGGTAGTCACCGACGTGGACGGCAACTCTTATTTGGACCTGCTCGGCGGCATCGCGGTCAATATCCTCGGTCACCGCCACCCCGCCGTCATCGAAGCTGTTACCCGGCAGATGTCCACGCTGGGCCATACCTCGAACCTGTATGCCGCCGAGCCCGGTATTGCGTTGGCCGAGGCGCTGGTCGGCCTGCTCGGTGTGCAAGCCCGGGTGTTCTTCTGTAACTCCGGCACCGAAGCCAACGAGCTGGCGTTCAAGCTGTCCCGGCTGACTGGGCGCACGAAACTCGTTGCCGCCCAAGAGGCGTTCCACGGGCGGACAATGGGTTCGCTGGCCTTGACCGGCCAACCGGCCAAGCAGGCACCGTTCGCGCCGCTGCCCGGCGACGTCACGCACATCCCGTACGGCGACACCGAGGCGCTGGCCGGCGCCGTCACCGACGAGACCGCCGCGGTGTTCCTCGAGCCGATCATGGGGGAGAGCGGTGTGGTGGTCCCACCCGACGGTTATCTTGTTGCCGCCCGGGAGATCACCGCACAGCACGGCGCGCTGCTGGTGCTCGACGAAATTCAGACCGGGATGGGCCGCACCGGAACGTTTTTCGCTCACCAACGCGACGGCATCACCCCGGATGTCGTGACGCTGGCCAAAGGTCTGGGCGGCGGACTGCCGATCGGGGCGTGCCTGGCGATCGGGGATGCCGCGCAGCTGCTCACGCCCGGCCTGCATGGCAGCACGTTCGGCGGCAACCCGATCTGCGCGGCTGCGGCGCTGGCCGTGTTGCGGGTGCTGGCCTCCGAGGGGCTGGTGCATCGTGCCGAGGTGCTCGGAAAGTCGTTGCGGCACAGCATAGAAGCGCTCGGACACCCACTGATCGACCACGTGCGGGGCCGCGGTCTGCTGTGTGGAATCGTGCTGGCCGCCGCGAAGGCCAAAGACATCGAGGCCGCCGCGCGCGCCGCCGGGTTCCTGGTCAATGCCGCAGCGCCGGACGTCATCCGGCTGGCGCCGCCGCTGATCATCACCGAGCACCAGATCGACGCGTTCGTCACCGCGTTGCCGAGCATTCTCGAAACCACGGGGCAACCATGACGCGATGCAGAGCGAAGCGATGAGGAGGAGTGGCGCAGATGACTAGACATTTTCTGCGCGACGACGACCTGTCACCCGACGAGCAGGCCGAAGTCCTCGAGCTGGCAGCCGAGTTGAAGAAGGACCCCTTGAGCCGGCGGCCGCTGCAGGGGCCGCGCGGCGTCGCGGTGCTCTTCGACAAGAACTCCACCCGCACCCGCTTCTCGTTCGAAATGGGCATCGCCCAGCTAGGTGGGCACGCCGTCGTCGTCGACGCTCGCAGCACCCAGCTCGGCCGCGACGAGACATTGGCAGACACCGCAAGAGTGCTGTCCCGCTATGTGGATGCGATCGTGTGGCGCACCTTCGGTCAGGACCGGCTCGACGCGATGGCGGCCGCAGCGACGGTGCCGGTCGTCAACGCCCTCTCCGATCAGTTTCATCCCTGCCAGGTACTGGCCGATCTCCAGACGATCGGCGAGCGTAAAGGCACGCTGGCGGGTCTGCGGCTGTCCTACTTCGGCGACGGCGCCAACAACATGGCACATTCGCTGCTGCTGGGCGGCGCTACCGCCGGGATGTCCGTGACCATCGCGGCCCCAAACCAATTCGCGCCCGACCCGGCGGTGCTGGCCGCCGCCGAGCAACGGGCCGCATTCAACGGCGCATCGGTGGCGGTGACCTCCGACCCGCAAAAGGCGGCTCGAGGCGCCGACGTGCTGGTCACCGACACGTGGACGTCGATGGGTCAGGAGGACGACGGCCTGGACCGGGTGGGGCCGTTCCGGCCGTTCCAGGTCAACAGCGCGCTGCTGGCGCTCGCCGACCCGGAAGCCATTGTGCTGCACTGTCTTCCCGCGCATCGCGGTGAAGAGATCACCGACGAGGTGATGGACGGGGCGCACAGCGCGGTGTGGGACGAGGCCGAGAATCGGTTGCACGCGCAAAAGGCGCTGCTGGTCTGGTTATTGGAGCGGTCGCGATGACACGGTCGAAGACGACACCGGAAATCACCCGCGCCGGCCGGCAGGCCCGCATCGTGGCGATCCTGTCCTCGGCATCGGTGCGCAGCCAAAGCGAACTGGCCGAGCGGCTGGCCGCCGAGGGTATCGAGGTCACGCAGGCCACGCTGTCGCGGGACCTGGAGGAACTGGGTGCGGTGAAGCTGCGCGGCGCCGACGGCGGCGTCGGCGTGTACGTCGTCCCGGAGGACGGTAGTCCGGTACGCGGAGTCTCTGGGGGCACCGGCAGGCTGTCGCGGCTGCTCGGCGAGTTGCTAGTGTCCACCGACGCCACCGGAAACCTCGCAGTGCTGCGCACTCCGCCGGGGGCAGCCGACTATCTGGCCAGCGCCATCGACCGGGCGGCGCTACCCTACGTCGTCGGCACTATCGCCGGTGACGACACTATTTTCGTGGCGGCCCGCGAGCCGATGACCGGCGCAGAGCTGGCAGCCGCCCTCGAGAGCATCAAGTGACATAAGGAGATTGGTTCATGTCCGAGCGCGTCATCCTGGCGTATTCCGGCGGTTTGGACACCTCCGTGGCGATCAGCTGGATCGGCAAGGAGACCGGCCGGGAGGTCGTCGCGGTCGCGATAGACCTTGGCCAGGGCGGAGAGGACATGGAGGTGGTGCGTCAGCGGGCCCTGGACTGCGGCGCCGTCGAAGCGGTCGTCGTCGATGCCCGCGACGAGTTCGCAGACGACTATTGCCTGCCCACCATCCAGTCCAACGGGCTTTACATGGACCGCTATCCACTAGTGTCGGCGATCAGCCGACCACTGATCGTCAAACATCTGGTTGCCGCGGCGCGTGAGCACGGCGGCGGCATCGTCGCGCACGGCTGCACCGGCAAGGGCAACGACCAGGTCCGGTTCGAGGTCGGCTTCGCCTCGCTGGCACCGGATCTGCAGGTGCTCGCACCGGTCCGCGATTACGCCTGGACGCGGGAGAAGGCCATCGCGTTCGCCGAGGAGAACGCGATTCCGATCAACGTCACCAAGCGTTCCCCGTTCTCCATCGACCAGAACGTTTGGGGCCGCGCAGTGGAAACCGGCTTCCTGGAACACCTCTGGAACGCGCCCACCAAAGACGTCTACGACTACACCGAAGATCCGACCGTCAACTGGAACACGCCCGACGAGGTGATTGTGGGATTCGAGCGGGGCGTGCCGGTGTCCATCGACGGCAAGCCGGTTTCGGTGCTGCAGGCCATCCAGGAACTCAACGATCGGGCCGGCGCGCAGGGTGTCGGCCGGCTGGACGTCGTCGAGGACCGGCTGGTGGGTATCAAGAGCCGCGAAATCTATGAGGCGCCAGGGGCAATGGTGCTCATCACCGCGCACACCGAACTCGAGCACGTCACGCTCGAACGCGAGCTCGGCCGCTTCAAACGGCTGACCGACCAGCGCTGGGCCGAACTGGTGTACGACGGGCTCTGGTACTCGCCGCTGAAGACGGCGCTGGAAAGCTTCGTGGCCAAGACCCAAGAGCATGTGTCGGGAGAAGTGCGGATGGTGTTGCACGGCGGCCACATTGCCGTCAACGGCCGGCGCAGCGCCGAGTCGCTGTATGACTTCAACCTGGCCACCTACGACGAAGGCGACAGCTTCGACCAGTCGAAAGCCAAGGGCTTCGTGTACGTGCACGGGCTGTCGTCGAAGATAGCCGCCCGGCGAGATCTGGCCGCGGACGGAGCATGAGCACCCGCGAAGGATCACTGTGGGGCGGACGGTTCGCCGACGGCCCGTCCGACGCGCTGAGGGCGTTGAGCAGGTCCACTCATTTCGACTGGGTGCTGGCCCCTTACGACATCATCGCGTCGCGAGCCCACACGATAATTCTTTTCCGGGCCGGGCTGCTCACCGCCGAACAGCGCGACGACCTTCTGGTCGGGCTGGACAGCCTGGCTGAGGATGTGGCCAACGGAAGTTTCGTGCCGCTGGTCACCGACGAGGACGTACACGCGGCGCTGGAGCGCGGGCTGATCGACCGGGTCGGTCCCGACCTGGGTGGTCGGCTGCGTGCCGGCCGGTCGCGAAACGATCAGATCGCCACCCTGTTTCGGATGTGGCTGCGCGACGCGTCGCGTCGCGTCGCTGCCGGTGCCCTCGACGTGGTCGACGCGCTGGCCGCCCAGGCCGGCGCGCATCCCAGCGCCATCATGCCCGGCAAGACACATTTGCAGTCCGCGCAGCCGGTGCTGCTGGCGCACCATCTGCTGGCCCATGCGCACCCGCTGCTGCGCGACGTCGACCGGATCGTCGATCTCGATAAGCGCACCGCGGTGTCGCCATACGGGTCCGGGGCGCTGGCCGGCTCGTCGCTGGGGCTCGACCCGGACTCCATCGCCGAAGAGCTGGGCTTCGCGACGGCCGCCGACAACTCCATCGACGCCACCGCCGCACGGGATTTCGCGGCCGAAGCAGCGTTCATCTTCACCATGATCGCGGTGGACTTGTCGCGGCTGGCCGAGGACATCATCATCTGGAGCTCGACGGAATTCGGCTACGTCACCTTGCACGACTCGTGGTCGACGGGCAGCTCGATCATGCCGCAGAAGAAAAACCCCGACATCGCCGAACTGGCCCGCGGCAAATCCGGCCGGTTGATCGGCAACCTGGCGGGGCTGCTGGCCACGCTGAAGGCACAGCCGCTGGCCTACAACCGCGACCTACAGGAAGACAAGGAGCCGGTGTTCGACTCGGTACAGCAGCTCGAGCTGCTGCTGCCCGCGATGGCAGGTCTGGTGGGCAGCCTGACATTCGATGTCGAGCGAATGGCGGAGCTGGCCCCGGCCGGCTACACGTTAGCCACTGATATCGCGGAATGGTTGGTGCGCCAAGGTGTTCCATTCCGGCGCGCACACGAGGCGGCCGGGGCGGCGGTGCGGGCAGCCGAGGAGCGCGGCGTCGGGCTGGATGAGTTGACCGACGACGAGCTGGCCGCGATCAACCCCGAGCTCACACCGCATGTCCGCGACGTGCTGACCATCGAAGGCTCGGTGTCCTCGCGTGACGCTCGCGGTGGCACCGCGCCGATCCAAGTCGCCAAACAGCTCGACGGGGTCCTTGACGCCGCCGCCCGATTACGCGAGCGGATTCAGCCGTAATCGTCGAGCCGCTCGGAGAGCTCCAGCCAACGGTTCTCCAACACCGCCACCTCGTCCTGCAGTCGGCGCAACTCCTGCGTCAGGCGGCTCAACCCGACATGGTCGGACTGGTCATGCTCGGCGATGTCAGCATGTTTGGCGGCAATCCGGTCGGACAGACGCGCCAGGCGTCGTTCGGTGGCGGCGATCTCCTTTTGCACGGCGCGCAGTTCGGCGCCCGCCGTCGATTTGCGCTCGGCGGCCGGCGCGGATGTGGCCCGCGACGCCGCGGACAGTCGCAGATATTCGTCGACGCCGCCGGGCAGATGGCGCAGCCGGCCATCCAGGATCGCGTACTGCTGGTCGGTCACCCGCTCCAGCAGATAGCGGTCGTGCGAGACGACGATCAGCGTGCCCGGCCAAGAGTCCAGCAGGTCCTCGGTGGCGGTCAGCATGTCGGTGTCAACATCGTTGGTGGGCTCGTCGAGCAGCAGCACATTCGGCTCTGCGAACAGCGTCAGCATCAGCTGCAGCCGGCGGCGCTGACCCCCGGAGAGATCACCGACCCGGGCCGAGAGCTGCTCACGGGCAAAGCCCAGTCGCTCCAATACCTGCGCCGGCGTCAGCTCGCGGCCATCGACCTGATATCCGCCGCGCAGGCGGCTCAGCATGTCGATCACCCGATCGCCGCTCAGCGACGCCAGCTCGGTCCCTTGCTGGTCGAGCATCGCCAGCTGAACCGTCTTGCCGCGCTTGACCTTTCCAGTGTCCGGCTGTATCAAGCCGGCGATCAGTGCCAACAGGGTGGACTTGCCCGCACCGTTTGCCCCGACAATGCCGGTACGCTCCCCGGGCCCGATCCGCCATTCGACGTCGCGCAACACCGGGCGACCGTCGAATGTGACGGACACGTCGAGCAAGTCGATGACGTCCTTGCCCAATCGTGCGGTCGCCAGCTTCGCCAACTCGACGGTATTGCGCAGCGGTGGCACGTCGGCGATCAATTGGTTGGCCGCCTCGATACGGAATTTCGGCTTCGACGTTCGTGCCGGTGGCCCGCGGCGCAGCCAGGCGAGCTCCTTGCGCATAAGGTTCTGCCGCTTGGCCTCAGCCATGGCGGCGCGCCGATCCCGCTCGACGCGCTGCAGCACGTACGCCGCGTACCCGCCTTCGAAGGGTTCGACGATCCCGTCGTGCACCTCCCAGGTTGTGGTGGCGACCTCGTCGAGGAACCAGCGGTCGTGCGTCACGAGCAGCAGGCCCCCGGCATTGCGTCCCCAGCGCTGACGCAGGTGGCCGGCCAGCCAGCTGATCCCTTCGATGTCAAGATGGTTGGTGGGCTCGTCGAGTGCGATCACGTCCCAGTCACCGACCAGCAGAGCCGCGAGCTGCACCCGTCGACGCTGGCCGCCAGATAGAGTGGAAAGTGCTGCATCCCAACTGATGTCGGATACCATGCCACTGATCACGTCGCGGATACGCGGATCCGTAGCCCATTCGTGCTCGGGGCGATCGCCCACGAGTGCGCGCCCGACGGTGCCGTGTGTCCCGAGCGTGTCCGCCTGGCTCAGCCCGGCCACTCGCAAGCCGCTGCGGCGGGTAACCCGGCCGGCGTTGGGGCGTACCGAACCGGTGAGCAATCCCAGCAAGCTGGATTTGCCGTCCCCGTTGCGGCCCACGATGCCGATACGGTCGCCGTCGCTGACACCAACGGTCAATGATTCGAATACAACCCCGGTCGGGTACTGCAGGTGCACGGCTTCGGCCCCGAGCAGGTGCGCCACCGGCCCGAGACTAGCCGCACAGTGGCTAAAGAGGCCGGCCAGGTCGGCGTGATGTGCGAGAATGTGCTGGTCAAGGGAGCAATGGTGGATCTACATCTTTCAGCGGTCACCCGGCCGATCGAACGTCTGATGGCGACGGCGCAGAACGGTCTGGAGGTGCTGCGACTCGGCGGATTAGAAACCGGGACTGCTCCGTCGCCGTTCCAGGTCATCGAAAGCGTGCCGATGTACAAACTTCGGCGGTACTTTCCACCGGACAACCGGCCCGGTCAGCCGCCCGTGGGCCCGCCGGTGTTACTGGTGCATCCGATGATGATGTCGGCGAACATGTGGGACGTCACCCGGGCCGACGGCGCGGTGGGGATTCTGCATGCCGCGGGCCTGGACCCCTGGGTCATCGACTTCGGCTCACCGGACAAGGTCGAAGGCGGCATGCAGCGAAACCTGGCCGATCACATCGTCGCGCTCAGTGAGGCCGTCGACACCACGGTGGAAACCACCGGCCAGGACGTACATCTGGTCGGGTATTCGCAGGGCGGAATGTTCTGCTACCAGGCGGCCGGGTATCGGCGGTCGAAAAACGTCGCCAGCATCGTCGCGTTCGGCTCCCCGGTCGATACCCTGGCCGCGTTGCCGATGGGCGTGCCGCCCAACCTGGCTCAGGTCACGGCCAACTTCATGGCCGACCACGTGTTCAACCGGCTGGATATCCCAAGCTGGCTGGCGCGCACTGGGTTTCAGCTGATGGATCCGCTCAAGACGGCAAAGGCGCGGCTGGACTTCATGCGCCAGCTGCACGACCGGGAGGCGCTGCTACCGCGAGAAGCCCAACGCAGGTTCTTGCAGTCCGAGGGCTGGATCGCGTGGTCGGGCCCGGCCGTCTCCGAGTTGCTCAAGCAGTTCATCGCCCACAACCGGATGATGACCGGCGGGTTCGCCATCAACGGGCAACTGGTGACGCTCACCGACATCACCTGCCCGATTTTGGCTTTCGTCGGCGAGGTGGACGACATCGGCCAGCCACCGGCGGTGCGCGGTATCCGGCGGGCGGCGCCCAACGCCGAGGTGTACGAGTATTCCCTGCGGGCAGGGCACTTCGGGTTGGTGGTGGGTTCAAAAGCCGCACAGGAGTCCTGGCCGACCGTCGCCGACTGGGTGCGATGGATTTCCGCGGACGGGCCCAAGCCGGACGGCATCGTACCGATGGCCGATCAACCGGTGCAGCGGTCCGACGACAGCGGGGTGCCGATCACCTCGCGGGTCGCGCACGGCATCAACGAGGCGTCCGGGGTCGCCCTGGCGCTCGCCCGCGGCGCGGCCGATGCTGTTGTGGCAGCGAACAAATCGGTGCGCACGCTGGCGGTGGAAACCGCGCGAACGTTGCCCAGGCTGGCCCGGCTCGGCCAGATCAATGACCACACCCGGATCTCGTTGGGCCGGATCATCGGCGAGCAAGCCAACGACGCACCGCAGGGCGAATTTCTGCTCTTCGACGGACGGGTGCACACCTACGAGGCCGTCAACCGGCGCATCGACAACGTGGTGCGCGGCCTGATCGAAGTCGGCGTGCGGCAGGGCGAACACGTCGGTGTGCTGATGGAGACCCGACCCAGCGCACTGGTCGCCATCGCTGCACTGTCGCGGCTCGGCGCCGTCGCGGTGCTGATGCGGCCCGACACCGACCTGGCCGCCGCGGTGCGCCTCGGCGGCGTGACCGAAATCATCACCGACCCGCCCAACTTGGAGACCGCGCGCCAATTGCCCGGCCAGATACTGGTTCTCGGCGGCGGTGAGACCCGCGACCTGCATCTGCCCGACGATGCCGGCGTTATCGACATGGAACAAATCGACCCGGACGCGGTCGAGCTGCCCGGCTGGTACCGGCCCAACCCCGGCTACGCGCGCGACCTCGCTTTCATCGCGTTCAGCAGCGTCGGTGGCGAGCTGGTCGCCAAGCAGATCACCAACTACCGATGGGCGTTGTCGGCGTTCGGCACGGCCTCGGCCGCCGCGCTCGGACGCAGTGACACCGTGTATTGCTTGACGCCGCTGCATCACGAATCGGCGCTGTTGGTGAGCCTGGGCGGCGCGGTGGTCGGCGGTGCGCGCATCGCGTTGTCACGCGGCCTGCAGCCCGGTCGGTTCCTCTCCGAAGTGCGCCAGTACGGCGTCAGCGTCATCTCCTACACCTGGGCCATGCTGCGAGATGTCATCGACGACCCGGCATTTGTGATGCCAGGTCATCATCCGGTGCGGCTGTTCATCGGCTCGGGTATGCCGACCGGGCTGTGGCGGCGGCTCGTCGACCTGTTCGCGCCGGCCCATGTCGTCGAGTTCTTCGCGACCACCGACGGGCAGGCCGTGCTGGCCAACGTGTCCGGCGCCAAGGTCGGCAGCAAGGGCCGGCCGCTGCCCGGCGCAAGCCACGTCGAACTCGGCGCCTACGACGCCGAGCACGATCTGATCCTGGAAGACGACCGGGGTTTCGTGCAGGTCGCCGACACCGACGAGGTCGGTGTGCTGCTGGCCCAGCCGCGTGGACCGATCGATCCCACCGCGTCCGTCAAACGGGGAGTTTTCGCCCCGGCGGACACCTGGATCTCCACCGAATACCTGTTCCGCCGCGACAGCGACGGAGACTACTGGTTGTTGGGCAGGCGTGGCTCGGTGGTGCACACGGCCCGCGGAAGCGTCTACTGCGAACCGATCACCGACGCGCTCGGAATGATCAACGGGGTCGACCTCGCGGTGACATACGGGGTATCGGTGCACGGTCAAGCCCTCGCGATCTCGGCGGTGACGCTGCGGCCGGGGGCGACGATCACCGCCGGCGACCTCACCGAGGCCGTGGCCGCGATGCCGTTCGGATTGGGGCCCGACATTGTGCACGTCGTCCCCGAATTGCCGCTCAGCGCCTCGTACCGGCCGATGGTCAGTACGTTGCGCGCGGCGGGCCTGCCCAAACCGGGGCGCCACGTGTGGTACTACGACGCCACCCACAAGCAGTTCCGCCGGTTGACCAGCGCGGTGCGCAGCGAGATATTCGGCAGCCACAAGTGATCGACCAAGCACTGCTGGACATCCTGGTGTGCCCGGCCGACCGCGGCCCCCTGCTGCTGGTCGACCAGACGCTGTACAACCCGCGGCTGCGGCGCGCCTACCGGATCGAGGACGGTATCCCGGTGCTGCTGATCGACGAGGCCACCGAGGTGAGCGACGACGAGCACGCCCGGATCATGGCGCGGGCAAATCCGGCAGATCCCCGGTGAGGTAACGCTGCAGATTGGGTGCGATGGTCTGGGCGATCTGCTCAGGCGGCAGCGAGGCGAACGGCTCCAATTCCAGGATGTAGCGGGCCATCACGACACCTGCGATCTGCGAGGCGACGAACTCTGCGCGGATGATTCCAGCCCCCGGCGGGTTGTCTACGCGCGCGGCGATCTCTTCGATGACCACCTCACGCATGAATGCCCGCACCAAGCCGACGTCGGCGCCGGAGAGCAGCGACCGAAAGGTTGCGATCACCGCCGTGCCGAGCTCGGAGTCCCACAGCGGCAGCAGCAACGAAGGCAGTTTGTAACCGAGTTCCTCGACGGGTGTTTCGCGCAGCGGCCCAAGGATGGTCATCGGGTCTATCGGTATCCGGATCGCCGCGGTGAAAAGCTGCTCCTTGGTTCCGTAATAGTGGTGGACCAGCGCTGAATCGACGTTGGCCGCGGCCGCCACCGCCCGTATGGACGTCTTGTCGAACCCGTTGCGGGCGAACAATTCCCGGGCGCTGGCCAGGATTCTCTCTCGCGCGTCCGAGGCGCCTCGCGGGCGCCCGGGCCGTTTGATGTTGGTGACCATGCGATTACGGGGTCCGTCGCCGCAGCGTGGCCGCCGCCAGGCACAGCGCTGCCAGCGCAAAGCCCATCACGACGGCGATGTCGCGCACCGCGATCCCGGTCAGCTCCGAATGGGCACCGACTTGCTGCAGCGCCTCCAGCGCGTAGCTGGCGGGCAGCACATTGCTGATCCACTGCAGCCATTCGGCCATCAGCGGTCTGGGCACGATGATGCCGGCGAGCAGCAACTGCGGAACCATCACCAACGGGATGAACTGGACCGCCTGAAACTCGGTGCGGGCGAACGCACTACACAGCAAGCCCAAGCCGACACCCAGTATCGCGTTGATGATCGCGATGGCGAACACCCACATCGGGCTGCCCGCGGTGTCGAAGCCGAGGAACCAGAACGCCACGATGCACGCCACGGTCGCTTGCAGGGCGGCGGCAACCGAAAATGCGCTGCCGTAAGCGAGTAACAAGTCGAGCCGTCGCAGCGGAGTGGTCAAGATCCGCTCCAACGTTCCCGAGGCTCGTTCGCGTTGCATCGTTATCGACGTGATGACGAACATCAGGAACAGCGGGAACAGGCCGAGCAGGATCAGGCAGGCATTGTTGAACGGCGAGGGGGTACCCGGGCGATGCGGGGCGTTCTCGAACATGAAGTACATCAGCGTGATGACGAAAACCGGCACCACCAAAATCATCGCGAGGCTGCGACGATCAGCGAGCAGCTGCCGCAGGATCCGCGTCGTGGTCGCGGTATAGCCCTTGAGTCCTATCCGGCTTGGCGCGCGGTGCTCTGCCTGATGATAGACAGAAACGCGTCCTCCAGTGACATGCATCCGGTGTCCTCTCGTAGTCGGGTCGGCATGGTGTGGGCAAGGAGGTCCCCGTCGCGCATCAGCAACAGGTCGCCGCAGCGGTCCGCCTCATCCATCACGTGGCTGGAGACCAACAGCGTGGTTCCGCTGTGGGCCAGGTCGGTGAACTGATCCCACAGGTCGGCCCGCAGCACGGGATCGAGGCCCACTGTGGGTTCGTCGAGCACCAGCAGCTCCGGCCGGCACACCAAGGCGCACGCGAGGGCTACCCGGGTGCGCTGACCGCCGGACAGGTTGCTGCAGAAATCGGTCCGGTGGTCGGTCAGGCCCACCCGCTCGATCGCCTCGTCGGCGGCGTGGGCCTCGAACCCGTACAGCGCCGCGAAGTAGCGGACGTTGTCGACGATGCGCAGGTCGTCGTAGATCGTCGGATCCTGTGGCATGTAGCCGACTCGCCGGCGCAGGGCTGCCGACCCGGCCGGTTTGCCCAGCACCGTGACCGTGCCGGAAGCCAGCACCTGGGTGCCGACGATGCAGCGGATCAGCGTGGTCTTCCCGCAGCCGGACGGGCCCAGCAGTCCGGTGATGGTGCCCCGGGCAATCCGCACGGAAAAATCGCGCAATGCTGGGCGTTTGCCCCGGATCACCTGCAAGTGATTGATGTCGACGGCGACCTCGCCGCCGGCCGAAAGTAATTCATCACTTGATGAAGTCATCATACGATGAATATCTCCCCCTGTTGTCGGCTTGTCAAGGCGCGCGGGCAGAATCTTTTGCGATGAGCGCTGCGGAGCTGACGGTCGACCCGGTCACGGCCGCGCAGCGACTACTCGGCGCCACGCTGCACGGGCGAGGCGTATCCGCGACCATCGTCGAGGTCGAGGCGTACGGCGGGGTGCCCGACGGCCCGTGGCCGGACGCCGCGGCGCACTCCTATCGCGGGCTCAACGGCCGCAACGCAGTGATGTTCGGGCCTCCCGGGCGGCTGTACACCTATCGCAGCCACGGCATCCATGTGTGCGCCAACATCGCGTGCGGCCCCGACGGCACCGCGGCTGCGGTGCTGTTGCGGGCCGGGGCCATCGAGGAGTCCGGCGTCGACATCGCGCGGGCTCGCCGCGGCCCGTCGGTGCGCACCACGGCATTGGCGCGTGGCCCCGGCAATCTGTGCTCGGCCCTGGGAATCACCATGGACGACAACGGAGTCGACGTGTTCGACCCCGACAGTCCGGTGCGGCTGCGGCTGAACGACCCGCAGCCCGCGGTTTGCGGGCCCCGGGTGGGCATCAGCGTCGCCGCCGACCGGCCCTGGCGGTTCTGGCTGCAGGGCCGGCCAGAGGTCTCGGCTTATCGGCGCAGCCCGCGGGCCCCCGCCCCTGGAGCCAGCGATTAGGGAGATCCTGGAAGATCTACCCATGGCCACCACCATCCTGGACGAGCTGGACTGGCGCGGACTGATCGCGCAGTCCACCGATCTCGACGCGCTGGCCGCAGCGATTGCTCGAGGTCCGATCACGCTCTACGCCGGGTTTGACCCCACCGCGCCGAGCCTGCACGCCGGACATCTGGTGCCGCTGCTGGCCCTGCGGCGCTTTCAGCGGGCGGGGCATCGCCCGATCGTGCTGGCCGGTGGCGCGACCGGACTGATCGGTGATCCGCGGGAGACCGGCGAACGGACGCTCAACGCGGAGGACACCGTCCGCGAATGGACCGAGCGGATCGCCGGGCAGCTGCGGCGCTTTGTCGACTTCGACGACTCAGCCACCGGCGCGATCGTCGAAAACAACCTGGAATGGACGAAGGGCATGTCGGCGATCGAGCTGCTGCGCGACATCGGCAAGCACTTCTCGATCAACGTCATGCTCGATCGCGACACTGTCCGGCGCCGGCTGGAGGGGGAGGGAATCTCCTACACCGAGTTCAGCTACATGCTGCTGCAGGCCAATGACTACGTCGAGCTGTACCGGCGGCACAACTGCATCTTGCAAATCGGCGGATCCGACCAGTGGGGGAACATCGTCGCCGGGGTGCGCCTGGTGCGCCAAAAGCTGGGCGTGACCGTGCATGCGCTGACGGTTCCGCTGGTGACCGCCGCCGACGGAACCAAATTCGGGAAATCCACCGGGGGCGGAAATGTGTGGCTGGACCCGGAGCTGACCACGCCCTACGCCTGGTACCAGTACTTCTTCAACACCGCCGACGCCGACGTCATCAGGTATTTGCGGTGGTTCACGTTCTTGTCCCGCGACGAGCTGGACGAGCTCGAGGAGGCGACGGCCTCGCGGCCGCAGGAGCGTGCCGCCCAGCGGCGGCTGGCGCGCGAGCTCACCACGCTGGCACATGGTGAGGCGGCGACAGATGCCGTCGAGCACGCCAGCCGCGCGCTGTTCGGTCGCGGTGAGCTCGCGCGTCTGGATGAGCCCACGCTGCGCGCGGCGTTGCGGGAGACGCCGGTGGCCGAGCTGAAGGCCGGCTCGCCGGACGGCATCGTCGAGCTGCTGGTGGCCAGCGGCCTGTGCGCGAGTAAGGGCGCGGCACGGCGCACGATCGCCGAGGGCGGCGTGTCGGTCAACAACGTCAGGATCGACGACGAGGCCTGGGCGCCGCAGCCGAGCGACTTCCTGCACGGACGGTGGCTGGTGCTGCGCCGGGGGAAGCGGAACATCGCCGGCGTCGAGCGCGTCGGCTAAGTCCGCGCGAATCGAAACCTCGTTTCTAGCAGGAGAGTTGACTCTCAGGTGTCCCTCGCGTAACTTATTGGCGTCGCGCTGCGGCACGCCTGCGACGCGACGAACATCCCCGGGGAACACCCCACCGTTTGAGGGTGTTTTACCTGTCCGCACTACCGGCCGCGGCGATCGCCGCGGGTGGTTGCGCGGCCGGGGGTGTGGGTGTTGTTTGAGAACTCAATAGTGTGTTTGGTGGTTTTGTTTGTTGTTGTTTTTGCCGCATTCTGATGCCCCCGTGTCAGGGTGTGGTTGTTTTGTTTTGTCGGGGTTGTTTCTCTGAAACGGTTNGCCTGTTCACGGGTGTTGTTTGAGAACTCAATAGTGTGTTTGGTGGTTTTGTTTGTTGTTGTTTTTGCCGCATTCTGATGCCCCCGTGTCAGGGTGTGGTTGTTTTGTTTTGTCGGGGTTGTTTCTCTGAAACGGTTTTTGTTTGGAGAGTTTGATCCTGGCTCAGGACGAACGCTGGCGGCGTGCTTAACACATGCAAGTCGAACGGAAAGGCCCCTTTCGGGGGGTACTCGAGTGGCGAACGGGTGAGTAACACGTGGGTGATCTGCCCTGCACTTCGGGATAAGCTTGGGAAACTGGGTCTAATACCGGAT
Organism: Mycobacterium shimoidei; assembly: GCF_900417275.1. Classification (NCBI taxonomy): domain Bacteria; kingdom Bacillati; phylum Actinomycetota; class Actinomycetes; order Mycobacteriales; family Mycobacteriaceae; genus Mycobacterium; species Mycobacterium shimoidei. Next base: position 3,693,378 of record NZ_UEGW01000001.1, on the reverse strand, counting down.
AGGACCACATGTCGCATGGTGTGTGGTGGAAAGCTTTTGCGGTGTGGGATGGGCCCGCGGCCTATCAGCTTGTTGGTGGGGTGATGGCCTACCAAGGCGACGACGGGTAGCCGGCCTGAGAGGGTGTCCGGCCACACTGGGACTGAGATACGGCCCAGACTCCTACGGGAGGCAGCAGTGGGGAATATTGCACAATGGGCGCAAGCCTGATGCAGCGACGCCGCGTGGGGGATGACGGCCTTCGGGTTGTAAACCTCTTTCACCATCGACGAAGCTGCGGGTTTTCTCGTGGTGACGGTAGGTGGAGAAGAAGCACCGGCCAACTACGTGCCAGCAGCCGCGGTAATACGTAGGGTGCGAGCGTTGTCCGGAATTACTGGGCGTAAAGAGCTCGTAGGTGGTTTGTCGCGTTGTTCGTGGAATGCCACAGCTTAACTGTGGGCGTGCGGGCGATACGGGCAGACTGGAGTACTGCAGGGGAGACTGGAATTCCTGGTGTAGCGGTGGAATGCGCAGATATCAGGAGGAACACCGGTGGCGAAGGCGGGTCTCTGGGCAGTAACTGACGCTGAGGAGCGAAAGCGTGGGGAGCGAACAGGATTAGATACCCTGGTAGTCCACGCCGTAAACGGTGGGTACTAGGTGTGGGTTCTTTCCTAAGGATCCGTGCCGTAGCTAACGCATTAAGTACCCCGCCTGGGGAGTACGGCCGCAAGGCTAAAACTCAAAGGAATTGACGGGGGCCCGCACAAGCGGCGGAGCATGTGGATTAATTCGATGCAACGCGAAGAACCTTACCTGGGTTTGACATGCACAGGACGCGTCTAGAGATAGGCGTTCCCTTGTGGCCTGTGTGCAGGTGGTGCATGGCTGTCGTCAGCTCGTGTCGTGAGATGTTGGGTTAAGTCCCGCAACGAGCGCAACCCTTGTCTCATGTTGCCAGCGCGTGATGGCGGGGACTCGTGAGAGACTGCCGGGGTCAACTCGGAGGAAGGTGGGGATGACGTCAAGTCATCATGCCCCTTATGTCCAGGGCTTCACACATGCTACAATGGCCGGTACAAAGGGCTGCGATGCCGTGAGGTTAAGCGAATCCTTGTTAAAGCCGGTCTCAGTTCGGATCGGGGTCTGCAACTCGACCCCGTGAAGTCGGAGTCGCTAGTAATCGCAGATCAGCAACGCTGCGGTGAATACGTTCCCGGGCCTTGTACACACCGCCCGTCACGTCATGAAAGTCGGTAACACCCGAAGCCGGTGGCCTAAACCCGTTTGGGAGGGAGCCGTCGAAGGTGGGATCGGCGATTGGGACGAAGTCGTAACAAGGTAGCCGTACCGGAAGGTGCGGCTGGATCACCTCCTTTCTAAGGAGCACCACGAAAAGGGGCTTCCGCAGTGGGCGGAAGTCGAGCCGTGAGGAGTTCGTGTCTGTAGTGGGCGCGGGCTGGGTGCACAACAACGAACCGCCGTTCCGCTCTTTTTGTGGTGGGGTGGTTGGCCGCTAAGCACACTGTTGGGTCCTGAGACAACACCCGGGCCCGGTTGGGGTTGGTGTTGTTGCCTCATCTTTGGTGGTGGGGTGTGGTGTTTGAGTGTTGGATAGTGGTTGCGAGCATCTAGCAAGCAAAACTTGGTTGTTTTGTTTGTCGAGTTGTTTTCTTTGGTTTTGTGTGTGTAAGTGTGTGAGGGCGCATGGTGGATGCCTTGGCATCAGGGGCCGATGAAGGACGTGGGAGGCTGCGATATGCCTCGGGGAGTTGTCAACCGAGCGTGGATCCGAGGATGTCCGAATGGGGTAACCCGGCACCAGTGATGTGGTGTCACCCACCGTTGAATGTATAGGCGGTGGGGGGGAACGCGGGGAAGTGAAACATCTCAGTACCCGTAGGAGAAGAAAACAAAATTGTGATTCCGTTAGTAGTGGCGAGCGAACGCGGAGGATGGCTAAACCGCGCGCATGTGATACCCGGCGGGGGTTGTGTGTGTGGTGTTGTGGGGTCTGTGTTCTGTGGTCCGCCGGCCGCAGCAGCAGTAGTGGTGTGTTAGCCGAAGTGGCCTGGGATGGTCTGCCGTAGACGGTGAGAGTCCGGTAGGTGAAAACATGCCGCCTGTTGTCGCAGTGTCCCCGAGTAGCAGCGGGCCCGTGGAATCTGCTGTGAATCTGCCGGGACCACCCGGTAAGCCTGAATACTTCCTGATGACCGATAGCGGATGAGTACCGTGAGGGAATGGTGAAAAGTACCCCGGGAGGGGAGTGAAAGAGTACCTGAAACCGTGTGCCTACAATCCGTCAAAGCCTCCGCGTTTGTGTGGGGTGATGGCGTGCCTTTTGAAGAATGAGCCTGCGAGTCAGCGACATGTCGCGAGGTTAACCCGGGTGGGGTAGCCGCAGCGAAAGCGAGTCTGAATAGGGCGTATCCCCCATTTTTGGGGGTGTAGTGGTGTGTTGTGGACCCGAAGCGGGGTGATCTACCCATGGCCAGGGTGAAGCGCGGGTAAGACCGCGTGGAGGCCCGAACCCACTTAGGTTGAAGACTGAGGGGATGAGTTGTGGGTAGGGGTGAAAGGCCAATCAAACTCCGTGATAGCTGGTTCTCCCCGAAATGCATTTAGGTGCAGCGTTGCGTGGTTCGCGCCGGAGGTAGAGCTACTGGATGGCCGATGGGCCCTACTAGGTTACTGACGTCAGCCAAACTCCGAATGCCGGTGCGTAAAGCGTGGCAGTGAGACGGCGGGGGATAAGCTCCGTGCGTCGAAAGGGAAACAGCCCAGATCGCCGGCTAAGGCCCCTAAGCGTGTGCTAAGTGGGAAAGGATGTGCAGTCGCATAGACAACCAGGAGGTTGGCTTAGAAGCAGCCATCCTTGAAAGAGTGCGTAATAGCTCACTGGTCAAGTGGTTGCGCGCCGATAATGTAGCGGGGCTCAAGCACACCGCCGAAGCCGCGGCAACGACACCGTCAGGTGTTGTTGGGTAGGGGAGCGTCCCCTCACCGGTGAAGCCGCCGAGTGATCGTGTGGTGAAGGTGTGGGGAGTGAGAATGCAGGCATGAGTAGCGATTAGGCAAGTGAGAACCTTGCCCGCCGGAAGACCAAGGGTTCCTGGGCCAGGCCAGTCCGCCCAGGGTGAGTCGGGACCTAAGGCGAGGCCGACAGGCGTAGTCGATGGACAACGGGTTGATATTCCCGTACCCGTGTGTGCGCGCCCATACCGAATCAGCGGTACTAACCACCCAAACGGTGCGTGATCGGTGGTCTTCGGATCATCGACGCGTACCTGCTGCGTGGGATCTTCGCTGGTAGTAGGTAAACGATGGGGTGACGCAGGAAGGTAGCCGTACCAGTGAGTGGATGTGCTGGGGCAAGCCCGTAGGGAGTCAGATAGGCAAATCCGTCTGGCGTGTTCCCGAGAGGTGATGCATAGCCGGATGAGGTGAATTCGGTGATCCTATGCTGCCGAGAAAAGCCTCTAGTGAGTGCAGACACGGCCCGTACCCCAAACCGACACAGGTGGTCAGGTAGAGAATACCGAGGCGTGCGAGTGAACTATGGTTAAGGAACTCGGCAAAATGCCCCCGTAACTTCGGGAGAAGGGGGACCCGCATACCGTCAACTCCGCGTGCCGGGGGCGGCGGGAGTGGGTGGCACAAAACAGTGAGAAGCGACTGTTTACTAAAAACACAGGTCCGTGCGAAGTCGCAAGACGAGGTATACGGACTGACGCCTGCCCGGTGCTGGAAGGTTAAGAGGACCCGTCAACCCCTTTTCGGGGGGTGAAGCGGAGAATTTAAGCCCCAGTAAACGGCGGTGGTAACTATAACCATCCTAAGGTAGCGAAATTCCTTGTCGGGTAAGTTCCGACCTGCACGAATGGCGTAACGACTTCTCAACTGTCTCAACCATAGACTCGGCGAAATTGCAGTACGAGTAAAGATGCTCGTTACGCGCGGCAGGACGAAAAGACCCCGGGACCTTTACTACAACTTGGTATTGGAGTTCGATGCGGTTTGTGTAGGATAGGTGGGAGACTGTGAAGCCCGCACGCCAGTGTGGGTGGAGTCGTTGTTGAAATACCACTCTGATCGTATTGGGCTTCTAACCTCGAACCCTGAACCGGGTTCAGGGACAGTGCCTGGCGGGTAGTTTAACTGGGGCGGTTGCCTCCTAAAAGGTAACGGAGGCGCCCAAAGGTTCCCTCAACCTGGACGGCAATCAGGTGATGAGTGTAAGTGCACAAGGGAGCTTGACTGCGAGACGAACATGTCAAGCAGGGACGAAAGTCGGGACTAGTGATCCGGCACCCCCGAGTGGAAGGGGTGTCGCTCAACGGATAAAAGGTACCCCGGGGATAACAGGCTGATCTTCCCCAAGAGTCCATATCGACGGGATGGTTTGGCACCTCGATGTCGGCTCGTCGCATCCTGGGGCTGGAGCAGGTCCCAAGGGTTGGGCTGTTCGCCCATTAAAGCGGCACGCGAGCTGGGTTTAGAACGTCGTGAGACAGTTCGGTCTCTATCCGCCGCGCGCGTCAGAAGCTTGAGGAAACCTGTCCCTAGTACGAGAGGACCGGGACGGACGAACCTCTGGTGCACCAGTTGTCCCACCAGGGGCACCGCTGGATAGCCACGTTCGGCCAGGATAACCGCTGAAAGCATCTAAGCGGGAAACCTTCTCCAAGACCAGGCTTCTCACCCATATCAGTGGGATAAGGCCCCCCGCAGACCACGGGATCAATAGACCAGACCTACAAGCGCAGCAATGCGTGCAGGGAACTGGCACTAACCGGCCGAAAACTTACCCACAACCCACCGCAACCACACCAACACCCCACACCCCACCACCAAACACAAAACAATAGAGTTACGGCGGCAATAGCGGCAGGGAAACGCCCGGACCCATCCCGAACCCGGAAGCTAAGCCTGCCAGCGCCGATGATACTACCCACCCCGGGTGGAAAAGTAGGACACCGCCGAACACACACCAAAAAAGGGCACCCACAAGGTGCCCTTTTTACACGCAAAAAAACAAATAGGCGGCATTAATTATGGCCGCATTAACTGTGCCCGTATCCTTTAATATGAGGCCGCAACAGCGATACGAGGTGACTGGGACGAGTGGACAGCCACGGTGGCAGCGGGCAACGGCCGCCGCGTCGAGAAACGCGCCGGCCGCACTCGGGACCCGGCCGCGCGCGCAACGCGCAGCCTCAGCACCCGGCGAACGACCACGGCGCACCGCCGATCCCGCCGGATATCGAAGCCAAGCAGCTGGCACCTGAAATCCGTCGTGAGCTCAGCACTTTGGACCGCGCCACCGCCGACGCCGTGGCCCGCCACCTGGTCGCTGCCGGCGAGCTGATCGACGACGACCCCGAAGCGGCGCTTGCCCATGCACGCGCCGCCCGCGCCCGGTCCGGCCGCATCGCCGCCGTCCGCGAAGCGGTGGGAATCGCGGCCTATCACTGCGGGGACTGGGCGCAAGCGCTGGCCGAGCTGCGCGCCGCACGCCGAATGGGCAGCACGTCGCCGCTGCTGCCGTTGATCGCCGACTGCGAGCGAGGTCTGGGCCGACCCGAACGAGCGCTCGAAATCGCGCGCGGACCCGAAGCGGCTCAGCTATCCGGCGACGACGCCGACGAATTGCGCATCGTAGCCGCCGGCGCCCGCGCCGACCTCGGTCAGCTCGAACAGGCCCTGATGGTGTTGTCCACCCCGCAGCTCGATCCTGCGCGCACCGGCCCGACCGCGGCGCGGCTGTTTTACGCCTACGCCGATACGCTGCTTGCGCTTGGCCGAGGCGCCGAGGCGCTGGAGTGGTTCCTGCACGCAGCGGCCGCCGACGTCGAGGGTGTCACCGACGCCGAAGAGCGCGTGAGCGAGTTGGGCTGACGTGGGAACGCTTGCGCAGGAACATGATTGCCTGCTGCTGGATCTGGACGGGACGGTGTTCCGCGGCCACCAGCTCACCGAGGGCGCGGTGGAGTCGCTGGACAAAACGTCCGGGCGCAAGCTGTTCATCACCAACAACGCCTCCCGCAGCGCCGAGGAGGTGGCGGAACATCTGCGCGAGTTGGGGCTCAAAGCCAGCGGCGACGCCGTCGTCACCAGCGCGCAGAGCGCGGCGCGGATGCTGGCAGAACAGCTCGTAACCGATGCGCGAGTGCTCGTCGTCGGTACCGAGTCGCTGGCCGACGAAATCGCCGCGGTCGGACTACGGCCGGTACGCCTGCACCGAGATCGCCCCGACGCCGTAGTGCAGGGGCACTCGACCGAAACCGGTTGGGCGCAGCTCGCGGAGGCCGCATTGGCCATCCGCGATGGAGCGTTGTGGGTGGCGGCCAACATCGACCCCACGCTGCCGTCGGAGCGGGGCTTTCTGCCGGGCAACGGATCGATGGTGGCCGCGCTCAAGACCGCCACCGACGCCGAACCACAAGTGGCGGGCAAGCCGTCACCCGCCTTGATCCAAGACGCGTTGGCGCGCGGCGACTTTCGCGCTCCGCTGGTGATCGGCGACCGGTTGGACACCGACATCGCCGGCGCCAACGCCGCGGGACTGCCCAGCCTGATGGTGCTCACCGGGGCAAATTCCGCCCGCGACGCGGTCTACGCCCACCCCACGAGGCGTCCGACCTACATCGGCGCGGATTTGCGTGCACTGCACCAACACGCCGATGTAGTGGTGGTCGGGCCGCAGCCGGCCTGGCACGTCGACGCGGACGCCGGGACGGTCACTGTGACCAGTCGCGACGTCACTGCCGACCATGACGGGTTGGCAATCGTTCGGGCCGTCGCCCACGCGGTGTGGGAGGCGTGCCGCGATGACGATGGCCCGGTCGTGGTCAAGGCCGGCGACGACACGGCCCACGACGCCCTGCAACGCTGGTCCCTGGTCTAAGTCCGCTAGCGTTGACCGCACGATGACTACCCAACCCGAGGACATTCGCGCTCAGATCGACGCCGTGCTCGCCGAGCTGCCCGACGTCGACGACCCCGAAAACGAAATTGACGAGGCCAAGCTCGAAGAGCTGGCGCGTCGTCTTTCCGATGCGCACGACGCGTTGGTGCGCGCCCTGGAGTCGGCGGAGAAGGGCTGAGTGTGGTGGCCCGGCGTGCGCGCGTTGACGTCGAGCTGGTCCGGCGCGGGCTGGCACGATCCCGGCAGCAGGCTGCGGAGTTGATCGACGCCGGCAAGGTGAGCATCGACGGTATGCCGGCGGTCAAACCCGCCACCGCGGTCGCCGTTACCGCCGTGCTCAGCGTCACCGAGGATGCCGAGCGCAACTGGGTGTCGCGTGGCGCGCACAAGCTCATCGGCGCCCTCGACGAGTTCGGCGTCAGTGTGCAGGGGCGGCGCTGCCTGGATGCCGGCGCGTCGACCGGCGGATTCACCGAAGTGCTGCTGGATCGCGGCGCCCGCGAAGTTGTCGCGGTCGACGTCGGCTACGGGCAGCTGGCGTGGTCGCTGCGTTCGGACCCGCGGGTGGTCGTCGTTGAGCGAACCAACGTCAGAGACCTCACCCCGGCTGCCATTGGCGGTCCGGTCGACGCGATAGTGGCTGACCTGTCGTTCATCTCGCTGACGACGGTGTTGCCCGCACTGGTTGGATGCGCGTTGCCCGACGCCGATATCGTTCCCATGGTGAAGCCGCAGTTCGAGGTGGGCAAGGGTCAGGTGGGGGCTAACGGAGTGGTGCACGATCCGACGCTGCGCGCCGAGTCGGTGCTCGCGGTCGCGCGGCGCGCCGTCGAGCTGGGATGGCACCCCATCGGCGTCACCGCAAGCCCGCTGCCGGGGCCGTCGGGCAACGTCGAATACTTCCTGTGGCTGCGGACCCAGACTGATCGACCGCTGGGTGGCGATGATTTGGTGGATGCGGTCCACGCGGCGGTCGCGAAGGGCCCGCAATGACCAAAGACCGCACCGTGATGCTGGTGGTCCACACCGGCCGCGACGAGGCGACCGAGACCGCGCGTCGCGTAGAAAAAGTGTTGGGCGACAACGGTATCGGACTTCGGGTGTTATCGGCTGAGGCCGTCGACCGGGGGTCGCTGCATTTGTCGCCGGACGACATGCGCGCGATAGGTGTCGATATCGAGGTGGTCGACGCCAAACCAGGCGCCGCCGAAGGATGCGAGCTGGTGATGGTGTTAGGCGGCGACGGCACCTTCTTGCGGGCCGCCGAGCTGGCCCGCAACGCAGGCGTCCCGGTGCTCGGCGTCAATCTGGGCCGGATCGGTTTTCTCGCCGAAGCCGAAGCCGAGGCCATCGACAGCGTGCTCGAGCATGTGATCGCCCGCAGCTACCGGGTGGAAGATCGGTTGACACTGGACGTCGCGATCCGCGCCGAAGGCAAGATCATCAACCGCAACTGGGCGCTCAACGATGCCAGCCTGGAAAAGGGCCCGCGGCTCGGTGTACTCGGAGTGGTCATCGAAGTCGATGGCCGACCCGTCTCCGCGTTCGGCTGCGACGGGGTGTTGGTGTCGACGCCAACCGGCTCCACCGCGTACGCGTTTTCGGCCGGCGGACCGGTGTTGTGGCCCAACCTGGAGGCAATCCTGGTGGTGCCCAACAATGCTCACGCACTGTTCGCCCGGCCGATGGTGACCAGTCCGGACTCCACCATCGCTATCGAGGTCGAGGCGGAGGGGCATGACGCGTTGGTGTTCTGCGACGGCCGTCGGGAAATGCTGGTGCCCGCCGGTAGCCGGCTCGAGGTGACGCGCTGCGACACAGCGGTGAAATGGGCGCGGCTGGACAGTGCACCGTTCACCGACCGCCTGGTCCGCAAGTTCCGGCTACCGGTTACGGGCTGGCGCGGGCAGTAACCGTGCTGGCGGAGATTCGGATCGAGTCGCTGGGCGCGATCAGCGCCGCCGCCGCCGAGTTCGACCGCGGCCTGACCGTCTTGACCGGCGAGACCGGGACCGGAAAGACCATGGTGGTCACCGGGCTGCAGCTGCTGGGCGGCTCCCGCGCCGACGCGAACCGCATCCGCTCGGGAGCCGACCGGGCCGTCGTCGAAGGTCGTTTCAGCACCGACGATCTCGACGACACGGCGGCCGCACGAGTCGACGACATTCTGGACTCCTCCGGAGCCGAACGTGATGAGGACGGCAGTGTGATCGCATTGCGCTCGGTCAGCCGCGACGGTCCGTCCCGCGCCTACCTGGGCGGGCGAAGTGTGCCGGCTAAATCGTTGAGCCAGTTAACCGCCGAGCTGCTCACCCTGCACGGGCAAAACGACCAGTTGCGGTTGATGCGGCCCGACGAACAGCGCGCCGCGCTGGACCGGTTCGCGGGCGTCGGCGCGCAGCTGGAGCGCTACCGCAAACTGCGCGATGCGTGGCAATCGGCGCGACGCGACCTCGCCGAACGGACCGACCGGGCCCGGGACTTGGCCCAGGAGGCCGATCGGCTGAAATTCGCCCTGCAGGAGATTGACGCGGTCGATCCGAAACCGGGTGAGGACGATGCGCTGATCGCCGACATCCGCCGGCTCTCCGAACTCGATGCGCTGCGTGAGGCCGCCGCCGCAGCACGCATCGCGTTAGCCGGGGATGCCGAAATCACTGCCGAATCCGAGCCGGTATCGGCCGCCGACCGGTTGGGGCGGGCCAAGACGACGTTGGAGTCCACCGACGACCTCACCTTGAACGGGCTGGCCGAACAACTGGGCCAGGCGTTGACGGTGATCGACGACGTCGCGCGAGAACTCAGCAATTACCTGGAGGAATTGCCCGCCGACGCCAGCGCATTGGACACCAAGCTCGCGCGACAAGCCGAGCTGCGCACGCTGACCCGCAAATATGCCGCCGATATCGACGGTGTGCTGGACTGGGCGCGCGAATCACGAGAACGCTTGGCGCACTTGGATGTATCCGAAGAGGCGCTGGCCGAGCTGCAACGTCGTGTCGACGATCTGGCAGCTCAACTATCCGATGCCGCAACCGATCTCAGTAAAGCACGGACAAAATCAGCCAAGCGACTGGCGAAAGCGGTCACCGCCGAGCTGGCCGGCCTGGCGATGTCCGACGCCGAGTTCACGATCACCGTCAGCACCATGCCGGCCGGGGACGGCGACCCCGCCGCGTTGAGGCTGGCATCCGGTGTGGTGGGGCATGCCGGCGCCGACGGTGTCGACCAGGTCGAGTTCGGTTTTGCCGCCCACCGCGGCATGACGGTGCTGCCGCTGTCGAAAAGCGCCTCCGGTGGCGAGCTGTCCCGGGTGATGCTGGCCCTCGAAGTGGTGCTGGCCACGTCGGGAAAACAGACCACCGGATCGACGATGGTGTTCGACGAGGTCGACGCCGGCGTCGGCGGCCGCGCGGCGGTGCAGATCGGTCGCCGGCTGGCTCGGCTGGCCAGCACGCACCAGGTGATCGTGGTGACGCACCTGCCGCAGGTGGCCGCCTACGCCGACGTGCACCTGGTGGTCGATGCCGCCGGGGGCGACGGGGCCAGCAGCGTGCGACGCCTGGACGATGCGGGCCGGGTGGCCGAATTGGCCAGGATGCTTGCCGGGTTGGGCGAAACCGACAGCGGCCGGGCCCACGCCCGGGAGCTGCTGGAGGCGGCTCAAGGCGATCGGATCGCCGCATCCTGACCGCTCCGCGGCTTGTGGCCAGTGTGACAAAAGGCAACTTCTGAGGCCCTTGTTACGGCGCGCCTCCCCGCCTGAGCCGCACTTCACCGACAGAATCGCCCCATGAGAGTGTCAGCGCTTCTGTCCCGTAATGCCTCGCGCCCTGGCCTGGTCGGCACCGCCCGGGTCGATCGTGACGTCGACCGGCTACTGCGACGGGTGTGCCCTGGCGACATCGTGGTGCTCGACGCCTTGGATCTTGACCGCATCACCGCCGACGCGCTCGTCGACGCCGGGATCGCCGCCGTCGTCAACGCATCACCATCGGTTTCGGGCCGCTACCCCAACCTCGGGCCAGAGTTGTTGGTAAACAACGGCGTCACACTCATCGACGAAACCGGCCCGGAGGTGTTCAAGAAGGTAAAGGACGGCGCCAAGGTTCGCCTGCACAACGGCGGGGTGTACTCGGGTGACCGCCGGCTGGCTCTCGGTATCGAGCGCACCGACCACGACATCGCCCAGCTGATGCAGGAAGCCAAAAGCGGGCTGGTCGCACATCTGGAAGCCTTCGCCGGCAACGCCGTTGAGTTCATCCGCAGCGAAAGCCCGTTGCTGATCGACGGGATCGGCATTCCCGACATCGACGTCGACTTGCGTCGCCGTCATGTGGTGGTGGTCTCCGACGAGCCGCACGCCGCCGAGGACCTCAAACGCCTCAAACCGTTCATCAAGGAGTACCAGCCGGTCATGATCGGCGTCGGTACCGGGGCCGATGTGCTGCGCAAGGCGGGTTACCGGCCGCAGATCATCGTCGGCGACCCCAGCCAGATCAGCACCGACGTGCTCAAGTGCGGCGCGCAGGTGGTGCTGCCCGCCGACGCCGACGGGCATGCGCCGGGTCTGGAACGCATCGAGGATCTCGGTGTCGGGGCCATGACCTTCCCGGCCGCGGGTTCGGCCACCGACTTGGCGCTGCTGCTGGCCGACCATCACGGAGCCGCGCTGCTGGTGACTTGTGGGCACACCGCCAACATCGAGACGTTCTTCGACCGGAGCCGTCAGCAGAGCAATCCCTCGACGTTTTTGACCCGGCTGCGGGTGGGAGAGAAGTTGGTCGATGCCAAGGCGGTCGCCACCCTCTACCGCAACCGGATCTCGGCGGGGGCCATCGCTTTCATGATCCTGGCGATGCTGACCGCGATCGTCATCATGTTGTGGGTGTCGCGCACCGATGCCCTGGTGATGCACTGGGTTGTCGATTATTGGAACCGGTTCTCCCTCTGGGTGCAGAACTGGATCAGATAAACCGTGATCTCCCTACGCCACCACGCTATTTCGTTGGCAGCCGTATTTCTGGCGCTTGCCGCCGGCGTGATTTTAGGCTCTGGGGTCTTGTCGGACACTCTGCTGTCGGGGCTGCGTGACGAGAAACGGGATCTGCAGTCGCAAATCAACTCACTCAACGACCAGAAGAATGTTCTGAATGAAAAGCTCAGTGCGGCCAATGCTTTCGATGCACAGATGGTCGGGCGTATCACACGTGACGCGCTCAAGGACAAGTCGGTCGTCATCTTCCGTACCCCCGACGCCAAAGACGACGACGTCGCCGCGGTGTCGAAGATCGTCGGCCAGGCCGGCGGCGCTGTCACCGGAACCCTGGCGCTGACTCAGGAGTTCGTCGACGCCAACTCCGCGGAGAAGCTTCGGTCGGTGGTGAATTCGTCGATCGTGCCGGCCGGTGCCCAGCTGAGCACCAAACTGGTGGACCAAGGCTCGCAAGCCGGCGACCTGCTGGGCATCGCGTTGCTGATCAACCGGGATACCTCGGTGCTGCCCGTCGACGACACCCAGCGCGACACCGTGCTGGCGGCCCTGCGCGAGACCGGCTTTCTGACCTACCGCGACGAACACATCGGCGCCGCCAACGCCGCCGTGGTGCTTACCGGCGGTGCCCTCGGCGAGGACGCCGGGAACCAGGGCACCAGCGTGGCGCGCTTCGCCGCGGCGCTGGCCCCGCACGGGTCCGGTGTCGTGCTGGCCGGCCGCGACGGCTCGTCGGTGGGAACGGCCGCCGTGGCGGTGGCCCGCGCCGACGCGGCGACGACCTCGACGATCAGCACCGTGGACAACGTGGACGCCGAGTCCGGGCGGATCACCACAGTTCTGGCGGTCGGCGACCTGCTGGGCGGCGGGCCCACCGGTCAATACGGCATCGGTCACGGCGCCACCTCGGTGACCGTCGCGCAGTAGATGCGCCCCGGGCGTGTCAGCGCAGCGCCGGCCCGGTGGGTGTTAGGGTGGAGTTCCGTGGGTCGGCAGGCACCCGCTAGCTACAGCTCAGGCCCTGCGCCGTCTTCACGGAGGTCGCCCTATTGCGTAGGCATCCGCAAACCGCCACCAAGCACCTCTTCGTCAGCGGGGGCGTCGTCTCCTCACTCGGCAAAGGGTTGACGGCCAGCAGCCTTGGGCAGTTACTGACCGCCCGGGGCTTGCAGGTGACGATGCAAAAGCTCGACCCCTACCTCAATGTCGACCCGGGCACCATGAACCCGTTCCAGCACGGCGAGGTCTTTGTCACCGAGGACGGCGCCGAAACCGACCTCGACGTGGGGCATTACGAGCGATTCCTCGATCGCGACCTGTCCGGCTCGGCGAATGTCACGACGGGACAAGTTTATTCGACAGTGATCGCCAAGGAGCGCCGCGGCGAGTACCTCGGCGACACCGTTCAGGTGATCCCGCATATCACCGACGAGATCAAACGCCGCATTCTGGCGATGGCCCAGCCGGACGCCGAGGGGAACCGCCCCGACGTCGTGATCACCGAAATTGGCGGCACCGTAGGTGATATCGAGTCGCAACCGTTCCTGGAAGCGGCACGCCAGGTGCGTCATGACCTCGGCCGGGAAAACGTTTTCTTCCTGCACGTGTCGCTGGTGCCGTATCTGGCTCCGTCGGGCGAACTGAAAACCAAGCCCACCCAGCACTCGGTCGCGGCTCTGCGCAGCATCGGTATCACACCTGATGCCCTGATCTTGCGCTGTGACCGTGACGTTCCCGAACCGCTCAAGAACAAGATTGCGCTGATGTGTGACGTCGACATCGACGGCGTCATCTCCACTCCGGACGCGCCCTCGATTTACGACATCCCCAAAGTGCTGCACCGCGAAGAGCTCGACGCGTTTGTGGTGCGACGGCTGAATTTGCCCTTCCGCGACGTCGATTGGACCGAGTGGGACGACCTGCTGCGGCGAGTGCATGAGCCGCATGAGACGGTGCGGATCGCGCTGGTCGGCAAGTATGTCGACCTGTCGGATGCCTACCTTTCGGTGACCGAGGCGCTGCGCGCCGGTGGATTCAAACATCACGCGAAGGTCGAGATGGTCTGGGTGGCATCCGATGACTGCGAAACCGCAAGCGGCGCGGCAGCCGCGCTGAGCGATGTGGACGGCGTGCTGATCCCGGGTGGTTTCGGGATCCGCGGCATCGAAGGCAAGATCGGCGCCATCAGCTACGCGCGGAGTCGGGGACTGCCGGTGCTGGGACTGTGTCTGGGGTTGCAGTGCATCGTGATCGAAGCCGCGCGCTCGGTCGGCCTGACGCAGGCCAACTCGGCGGAATTCGATCCCGACACTCCGGACCCGGTCATCTCCACCATGGCCGATCAGCGTGACATCGTCGCGGGCGAGGCGGATCTGGGCGGCACCATGCGGCTGGGGTCCTATCCGGCCGTGTTGGAGCCGGATTCGATTGTGGCGCAGGCGTATCAAACGACGACGGTGTCCGAGCGGCACCGTCATCGCTATGAAGTCAACAACGCCTACCGCGACCGCATCGCCGAAAGCGGACTGAGGTTCTCGGGTACCTCACCCGACGGGACTTTGGTGGAGTTCGTCGAGTATGCCGCCGACGTGCACCCGTTCGTGGTTGGCACCCAAGCACATCCGGAGTTGAAGAGTCGACCGACTCGTCCGCACCCGCTGTTCGTCGCTTTCGTCGGTGCGGCCCTGGACTACAAGGCAGCCGAGCGGCTGCCGGTGGAAATTCCCGACCACCGGGCGAATGGGAGCGAGCACCGCGATGGCGTCAGCACCTCAGTACCCGAGCCGGCCGCTCGTGGGTGAACACGTCTTCGAGACTACGTCGTCGGAAACGTTACATACCGGAAAGATATTCGCACTCCGGGTCGACCACGTGCGGATGCCGGGTGGGAAGACCGTCACCCGCGAGGTGGTCGAACATTTCGGCGCCGTGGCGGTTGTCGCGATCGACGACGACGGCAACATCCCGATGGTGTACCAGTACCGGCACCCCTTCGGCCGGCGGCTCTGGGAGCTGCCGGCCGGGCTGCTCGACGTCAGCGGGGAAGCACCGCATCTCACGGCCGCCCGAGAACTGCGTGAAGAGGCCGGCCTGCAAGCCGAGACGTGGCACACGCTGGTCGACCTGGATTCCACACCCGGATTCAGCGACGAGTCGGTGCGTGTCTATTCGGCCACCGGGTTGACCCAAGTCGACCGGCCGCAAGCACACGACGAAGAAGCCGACATGACGATGCGCTGGTATCCGATTGACGAAGCCGCCCGACAGGTCTTCACCGGTGAGATCGTGAATTCCCTTGCGGTGGCTGGCATTCTGGCGGCCCTGGCGGTGCGGCAGGGATTCGCACAGCCGCGGCCGGTGGATGCGCCGTGGGTTGACAAGCCGACGGCCTTCGCTAGGCGGCAGATGGCCCAATGACCATTGTCGCCGCGCCGCTGGAAGCGCAGATGCAGGGTTACCTCGATCATCTGACGATCGAACGCGGTGTCGCGGCCAACACGCTGAGTTCGTATCGCCGCGACTTGCGTCGCTACTCAGAGCATCTCGCGTCGCGCGGTGTGGACGACCTGGCGAAGGTCACCGAAGACGATGTCAGCGAGTTCCTGGTGGCGTTGCGCCGCGGCGACCCCGCTAACGGGGTGGCGCCGCTGTCGGCGGTATCGGCGGCGCGCACGCTGGTCGCCGTACGCGGACTGCACCGGTTCGCCGCGGCTGAGGGACTCGCCGAGCTCGACGTGTCGCAAGCGGTCAAGCCGCCAACCCCGGGGCGTCGACTGCCGAAGAGCCTGACCGTCGACGAGGTGCTGGCGCTACTGGCCGGTGCCGGCGGCGACAGCCCGTCGGACGGCCCGCTGACCCTGCGCAACCGGGCGCTGCTGGAACTGCTGTATTCCACCGGAGCGCGCATATCCGAGGCCGTCGGACTCGACGTCGACGATCTCGACACCCACGACCGGTCGGTGCTATTGCGGGGCAAGGGCGGCAAGCAGCGGCTGGTGCCGGTGGGGCGTCCCGCGGTGCAAGCGCTGGATGCCTATCTGGTGCGGGGACGGCCGGGCCTGGCGCGCCGCGGGCGGGGAACACCGGCCATCTTCCTCAACTCACGCGGTGGGCGGTTGTCGCGGCAAAGCGCCTGGCAGGTGTTGCAGAGCGCCGCCGAACGCGCCGGCATCACGTCCGGGGTGTCACCGCACACGCTGCGGCATTCGTTTGCCACCCATCTGCTCGACGGCGGCGCCGACGTGCGGGTGGTGCAGGAGTTGCTGGGTCACGCGTCGGTGACGACGACGCAGATCTACACCCTGGTCACCGTGCACGCGCTGCGCGAGGTGTGGGCCGGCGCCCACCCCCGCGCCCACTGACTCCCAGCCGCGCCTTTCCCACCCGCGAGCGGGCGTGTTTGTACGTCGACACGCCGCAACTGCCGGCGTTTTGCGCCCGCTCGCGCCAAAGGGGGGCTAGCCCAGGTACTCCGACTCGAGCACCAGATCCGCCAGCAAGTTCTGATACTCGACGTGCGTCTTGTGCTCGACGGTGTTCCACAGCGCACCCTGCTGCTCTTTCATGTAGGCGCGGTACTTCGGGGCGCCGGGCATCTTGACGTTGTCGGCCACGACGATCGAGCCGCGATGCAGCCAGCCGCGATCCAGGATGCTCTGCAGATCGGGCAGATACGCATCCTTGTCGTGGTCGAGGAACAACAGATCCAACGCGCCGGCGCTGAAGCCGTGCTCACCGGCCAGCGTGTCGAGCGTGCGCCCACCGTCGCCGATGGTGCCGACCACGCAGGTCACTCGGTCGGCGACGCCGGCATGCGCCCAGATCTGGCGAGCGTTGACGGCGTTGGCCTCGGCGAGTTCGACGGAGTACACCTTGGCGCTCGGGGCGGCCCGCGCGATCCGCAGCGCGCCGTAGCCGACGTAGGTGCCCAGCTCGAGCGCCAGCTTCGGGTCGGCCCGGCGGACCGCGGCGTCGAGCAGTGCGCCCTTCTCGTCGCCGACGTTGATCAGCATCGACTTCTCGTAGGCGAACCGGTCGATGGTGGCCAGTACGTCGTCGATGTCGCCGGCACGCGCGTGCTTGAGCACGTATTGCACGGCCGCCGCCTCGCGACCATCACCGATCTGGCCCGTCGTCGTGATGTTGCGAGTGGCGCGGGCCATCCGCAAAACCGACCACCGCACGAACGGGATTCGCTGCTTGAGACTCATGAAAGTCGAGCCTAGCCAGTGGGCTAGCGTATTGGCTGGCTACGTTGCTGCGGGTCTCCCGACGCGGACGCGCAAAACGGCTACACTCACCTCCGATGTTCGCCATTACCGGAACCCCCGGGCATGACTGACGACGCCGATAGCGGCGCCGGTGTCGGCCTGACCGGACGGCCGCCGCGAAAGATTCCCGAACCCAAGCCACGCACCGCACACGGACCCGCCAAAGTCGTCGCGATGTGCAATCAGAAGGGCGGCGTCGGGAAAACCACCTCGACCATCAACCTGGGCGCGGCACTGGCCGAATACGGCCGCCGGGTCCTGCTGGTGGACCTCGACCCGCAGGGCGCGCTGTCGGCGGGTCTGGGCGTGCCGCACTACGAACTCGACCACACCATCCACAACTTGCTCGTCGAGCCGCGGGTCGGGATCGACGACGTGCTGATCCACACCCGGGTCAAGCAGATGGATCTGGTGCCCAGCAACATCGATCTTTCGGCCGCCGAAATTCAGCTGGTCAACGAGGTCGGTCGCGAGCAATCGCTGGCCCGTGCGCTGCATCCGGTGCTGGATCGCTACGACTACGTGCTCGTCGACTGCCAGCCGTCGCTGGGCCTGCTCACCGTCAACGGTCTGGCCTGCTCCGACGGGGTGGTCATCCCGACCGAGTGCGAATACTTTTCACTGCGCGGTCTGGCGCTGCTCACCGACACCGTCGAGAAAGTCCGCGACCGGCTCAACCCGAAACTGGAGATCAGCGGCATCTTGATCACCCGTTACGACCCGCGCACGGTGAACTCCCGCGAAGTCATGGCCCGGGTGCTGGAGCGGTTCGGTGACCTGGTGTTCGACACGGTCATCACCCGCACCGTCCGTTTCCCGGAGACCAGCGTGGCCGGTGAACCGATCACCTCTTGGGCGCCGAGGTCGGGCGGCGCGCAGGCCTACCGCTCACTGGCCCGCGAGGTCATCGATCGATTCGGCGCGTGACCAGTACCGATACCTCAACCCACAACGGCTTCCAGGTCCGGCTGACCAACTTCGAGGGGCCGTTCGACCTGCTGCTGCAGCTGATCTTCGCCCACCGCCTCGACGTCACTGAGGTGGCGCTGCACCAGGTCACCGACGAGTTCATCGCCTACACCCGCGCGATCGGTCCGAAGCTGGAACTGGAGGAGACAACCGCCTTCCTGGTGATAGCCGCGACCTTGCTCGACCTGAAAGCGGCACGACTGCTGCCATCCGGGGAGGTCGACGACGAGGAGGACCTCGCGCTGCTGGAGGTGCGCGATCTGCTGTTCGCCCGGCTGCTGCAATACCGGGCGTTCAAGCATGTCGCGCAGATGTTCGCCGAGCTGGAGGCGGCCGCGCTGCGCAGCTACCCGCGGGCGGTATCACTCGAAGAGCGATACGAGGGGTTGCTGCCCGAAGTGATGCTCGGCGTCGACGCGCAACGATTCGCCGAGATCGCCGCGATCGCGTTCACGCCGCGCCCGGTGCCGACGGTGGCCACCGAGCACCTGCACGAGTTGATGGTGTCGGTGCCTGAGCAGGCCCAACATTTGCTGGGGCTACTGGAGTCCCGCGGCATAGGGCAGTGGGCGTCGTTCTCGGAGTTGGTGGCCGACTGCGAGACGACGATCGAGATCGTCGGGCGCTTCCTGGCGCTGCTCGAACTGTATCGGACCCGGGCGGTAGCATTCGATCAGTCAGAACCGCTTGGTGTGCTCGAGGTTTCGTGGACCGGAGAACGGCCGACCAACGACGACTTGGAAGTTCGAGATTACTCATGACCCACGCCGGCGACGCGAGAGAAAACAACGAAGCGCCCTACCCGGTCAACGACGACGACGTCGATCTGGAATTCCCCGCCGGCGACGATCTGGGTATCGACGTTGCGACGGCACCGGAACTGCCCGACGACGAGCTGGCCCGCGTGCTCGAGGCCTTGCTGCTGGTGGTCGACACCCCGGTGTCGGTCGAAGCGCTGGCCGCCGCCACCGAACAACCGGTGTATCGAATCGCCACCAAGCTGCGGCAGATGGCCGAGGAGCTCGCCGAACGCGACAGCGGAATCGACCTGCGGGAGGCCGGCGGGGGATGGCGGATGTACACCCGCGCCCGGTTCGCGCCCTACGTGGAGCGCCTGCTGCTGGACGGATCGCGCTCCAAGCTGACCCGCGCCGCGTTGGAGACGCTGGCCGTGGTGGCCTACCGCCAACCGGTGACGCGAGCCCGGGTGAGCGCGGTGCGCGGGGTCAACGTCGACGCCGTCATTCGCACCTTGCTGGCCCGCGGCCTGATCACCGAGGCCGGCACCGATCCCGACACCGGCGCGGTGACATTCGCGACCACCGAGCTGTTCTTGGAACGGCTGGGTCTGTCGTCGCTGGCCGAGCTGCCCGACATCGCGCCGCTGCTACCCGACGTCGACACGATCGACGATCTGAGCGAATCGCTGGAAACCGACCCGCGTTTCGTCAAGCTTTCCGGCAACGCCGAATCCGATGAGCCGTTGTCGTTCGACGTGGACGAGTAAATGGCCGAGGGTGTACGCCTGCAAAAAGTGTTGTCGCAGGCTGGAATTGCGTCACGGCGCGTCGCCGAGAGAATGATCACCGACGGCCGCGTGGAGGTCGACGGTCGGGTCGTCACTGAACTGGGCACCCGGGTGGACCCGGACACCTCGGTGGTTCGCGTCGACGGCGCCCGGGTGATTCTCGACGAGTCGCTGGTTTATCTGGCGTTGAACAAGCCCCGCGGTATGCATTCGACGATGTCCGACGATCGCGGCAGGCCCTGCATCGGCGACCTGGTTGAGCACCGGGTGCGGGGCAACCACAAGCTTTTTCACGTGGGCCGGCTCGACGCTGACACCGAGGGTCTGATTTTGTTGACCAATGATGGTGAGTTGGCGCACCGGCTGATGCACCCCTCGTACCAAGTGCCCAAGACTTACGTGGCCACGGTCGCGGGATCGGTGCCGCGCGGTCTGGGCAAGAAGCTGCGCGCCGGAATCGAATTGGACGACGGACCGGCATCCGTGGACGACTTCGCGGTCGTCGACAAGCTGCCGGGCAAGACCCTGGTGCGCGTCACCCTGCACGAAGGGCGTAAACGCATTGTGCGGCGGCTGTTGGCCGCCGCCGGTTTCCCGGTGCAGGAGCTGGTACGCACCGGCATGGGGTCGGTATCGCTGGGGCAGCAGCGCCCGGGCAGCATCAGGGCGTTGGGCCGCAACGAAATCGGGGACTTATACAAGGCGGTCGGACTGTGACCGGCGTCGTTGTTGCTGTCGACGGACCGGCGGGAACCGGAAAGTCCTCGGTGTCACGGGGTTTGGCGCGCGGGTTGGGAGCGCGGTATCTGGACACCGGCGCCATGTACCGCATCGTGACGCTGGCGATACTGCGCGCCGGCATCGACCCGGAAGACCAAGCGGCAGTGGGCGAAGCGGCGCAAACGGTTCAGCTCTCCGTCGGCTATGACCCCGATGAGGACCGCTGTTATCTTGACGGAGAAGATGTTTCGTCGGAGATCCGCGGCGAGGCGGTCACCCGCGCGGTGTCCGCGGTGTCGTCGGTTCCGGCAGTGCGCGCCCGAATGGTAGATCTGCAGCGTTCGCTGGCCGCCGGGCAGGACAGCATCGTGGTCGAAGGCCGCGACATCGGGACCGTGGTGCTGCCCGATGCCGACGTGAAGATCTTCTTGACCGCATCGGCCGAGACCCGGGCGCAACGCCGCAACGACCAGAACGTCGCCGCGGGCCTACCCGATGACTATGCCGGCGTGTTGGCCGACGTGCGCCGCCGCGATCACCTGGATTCGACGCGGGCTGTCTCGCCGTTGCGGGCGGCCGATGACGCGGTGATCGTCGATACCAGCGCGATGACCGAGCCTGAAGTCATCGACCACCTGCTGAAGCTGGTGCGGCAGCGAAGTGAGGCGGTCCGGTGAGCCGCACCGGCGACGGGACCTGGAGCGACGAAAGCGATTGGGAACTCGCCGAATTCGCTTCAGGCGACGAGGAGCAGGTAACCGGGCCGCCGCCGGTGGTGGCGGTGGTGGGCCGACCCAACGTCGGCAAATCGACACTGGTCAACCGGATCCTGGGCCGCCGCGAGGCGGTGGTCCAAGACGTTCCCGGCGTGACGCGCGACCGGGTGTCCTACGACGCGATGTGGACCGGGCGCCGCTTCGTCGTACAAGACACCGGGGGATGGGAGCCCGACGCCAAGGGCCTACAGCAGCTGGTGGCTGAGCAGGCTTCGGTGGCGATGCGCACCGCCGACGCGGTGATCCTGGTGGTGGATGCGGTGGTCGGCGCGACAGCAGGCGACGAGGCCGCCGCGCGTATCTTGCGCCGCTCCGGCAAGCCGGTGTTCTTGGCGGCCAACAAGGTCGACACCGAAAAGGGTGAGGCCGACGCTGCGGCGCTGTGGTCGTTGGGGCTGGGTCAGCCATTCGCCATCAGCGCCATGCACGGCCGCGGTGTCGGTGATCTCCTCGACGCGGTGGTCGGCGTGCTGCCGGAGGTGGCCGGGCTGGCGTCGACCTCGGGTGGTCCACGGCGGGTGGCGCTGGTCGGCAAGCCCAATGTCGGCAAGAGCTCGCTGCTCAACCGGCTGGCCGGCGACCAGCGGTCGGTGGTTCACGAGGTCGCCGGGACAACGGTCGACCCGGTGGATTCGCTGATCGAAATGGACGGCAAACTCTGGCGTTTCGTCGACACCGCCGGGCTGCGCCGCAAGGTCGGCCAGGCCAGCGGGCACGAGTACTACGCGTCGGTGCGCACCCACGGGGCGATCGATGCCGCCGAGGTGGTCATCGTGTTGATCGACGCCTCGGTGCCGCTGACCGAACAGGATCAGCGGGTGCTGTCGATGGTCATCGAAGCGGGCCGGGCGCTGGTCTTGGCGTTCAACAAGTGGGATCTCGTCGACGAGGACCGCCGCTACCTGCTGGAGCGCGAGATCGACCGCGAGTTGGTGCAGGTGCGCTGGGCGCAGCGGGTGAACATCTCGGCCAAGACCGGCCGCGCGGTGCAAAAGCTGGTGCCCGCGTTGGAAAATGCGCTCGCTTCGTGGGACACCCGGATCTCCACCGGCCGGCTGAACACCTGGATCAAGGAGGTGGTGGCGGCCACGCCGCCGCCCGTGCGTGGTGGCCGTCAGCCGCGGATCCTGTTCGCCACCCAGGCCACCGCGCGGCCCCCGACGTTCGTGTTGTTCACCACCGGGTTCCTGGAGGCCGGTTATCGGCGGTTCTTGGAGCGGCGACTGCGGGAGACCTTCGGCTTCGAGGGCAGCCCGATCCGGATCAATGTGCGGGTGCGGGAGAAGCGGCGCGCGAAATCCCGCTGAGCGGTCCCGCTAGGGTTCTGCAGTGCCCTTATCGCACGCAGTTTTGATCATCATCGCCGGGCTCGGTGCCGGGGCGATCAACGCGCTCGTCGGGTCGGGCACCCTGATCACCTTCCCGACGCTGGTGACGCTGGGCTACCCGCCGGTGACGTCCACGATGTCCAACGCCGTCGGATTGGTGGCGGGCAGCGTGTCGGGCACCTGGGGATACCGCCGCGAGCTCGGTGGCCAGTGGGGCCGGCTGCGCTGGCAGGTTCCGGCCTCGCTGCTCGGCGCCGGGTTGGGCGCATTTCTGCTGCTGCACCTGCCGGAGAAGGTGTTCGCCGAGGTGGTGCCGGTGCTGCTGCTCGCGGCGCTGATCCTCGTGGTGGTAGGCCCGCGGATCCAGGAGTGGGCGCGTCGGCGCGCCGAAGCCGACGGTCGCTCTGCTTCGCACGTGTCGCCGCGGCGGATGGCGGTGCTGGTGATCGGGACGTTCGCGGTCGGGGTTTACGGCGGGTATTTCACCGCGGCGCAGGGCATCCTGCTGATCGGCATGATGGGGGCGCTGCTGCCCGAGTCGGTGCAACGGATGAACGCGGCGAAAAACCTGCTGGCGCTGCTGGTCAATGTGGTGGCGGCGCTGGCCTACACGATCGTCGCGTTCGACCGGATCAGCTGGCCGGCCGCCGGGCTGATCGCGGGAGGTTCGCTGATCGGAGGCTGGCTGGGCGCCCACTACGGCCGACGGCTGTCGCCGAATGCGCTGCGGGGGGTGATCGTCGTGGTCGGACTCATCGGGTTGTACCGGCTGCTGACGGTGTAGGGGCGACGGCTGCGGTAGGCTTTCGACCTGCTGCCGGATCACCTCGGCGGCACCGGGCTGTGGCGCAGTTTGGTAGCGCACTTGACTGGGGGTCAAGTGGTCGCAGGTTCAAATCCTGTCAGCCCGACGCAGGTCAGAGGGGGTTTCGGGCTGCTTTCGTCGGCGTCGTTAAGCCACCAATACCGTTGGCTACCTGCGGCGAGCTAGTTCTGCCAGTCGTTAGAGCCGTCGTTCCTGGTGTAGGTACCGGTGGAGTTCGTCACGATAATGGGATCACCGGGACTGACGGTGTCGAAGAACCACTTTGCGTTGGTGGGGCTGATGTTGATGCAGCCGTGGCTGACGTCGCGCTTACCTTGGTCGTCAACAGACCATGGAGCGCTGTGCACGAAATCGCCGCTGTTGTCGAATTTCACGGCGTGATCGACCGTCAGTCTGTATCCGTTCGCAGAGCTGACCGGGACGCCGTAGGTCGAGGAATCCATCACCACCGAGGGCAGTTTCTCTAGAACGTAGAAGGTGCCGTTCGGGGTTTGGTGCCCGCCGGATGCCATACCCATCGACATCGGGATGGTCTTCTCCACGCTCCCGTTGCGGGTGACGGTCAGTTGGTGCGTGGCGTCGTCGGCCGTGGCGACCAGGGTGTCGCCGGTGTGGAAGCTCGACACTGTGCCGCCCGCATCGACGGTCACCTCGGTGTGGGCGGGCCAGAAGTTCAGCGGGCGCCAGCGCAGCTGCGTGGGGCTCTGCCAATAGAACTTGCCGTCGACCGGCGGGACCGAGGTGATGTGGACGGCGCTCTCGGTCGCTCCGGCGTCATCGACCAGCCCGGGGAAGTTGATGAGGATCGGTTGGGCCACACCCACCGTTGCTCCGTTGGCGGGGACGATCGTCGGCGGCCCGAATGGCGCGGCTCCAATCGGTGGTGGTGCAGGCGGGCCTGCGGGCGGGGCGACAACCCCTGGGTCGCTGGGAGCCGGATCCGGATCAGGCTCCGCCAGCACGGGACCCGCACCCAGAACCAGCAGCAAGCCTAATATCGCAGCCACTCCAGCCGCCTTCAGAGCGGCGATGGGGCTTCCCTCCGTCCAGCCCGACATATACAACCCTCCCGTCGCTTGTGGGACAGTGTCGCATAGCGTCCAGGCCAGCCATCTTGTCACGACGTTGGCACAGACCGTTTCAGATTGAGGGAATAGTTGGGGAGATCGGCCTGGCCGAGTTTGCGCTTGGTGAAGAACTGTTGAACAATGTTGTGCCACAGTATAATTCGGCGTATACGGACCGGGAATCAAGTGTTCGCGGGTTCACGTCCTGCCGGCCAGACCGAGGTCAGACGATAAGACCAGGTAGGACTACGAGTGTGATGAACACACAAGAGTTGGCTCAAGAGCTTGGCCACCCCGGCGCCCAGAAGCTGCTCTCGGGCTCCATTGCTCGGCTCGCGTACAACGGACACGATGGCTTCCCGCGGGTCATCCCGGTCGGGTTCTACTGGACCGGTGAGCGCATCGTGGTCTCCACCGCGTCCACCTCGCCGAAAGCACGTGCGCTTTCGTCGCGCCCGGAAGTCGCATTGACCATCGACACCGGGTCCACCCCAGAAGAGGCGAAGGCCCTCTTGGTGCGTGGCCTCGCCACGCTGGAAACCGTCGACGGTGTCACCGACGAGTACCTCGCGGCAGCGAGGCGATCGATGGACGGACCCCAACTCGCCGAGTTCGAACGCACTGTGCGGTCGACATACAAGCAGATGGTGCGAATCTCGATCGAGCCGCAATGGGCGAGGTTTTATGACTTCGGCGCCGGCCGGTTACCCGTGTTCCTCGCGAACCTCATCAATGATGGTCAGTCAGATTCGGGTGGGCAATAGCCAGCGTTCGGCCCCACGGGGACGCATCGAACGGCGGCTTAGCTTTCATTGCGCCAGCTTGGTCAGATAGTCATCCGCGAAGTCGGTGGTGATCTTCACCCACAGTGGGCTGTGATCTGAGATCTGCCAGGTCCGCCACTTGCGATAGAAATCGCGGTCGTCAGCCTGTGCATCCCCGCGCTCCGGATTCTTGTTCTTGATTGGTCGCCAGTCGTCCTCGTAGGCGTCCATGTCCTCGTCGCGGAAGACATGTTCGAACGGGCGCACGAGGCCGCCGGCGGTGACGGCGAACCGCTTGTCCTTGACCCGCACCGCAATCTGGTCGTAGAAGTGCTCTCCCTGACGTCGCACCGCGTCGCCGCTAATGGCGTCCGGAACCACAAACCCCTTGCCCTTGAGCGCTTTCATCGTCTCGTGCTGTGGGCTGACGACGTTGAAGTCGCCGAGCAGGATGTAGTTTTCGGTTTGCGTCGGCGCGAAGCGGCCGCCTCGCGCCTCCGTCGCCTTTTTGTCGGCCCGAACCTCCTTGTCCTGACGCTTGGCGAAGAAGGCGACCAGGCGCTGGATTTCTTGGATGCGCCGTGCGAGTTCTTTACCGGTCTCCGAGCCGTAGAAAATGTGTACGGTGCAGAGGCTGAACTTGAACCAGCCGGATTGGAAGGCGACCAGGAAGGGTGTGCGTGCGAACTGTCCGTTGCCGATCGGTGCCTTCTCCGGCGGGAGCCCGGCTTCGGCAGGCGAGACGATCGTCTGGCCGTCGGGCAGCACGACCTCCCCGGCGATCTTGCGGAAGAAGACCTTGTTTTTGTCAAAGAGGAACGCCATCCGCTCGTTGTTGCCGCCGGTGCCTTCAGTCGCATCCGTGACGATGTAGTCCCAACTGCCGCCGAGGATGCCCATCAGCTCCCGCAGCGGCGCCAGATTGCGATTGATCTCTTGCACGGCAACCAGATCGAAGCTGCTGATGATTTCGGCCAGGTAGTAGAACGACTCTTGCTTGCGTGGGCCGAATCCGAACTTGTTGTCATCAAAATCTCGAATGTTCCACGTCGCCAACAAAAGTGAGTTATCGGATCGCTCGGTTCTGACTGGGGAGAGACCTTCGCGCAACGCGAGTAGTCGTTCCGCACAGCGATGCAACCCAGTTTCGTCGCTTCCGAACTTGCGCCGCATGCCGGTGTAGACATTGGACATGCTGACCCCGCTCCCTGTCCCTCGGCAACATGGGCCCACTGCCGCTTTACGCCCGCGACGTCACCCGCTGGTCCAAAATTTACGCTTGTGGTGGGCCGCAGAGGTCAGAATCGGCAAGTCGCACGAAGCGCCGACGAAAAGCCAGCTGAGTACCCGCATTTGGGTGCTCGCCAACTTGCAGCGTCCACCAGCCACTCCCGACTAGACGCTGACATGGTCGGCGCAGTCGACCCGCAGCTCCGAAACGGACATGGGTGTGTCGTACAACCGACAGTGGTAGCTCCGCGTGTCGGCTTGGGTGGTCTCCAGTTGCAGGCAGGTGCTGCACGCACGCACCACTGGAAGCAGCTGAACCTCATAAAGTTTCGCCATCACCATCAGCAGTGTGTCCAGGAGTTGCTCTGCTTCGGCACGGTCCAGCTTCGACGTCGCGATCTCCGCCGGGGCGGTCCACCGCGACAGTTCGGCCGCGGTTTTGCGGCCGGACCGGGTCAAGGCTAGGTCGTGACGGCGACGGTCCTGCGGATCTGGCGTGCGCTGCACCAAACCCTTGCGCATCAGAGCGGCGATCGCGTCGCTGACGGTCGGATCGGCGACATTGAGTTCGCGGGCCAGCGCGGTGCTGCGGGCGGCCGGCGGCGGGCCGACGTAAAGCCAGGTGAGTACCCGCATTTGGGTGCTCGAGAGATCGTGGCGTTCGCCGGCCCGCCGGGCCAGCACGTGCAAAGCGTCACCGATTCGGTCGAGGGCCGCGATGATCTTCGAGTCAAGGCTTCGATGGCGTGCCGCTTGGGGTTTCAGGGCACAACCTCGTTCAGCTCGCCGGTGGGGTCATCAACGATGAAGCCCAGTCCGAGGACCCGGTAAACAACCGTCACTGAGACCTCTTTTCTGTGTGTTTGCTGCCCCGGCGGCATCCGTCTCGGATGGTAGCGACGGTGCGCTCCGGGGATGACGGTGTAAATCAGCGTGATCCTAACCCTTAGGAGTCCTTGGAATATGTCGCATGATGGATTCCGCTCGCGTCATCAACGCAGCTCACGCGGCTCAGCGTAGCCCTATGACCTGAACCAAGGACGACACCATGCCGAAACTTTCCCGCAGTGACTGGTATGACCTGGCCCGCGACACCAACTGGACGTTTCGCTACGTGACCGAGGAGGAAGTGTTTCCTGAGGAGCTCTCGGGCACGCACCGCGTCCCGGCCGACGCGTGGCTCAAATGGGACGAGCCGTACAAGATCGGTTACCGCGAGTACGTACACAACCAGGTCACCAAGGACACCACCACCTACTCGCTGAAAAACACCATTGGGCGCTCGAAGCTGTTCGAGCAACTCGACCCGGGCTGGAAGTCGGTGATCGTCGCGCACTACGGCGCGATCACGATGCCGGAGTACCTGGCATCCATCGGGGAGGCCCGGATGGGGCGGTTCGGCCGTGCGGCGGCCTGGCGCAACACGGCCACCTTCGGCACCCTCGACGAGGTCCGCCACGGTCAGATCCAGGCGTTCTTCCCCTACGGCCTGCTCGACAAGGAACCGCGAGGCGATTGGGCACTCAAGGCTTTTCACACCAACAACTGGATCGTGCTCGCGGTGCGTTATCTGTTCGACGACATGTTCGTCGCCAACGACGCGTTGTCGATCGCGTTGCAGTTGACGTTCACCCTGGAGACCGGGTTCACCAACCTGCAGTTCCTCGGTATGGCCGCGGACGCCATCGACGTCGGAGACCTAGAGTTCGGTGCACTGATCAGCTCGATCCAAACCGACGAAGCCCGCCACGCCCAGCAAGGCGAGCCCACTATCAAAGTGCTCACCGACAACGGCGAGGCCGAATGGGGACAGTTCCTCATCGACCACATGTTCTGGCGGTCGTGGCGCATTTTCGCGCTGCTGACCGGGCTGTCGATGGACTACTACACCCCGCTGGAAAGCCGGCGGATGAGCTTCAAGGAATTCATCGAGGATTGGGTGGTCAAGCAGTTCAGCGACCAGTTCCGCGACTACGGACTCGATTTCCCTTGGTACTGGGATGAATTCATCAACGAGCTGACCTGGTATCACCACGCCATCCACCTCGGTGTCTGGTACTACCGGCCTACGGTGTGGTGGAACCCCGATGCGGGCGTCTCCGACGCGGAGCGGCTGTGGCTGGAAGAGAAATACCCCGGCTGGAACCGCGACTTCGGCAAGCACTGGGACGTCATCACCGACAACATCCGCAAGGGGGATATCGCGGCCACCTTGCCCGAGACCCTGCCGATCACCTGCAACCTGTGCCAGCTGCCGGTCGTGCGCGCCGCCGGCGTCATCGTCGGCGCCCACACCGACCCCACCCCGCCGACGCATGTCCACAACGGCCGCAGATACGTGTTCTGCTCCGAGCCGTGCAAGTGGATCTTCACCCAGCGGCCCGACCGCTTCGCCGGCCATCAGTCCCTGATCGACCGGGTGCTCTCCGGCGAGATCAGCCCTCCTGATCTGGGGACCGTCCTGCAGTACTTCGGTCTCTCGGCCGACGAGCAGGGCCAAGACGCCGACGACTATGCGTGGGCGCAACACGGCTCCACCAACGGATCGAAGGGCTGACGATCATGGCACTGCTCCCGTTGACCGCCCTCTTTGAAGGCGACGTACTCGAACTGCTCATCCCCGTCGACGACGCTGACAGTGTCGAAACGGTCACCGCAGCCATCGCCCATCATGTCGTCGGCCACCGTGTGGCCCACCGTGACGCGCCGATCCGGTTGCGCCACAACGGTAACGTGCTTGATCCGCACGCAACGATCGGGGCATCCGGTGTCGGGCCGCTGGATCACGTCGAGGCGTTCTATGACTAGTGCGATGACCTGGACCCCGGTGGCCACCCTCGACGACCTGTGGGAGGGCGAGATCGCCGAGTACTACGTCGATGATCGTCCGATCCTGCTCGTCCACCTGCGCAGCGGAGAAATCCGCGCCTACGACGGTCTGTGCCCGCACGCCGGTTTCCCGCTCGTCGACGGCGACGTCGAGGACGACGTCCTGACGTGCGGGGCGCACAGCTGGGAGTTCGACCTGACCACCGGCGCAGGGGTGAACCCCGCCAACTGCCGGCTGCACAGCCACCCGGTCCGCCTCGACGGCGACCAGATCACCGTAGCGCTGTCCGAAGGAGACCACCGATGACCGCAGCCACCGAACAGGACAAACTCGTCGGCCCCGTCGTACGCGGTTTCGACCCCGACATCGTCTCCGCGCTCACCGACGCCATTTACACCGACAACCCCGACGCCGACATCACCATCGATGACCACGCCGGGTATGTGCGCATTCACGCACCGCGCTTCTTGCGGGTCACCCGCGCGAGCCTGGAAGCCGCTGCGGGACAGGAATTCCCGCTCGCCACCCTGGAACCGGCGCTGGTGGCGTTCGCCGGACGGATCCGCTACGTCGGCGACGACGAACTGCACTGGTATTTGGACCGAGAGGACTAGCACATGACCACCGCAACGAGCCGGCGCCTTAAGACCTGGAGCATCGCCGCGGACACCCGGCGCAAACCCACCGAGTACGAGGTTGTCACCGGCCAATTCCACTACCACTTCAACCGTCGGCCCGCCCCGTTCGACCTCGACCCCGACAGTGCCATCAACCGCTGGTACCTCAAACACCGCGAAGGCTCACCGCTGCAGGCCGACAACTGGGAAGCCTTCCGCGACCCGGCCGCACTGAACTACCGCCGCTACATCGCGCTGCAACACGACCGCGAGGTGTACGCCGAGGGCGTGGTCGATCACTACGAGGCGCTCGATGACGACCACAAGCTCGACCCTGCCTGGATCGAGACCCTCACCCGCATCTATGTGCCTGCCCGCTACCTGTTCCACGTCCTGCAGATCACCAGCCTCTATGTCGGGCAGCTAGCCCCCAGCGCCTACATCACCAACGCGGCGTTCTTCCAGGCCGCCGACGAACTGCGGGCGCTGCAGTGGATCGCCTACCGCGCCAAGTCGCTGTCGCTCACTCACGGCACACAGTTGGCCAATAGCGAAGCGACACAGCGGATTTGGGAGACCGACGAGGTCTGGCAGCCTGCCCGCGAAACGTTGGAACGCTTGCTGCTGGCCTACGACTGGGGTGAGGCCTTTACCGCGCTGAACCTGGTGGTCAAACCGGCGCTCGACGCGTTGTTCAAGGAGGCTTTCGCTGAGCTGGCGTCCGACAACGGCGATGGCCTGACCGCCGCGCTGCTGCAGGAATCGCGCGTCGACACCACCCGCAACCAGGCCTGGAGCGCCGCACTAGCCCGCTACGCGCGCAGCGCCAACCCCGCCAACCGAGCGGTCATCGACGGCTGGGTCGAAAAGTGGCGGCCCCGGGCGAGCCGGGCTGTCGACGGCCTTGCGACCGCCTTGCCCGATCCCGACGCCGCACTCGACCAAGTCGCGCACTCGGTCGCGGCATTCACCGCGCAGTGGGCGGACTAACGAGCACGCCCAACCTTGAGTGCGTACACCTGCAACCTTGTCGCCGGCGAAGCGGGAGAGCCCGTCCCCATACGTGTGTTCGGACCGCCCTCGGGAGGCGTGGACGGTCCGAACAACATTAAAGACGTGCGTT
Organism: Mycobacterium shimoidei; assembly: GCF_900417275.1. Taxonomy (NCBI): domain Bacteria; kingdom Bacillati; phylum Actinomycetota; class Actinomycetes; order Mycobacteriales; family Mycobacteriaceae; genus Mycobacterium; species Mycobacterium shimoidei. The sequence continues at coordinate 3,662,424 of NZ_UEGW01000001.1, read as the reverse complement.
GGGGCGATTTGGTTCAAGCGCCCCGCAAACCTCCCGCGCCACGAGGGCGTGGCGGGGGAGGTTCGCATAGGGGTTAGCTTGTGGCCGGCCCAGGAAGCGCGCCGGGCGCCGGGCTTGGGCTCGCAGGCATGCCCGGAACGGAGTTGGCCGGTGCGCCCGTGCCCGGGCTTGCCGGTCCACCCGAAACGGAGTTCGGCGGGACGCCAGGTCCGGCAACCTGCGGCACGTTCGACGTCCAGATCAGAATGTCTTGCAGTCCGTCGTTGTAGACGACGCCATTGGGCGGTGCGCCCGTGACGTCGAAGTACAGCTTGCCCGTCGATTCGTTGCCTTGCGGAATCGGCGCCGGGTTGAGGCCGTTGGGGACGGCTACGTCGTCGACCATTTCGTAGGTCTGGCCGTTGGGCCCCCGAGCGGTGAAGTTCTTCACCATCGGGGTAACCAGGCCGCTCTCCGACCGGGCAGTGATGTCTGCCTGGTAGAGCGTGCCCTCGGGGGTGTAGCCGGGAATCGCTATGTTGCTGGGCTGCAGGTTGCTCACTGTGTACGTGGTCACCAGTGACCCGTCGACCAGCTGTTGGCTGGTGCCGAATCCCTGAATGTTGGGTGGCGGTGCAGCTATTGCCGGTACTGCGGTGAAGATGCTCGCAGCGGCTATTGCCGCGGCACCAATCCCCGTCTTTACGCTGGTAGTCGCGAATTTCACGATGAGCTCCTTCTTCGCTTTGAGCGGCTGATGCGGTCCCCAGGGTTGGGGTTAAACCGCACCTGTGCGGCATAACCGTGCGGCGGCGACCTCAAACATCGCTGCATGGGCGCGGCACCGTCCGTGCAGGTCAGCGCCGAGTGTTAGCGTCTGCTCCGTGTCCGAACATGACGCTCCGCTGCGAATCGGGGTACTGGGTGCCGCGCGCATCGCGCCGCTTGCGCTGATCCGGCCGGCCGCCAACAACCCCGATGTCGTGGTCGCGGCCATCGCCGCTCGCGACTTGTCGCGCGCTCAGGCATTTGCGGAAAAGCACAACATCGCTCGGGCGCACGGAAGCTATCAGGCGCTGATCGCCGACCCAGACATCGACGCGGTCTACATCCCGTTGCCGAACGGGTTGCACGGCAAGTGGACTCGAGCCGCGCTGGCCGCCGGCAAGCATGTGCTGTGCGAAAAGCCGTTCACCGCCAACGCCGCCGAGGCCCGCAAAATCGCCCAATTAGCCGCTACGTCGGGGCGAGTCGTGATGGAAGCCTTCCATTACCGCTACCATCCACTCACGCTGCGCGCCGAGCAGATCATCGCTTCGGGGGAGCTCGGCGCACTGGAGCGGGTAGAAGCCGCCCTGTGTTTCCCGCTGCCCAAGTTCTCCGACATCCGTTACGACTACTCGCTTGCCGGCGGCGCGACCATGGACGCGGGATGTTATCCAGTCCACATGGTCCGCACCTTCGGCGGCTCGACCCCCGAAGTCGTTTCTGCACAAGCGAAATTGCGCGACCCGCGAGTCGACCGGGCCATGACTGCCGAATTGCGCTTCGCGGAAGGGCATACCGGCCGGATCCGCTGTTCGATGTGGTCGTCGCGCCTGCTGCAAATCAGCGCCAAAGTGATTGGCAGCCGCGGCGAAATGCGGCTGTTCAACCCGGTGACGCCGCAATACATCCATCGGCTCTGGATCCGATCACCGAACGGCAAACGGGTGGAACGCTTTTCGCGGCGCCCCTCCTACGCTTACCAGCTCGACGCGTTTGTTGCCGCAGTGCTACGCGGCGAGCCGGTGCCGACGACGCCCGAAGACGCAGTCGAGAACATGACCGTGATCGACGAGATCTACCGCGCTGCCGGCCTGCCGCTCCGTCAGCCGAGTTGAGCCGAGCAATTCCGGAGAGGCGCCCATACCACTTGCAAATAAATACCCCCTGTGGGTACATGGCTGTATGACTGCTCACCATGACAACGGTCACGCCGCGCTAATGGAAGCGGACGGCCACGCACACGCCGACCATGCCGGTCACGACCACGGAGACCATGTCGCGCAGTTTCGACGGCTGTTCTGGGTGATGCTGATACTCGCGATCCCGACCGTTGCGCTGTCAGGGATGTTCGCGATGATCATCGGCTACACGATTCCGGCGTTTCCGGGCGTGGCTTGGGCGTCGCCCGTCCTCGGCACCATCATCTACTTCTGGGGCGGCGCGCCGTTTTTGACGGGAGCGATCAGCGAGATCCGTTCCCGCGCACCAGGAATGATGCTATTGATCGGCTTGGCGATCACTGTGGCGTTCGTGGCGTCGTGGGGCGCGAGCCTCGGCGTGCTGAGCCAGCAGCTGGAGTTCTGGTGGGAGCTGGCGCTGTTGATCGTCATCATGCTGCTCGGGCATTGGCTGGAGATGCGGTCGCTGGCGCAAACCACGTCAGCGCTGGACTCGCTGGCGGCGCTGTTGCCCGACGAAGCCGAGCGCATCGAGGGTGACACCGTGGTCACCGTCGCGCCCGGCGAACTGCGGGTGGGTGATCTGGTGATTGTGCGTCCGGGTGGCACCGTCCCGGCAGATGGCATCGTGGTCGAGGGCGTCGCCGAACTCGATGAGTCCATGGTCACGGGTGAATCGCGCCCGGTGCGTCGCTCAGCCGGTGACAACGTGGTCGCCGGCACCGTTGCCACGGACTCCGGATTGCGGATCGAAATCAGCGCCGTCGGCGACCAGACGACGTTGGCGGGGATCCAGCGACTGGTCGCCGAAGCGCAGAGCTCGTCGTCACGGGCGCAGCGGCTCGCCGACATCGCCGCCGGCTGGTTGTTCTGGTTCGCGCTGGGCTCGGCCGCCGTCACGGCCGTCGTGTGGGGCATCCTCGGTCACCCGGACCAGGCGGTGACCCGGGTGATCACCGTGCTGGTGATCGCTTGCCCGCACGCGCTCGGGCTGGCCATCCCGCTGGTGGTTTCCATCGCCACCGAACGGGCCGCCCGCGGCGGCGTGCTGGTCAAGGACCGGCTGGCGCTGGAAAGCATGCGCACCGTCAATGTGGTGCTGTTCGACAAGACCGGCACCCTGACCAGAGGCGAGCCGACCGTCACCGATGTCATCGCACCAGCCGGTTCAGCAGACGAAGTGCTGGCCGTGGCGGCAGCCGTCGAGTCCGACAGCGAGCATCCGCTGGCCCGCGCGATCGTGGACGCCGCCCGGCGGCGCGAGTTGTCGGTGCCCAACGCGAGCGGCTTTGCGTCCCGGCCGGCCGTCGGCGTGACCGCCACCGTCAATGGCCGCGCCGTGCACGTCGGCGGCCCGTACATGCTGGCCGAACAGAACCTCGACGAGTTGCCGCAGGTGCAGCCGTGGCGCGACGAGGGTGCGATCATCTTGCACGTGGTGGCCAACGGCGCGGTCATCGGGGCGCTGAAGCTCGCCGATGCGGTGCGGGAGGAGTCCGCGCAGGCCGTCAATGCCCTGCACCGGCTCGGTGTCCGGGTTGCGATGGTCACCGGCGACGCCGAAGGGGTAGCGCACGCGGTCGCCGACGAACTGGGCATCGACCGCGTCTTCGCCGGGGTGCGCCCCGAGGACAAGGCCGGCAAGGTCGTCGAGTTGCAGCGCGAGGGCTTCAAGGTGGCCATGGTTGGCGACGGTGTCAATGACGCGCCCGCGCTGGCCCAAGCCGACGTCGGCATCGCGATCGGCGCCGGCACCGATGTCGCGATCGCTTCCGCGGGTGTCATCCTGGCCAGTTCGGATCCGCGTTCGGTGCTCTCGGTCATCGAACTGTCCAAGGCGGCGTACCGCAAGATGAGCCAGAACCTGTGGTGGGCAGCCGGCTACAACCTTCTCGCGGTTCCGCTGGCGGCCGGTGTGCTGGCCCCGGTGGGTTTCGTGATGCCGATGTCGGTGGGCGCGATCCTGATGTCGCTGTCGACCATCGTCGTCGCGCTCAACGCGCAGCTGTTGCGGCGGCTGGACCTGCGCCCGGATCGCAGCGTGTCTTCGTTGCAGCCCGCGGCGACGGTTCAAGGCGGTGGGTGAGTGCCGCAGCGGCATACCGTGAACTCGCCGGCGTTCACCGCCGAGGAGTCCGCCCGCTACTACGCCGCCGGCTGGTGGTCCGATACGACGCTTTCCGACGTGGTACGCCACAACGCCCAACACACACCGACCCGCGTCGCATACATCGACCATCCCGACAGGTCACTGACCTGGGCTGAATTCGACTGCGCGGCAACCAAACTTGCTGAACAGCTAACTGGAATCGGGATAGCGCGCGGCGACCGAGTGGCGGTGTGGCACGGCGACGCCGCCGCCATCCACGTGCTTCTCGTCGCGATAGAACGCTGCGGAGCGGTCGCCGTCGGCATCGGCGCTCGCGCCGGCACCCGGGAGGTCGGCGCGATCTTGGGCGGCACCCAGCCCAAGCTCCTGATCAGCGATCACCAGCGCAGCGGATCCGCGGCAAGCGTCGCCGCCGAATCCGTGGTCATGACCCACGACGACGCCGGAGTGCGCTTGAACGTCGATGCGGCACCCGCGGCGCTGCCAGCCGACGCCGGCCTCGGGCCCGACGATGTGTTCCTTCTCAACTCCACCTCGGGAACCACCGGGCTGCCCAAGTGCGTCGTACACACCCAGAACCGATGGCACTACTTCCATCAAAAAGCCGTCGCCAACGGCCGGCTGACCACCGAGGACGTCTTCTTGCCGGCGATCCCGACGCCGTTCGGGTTCGGGATCTGGACCAGCCACACCACTCCGATCTACCTCGGCTCCACCGCGGTGATCCTGGACCGATTCACCACCAGAGCCTGCTGTGAAGCGATCGCCCAGCACAAAGTCACCATATTATGTTGTGTCAGCACGCAATTGACGATGCTGATGGCTGACCCGGCACGCCGCGACTATGACCTGAGCTCGCTGCGGGTGGTGTTTACCGGCGGGGAAGCGTTGCCATATCGCCCGGCTGCCGAGTTCGAGGAACTCACCGGCGCCAAGGTTCTGCAGTTCTACGGCTCGAACGAAACCGGACTGCTCAGTGGGACGACGCTCGAAGATTCGCTGCACCACCGACTGCGCACCGGCGGCAAAATCGTGCCGGAGATGTCGGTCCGGCTCTTCGACGGAGATCGCGACGTCACCGCGAGCGGGCGGGGCCAGCCGGCCTGCCGCGGTCCGGCCACCAGCCTCGGCTACCTCGACGGCACCGACCACGACAAGCTGTTCACCCCCGACGGGTGGATGCGCATGGGCGACATCTGCGCCATCGATTCGGATGGCTACCTCAGCGTCACCGGCAGAACCTCCGACTTCATCCTGCGCGGCGGCAAGAACATCAGCGCCGCCCAGGTCGAAGACGCCGTGATGACGCATCCGGCGATCGCCGTGGCCGCCGCAGTCGCCATGCCCGACCCGGTGTTCGGTGAAAAGGTCTGCCTATACGCCGAACTCGTGGATTCGCACACCATCGACCTTCCCGGCCTGATCACGCATCTACTGTCGCTGGGAGTTTCCAAGGAACTGCTGCCCGAACGGCTCATCGTGGTCGACGAACTACCCCGATCCTCGGGAGGAAAGATTGCCAAAGGCGCGCTCCGCGACGATATTCGAGTCAGGATGGAGGGCAACCATGAACGCTCCTAACGCGCGGCCCGGCGGACTGGAAGTCTGGGCTCCCTCGGTGGTTCCGCCGATCGGAGTCGAGCTCACCAACGAACAGGCGCTGGCAATAGCCTTCCGCCACCTTGCCGCCATCGGGTTCGCCGAGAACATGGCCGGCCACATCACCTGGCAGCTCGACGGCCAGACGGACATGCTGGTCAATCCGTGGGGACTGTGGTGGCAAGAACTCACCGCCTCGGACATCTGCGTGGTGGACAGCGAAGCGCGGGTAGTCCGCGGCCGGTGGGACGTGACCCCGGCGATTCACATCCACACCGAACTGCACCGCGTCCGCGACGACGCCCGCGTGGTCATCCACAATCACCCCTACCATGCGTGCGTGCTTGCCGCGTTGGGCAGGCTGCCCGAACTGGTCCACCAGACCGGTTCGCTGTTCCTCGACGATTTGTGCCTGGTCGACACGTACGACGGGGAAATCGACAGCGCCGGCCGCGCAGCGGATCTCGCGGCGCAAATCGGTGAAGCGAACTTGACCATCTTGGCCAACCACGGCGTCATCGCGACCGGTCGCACCCTCGCGCAGGCTGTTTATCGAGCGGCATCGATCGAACGGGTCTGCAAACTCGCTTACGACGTCATGCTGACCGGTCAAGAGCCGACGAAGATGAACTGGTCGGACATGGCGGGCATGCAGGCGTCGCTTCTCGAGCGAGCCGCCGACGTGTATTGGGCTGGGGCAGCGCGGATGACCATCAAAGCCGATCCCGACGTGCTCAGGTGACACAAGTGAAATCGATCGACGAGCTGGCCAGCAACCTGAACTTCACCACCGCCAAAACCGGTGCCGAGCGGTCGGTCACCTTTCTGCCCGACCCGCCGCGGGCGAAGAGGCGCTACACGCTGATTTCCGTCGACGACCACATCGTCGAACCGCCGGACACCTTCACCGGACGCCTCCCGCGCAAGTTCGCCGACCGCGCACCCAAGGTCGTCGACGCCGACGACGGTCGACAGACCTGGATTTATGACGGGCAGGAACTTCCCAATGTCGGGTTCAACGCCGTGGTCGGCCGGCCGGTTTCCGAGTATGGTTTCGAGCCGGTTCGCTTCGACGAAATGCGCAGGGGCGCCTGGGACATCCATGCCCGCATCAAGGATATGGACCTCAACGGTGTCTACGCGTCGCTGAACTTCCCGTCATTCCTGCCCGGGTTCGCCGGCCAACGGCTCCAACAGCTGACCTCTGATCGCGACCTGGCATTGGCATCGGTCCGGGCCTGGAACGACTGGCATCTCGAGGTATGGGCGGGGTCCTATCCGGACCGGATCATCCCGTGTCAACTGCCCTGGCTGCTGGATCCCGAACTCGGCGCGAAAATGATCTACGACAACGCCGATCGCGGATTCCGCGCTATCACATTCAGCGAAAACCCGGCGGCGCTGGGGCTTCCGAGCATTCACTCCGGTCACTGGGATCCGATGATGGCGGCGTGCGCCGAGACCGGCACCGTGGTGAACCTGCATATCGGTTCGTCGGGTTCGTCGCCGTCCACCACCGAGGACGCGCCGCCGGACGTGCCGGGTGTGCTGTTTTTCGCCTACGCCATCTACGCGGCGGTCGACTGGCTGTACTCCGGTCTGCCCAGCAGGTTTCCCGAACTGAAGATCTGCCTGTCCGAAGGCGGGATCGGCTGGGTGGCAGGGCTACTGGACCGGCTCGACCACATGCTCAGCTACCACGAGATGTATGGCACCTGGCAGGAACTGGGTGAAAGTCTTACTCCCGCAGAGGTTTTCACACGTAACTTCTGGTTCTGCGCAGTGGAAGACCAATCGTCGTTCGTACAGCATGACCGAATCGGCACGGAAAACATCATGCTGGAAGCCGACTATCCGCATTGTGACTCCACCTGGCCGCACACCCAACAAACCATCCATGAACAGATCGGAGATCTGCCGGCGGACGTGATTCGTCAGATCACGTGGGAGAACGCGTCGCGACTGTATCGCCATCCGGTGCCGGTCGAAATCCAGCAGGATCCGGAGGCATTCTGACCGACCGGGACCGCGCCCGCTGGGACGCGAAGTACACGGCCAGCGGACCGCCGGCAGGCGACGCAATAGGCCCACCCGAGGCATTCACCGGCTTCGCCGACATGTTCCCGACGACGGGGCAGGCGCTTGATCTGGCGTGCGGGCAAGGGTTGACAGCGGTCTGGCTGGCCCGTCGGGGAATGGCGGTGTGGGGACTCGACGTCTCCGCGGTGGCGATCGACCAGGCGCGGGATCTGGCCCGGGCCTGCGGCGTCGACGACCGGTGCCGGTTTGAGGTGGTCGACCTCGACCACGGCTTACCGCCCGGCCCGGCGGTGCAGGTAATCGTGTGCAACCGATTCCGGGACCGCCGTCTCGATGCGGCGATCATCCGGCGCCTGGCGCCCGGCGGCCTATTGGCGATCACCGCGCTGAGCGAAGTCGGGGCGGCGGCCCCGGGGCCGTTTCGAGCCGCCGCCGGCGAGTTGACCGCGGCTTTCGGGCAGCTCGATGTGATCACAGCAGGGGAAGGCGGCGGCGCGGCCTGGCTGCTGGCGCGGCGCTGAGCGCATACTGACAACCGTGACAGGCCAGATGCGGGTCGACAGTTTGCGCCGCTATCCGGTCAAGTCGATGCTCGGCGAGGTCTTGACGTCCATGTTTGTCGACGAACGCGGCGCGGCGGGGGACCGGCGGCTGGCTCTCGTCGACGCGGAGACCAACCGAGTGGCCAGCGCTAAGCAGCCCCGGTTGTGGCGCAGGCTTCTGCAGTTCACCGCCAGCGGCGGCGACGGCGACGGCGTGTGCATCCGGCTGCCCGACGGAGCGAGTGTGGCCGCCGACGATCCGGGCATCGACGATCTGCTTTCCGAATTGGTGGGACGGCCGGTCACCTTGGTCAGCAAGCGGCCGCAGGGCGCCAGTCTGGAACGCCCCGACCCCGAGAAGGTGCTGGAGCTTGGCGAGGACGCAGACATTGCGGGTCAGATCCTCGAGATCGCCCAGGCCACGCCCGGCGACTCGTTCACCGATCTCGCTCCGCTGCATGCGATTACGACGGCCACCGTGCAGCACATCGGCACCGAGGCACTGCGCTACCGGCCCAACCTGGTGATCGCCACCCCGCCTGACTACCCGCCCTACGCCGAAAACGAGTGGGTGGATAGGGACGTGAGCGTCGGTGAGACCCGCCTACGCGTTTTGAAGCCCACGTCTCGGTGCGCGTTACCCACGCTCGAGCATGGCTCGTTGCCGCGCGCCCCTCATGCGCTTCGCACGCCGGTTGCCGAGAACCGGGTGGGACCGGCGAAGCTGCCGTGCGCCGGGGTTTACCTGAAGGTGTTGGTAGAGGGCACTATTCATACCGGCGACCCGGTCGTCTTGCACTAGCGGCTGGCAGACGCGTTCAGAACTTAAGGTGCTGGCTGACGTCGCCGACCTGGTCGACGAACATGATGCGGGTGTCGAACCACCAGGTGCCGTCCAGCCGCTGGAAGGTGTCCTTGTAGCGCCCGGTGACAATCACTTGCAACGGCAAGTCGGGGGTGGCTTGCGTGACGCAGTAGTACGAGGTGCTGCGCGCGGTCCCGGCCGCCTCATCGATGTGCAGCTGCACATTGCTGGTGTTGTGTTTGGTCTTCGGGGTGCCGTCTTCGTAGATACGAGTGGCCATCTCGTACATTTCCCGCACCCTTGTCGGGCCGGCGAACACCGTTTCCGGCGGACCGTTCTCCACGCCGCAGATGCGGCCGTGCTCGAAAAGCCGTGCTACACCGTCCAAATCACCGCTGTCCAAGAGCTCGGCGTAGGTGTAGATCAGATTGGTGATCTCGATGGCGCTGTCACTCATGTGTCACAGCCGTCGGCGCGTCGGACAGCTTCACCACTTTCGCTTCCGGCCGGGCGGGCACCGCATCGGCAAGAAACCAACGAAACGCCAGATTTCCGCGTGGATAGTCCAACGTCGTCAGTGAATTCGGGTGCGAGGTCATGCCGCGGGACATGACGATGGTCACCGTCCCGTCGGTGTTGAGGACGGCGCTGTGCCCGTTGATCGAACTGCGTGCGTCGGTCACGCAGTGGGTGGCCATGAACTGGTTCCACACCACCAGGTTCCAGAACCTGCACGCGGGCGGACGGTGGGTGACCACCAGCGCCTCATCCTCGGCCAGCACGAAGCTGCCGTAGGCGTAACACGCGTCGCGCGCCGACCAGCCGAAGTTTGCGTCAGGCACCTGATAAGGCTCCGCGAATTGGTTTGCAACATGGGCTACTTCGTGACCAAGCGCATGCTTGTCATCGACGCGCACCCCGACGGCGAGCGGCACGATCGCGAACATGGTGCGCAGCCAGGCGGCGCTGGCGCGCAACGCCGCAGCGGTCTCGGCATCGCCGTGCCGTATCGGGTCGGGCTCGTCGAGCGCCTCGATGCGCCAGGTCACCGGGCGGCCGGTCAGCGGGTCGGCCTGATAGTCGCGGGTCATCAGCACCGCGGCGTCCGGCGTCGGCCCCAGCTCGAAGGAGAAGTTGCCCGCCGCGTCGATGTCGAGATCGTCGTCGCGTACGATCGCCACGATCCGATCCGACCAGGCCCCGGGCGAAGGCTCGTTGTAGGCGGTCAGCGAGAAGTACACACTGTCACCCTTGTTGCCGCTGATGCGGTAGCGGCGCTGGGGATCCACCGGGCAGATGCTGTAGTAGGCGTCGGTGTTGTCGCCGCCCCAGCGACGATCACGCCGAAACGGCGTGTTGACGTCGACGAACATCGGCCGGCTCGGATCAGCGAACAGATAGGTATCCAGCGCCACGCCCAGGGTGGTGGCGAGCATCCGGTAGCCGTCGGCGACGTGGCGCTCGTCGGTGACGGCACGATCGCCCTCCAGAAACGACCGATCGAGGTCGCCCAGCGTGTCCAGCAATTCATGCCACGCGGCGGTGGAGTTGTGTTTCATGCGCCGCTCCTTCTCATCGCTGCGCTCTGCATCGTCGCCGGCGCGTGTTTCATGCGGCGATTCCTCTCGTGATGAAAGCCGAGGTGCGGTCCACCCAGGTGTCGTCGAGCGCGTCGCCGCGGGTGAGCAGCGCCAGGAATGTGGTGCCGGCGACGGCCTCGACCACCTCGGCGGCGGTCACGTCGGGGCGTGCCTCCCCGCGTCGAACGGCGTCCTGCAGGCGCTCGGTCAGACCGCGCGACAGGATGCCGGCGAAGCGTTCCAGCAGCGCCGAGTGCAGGGTCAAATCGGCGGCCATCTCGCCGACCAGGCCGGGCAGCGCCGCCCGGGCGGCCGGGGTGGTCAGAACGGCCGCGGTGCGGCGCACCATCTCCCGCACGTCACCGGCCAACGATCCGGTCTCGGGCAGCGTGGTGTCCTCGTCGATCGGGAACACCGCCTCGTGCACCAGATGCGCCTTGCCGGGCCACCGCCGGTAGATGGCCGGCTTGCTGGTGCCGGCCCGTCGCGCGATCGCATCCACCGACAGCTCGGCATAGCCGGTCTCGCCCAGCAGCTCGACCGTCGCACGCAGTACCGCGTTGTCGATGCGTTTGTCGCGAGGTCGGCCAATTTCCGTCGTCATTACGGAACTCAAAGTAACATAAGTCGCCGTGACCGACACGACCACCAGCCTCGTCCACCTCGATGACCTGGCCGAACCCCGCTTCTCCCCGGAGATCGAGCAGATCCGCCAGCTAATGGCGGCGATGGCGCCGGATTGCGACCTGGATGCCGAGGCGCTGCACGCCAAGGCCACCGCCGAGACCGATCTCGATGATTTCGGGCCCGATGACTATCGCGAGCGCCTCGATGTGTACCTGGCGGCGCTGCATGAGATCCCCGACCTGCACGGGCCGGGCATCGTCAACATGCACGCGCAATTACTGCAATGGCTCAAGAACCGGCTGCTGCTGACCGACCTGCTGAAGCGGCATCCCGAAATCGAGGACATCGAGCTGGCCCCGCCGGTGGTGATCGCCGGCCTGCCCCGCACCGGCACCACCCACCTGCACAATCTGCTCGCCGCTGCCGGCACCTTCCGCACGCTCCCGTACTGGGAAAGCGTCGAGCCGTTCCCGCTGCCAACCGAGGTCGGTGTCGAACCCGATCCGCGCCGAACCCGAATGGACGCCGCCGTCGAGTTCATGAACGCGGTGATGCCGCACTTTCGGCTGATGCACGAAATGACCACCGACCATGTGCACGAGGAAATCCAGCTGCTGGCCAACGCCTTCTCGTCGATGCTGTTCGAAACCCTCGCGCACGTACCCCGGTGGCGCGACTATTACTTGGCCCACGACCAGACCCCGGCCTATGAGTACCTGGCCCTTCAGCTCAAAGCGCTGCAATTCCTGCGGGGTGGGCGTCGCTGGCTGCTCAAGTCGCCCCAACACCTCGAGCAGTTACCCGTGCTAGATCGGGTCTTTCCCGGTGTGGTCGTGGTGTGTACCCACCGCGACCCCGTACCGGTGGTTTTGTCGATGGTCGCAATGATCACCTACTCGGCACGGATGCATCGTTCACCGGTGCCGGTCAACGAAATCGCGGCGTCGTGGGTCGACCGGCTCGACGCGATGCTGGCCGCGCTGGTACGCGACCGCGATCTCATTTCACCGGAGCGCTCGGTTGACATTCGCTTCGACGATTTCATGGCCGACGAGCTTGGTGTCGCCGAACGCGTCTACGACCTCGCCGACGAGTCGGTTACGCCCGAGGCGCGTGCGGCGATGACCGACTATCTGGCAGGTCACCGCCGCGGCCGGCTCGGCCAGGTCGCGACGTCGGCCGAACTGTTCGGACTTGATATGCGCGACCTGACCAGTCGCTTCACCTCGTACACCCAGCGCTTTCTGCAGTGAGGGCGGCTATACCTCCATGCCGGGTTGCATGCCGGCCGGCTCGTCGGCCGGTGCCGGATCATCCTGCGGTGCAGGTGCTTCCGCGTCCACTGGCTCAGCCGGGGCCGGGTCTGCTTCCGGGGCAGGCGGTTCCGGTGCGGGTGGTTCCGGTGCGACAGCATCGGCCAGAACAAAGCCTTCCGCCGGCGGCGGGGCATCCTCCATCGCGGCGGGGTCGACCGGCAAGAACATGTGGTGGGTGAACTGCGGCTGGTAAGCGCCGCCGCCACCGATTCGCACGCCGCCGCCTTCACCGCTGGAAACCGGGGTGCCGTCGGGCAGCGTCGCCGCGGTGTGGTGGCTATTCCAGCCGATCACCAACGCGCCCGGCGCGGTGCCGTACTGGAACCCGCGCGCCAACAGTGCGGCTTCCTCGTTGCCGGTGTTGAACCTGCTGCCGAAAACCGGTCGGTCGGTGGCCGCATTAGCGACCCAGGAAACCAGACCGGAACAATCCGTTCCGGCAGGCGAATCCCCACCCCGGACATACGGGGTGCCCGAAACCTGCTGAATAAGGGTCATCAGCGTTGCTAACACAAACATGGGGCGCGACGCTAACAACAGCTAGCAGGGGCAATCAAAATTTGTGAAGCCCATCACTTTTGGTGCCAAATCATGATCTGGGCTACACTGACAGCGCTAAAACTGCTGGTGGCGAAAGATGTTCAGCTGACCTGTGATGCCGTATCGCTCTTATCGTTTCGCTTCCGAAATCGCGAACGTAATGCAGATCACGATTATTCGCAAATTGCTTGCGCGACCGACGGCAGTTGCTGATTCAATTATCAACCGCGGTCAACGCGTTTGATAATCCGCGCGGTCGCCCGCTCGAGCAAGTGCTGGCGTCCCAACGCGGTTCGCTCGCGCTTGACTCGACGCAGGGCGGGAGCAATCGTGATCCCTTGCTCATATGCCGTGACAACCCGCGGGTCCACATACGAGCCGCGCGCTACGGCGGGTGTGTTTCCCAATTCCTCGGCCACTGCCCGCATCACCGCCGCCTCTTCGCGGCGGCGGGCGGTTTTCGACGTGGGCTCGGAGGCGGTCGCGAAGGCCTCCGCGGCCAGCACTGTGCCGTGCCACGTCCGTAAATCCTTGACGCTGAATTCGTCACCGACGAGCTCACGGAACCGCGAGTTGAGATCGTCGGCGCGCACCTCGTGCCAGCCGTCCGAGGTTCGGTAGACCAACAGACGGGGGATCCTGGTTTCGGCGCGCAGCAATGACCGGACCGCCCGGATGATTAACGGATCATCCAGCGAAATCGCCTGTCGTACACCGCTTTTAGCCGGATAGTCGAAGGCCACGCTGTCCCGGTGCACTTGGACATGGTCGCGCAGCAGCGTCGCCAGCCCGAAGCTGCCGTTTTCTTGTGCGTATTCCTCTCCGCCGGCGCGGAAATAGCCTCGATCGATCAGGTGCTGGGCCACGGCGAGAACGCGGTCGCGTCCCAGACCACGGCCGCGCAGGTCGGCGATGATTCGGGCGCGCCAGTCCGGCAGACATTTCGCCAGCGTCAACGTCCGGTCGTATTTCTCCTCGGCCCGCTCGGTCTGCCACTTTTCGTGGTAGAGATACTGGCGGCGTCCGGCGGCGTCGGTGCCCACGGCCTGAATGTGGCCGCTCGGGTGCGGACAAATCCAGACGTTCTTCCAGGCCGGAGGAATCACTAGTGCTTCGATGCGGGCCAGCACTTCTGGGTCGTCGACCGGCTCACGCTGTCCATCGATATAGGAGAATCCGCGGCCACGCCGAACCCGCCGAAATCCCGGGCCGCCGACGGTACTTCTGCGCAGCCTCATCGGGCTGGCTCCCTGTTCACAGCGGTGGTTTACCCGCGGCGCGAAGCGGCGACACCATCGAGGCGACACGATCGGATCAGCGGTCGACGCAGACCAGGACGTGAGACGGTATCAACCTATGCAGACCTTCGACTACATGACCTACGAAGATTTCGGGCGGCTGTTCTTCGAGGAAGCCGTGACCGAAGAGCGCGTTGCGCAAGCCTTCGCGCAGGTCTCCGGCAGCGAGTTCGAGATGGAGCCGATTGCTCAGGGACCGGGCAAGATCGCGAAGGTCAGCGCCAAAGTCAAGATCCAACAGGCCCAGGTCAAGCGGCACGTCGACGACCTGATCACCTTCACGATCCACATCCCGCTGGCGATCGACCTGTTGGTGGACCTCCGGCTGGACAAGCAGCGGTTCTTAGTCGACGGTGACATCGAGTTGCGTGCCGTCGCCCGCGCCGCCAAGCCGCTGCTGGTGGTGGTCGAAGTCGCCAAGCCCCGGTCTTCCGATATCACCGTCCAGGTCTCGTCGAAGTCCATCCGTGGTGAGGTGTTGCGCATCATCGCCGGCGTCGACGGCGAAATCCGGCGGTTCATCGCGCATTACGTCGCAGAGGAGATCGATTCCCCGCAATCACAAGCGGCGCAAGTCATCGACGTCGCCCAACAACTCGGTGAGTGGGGCAGTTAGACGGTTTACCCTGTCGGCGCAACCGGGTATGGACCCCAGATGGCACGAGTAGATGTCTCGACGTCATCTGACCTTGAGCCGGAATCGGCGTGGAAGCTGGCTTCGGATCTGCACCGCTTCCAGGAGTGGATGACGATTTTCCACGGCTGGCGCAGCGAGGTTCCGACCCACATCGAACAGGGCACCACGGTGTCGTCGTGCATCAAGGTGAGGGGATTCCGCAACGTCATCCACTGGACGGTCACCCGCTATGACGAGCCGCACGAGGTGGAGCTAAAGGGCCGTGGCCGCGGCGGGATCCGCATCAAAGTGAAGTTGACGGTCACCGCCGAGGATTCGGGGTCGAGGTTCGATCTGAGCGCCGAGCTCAAGGGCGGGGTGCTCAACGGGCCGGTCGGCCGGCTGGTCGCCCGCGTGCTGCAATCCGACATCCGTAAATCCGTGAACAACCTTGCCGCGCTGCGCTGACCGCGTCGTGGCGTGAGTGCTCAGGCTGGGGTGAAGCCGTTGAGCAACGCGCGCATGGATTGCGCCACGGCATGTCGCGTCGCGACAGGATCCGCCGAATTCGCGATCAGCATGGCGCCGCGCGTCAACGCGCCCAGCAGCAGCCGGGTGATGGTTTCGGGATCATCGACGCGCAGCGTGCCGGCGTCGGTCGCGGCCCGCAGCGCTTCGACGATCACCGCGAAGGCATAGCGCTCGTCCAATTCGGTGTAGCGGGCCAAGCCGAGCACAGCGGGGCCGTCGAGAATCAAGATGCGCTGCAGGTCCGGTTCCAGGATTGCGTCCAAAAACGCGTCGAAGCCGCGGGCCAGCTCGTCGAGTTCGTCGGACGCATCTTGGGCGGCCTCCATCGACGCGCTCATCAGCTCGGTGTGCGCGTGCTCGAAAACGGCCTCAAAAAGTGCGGTCTTGGTGGGGAAGTGGTGGTACAACGCGCCGGTCGTGACCCGGGCGGTGCGGGCCAGATCCTCCACAGACGTCTGACGAAAACCGTTCTGCCCGAACAATTCCCGGCCAGCGCGGATCAGCGCGTCGCGCGTCTGAGCCACCTGCTGGGCGCGCAGCGACGACGGCTGTGGTGTCGATTCGGACATGCTCTTGCTCCCTGCACGAAGACCGCACCAGCCTATTGACATAGCAACATTATGTGGAATAGTAGCATTATCTCAGGTCGCATCCCGATGGAGGTCGTTTCCGATGACAACTGTCCCCGTACTGCCCGCAGGGCCGGTCGACGAGGTCCGCCGCGCCGATGCCCGTACCAGGGCCGCCTTATATCACGCCGTAGAACGCACGGCCCGGCTGTGGCGCAGCGTCGACGATCCCGCGGCGCCGGTGCCCGGGTTGGCCTGGACCGCCGGCGAGGTGGCCGCCCACGTAGTCGGCGATATGGGCGAATACGCCGCGGCACTGACCGCGCACGTGGCCGGCAGCGCGTCCGTCACCGAGCTGCCGGACGGGTCACCTGCTCGGCTGCGGACCGCGGTGAACGCCGGCCATCTCGACGAGGTCCGCGAACGTGACCCGCGCCGTCTGGCCGACATGCTGGAGGAGACGGCCGCGAAGTACCTGGCCGTGGCCGCCGGGCTCGACCCGTCTGAGCACTCCGCGATCCTGACCGCCGACAGCCTGGTGCTCGAACCGGCAGTCATGACGTGTCTGCTGCTCGGCGAGCAGTTGGTGCACGGGCTGGACATCGCGCGCGCGGCCGGCCGGCGATGGGTTATCAGCCGCGAGGACGCACTGCCCGTGATACCCGCCGTACTGGCGCTCACGCCAAAGTACTTGCGGCCGTCGCGAACCCAGAATCTGCGCGCCAGCTTTGAGTTGCGGATGAGCGGCGGCGGACGCTATCGGATCGCAATCGACAACGGTGCCGGCACCGTCACCACGGCAGGCGAGAAGGCCGACTGCGTCATCACCGCCGACCCGGTCACCTTCCTGCTGCTCGGTTTTGATCGCGTGCCGCAATGGCCGCAGATCCTCCGCGGCAGGCTGCGGGCCGGCGGCCGCAAGCCTTGGCTGGCCGCAAAGTTCGCCACCTTGCTGGCCAGTCCGTGACCGAAAGCGGCGACGGTGGCCGCGTCAGATCGTCTGGTGGCGCCCGAAGTACTTGTGGTCTTCGCTGTAGCCGCCGTAGCCGCTTCCGATCTCGCGGTAGTCGGCGACGAACTCAATTCCCTTGATCCACTTGACCAGTTTGAAGCCGTGCTGCAATTCGTTACGCAGCCGCAGCGGCTTGCCGTGCATGTAGGGGAGCGGCTGGTCGTTCATGTTGTAGGCCAGCATGGTCATGTGGTAGCCCATCTGGTCGATGGGATGGGCGTTGTAATAGATGCCGCCGGTCGCGCCGAGGCCCATCGAGTAGAACACCACCCACTTGGCCTCGGGCAGCGGTTTGACGATGTCCATGATCGTCTTCATCTGCACGCCACCCCATTTGGCGACACCCGACCAGGCTTGGATGCAGAAGTGCTGACTGATCTGCTCGTGGTAGGGCAATGCCTTGAGGTCGTCGAGCGAGAACTCCATCGGGTGCTCGACCAGCCCGTAGACCCGCAGCCGCCAGTCTTTGAAGTCGTTGGCCTCCAACTCCTTGTACTCGACGGTTTCCGGCAGGCGGCCGTTGCGCCAGTGGTGCGGGGAAATGTCTTTCTCGGTGAAGGCGCCCGGCTTGGGGTTGAGGTTTTCCAGCAGTCGCTGGAACGGGCCGACCAGCGCATAGCCCACCCGCTGCACCACACGCGGATGCTTGATCGTGAATGGCGTCGCCCACACCCAGGCCACCGCGCACACCACCATGGCCACCGTGAAGATCCCGAAGCCGATCCAGCTGTCGTCGTCGCGGGCGGCGAACATGTGGTTGAGGTTCCGCAGTGCGGTGGTCGCGAACACCAGCGTGACGTGAACGACGATGAAGAACAGGAAGTACACCAGCACCAAGAAGTGCAGCGAGCGCGCGTGCTGAATGCTCAGCCGTGTGCTCAGCCAGTGCACTCGCTGTGATAGCGCCGGCGACATGCCCAAACCGGTGATCAACGCGGCCGGCGCGGCAATGAAGACGGTGGTGAAGTACGCGAGTAGCTGCAGACCGTTGTAGGCGGTCCAGCCGTTGTCGGCCGGCCAGTGCGACACCGACAGGTATTGGATCGCCACCGACGCGGCGTTGGGGAACACGTCCCAGCTGGTCGGCACGATGTGGCGCCACTGACCGGTCGCGAACAGCAGCACGTAGAAGATCAGCCCGTTGAGCAACCACAGCACATCCATGCCCAGGTGCCACCAGCGGGCCAGCCCGATGGAGTGCCGGAAGCCGGGCAGCCCGAATTGTGGAGGCAGCGCGACGGTGTCGGCGTTGGCCGTCCACAGCTCGTCGTCGGGGACCGGCGGGCCCACCCGCAACCACTCGTCCTTGCCCGGGGTGGCGTTGCGGCTGAAGTAGAGCCGTGGGTGGTCACACAAGATCTGGATCCCGCTTCTGATGATGAAGATCATCAGGAACAGGTTGAAAAAGTGGGTCCAGCCCAGCCAGCCCGGCATGCCCGGGCGGACGTGGCGGTCGTCGACGCCGGGGTAGCGCTCAATGAAATCCTGTACCGCGGGCATGTTGTAGAGCCCTTTGCCGATCGCCACCGCGGCGACCAGACCCGCGAATCCGATGGGGATCAGCCACAGCAGGTTGAACCACTTGTCACGGCCGACCCGCAGCTTGGGTGCGGTGGCTCGCCGGGTGAGGTCGAACCCGCCGCCGTAGGTTTCGACATCGATGCTGTCTTCCTCGGCGGGGTGGACTTCGCTGCGATAGTCGGGGTCGAACGTCAGCGGTGTACCGACCGCCAACGTCGCGGTACCTGATCGTGGGGATTGTGGTGAATCAACATGGCCGTCAGCATCATTAGCGTCGGTGGTCGTCACGCGGCCGACCATACTCCACGCGAACAGGCCATTGGCGTCCGGAGGGCTAAAAGTATCTGTTAGGTAGCTCATAAGAACGCCTGTTCAGGGGCCACATGGCAACCCGACGAGCGGGGCGCGCGATATCTGTATCCGAATTTCCGAAGTGATATCGGTGTTCCAATCGAATTTTCTACAAAATAGCTTGTAATAACTCGAAATTACGGAATCGAGAAACGCCCAGCTCCCTTCAGCGCCGGGCTACAGATCGAGCACGAGGTTGTCGCCCTTGGCGGCGCGCGAGATGCAGATCAGCATCATCCCGTCGGCGCGTTCGGTGTCGGTGAGCAGCGTGTCGCGGTGGTCCACACGGCCGGACAGGACACGGGTGCGACAGGTGCCGCAGAACCCTTGCCGGCATGAGTACGGCGGCCAGACGTCGGCGTGTTGCAGCGCCGACAGCAGGGTTTCGTCGGCGCCCACCCGCACCGTGGCGCCCGTCGAGGCGAGCTCGACGTTAAACGGCTCCCCGTCGATCACTGGCGGTGCGGCGAACCGCTCGAAGTGCAGCTCGACGTTGTCGCGGCCCGCCAGCTCTGCGCGGATCCCGGTCAGCATCGGGGCCGGCCCGCAGGCATACACCGCTGTCCCGTCCGGACATTCACCGAGCAGCTCAGCCGGCGTCGGCAGGCCGTGGACATCGTCGGTGCGGACCTCGACCGGCTCGCCGAACACGGCCAGTTCGTCGATGAAGGGCAGGCTGTCGCGGCTGCGACCGGCGTACACCATCGACCAGTCGACACCGAAATGTTCGGCGTGGCTCACCATCGGCAGGATCGGCGTGATGCCGATTCCGCCGGCGATGAAGCGCAGGCGCTGTGCGGGTGATCCGTACCCGGGCAGGGTCAGGGGAAACGCGTTGCGCGGTCCGTGTGTGGTCACGGTGGTGCCGACGCCCAACGCGTCGTGCACCTCGGCCGAACCGCCACCGCCATCGGGGATGCGGCGCACCGCGATCCGGTACACGTCGCGACGGGCGGGATCACCGCACAGTGAGTATTGCCTGAGTCGCCCGCTGGGCAGCTGAATGTCGAGGTGTGCACCAGGTCGCCAAGGCGGCAACTGGGCGCCGTCGGCCGCCGCCAATGTCAGCGCCACGACGTCCTCATCGCACGCGACCACACGGCGATCTGTCACCGTCAGCGCGATGTGGTCGTCGTGGGCAGCCGGTGCGCTGATCCGTCTGATCGATCCCGACAGCGCCAGCAGCCCCGAGATCGCGGCGTCCCCCAGGCCGATCAGCGCGTCGTGCCGCAACCGACCGAACGCGCTCGGCGGCACCTGCCGTAACCGGTCGAATACCTCCATCACAAGTGCGCCGCGCGGGCGGCGGGCGAACTTGCCAAATAGGCGACAGCCTGCGCCGTCGAACCCATCTTCTCGGGCGAGAAGCCGGGCAGGAAATATGCAAAAGTGTTGGAGCCAAACAATTTTCGATAAGTGGGCAGCAATCCTTTCTTGGAGTCCTGCGCCCGAAGCCACTGCATTTTCCACCAGCCCATGTCGAGTTCCGGGTCGGTCTTGGTCAGGTACCAAGTGCCGCGCTGGAAGAAGACCCCGATCAGCGTGACCGCCACTACCATCGCTCGGATCCGATCCAGGTAGCTGTCGCGGAAATAGACCGCGACGTCGTGAGCTACGTTGCGGTGTTCGACTTCTTCACTGCCGTGCCAGCGGAATAGGTCGACGATCATGGGATGGGCGTCGTAGTCGTCCCACCGGGAGTTGAGGGCGAAATCCCCGAGAACCGCGGTGTAGTGCTCGATCGCGGCGATGAGCCACAGCCGGTCGCACAGATGGTTGAGCCGGCGCCGCGGATCCGGCGAGGTGGACGGCGCCAGCGTGCGTGAGAAGATGTGGTCGATCTGATCCAGCAGTGGTTTCGGGTCGACGCCGTGGGCGACCATCAAGTCGTACAGGATGCCCTCGTGGACATCGGCGTGGGTGGCCTCCTGGCCGATGAACCCGCGCATGTCGTCGGCAAGCTTGGGGTCCTTGACCAGCGGCAGTGCCTCGTTGAACACGGCGACGAACCAACGTTCGACCGCCGGTAACACGACGTTGAGCAGGCTGGCGAAGTTCGACGCCACCGGATGTCCGGGGATCCAGTGCAGCGGGACGTCCGAGACGTCGAAGTGGACTTTGCGGGCCTGGATTTGCACTGGGCCCGGGTCGTACTCGTGGTCGAACCTGCGTGGTCGCAACATAACAGCTCCTTGGCCTGACAGTGTAAGTGAAAACGGCTTCGGTTATGCCCTATCGGTGGGGCGCAGGCTGCGCGCCGGGCGGTGTTCGATCGCGTTGATCGTCAGTGCCCGCCGACTGATCCGCCAGCAGGCTTCGGTGCACTCATACTCGTCGTCGTACCGCAGATGCCAGACCACATCGGTGATCTCGTCGCCGCGCGCAATCCAGTGATGCGCGATGCAGGTGATGCGGCCGAGCGCTGTCGCGTGCCGCGCGCCGACGTCGTAGACCTCTCCCACGATGGCGTGTTCGGTGCGGGCGGTGGCCGCGACGGTGCCGACCGCCGCCGCGATGGCGTCCTGGCCGCGGTGCCGGGCGACGGGTTCCAGCGTAGCCGGTGGCTCGGGCACTAGCAGCTCCGCGTCCTCTGTGAAAAGTCTTGCCACAGCGTCGAATTGGCGGTCGTCGACGCCGGCGCCGTACCGGTGCACCAAGTCCGAGAGCGCGGCCCGGTCCGTTGCGGTGAGCATCATGTCGGCAACGACAGACGCTGTGCGCACGCCGACAACGTGTCCTTGGCCTCTTCGATGTCGGTGATCGGCGGCATCGCCAGCACGATCCGGTCCGCGCCCTGGTCGGCCAGCCTGCCGGCACGCTCTGAGTCGACCTTGGTGACCGAATGCCCCAGCGAAACCTCGAGGCCCGCCGGATCACGGCCCGCGGCCGCAGCCGCCTCCCGCATCAGGCCCAGCAACGACGCCAGCTGCTCGCCAGCCACTCCGAGCGGCTGAAAGCCGTCGCCCAGGCGTCCGGCTCGCCGCGCCGCCGCCGGGCTGTGCCCACCGATGTGTATCGGAAGACGTGCTCGGGCAACGGGCTTCGGATAGCACGCGATGTTGTCGAAATGAAAGAACTCGCCGTGGTGACTGACCCCGCCCGGCTGATCGTCCCAGAGCGTGCGCAGCACCGCCAACTGCTCGTCGGCCCGTCGTCCCCGGCTCTCGAAATCCGTTCCGCAGGCTTCGATCTCCTCACGCAGCCAACCCACGCCGACACAGAGCCGAAGCCGACCGCCGGACAGCGCATCGATGGTCGCCGCTCGTTTGGCAAGGACGACCGGGTGGTGGTTGGGCAGTACCAGCACGCCGGTGGCCAGGCCGAGGTGTGTCGTGTGAGCGGCCAAAAACGCCAGCACGTCAAGGGGATCGGGGATCGGACACTCGGGCGCCAGATCCACCCGTCCGGAGCTGTCATAGGGATAAACACTGTCGTAGCGGGTCGCCAGCACGGTGTGCTCGACGATGACGATCGACTCGAACCCACACGCTTCCAGGTGTTGCGCGAAGGCCGCCATCCACACCGGGTCGGCGGTCACGCCGGCACCGACCGGCGCAACCACGCCGAACTTTGGAACCTTCATGGCCACTCGAAGCTAACAGCTGGGCTCGGCGGCGGTGTGCGCCCTGAGCGTCTCGGCGAGCCGGGCCGCGCGCCGGTCGGTGAAAACCTCCTCGAGAAGCATCGGCCGGCCGTCCGGGCCCGACAGCGGAACCCGCCAGTTGGGATATTCGTCGGTGGTACCGGGCTGATTCTGGGTCCGCCGGTCACCGACCGCATCGGTCAGCGCCAGACCCAGCAGCCGCGACGGTGTGCGGCCCAGATACTCGTGCAAGGCCACCACGGTCTCTTCGAGGTCGGCGTGCTTGCCCAGCAGCCCGGCCCGGCGCAGCTCGGCCAGCCACGCGGCGCGCTCGGCCTGCGCGGCGGCGAGTTCGGTGTCAACCGGGCGAGTCAACAGCCCCAGTGAATCCCGCAGGCGCACGTGCTCGTCGGCCAGATATCCGGCGGTTGGCGGCAGGTCGTGGGTGGTGACCGAGGACAAGCAGTACTCCCGCCACCGTTCGGCCGGCAACGGACGTGGGGTGGGGCCGCCGTCGCTGTCGCGGTCGAGCTCGAACCACAGGATCGAGGTGCCCAGTACCCCGCGAGCCCGCAGATAATCGCGCACCCAGGGTTGCACCGTGCCCAGATCTTCACCCACCACGACCGCTTCGGCGCGATGCGCTTCCAGCGCCAGAATCCCGATCATCGCCTCGTGGTCGTAGCGGACGTAGGTGCCGTCGGTCGGCGGCGCGCCGGAGGGGATCCACCACAGCCGGAAGAGCCCGATGATGTGGTCGACGCGCACGCCGCCGGCATGGCGCAGCACACTGCGGATCAGGACTCGAAACGGCTGGTATTCCTGCTCTTCGAGCCGATCCGGCCGCCAGGGCGGCTGCGACCAGTCCTGGCCGAGCTGGTTGAACTCATCCGGCGGGGCGCCCGCCGTGACGCCGAGCGCCAAGGTGTCCTGCAGCGCCCAGGCGTCGGCGCCGTTGGGGTGCACGCCGACGGCGAGGTCATGCATGATGCCCAGCGCCATGCCGGCCGCGACCGCCCGCGCCTGCGCGGCGCCGAGTTGCTCGTCGAGCTGCCACTGCAGCCAGCGGTGGAAATCCACCCTCGCCGCATGCTTGGCGACGAACTCCGCGACTTCCTCGCCGGCCGGATGCTGCAGGCCCCGCGGCCACTGGTGCCAATCACCGCCGTACTTCTCGGCGAGTGCGCACCAGGCCGCGAAGTCGTCGAGCGCAGCACCCTCCCGCGCGCGATACGCCGCGTACGCCAGCTCGCGGCCCGCCGAGCGCGGCACTCGGTACACCAGTCGCAGCGCCTTGCGTTTGGCCGCCCACGCGGTGTCGCGGTCGATGGTGTCGATGCGCGCCGCGTGTTTGCGAACGTCGTCTCGCAACCGCCAGACCCGGCCGCGTTTGCGCAGATAGCCGAACTCGTCAATCGCCTCCACGCGAAGGTAGAGAGGGTTGACGAAGCGCCGCGACGACGGCAGGTACGGCGACGGCTCCATCGGCTCGACGGGCGTGGCCGCATGCAACGGGTTGACCAACAGATAGCCGGCGCCGTGCGCGGACGCCGCCCAAACCGCCAGGTCGGTGAGGTCGGTGAGGTCGCCGACTCCCCAGGACCGTTCGGACCGCACGCTGTACAACTGAGCCGCCAGCCCCCATGTCCGGCGAGCGCCGACGCGCTCCGGCAACCCCAGCCAGTCCGGCGTCACGATCAGCGCGGTGCTGGCCTCGTCCTGGCCGGACCGCAGGTGCACCCGGTGATAGCCGAGCGGCAGGTCGGCGGGCAGCACGAAGCTCGCTTCGCCCACCCGGCGACCGTCCAAGTCGAACGGCGCAGTGAAATTGTCAATTTGGCGAATCCCGCCGTGCACCGTGCCGTCTTCGAGTCGTAACCAAACTTCGGCAGGATGTCCGTCCGTCACATGGACCCAGAACTTCGTCTCCGTCCCGGCCCGCGCCACGATCGTTACGGGCAGCGGGCGCGCCCAATATCGGCGCTCGTGGGCGGCCAGCGCGGCCGCGCGCTCCGATTCGGTGCGGGCGGGCACGCCGAACGCGGCGAGGACGGCAACGACGGTGCTTTCCGGGACCACCACCCGGCGGCCCGTCCAGTCCTCGTATTCGGTGGCGATCCCGAACCGGCCGGCGAGCTCGCCCAACGAGGCAGTCATGGCGCCAATCTATCCACGGTTTCTTCCCGGGCCGACTGTGCGCGACACCGCTACCATGCGAGTAGATAATCAGGCGGTTTCAGCAGGGCTAATGGCAAGCAATGGCGCTGGCGTGCAGACCACGCCGGGGCAAATGACGTGCTCGGTCGATTTCGCGCGGCAACTTCTCGCGTGGCGAGGCAGGTCGGGGTGTCTTACGGTGATCGGTGTGAATGTGGGGAATCGGCAGTATCCAGGCGTTTCTTTCCGACGGAGTGTGATTCACCATGCCGTCTGAGGGCGGGCAGCGCGGGTCCGGCTACGGACTTGGACTGTCAACCCGGACCCAGGTAACCGGTTACCAATTCCTGGCGCGCCGGACGGCGCAGGCGCTGACCCGGTGGCGGGTCCGTATGGAGATCGAACCGGGACGGCGCCAGACCCTGGCCGTCGTCGCCTCGGTCTCGGCCGCGGCGGTGATTTGTCTGGGTGCGCTGCTGTGGTCGTTCATCAACCCCTCCGGCCAGATGAACGAGTCGCCGATCATTGCCGACCGTGATTCCGGTGCGCTGTACGTCCGGGTGGGCGACACCTTATATCCCGCGCTCAATTTGGCGTCGGCGCGGCTGATCACCGGTCGGGCGGACAATCCGCACAAGGTGCGGTCGAGTCAGATCGCCGAGCAGCCACACGGTCCGCTGGTCGGCATACCCGGCGCACCGTCTTCGTTCGCGCCGACCAGCCCGGAGTCCTCGTCGTGGCTGGTCTGTGATGCGGTCGCGTCGACGTCGGGCGTGGGCGCTCCGTCCCCGGTGACCGTAACGGTGATCGACGGCACCCCCGACCTGTCGAATCACCGACGGGTGCTGAGCGGCTCCGACGCGGTGGTGCTGCGCTACGGCAACGACACCTGGGTGATCCGCGATGGTCGCCGGTCGCGCATCGATGCGACAAACCGCGCGGTGTTGTTGCCGCTGGGCGTAACGCCCGAGCAAGTCACGCAGGCCCGGCCGATGAGCCGTGCGCTGTATGACGCCCTGCCGGTCGGACCGGAGCTCACGGTGCCCAAAGTGCCCGATATCGGCAGCCCGGCCAATTTCCCGAACGCGCCCGGGCCGATCGGGACAATCTTTGTGACGCCACAGATCAGTGGGCCGCAGCAGTATTCGGTGGTGTTGGCCGACGGCGTGCAGACGGTGACGCCGGTGGTCGCGCAGATTCTGCAGAACGCCGGCGCCACCCCGGGTGCGCGACCGGCGACGGTCGCGCCCTCCGCCCTGGCGAAAATGCCGGTGGTCACCGGGCTGGATCTGTCCGCCTATCCGGAGGGCCCACTGAACGTAGTGGACATGCGCGAAAATCCGGCAACGTGCTGGTGGTGGGAGAAGACCGCCGGTGAAGAGCGCGCCCGCACCCGGGTGATCTCGGGGCCGACGATCCCGGTGGCCCCGGCCGAGGCCGGCAAGGTGGTGTCGCTGGTCAAGGCGGACACCACGGGGCGGGAAGCCGACCGCGTCTACTTCGGCCCGGGCTATGCCAATTTCGTCGCCGTCACCGGCAACGATCCGGGAGCGTCGACGACGGAGTCGTTGTGGTGGCTTTCGGATTCAGGTGTGCGGTTCGGGGTAGACAACAGCCGTGATGCACGGACGGCCCTCGGATTGACCTCGAACCCGAGTCCGGCCCCCTGGGTGGCATTGCGGTTACTGGCGCCGGGCCCGACGCTGTCGCGGGCCGATGCGCTGGTGCGCCACGACACCCTTCCGAAGGATATGAACCCTGCAGAGTTGGTGGTACCGAAGTGAAACGTGGCTTTGCCCGGCCGACGCCGGAACGTGCGCCGATGGTCAAGCCGGAGAACATCGTTCTACCGACGCCGCTGAGTGTTCCTCCGCCCGAAGGCAAACCGTGGTGGCTGATCGTGGTCGGCGTCCTGGTCGTCGGCTTGCTCGCCGGCATGGTCGGTATGACGGTGGCCAACGGTTCACGACTGTTCTTGGGCGCCGGTTCGATCTTCCCGATCTTCATGATCGGTGGCGTCGCGATGATGATGTTCGGCGGTCGCTTCGGCGGCGGCCAGCAGCAGATGAGCCGGCCGAAGCTGGACGCGATGCGCGCACAGTTCATGTTGATGCTCGACATGCTGCGCGAAAGCGCGCAGGAGTCGGCCGACAGCATGGACGCCAACTACCGGTGGTTCCACCCGGCGCCGGACACCCTGACCGCCGCAGTGGGGTCGTCGCGGATGTGGGAGCGCCAGCCGGACGGCAAAGACCTCAACTTCGGCGTGGTGCGGGTCGGGGTCGGCATGACACGGCCCGAGGTGACCTGGGGCGAGCCGCAGAACATGCCGACCGACATCGAGTTGGAGCCGGTCACCGGCAAAGCGCTGCAGGAGTTCGGGCGCTACCAAAGCGTCGTCTACAACCTGCCCAAGATGGTGTCCCTGCTGGTCGAGCCATGGTATTCGCTGGTCGGGGAGCGCGAGCAGACCCTGGCGCTGATGCGGGCCATGATCTGCCAGCTGGCGTTCTCCCACGGTCCCGACCACGTGCAGATGATTGTGGTCACTTCGAATGTGGCCCAATGGGATTGGGTCAAGTGGCTACCGCACTTCGGGGACCAGCGCCGTCGTGACGCCGCAGGCAACGCGCGCATGGTCTACACGTCGGTGCGCGAGTTCGCCGCCGACCAAGCCGAATTGTTCGCCGGCCGTGGCTCGTTCACACCTCGGCACGCCAGTTCGTCGGTGGAGACTCCGACCCCGCACCATGTGATCATCTGCGACATCGAAGATCCGCAGTGGGAATACGTGATCAGTACCGACGGTGTCGACGGCGTGACGTTCTTCGACCTCACCGGCTCACCGCTGTGGACCGCCGCTCCCCAGCGGGTGCTGCAATTCGACAGCAAGGGGATCATCGAGACACTGCCCCGCGACCGCGACACCTGGATGGTGATCGACGACAACAAGTGGTTCTTCGCGTTGGCCGACCAGATCAGCGAATCCGAAGCCGAGGAGTTCGCGCAGCGCATGGCGCGCTGGCGGCTCGCGGAGGCCTACGAGGAAATCGGTCAGCGGGTAACGCACATCGGCGCGCGAGACATCCTGTCTTACTACGGGATTGAAGATCCCGCGTCGATCGACTTCCAAGCGCTGTGGGATGGCCGCGGCGACCCGATGCGGCGGTCGCGGTTGCGGGTGCCGTTCGGTAACCGGTCGGACAACGGCGAGCTGCTGTTTTTGGACATGAAGTCGCTCGATGAGGGTGGCGACGGCCCGCACGGCGTGATGTCGGGAACCACAGGTTCCGGGAAGTCCACGCTAGTGCGTACGGTGATCGAGTCTTTGATGCTCGGTCATCCGCCCGACGAGCTGCAGTTCGTGTTGGCCGACCTCAAGGGTGGGTCTGCGGTCAAGCCGTTCGCCGGGGTGCCGCACGTATCGCGGATCATCACCGACCTGGAGGAAGACCAGGCGTTGATGGAGCGCTTCCTGGACGCGCTGTGGGGCGAAATCGCCCGGCGCAAAGCGGTTTGCGACAACGCCGGTGTCGATGACGCCAAGGAATACAACGAGATGCGCACCCGGATGCGGGCGCGCGGGCAGGACATGCCGCCACTGCCGATGCTCGTGGTGGTCATCGACGAGTTCTACGAATGGTTCCGGATCATGCCCACCGCGGTCGATGTCCTCGACTCGATCGGGCGGCAGGGTCGCGCCTACTGGATTCATCTGATGATGGCGTCGCAGACCATCGAGAGCCGCGCCGAAAAGCTCATGGAGAACATGGGATACCGGTTGGTGCTGAAAGCGCGGACCGCGGGAGCAGCGCAGGCCGCCGGCGTGCCCAACGCGGTGAACCTGCCGGCGCAGGCCGGGCTCGGTTACTTCCGGAAGAGCCTCGACGAGATCATCCGATTCCAGGCGGAGTTCCTGTGGCGCGACTACCGCCGCGGCGTGTCGCTTGATGACGACGGCCAGGCGCCGGTGGTGCACAACGTCGATTACATTCGGCCGCAACTTTTCACCACCGCGTTCACGCCGCTCGAGGTCAGCATCGGTGGCACGGACTTCGACGGTGATGGCCAGGCCGGCAACGGCGAGGTGCTCCTCGACCGTGAGCTCCCGGACGTCGAGATCGCGCCGGAAGAGGAAGAGGAAGAAGAAGCCATCCGCACGCCGAAGGTCGGCACGGTGATCATCGACCAGCTGCGCCGCATCGACTTCAAGCCCTACCGGTTGTGGCACCCGCCGCTGGACGAGCCGATAGCCATCGACGAGCTGGTGAACCGCTTTCTGGGCCGACCGTGGCAGGAAAGCTACGGCACCGCGAGGAATCTGGTGTTCCCCATCGGGATCATCGACCGGCCCTATAAGCACGACCAGCCGCCGTGGACGGTCGACACGTCGGGCGCCGGCGCCAATGTGCTGATTCTGGGTGCCGGCGGCGCGGGCAAGACCACTGCGCTGCAGACGCTGATTTGCTCGGCCGCCATGACCCACACCCCCGAGCAGGTCCAGTTCTATTGCCTGGCCTACAGCAGCACGGCCCTGACGACCGTGGCGGGGCTGCCGCACGTCGGCGCGGTGGTCGGCCCTACCGACCCATACGGTGTGCGCCGCACCGTCGCCGAGCTGCTGGCCTTGGTCCGGAACCGCAAGCGCAGTTTCCTCGAGCACGAAATCGCCTCGATGGAAATGTTCCGGCGACGCAAGTTCGGCGGGGAGCCGGGTGCGGTGCCCGACGACGGGTTCGGCGATGTGTTCCTGGTGATCGACAACTACCGGGCGCTGGCCGAAGAGAACGAGATCCTGATCGAGCAGGTGAACCAGATCATCAATCAGGGACCGTCATTCGGCGTGCACGTGGTGGTAACGGCCGACCGGGAGTCGGAGCTGCGGCCCCCGGTGCGCAGCGGATTCGGCTCCCGGGTGGAGCTACGGCTGGCGGCGGTGGAAGACGCAAAGCTGGTGCGGTCTCGGTTCGCCAAGGACGTCCCGGTCAAGCCGGGACGCGGCATGGTCGCGGTGAACTACGTTCGGCTGGACAGTGACCCGCAGTCCGGCCTGCACACGCTTGTCGCCCGGCCGGCGCTGGGCAATACCGAAAAGTCCGTGTTCGAGTCCGAGAGCGTGGCGGCCGCCGTCAGTCAGGTGGCGGTCGGGCACGCGCCCCCGGTACGGCGGCTGCCTGCGTGGTTTGGCCTGGACCAGCTGCGCGCGTTGGCGGCGGCCGACCGGCGCCAAGGCGTCGGTGCCGGCGGAATCGCTTGGGCGATATCGGAATTGGACCTGCAGCCGGTCTACCTCAACTTCGACGACAACGCGCACCTGATGGTGACCGGCCGGCGCGAGTGTGGGCGCACCACGACGCTGGCCACGATCATGGCCGAGATCGGCCGGATCTATGCGCCGGGCGCCAGCAGCGCACCGCCGACATCGCAGCCGTCGGCGCAGGTGTGGCTGGTTGACCCGCGCCGCCAGCTGCTGACCGTGCTGGGCACCGACTACGTGGAGAACTTCGCCTACAACCTCGACGGCGTGGCCGCGATGATGGACCAGCTGGCCGCCACCCTGGCGCGCCGCGAGCCGCCGCCCGGGTTGTCGGCCGAGGAGCTGCTGTCCCGGGCGTGGTGGAGCGGGCCCGAGATCTTCCTGATCATCGACGACGTGCAGCAGCTTCCGCCGGGATTCGACTCGCCGCTGCACAAAGCGGCGCCGTGGGTGACCAGGGCCGCCGACGTCGGCCTGCACGTGATCATCACCCGCACCTTCGGCGGCTGGTCGTCGGCGGGCAGCGACCCGATGTTGCGTGCGCTGCATCAGGCCAACACACCGCTGCTGGTGATGGATGCCGATCCGGACGAAGGCTTCATTCGCGGCAAGATGAAGGGTGGCCCGCTGCCGCGCGGCCGTGGCTTGCTGATGGCCGAGGACACCGGCGTTTTCGTTCAGGTCGCGGCCACCGATCTGCGCCGCTGACCGATACCGGCCTGCGCACCGCGGTTTGACCGTCGTTGAACGGCGGATGAACACCCGTTGATCGTGGATGAACACTTGCCGTCCAGGCATGAATAGTTGGCGTCGCCGCCGGTCAAGCGTGTTTTGACCCTTTAATGTCGTCAACGAACGACGAATATCGAATGTGTCGACGCTAAGAGTTTGGAAGTGAGACGAAACCGCGCTTCGGTAAGGCACCCCATCGGGTGTGCCGAATCTGACGGGGGCATGTAGCGGTGGATTTCGGGGCGTTGCCGCCGGAAATCAATTCGGGTCGGATGTATTCAGGTCCCGGGGCCGGGCCGATGCTGGCCGCTGCGGGCGCCTGGGACAGCGTGGCGGCCGAATTAGGTCTCGCGGCAACGGGCTACAGTTCGGTGCTCGCCGACTTGACCAGCGGGCCCTGGGTCGGCCCGGCGTCGATGGCGATGGCCGCGGCCGCCGCACCGTATGTGTCCTGGCTTAACACCGCCGCCGCGCAGGCCGAACAGACTGCCGCGCAGGCCAGGGCGGCGGTGGCCGCCTACGAAGCCGCGTTCGCGATGACGGTGCCCCCACCGGTGGTCGCGGCCAACCGTGCGCTGCTGATGGCGCTGATCGCCACGAACTTCTTCGGGCAAAACACTCCCGCGATCATGGCCACCGAGGCGCAGTACGCCGAAATGTGGGCTCAGGACGCGGCCGCCATGTACGGCTATGCCAGCGCGGCGGCCAGCGCCTCGAACGTCACCCCGTTCGAGGCGCCCCCGCAGACCACGAATCCCGCCGGTGACGCCGGTCAGGCCGCAGCGATCGCCAAGGCCGCGGCGACCCCCGCGGGTGACTCCGCCCAGACCGCCGCAACAGCGACGACGCAGCTGAGCTCCGCGGGTGCTGTTTCGGCGCAACAAGTTTCAGCATCACCGGTGACCGCAGGATCGAGTTCGCCGTGGTCGTCGTTGCTGCCGCCGCCGGCCGGAACCGGTCCGGCGCTCAGCAGCGCGAGCTACGGCAACTTGCTGAAGCAGATGACGGGCGTCGCGGGTTATTTCCCGCTCGGGATAACGCAGTCGCTCGCCTCGATTGCCCAGCAGCTGATCCCGGGCACCGCCGGTGGCGCCGGAGCGTCTGGATCGGCGCCGTTGCCCGGCGCCGGCCTGCCGCTCGGCGGTGCCTTGGGTGGCCTGGGTGGCAGCCCGGTGGCGGCTAGCGCGGGCGAGGCCAATGCGATCGGCAAGCTGTCAGTCCCGGCCAGCTGGGCCGCCGGCAATACCGGGGGGAACCCGACGACCGGGCTGTCCCCCGTGACAAGCATCA
This sequence comes from Mycobacterium shimoidei, assembly GCF_900417275.1. NCBI lineage: Bacteria > Bacillati > Actinomycetota > Actinomycetes > Mycobacteriales > Mycobacteriaceae > Mycobacterium > Mycobacterium shimoidei. The sequence continues at coordinate 3,630,423 of NZ_UEGW01000001.1, read as the reverse complement.
ACGCCGGCGCCGAAAACAGCGGATCCGGTCTGCTGCGCGGTATGCCCCTCGTCAGCGCCGGCCGGCGTGTTGCCGGTGGCTACACCCACCGCTACGGGTTCCGCTATGCCGTCGTGACGCGGTCGCCGTCCGCCGGTTAACGCGATCGGGTCTATGCAAATGCAGGTCGCAATCAGACGAACAACCAAACTTGCAGTGAACGGCGGCTACGACCGAGTGAACACTGACCGTTTTGCCATGAACACTTGGCGTCGCAGACGTCTGGCCACCTCCACGGCGGTTAATCTCAGATCTGAACGACTTTCCGCAGGTCATTGGGGCTGAGGATTATGAGGAGGCAAATCCAATGTCATTCGTGACCACCCAGCCGGAAGCGCTGTCGGCGGCCGCCGGCAGTCTGCAGGGGATCGGCTCGGCGTTGAGCGCCCAGAACGCGGCCGCCGCCGCCCCTACCACCGGAGTGGTGCCGGCCGCCGCCGACGAGGTCTCGGTGCTGACGGCCGCTCAGTTCGCCGCACATGCCCAGATGTATCAAGCCGTCAGCGCTCAGGCGCAGGCGATCCACGAGATGTTCGTCAACACATTGACCACCAGCGCCGGGTCCTACGCGGCCACCGAAGCCGCCAACGCGGCCGCAGCCGGCTAGGAGGAGAGTAGTGCTGGACTTCGGGGCATTACCCCCAGAGATCAACTCAGCGAGGATGTATGCCGGGCCCGAATCGGCACCCATGGTCGCCGCGGCATCGGCCTGGAACAGCCTTGCCGCAGAACTCAATTCGGCGGCCCTCGCGTATGAGAAGGTAATCACTGCGCTGTCCAGCGAAGAGTGGATGGGACCCGCATCGGCCTCGATGAGCAATGCGGCCGCACCTTATGTGAATTGGATGACGACCACGGCAGTTCAGGCCGAGCAGGCCGCCAATCAAGCCAGGGCTGCGGCTGCCGCATATGAGAACGCGTTTGCGGCAACCGTGCCGCCACCACTGATTGCGCAAAACCGTGCTCAGCTGGCGCAGCTGGTCGCGACGAACATCCTTGGGCAGAACACACCGCTGATCGCTGCGCTGGAGGCCCAATACGGTCAAATGTGGGCAGAAGACGCCGCGGCGATGTATGCCTACGCCGGTCAGTCCGCGACCGCAGCCAGGGTGACACCGTTCGCCGCGCCGGAGCAGGCGGTCAACCCCGCCGGCCAGGCCATGCAGGCAGCGGCGGTCACCCAGGCGTCGGCCACGTCAGCGGGAACCGCGAGTCAGACACTGTCTGAGACGGTTGCTTCGCTACCCAACGCGCTGCAGAGCCTCGCGACGCCCGCGGCCACCACGTCCGTTTCGGATTTCTTGTCGGACTGGGCACCATTAGCCGGCGTTATCTACAACGTCGAGGGTCTGCCGTATTTCACGGTCGGTATGAGCAACAACTTTGTCCAGATGGCGAAGACGTTCGGGTTGATCGGTGGATCGGCCCCCGCCGCCGCGGGCGGCGCGGCCAATGCGGCGCCGGGACTGGGAAACCTGGGCGGCCTGCTGGGCGGCGGAGCTGGCAGCCCGGTGTCGGCGGCGTTGGGCGGTGCAGGCTCCGTCGGCGGCAAGCTGTCGGTGCCGCCGGTGTGGACCCCCCCAACTGCCGCGCCAACGGTTCCGACCCCGGGGTCGCCGTTGCCGATCAGCAGCGTCAGCGCCGCTCCGGACGCCGGTGCGGGCGCCGGAAGCCTGTTGGGCGGCATGCCTTTGGCGGGTGCGGGCGCTGGGGCAGGCCACGCCGCCGGTCCGCGCTACGGGTTCCGCCCGACAGTGATGACACGCCCGCCGTTCGCCGGGTAACGCAACGCAATTCGTGCTGCCCACCGAGCGCCCGCTGCCTGGGTTCTCATTTGGCACGTATGGAATTGACCATCCTCGTCGATGAATAGCTGACGCGGATTCCCGAGTTCGACCTACCTTCTGACTACCACGCCGAGATCGCGTATCCGGCGAAAACTTTTGCGTTCAAGACTGCGTTCAAGACATTGCCGTTGCAGTTCGGCTGACGACACCTCGCACGTTTTACTGGCGCGTGTATAACAAAGTTGGATTTGAGAGTTCTGCTCTGCCTGAGTTTTTTCCTTGCCGACATGATCGCCCACGTGGTCGCCGCCCGGTGCACACCGACCGATCGACGACGCACGGCGAAATCGGCGTTCGCAGGCTGACGAACGCCCGGGGGTTCGCACAGGTGGCGCCATACCTCGACGCCTCGGCCGGAGTCGCTGGGCTCGACTGTTACTGCACGATTACCGGAGATGAACAATTGATTCTGACAGGTAAACACTTGCGAACACCGGCCTCGGCGGGCGGCATCGGACCTCTAGGCCATCTAGGCTCATCCTCGAAGCGATAAATCGCTGATGAGAAGGAGAAAAGCTAGATGTCGTTCGTGACCACACAACCGGAGGCATTGACGGCAGCAGCTGGCAGCCTGCAGGGGATCGGCTCGGCGTTGAGCGCCCAGAACGCGGCTGCGGCGGCCCCGACGACGGGGGTAGTCCCGGCGGCCGCCGACGAGGTCTCGGCGCTGACGGCCGCGCAATTTGCCGCGCACGCGCAGATGTACCAGGCGGTCAGCGCCCAGGCGCAAGCGATCCACGAGATGTTTGTCAACACGCTGGGCACCAGCGCCGGGTCGTACGCGGCCACCGAGGTGGCCAACGCGGCGGCGGCCGGTTAGCGGGGAAGGGGGAGCGCCCATATGTATTCGAGTCGGCGGCTACGCCACCGCGTAACCCGTCCGGCAACCATCGCGCCAGTCAATGACGAGTAAGGAGAGATTTACGTGACTACGCGCTTTATGACCGACCCGCACGCGATGCGGGACATGGCGGGCCGTTTTGACGTGCACGCTCAGACCGTTGAGGACGAGGCCCGCAAGATGTGGGCATCCTCGATGAACATCGCCGGTGCCGGCTGGAGCGGCACAGCCCAGATGACCTCGCACGACACCATGGCCCAGATGAACACCGCGTTTCGCAACATCGTCAACATGCTGCACGGGGTGCGCGACGGGCTGATCCGCGACGCCAACAACTACGAACAACAAGAGCAGGCCAGCCAGCAGATCCTGAGCAGCTGACCTGCTGCGCTCGCGTTCGCGGCTGCGTAAGCTTTCACACGTTAGGAGAACACTTGCAATGACGATCAATTACCAGTTCGGCGATGTCGATGCCCACGGTGCGCTGATCCGTGCCCAGGCCGCCGCCCTGGAGGCCGAGCACCAGGCCATCATTCGTGATGTGCTGGCCGCCGGTGACTTCTGGGGTGGTGCCGGTTCGGTGGCCTGCCAGGAGTTCATCACCCAGTTGGGTCGCAACTTCCAGGTGATCTACGAGCAGGCCAACGCCCACGGGCAAAAGGTGCAGGCCGCCGGCAACAACATGGCCAGCACCGACTCCGCCGTCGGCTCCAGCTGGGCCTAACCAAAGAAGTCAACCCAGGCGCGGCAGCACACCCGGTGTGCTGCCGCGTCCTGCGGTAATCGACCACAGGACGCGAGAGGGCGATGGACCAACAGGGCACCCGGACGGATATCACCGTCAATGTCGAGGGCTTCTGGATGCTCCAGGCGCTGCTGGACATCCGGCACGTCGCGCCCGAGCTGCGCTGCCGACCATACGTTTCCACTGATTCGAATGACTGGATCCACCAGCATCCGGGCATGACGGTGATGCGCGAGCAGGGCATCGTCGAAGACGATCAGGTGATCGAGCATGTGGCGGCCCGGATGCGCGTTCTGGCGGCGCCCGACCTCGAGATCATCGCGCTGCTATCCCGAGGCAAGTTGCTCTACGGCGTCAAGGACAAGGAAGAAGGCGAAGAGGAGCAGGTCGGGTCGCGCGACATTCCGGACAACGAATTCCGGGTGGTGCTGGCCCGCCGCGGCCAGCACTGGGTGTCGGCGGTACGCGTGGCCGATGAGATCACCGTCGACGATGTCGCGATCACGGATTCCGCTTCGATCGCGTCGCTGGTCTTCGACGCGATGGAGTCGATCCACCACGCCGAACCCGCGCAGATCAACGCAGTCAATGTGCCGCTCGAAGAGATGCTGGAGGCAACCAAGGCGTGGCAAAGCGCCGGGTTCAACGTCTTCTCCGGCGGCGATCTGCGCCGCCTGGGGATCAGCGCGGCGACGGTGGCCGCCCTGGGCCAAGCATTGTCGGATCCGGCGGCCGAGGCCGCGGTCTATGCCCGCCAGTACCGGGACGACGCCAGGGCGCCCAGCGCGTCGGTCGTCTCGTTGAAGGACGGCTCGGGTGGGCGCATCGCGATGTATCAGCAGGCCCGCACCGCGGGATCTAGCGAAGCGTGGCTGGCCATCTGCCCGGCAACCCCGCAACTGGTGCAAGTGGGGATAAAGACAGTTTTGGACACACTTCCTTATGGGGAGTGGAAAACGCACCGCAGAGTCTGACAATTACACACGAAATACCGCGATTACCAACGGCTTTCACTCAGCATTCACTCATCGTGCAAAACTAGGGAAATACCTTAGAATTACCTCAAGAATTGGGACAGGGCCCACAATTACAGACCGCGAGGCGAGGCACATGGATTCACAATTCGTCGTAGACGGAGCGGCGCGATGACCGCGGTGGTTGCCGAGGCGCTACAACCTGGTGCCGAGGCAGTCGCCACGCCGCAGGCGGCGGTGGTCGCGATCATGGCCTCCGACGTGCAGATCGGCGTGCTGCTGGATGCTAACGCCCCGGTCTCGGTGATGGTCGAGCCGCTGCTGAAGGTCGTCAACACCCGGCTACGGGAACTGGGCGTGCCCACGCTGGAGCCGACGGGACGAGGCCGGTGGGCGTTGTGCCTGATTGACGGGACACCGCTGCGCGCCGCGCAGTCGTTGACCGAGCAGGACATCTACGACGGCGACCGGCTGTGGCTACGGTTCATCGAAGACACCGAGCGTCGCTCTCAGGTCATTGAGCACATCTCGACGGCGGTAGCGGTCAACCTGAGCAAACGGTTTGCCGCGATCGACCCGGTGGTTGCGGTCCAAGTCGGCGCCGCGATGCTGGCGGTCGGCGTGCTGCTGGCCACCGGCCTGCTGGGCTGGTGGCGATGGCAAGACGACTCCTGGTTGAGCGCGGTCTTTGCCGCCGTGGTCGCCGTGGTGATGTTGCCGGTGGCCGCGATCGTGCTGATGCGGGCCACCACGGTGCCGGGGCGCCGGGTGGGCGACATGATGCTGCTCAGCGGGTTGGCGCCGCTGGCCGTGGCGGCCGCCGCCGCACCCCCGGGCCCGGTGGGCTCGCCGCATGCCGTGCTGGGTTTTGTGGTGGCGGGAGTCGCCTCGATGCTGGCGCTGAAGCTCACCGGCCGACGGCTCGCCATCTACACGGCGCTCGTCACCATCTGTGTCGCCGCCACCTTGGCCAGCGCCGCGCGGATGCTGCTGTCGACCGGCGCGGTGACGCTGATGTGCACCATCTTGCTGGCATGCGTGATCGGCTACCACACCGCGCCGACGATGTCTCGGTGGCTTTCCGGCATTCGGTTGCCGGTCTTCCCGTCCGCCACCAGTCGGTGGGTGTTCGAAGCACGGCCCGACCTGCCGACCACGGTGACCCAGTCCGACGGCGGCCGGCCGGTGCTGGAGGGCCCCGCCTCGGTGCGTGACGTGCTGCTGCGCGCCGAGCGAGCCCGGGCGTTCTTGACCGGCCTGCTGGTCGGCATGGGCGTGCTGGTGGTGGTCTGCGCTGCAGGATTGTCCGATCCGCACACTCACCAACGCTGGCTACCGCTGCTGTTGGCCGGCTTCACGGCAGGCTTCCTGCTGTTGCGCGGGCGATCCTATGTCGACCGCCTGCAGGCAATCACGCTGGCGCTGACTGCAGTGGTCCTGGTCGCCGCGGTGGTGGTCCGGTACGTGCTGGTGCTGCAATCACCGGTGGTGGTTGGCGTGGGCGCGGGGCTCCTGGTGCTGTTGCCGGCGGCCGGATTGACCGCTGCGGCGGTGGTGCCCAACACCATCTACAGCCCGCTGTTCCGTAAATTCGTGGAGTGGATCGAATACATCTGCCTCATGCCCATCTTCCCGTTGGCACTGTGGTTGATGAACGTCTATGCAGCGATTCGTTATCGGTAGCAGGCGTGCGGCCGGACTAGCCGCCACCACGCTCATCGTTGCTTCGGCGGCACTGACCGGCTCTGCACCGGCGTACGCGATCAACCCCCCTGTGGTGGATCCGGCCGCCGTACCGCCGGACTCGCCGCCCGGACCGGAACAGCCGATGCGGCAAAGCGCCTACTGCACCGAGGTTGGCGTACTGCCGGACAGCGATTTTCGCGTGCAGCCGAAGTACATGGACATGTTGAACCTGTCCGAAGCTTGGCGGTTCGGCCGCGGCGCCGGTGTGCGGGTGGCCGTAATCGACACGGGGGTGACGCCGCACCCGCGGCTGCCGCACTTGGTCCCCGGCGGGGACTACGTGATGGGCGGCGGCGACGGGCTGTCGGACTGCGACGCGCACGGCACACTCGTGGCATCGATGATCGCGGCGGCTCCGGCGTCCGCCGAAACACCGGGAGCGCCGGGTCCGCGACGGCCGCCTCCGGTTCCCACCAACGAACCACCGCCACCCGCGCCACCGCCGCAGACGGTGACGTTGTCGCCGCCGGCACCCACGACCGTCATCCTCCCGCCTCCGGCGCCGCCGGAAGAGGGAGCTCCGCCGGCGCCGTTTCCGTTCGGGCCGCCACCCAGGGCGCCCGGCGCATCCAACCGTGGCCACGGAAAAATAGTGGCGCCCAACTATTCCGGCGGTCGGCATGATCGCGCTGTTGACTACCCACGACCGGCTGCTCCGCCGCTGGCCGATGCCTTCAGCGGCATAGCGCCCGAGGCCGAGATCATCTCGATCCGCCAATCCAGTCAAGCGTTCACGCTCAAGGATGCGTTCACCGGCGACGAGGATCCGCAGACCCGGCAAAAGATGGACAGCATTCGCACGATGGCGCGTGCGATCGTGCACGCGGCCAACATGGGCGCTTCGGTGATCAACATCTCCCAGGTGCTGTGCATGAGCGCGCGCAGCGTGCTCGACCAGGCCGATCTGGGGGCCGCGGTCCGCTACGCGGCGGTCGACAAGGACGCCGTCATCGTCGCGGCCGCCGGCGACACCAGTCAGAAAGACTGCAAGCAGAATTCGCTGTTTGACCCGACGCGACCGGACGATCCCCGGGATTGGAATGGGGTGACCACCGTGGTCACTCCGTCATGGTTCAGCGACTACGTCCTGACCGTGGGAGCCGTCGACTCCAACGGCGCACCGATGGACAAAAATGGACAAAACGGAAGCTTGGCCGGCCCATGGGTGTCGATCGCGGCTCCGGGCACCGACGTCGTCGGATTGTCGCCCCGCGACGACGGCCTGATGAACGCGATTGACGGCCCGGACAACACCTTGCTGATACCGACCGGCACCAGCTTCTCGACTGCCATCGTGTCGGGCGTGGCGGCGCTGGTCCGGGAAAAGTATCCGAACCTGTCGTCGCACCAGATCATCAACCGACTGATTCACACCGCCCGAGCGCCTGCCCGAGGAGTCGACAACCAAGTCGGTTACGGCATCATCGACCCGGTGGCCGCGCTCACGTGGGACGTGCCGGACGGCCCGGTCGTGTCCGACAAACTGTCGTCACCGCTGGAGTTGCCTCCACCGCCACCCGAGCGCAACATGACACCGGTGTGGGTGGCGGCCGGCGGGTTGATCGCCGCGTTCCTGGTGGCAGTGGCGATATTCGGTGGCATGGTGTTAATACGGCGAACGGGGCTCAACCGATGAAAGCGCAACGGCGGTTCGGGCTGGCCCTGTCCTGGCCGCGACTCACCACGGTGTTCCTCGTCGACGTCGCAGTGCTGGCGATCGCCAGCCACCTTCCCGATGCCTGGCAGACAGGGCACGCCGCATGGTGGGCCGGGGTGGCGGTGGCGGCGCTGTTAACGGTTGCCGCATTGGTCACCTTCGGTGGGATTCCGCTGGTATCCGCACCGGTGGCCCGGGTGCGCAATTGGTACGCCGACCCACAGGCGCTGATCGCCGGTTGCACGCCCGGGATCGACCACCAACGCCGCTTCGGCCGTGACGTCGTCGGAATCCGCGAGTACGAGGGCCAATTGGTCACGGTGATCTCGGTGGAAGCCGCGCCGGACGTCGCGTCCGGCCGGCATCGCCAGCAGGCCGCGGCGCCGGGCATCCTGCCAGTAGATGTTGTCGCTGCAACGTTGCGGCAGTTCGACGTTCGGCTTGATGGTGTGGACATCGTCTCGGTGGGATTTCGGCGGGGACCCAAGGCATCTCGGGGTGTCGAATCGGCGGTGCAAGACGACTTCGGAGCCGCCGGTGAACAACGCCCGCTTGATGAGCGCAGAACCTGGCTGGTGGTGCGGATGGATCCGCAGAACAATGTCGCTGCGGTGGCGGCCCGCGATTCGGTCGCCGCGACGTTGGCCGCGGCGACCGAGCGGATCGCGCACGATCTGGACGGCCGCCAATGCATGGCGCGCCCACTGCGCGCCGCCGAGATCGAAGACGTCGACGACGCCGTGTTGGCCGGCCTTGATCCCAACCTGATCCGGCCGTACTGGCGATTTCTCAAGCATCCCGACGGATTCGTGACGAGCTTTTGGGTCTCACCTTCGGACATCACCGCCGAAACCATGGAGGAACTGTGGTTCCCGGACACCGATGTGACCGTGGTGACAGTCCGGCTCACCCCGCGCCGCGGCGGGATCGACGTGTCGGCGTTCGTGCGCTATCACAGCGACAGGCGAGTGCGAAAGAGCGTGTGGGGCGGGCTGAATCGGCTCACCGGACGCCAATTGGGCGCTGTGCGCGCCAGCTTGCCGGCACCGTTGCCGGGTCCGCCGCTGGCCATGCCGAGCCGCACACTGAGCGACGACGAACACCTCACCGTGCCGATCGACGGAAGCGCACCGACTCCCGAGTACTCGCTGGGTCCCGCTGGGGCGGATAGATGAGCGGACCGCAGACCAACGCAACGGATGCGCGCAACGCGATGGTCGCTGGACTGTTGGCGTCCGGCATCTCCGTGAATGGGTTGCAGCCCAGTCACAATCCGCAGGTGGCATTGCAGATGTTCACCACGGCGTCCCGGCTCGACCCGGACATGTGCGATGCCTGGCTGGCTCGGGTGCTGGCCGGTGATTCCAGCATCGAGACGCTGACCAATGCTTGGGAAACCTCGAAGACGTTCGGCTGGGAGATCCGCCGGCTGGGCCTGACCGATCTGGAATTCCGTCCCGAGGTATCCGACGGGCTGTTTTTGAAATTGGCGGTCACCAGCGTGGAATCGCTGGCTGCCGCGTACGCGGCCGCGCTCGCCGAAGAGAAGCGCTACGAGGAAGCATCGCAGTTGCTCGATCGCGTCGAGCCGCGACATCCGTTCGATGCCGAACTGATCAAGTACGTGCGCGGTGTGCTGTACTTCCGCACCGGCCGCTGGCCGGACGTGCTGGCCCAGTTCCCGCCCGCAACGCAGTGGCGTCTTCCCGAGTTGAAGGCTGCCGGCGCGGCCATGGCGACCACCGCGTTGGCATCGCTGGGGGTGTTCGAGGAGGCGACCCGACGGGCCCAAGAGGCCATCGAGGGGGACCGGGTGCCCAGTGCGGCCAACGTCGCGATGTACACCCAGGGAATGTGCCTGCGGCATCTGGGCCGCGAGGACGAAGCCATCGAATTGCTGCGCCGCGTCTACTCGCGAGATGCGAAGTTCGCGCCGGCCCGGGAAGCATTGGACAACCCGAACTACCGCCTGGTGCTCACCGATCCCGACACGATTGAGGCGCGGACGGATCCGTGGGATCCGGACAGCGCGCCGACGCGCGCAGAGGCCGAGGCCGCGCGGCACGCCGAGATGGCCAAGAAGTATTTGGCCGAAGGCGATGCTGAGCTCAATGCGATGTTGGGCATGGAGCAGGCCAAACGCGAGATCAAGCTAATCAAGTCGACGACGAAGGTGAATCTGGCTCGCGCCAAAATGGGCCTGCCGGTCCCGGTGACGTCACGCCACACCCTGCTGCTGGGCCCGCCGGGGACCGGCAAGACAACGGTGGCGCGGGCGTTCACCAAGCAGCTGTGCGGACTGACCGTACTGCGCAAGCCGTTGGTGGTGGAAACCAGCCGCTCGAAGCTGCTGGGCCGCTACATGGCCGATGCGGAAAAGAACACCGAGGAGATGCTCGAGGAGGCGTTGGGCGGGGCCGTCTTCTTCGACGAGATGCACAATCTGCACGAGAGCGGGTACTCGCAGGGCGACGCCTACGGCAACGCGATCATCAACACCTTGCTGCTCTACATGGAGAATCATCGCGATGAGCTGGTGGTGTTCGGCGCCGGCTACGCCAAAGCGATGGAAAAGATGCTGGAGGTCAATCAGGGTCTGCGACGGCGGTTTTCGACCGTGATCGAGTTCTTCAGCTACAACCCGAAAGAACTGATCGAATTGACCCAGCTGATGGGCCGGGAGAACGAGGACATCATCACCGACGAGGCGGTCGACGTGTTGCTGCCCGCGTACACCAAGTTCTACAACGACGAGAGCGTGTCGCCGGACGGCGATCTGATCCGCGGGATCGACGTGCTGGGCAACGCGGGGTTCGTGCGCAATGTGGTGGAAAAGGCCCGGGATCACCGCAGCTTCCGCCTCGATGACGAGGAGCTCGACGCGGTGCTCTCCGGCGACGTTGAGGAATTCAGTGAGGATCACCTGCGCCGGTTCAAGGAGTTGACCCGCGATGACCTCGCCGAGGGCCTCAGCGCGGCGGTAGCCGAAAAGAAGACGACGTAGGGTAGGCCACAGCAAATCGGCAGCTAACCGTGACGCGACTGGCAGGCAGGCCGTTTCTCGGCCTTTGCGGCTCTAATGAAGGCGGCGCGTCTCAGGTAACTCCTGGTTAACGCCTATTTTCGGTCCCGCTCAGGTCGCCGCGGCGCGCTTGCGCCGCCGCAGTGCTGTGCGCAATGCCCGCTGAGGTGGGTTGACCCGCGCAAACCCTGGTGTCACGATGACGCCGCATGCACCTCGGTAGGTGAGGCGTCTGCACGGATATAGGCCACTGACCTCGAACGTCGAGAGACGCCCAGGGTCAGGACAGCTCCTCCCGGCTTAAGGGTTGAGCCCAAGTGGCTTCCGGGACAACCGGATACGCCGTGTGGTGCCAAAGCTCTGACGAGAGGGGTTGGCTCACCTTTTTCGTCGCGCCTTGGCCTGCTGCGGTGTCTTAGCTGCGTGAGGGGGTGAGGCGAGAGAGCCAAACCTTTCGATGGTTCGCGTCAGAGCTAACCGATATCGATGACCGTTTCACTCCGATCCGGTCACGGCTGCGTTTTCACCAGCTGAATCATGGCGCGCCAGAATGTATTTCCCGCTCGTCGGCAGCACGAGGACCGAGGCCCGTATCCGGGTCGGACCGTATCCGTAAGGAGAAAGTCCATGTCTTTCGTGACGACACAACCGGAATCGCTGTCTGCGGCTGCCGCCGATCTGCACGGGATTGGTGCCGCGCTGACCGCGCAGAACAATGCGGCCACTGGGCCGACGACGGCCCTGGTTCCTGCGGCCGCTGACGATGTCTCCGCGCTGACTGCGGCGCAATTCGCCGCACATGCCCAGATGTATCAGGCGGTCAGTTCGCAAGCGGCGGCAATTCACGACATGTTCGTCAACACGCTGGCGATCAGTGCGGGGTCCTACGCGGCCACCGAGGCTGCTAACGCGCTCGGCGCGGGTTAAGGGGCTGGGCCAATGGACTTCGGGGCATTTCCACCAGAATTCAACTCCGCGCGCATGTATACCGGTGCTGGGTCGGGGCCGCTTTTGGCTGCGGCAGCGGCCTGGGATGGGCTGACCAGCGAGCTGGGGTCCGCGGCATCCGCGTATGCGTCGGTGATCTCCGGGCTGGTCGATGGGTCGTGGCTTGGGCCGGGGTCGGCGGCGATGGCCGCAGCGGCTTCGCCCTATGTGGCGTGGATGGCGCGCACCGCCGGCCAGGCGGAACAGGCGGCCGGCCAGGCGCGATTGGCGGCAGCCGCGTACGAGTCCGCGTTCGCGATGACGGTCCCACCGCCGGTGATCGCGGCCAACCGCGCGCAACTGATGGCATTGATCGCGACCAACTTCCTTGGTCAAAACACCCCGGCGATCGCGGCCACCGAGGCGCAGTACGCCGAGATGTGGGGCCAGGACGCCGCCGCGATGTATGGCTATGCTGCGGCATCGGCGGCCGCCACCAAGGTGGATCAGTTCAGCGCGCCGGCCCAGACGACGAGTTTGGCAGGCGTCTCGGCGCAGGGTGCCGCGGTCGCGCAGGCCCAGCTGTCGCAGGGGGTTTCTGCGGTACCCGGTGCCTTGCAGGCACTCTCGTCACCTACGGCGGTGACGGGCACCAGTTCAGGGATCGGCGCAATTGCAAGCGCTCTCGGTTTGCAGCCCGGAGATCTATCGAACGCGGTGACAAACCTTGCCAGCGGGTTTATGACACCCTATTCGCTGGCCGGTATCACTCAGGTCGGGTCCGATCTCGCCGTGCTGCGCGGCGCCGCCCTGGCGCCCCACGACCCGTTCGGTTTGGGTGCATTGGATGGCTTGCTCGGCGGGTTTCCAGCGGCGCCGGGCGTGGGAATCGGTGCGTTCGGGCAAGCCGGATTCGGCGAAGCCGCGGCGGTGTCGGCGAGCCTCAGCCGGGCCCCCTTGGTTGGCGCACTGTCGGTGCCGCAGGGCTGGGCTGCCGCCTCCCCGCCGGCGAGCTTGCCTGCCGCTACGCCGTTGCTGTCCAGCTGGACCGCGGTCCCGGAGACCGGAGCAGCCGGAACGCCAGGGGTGCCCGGGATGCCGATAATGAGTTCGGGTGCGCGAAGTATCGGCTTCGTAGCACCCCGATATGGATTCCGGCCCAGCGTGATCGCCCACCCACCCGCGGCCGGTTGACGGTGGGTTCACTCACAGGAAGTCGCCAGTTAACCAGCAGTCAGGAGACGAGTATTGCGACGGTCTTGAAAGTTGGCTGGTCGAGGCATATCTCATCTTCCATTTGCGTCGCGGATCCGCTGTGACAGCTAAAGCGCGGCGAGTTGACGAATCCGCGACACGGTGTCAAGATAGTGAGCGTATGCACCTCGCTAGGTGAGGCTTCTGCACGGATATAGGCCACTGACCTCGAACGTCGAAAGACGCCCAGGGTCAGGACAGCTCTTCCCGGCTTAAGGGTTGAGCCCAAGTGGCTTCCGGGACAACCGGATACGCCGTGTGGTGCCAAAGCTCTGACGAGAGGGGTGCGGTATCCGGCTCGTCCGGCGGCCTCATCCCTTTGTGCGATTGGTTGGCACCCGCGTGTGCCCCGGCCGTGAGGAGGTGAGAGCGACATTGAGTCCTAGTGATAGTCCCTATCCCAGATCGATGACCATTTCGCTCGAATCCGTCCCCGGCACGGTTTCCGTCGTCTGATTTGCTTGGCGCCCAAGGGCGCTGATAGCGCGCGCCGTTTTAATGCGAACGCGCGCTGCTTAAGCATGTCCTGACCCCGGTGTGACGACACGGATTCGGGCTGTTCCTCCTGGAGAAGTCCGATGACTTTTGTAACCACGCAACCGGAAATGCTGACGGCCGCCGCGGGCGACCTGCAGCGCATCGGTTCGGCGATATCGGCCCACAATGCGGCCGCCGCCGGCCCGACAACCACCGTGCCCCCGGCCGCCGCCGACGAGGTATCGGCCTTGACAGCAACACAATTCGCCGCTCACGCGCAACTTTACCAAGCGGTCAGCAGCCAGGCGGCGGCGATCCACGAAATGTTCGTAGCCGCGTTGGGCAGCAGCGCCGAGTCCTACGCAACCACCGAGGCCGCCAACGCGGTCGTCGCACGTTAAGGAGTCACAATGGATTTCGGTGCATTGCCCCCAGAGATCAACTCAGCTCGGATGTATGCCGGACCAGGTTCGGCACCGATGCTGGCCGCCGCCTCGGCGTGGGACGGACTGGCAGCCGAATTGCGTTCGGCGGCAGCGTCTTATCAGTCTGTCATCGCCGGGCTTACCGGCGAAGGATGGATGGGACCGGCGGCGCAGGCGATGGCCGCCGCCGCCGCGCCCTACATCTTGTGGATGAGCACGACCGCCGAGCAGGCAGCCCAGACCGCTGCCCAGGCCAAGGCGGCAGCCGCCGCCTATGAAGCGGCGTTTGCGATGACGGTGCCACCGCCGGTGATCGCGGCCAACCGCGCGCAGCTGGCCGCGCTGGTCGCAACCAACGTGTTGGGGCAAAACACCCCGGCGATTGCGGCGACCGAGGCCCAGTACGGCGAAATGTGGGCGCAGGACGCGGCCGCGATGTACGGCTATGCCGGCAACTCGGCAGTCGCTGCGCAGTTGACACCATTCAGCGCGCCGCAGCAAAACACCAATCCGGCGGGATTGGCTGCCCAAGGGGCGGCGACGGCTCAGGCCGCCGGCTCCGGCATCCAGAGCCAGCTGTCGCAGCTGGTGTCCACAATGCCCACCACCCTGCAGGGGCTGGCGGCACCACTGCAGACCGGGACGCCCGGCGCGGTGGGGCCGTCCATCCCGGCGATTTTCGGGATCGAGCCGGGAGACCTGGCGAACGCCAGCACGAACCTGTTGAGCAGCTCGTTTAGCCCGATGGGACTGGCCGGTATCACCCAGGTCGCCTCGGATCTGGCCGTGGTCCGCGGTGCGGCCCTCGTCCCCGACGACCCATTCGCTCTGGGCGCCCTCGACCTGTCCGACCTCGTGCCGGGTGCGGCGAGCTCCGGGCTAACCCCGTTGGCGGGGACCAACTTGGGTGGCGCGGCGGTGTCTGCGGGTCTGGGCCGAGCCAGCTCTGTCGGGGCTTTGTCGGTGCCGCAGACCTGGACGACCGCCGCACCGGCGGCAAACGCGACCGTGACGTCGTTCCCGGGCGCCAGCTGGGCCTCGGCGCTACCGGAAGCGGAGGCAGCCGGCGTGCCCGGTATGCCGGGGATGGCGGTGCCGGGTTCAGGTGGACGTGGCGTCGGCCTTTCTGCGCCCAGGTACGGCTTCAAGCCGACGGTGATGGCGCGACCGGTGGCCGCCGGGTAACACGACGCGGACCATGAGGCCCCGCAACGCGGAAGGAGGGATCAACTGAGGGCTGGCGACTCTCAGCAGACTTCCAGCAACCAAGCAGCGCTGGTCCAGAAACACCTGAGATGCTCTTTCGAATGTTAGTAGACGATAGCGACTACTAATTATCCGGCTTCTGGTATGCGGATCATCTGGAAGCTGTTGAGCTACAACTGAAAACAGATCAGCAGATCCCTTGAATAGGAAGGCGAACGAGAGCTCGATGTTGCATGAGTTCCTGGAGAACTTCCTCCATAACCTCTTCAAGCCGCTGCTGCTGTTCTTCTACTTGGGCTTTTTGATCCCGATCCTGAAGGTGGAATTCGAGTTCCCCTACGTCCTCTACCAAGGTTTGACGATGTATCTGTTGCTGGCCATCGGCTGGCACGGTGGTGAGGAGCTGGCGGCGATCGATCCGTCGTCGATCGGCAGCATCGTCGGATTCATGCTCATGGGGTTCGTCTTGAACGCCGTGATCGGCGTTGTGGCCTACCTTCTGCTGAGCCGCATGACGACCATGCGGCGCATCGACAAGGCAACCGTCGCCGGCTATTACGGGTCTGACTCGGCAGGGACCTTCGCCACGTGCGTGGCCGTGCTCGGGACCATGGGAATGGCCTTCAACGCCTACATGCCGGTCATGCTCGCAGTGATGGAGGTCCCCGGCTGCTTGGTGGCGCTGTACCTGGTGGCGCGGCTTCGGCATCGGGGCATGGACTCGGCCGGGTTCATGCCCGACGAGCCGGGCTATACCCCAGGTGCCATGGTCACCGCCGGGCCCGGCGCCGCGACCCAGCCTCTTCCCGGCGAGCTTGTCGCACCCCTGCGCGAGCGAGAGATCGAGCAGGAGTCGGAGCTCTCGTTGGAAAAGCGTGAGCATCCCGAATGGGACCGTGGCCTTGAGAACGGCCGCATGGCATCGATCTTCTCACCCCAGCTGCTGCGGGAAGTCTTGCTCAACCCAGGGTTGTGTCTGTTGTTCGGGGGCATCGTCATCGGTCTCATCAGCGGACTGCAGGGACCGAAAGTCGTGCACGACGACGACAATGTCTTCGTTGCCGCGTTCCAGGGTGTGCTCTGCCTGTTCTTGCTCGAGATGGGCATGACAGCTTCCCGCAAGTTGAGGGACCTGAAGTTCGCCGGCCGCGGTTTCATCTTTTTCGGCCTACTGGCACCAAACCTCTTCGCGACGCTCGGCATCATCACCGCGAGCACCTACGCGTATTTCACTCACGCGCAGTTCGATCCGGGAACTTACGTCTTGTTCGCGGTGCTCTGCGCCGCAGCCTCATATATCGCTGTGCCCGCAGTGCAGCGTCTGGCGATACCGGAGGCGAGCCCCTCCTTACCGCTCGCTGCATCGCTGGGTTTGACGTTCTCCTACAACGTCACGATCGGAATCCCGCTCTACATCGAGATCGCCCGGGTTGTCGGGCACTGGTTCGGGAGAACCTGACGCTCGAATAATTCGAAATCGGGTGACAGGGATATCACCGCTTAAATTTAAGCACTAGCGTCTAATTGCATCAGATGCAAGTGACGACACGGTGTTTCGTTCATCTGTGTCACGTCGCGCTGGACTGGCTCGCGCGCTTAACCATCAAGCGCGGCAAACCCCAAGTTTCCCAGCGGATTTTCAGCAAGTAACCAGTGCGGTGTCAGCACTGGCTGCGATGCTATTACCAGTTAGGAGACACCCATGACTATTATCTACCCACCGGCGGCACCGCGTCTTTGTGATGTGACTCACGTCAATCAGCGTGGCGGCCAGGCACTTTCCAGCCATGGTGCTGGTTTGCAGCTGGTGCGGATATCACCGGGGGTCAGTCCGGCAAGTGATCAAGATTTAGCTTGGCGATTACCTGGCTGGAACCTCACGCGAACAACGCAACACCAACATGGCGACGGACGACCGACGCGTCAAAAGCAGAGTTCACAAAAGTTCCGTGAACAAAGGCAGCATCAATTAACGCGTCAAACACGCTGCTGGACAACATATCTTGTGCAGGAGGGGTCACTTCTCATGATGGCTAGTGATCGGTTGCTGCTCGCGCACGGGCGCTTGAGGTAAAAACATGGATTTTGGCCTGTTACCACCGGAGATCAATTCGGGCCGGATGTATACCGGCCCTGGGCCGGGCCCAATGTTGGCCGCTGCCGCGGCCTGGGAGGGGCTCGCCAGCGAATTGAGCTTAGCGGCATCGTCCTACCAATCGGTGATCGACGCGCTTATCGGCGGACCGTGGCAAGGGCCGTCTTCGGCGTCGATGGCCGCAGCGGTAGCGCCGTTTATCGGCTGGATGAACATGATTGCGGCGCAGGCCGAACAAACGGCTGCGCAGGCCACGGCGGCGGCAGCCGCGTATGAAACCGCGTTCGCTGCAACCGTTCCGCCGCCGGTGATCGCGGCGAACCGCGCTCTGTTGGCGATGCTGATCGCGACCAACTTTTTGGGGCAGAACACGCCGGCCATCGCGGCCACCGAATTCCACTACGCCGAGATGTGGGCTCAGGATGCCGCGGCCATGTACGGCTACGCCGGATCTGCTGCGGCCGCAACGCAATTGACACCGTTCACCGAGCCGCCCCAGACCACCAATACGGCCGGGACCGCGTTGCAAGCGTCTGCGGTTACTCAGGCCGGCAGTGCAAGCGGATTGAACATCAGCACACAGCTCAGCCAGTTGATCAACTCGTTGCCGAATGCCCTGCAGGGCCTGGCAACCGGTTTGGCGGAGTCGCCGACGACGGGATCGACGAATCTGTTGTCCGAACTCGCCTTGCCGCAGCTATTCGATTTGTCGCTGCCACCGGGACTCGAGACGGACCTGACCAACTGGAACACAATCTTTTCGACCATCGTCAACGGGCCGTACTCGCTGCAAGGTCTCACCTCCATACCCGGCGGTCCGTTCCTGTCGTTCGGGCAGGTCTATTCGTACGCCCAAAATGGGCAGGGCGTCGCGTCTTTCCTCGCGGGCCCGAAGCCCATCACCGGGGCGCTGGCTCCGCTGGTGGAGCCGGCCAACCCGATGCTGAGCTCCGCTGGCGTGCCGGTATCGGGGGCGATTGGTCGCGCGGCGGTGGTCGGAAGTTTGTCGGTGCCACAGGGCTGGGCCGAAGCCGCTCCGGCGATCAGAACACTCGCTGCGGCGCTACCCACCAACTTGGCCGCGGCCCCAACGGCGTCAATCGCCGGCGAGGGCGGCGTCTTCAGCCAGATGGCGTTGTCCAGCCTGGCCGGACGCGCTGTCGCTGCCACCGCGACCCGTTCGGTGGGCGGTGCTGCCGCGGGAGCGGGTTCGCTGGGCGGTGTCGTCACCCAGGCTGACCCGGCCGCGGCCACCATCATCGTGATCCCGGCCCTTGAGGACTGACCCCGTGACTGCCATGACGCCGCACACAACCACATCAGGGGGATAGGCATGTTTTTCGCAGCGTTTCCGCCGGAGTTCAACTCAGGCCGGATGTATGCCGGTCCCGGATCGGATTCAATGCTGGCCGCAGCGGCGGCCTGGGACGGGTTGGCCACCGATCTGCAGTCGGCGGCGGCGTCCTATTCGTCGGTGATCTCGGCCCTGGCCAGCGGCCCGTGGATCGGGCCGTCGTCGCTGAGCATGGTGGCCGCGATCACCCCGTACGTGAGCTGGATGCAACAGACCGCCGCCCAGGCCCACGAGGCCGCGAGCCAGGCCACCGCGGCGGCCAGCGCCTATGAGGCTGCGTTCGCCGCGCATGTGCCTCCACCGGTGATCGCGGCCAACCGCGCCCAGTTGGCGTCGCTTGTCTCGACCAATGTCTTTGGGCAGAACACCGCGGCGATCGCGGCCACCGAAGCCCAATACGCAGAAATGTGGGCGCAGGACGCCCTGGCGATGGATACGTACGCGGCATCGTCGGCGGCCGCCTCCAAGTTGACGCCGTTCACCGCGCCGCCGCAGACGACCAGCCCCGGCGGGGCGGCCAACCAGGGGGCGGCAGTGGCGCAAGCCGCTGGCAGCGCCGCCGGCACCGGTGCGCAATCGCTCGCCTCGACAGCAGCCTATGCGGGTTCGCCTTTGCTGCAGTGGCTGGCAGACCTGTCCACCGACTACACCGACACGATGAATGGGCTGCTCAACTCCCTCTTCGGGCCATCCGGGGCGTCGACGATCACGGCCCTCTACACCGCCATAAAAACCCCACTCGGCTTCACGACCGCGTTCAACGACATCGGGCTGCTCGTCAACCTTCCGGTGTCGCAATTCCTGAAGTTCGCCCCGGCGCCGGGATTTGGCTTGCCCCCGGTGGACGGGCTGGGTGGTGGGCTCGCGGGTCCTTGGTGGGGCCGGGGCTGGCTGAGCGGCGCGGTGTCGGCGAACATGGGAAATGCCGGCACGCTGGTCGGAAAGTTGTCAGTCCCGCCGACTTGGGCCACGGCCACCCCGGCCATCCGGACGGTCGCGGCGGCGTTGTCAGCTGCCGGGCCACAGACCGTGCCGGCCGCCGCGCTGGGCGAAGGAGCGCTGCTCAGCTCCGCGTCTGCGGCGGGAATGCTCGGCAGCGCGGTGGGTGCCGGGGCTCCCAGCGCTCTGAGCAGCACCGGTGTTCGCGCCCGTCTCGCTCCGTTCAAAGACCTCAAAGATCGCCATACGCCCGAGCAGCTGAAACAGCTGGTCGCGCAAATATCGGACAAGCCCGAAAGTGTGCAGCACCACTCCGTCGATCAGGACGGCCTTGACAGTCTGCTCGAACAGCTTTCGAAAAAGCCCGGAATCCATGCGGTGCATCTGACCAAAGGCGGCAAGGGCAGGGTTGTGCAGCCGGATGCACGGTTGGGCTAATCCAAATGGCATCCGCTGCAGCGATTCCGACGACCGGGCCACAGCCCAATGTCATTGGTACAGAGGCACTCTGCATCGGCCACCAGACGAAACGTGAATTCTTCGGCACCGAAAGGATGAGTTATGCGATTGCGACTTGGGATATTTGGCATTTTCGCGGTGATCGGTCTTGCCGCGCCGGCCTATGCTGACCCGGGCGAAGGCGGCGGTAACGACGCGGCCTTCATCGCTGCTCTGAACCAGGCCGGGATCAGTTATCCCACTCCGGGTCAGGCCATCGGAACTGCTCAATCAGTGTGCGGGTGCTTGAATAACGGCATGTCCGGCCTGGCGCTCGTCCACGAGCTGAAAACCCGCAACCCAGGATTCAGTATGGACGATGCGTCCGATTTCGCCATGATCGCAGCAAGATTCTATTGTCCGCAACAACTCGCTGCGAGCTGAGAACTCCACAGCTTAAGGAGAACTCGTGTCTTTCGTGACCACACAACCAGAAGTGTTGGCGGCGGCGGCCGGGAATCTGGCCGGGATCGGCTCGGCAATGAGCGCCCACAATGCCGCTGCGGCGGGGCCGACGACGGGCGTGGTTCCGGCTGCCGCCGATGAGGTGTCGGCGATCACCGCGGCCCAGTTCGCCGTCCACGCCCAGGTGTACCAGACAGTCGGCGCCCAGGCGATCGCGATTCACCAGATAGTTGTGGATACTTTGGTGACCAGTGCCGATTCGTATGCGGCCACCGAGGCCGCGAACACGGCCGCCGCCGACTAAAACCAGGGTCGCAGCAATCGATTTCGGGTGCATGGTCACGGCCCGCCGGATGTGACGAGTCGGGTCTACTATCAACTAAATGGCGCAGCAGACCAAGGCGATTCGCAGCCGCCGTCGCGGTGATGAGTTCGAGGACGCGCTCTATCACGCGATCCTGGCCGAGCTGACTGCCGTCGGATACGCGCGGCTGACCATGAAAGGGGTTGCGGCGCGAGCGCGTACCGGCAAGGCCGCGCTGTATCGCCGCTGGCCCAGCAAACATGATCTTGTGCGAGCTGCGCTGCGCTACGCATCGCCACCGTTGCCCGAGCTCCGCGCCGACAAGTCTGCCCGCGAAAACCTGCTGACCGTGTTGACCAGCCACCGCGACTTGCTGGCCGGCAAGACGGCATTTCCCAGTCTGGCGATCGTTGGCGAGCTCTTCCACGAACCCGAGCTACGTGCAATCTGGGCCGACGCCGTGCTGACCCCACGGCTGCAGCTCATCGAAACGATCCTGCGGACCGCCGTCGGCAACGGCGAAATCGACCCGGAAACGCTGACCCCATTCACCTGCCGGGTCGGGCCGGCATTAATCAACCAGTACATGCAGCTCACCGGCGCGCCGCCGACCGGGCGTCACCTCGCCGTCATCGTCGACACGGTGATCCCACCTCTAACGCGCTGAAATAGCGCGGATTGCCAGCAATTTCGCAGCATCGACGCTGGGATGTCCCAGTCTTCGACATCCTGCGGGCCCTCATAATCGGCGCGATGGGAAAGCCGCTGCCGATGTTTCGGATAAGCGATTTGTCCGCGGGAAGCTTTGTCGGCGCCCATTATGACCACCAGCACGTCCACGGCCAACGAAGGGGTGTCGCGATGGATTTCGGAGCGCTACCGCCGGAAATCAACTCCGGCCTGATGTACGCGGGTCCCGGATCAGGACCAATGCTCACCGCCGCCGCAGCCTGGGATGCGGTGGCGACAGAATTGGGCACCACAGCGTCGTCGTATCAGGAAGTGATCGAGGGTCTGACCAGCGGATCCTGGTATGGCCCGACGTCGGCGATGATGGCGGCGGCCGTCGCGCCCTATGTGCACTGGATGGCTACCAGCGCCGCACAGGCTGAGCAGACTGCCGGTCAGGCCCGGGCCGCGGCGGCCGCATACGAGGCCGCGTTCACCGCCATGGTTCCTCCGCCGGTGATCGCCGCCAATCGCGCGCTGCTGGCGGCGCTGATCGCCACCAACTTCCTGGGGCAAAACACCGCGGCCATCGCGGCCACCGAGTTCCATTACGCCGAAATGTGGGCGCAGGACGCCGCCGCGATGTACGCCTACGCGGCTTCCTCGGCAAGTGCCACCCAGCTGACACCGTTCGCTGAACCGCCCCAGACCACCAACGCCGCCGGCTTGGCGGCACAGTCGAACGCCGTTGCGCAGGTGGGGGGAACCGCGCAGACGACGTTGACGCAGCTGATCTCCGCGGTGCCGACCGCCCTGCAGAATCTCACGTCGCCCGTTGCGGCCGCGGCGCCCGCTCAGGCCGAATCGCCGCTGTTCGCATTCTTGGATTTGATCACCGGCCCGACATCGCCGATTTCGTATTTCCCGATCGCCGGTGTGCCCTATCTGCTGGGTTTCCAGAACGTGCTGCTGCCCATGGCGGGACAGAACCTCGCCGGCGCAGTAGCCAAGGCGTCTGCGATCCCGGCCGCGACCAGCGGATTACTGGCCGGCGAGCTCGGTCCGGCGACACCCGCGCTGGGGACGGTCGGCGTCGGCTCGTCCGTCTCGGCGGGGCTCAACCAGGCCGGCCTGGTCGGCAAGCTGTCGGTGCCGCAGAGCTGGGCCACGGCCGCGCCGGCCATCAGGCCGGCCGCATTCGTGGTGCCGAGCACCAGCCTCGCGGCCGCTCCCGCGGCGATGGCCGACGGCTCGGGGAGCCTGTTCAGCCAGGCGGCCCTGTCCGGTATGGCTGGACGGGCCTTGGTCGGTACCGGCGGCGGCGTGGCGCGCTCGGCGGGCGGTACCACGGGCGTCTCCATCGGCGGCGACGCCGCCAGCACGGCCACCATCATCGTGATCCCGGCGGACGAGTGAGGTAGCGATGGATTTCGGAGCATTACCGCCGGAGATCAACTCCGGGCGCATGTATGCCGGTCCCGGACCGGAATCGCTGGTGTCCGCCGCGGCGGCCTGGGACGCGCTGGCCGCCGAACTGCGGGCCGCCGCGGTCGCCTACACGTCGGCGATCACCGGGTTGACCGACGAATCGTGGCAGGGCCCCTCCGCGACGGCGATGTCGGCTGCCGCCGCCCCGTACGCGGCCTGGATGAACAGCACCGCGGCGCAGGCCGAGCAGACCGCCGCCCAGGCCAGGTCGGCGGCCGCGGCCTTCGAGACCGCGTTCGCCGCGGTGGTACCGCCTCCGGTGATCGCGGCCAACCGCGCCCAGCTGGCGTCGTTGGTGGCGACCAACATCTTCGGGCAGAACACCGTGGCGATCGCGGCCACCGAGGCGCAGTACGGGGAGATGTGGGCCGAGGACGCCGCCGCGATGTACGGCTATGCCGCGCAATCCGCCAGCGCCTCGCAGGTAACGCCGTTCACCGCGGCGCCGCAGACCACCAACCCGGGTGGGTTGGCCGTCCAGGCCGCGGCCGCCGGGCAAACCGCCGGCGCCAACACCCAAACCACGCTCGCCCAACTGATCGCCGGGGTTCCCCAGGCGCTGCAAAGCCTCGCCGCGCCGGCCCAGGCGGAGCTCCCGTCGGTTGCGCAGATCAGTTCATATCTCGAGGCGATACCCAAGCTGCTGCTGCCGGCCAACGACATCCTGCTCACCGTCATCTACGGGTTGGTGCAGGGGGTGCGGGCGGTCCAGACCGGGACAGGAGCCGCGGCGGCGGGATCGCTGGCAGCCGGTCTGGCGTCGACGACTCACGTGGCCGGTGTCACCAGCCTGGGTGCGGCCGGCGGAGCGGTGTCGGCCGGCCTGGGCGAGGCGGCTGCGGTCGGCGCAATGTCGGTGCCGCCCAGCTGGGCTGCGGCCACCCCGACGATCCGTCTGGCGGCCAGCGTGTTACAGAGCACCAGTGTGGGGGCCGCACCCGCCGTGGTCGCGGAGGGTTCGGGTGGCCTGTTCAGTCAGTTGGCCCTGGCGGGCATGGCCGGAAGTGCCCTGGGCGCCGCCGCCCCTCAAGCGGTCGCCGGCGGTGTCGGGCGGGTCGGGCGCCCGCTCACCGACAACAAGGACAAGACCGACAACACCGAGAACAAGAAGTCGGACAAGCTCGAGCGCGTGCTGGCCGAGATGTCCCAGAAGCCCGAGTCGGTGCAGCACTGGCATACCGACGAAACGCAGCTTGAGAGTCTGCTCGCGCAGTTGTCGAAGAAGCCGGGCATCCACGCCGTGCACGTATCGAACAAGGGCAAGTCGACATCTCGCCAGCCGCCGCCGATCTGACCGAGGCCGTCGCGCGGTCGTTGCCCAGGTCGGCCACACTAGAGGGATGCAGACGCTGAGCATCGCCGACTTCACGCTGCGGCTGGGCGTCGGGCTGGGGTGCGGTGCACTCATCGGATTCGAACGGCAGTGGCAGGCGCGGCGGGCCGGCCTGCGCACCAATGCGCTGGTTGCCACGGGCGCAACGCTGTTCGTGCTTTACTCGGTCGCTGCCAACGACTCCAGCCCGACCAGAGTTGCGTCCTACGTCGTGTCGGGGGTGGGCTTTCTCGGCGGGGGTGTGATCCTGCGCGAGGGATTCAACGTCCGCGGGCTCAACACGGCGGCAACACTGTGGTGTTCAGCAGCCGTCGGCGTGCTTGCGGCCGCCGGTCACCTGGTCTTCGCTTTGATCGCCACCGGCACGATCGTCGGGATCCACCTGCTGGGACGCCCGCTCGGGCACTTGATCGACCGCGACAAAGTGGTGGAAGAGGACGAGGACGACCAGCCCTACCAGCTGCAGCTGGTGTGCCGCCCGAAATCCGAAAAGTATGTGCGCGCCCAGATCGTCCAGCGCACCAGCGGCAACGACTTCGTGCTGCGCGGGATCCATACCGGCCGCACCGGCGATGACACCGTCGCATTGACCGCATATCTGCTCAGCGACGGTCACGCCCCCGCCCGGCTGGAGAAGCTCGTCGCAGAACTGTCCCTGCAGCCAGGCGTTCAGGCCGTGCACTGGTATGCGGGGGATCAAGACGAGCCGATGCCGCCGGTGGCCCAACGGAGCTAGTCTCGCGCGCAGCGGATTGCGCCGCTCAACCGTTTAACACCTGTCGGATCTGGGTCAACGCCGCACCGGCGTGAGGCCCGGGCAAGAACATCCACACGTGCATGGCTCCGGGCCGCTCATACCAGTTGATGTCGAGCCCGTCAGCGGTTGCGCGTTGATGAAACGCGCGGGCATCGGGATTGAGCACATCGTGGGTGCCGGTGAACACCGTCAGCCGCGGTAGCCCATTCAGCGGTCCGACGCTCGGGCTGACCAGAACGGTGTCCAGCGGATCGCCACCGGCGTAACGAATTCCAGCGGCGCGCAGATCATCCAAGTTCAGCAGCGGATCGACCTTGGCGACGGCCGGCACGGCGGGGTCGGGAAGCGCGACATGCATCCACGGCGAGAGCAGCACCGCGTCGCTCGGCTGCGGCAGGCCGGCGTCGCGGACCGCGTGACACAACGCGAATGCCATCCCACCGCCCGCTGAATCACCCATAAACGCAATCGATTCCGATGCATGTGTCTCCAGCAGCCGTTGGTAGACGTGCAGCAGGAACGGGAACACCTCGCGGTAGGTATGTTCGGGCGCGATCGGGTAGATCGGCACGGTGGCGGTGCGCCGCAAAGTGTTGACCAGTTTGGCAATGGCCGGCCAGTGAAAGTGTGGCAGCAGGTCGAGCACATAGGCGCCACCGTGCAGGTACAGCAGGTGACCGGTGAGCTCGGCGCCGTCCACCAGCCGTGGGCTGACGTGGTATACCGGGCGACCGTCGAGATCGGCGCGTTCGACCTGGATTTTCTTCAGGACCCGTTTGGATGGCCGACCCGTGTACGGCTGACGGGGATGGGCAGCCCACTGATCCAGCTTTGCCGCGGGGAAGAGCCGGTGCCGCACCCCGGTGGAGCGCAGCAACCGCTGGGAGAGGCTCGGCTTGAGCGTCGTACGGTCGATCGCCTTCATCAGCGCCAGTCTGGACCGCCGGCGGCTGCACGCCAAGAGATTGGCCGCGACGGCCTAAAGTATCTGGTGTGAATGCGATCGCGGAGTTCTTGTCCGTGCTGCCGGAGCAAATGCGTGACCCGGTGCTGTTCGCGATCCCGTTCTTCTTGCTGCTGTTGATTCTCGAGTGGGCCGCGGCGCGCAAACTCGAACACATCGAGGCCGCCGCCAGGCCACCGTCCGGTGCCTATCATCCCCGTGACTCATGGGCGAGCATCTCGATGGGGTTGGTATCGGTGGCCACCACGGCCGGCTGGAAATTCGTGGCCCTGCTCGGCTATGCGGCGATCTACGCATATCTGGCGCCCTGGCACCTGTCGGCAACCCAGTGGCACACCTGGGTCGTCGCGATCCTCGGGGTCGACCTGCTGTACTACTGCTATCACCGCATCGCCCACCGGGTACGGCTGATCTGGGCCACCCACCAGGCCCATCACTCCAGCCAATACTTCAACTTCGCCACCGCGCTGCGGCAGAAATGGAACAACAGCGGAGAGATCCTGATGTGGATACCGTTGCCGCTGTTGGGAATTCCGCCGTGGATGGTATTCGTCAGCTTTTCGGTCAACCTGATCTACCAGTTTTGGGTGCACACAGAACGGATCGACCGGCTGCCGCGGCCATTCGAATTCGTCTTGAACACGCCGTCGCATCACCGGGTGCATCACGGAATGGATCCGGAATACCTCGACAAGAACTACGGCGGCATTCTGATCATCTGGGACCGGATGTTCGGAAGCTTTCAGGCCGAGACGTTCCGGCCGCACTACGGGCTGACCAAGCAGGTCGACACGTTCAACATCTGGAAGTTGCAGACCCACGAATACCTGGCGATTCTGCGCGACCTGCGCGCGGCGAGCAGACTGCGTGATCGGCTCGGTTACGTCTTCGGGCCGCCCGGCTGGGAGCCGGCGAATTCACCTGCCGTTCGCCAATTGGATTCGATTGCGGCGAGCCGAAACCTGGCCTAGCAAAACCAAGATCAGTAGGCTTTTGCTCGTCGTCCATTTGGTGTCGACGCCCGGTCGGTCCCGATCGCGCACCCCGAGGAGAAGGGAATCCTATGGCAGACACGCTTACCGAAGGCCAAAAACTCGTAAAGGGGGAATCGCTCACTTCGAACAACGGGGCTTACACCTTGACCTTGCAAGACGACGGCAACCTGGTGCTGGCCTCGCGCGGCAAGGCGATCTGGGCGACGGGCACCGACGGTCAAAATGTGGTGCGCGCTGAGGTTCAGCGCGACGGAAATTTCGTGCTCTACACCGCCGATAAACCGGTGTGGCACACCGATACTAAAGGCAAAAAGAAGACGAAGCTCGTCCTGCAGGACGACCGCAATCTGGTGCTGTACGCAGCCGACGGGCCGGCATGGTCGACCAAGACCGAGACCGACGCTCCGCCTCCGCCGGAACCGCAGGCTGCCGAAGTCACAACTGCCGCGCAAGAGCCGGTTCCCGCGCCGGAAGCCGAACCGGCAGCCGAACCAGTGGCCGCATCGGCTCCAGAGCCGCAGCCCGCGCCGCGGACCTACACCGTCGTATCCGGCGACACACTGTGGGCCATTGCGGAGCGCTTCTACGGCGACGGCAGCAAATACCAGACGATCGCCGATGCCAGCGGGATTTCCAACCCCGACCTGATCTACCCGGGACAGGTGCTAACGATTCCCTGACATTTGCAAGCCTAACGTCGATAACCTAACTAGGAGGCCGGCACCACGTCGGCCCCTAGTGATCGGAGTCGACGGTGCGCCGCTTGGTCTTGCGGGGGTTCGTTGCGGTAGTCACCGCTGGGGCGCTGATGGCCGGGCTGCGGCCTGCGGCGGTGGCTACCGCCGATCCCGTGTTGGTGTTTCCGGGGATGGAAATTCACCAGGGCACTCACCTGTGCACCCTGGGTTTCGTCGATCCCGAGCTACGCGTGGCGTTCACGGCCGGTCATTGCCACGGCGATGGGCCAGTCACCGACAAGGACAACCACGTGATCGGTCACCTCGCGGCGTTCCGGGACAACACCCCCAACGGCGCGACGGTGGCCACTGATCAGCAGATCATCGATTACGAGTCGATCGTGCTGGTCCCGGAGGTGACGGCGAACAACATCCTGCCCGGCGGGCGCCCGCTGGAATCGGACCCCGGGCTGGTCGTCAAGCCCGGCGACGGCGTCTGCCATTTCGGCGTGGTCACCGGCGAGAGCTGCGGAACCGTCGAAAGCGTCAACAACGGGTGGTTCACCATGACCGGCGGCGTCGTCAGTCAAAAAGGCGATTCCGGCGGGCCTGTGTATCTGGGCGGCCCCGGCGGTCCGGCCCGGATAGTCGGGATTTTCAACAGCACATGGGGTGACTACCCCGCCGCGGTGTCGTGGCGGTCGGCGTCGCAGCAGATACTCGAGGACGGTGGGGGACCTCCGGCCAGGCCCGCCTGATCGGTCACTGCGGCGTCAGCGCGAAAACCGGGATCGACGGTGCCGCCGCGCGCAGCTCCTGCTCGTTGGAGGCGGGAGTCAAACCGGCGACATGCCCCTTGACCTGCCAGTACCACCGGTCCAGGTAGCGCTTCAACAGCTCCGGTTTGTCAGCGTCGGCGACCTCCGTGGCACTTCTGTGCCGGCTGCGCCAGCGCGGACCCAGTTCGAGGCTGCCGGCGGCCCGCAGGTTGCGCGCCCACTGCGTGTTGCCGCGGGGCGACACCAGGTAGTCCACGTCGTCGACGGTCAAGACATTGACCACCACACCCTGCGGCTTTCCGGTCCTGCGGCCGCGCACGCGAATTGCCCGGGTGCCCGCCAGGCTGATCCCTCCTTCGGCGAGCCACCGGATGACCGCATTGGCGGCCCGGGCCACTCGGTTTGGTTCGTCGTATCGCACTGGCATGGCGCACCCTCCGGTCTCCTGATGTTTAGAGAGCAGTGCTCTCAGAAATTTGAGGCTGCCACACCAGCGGAGAAAAATCAAGAGCAGTGTTCTCGGTTGTGTCACACTGGTCTCGATGGGCAAACGGCGCGAATCGCGAGAGCGGATCGAAAAGCAGATCATCGAGCTTGGCCGGCGTCACCTGGTGGAACGCGGCGCCGCCGGGCTGTCACTGCGCGCGATCGCCCGCGACCTGGGCATGGTGTCTTCGGCGGTGTACCGCTATGTGGGCAGCCGAGACGAGTTGTTGACGCTGCTGCTGGTCGACGCGTATTCCGACCTCGCCGATGCCGTCGACGCAGCCCGCGACGCGATGCCCGACCTGTGGAGCGACGACGTCATCGCGATCGCGCACGCCACCCGCAACTGGGCCGTCACCCACCCGGCCAGTTGGGCGCTGCTGTACGGCAGCCCGGTGCCTGGCTATCAAGCGCCGGCCGAGCGAACGCTCGGACCGGGCACCAGGGTGATCGGGGCGTTGCTCGATGCGGTCGCCGCCGGCATCGAAACCGGCGACATCGTGTTGACGAATGAGGCTGTGTCTCAACCGATGTCGTCGGATTTCGAGCGACTCCGCCACGAGTTCAGCTTTCCCGGCGATGATCCCGTCGTCGCCAAGTGTTTCGCAATCTGGGCCGGTATCGTCGGCGCCATCAGCCTTGAGGTCTTCGGGCAATACGGTTCCGACACGCTGACTGACGCGCAGACGATGTTCGATACCCAGGTTCGGCTGCTGGTCGGCATGTTGACGCAGCCGAATTAGAACGTGTTCATCCATGCCTCGGCGGTGCAGTGGCTCCTGCTCACGGCAAGCGCTGGGCTATTCTGCGAAACGATGGCCCTAACTGTTGGATCGCCGGTCCAGATCGCCTGGGTGACTCGCGATCTGGATGTCACGGAAACCGCTCTCACCAGCCTATTAGGGGTCAAGAAGTGGATTCGGATGGCCGACGTGCACTTCGCCCCGGACACTTGCAGCTACCTCGGCCGGCCGGCCGACTTTGTCGCAAGTATTTCGCTGAGCTATCTCGGCGATATGCAGCTGGAGCTGATCGAACCGGTCCGCGGTCCTAACATCTATAGTGACTTTCTGCGTGATTGCGGCCCCGGTCTGCACCACATCTGCGTCGAGGCGGAAACCACCGAGCGGTTTGCCGCGATGCTGACCGAAGCGACCCAACACGGTGCCGGCGTGGTGCAGCAGGGCGTGATGCCCGGGGGCATGCGGTTCGCCTATGTGTCTGACCCGCAGGCCGGGGTGCCGTTTGTGGAGATCGCGCACATCAGTCCGGAGATCCGGCAGTTCTTCGACTACATCAAACAGGAGCAGCGGTGAGTGGTACCGACATCCCGGCGACGGTCAACGCGGACGAGGTAGAGGCCTGGTCGGACGACGTCGACGTCGTCGTTATCGGCTTCGGCATCGCCGGTGGCTGTGCGGCGGTGAGCGCAGCCGCCGCCGGTGCGCGGGTCTTGGTGCTGGAGCGTGCCGCTGCGGCCGGCGGCACCACCGTGATGGCCGGCGGGCACTTCTATCTCGGCGGTGGGACCGCGGTTCAACGGGCCACCGGTCATGACGATTCGCCCGAGGAGATGTACAAGTATCTGGTCGCGGTGTCACGCGAACCCGATCACGACAAGATTCGCGCCTACTGCGAGGGCAGCGTCGAACACTTCAATTGGTTGGAGGACTTGGGCTTTCAGTTCGAGCGCAGTTTCTACCCGGAGAAGGCGGTGATTCAGCCCAACACCGAAGGTCTGATGTTCACCGGTAATGAGAAGGTGTGGCCGTTCAAGGAACAGGCGGTGCCCGCCCCACGCGGGCACAAGGTGCCGGTGCCCGGCGATACCGAAGGCGCGAAGCTGGTGATCGACCTGTTGCTCAAACGCGCCGAGAACCTCGGTGTGCAGATCCGCTACGAAACCGGTGCGACGGCATTGGTTCTCGACGGGTCGGGGGCGGTGAGGGGAGTGACCTGGAAGCACTTCGCGGACACCGGAGCAATCCGGGCCAAGGCGGTGATCATCGCCGCGGGCGGATTCGTGATGAACCCGGAGATGGTAGCGAAGTACACGCCCAAATTGGCCGAGAAGCCGTTCGTTTTGGGCAACACCTACGACGACGGGCTCGGTATCCGGTTGGGGATCTCAGCGGGCGGCGCCACCCGGCACATGGACCAGATCTTCATCACCGCCCCGGCGTATCCGCCGTCGATACTGCTGACCGGGATCATCGTCAACAAGCTCGGCAAGCGGTTCGTCGCCGAAGACTCTTACCATTCCCGCACTTCGGGTTTCGTGATGGACCAACCCGACAGCGCGGCCTTCCTGATCGTCGACGAAGCGCATCTACGGCCGCCCCAAGTGCCGCTCATCCCACTGATCGACGGCTGGGAGACCGTCCCGGAAATGGAAGCGGCGCTGGGTATTCCGTCAGGTAATCTGGTTGCGACGCTGGACCGCTACAACGAGTTCGCCGCTCGTGGTGAGGATCCTGATTTTCACAAGCAGCCGGAATTCCTTGCGCCGCAAGATAAGGGGCCCTGGGGCGCATTCGACCTGTCGCTGGGCAAGGCTATGTATGCGGGGTTCACCATCGGCGGGCTGGCCACCTCGGTCGATG
This sequence comes from Mycobacterium shimoidei, assembly GCF_900417275.1. Classification (NCBI taxonomy): domain Bacteria; kingdom Bacillati; phylum Actinomycetota; class Actinomycetes; order Mycobacteriales; family Mycobacteriaceae; genus Mycobacterium; species Mycobacterium shimoidei. The sequence continues at coordinate 3,598,917 of NZ_UEGW01000001.1, read as the reverse complement.
GTCAGGTCTTGCGCGAGGACGGCAGCGTGATCGACGGCCTGTATGCGGCGGGAGCCTGTGCGTCCAATATCGCCCAGGACGGCAAGGGTTACGCCAGTGGAACCCAGCTCGGTGAGGGCTCCTTTTTCGGCCGTCGCGCCGGCGCCCACGCCGCAGCCGGGTAACCCTTGGCAACCCTTGGCGCGAGCGGGCGTGTTTGTACGCCGACACGCCGCAAGCGCCGTCGTTTTGCGCCCGCTCGGCGAAGGAGATTAGGGGAGCGGAGCTCTCGCTACACCTGGACTGGCTCGTCTTCCACGCGGCTGAGCTGCCACCGGCCTTCGCCGAGCAGTTGCAGGCGTCGATCGTGATGCTGCTCGACCGTGCTGCGGTGGCTGACGCTGACCACGATGGTGTTCGGTAACTCGTTGCGCAGCAACTGATACAGGGTCATCTCGAGCCCCTCGTCCAGCGCCGAGGTGGCCTCGTCGAGGAATACGGCCTTGGGCTTGGTCAGCAGTACACGCGCGAAAGCGACTCGCTGCTGCTCGCCCGGGGAGAGGACTTTCGCCCAGTCTTCTTCCTCATCAAGACGGTCCACCAGGTGCGGGAGCACCACTTTGACCAACATGTCACGCAACTGCTGGTCGGGGATGTCACCCGACGAACCCGGATACGACACCACCGCGCGCAGATCGCCCAGCGGCACGTAGGGCAGCTGCGAGAGGAACATTGTCTCGTTCTCGGCATCGGGTCGGCGCAAGGTGCCCGAGGCGTACGGCCACAACTCGGCGAGGCTGCGCAGCAAGGTGGTCTTGCCGCTGCCCGAACGCCCGGTGATCACCAATGCGTCGCCGCTGTCGAGGTGTACGTCCAGCGAGTCGATCAGCTGGTCGCCGTCGGGCGTTCGCACCTCGAGGCCCTCGATGTCGACGGCGTCGTCAACGCTTGCGGTGGTGTGGATTTCGGGTAACTCACGCGCCTGCTCGTCGGCCTCGACCAGTCCGTAGAGCCGGATGATGGCGGCCCGGTAGCTGGCGAACTGGTCGTAGGCCTGGCGGAAGAACGACAGTCCCTCCTGGATGTTGCCGAAAGCGGTCGCGGTCTGAATGACGTCGCCGAATTTGATCTGGCCGGCGAACAGCCGGGGCGCCTGCAACACCCAGGGCAACGGGACAATCGCCTGGCTTGCCGAGAGGTTCCACCCGGCGAATCCGATCGTCCGGTTCACGTACCGCAGGTAGTTGTCGATGATGGGGCGGAACCGCTGAGACAGTTGCACCCGTTCGGCGCGCTCACCGCGGTAGAACCCGACCGCTTCGGCGGCGTCGCGCAACCGGACCAGCGCATAGCGGAATGCGGCGTTGGTGAGCTCATTACGGAAACTCAGCCAAATCAGCGGCCGGCCGATCCAGAACGCGATGATCGTCACTACGAACACGTAGAGGATGACGACCCAGAACATCGCCCTCGGCATGTCCACCCCGAAAACGGTCAGCGTCCCCGACAGGTTCCACAGGATGGCGGTGAACGAAATCATGGTCAGGATCTGCTGAATCCCGCCGAAAAGCAGGGTGGTGCCGGTGCCATTGGACGGCACGTTGGGTGTGGGACCCACATTGGCGGTGAATATGTCGATGTCCTGCTGGATGCGCTGGTCCGGGTTGTCGATGGTGGCATCGATGAATCGTGCGCGGTAGTAGGACCGCCCGTCCAACCAATCGCCAGTGAGCCGGTCAGTTAGCCATACCCGCCATGCCACGATGAACCGCTGGGTCAGGTAGATGTCGAGCATCACCCGCATGACGTGCAACACCGCCATGATGCTGAAGATCAAAAGTGACATCCAAAACCCATGAACCCCAGACTGTTTCACGGCGTCATTGTGGGTTGCCATGCCCTGCACGGCGGTCTGAACGGAGGAGTTCAGATCATTGGACTGATAGCTGAACAACACGGTGAGCCGCACGTTGATGATCACCGACAGCAGCAGGACGCCGAGCATGGTCCACACCGGGATGCTTTGCCGGCCGATGAAGTAGTCGCCGCTGATCCGCCAGAATTGGTGACCCCACGGGGTGACGAATCGCAGCACCACCAGCACGACGACTACGCACACCGCGGTGGTCGCCCACGCCAGCGCAATCCAGGACACCGACTCCGTTAGCGCATGACCCCAGTCGATGGACGGCTTGAAAAGCTCCACGGCCCGACTCTCTCCTCGATCAAACTTTCCCGGGCGAAGCTACAGCAGGGATGACTAGGCTCGCGTCAGGATGACTATTGACGCTCCCACAACCCTGCACGCCGGCCAGCTCGTCGCACGACGACTGAAGGCCAGCGGCATCGACACGATGTTCACCCTCTCAGGTGGTCATTTATTTTCCATTTACGACGGCTGCCGCAGCGAGGGCATCCGGCTGATCGACACCCGGCACGAGCAGACCGCAGCTTTCGCGGCCGAAGGCTGGTCGAAGGTGACGCGGCTGCCCGGCGTGGCGGCGTTGACGGCCGGTCCTGGCGTCACCAACGGGATGAGCGCGATGGCAGCCGCGCAGCAGAATGCCTCACCGCTGCTGGTGCTTGGCGGCCGGGCCCCCGCAGCGCGGTGGGGCATGGGATCGCTGCAGGAGATCGACCACGTGCCGTTCGTGGCGCCGTTGACCCGCTTCGCGGCCACCGCGCAGTCCGCCGACGCGGTGTGCGAGCTGGTCGATACCGCGCTGCGGGCCACCGTCGGCGCCCCGTCGGGGGTGGCGTTCGTCGACTTCCCGATGGACCACGTGTTTTCCCAGTCGGCGGACGATCCGCGCCCCGGCGCGCTGACCGACCTGCCCCCGGCCCCGGCGCCCGACGGCAATGCCCTCGATCGCGCCGCCAATCTGCTTGCCGGCGCGCGGCGGCCGGTGATCATGGCGGGCACCAATGTGTGGTGGGCGCACGCGGAGGCCGCGCTGCTGCAGCTGGTGGAGCAACGGCGAATACCGGTGTTGATGAACGGGATGGCCCGCGGCACCGTGCCCGCCGATCACCCGTTGGCGTTCTCACGGGCACGCTCAAAAGCCTTGAAAGAGGCTGATGTTGCAGTGGTGCTCGGAGTTCCGATGGATTTCCGGTTGGGCTTCGGCGGGGTCTTCGGACCGGACACCCAGCTGATCGTGGTCGACCGGGCAAAACCCGACCGCCAGCATCCGCGGCCGGTCACGGCCGAACTCTACGGCGATGTGTCCGCAATCCTGTCGGCGTTGCGTGAAAGCGGGCAGCCCGGCCACGACGATTGGGTCAGCGATCTGCGCGCCACCGAATCGGCCGCGCGCGACGGCGAACAAGCCGAACTGGCCGACGACCGGACACCGTTACACCCGATGCGGGTCTACGCCGAGCTGGCGCCGTTGCTGGACCGCGACGCGATCGTGGTTGTCGATGCCGGCGATTTCGGCTCGTACGCGGGCCGGGTGATCGACAGCTACGTTCCGGGCGCCTGGCTGGACAGCGGCCCGTTCGGTTGTCTCGGTTCCGGGCCCGGTTACGCTCTGGCCGCCAAACTGGCCCGGCCCGATCGCCAGGTCGTGCTGCTCCAGGGCGACGGCGCTTTCGGGTTCTCCGGGATGGAATGGGACACGCTGGTCCGCCACGGCGTCCAGGTCGTTTCGGTGATCGGCAACAACGGCATCTGGGCGTTGGAGAAGCATCCGATGGAGGCGCTCTACGGTTATTCGGTGGTGGCCGAATTGCGGCCGGGCACTCGCTACGACGACGTGGTGCGCGCGCTGGGCGGCCATGGCGAGCTGGTGTCGACGCCCGCCGAGTTGCGGCCGGCCCTCGAGCGCGCGTTCGCTAGCGGGCTACCCGCCGTCGTCAATGTGCTGACCGATCCCGCCGTCGCCTATCCCCGCCGATCCAACCTGGCGTGAGTACGGTTGTGCTGTGCCGAAGACGACTAGCGCTAAACCAGGCCGGCTAGCCAGCAGGTTCTGGCAGCTGCTGGGCGCCACCACCGAGAAGAACCAGAATCGTTCGCTCGCCGAGGTCGGCGCCTCCGCCGAGTACGACGAAAAGGCCGCCGGCCTCGACGACGACCAGTTGAAGCAAGCCGCGGGGCTGCTCGACCTCGAGGACCTCGCCGAGTCGCCGGACATCCCCCAATTTCTGGCCATCGCCCGCGAAGCCGCGGAGCGATCCACCGGGCTGCGCCCGTTCGACGTGCAACTGCTCGGCGCGTTGCGCATGCTGGCCGGCGACGTCATTGAAATGGCGACTGGCGAAGGCAAGACCCTGTCCGGGGCCATTGCGGCCGCCGGCTACGCGCTGGCCGGACGGCACGTGCACGTCGTCACCATCAACGACTACCTGGCCCGCCGCGACGCCGAGTGGATGGGTCCGCTGATCGAGGCGCTGGGTCTCACGGTCGGCTGGATCACCGCTGAATCAACGGCCGAGGAGCGTCGAGCGGCCTACAAGTGCGACGTCACCTACGCGTCGGTCAACGAGATCGGCTTCGACGTGCTGCGCGACCAGCTGGTCACCGACGTCGAGGACTTGGTGTCGCCGAATCCGGACGTGGCCCTGATAGACGAGGCCGACTCGGTGCTCGTCGACGAGGCACTGGTGCCGCTGGTGCTGGCCGGGACCACCCATCGCGAAACACCGCGGCTGGAGATCATCCGGCTGGTCGGCGAGTTGGTCAGCGGCGAGGACGCCGACAGCTACTTCGGCACCGACGCCGAGGGCCGCAACGTGCACTTGACCGAGGAGGGCGCGCGTCGAATCGAAGAGGCGCTGGGGGGTATCGACCTGTACTCCGAGGAGCACGTCGGCACGACCCTCACCGAGGTCAACGTGGCCCTGCACGCCCACGTGCTGTTGCAACGCGACGTGCACTACATCGTGCGCGACAACGCCGTGCACCTGATCAACGCATCGCGCGGCCGCATCGCCCAACTGCAGCGCTGGCCCGATGGTCTGCAGGCCGCGGTGGAGGCCAAGGAGGGCATCGAAACCACCGAGACCGGCGAGGTGCTCGACACCATCACGGTGCAGGCCCTGATCAACCGGTACGAGACGGTGTGCGGGATGACCGGCACGGCGCTGGCCGCCGGTGAACAGCTGCGCCAGTTCTACAAGCTCGGCGTGTCGCCAATTCCGCCGAATACTCCCAACATTCGCCAAGACGAAGCCGACCGGGTCTACATCACCGCGGCCGCCAAGAACGACGCGATCATCGAGCACATCATCGAGGTGCACGAAACCGGCCAACCGGTGCTGGTCGGCACCCGTGATGTCGCCGAATCCGAGGAACTCTACGAACGGCTGCTGCGTCGCGGTGTTCCCGCGGTGGTACTCAACGCGAAGAACGACGCCGAGGAGGCCCGGGTGATCGCCGAGGCCGGCAAGCTCGGTGCGGTGACGGTGTCGACCCAGATGGCCGGCCGCGGCACCGATATCCGGCTGGGCGGCTCCGACGAGGCCGACCATGACAAGGTGGCGGAGCTGGGCGGACTGCACGTGATCGGGACCGGCCGCCACAACACCGAACGACTGGACAACCAGCTGCGTGGACGTGCCGGGCGTCAGGGCGATCCCGGTTCGTCGGTGTTCTTTTCCAGCTGGGAGGACGACGTCGTCGCCGCCAACCTCGATCCCAACAAGCTGCCGATGGCCACCGACGAGGACGGCCGGATCGTCAGCGGGAAGGCGGCCGGCCTGCTGGATCATGCCCAGCGCATCGCCGAGGGCCGGATGCTCGACGTGCACGCCAACACCTGGCGCTACAACCAGTTGATCGCCCAGCAACGCGCCATCATCGTCGAGCGCCGAAACACGTTGCTTTCCACCCCGGCTGCGCGCGAGGAGCTGGCCGACCTGGCACCCGAGCGCTACGAAGAGTTGTCCAAGACGCTGTCCGAAGAGCAGCTGGAGAAGATCTGCCGGCTGATCATGCTCTATCACCTCGACCGCGGCTGGGCCGACCATTTGGCTTACCTGGCCGATATCCGCGAGAGCATTCACCTGCGGGCGCTTGGCCGGCAGAATCCGCTCGACGAATTCCACCGGATGGCGGTCGACGCGTTCGCGTCGCTGGCCGCCGACGCGATCGAGGCGGCCCAGCAGACCTTCGAAACGTCGCCGACCATCGAGGAGGAACCGGGTGTGGACCTGTCCAAGCTGGCGCGGCCGACGTCGACGTGGACGTACATGGTGCACGACAACCCGCTGGAGGACGAGTCGCTGTCCGTGCTGAGCTTGCCGGGGATCTTCAGATAGGGTCAGCCCTCATGAGGCGCGGGCCGGCGCAGGACCGGGTGCTGACGGTGCCCAACGCGCTGAGCGCAATCCGGTTGGTGCTGATCCCGGTTTTCGTGTACCTGCTGTTTGCTCATCGTGACGGCTGGGCGGTGGCGATTCTGATGTTCACCGGCGCCTCCGATTGGGCGGACGGGAAGATCGCCCGGCTGCTCAACCAGTCGTCGAAGTTCGGTGAACTGCTGGATCCGGCGGTTGACCGGCTGTACATGATCACGGTCCCGATCGCGTTCGGGCTGCGTGGCATCGTGCCGTGGTGGGTCATCGGGGTGCTGCTGGCGCGTGATGTGCTGCTGGCCGCGGAGTTGCCGGTGCTGCGAAGCCGCGGCTTCACGGCGCTGCCGGTCATCTATCTGGGAAAGGCCGCGACGTTCGCGCTGATGTCGGCATTCCCGCTGATTCTGTTGGGCCAGTGGGACGCCCGGTGGAGTCGGGTGGTGCTCGCCGTCGGTTTGGCGTTTCTGATCTGGGGCATGTACATGTACCTGTGGTCGTTCGTGCTTTACGTGGCCCAGATGGTGCTGGTGGTGCGCCGATTGCCCAGGGTGCCGGCCCGAGGTGCTCATGGCTGACCAGGCGCTCGGCGGCTATGACCCCGAGGCGGGCCGCAACATCCACGAGGCGGGACGTCCGCAGCTCCTCCCGGTGCCGTCGCTGCTGCGGGCGTTGCTCTCCGAGCACCTGGATCCCGGATACGCGGCCGCGGCCGCCGCGCGGGAGCGCAGCGGCCCACGACCATCCGTCGTCGACTGGGCGTGGAAGGCGCTGGCGGCACTGTTGGTGGCAGTCGTGTTCGGCGTCGCGGCCGCGCAGGCCCGGTTGCTGGCGCCCGGGGTAAGCGCCGCCCGGCAGGTGCTGGTAGGCAGTGTGCGCGCCGAGGAGGCGTCCACCGCCGAGCTCACCGCCCGCCGCAATCAGCTCACCAGCCAGGTCGACGACATTCAGCGACGCGCACTCGTCAATGACGCGGAAGGCCAGCGGCTGCTGGCTCGCCTCGACGCGCTCAGCCTTTCCGCCGCCAGCACTGCCGTGATCGGTCCGGGGCTGAGCGTGACGGTGACCGACCCGGGCGTCGGCCCGAATCTGTCCGACGTGTCCAAAGAACGGGTGGCCGGCAGCAAGCAGATCATCCTCGACCGCGACCTACAGCTGGTGGTGAACTCGTTGTGGGCCAGCGGCGCTGAGGCGATCGCGCTCGGTGGTGTCCGGATCGGACCGAACATGACGATCCGGCAAGCCGGCGGCGCGATCCTGGTGGACAACAATCCGGTCGCCAGCCCCTACACGATCCTGGCGATCGGGCCACCACGCGGCATGCAGGATGTCTTCGACAGCAGCCCCGGCCTGCACCGCCTGCGGCTGCTGGAAGCCTCCTACGGTGTCGAGGTCAACGTAAGCGCCCGTGACGGTCTGACATTGCCGGCTGGCGCAGTTCGAGATGTCAAGTTCGCCAAACAGATTGGGACCTAGTTGTCTGTATTTCGAGGAGACGGTTTCCGGTGATCGGTGTTGTGGCACTCCTGGTGGGCATCGTACTGGGCGTGGTGTTCCACCCCAGCGTGCCCGACGCCGTCCAACCGTATTTGCCCATCGCGGTGGTCGCTGCACTGGACGCGGTGTTCGGCGGGCTGCGCGCTTACTTGGAGCGGATCTTCGACCCGAAGGTCTTTGTGGTGTCGTTCGTGTTCAATGTCTTGGTGGCGGCGTTGATCGTCTACCTCGGAGACCAGTTAGGCGTCGGCACACAGTTGTCCACGGCGATCATTGTCGTGTTGGGCATTCGCATCTTCGGCAACGCGGCCGCCCTGCGGCGCAGGCTTTTCGGGGCGTGACGAATGTGAGATTGCGGTGACCAAGTCAGATCCCAACGGTGCACCACCGGACGGCAACACCGACGCCGACGACGCCCAGCACGGCAGGCACGAACTGCCGCCGCGTCAGGCGCGGCGCCAACTGCCGGGCATGCTGCGGCGGGGCAGCATGATGTTCGGGGTACTGGCAATCCTGCTGTGTGTGCTGCTCGGTATCGCCATCGTCACCCAGGTGCGGCAAAACGAATCGGGCGATGCCCTGGACACCGCGCGGCCCGCGGACCTGCTGGTACTACTGGATTCGCTGCGACAACGCGAAGCCACCCTCAATACCGAGGTGACTGAACTGCAGCGCACATTGGCCTCGCTGCAGGCCTCCGGCAGCGGCGATCAGGCCGCCATCGAAAACGCTCAGGCCAGACTGGCTGCGCTGTCCATCCTGATCGGAACCGTCGGCGCCACCGGCCCGGGCGTCACCGTGACCATCAGCGACCCGGGCCCCGGTGTGGCGCCCGAAGCCGTGCTCGATGTGATCAACGAACTGCGCGCCGCCGGCGCTGAGGCCCTTGAAATTCGGGATGCACGTCAGGCCGTCCGGGTCGGTGTGGACACCTGGGTGATCGGCGCGCCTGGTGCCCTGACTGTCGACAGCAAGACTCTTTCACCGCCGTATTCGGTTCTGGCCATTGGGGATCCGCCAACGCTGGCCGCAGCGATGAACATTCCCGGCGGCGCGGTCGACAGCGTCAAACGCGTCGGCGGCACCATGACGGTGCAGCAATCCGACCATGTGGAAGTCACCGCCTTGCGACAACCAAAACCGCGCCAATACGCTCAGCCCGTCAAGTGAGCAACCGAAGAATAGGAAGCCCCGTGAGCGAAATCCCGCCCGACCTGCACTACACCGCCGAACACGAGTGGGTTCGCCGCACCGGCGAGGACAGCGTGCGGGTGGGGATCACGGACTTCGCACAGTCCGCACTGGGCGACGTCGTGTTCGTCCAACTGCCCGACGTCGGTACCGAGGTGACCGCCGGCGAATCGTTCGGCGAGGTGGAATCGACCAAATCCGTGTCGGACCTGTTTGCGCCGGTCTCGGCGAAAGTCATTGCCGTCAACAGCGATCTGGAGGGCAGTCCGCAATTGGTGAACTCCGACCCGTACGGCGCAGGCTGGATGGTGGACCTCCAGCTCGACCCGGCCGCCATCGAGGAGAGCTTCTCGGCACTGCTGGACGCCGAGGCCTACCGCGGGACGCTGACCGAGTAGAGAATTGTTAGGGTGCCCGACGCGGATGTGCAGAACGTGTGGTGGTTGGCCCATTGCGGACCCGTGCGCGGTACGGTCGACACACCACGATCAAGCCGGTGGGGAATCGGCCGACCTGGCTTGACCAGACAACGCCACAGCGGCCAGTGAGGAGCAGCGGGTGACGGAAAAGGACAACGACCAGACCTCTGATGAAGTCACGGTGGAGACGACATCCGTCTTCCGGGCTGACTTCCTCAATGAACTGGACGCCCCGGCACAGGCGGCCGGTGAGAGTGCGGTTTCCGGCGTCGAAGGGCTGCCGGTCGGCTCGGCGTTGTTGGTCGTCAAACGTGGCCCCAACGCGGGGTCGCGCTTCCTGCTCGACCAGGCGACCACGTCGGCCGGTCGTCATCCCGACAGCGACATCTTCCTCGACGACGTCACCGTGAGCCGCCGGCACGCCGAGTTCCGGTTGGAAAACGATGAGTTTCATGTCGTCGACGTCGGCAGCCTCAACGGTACGTACGTCAATCGGGAGCCGGTTGACTCCGCGGTGCTGGCCAACGGCGACGAAGTCCAGATCGGAAAGTTCCGCCTGGTCTTCTTGACCGGCCCGAAGCCCGGCGACAACGACGGGGGACCGGGAAGCTAGTGACCGCGCCCGATACCCCCCCGCTGGCCGGGATGTCGATCGGAGCGGTGCTCGAGGCGCTACGGCCGGAATTCCCGGATGTGACCATCTCCAAGATTCGCTTCCTGGAGGCCGAAGGCCTGGTCACCCCGCAGCGCTCCGCATCGGGGTATCGCCGATTCACTGCTTATGACTGCGCGCGACTGCGTTTCATTCTCACCGCCCAGCGGGACCACTACCTGCCCTTGAAGGTGATCAAGGCGCAGCTGGACGCGTTGCCCGACGGGGAACTTCCGCAGTCCGGATCGCCTTATGGCGTACCGCGATTGGTGTCGGTGGTCGGCAACGGGGCCATAGGCACCGGTTCCGATCCGGCAGCGGTGGCACCCACCGCGGTGCGGCTGAGCCGCGAGGACCTGCTGGAGCGCGCCGGAGTCGAGAACGAGCTGCTGACCGCGCTGCTCAAGGCGGGAGTGATCACCACCGGGCCGGGTGGGTTTTTCGACGAGCACGCGGTGGTGATCCTGCAATGCGCCCGGGCGCTTTCCGAATACGGGGTGGAGCCACGCCACCTGCGGGCATTCCGCTCCGCGGCAGACCGCCAATCGGACCTCATCGCGCAGATCGCGGGCCCACTGGTCAAGGCCGGTAAAGCCGGGGCCCGGGACCGGGCCGACGACTTGGCCCGGGAGGTGGCCGCGCTGGCGATCACCTTGCACACGTCGTTGATCAAGTCGGCTGTGCGCGACGTTCTGCACCGTTGAAGGACTAGACTTTTCTCGACGGGTTAGTGGCCGGCAGAACCCGGGTCTGAGTGGGATACGGCAGCAGTTGCGGAGGGCAGACACAAATGGGTGAAGTTCGCGTCGTCGGCATTCGCGTCGAGCAGCCGCAGAACCAGCCAGTGCTGTTGCTGCGTGAAGCCAATGGTGATCGCTATCTGCCGATCTGGATCGGCCAGTCTGAGGCGGCGGCAATCGCCCTTGAGCAGCAAGGTGTCGAGCCGCCACGCCCTCTGACACATGACCTGATCCGTGATCTGATTGCCGCGCTTGGGCATTCGCTGAAAGAGGTGCGAATCGTCGACCTGCAGGAAGGCACCTTCTACGCCGACTTGATCTTTGACCGCAACATCACGGTGTCGGCGCGGCCGTCGGACTCGGTGGCCATCGCGCTGCGGGTCGGTGTGCCGATCTACGTGGAGGAGTCGGTGCTTGCCGAAGCGGGCCTGCTGATTCCGGACGAGACCGACGAGGAGCCGAGCAGCGCCGTACGCGAGGACGAGGTGGAGAAGTTCAAAGAATTTCTCGACAGCGTGTCCCCGGACGACTTCAAGGCGACCTGACGACCCAGACCCAAGATTACGGATGGGTCTCATCTGCGAGTTCGGCGTCGACACGCCCCGAAGATGCAGGGCCGACTCCCCGTCCGGCGGCCATACTTTGATGACGAACCGGATCAGTTCTACAAACACGACAGAGCGTCCAAAGCGTATGCTCACAGACACTCGGCCTGAGCAAACGCGATCGGCGAGAGGAAGCACTGTGGGCGATCAACCACGTCAGGATCAGTTGGACCTCGAGACCGGAACCGACCAGACCGCCAGCACCCCGAGCGAACCGGTCCAGGCCGGCCTGTTTCCCGACGATTCCGTGCCCGACGAACTGGTCGGTTACCGTGGTCCGAGCGCCTGCCAGATCGCTGGAATCACCTATCGCCAGCTGGACTACTGGGCGCGTACCTCGCTGGTGGTGCCGTCGATCCGCAGCGCGGCCGGATCTGGCAGCCAGCGGTTGTATTCGTTCAAAGACATCCTGGTTCTCAAGATCGTCAAGCGGCTCCTGGACACCGGTATCTCGCTGCACAACATCCGGGTCGCCGTCGACCACCTGCGCCAACGCGGTGTGCAGGACCTGGCCAACATCACGCTGTTCTCCGATGGCACCACGGTTTACGAGTGCACATCCGCCGAGGAGGTCGTCGACCTGCTGCAGGGCGGCCAGGGTGTGTTCGGCATCGCCGTTTCCGGAGCGATGCGGGAGCTGACCGGCGCGATCGCCGACTTCCCCGGGGAACGCGCCGACGGCGGCGAATCGATCGCTGCGCCGGAAGACGAGTTGGCGTCCCGCCGCAAGCACCGCGACCGAAAAATCGGCTAACCGCGTCGTTTCGCGAGCGTGCTGAGCTCGCGCCGGTGGCGGACGCCCCAGTAGACTGAACCCCGCATCGCCCTCGCGCGGGAGAGTTCCGTGACCGCCAGCCACGGACGCCGAAGGAGCAACACCTCTCCGTCAACCTCTCAGGCACCAGGACCGCGCCAGGCCACGATGCCTCTGGAAAGCGGTGGCTCGTCTGCTTCGAGCCGCCCGCCGATGGGGAAAGGCACCGCGTCGCGGCGCGGCGCCGAATCTCTCAGGCGCCCGGCGCGGGTAAAGACAGAGGGAGAGGAACGGCCGTCCTCTACCCATGTCAGGAGTCCCGAGTGTCCGACCACACCGAGCCACGTTTCGCCGACCGGCACATCGGCCCGGACAGCCGGGCCATCGCGACCATGCTCAAGGTCATCGGCGTCGACTCCCTCGATGACCTGGCTCGCCGAGCGGTGCCCGCCGGCATCCTCGACACGCTGAACGGCTCCGGCGCTGCCCCCGGCCTGGACCGGCTGCCGCCGCCGGCCACTGAGGCCGAGGCGTTGGCCGAGCTGCGGGAGATGGCGAACGCCAACGTCATTGCGGTGTCGATGATCGGCCAGGGCTACTACGACACGCTCACCCCGCCGGTGCTGCTACGCAACATTCTGGAGAATCCGGCCTGGTACACCGCCTACACGCCGTATCAGCCCGAGATCAGCCAGGGCCGGCTCGAAGCGCTGCTGAACTTCCAGACGATGATCGCCGACCTGACCGGCCTGGAGGTGGCCAACGCCTCGTTGCTCGACGAGGGCACGGCGGCGGCCGAGGCGATGACACTGATGCACCGCGCCGTGCGCGGGAAATCGAATCGGCTTGCCGTCGACACCGATCTGTTCGTCCAGTCGGCGGCGGTGCTGGCCACCCGCGCCGAGCCGCTGGGCATCGAGATCGTCACCGCCGACCTGCGCGACGGGCTGCCCGATGGCGAGTTCTTCGGCGTCATCACCCAATTGCCCGGCGCCAGCGGCCGGATCACCGACTGGACCGAACTGGTGGCCCAGGCGCACGAGCGCGGCGCGCTGGTGGCCGTCGGCGCCGACCTGTTGGCGCTGACGCTGATCACCCCGCCGGGTGAAATCGGCGCCGACGTCGCATTCGGCACCACCCAACGCTTCGGTGTGCCAATGGGTTTCGGTGGTCCGCACGCCGGTTATCTGGCGGTGCACGCCAAGCATGCCCGGCAGCTGCCGGGTCGGCTGGTCGGGGTTTCGGTGGATGCGGACGGGTCGCCGGCGTACCGGCTGGCGCTGCAGACCCGTGAGCAACACATCCGCCGGGACAAGGCCACCAGCAACATCTGCACCGCGCAGGTCCTGCTGGCGGTGATGGCCGCGATGTATGCCAGCTACCACGGCGCAGACGGCCTGACCCGCATCGCCCGGCGGGTGCACGCGCACGCCGAAAAGATCGCCGCCGCACTGGGTGACGCGCTGGTGCACGACACGTTCTTCGACACCGTGCTGGCACGGGTGCCCGGCCGCGCCGACGAGGTGATCGCCGCGGCCAAAGCGAAAAACATCAACCTGTGGCGCGTCGACGACGACCACGTGTCGGTGTCCTGCGACGAGGCCACCACCGACGAGCACGTCGCCGCGGTCCTCGACGCGTTCGGGGTGCACGCTGCCGAGCCCGCGTTCGCCGGCATCGCCACTCGCACGTCGGAGTTTTTGACCCATCCGGCGTTCACCAGGTACCGCACCGAGACATCGATGATGCGCTATCTGCGGACACTGGCCGACAAGGATCTTGCCTTGGACCGCAGCATGATTCCGCTCGGCTCGTGCACCATGAAACTCAACGCCGCTGCCGAAATGGAGCCGATCACCTGGCCGGAGTTCGCCCGGCTGCATCCGTTCGCCCCGGCCTCCGACACTTCCGGAATACGCCGGCTGATCACACAATTGGAGCAGTGGCTGGTGCAGATCACCGGCTATGACGTCGCCTCCTTGCAACCCAATGCGGGCTCTCAGGGCGAGTATGCGGGGCTATTGGCGATTCACGCCTACCACGCCAGCCGCGGGGAACCGCAGCGCGACATCTGCCTGATCCCCTCCAGCGCGCACGGCACCAACGCCGCGTCCGCCGCGCTGGCAGGGCTGCGAGTGGCCGTGGTGGCCTGCCGCGAAAACGGCGACGTCGACCTGGACGACCTGCGCGCCAAAGTCGCCGAGCACGCCGATCGCCTTTCGACGCTGATGATCACGTATCCCTCGACGCATGGGGTGTACGAGCACGACATCGCCGAGATCTGCGCGGCCGTGCACGACGCCGGCGGTCAGGTGTACGTCGACGGCGCCAACCTCAATGCGCTGGTCGGGTTGGCCCGGCCCGGCAAGTTCGGCGGCGACGTCAGCCACCTGAACCTGCACAAGACGTTCTGCATCCCGCACGGCGGCGGCGGACCCGGTGTCGGCCCGGTGGTGGCGCGCTCGCACCTGGCGCCGTTTTTGCCCGGGCATCCGCTCGCGCCCGAATTGCCGCCGGCGCGGCCGGTGTCCTCGGCGCCCTACGGGTCGGCGTCCATCCTGCCCATCACCTGGGCCTACATCCGGATGATGGGCGCGGCCGGGCTGCGGGCGGCCTCACTGACCGCGATCGCCTCGGCCAACTACATCGCCCGCCGGCTCGACGAGTATTACCCGGTGCTCTACACCGGCGAGAACGGCATGGTGGCCCACGAATGCATCCTGGATCTGCGGCCACTGACCAAGGACACCGGGGTCACCGTCGACGATGTCGCGAAACGTTTGGGAGACTACGGATTTCATGCACCGACCATGAGCTTCCCGGTGGCCGGCACGCTGATGGTGGAACCCACCGAAAGCGAAAGCCTGGCCGAGCTGGACGCGTTCTGCGAGGCGATGATCGCCATTCGCGGCGAGATCGACCGCGTCGAGGCAGGGGAGTGGCCGGTCGAGGACAACCCGCTGCGCGGCGCCCCGCACACCGCGGAGTGCCTGGTGGTCGACAAGTGGGAGCATCCCTACACCCGCGAACAGGCCGCCTATCCGCTGGGCCGCGACTTCCGGCCCAAGGTGTGGCCGCCGGTGCGCCGCATCGACGGCGCCTACGGCGACCGCAACCTGGTGTGTTCGTGCCCGCCGGTCGAGGCGTTCGCCTGACTACATGCCCAGCGCGTCGAGGATCTGTTGCGGGATGAAGTCCACCAGCAAGGTGGTCATGCCGCCGAACGGATCGATGCCGATATTCGCCAGATCACCCAGACCCAGATCGCCGAGCAGGTCACCCAGGCTCAGGTTGGACAGATCACCCAAGTTGCTCAGGTCCAGCGGCAGGTTGGACAGATCCAGCAGGTCCAACAAGTCGCCGAGGTTCAGGTTGTTCAACAAGTCACCCACCGGCAGGTTGAGGACATCGAGTGAGCCCAGCAAGTCGGCGAGGCTCAGGTCACCGGTCACCGGAATCGGCAGACCCAACTGACCCAACACATCCGTCAGCAAACTGCTGATCGTCAGATCGCCGGTCAACGGGATGGGCACGCCCAGTGCGGTCAACAAGCCCTCGATGGTCAGATCACCCGTTGACGGAATCGGAATCCCCAACTGTCCCAGCACCGAGGTGATCAGGTCACTCAAATCCAAGTCACCGGTCGACGGGAGGTTGATCCCCAGCGCAGTCAACAAATCGGTGATGCTACCGAGGTCGCCGCTGGTCGTGCTGCCAAGACCGAGAAAGTCCAGCAGGTCAGTCAGATCCAGGGCGCCGCCATTGCCCAGCGTGAGCGTGTTCACCAGCTGAGCCAGGCTTACACCGTTCAAAAGGTCGAACAGTGTGGGAAAGAGAAGAAGCACGGGCGCTAGTAAGCCCCCGATTCCCGGGACGGTTTGCAGCAAATCGCCCAACCCTAGGCCGCCCAGCCCCAGACTATCCAGCAAACCGCCGAGGCCGACGTTGCCGACATTGAGACCGCCGAACAGCCCACTGATCACGTCGGTGAGGCTGAGGTCGCTCACGTTGATGTTCAGACCCAAGGCATCCAACAGGGCCGTCAGAGTCACGTCGCCCAGGTTGGTGTTCAGACCTAAGTCATCCAACAGGGCCGTCAGACCGAAGCTGCCCAGGTTCGCGTTGAGGCCCAACCCATCCAACAGGTCCGTCAAACTCAGCTGACCCAGCGTTTCGTCCAGACCCAAGTCGGTCAGCAGGTTCGTCAGGCTGAAGCTGCCCAGCCCCAAGTCACCAAGGCCGAGGACGCTCAGCAAGCCGCCCAGCGTCGGGTCGCCCAGTAGGTCACCAAGACCCTCGTCGCTCAGCCCCAACGCGCTGAACAAGCCGCCCAGGTCCAGCTCGCCCAGCCCGAGTTGATCCAGCAAGCTGGACAGGTCCAGGTCGGTGAGCAGCGTGTTGCCCAACCCCAGGGCATCCACCAGGTTGAGCAGGTTAAGGTCGACGCCCCCGGTCTGCAGAGGGGCGAGGATTCCGTTGAACGCGGGCAGCGTGATGGTGCCGCCCAGCAGGCTGAGCTCGTCCTGGCCGTTGAGGTAGGCGTTCAGGATGGTGGCAATGCCTTCGAACAGGCTCGCCGGGTTGGTCATCGCCTGGCCGACGACCTCGTTGATCGCGGTAGTGGTGGTCACCCACGTGCCGAGCTGTGCGAGCCCGAGCGAGAGTCCCGGCGGCAAATCCACCGAAATTTGCGCCGGCAGCGAGCCGAGGTCCGTGGTGACATCGGGAGTGACGTCCGTCAGGGCGCTGATCACGCCGAGCGGGTTGGTGAACAGCGCAGCAATGACACCTGTGATGGCCGGGAGGTCCGCGTTGTCGATGATGTTCTGCACGTTGGTGTTCGTGTTGGCGAACAGATCCGACCACGCGTCGACCAGTTGGACCGGCCGCGACTGCACTTCGGGCGGTGGTATCGCTATCGGCGCGGCGGTGATGAGGCTGGCGCCTACCAGAACGACACCAGCTGTGGCGTAGGGACGCAATGCTTGTTGCATGACCATCATCTCCTCGGACCGATGGCGAACTGTGATGCACCTCACAGGTATCTGGACCATATAGCAGAATGAATTAGGCGTGAGTAAAACCGCTCAGTAATAATTAAGGATTTACTCAGGCCACACCTGGCAGTTACTTACCCGATAATTAGTTTTGCGGCGCGGTGCCGATGGCGACCGGGCGCTCAGCTCAGGAAGGTGGTCACCGCACTGGTCAGTTCGGGGGAGGCCGACGTCGCCAAGTTCTGGTAGCTCCCGCCGGAAAGCCGGGCGACAGCTTCCCAGGTGGAACGGTCCGAGTCGGCGCCGAAGTCAATGATGTTGACCGCAATGGGTTTTCCGGGGTCGAAGGCCCCGCGAATGTAGTCCTGCAGCCCCGGACCGTCGAGAGTGCGATCGGTGTGCGGTCCAGCGGTGATCACGAGCACCGAATTCGCTTGCCCCTCATGGAAATTGGCCTTGGCCGCGTCGTAGACCATCCGCAGCGTGGTGAACGACACCGCCCCGCCCTGGGACGCGTACTGCTTGTCCAGCGCCTGGGTGAGCGCCGTCGACCGCGGCTGGCCGTCCACCTGATCGGCCAGCGGCCCGGCCGAGACTTCGCTCCGGCCCTCTTTGCCGTCGAAGGTCCACAACCCGACCACCGCGCTGGGCGGCAGCGCCTCAATGCGGTTCTCCAGTGCGGCCACCACATTGGCCAGCCGGGAATTGCCGCCTTCGTCGGTGGTCATCGACTGCTCGAGCATGATCGTCGCGGCCGGCCCGCTTGACGACACGGCCAGCGTGCTGGCCAGCGTGGCCCGCATCGTGTCGTCACCCACCGACAGTGTCGGGGGCAGCTCCGCAAAGCTGGTGACGTCGCTGCTCGGCGGCTTGGCGCCCTGAGCGCGGAATCCGGCCTTGGCCAGCTCCGCGAGCTGGTCGGGCTTGCGCATGTACCGGGCAAACGCACTGGCGGCGGTGAGCTGGTCCTGCGACAACCAAGAACCGCTCAGCAGCACCGTCGGGTAGTCGGCCACCGCGGCCGGGCCCGGCGGAATCCAGGAGCTGAGCCTGCTGGGCGCGTCGGGGATCGACTCCCCGCGCGCAAAGAGCTGCTGTTCGGTGGTCACCACGGCATGCACCGGCGCGCGCGCCGGATCACCGGGTTGAAGCAGCGCGTCCATTGCCGCATCCAGCGAATTGTCGGCCAGCTTGGGTTGGCTGTCGATCAGTGTGCGCACCGCGCCCGCCCCACCGGTGGCCGGCGCGCCGCGCGGAACGGATCCCGCCGCCACCGCCTCGGCGGCCAGAAACGGGGCGTCGCCGTTACCGCTGATCGGCAGGGCCAGCCGCAACGACCCCCAACCGGGCAGCTTCAATCCGCTCAACGAATCCGGCTTGCTCTGCAGCGCGGGCAGCGTGGACCATTTCTGGTCGCCGAGTGCGCGCTGAAGCTCCGGCCGCAGCGCCAGCAGCACCGGCGACGTCACCAACGACCGGCTGTCGCTGATCGTCTTTTGCCCCGCCGAGGCCGACAGCCGCGCCGCCGACACCGAGCTGGCCGGGACCCAGAGTGCCGGTCGCGGACCCAGATCCGCCGGCCAGTCTCCGATGAAACCCTCGACGACGGCGTCCGAGCCGGCCGGCTTGACGCTGACCTCCACACAGTGCTCACCGACCGGCGTCGCCGAGGCGTTGTACTGCTCGGCGAATTTCTCCACGTGCCCGGCAATCGACGGATCGGCGACGACGGCCACCGTCTCCTTGTTTCCGACACAGCGCGCCGCAGCGGTGTGCGAGCGGTGTGACAGCGCGTCGCCGAAGAACCGCCAGACGATCACGGTGGCGACCACGACCACCACCGCGACCAGCGCGGCGATCACCCCGATGCTGACCCCACGCCGCCCGCCTTCACTGCGGTGCCGGCGAACCCATTCGGTGCCGCGGTGGCCGCCGCGAGCCGGCGGCGGAGATGGCGACGGCTGGGCCGGCCGGGCGAAAACGGGATAGTCGTCGGCGCCAAAGTCCTCGCCGTAATCCTCGGCTAAATCCTCGCCATAGTCCTCACCATAGTCTTGGCCATAGTCTTGGCCATAGTCGTGGCCATAGTCGTAGTCGGCGTGACCGGGGTCATCCGGCAAACCGCCCGAAACCTGGTCGGGCGTCGGCTCGCTGTAGCGCTGGTGCCTGCCCCCCTGATCGCCGGGCGGCCAACCGGTGTCGTAGGCGTCGGTGCCGAAGAAGTCGTCGGACGTCCCGTCCGCCGGCTCGTCGGGATCCGGAATGCTGTGTCTACCCATACCGGTACGCGCGTGCAGTGGTCATGCGAGCAGGTCAGGTTCGGGCGCGAGCCTTAAACTCGCGGCGGCGCCGATGCAGAATCGGCTCGGTGTAGCCGTTGGGCTGCTGGGTGCCGGACAGGATCAACTCCTCGGCGGCGAGGAAGGCGATGCTGTCGTCGAAGTTGGGCGCCATCGGCAGATACGCCGGATCGCCCGCATTCTGCTCGTCCACCAGCGGAGCCATCCGCTCCAGGCTGGCCCGCACGTCCTCGCGGGTGATCACCCCGTGGTGGAGCCAGTTGGCGAGCAGCTGACTGGAAATCCGCAGCGTGGCGCGGTCTTCCATCAACGCGATGTTGTGGATGTCGGGCACCTTCGATGACCCGACACCCTGGTCGATCCAGCGCACCACGTACCCCAGGATCGACTGACAGTTGTTGTCGACTTCTTCCCGGATCTCTTCGGGAGCCCAGGCCAATTCCTTGGCCAGCGGGATCGTCAGCAGTTGGTCAATCGTGGTGCGTCGCTTGCCGGCCAGCTCGTTTTGCACCGCGACCACGTCGACGTAGTGGTAGTGCATCGCGTGCAAGGTGGCCGCGGTCGGCGAGGGCACCCACGCCGTGCTGGCGCCCGCCTTGGGTTGCGCGATCTTCTGTTCGACCATGTCGGCCATCAGCTCGGTCATGGTCCACATGCCCTTGCCGATCTGAGCCCGCGAGGCAAACCCGGTCGCCAGACCGGTGTCGACGTTGTTGTCCTCGTAGGCCAGGATCCACGGCTGGGTCTTCATGGCGCCCTTGCGCACCATCGGCCCGGCCTCCATGGAGGTATGGATCTCGTCGCCAGTGCGATCCAAGAAGCCGGTGTTGATGAACACGATTCGGTCGGCGGCGGCTTTGATGCACGCCTTGAGGTTGACCGTGGTGCGCCGTTCTTCGTCCATCACGCCGACCTTGAGCGTCTTTTGCGGCAACCCGAGCACGTCTTCGACCCGGCTGAACAGCTCGGTGGTGAACGCCACCTCGTCCGGGCCGTGCATCTTGGGTTTGACGATGTAAATCGAGCCGCTGCGGCTGTTCACCAGCGGACCGTTGGCCTCGCTGGACTTCAGCCCGTGAATGGCGCACAGGCCGGTGAACAGCGCATCCTGGATGCCCTCGAACACCTCGTTGCCGTCAGCGTCGGTGATCGCATCGTTGGTCATCAGGTGGCCGACGTTGCGAACGAACAGCAGGGCGCGCCCTGGCAGGGTGAATTCACTGCCGTCGGGCGCGGTGTAGGTGCGGTCGGAGTTGAGCACCCGGGTGAAGGTGCGGCCGTCCTTGTCCACCTCGGCGGCCAGGTCGCCCTTGTTCAGGCCGAGCCAGTTGCGGTAGGCGCGGACCTTGTCGTCGGCGTCGACGGCGGCCACCGCGTCCTCGAAGTCGATGATCGTGGTGACGGCCGCCTCCAGGATGACGTCTTTGACCCCGGCCTTGTCGGTCTTGCCGACCGGCGACTCCGGATCGATCAGGATCTCGATGTGCAGCCCGTTGTTGACCAGCAGCACCGACCATTTCGGGGAGCCGGGCTCGCCGGTGTAGCCGGCGAACCGGCCGGGGTCGGCCAGGCCACGAACCTCGTCGTCACCTTCCAGGTCGACTAGCAACCGGCCGTCGTCGATCTTGAACCCGGTGACATCGGCCCAGGAGCCCGACGACAGCGGCACCGCCTCGTCGAGGAACCTGCGGGCGTAGGCGATCACCTTGTCGCCGCGCACCCTGTTGTAGCCGGTGCCCTGCTCGGCGCCATCGGTCTCCGGAATGACGTCGGTGCCATACAGCGCGTCGTACAGCGAGCCCCACCGGGCATTGGCGGCGTTGAGCGCAAAGCGTGCGTTGGTCACCGGGACCACCAGCTGGGGGCCCGCGGTAGTGGTGATCTCCGGATCGACGCCCGAGGTGGTGATCGTGAAGTCCTCGGGTTCTGGCAGCAGATAACCGATTTCGGTGAGGAATTGGCGATAGGCCTCCGGGTCGACCGGTTCGATGACGCGGTGGCGGTGCCATTTGTCGATCTGGGCCTGGAGTTCGTCGCGGCGCGCGAGCAGGTCCCGGTTCTGCGGCGTCAGGTCGGTGACCACCTTGTCGACGCCGGCCCAGAAGCTGTCGGGGTCGATGTCGGTGCCGGGCAGAGCCTCGGCGTTGATGAAGTCGTACAGCACCCTGGCGACGCGCAGGTTTCCAACCGGCACGCGATCTGTCATCATTCGCTCCCTATCGGCCTCAATGGAATCGTGCTCAGCCTACCGGCCAGTAGCCTGACTATTTGCATCCGGCAGCCCGCAACAGCAGGTCACACCGCTCGATCAGCGCCCCGCGCAGCGGAGCGGCGCGCTCCGCGATCGCACGCTGGCAACGCACATACTCGGCGCGGCCGGCGGCGTGCTCGACGGCGATCGGTGTGTACCCGTAGCTGCGTAGGTCATACGGGCTGGCCCGCATGTCGACCTCCCGCGCGGCCGCGGCCAGTTCCAGGCAGTCCAACAGCAGCTCGGAGTCGATCAGCGGGATCAGCTTATAGGACCACTTGTACAAATCCATGTTGGCATGCAGGCAACCGGGCTGCTCCCAAAGGTGTTGGGTGCCGCGACTGGGCGCACCGGCGTTGCGTGGCATCGCGTCGGGCGTGAAAAACCGGAACGCGTCGAAATGACTGCACTGCAACGGCGCCGACTCCACCACGGCGTCGATGCGTGATCGACTCAGGCGCAGCGGAACGCGCTCGTGACGCACGGCCTCGCTGCGGTACACCATGGCCCACTCGTGCATCCCGAAGCAGTTCAGCTTGGCCTGCCGGTCGGCCGTGGACCGCAGGAGCCGTGCCACGAACCGAACGGTGTCCAAGCGGCTGCGCAGGTACGCATCGCTGACACTGATGCAATTGCCCTGGACGGCATAGCCACGCCGGCCGCGGTAACGACGGATCACCTCGTCGCCGGTCAGCGCCACCCCGTACCCGGGATGCCAGCACCGCAGCTGGCGCGGACGCAGCGTGTAGTAGTCGAACAGGAAATCCCAGATCGGATGGGGTTGGCCGAAGCGATGCCCACTCAGAAACGCTTCGACACGGTCCCGATACGCGTCAGCGCGGACACTCCACTGCGCGGGCGCCAGCACCTCAGCCATGACGTGTCCGGTCGCGCACCGTGCCGATGAGATCTTCGACGAAATCCTCCAGCGCCACCATCCCGACCACGCCGCCGTCCGCACCGGTAACCAGCGCCAGGTGACTGTTGCTGCGGCGCATCCGCGACAACGCCTCGGCCAACGGCATGGACTCAGGAACCTCCGGCAGCGGGCGCACCGTGGCCCGGTCGATCACTGCCTGCGGATCGTGATCTTCGGAAACGCCGAGCGACAACACGTCCTTGATGTGCAGGTACCCGATGAAACTGCCGTCGACGTCGGTCACCGGGAATCGCGAATAGCCGGTCTCGCTGAGCGCCTGCTCGACCGCCTCGACGCTGGGGCCCCCGCCGGCGACCGCCACCGGCACCGTCCGGATCTGCGCGACTGGTTTGGCGACGTCGGCAACCACCCGATTGCGAATCTGCAGCGCCCGAGTGAGCCGGGTGTGTTCCTCGGGATCCAGCAGCCCTTCCGACACCGATTCGGCGATCATCTCGCTCAGCTCGACGGTAGACACCGTGACGTCGAGCTCGTCGCGCACCGGCACCCGCAGCGCTCGCAGGATCGTTTCGGCACACCAGTTGTAGAACGCGATGAACGGGCGGGCCGCCCGCACGTAAATCAGGTAGGGCGGGATCAACAGCATCGCCGCTCTTTCCGGGCCAGCGATCGCGATGTTCTTCGGAACCATTTCGCCAAGCAGCAGATGCAATGTCACCACGATCGCCAGCGCGACGAAGAAGGACGCCGTGTGCAGCAGGGCATGAGGAAGTCCGGCCAGGTCGAATGCCGCCTTCAGCAGGTCGGCCACGGCGGGCTCGCCGATCCGCCCGAGCAGAATCGACGACACCGTGATGCCGAGCTGGGCGCCGGCGAACATCAGCGGCAGTTGCTCACCGGCCCGGATCACCGTGAAAGCGCTGGCCTTACCCTGCTCGGCCAACGCTTCGAGTCGGTCGCGGCGCACCGATATCAGCGAGAATTCCGCGCCCACGAAGAAGCCGTTGGCGCCGATCAACAGGATGGTCGCCAAGATCCGCAGCATGTCACCCATCAGCGGCCTGACCGTGAATCTTCACCGAGATCGGTCAGCTCGAGCAGGTCGATGCGCCGACCGTCCATGCGTAACACGCGAGCCCGCCAGCGGTTGGATGTCTCCGCCATCTCATCGGGCTGGAAGGCGGACAACTCGACGACGTCGCCGGCCACCGGGATGTGGCCGAGCTCTTTGAGTACCAGCCCGCCGATCGTTTCGTAGTCGCCTTCGGGCGCGCGATAGCCGGTGGCAGCGGCCACCTCGTCGATGCGCAGCAGGCCCGACACCCGCCATCCGTTGCCGGCCGCCACCACGTGCGGGGTGGCGTCGTCGTGTTCGTCGCGCACATCGCCGACGATCTCCTCGATGAGGTCCTCCACCGTGACGATGCCTGCCGTACCGCCGTATTCGTCGACAACCAACGCGGTTTGCAGGCCATTGGCGCGGATCTGAGCCATCACCGCATCGCCGTCGAGGGTGGAGGGCACCATCGCGACCGGCTGTGCGACCGCGGTCAGCGGAGTGCTCGCCCGCTTGGCCGGCGGCACTTTGAAGATCTGCTTGACGTGCACGATGCCGACGGTCTGGTCGAGGTCGCCGTCGACGATCGGGAACCGGGAAAAACCGCTTTCGGTGGCGGTCGCCACCAGATCGGCGATGGTGTCGTCTTTTTGCAGGGCAACGATTTTCGACCGCGGCGTCATCAGCTCTTCAGCCGTGAGCGTGCCGAACTGCAGCGAGCGATGCACCAGCGTCGCGGTGGCGGGATCCAGTGCGCCGCTGCGGGCGGAGGTGCGCACCAGCGACACCAGTTCGGCCGGGGAGCGCGCCGAGCGCAGCTCTTGGGCCGGTTCGATGCCCAGCCGGCGCAAAATCCAGTTTGCCGTGCCGTTGGTCAGCCGGATGGCCAACGCGAACAGCGTCGAAAAGGACAGCTGCACAATCGCAACCACCCGCGCCGTGGCCACGGGCCGTGCGATCGCGACGTACTTGGGCACCAGCTCGCCGAACACTATGGACAACGACGTCACCGCCGCCAATGCCACAGACGCAACGATGCCGTCGGCGATTCGGTCGGGCACACCGAGCGCGTCCAGTGCCGGGTGCGGCAGGTCGGCCACGAGCGGTTCGGTGAGATATCCGCTCACCAACGTGGTGATCGAGATCCCCAGTTGGGCACCGGATAACTGAAACGACAGCGTGTGGTGGGCGCGCTGCACATAGCGGTCCCGGCGGCTTCCGCCGCGGGCGTTGGCCTCCACGGTGCTGCGCTCGAGGGTGGTCAGCGCGAATTCAGCGGCGACGAACAACGCGGTGCCCGCCGTGAGCGCCACGATCGCCAGCAGGCTGATCGCGGTGACGACGAAGTGGTTCATCGGCTTTGCCGTCTAGGCGGCACCCGAACCCTTTCCGTTGATGTGACTGCGCGATTGAACTGACATGGTAGCGAAAACAGCCGGTTTACCAGCCAAATGGCAGCGGATGCCCCTCGGCGAAGCCCGCCGCCGATTGCACCCCGATCACCGCGCGCTCGTGCAATTCCGCCAGGGTCGCGGCGCCGACATAGGTGCACGTGCTGCGCACCCCGGAGGTGATGTGGTCGATCAGGTCCTCGACACCGCCGCGATCGGGGTTGAGTCCCATCCGCGACGTCGAAATCCCTTCCTCGAACAACGCCTTGCGGGCGCGGTCGAAGGCGCTGTCGCCGGAGGTGCGGGCGACCACCGCCCGTTTGGAGGCCATCCCGTAACTTTCCTTGTACGGCTGGTCGTCGCGGTCGCGCATCAGGTCGCCGGGGGACTCGTAGGTGCCCGCGAACCACGATCCGATCATCACGTTGGACGCCCCGGCTGCCAGGGCCAGCGCCACGTCCCGCGGGTGGCGCACACCGCCATCGGCCCAGACATGTCCACCGAGTTGCCTTGCGGCGGAAGCGCATTCGAGAATCGCCGAAAATTGTGGGCGCCCGACGCCGGTCATCATCCGGGTGGTGCACATCGCGCCCGGACCGACGCCGACCTTGACGATGTTCGCTCCGGCGGACAGCAGGTCACGAGTTCCCTCGGCGGACACCACATTGCCGGCGACCAACGGCACCGGCAAGTCCAGCGACGAGACCGCCTTGATGGCGTCCAGCGCCTTCAGCTGGTGTCCGTGCGCGGTGTCGACGACCAGCACGTCGACACCGGCTTCGACCAGCGCTTGGGCCTTACCGGCCACGTCACCGTTGATGCCGACGGCCGCACCGATACGCAACCGGCCCGCGGCGTCAGTCGCGGGGGTGTACAGGCCCGCGCGGATCGCGCCGGTGCGGGTGAGCACCCCGGCAAGCGTGCCGTCGGCGCCGGTCAGCACGGCGACGTCGACGGGAGCGTGCTCGAGCAGATCGAAAATGGTGCGCGGGTCGGTGCCCACCGGGGCGCTGACGAAATCGGTCAACGCGACATCCCGGACCCGGGTGAAGCGATCGACTCCGGCGCAAGAGGATTCGGTGACCAGCCCGATCGGGCGTCCCTCGAAGACCACCACCGCGGCGCCGTGCGCGCGCTTGTGGATCAGAGCCATCGCGTCGGACACCGAATCGTCCGGTGCAAGCATCACCGGGGTGTCGACGACCAAGTCGCGGCTCTTGACGAACTCCACGGTCTGCTGCACGGCGGTGAGCGGAAGGTCCTGCGGCAGAATCACAATGCCGCCGCGGCGGGCTACTGTCTCGGCCATTCTGCGACCGGCCACTGCGGTCATGTTGGCCACTACTACCGGGATGGTCGTGCCCGAACCGTCCTCGGTGGTCAAGTCGACATCGAAACGCGACGCCACATCGGAACGGTTGGGCACGATGAAGACGTCGTCGTATGTCAGGTCGTACCCGGGCCGGTGCCCGTCCAGAAATCTCATGCGCCCCCTAGGCTGGTACCTCGCTGCGGTCACCACTCCATAGCGTGTGGAACTTGCCCGGCGCGTCGATCCGACCGTAGGTGTGCGCGCCGAAGAAATCGCGCTGGGCCTGGGTCAGCGCGGCCGGCAGCCGCTCGGTGCGCAGCGCGTCGTAATACGACAGCGCCGAGGCGAAGCCCGGAATCGGGATACCCAGCTGGGTGGCGGTGCACACCACGCGGCGCCAACTGTCGATCGCCGATTCGACGGCGCCACGGAAATACGGCGCCACGATAAGGCTGGCCAGGTTCGGATCGGCGTCGAAAGCGTCCTTGATCCGGTTGAGAAACTTCGCGCGAATGATGCAGCCGCCCCGCCAGATCGTTGCCAGATCGCCGGGGGAGATGTTCCAGCCGTATTCGGCGCTGCCGGCCTGAATCTGGTTGAAGCCCTGCGAATACGCGACGATCTTCGAGGCATACAGCGCTTGACGGACGTCCTCGGTGAACGCGTCCGGGTCGCCGGGGCGCTCACCGAGGCGGCCCGATGCCAGCCCGACGGCAGCCTTGCGCTGCTCGACCGATCCGGAGAGCGCGCGGGCGAACACCGCCTCGGCGATCCCGGTGACCGGCACCCCGAGGTCCAGCGCCGATTTGACCGTCCAGCGGCCGGTGCCCTTCTGCTCGGCCTCATCGAGGATCACGTCGACCAGCGGCTTGCCGGTTTTCGCGTCTTGCTGGCGCAGGACCTCAGCGGTGATCTCGACCAGGTAGCTGTCCAGGTCCCCGCCGTTCCACTCGCTGAAGATGTCCGCGATCTGCGGCGCCGTCAAGCCCAGGCCGTCGCGCAGCAGCTGGTAGGCCTCGCCGATGAGCTGCATGTCGGAGTACTCGATCCCGTTGTGCACCATCTTGACGAAGTGTCCGGAGCCGTCGGGGCCGATGTGTGTGCAGCACGGCACGCCGTCGACGTGCGCGGAGATCTCCTCGAGCAGCGAGCCCACCGACTTGTAGGACTCGGCGGGGCCGCCCGGCATGATCGAAGGGCCGTTCAGCGCGCCCTCTTCGCCGCCGGAGATGCCCGCCCCGACAAAGTGCAATCCGCGCTGAGCCATGGCCTTTTCGCGCCGGATGGTGTCGGTGTACAGCGCGTTGCCGCCGTCGATGATGATGTCGCCTTTTTCCATCGCGTCAGCGAGTTCGTTGATGACGGCGTCGGTGGGGTCGCCGGCCTTGACCATGATCAACACCCGGCGCGGCTTCTCCAGCGCGGCAAGAAACTCCGGAATTGTCTCGGTGCGGACGAATTTGCCCTCGTCGCCGTGTTCTTTCAACAGCGCGTCCGTTTTGGCAATCGAACGGTTATGCAGCGCAACGGTATAACCGTGCCGGGCGAAATTCCGGGCGATGTTGGAACCCATCACCGCCAATCCGGTGACCCCGATCTGCGCGGTGCCGGTGGCGGCGTTTGATTCCGACGAGCTCATGTATTCGCCCTCTCAGGTTGGCTTCTGCTCAGCGTTCCACCAAACACTGTGGCACAGCACGGTTGATCTAGCCGTACCGCCGGTTCAGGCGAACAGCCGGTGCAGCTCGATGAGCCACGGCACGGCCAGCGCAATCGTCGGGACAACCAGCACCGCGGCCGCCGCCAGATACGCACCCAGCGCCAGCGCGAGACTGTTGCCGCGCCCGGACAATCGGCGCACCCGCACCACGGTGGTGGGGCCGCCGGCGGCCAGTGCGCCCGCTGGCGTCCGCCCGGACGCGCAGGCGACCAGCGCCCGGGCCAACGGAGTACGACCGACCACGCGCACCGCGGCATCGTCGGCCAGCAACTCGACGAGCAGCCGCACCGAGTTCAGCGCGCTGGTGCTGCGGACAAACCGGGGGAAAGCGGCCCGAACCGCAGTGAAGCCTTCCAGGACGAGATCATGACGGGCCCGCAGGTGTGCGCGCTCGTGGCTCAGGATCGCGGCGATTTCCGCGTCGGTGAGACTGGCCAGCGTTCCCTCGCTGACCACCACCCGGCTGCGCATACCGGGCAGGCAGTAGGCGAGCGGCTGCGCCACTTCCAGGATGCGGAGGTCGCGAACGCCGGTCTGCGAGCCCATGTCCTGGTTCCCGACGCCGAGCAAATCGACCAGCATGCGGTGGTGGGCCCGCCGTCGCCGGGTGGCAATGGCCACCCGCAGCACGGCGAGTGCCAATCGAGCGCCGACCAGCACGGTGACGGCGAATACGCTCACGTACAGCGTCCACAGGGGCCAGCCGAGTCGGTTGATGTCACCGAACAGGCTGGCCGTGGGGCGCCCGTCGGGGCCAGGCATCAGCAGGCGGCTGGCGACCGCAATGCCGGCGCTGAACGCCGACAACACCGCGGCTAACGCGATTGCTTGCCACAGCACGATGGTGGCCCGGGGTGCGCGCAGCGGCCATTTCGCCCGTGCCAGTAGAGCCGGCACCGGACCGACGAGCAGCACCGCGAGGACGGCGAAGGCCAGCGCAGCCACGCTGCCAGTCTCCCTTACTCCTCGTCTCGGTCGCCAGCAGTTTTGCCGGCCCGGTGACTCGCTTCCAATTCGTCGAGTGCCCGCCGAAGCGCGTCGGCCTCGTCGGCGCCGACCCGTTCGACGAAGTGCACCAGTGCCGCCTGCCGGCCACCGGAGTCGGCGGCCTGATCCAGGGCGTCGACCATCAGCCCGGCGACCAGTTCGTCACGTCCGTGTACCGGGGCGTAGCGATGTGCGCGGTCGTCCCGTATCTGCGACACCAGGTTCTTCTTGGCCAGCCGCTGCAGGACGGTCATCACCGTCGTGTAGGCCAAATCGCGCCGTGCAGACAGGGCTTCGTGTACTTGACGGACCGTTTGCGGTTCGGACGCTGACCACAGGTGGTCCATCACCGCACGCTCGAGATCACCCAGGCGCATCTGCTTAGCCATAATCGTTCATCTCCTGTGCAATGACGCAAGCCTACCTCTCGTTACTACCGGGCGTCGTACCCAGCCTGGGTCCGTCGTGACAGCCATCACGGTTCCGCCGCGCAGACCGTCTGGATTATAGTTAGCCTAACCTAACTTGCGGGAGGCACTGTGACGACTTCGGTGGACGACCCACTGATCGCGGGGATGACGATTCGTCAGACACTGCCGCTGCACGAGTCCAGCCGGCGCCTCCGCGAGTTGTATCCGCACTGTCCGCGGGTCTACGGGGTCGCGGTGATGTCTGACGTCTTCCCGCGGCGCTGGTGGCCGCTGGCATCGGCTGTGAGCGGCGACCGGCTGCAAATCATGTTCGACGGCATCGCGGCCGACATGACCGTCCGCTCCGCCGCGCGGGAGCTAGCTACTGCTTTGACGCACACCGTGATTGGACGGGTGATCGCGCTTGTGGTGCTGGAGGGCCGGGCCTGGGACACCGGCATCGAGAACTTGTGGGTGCATGCCGACGCCGACGGTGCGATCGACTGGGTCGGTGTGGTCGATCCGACCCTGCGCGCCCTGCCCGACGACCCGTGCTTTCGAGATGGCCCTTGCCCGGCCATGGTTCGGCTGCCTAACGAGGCGGCATTGACCACCTGGGTCGCGCACCGCAGTCACCGGACCTTGGCACCGCTGTTCACCAGGTTGCATGCGATGAGTGCCGGCGCACTGCCCGTCGCGGCGATGTGGCACACGGTGGGCTCGGCCGTGGTGGCGACCGCGACGCAGCTGCCCGCGCTCACCGCCGCCAGTGAGGTGATCGCCATGCGCCGGGCTCAGGCCGTGCTCGATGCGCTGGTCGGATTCGGTTTACCGGTGCGGGGATACCCGCCGAGAGGAACGCGGACCCTTGCGAAATTAGGGCAGCCTTGCCTATGCTGATCGCCGTCGAGTATCACGAGAACTGAACCGACCGCAGCAGGGTCCTGAGGGCTGCAGTGACCCCCGGTCTACTCGATCGGCGAGCCCCGCGCCTGGTGCGCGGGGCTCGCCCGTGTCCGGGGGATTCAATCGAATGGTGTAGACACAAGGGCGTGCAACCTGTTCCAGTCGCTCCCGATGCGGACACAACGTTCGACAAGGAAATCGGGCTGGTGTTCACCGAGCTCACTGCGGACGTGGCCCGAGCGCAGCTCGAAATTCAACCGAAACTGTTGCAGCAGTTCGGGATTGTGCACGGCGGGGTGTACTGCTCGATGATCGAGAGCATGGCCAGCATCGCGGCGTATACCTGGCTGGCCGCCAACGGCGGCGGTGTTGTCGTCGGAGTCAACAACAACACCGACTTCCTGCGCGCCATCAGCTCCGGCACGGTGTACGGGACCGCCGAACCGGTGCACCGCGGCAAGCGTCAACAGCTGTGGCTGGTGACCATCACCGACGGCGACGAGCGTCTTGTCGCCCGCGGTCAGGTACGGCTGCAGAACCTCGAACCGCGGACTTGAGGCGCGGCTCGCGGCTGTTAGGCCCAGCTGGAGCCGACGGCGGAGTCGGTGCTGGCCATGTTGTTGCCGGCGGCCTGCACCTTTTGCCCGTGGGCGTTGGCCTGCTCGTAGATCACCTGGAAGTTGCGACCCAACGCGGTGATGAACTCCTGGCAGGCCACCGAACCGGCACCACCCCAGAAGTCACCGGCGGCCAGCACATCACGAATGATGGCCTGGTGTTCGGCCTCCAGGGCGGCGGCCTGGGCACGGATCAGCGCACCGTGGGCGTCGACATCGCCGAACTGGTAATTGATCGTCATCTTTGTTCTCCCAATGTCTTTCAGCTGCCCAGGATCTGCTGGCTGGCCTGCTCTTGCTGTTCGTAGTTGTTGGCGTCGCGGATCAGCCCGTCGCGCACCCCGTGCAGCATGTTGACGATGTTGCGAAACGCGGTGTTCATCTGGGCCATGGTGTCGTGCGAGGTCATCTGGGCTGTGCCGCTCCAGCCGGCACCGGCGATGTTCATCGAGGACGCCCACATCTTGCGGGCCTCGTCCTCAACGGTCTGAGCGTGCACGTCAAAACGGCCCGCCATGTCCCGCATCGCGTGCGGGTCGGTCATAAAGCGCGTTGGCATTTGATGTCTCCTTTTCGTCTCGAGCGTGTTGGTGCAGTGAACGGCTAGCGCATGGTGGAACGTCGTCCCTTGGCCGCCTTGCGCCGGCTTTCCTCTGGGTCGCGATAGCCCCGGGGACTCGGTCCGTTGCCGGCCAGGGTCATCAGCGGCGCACCGCCGAACAGCGGCATCCCGCGGAAAAGGCCGCCACCTTCGGCCGCGACGACGTTGGAAATCGGCAATTCCGCCGCTGCAAGGCGCATCTCCGGGGCTGCCGTGGCCCAGCTCTGCGGCACCGACAGGCCACTCATCGAGGTGGCCTGGCCGAGACCGGCGGACACCGATGCACCCGCCAGACCGGCCGATGCCTCCACCGGTAGTAGGCCCAGCGGCTCGGCTGCCGCGATAGCGGCGGGAGCCGTTGCAGCCAGGCCGAACGGCGACGGGAGCGCGGCACCGGCGATGCAATATTCGGGTACGAAAGCCGCGATGATGGCGGTGTCGAAAAGGGCGTCCTGGGGAATGGCCCAGATGTCGGAGAGCGAGCCCAGGCTGTCAAGCCCCGAGGGCTCTGCGGCCTGAGACACCGCGGACAGCGTGTGCGAAACCGCGGCGTGTCCGGCCGACGTGCCGCCGGACTGGCTGACCGCGGCTCCCTGGCTGGCGAGCGCTCCCGGGTTAGTGGTTTGGTGCGGCGTCGCGAACGGCGTCATCTGCGACGCTGTCTGTGAGGCGGCGGCGTAGCCGTACATCGCGGTTGCGTCTTGCGCCCACATCTCGTCGTACTGAGCCTCGGTGGCCGCGATCGCAGGCGTGTTCTGGCCCAAGATGTTGGTCGCCACCAGCGCCGCCAGTTGCGCGCGGTTGGCGGCGACAACCGGCGGGGGCACCGTCATGGCGAACGCGGCCGCATGTGCGGCCGCAGCGGCCTTGGCCTGGTTGCTGGTCTGCTCCGCCTGTGCCGCAGTGGCGCTGAGCCATGCTGCGAAGGGTGCGGCCGCCGATGCCATCGATATCGACGACGGCCCCCGCCACGGCCCGCTGGTCAGTGCCGAGATCACCGACTGGTAGCTCGCCGCCGCGGTGTACAGCTCGGTAGACAGCTCGTCCCAGGTGGCCGCCGCGGCGAGTATCGACCCGGAGCCGGGCCCGGCATACATGCGCCCCGAATTGATTTCCGGCGGTAATGCTGCGAAATCCATTGCCGCGCAACACCTCAACTAGCCGCGACGGCATTGGCGGCCTCGGTGGCCGCGTATGTCATCGCGCTGTTGTTGAGGGTGGCCACGAACATCTCGTGGATGGCCGCGGCTTGGGCGCTCACCTGGTGATACATCTGCGCGTGAGCGACGAACTGCGCGGCCGTCAGCACCGAGACCTCGTCGGCGGCTGCGGGAACCACCCCCATCGTCGAGGCTTGAGCTGCGGCGTTGCGGGCGTTGAGCGCAGAGCCGACACCGGCCAAAGTGCTGGCCGCCGACGCCAGCGCCTCAGGTTGTGTGGACACGAAAGACAATGACTTCTCCCTACGAAATCCGGGCCGGCGTTGATCCCGCCGACGGCAGACAACGGCTCCAACAACTACCCAGTGCCCACCCTGTTGTGATAGAGCGTTAACGGGCATTTAACTTTATTAACGATCTTTTAACTTCCGCCCAGCGACCGCACAGGCTCTCGTACCGAAGCACTCAGCGACACGGCAAAATTGCTGTCTAACTGCAGAAACTACGGATTTCGACCGCGCTCATCGGGTATCGACCACAAGGGTGAGCCCGGGCCGGCTGTCGACCGTGGCGCGTGGCTCAGAGCAGATTGAGTCCAATGGGTGAGGCTGCAGTAACTTGCGCTTAACTGGCGATCTGCGAACTCATCGGCGAAGCGGAACTGGTCGGCGACCGCTGGCGCCGGCCGGTGAGGCCCCGCGCGGTGCGCAGCGCCACCGCCATCAACGTGTTGGTGGGGTTCTGGCAGCCCGAGGTGACGAACACGCTGCCGTCGGCGACATAGACGTTGTCCATCTGGTGCATTCGCCCGCTCGGATCTGTGACGCTCGTGGTCGGGGACAGCCCCATCTGCATCCCGCCCATCACATGCTTGGTGTCCGGGGGAGTGAGGCCGCCTATCTGATTCACGAAACTCGATGGCACAGCGGCATATAGCGTCGCACCGGCGGCCGCGAGCATCGCCGTGATCGGCAGCAGGTAGAACGTCTGCGCGACCTGTTCGTGCTTGCCGAGTGCGTAGGTGATCCGGGGGACAGGCTGGCCGTTGAGGTCGGTGACCGTGGGGTCGAGCGTGACGTTGTTGGACAGGTACGGCAGATCGGTGCCGATGAAGTTCACCCCGGCCAGCCGGTCGCGCAGGATCGAGGCGCGCATCAGGTCCTTGAACGATGAGCCGAACGGCTTCCCGGGCAGAAACGACAGGATCAGCTGGTAGAACTTGCCCTCGGCGATCGGGTCCTGACTGCCTCCCAGCTCGCACAGGCCGCCGCGGATGTAGGGCAGTCCGTTCAGCCGGGCAAACGCCCGCGCCCCGGGGAAGTCCGGATTGGCGAAGTCCTCCAGGCACTGCGTGGTCGAGCGACCGCGATAGGCATGCACGCGCTGGTCCAGATAGATGGCGAACCCGTCGATGAAGTTGTGGAACATCAGCCGTTTGCCGATGCGCCCACTGGCGTCGGGCAGTCCGGACAGCAGCGCCAGCCGTGCGGTCTCGATCGCGGAAGCGGCCAGCACGATCACATCCGCGCTTTCCCCGCCGGCATTGCCCTGCGGGTCGATGAAGGAGACACCGGTGGCCCGCCGGCCGCTGAACTCGACCTTGGTGACCGTCGTGTCCGCCCGCAATTGCACCCGTCCGGTCGCCAACGCTCGCCGCAACGGGCCTAGGGAGCCCACCCGGGCTCCGATCGGACAACCGTAGTTGCTGCAGAACCCGCAGTTGTTGCACGCCGCCCGCCCGTCGAATTCCACTGAATTGATTGCCATTGGGAACGGATATGGATGCAGCCCAACGAGTTTCGCGCCCCGAGCGATCAGTGAGGACGAGCGCTGCTGCGCTCCCGGCGGCATCTGATAGGGCCTCGAGCGTGGCGAATGCGCCATGGTGAGCGCCGGTATCGACGCCAGATCGCCCTGGGTGCCCAGCAGTGCCTCGATCTCGTCGTAGTAGGGCGCGATCTCGGCGTACTCGAACGGCCAGTCCGCCATGTCCGCGCCGGGCACCGGGCCCAGCAGTGACAGCCCTTTGAAGTCGATGTCCCAAAACCGCGGCACCTTCGCGTCCCAGTGCACGGTGCCGCCACCGACGGTGACCGGAAGGTCGTTGACCGGGCCGACGTAGTTCGCCGCCTGGTTGGCGTTTTGGCGGAAGGTGCGCGGGTAGGCGAGCGGGTCCGGCTGCTCGAAGTAGCGGTACAGCGCCTTGAGCTCGTCGTTGGAAAACGTTGTCGTGCCGAACAGGTTTCCTTGCAGGTTGGTGAAGTAGTTCGACCCCTTTTCGAAAATCACGACGTCCCAGCCGGCCGCGGCAAGCTCCATCGCCACCACCGACCCGCCGGCGCCGGAGCCGACGATGATCGCCTTAGTGCCCGGCATGCACGCCGCCCTTCCCCCCCATCTTGGCGACGGCCTGTTCGAAGCCACCGTGCACCAGCCGGTCCATGATGCCGCCCGGCGGTACCCCGACGGGGTCGTATTGGGCCGCCTCGACCTCGGCGTCGGTGTAGCCGCGCGGCTGAGAGTCGCCCGGGTAGTAGATGTCGCGCCAGCCGACCAGATTTGCGTTGCCGCCGTATTCGGGAGGCGCGTACATCGCCTCGATGGTGTGACCGAACAGCAAATCGGTGAACGCCGCGACCTGGGTCTGGGTCAAGATCATGTCCTGGTAGAAGGGTGCGACGGCGGTGAAGTCGCCGCCGGCCTGCTTGTCGAGCAGCGCGATACCGTTTCGGTATTGGTTCTGCAGGTCGCCGACCCGCTGGCGCCACGCGTAGGTCTGGGCGCGGTTGAGCGGGACGAACTCGGCCATGAAGTCCTGGGTGCCGCCGGCGCGGTTGCTCCATGGCCCGCCCGCGTGCACGTCGGCGGGGGCGACGTCGAACACCGACAGCAGGCGGTCCAGGTAGGTGACCACGTGCGCTTCGTGCGCCCCCGGATGGCCGCGCTCGGCCGGGTCATCGTCCGGTCCCGGCACCAGGCGACGGGTGGCCGCGTCAAGAACCGCGGCCTGGTGCGGCGTCAAAAACCGGTATCCAGCATCGGCCGACGCTGTCGGGGCGGCCCGGGACAGCGCCGCGGCCAAGGGCAGCAAGCTCAGTCCACCGAGTACCGCGCGCCGGGAAACCGGCACTGGCGTATCAGACCTGCGAACGGCCTTGTCGCTGGCCACGCGCCGAGTATGACCCCGGTATCGGTCTGACCAGCGGAATGCCCGTTTTCCGGCGTGTCGCGACCCTAGCGATCGGGTTAGCTCGCCTTGGCTTCCTCGCCTTGATGCGCTTCGGCGGCCAGCACTGCCAGCTGTTCGAGCCGGGTGCGGGCAAAGGCCTGCTGCTCGGTGATGGTGAGCTGGCCGCGCCGACCGCTCAGGAAGGTCACCGCCCAGGACAGCACCGTGGTGATCTTGTTCTTGAAACCGATGAGATACACCAGGTGCAGCATCAGCCACGCCAGCCAGGCAAGCAGTCCGCCGAACTCCAGCGGACCGATTTTGGCGACCGCCGAGAACCGCGACACGGTCGCCATCGAACCCTTGTCGAAGTACTGGAAGGGCTCTCGCTCGGCCGGGTCGGCGCCGGCGAGTTCGGCTTTGATGGTGTTCGCGGCGTACTTGCCTTCCTGGATCGCGCCCTGCGCCACCCCTGGAACTCCGTCGACGGCGGCCATGTCGCCGACCACAAACACGTTGGGGTAGCCCGGGATCGAAAGGTCCGGCAGCACCTTGACCCGCCCGGCGCGGTCGAGCTCAACCCCTGACTGCCGGGCCAGGTCGCGGCCCAGGGGGCTGGCGGAGACGCCGGCCGACCACACCTTGCAAGCCGATTCGATGCGCCGAATGCTGCCGTCGGAGTCCTTGACGGTGATGCCGTCTCGGTCGACGTCGATGACCATCGCGCCGAGTTGGATCTCGACGCCCATTTTCTCCAGCCGTGCGGCCGCCTTCTTACCGAGTTTCTCTCCCATCGGTGGCAGTACCGCGGGAGCGGCGTCGAGCAGGATCACCCGCGCCTTGGTCGAATCGATCTGGCGGAACGTGCCTTTCAATGTGTACTCGGCCAGCTCGGCGATCTGCCCGGCCATCTCGACACCCGTAGGGCCGGCGCCGACCACGGTGAAAGTCAGCAGCTTCTTGCGCCGCTCAGGGTCGTTGGACCGCTCGGCCTGCTCGAACGCGCTCAAGATGCGGCCCCGCAATTCCAGCGCGTCGTCGATCGATTTCATACCGGGGGCGAATTCGGCGAAATGGTCATTGCCGAAGTAAGACTGGCCCGCACCGGCTGCGATGATCAGGCTGTCGTATGGGGTCTCATAGGTGTGGCCGAGCAGCTCGGAGACGACGCGCCTCCCGGCGAGGTCGATGTGCGTGACGTCGCCGAGCAGCACCTGAACGTTGCGCTGCTTGCGCAGAATGACGCGCGTCGGCGGAGCGATCGCTCCTTCGGCGACGATGCCCGTGGCGACCTGGTACAGCATCGGCTGAAACAGGTGGTGGGTGGTGCGCGCGATCAGCTTGATGTCGACGTCGGCGTGCTTGAGCTTCTTGACCGCGTTGAGCCCACCGAAGCCGGATCCGATGACGACAACACGATGGCGCCGATTGCGTTCAGCAGTGTCTCCGGATTGGGCACTCATGTTCGGGTTGCTCCTCAAGGGCGACTGCGGTCACCTATTACGGTAGCCGCCCAAACCAGCCGACAAACGACGCCAACGCTGTGTGATCAGCCACATCGGGCCGTGTGGCAAACGCTCACAGTCCAACCAGCGGGCGCAGCGCATCGGACACCTTCGCGATCACACCGGGTGTGTAGAGCGGCATGTTGATGATCACCCCGTCGACGCCCGCGTCGAGCACCTTGGTCTTGATCTGATCGGCGACCGAATCGGCACTGCCGACAACCATGCGCTGGCTCATCTCGGCCGGAATCTGGTCCGCCGAGGCATTGTCGTCGATCATCACCGTCAACAACAGGCTGGTTTCCAGCGTGGACCGGTCGCGACCGTGTTCCTCGCACCGCTTGGCCAGCGCGTCCAGCTTGCGCGGCAGCTCGTCGAAGCCGCCGACAATGTTGAGGTGGTCGGCGTAGCGTGCGGCGATCGAGAACGTCTTCTTCTCGCCGCTGCCGCCGATCAGCAGCGGAATCCGGTCGCGGTAGCGGGGATTGGCGATCGCCGATTCGGTCTTGTACCACTTGCCGGAGAACGTTGACGGCTCGCCCTTGATCATCGGGTCGAGGATCTGCAGCGCCTCCTCCAACCGGTTGAACCGGTCGGTGAACGTGCCGAACTCGAAACCAAGCTGCTGATGTTCGAGCTCGAACCACCCGGTGCCGACACTGAGGACTGCCCGGCCGGCGCTGACCACATCCAACGTCGTGATGATCTTGGCCAGTAGCGTCGGGTTGCGGTAAGTGTTGCCAGTTACCAACGCGCCCAACTGAACTCGTTCGGTCGCCGTTGCCAACGCCCCGAGAGCGGTGTACGCCTCCAGCATCGGCTGGTCGTGGGAGCCCAGCATGGGCAGTTGATAGAAGTGGTCCATCACGAACACCGAGTCGAACCCTGAAGATTCGGCCTCGCGGGCTTGCTCGATGACAGTCGGGAAAAGCTTTTCGACGCCGGTGCCGTAGCTGAAGTTGGGGATTTGGTAACCGAGGCGGATAGTCACGGGCTCCACCGTAACGACCGGCAGCCCGCGCGGCTAGAAGTGGGCGAGGGCTCCGTGGCTGACGTGCAGCAGTTGTCCGGTGATGTGGCGGGCCGCAGGCGTGGTGAGGAATAACGCCATCCGCGCGACCTCGTCGGCTGCAGACGGCGGAGCGCTGCTCAATCCTTCGTAACCGGGCTGCGCACCGCGGCCCGTCGCAACGGCGTTGACCGTGATCCCACGTGTCCCGAAGATGTTGGCCTGGCCTGCCACCCAGTTGGCCAATGCGGCCTTCATCGCCGCGTCGGCACTACCGGCGCGCGGGTTCTCCGGTACCACGCTGACAATCGACCCGCCCGAGCGCAGGTGATCGCCGACAGCCTGCACGGTCAGCACTGCCGAGAGCACGCCGGCATCCAGCGCGTTGCGCCAGGCTCCGGCCAAGTCCGCGAGGGTATAGGTGCGCGGGTCACCGGCCTCCCGGCGGGGGGCCGGCACGTTGACGATGGTGTCCAGGTGGGCGGGGAAGAGCCTCTGGACCTCAGCCAGGCTGGTCGGGTCGGTGGTGTCGCAGACGATCGCGTCCGCCTCGAGTTCCTTGGCCGCGATTTCGAGGTCGCCGCGCTGGGCTCCCACCAGCGTCACTTCGTGGCCGGCATTGCGAAAGCCTTCGGCAACCGCGCGACCCAGTTCGGTGTCGCCGGCTGTGACCAGCACATCCACCGCCATGACCTCCTCATGTCCAGCACCGAACCCGAACCTCACGGCGCGATCCCGACCAATGTTACTGGACAGTAGCTAGCTGTGGAACTCGGGACTCGCCCGAATGCGGCACCAATTGAGTAACGGTTGTCTTGCCTTCTCGGCCGCTGCGCAGCCGAATCAGCGCCGGGCTACGTTAGACGGCATGCGCCGAAGCTGGATGCTTGCCGCTGTTCCGTCGCTGATCCTGGCGGTAGTCATGGCCGGATGCAGCTCGCAATCCGCGTCATCGCCGTCGTCACCGACGCCGGCCAACCAGTCGATCGTGGTGTTCGCCGCCGCTTCGCTGAAGCCGGCGTTCAGCCAGATCGCCGAACAGTTCAAAACCGAAAACCCTGGTGTCAGCGTAGATTTCGACTTCGCAGGATCCTCGGAACTGGCTACACAACTGACCCAGGGCGCCACCGCGGACGTCTTCGCATCCGCGGACACCGCCCAGATGAATACGGTCTTTAGCGCGGGCCTGGTGCACGGGACGCCGACCAATTTCGCGTCCAACACCTTGGTGATTGTCACCGCCCCGGGCAACCCCAAGAAACTGGGATCATTCGGCGATCTCGCCAAGCCCGGGGTGAGCGTGGTGGCATGTCAGCAGCCGGTGCCCTGCGGAGCCGCCACACACCGCATCGAGGACAAGACCGGCGTGCGGCTCGACCCGGTCAGCGAGGAGCCGAGTGTGACCGACGTCCTCAACAAGGTGATCACCGGTCAAGCCGATGCCGGGCTGGTGTATGTCACCGACGCCATCAACGCCGGCGACAAAGTCGCCACGGTCAAGTTCACCGAGTCTGCCGACGCGGTCAATGTGTACCCGATTGCGGTGCTCGAGAAGGCGGCGCAGCCCGCGTTGGCGCAGAAGTTCATCGACCTGGTAACCGGCGAAGCGGGGCAGAAGGTCCTCGCCCAGGCCGGCTTCGCCAAACCCTGACCAGCGGCGTTGACGGAACATTCCGGGCTGCCGCGCTGGGTGTATATCCCGGCAGTCGTCGGGGCTCTGCTGGTGGTGGTGCCCCCGGTAGCGCTCGCGGTAAAGGTCGACTGGCCGCATTTTTGGTCGCTGATCACCAGCTCGTCGTCGCAAACGGCGCTGCTGCTCAGCCTGAAGACGGCCGGAGCCAGCACACTGCTATGCGTGCTGTTTGGCGTGCCGATGGCGTTGGTGCTCGCCCGCAGCCAAGCGCGGTGGGTGCGGTGGCTGCGACCGATGATCCTGCTGC
Organism: Mycobacterium shimoidei; assembly: GCF_900417275.1. Taxonomy (NCBI): domain Bacteria; kingdom Bacillati; phylum Actinomycetota; class Actinomycetes; order Mycobacteriales; family Mycobacteriaceae; genus Mycobacterium; species Mycobacterium shimoidei. Next base: position 3,558,571 of record NZ_UEGW01000001.1, on the reverse strand, counting down.
CGCTGGTGCTGCCCCCCGTGGTCGGTGGCATCGCGTTGCTCTATGCGTTCGGCCGGCTCGGGCTGATCGGACGGTACCTGGACGCCGCCGGCATCAGCATCGCGTTCCCCACCAGCGCGGTGGTGTTGGCGCAGACCTTCGTGTCCCTGCCGTTTCTGGTCATCGCTCTCGAGGGCGCTGCGCGCACCGCCGGAGCCGACTATGAGGTGGTGGCCGCGACGCTGGGGGCCCGACCGGCCACGGTGTGGTGGCGGGTGACGCTGCCGCTGCTCGTCCCCGGCCTGGTTTCCGGCGCCGTGCTGGCATTCGCCCGCTCCCTGGGGGAATTCGGCGCGACGCTTACGTTCGCTGGGTCCCGCCAGGGCGTGACAAGGACGTTGCCGCTGGAGATCTACCTACAGCGGATTACCGACGCCGATGCCGCGGTGGCGCTGTCGATGCTGCTGGTGGCCGTCGCGGCGGTCGTCGTGCTGGCGGTGGGCACCCGCAGGCTCGTCGGGGTCGGAGCCGGATGACGGGATTGCAGCTGCAGGCCGTCGTCGCCGAACGCAGCTTTGATGTGGAGTTCTCCGTGGCGCCGGGCGAGGTGCTGGCGGTACTGGGGCCGAACGGAGCGGGAAAGTCGACCGCGTTGCATGTGATCGCGGGCCTGCTTCGGCCCGATCGCGGGCGGGTGTGCCTGGGTGACCGGGTTCTTACCGACACGGCAACGGGACTGCACCTGGCGACCCATCGCCGCCGCGTCGGCCTGCTGCTTCAAGATCCGCTGCTGTTCCCGCACCTGAGCGTGCTGGCCAATGTGGCATTCGGGCGACACAGCCGTCGCCGGCGCTGGTCGGCCACCCGCGCCGCCGAACGTGACATTGCGCTGCACTGGCTTCGTGAAGTCGACGCCGAGCCATTGGCTGATCGCCGGCCGCGGCAGCTTTCCGGTGGGCAGGCCCAACGCGTGGCGATCGCGCGGGCGCTCGCCGCCGAACCCGACGTGTTGCTGCTCGACGAGCCGCTCGCCGGCCTCGATGTGTCGGCGGCCGCGGGAATCCGCGCGGTGCTACGCAAGGTCGTCACCCGAAACTCGCGCGCCACCATCCTGGTGACCCATGACCTGCTCGACGTCGTGACGCTGGCCGACCAGGTCCTGGTGCTCGAGTCCGGTCGAATCTCCGAGATCGGACCGGCCGCCAATGTTCTCACCGCGCCACGTAGCCACTTCGGCGCTCGCATCGCCGGTGTGAACCTGGTCAACGGAACGATTGGCGACGACGGCACTCTGCTTGCCCGCTCGGGAACTCACTGGCATGGCACTGCAGCCGGGGATCTACTTCACGGACAGCAAGCGGTCGCGGTATTCGCTCCGGCGGCGGTAGCGGTGTATCGCGATGCGCCACAAGGCAGCCCACGCAACACCGTCGAAGTGACGATTGCTGAGCTCGACACCCGAGGCCCGGCGGTCCGGGTGCGCGGCGAGGAACAGCCGGACGGCGCACCCGGCTTGGCCGCCGATATCACCGTCGATGCCGCCGCGGAGCTTCGGCTCGCGCCCGGACACCGCGTGTGGTTCTCGGTCAAAGCTCAAGAGGTGGCGCTGCACAACGCGCCGGTACACCACCGGGACAGCGCGTGTTCATAACTTCTGGCAAACAAATCACAATGTCAGCAATCCGCACTTGCGTCACGGGTGTAACACGGTAGGTTGGCGCCATGGAGCAGGTGGACCCATTTTCGACATGGCCTAAAGGCTTTCGGGCAAGGTTGGCGGGCGCCGCGTTGGCCGCTGCCACTGCCGTCACCATCGCATTGCCGGCGACCACAGCAAGCGCCGATCCGGTGCCGCCCCCGGCTCCGGCACCGTCGCCGGGGGGACCCAACGCCGCCCCGGACGCCGGACCCGGCCCAGGGGGTCCCGACACCGCGCCGCCGGGTACCAACCCGGTCGCCGGCCCGGTGGGCATCGATCCGAACGCGCCGCCGCCGGTCGCCGACCCCAACGCACCAGAACCCGGGCGTATCGGCAACGCGGCCGGTGGATTCAGCTACGTCCTACCCGCGGGCTGGGTGGAGTCCGACGCCAGCCACCTCGATTACGGATCGGCGTTGCTCAGCAAGGAAATCGGCCCACCACCTGCACCAAACCAGCCGCCGGTGGTCGCTAACGATACGCGCATCGTGCTGGGCAAGCTGGACCAAAAGCTTTATGCCAGTGCAGAATCCGACAACACCAAGGCCGCCAGCCGGTTGGCGTCCGACATGGGTGAGTTCTTCATGCCGTATCCCGGTACCCGCATCAACCAGGCCAGCACGCCGCTGAATGCGAATGGTGTCGCCGGTAGCGCGTCGTACTACGAGGTCCGGTTCAGCGACACCAGCAAGCCCAACGGCCAGATCTGGACGGGTGTGGTCGGCGCGCCGGCCGCGAACGCCACAAGTGGCCAGGGCCAGCGTTGGTTTGTGGTGTGGCTCGGGACCGCAAACGATCCAGTCGATCAGGTCGCCGCCAAGGCGTTGGCCGAGTCGATAAGACCGTTTACCCCGCCGCCTGCCCCCGCCCAGGGCGCACCGGCACCTGCTCCGGGCGCACCGGCGCCTGCACCGGGGGCACCCGCACCGCCACCCGCGCCGGGTGCGCCGGCACCGGCGCCCGCTCCGGAGGTACCCACTCCGGTGCCCCCGCCGGGGGCGCCGGCTCCCAATGCGCCGCAACCACCGTCGGCTCCGGCGCCGGCTGCAGAGCAGGCTCCGATCACCTCGACCGGTAGCACGGTGTCGACCTGAAACGTTGAGGGCTCGCCCGCGGCAATAAGGAGATCCGGATGGACGTCACGGCAGCTACCGAGCTTCTCGCTTTGTCGACACCCACGGCCGTTAGCTGGGTCGCGTACATCATCATCGGCGGTATTGCCGGCTGGCTCGCCGGCAAGATCGTCAAAGGCAGCGGTTCAGGCATTTTGGTAAACATCGTCGTCGGGGTAATTGGCGGTTTTATCGGAGGCTTACTGCTGGGCTGGCTTGGCGTCGATGTTGAGCATGGCCGGAGGTGGTTCACGTTTTTCGTCTCGCTGGGCGGGGCCATCATCCTGTTGTGGGTTATCAACCAGATCCGTGGGGTGTCGAAACGCTAAACCATTGCGGCCGTGACGATTAGCGGAATGATGTGCTGATGAGTCCAACGATGACCGCGTGGCGGGTCCGCCGGCCCGGCCCGATGGCAACCGGTCCGCTCGAACGAGTCACCGCAGAGGTGCCACGGCCCGAGCCGTCCGAGTTGCTCGTGGCGGTGCGTGCGTGTGGAGTCTGCCGCACCGACTTGCATGTCACCGAGGGCGATCTGCCGGTGCACCGCGACCGAGTAACCCCGGGACACGAGGTGGTCGGTGAAGTCATCGAGGTTGGCGCCGACGCCGGCACTGACTTCACCGTCGGCGACCGCGTCGGCATCGCTTGGCTGCGACATACCTGCGGTGTGTGCAAGTACTGCCGCCGCGGCGACGAGAACCTCTGTCCCGACTCGCGCTACACGGGCTGGGATGCCGACGGCGGCTACGCTGAATTCACTACTGTCCCAGCGGCATATGCCCATCACTTGCCCGACGGATACACCGACAGCGAGCTGGCGCCGCTGCTGTGCGCCGGCATCATTGGGTATCGCTCGCTGCTGCGTGCCGAGCTACCGCCGGGGGGCCGGCTGGGGTTGTACGGGTTTGGCGGCAGCGCGCACATCACCGCGCAGGTTGCGCTGGCGCAAGGCGCTGAACTGCATGTGATGACCCGCGGGGCCAAAGCACGCGAGTTGGCGCTCGAACTGGGCGCCGCATCCGCTCAGGGCGCAGCAGACCCCCCGCCGGTGCCGCTGGACGCCGCGATCTTGTTCGCGCCGGTCGGTGACCTGGTGCTGCCCGCATTGGCCGCGTTGGATCGGGGCGGCACGCTGGCGATCGCCGGTATCCACCTGTCCGACATCCCGCCCCTGAACTATCAGCGACACTTGTTCCAGGAGCGTCAGGTTCGCTCGGTGACTTCGAACACCCGCGCCGACGCCCGGGCCTTTCTCGAGTTCGCCGGGCAGCATCACATCCGGGTGACCACGCCGGAATACCCTCTGGCGCAGGCGGATCGGGCCCTAACGGATCTCAGCGAAGGCCGCATCGCCGGGGCGGCCGTGCTGCTGGTGTAGCGGCGCTCACGTGGAGAGCTGCCAGACCAGGGCGGCCGCCAGCGCGCCCAACCCGTTCAGCGACCAGTGCAATGCGATCGGCGCGATCAAGCTGCCGCTGCGTCCGCGCAGCCAGCTGAACACGAATCCGGCTACCGCGGTGGCCAGCACCGCCAGGATCACACCGCACAGCATGCCGATCACACCACCGCCGAACAACCGGGTGAAGCCCACATTGCTGCTCGTCAGACCCAGCGATGTCGCGATGTGCCACAGGCCGAACAGCAGCGAGCCCGCCATCGCGACGCCGCGGAATCCCCACGCCCGACTCAGCGCGCCGTGCAAGACGCCGCGAAACGCCAGCTCCTCGGGAATGACGGTCTGCAGCGGGATGATGATCATCGACGCGATCAGCGCCCCGGAGACCGTCACGTAGTGGTTGTTCATGAACATCGGCCGGGTCAGCGGCAGCAGCGCACCCACCGCGATCACCGACACCACGACGGTGACCGCGGCCAGCGCATACCCGATGCCGGCTCTCCAGTGCTCACGCCCGAGGCCGAGCTCAGCCCAGCCTAATCCATTGCAGCGCAAGAGGATTACCAGTCCGATGGCCGCGGTCGGGACCGTGGCGATACTTGCCCAGGGCGCGGTGAAATGCGCGATCAGGTTGGTCAATGCCAACACGACGACAACAACGGCGACGTCGACGTAGACCGTGAACCGGTGCAGCGCAGACAACTGCACCGCCAGCGGATGCGCTTCGGTGGCCATTCGCCTAGATTACCCAGGTCCATCCCGAGATCTGCGGGTCGTCCTCGCCGTGCTCGCGGGTGTACCGGCGGGCCGCCAGGCGCGCGTCGGCCATCGCCTGCCGTAGCACGGCAGCGCGATTGCCCAGCCCGTCGACTCGGTCGATCACGTCCATCACCAGGTGGAATCGGTCGAGATCGTTGAGCATCACCATGTCGAACGGCGTCGTGGTGGTGCCGCGCTCTTTGAATCCGCGCACATGCAGGTGGCTGTGGTTGGTGCGCCGATAGGTGAGCCGGTGAATCAGCCAGGGGTAGCCGTGGTAGGCGAAGATCACCGGGGTGTCGACGCCGAACAGCGCATCGAATTCGCTGTCGGGCAATCCGTGTGGGTGCTCGGATTCCGGCTGCAGCCGCATGAGGTCGACGATGTTGATCACCCTTACCTGCAGGTCTGGCAGCTCGCGGCGGAGGATGTCGGCGGCCGCCAGCGTTTCCAGCGTCGGGATGTCGCCCGCGCAGGCCAGCACGACGTCCGGTTCGGCCGTCGCGGTGCTGGCCCACTGCCAGATGCCCAGCCCGCGCGTGCAGTGCGCGATCGCCTCATCCATGCCGAGGTAGGCCAGCGCGGGTTGCTTTCCGGCGACGATGACGTTGATGTAGTCGCGGCTGCGCAGGCAGTGATCGGCGACCGACAGCAGCGTGTTGCCGTCCGGCGGCAGATACACCCGGGTCAGCTCGGCGCGCTTGTTCGCCACCAGGTCGATGAAGCCAGGGTCCTGATGCGACGCACCGTTGTGGTCCTGGCGCCACACGTGAGAGGTCAGCAAATAGTTCAGCGACGCGATCGGGCGCCGCCAGGGCAGTTCGCGGCTGGTGGCAAGCCATTTGGCGTGCTGGTTGAGCATCGAGTCGACGATGTGCACGAACGCTTCGTAGCAGTTGAACAGCCCATGCCGGCCGGTGAGCAGGTAGCCCTCCAGCCACCCTTGGCAAAGGTGCTCGGAGAGCACCTCCATGACGCGCCCGTCGGGGGCCAAGTGCTCGTCGACGGGTTCGATTTCCGACAGCCACACCTTGTCGGTGGACTCGTAGACGGCGTCCAGCCGGTTGGACGCCGTCTCGTCGGGGCCCATCAGCCGGAATCGGTCGGGATTGCGGGCGATCACGTCGCGCAAGAAGGTGCCGAGCACCCGGGTCGCTTCGTGGGTCGTGGTGGCGGGCTGCTCGACGGGCACGGCGAAGTCACGAAAGTCCGGCAGGTCCAGGTCGTCCAGCAACAGCCCACCGTTGGCGTGCGGGTTGGCGCTCATCCGGCGGTCACCGGCCGGCGCCAGCGCCCGTAGTTCGGGCCGCAGCCTGCCGTCGGCGTCGAACAGCTCCTCGGGCCGGTAGCTGCGTAACCATTCTTCGAGTTGCCTGCGGTGCGACGGGTTGTCGCGGGTTTCGGCCAGCGGCACCTGGTGCGCGCGCCAGGTGCCCTCGATCTGCTTGCCCTCGACCATTTTCGGGCCGGTCCAACCCTTGGGGGTGCGCAGCACCAGCATCGGCCATACCGGCCGCTGGGTCTGCTCGCCGTTGCGGGCAACGCGCTGGATGGTGGCGATGTCGTCGAACGCCTCATCGAGCGCGGCGGCGAGTTGTTGATGCACGTTGACCGGATCGTCTCCGGCGACGGTGATGGGCCGATAGCCGTAGCCGCGCATCAGCGACTCCAGCTCGTCGTGCGGGAGCCGCGCCAACACGGTCGGGTTGGCAATCTTGTAGCCGTTGAGATGCAGGATCGGCAGCACCGCGCCGTCGGTAGCCGGGTTGAGGAACTTGTTGGAGTGCCAGCTGGCGGCCAACGGTCCGGTTTCGGCTTCACCGTCGCCGATCACGGCGGCCACCACCAGATCGGGGTTGTCGAACGCCGCACCGTAAGCGTGCACCAAGGCGTAACCCAGTTCGCCACCTTCGTGGATGGAGCCGGGCGTCTGAGCGGCGACGTGACTGGGGATGCCACCGGGAAAGGAGAACTGCCGGAACAACTTTCGCAGCCCCTCAGTGTCTTCCTCGATCCCGGTGTATACCTCGCTGTAGGTGCCCTCCAGGTAGGCGTTGGCGACGAGCCCCGGCCCGCCGTGGCCGGGCCCGGTGACGAAGATGACGTCGGCGTCGCGGGCCCGGATGACCCGGTTCAGGTGCGCATAGATCAGGTTCAACCCCGGAGTGGTGCCCCAATGGCCCAGCAGCCGCGGTTTGATGTGCTCGGGCGCCAGGGGATCGCGGAGCAGCGGATTGTCCAGCAAATAGATCTGGCCCACCGACAGGTAGTTGGCTGCGCGCCAGTACGCGTGAATCCGGTCGCGTTCGTCATCGGCGAGGACGGGTGGGGTCTCCGGGTGAGAGGTCACCGGTCCGATTGTCCCCGACGGTCGGCAAAAGCCGCCAACTACGCTCAACCCATGCCCGTCGACCCCCGCACTCCGGTGCTGATCGGCTACGGCCAGGTGAATCAGCACGACATCGACCCCGGTATCGAACCCGTCGACCTGATGGTCGCCGCCGCCCGCCAGGCCGCCGACCAGCGGGTGCTCGAGGCGGTGGACTGCATTCAGGTGGTGAATGTGCTGTCGGCGCGCTACCGCGATCCCGGTCTGCTGGTCGGCCAGCGCATCGGCGCCGACCGTGCGGCCACCCGCTACAGCGGGGTGGGCGGGAATTTTCCGCAGACCTTGGTCAACCGGGCATGCCTGGACATTCAGCACGGCCGCGCGCAGGTCGTGCTGGTCACGGGTGCGGAAACCTGGCGCACCAGAATGCAATTGAAGGCCCAGGGCAACAGGCTGACCTGGACGCAGCAAGACGAGTCTGTCCCGATCGCGCCGGGCGGCGACGAGAACGTCCCGATGGCCGGCCCGGCCGAGGAACGCATCGAACTGATCCGGCCGGCCCACGTGTACCCGATGTTCGAGCAGGCGTTGCGGATCAGCATGGGCGAGTCGGTGCAGGACCACCGCAGGCGCATCGGCGAACTGTGGGCGCGGTTCAACGCCGTGGCGGTCGACAATCCGCATGCGTGGATACGCAAACCGCTTGCAGCCGAGGACATCTGGCAGGCTAGTCCGGCCAACCGGATGATCAGCTGGCCGTATACCAAGTTGATGAATTCCAACAACATGGTCGACCAGGGCGCGGCGCTGATTTTCGCCTCGGCCGACACCGCGACCCGCCTGCGAATCCCCACCGAGCGCTGGGTCTTTCCCTATGCGGGCACCGATGCGCACGACACCTATACGCTCGGCGAGCGCGCTGAGCTGCACCGCTCCCCGGCCATCCGGATCGCCGGCGCACGCGCGTTGACCCTGGCCGGCCTGCACATCGACGCCGTCGACTACGTCGACCTGTACTCCTGCTTCCCGTCCGCGGTGCAGGTCGCGGCCGCCGAGCTCGGCCTGGCGACCGACGACCCGAGCAGGCCGCTGACGGTCACCGGCGGGCTGACCTTCGCCGGCGGCCCGTGGAACAACTACGTCACGCACTCGATCGCAACCATGGCCGAATTGCTGGTCGCCAACCCCGGGCGTCGGGGCCTGATCAGCGCCAACGGCGGATTTCTGACCAAACACAGCTTCGCTGTGTACGGCACCGAGCCGCCTGCATCGGAATTCCGTTGGGAAGACGTGCAATCCGAAGTCAACCGAGAACCGACCCGGCGGGCGGCAGTCGAATGGGACGGTGTCGGCATCGTCGAGTCCTGGACCGTGCCGTTCGACCGCGACGGCAAGCCGGAGAAAGCCTTCCTGGCGATTCGCACCCCCGACGAGGCACGCACGCTGGCGCTGATACCCGATGCGATCTCGGCGGAGGCGACGGTGGCAGACGACATCGCCGGCGCTAAAGTCGCGGTGCGCGCCGACGGCACCGCCACGCTGAAATAACGGGCTCGGCAACGTCTCGGTCACCGAATCCTGACGAAAAAGTCAAAAGACAATGGGTATCCCGCAGACGTGCCTATTGTCGAGAAAGGGGCCGGGGGAGGTGGGTTGGCGTTGCGGATCCTGGTAACTGGCGTCACGACGGCGGTAGGGCGTGCCGTCGCGCGACAGCTGCTGGCGTCCGGGCATACCGTCATCGGCATCGCCCCTGATCCGCACGACAACCTGGATCCTGACGTCGATTTTGTCTGCGCCCCGCTCGGCGGCTCGCTGCTACAGCAGCTCGCCGACGAGGCACACGTGGTACTGCATCTGGCCCCGATCGAACCGGCCGCGCCCGGCAGCGCCGGCATCAACGGCCTGGTGCACGTCGCGCATGCGGCGGCCCGGTCGGGGGCCCGGCTGGTTTTCCCGTCCCAGGCCGCGGGGCAGCCCGAGCTCTACCAGCAAGCCGAGACGCTGGTATCCACCGGGTGGGCACCGAGCTTGATCGTGCGAATGGCTCCGCTGGTGGGCCGCCCGCTCGACTGGGCAGTGTGTCGCACCGCGACGAGCTTGATGCGCAGCAGCGATTGGCTCCACCCCGTGCGCCTACTGCACATCGACGACCTGATCCGATTCTTGGTACTCGCCGTCACCGCCAACACGACCGGTGCGGTGGATCTTGGGACCCCGGACACCACCAATGTGGTCGTCGCGCGGCACCTGCTGCGTACCGTTGCCCAGACAACGCGAGCGAGCCGGCCCGCCACCTGGGCACAGTTGACGCCGCATATGGATATGTCCGCGCTGCAAGAGGATTGGGTGTTTGACTTCGGTTGGTCGGCGGCCGACGCGATCGCCGACACCGCACGCGGACTGATCGGGCGCAAGCTCGACGCCGGCGGCGCGCTCGAGGTTCCCGGTCATCTGCCGTTGCCCCACGAGGTCAAGGTGCGGTCTCGGTCACCCGACGACGGCGCAACGCTGCTGTGCGCGGCACCGGACGGCTTGGAGGGTGAGTTCGACGACCGGATCGACCCGAGATTCCCGGTGTTCTCCGCAGCCACGCTTGCCGACGTGCTGCCCGGGCCGCTTACGCCGATGTCGCTGGACGTCCAGTTGTCCGGCTTGCGCAGCGCCAACCGAGTGATCGGCCAGGTCATAGCGCTGGGCGACGTGGTGGCCGCCGAATGGGGCAACCGAGCCATCGCGGTGTTCGGCCATCGCCCCTACGTCGGGGTCTCGGCCATCGCGATCGCCGCAAGCCAGCTGCCGGGGTGGGACGAGCGCGCGGTGGTCGACCGCCTGCTGCGCAATGCGCCGGTCGACGAACTATTGCCGCTGGGCCGTCCGCCGCTGGCGGGCGGGGTCCTCGGATCAGCGGCCAAGGCGCTGGTGATGACACGGGCGCTGGCCGTGCTGCGCCACCTGAAAACCCAGACGCAGGCCTACCGCGCCGCCGCGACGGCCGAACACCTCGACGCCGCGGCGCTGACAGGGCTACCCGAAGCGTCTCTGCAGGTGCGGGCTCGATTACTGCGAGACCGGATCCACCAGGGTTGGGGCCTGACCGCGCTGTGGTTGATCGACACCGGCGTCACCGCAGCCACTCTGGAACGCGCCGGCTCACCCGCCCCGGTGACCGGCATTGACGCAATGCTGAAAAGCGGACGCGTCGCGGCGGAAACCGCGGCATTGGCGGCCGCCTTGCAGCACGACGCGTCGGCGTGCGCGCTGGCACACGATGGAAACCTCGACGGTATTCGCGCCCAATCTCCGCGGGTCGCCGACGGCGTCGACGCGGCGCTCAAGCGCATGGCGCACCGAGGACCGGGAGAAGCCGAGCTGGCCAACCCGACATTCGGTGACGATCCGTCGATGCTGCTGACCGCTGCCGCGCAGATGGCAACCACCCTCAACAGCGACGAGACGCCGGCGGATGCATCGGCGCCGAAACCTGCCGAACGTATCGCGACCACCGCCCTGGTATCCGGAGAGATGGCTCACGACACCACCATGCGGTTCACCCACGAACTGCGAACGACCTTGCGCGAGTTAGGAACTCGCTGGGTCGCGGCGGACATCATCGATGTCGTCGACGACGTCTACTACCTGACCTGCGACGAGGTGCTCACCATGCCGGGCGACGCGCGGCTGCGGGTCAAACGGCGACGCGCAGAGCGGGATCGGCTGCAGGCGCTGCGCCTTCCCGAAGTCATCGACCACCGCTGGCAGCCATTGGACACTAACTGAGCAACTCACCCAGCGGAGTCTTCGGATCGCCCAGCCGGTCGGGATCCACCGGGCGCTGGGACCGGATCAGGGTTTTCACGTCGTCGAGCACATCCCAGATGTTGATGTTCATACCGGCCAGCACGCGGTTTTTGTCGTCGAGCCAGAACGCGACGAACTCGCGACTGTCGACATCGCCACGGAACACCACCCGGTCATAGCGGGGCGCATGGCCCACGTACTCCATGCCGAGGTCGTACTGGTCGGTGAAGAAGTAGGGCAGTTCAGCGTATTGGCCGGGTGTACCGAGCATCCCGGCCGCCGCCACCGCGGGCTGCTTGAGCGCATTGGCCCAGTGTTCAGTGCGAATGCGAGTGCCGTACAACGGATGCTCGGCGGCGGCGATGTCGCCGACCGCGTAGATGTCGGAGTTGCTGCTGCACAGCGACGCGTCGACCAGCACCCCACCGTCGCCCGTCGACAGCCCGGCTTGCTCGGCGAGTTCGAGGTTGGGTTGGGCGCCGACCGCCACCAGCACGGCATCGGCGGTGATCGTCGAGCCGTCCTGCAGCTTGAGACCGCTGGCCTTTCCGTCCGCGGTGGTGATCGCCTCGCACTGGCTTTGCAGCCGCAGGTCGACACCGTGTTCGCGGTGAAGGCGGGCGAAAACGGCCGCCACCTCCTCGCCGAGTGCTGCCAGCAGTGGCATTTTGGCGGTCTCGATGACGGTGACGTCGACGCCGCGTTGGCGGGCGCCGGCAGCCACTTCCAGGCCGATCCATCCGGCGCCCAGCACCGCCAGCGAGGAGCCCTCGGCCAGCGCGGAGTCGAGCGCAACTGCGTCTTCGTACTTCCGCAGATAGTGCACGCCGGCTGCATCGGATCCCGGTATCGGCAAGTGCCGCGGGCGCGACCCGGTGGCCAGCAGCAGCTTGTCGTAGCCGACGGTGGTGTCGTCGGCTAACTGCACACTGTGCGCGGCCGGGTCGATGGCAGCTGCCCGCACGCCCAACCGCAGGTCGACGTCGTGTTCGCGGTACCACGCGGAATCGTGCACGGTGAAATCGGTGAGTGACTTCTTTCCGGCAAGAAACTCCTTCGACAGCGGAGGCCGTTCGTACGGCAGCTGCTCCTCGTCGGCCACCAGCACTAGTTGTCCGTCGAAACCGTTGTCGCGCAATGCTTCTACGGCTTTTGCCCCGGCAAGTCCGCCGCCGACGATGACAAATGACGTGGCCATGCCGACAGCCTACTCGGCGCCGCTTAACTCAACAGTTCCCGCATAGACAACGCGTTGCGCACGGCGTGGCCACCCAGGTCGTTGTTGAAATACATCCACACGTCGGTGCCATCGGCCTCCCAGGCGGCGATGCGCTTTGCCCAGCGCCGCAGCTCGTGGCGCGGGTATGAGCCCGCATACATCGAGTTCTGGTCCGGGCCGTGCATCCGGATGTACACGAAATCCGTGGTGGCTCGCGGGATGCACGGCAGGCCCGCGCCGCTCATCACCACATATGCCGCACCGTGGCGCTCCAGCAGCGCGTACACGTCGGGGTCGTTCCACGACGAATGCCGCAACTCGACGGCTACGCGTATCCACTTCGGCATCGCAGCCAGAAAGGTTTCCAGGCGAGCGTCGTCGCGGGCTTGCTCTGGGTGCAGCTGGACCAGCAGCACACCGTGCCGGTCACCGAGTATTCTCCAGCAGCTTTCGAACCGCTCGATCCACGGCTCCGGCGAGGACAGCCGCCGATAGTGGCTCAGCCCGCGATGCGCTTTCACCGACATGGTGAAGCCATCCGGCAGCTGCGCACGCCACCCGGCGAACGTCGAATCCTTGGGCCAGCGGTAGAAACTGGCGTTCAGTTCGACTGTGTCGAAGACCTCGACGTAGCGGGCCAGCCGGCGCGCCGACGGCAGGCCTCGCGGATACAGGACGTCGACCCAGTGGTCGTAGGACCAACCCGAGGTGCCAATCCGCACGGTCACCGTCGGCTCAACCAGAAAGCTGTCGGCACACATCGGCGTCCAGCGATGCGCGTACCAGCGCCGCGGCCAGGCGCGCGTTGGACTGCGGGGCCAGGGCACCCAATTCGGCCGCATCGGACGGCAAACCGAGTTTCTTCGCCGCGCTCAGAGCCCGTTTGTCGAAATACGGCCGCACCCAAGTCCATACGTCCTGCACTTCCCGCAAGAATATGTCGGCGCCGGTGGGGCCGATGCCGTTGAATTGCTGCAGCAGACGGCTGGCCGTACCGACGTCGTGCGCGCTGCGTCGGGAGAGTTGACGCAAATCGCCGGAGTACTCGTCGCGGACCCGCTCGGCCAACTCGGTCATGCGAGTCGCCGAGCTTTCGTCGTATCGCACGTAATGGGCGCGGCCAAACGCGCGGATCATGGTGCGACGACGGTCGGATTCCAGCACCGCCTTCGGGGTGCGCAGGCCGTCGCTGAAGAGTTCACGCCCGGCGCGCATGGCGATCGAGGCATCGATCGGTTTGCTGCCCAGCATGCACAGCACCAACAGCTGAAAAAGCGGCATCGGTTTGTCACTGAGACGGACACCGGCTTCGGCCGCATACGTGGTGCCGGCCGCCTTCAGCAGTCGCTCCACGCGCTTGTCCATACCGCACCGCGTACCCGCGAGACCTGGTCACAAATCAGTCCAGGTCCACCCGGATCGTCAGCAGATCGGTGCCCATCGCGCGCACCAGCGCACTGTTGACCCCGGGCAGATTGCGCAGCCGCTCGATAGGGTCGTCGTCCGGCAGCAGGTGGGCGGTTCCGCTGCGCCATCGACCGCGAATACGAACCCGCACAGCCGGATTGGCCTTGATGTTGCGCACGTACTGGGAATGCTGCCCGTGCTCGGAGACCAACCAGAACTGGTTGCCGACCAGCCGGCCGCCGACCGGGGTGCGCCTGGGCTGCCCGGACTTGCGGCCGATGGTTTCGATCATGGTGATCGGCAGCCGTCGGGCCACCGGATTGGCCACCAGCCGTTGGACGGTACTCACCACACGCCGCTTCAAACTGTTCGCGTCGGTCATGCCGCGACAGTAGCGTGATGCTCGGCTTCCAGCGATTGGGCCACGATCTCGGCGACATCGGTCATCGGCTTGACCTCCAACGCCTCCAGCACTTCGGCGGGGACGTCGTCGAGATCAGGCTCGTTGCGCGCCGGGATGAACACCGTCGACAACCCGGCGCGCTGGGCGGCCAGCAGCTTCTGCTTGACGCCGCCGATCGGCAGCACCCGCCCGTTCAGCGTCACCTCACCGGTCATCCCGACATCGGCGCGAACCTGACGCCCGGTGGCCATCGACACCAGCGCCGTCACCATCGTCACCCCGGCGGACGGCCCGTCCTTGGGAACCGCGCCGGCCGGCACGTGCAGGTGGATCTGCCGATCCAGTGCCGCCGGGTCGACGCCCAATTCCGAAGCGTGCGAACGCACATAGGACAGTGCGATCTGGGCCGACTCCTTCATCACGTCACCGAGTTGACCGGTCAGCTGCAGGCTCGGCTCGCCGTCGTTCGCGTTCGCCTCGATGTAGAGCACGTCGCCGCCCATCCCGGTCACTGCCAGGCCGGTGGCCACGCCCGGAACCGCGGTGCGCTCGGCGGATTCGGGGGTGAACCGCGGCCGACCCAGGTAACCAACCAGATCCGGCTCGTCGACGACGACCGGCGCCTCGACGTCCCCGGCCAATTCCGTGGCGACCTTCCGCATCACCTTGGCCAGCAGCCGCTCGAACTGGCGCACACCGGGCTCGCGCGTGTAGTCGGCGGCGATCTTGCGCAGCGCCGCTTCGGTCACGGTGACCTCGTCGTCGGTCAACCCAGCACGTTCGCGCTGCCGGGGCAACAAGAAATCGCGCGCGATGGCGATCTTGTCGTCCTCGGTGTAACCGTCGATCTCCACCAACTCCATGCGGTCCAGCAGCGCCGACGGGATGTTCTCGACCACGTTGGCCGTCGCCAAAAACACCACGTCGGACAGGTCCAGATCCAGGTCCAGGTAGTGGTCCCGGAACGTGTGGTTCTGCGCGGGGTCGAGCACCTCGAGCAGCGCCGCAGCGGGATCGCCGCGGTAGTCCGAGCCGACCTTGTCGATCTCGTCGAGCAGCACGACGGGGTTCATCGACCCGGCTTCGCCGATGGCACGCACGATGCGGCCGGGCAGCGCACCGACGTAGGTGCGCCGGTGCCCGCGGATCTCGGCCTCGTCGCGCACACCGCCCAACGCGACCCGCACGAACTTGCGGCCAAGCGCGCGGGCCACGCTCTCACCCAGCGATGTCTTGCCGACACCCGGGGGACCGGCCAGCACCATCACCGCACCGGAGCCGCGGCCACCGACAACCTGCAGGCCGCGCTGGGCCCGCCGGGCCCGCACCGCCAGGTACTCCACGATGCGGTCCTTGACGTCCTCCAGACCGTGGTGATCGGCGTCCAGGATTTCCCGGGCGGCCTTCAGGTCGGTCGAGTCATCCGTCTTGACGTTCCACGGCAGCTCGAGCACGGTGTCCAGCCAGGTGCGGATCCAGCCGCCTTCGGGGCTTTGCTCGCTGGCCCGTTCCAGCTTGCCGACCTCGCGCAACGCGGCCTCACGCACCTTCTCGGGCAGGTCAGCCGCCTCGATGCGAGACCGGTAGTCATCCGAATCCTCCGAGCCGTCCGGCGCGAGCTCCCCGAGCTCCTTGCGGATCGCCGCGAGCTGCTGTCGCAGCAGGAATTCCTTCTGCTGCTTTTCCATTCCGGCACGCACGTCTTCGGCGATCTTGTCGCTGACCTCGACTTCGGCGAGGTGGTCGGTGGTCCACTCGATCAGCAGCCGCAACCGCGCGTTGACGTCCTCGGTCTCCAGCAGTTCACGTTTCTGCACGTCGCTCAGGTACGACGCATATCCGGCCATGTCGGCCAGTGCCGCGGGATCGGTCAGCCGGTTGACGACGTCAACAAGCTCCCAGGCCTCCCGCCGCTGCAGCATCGCCAGCAGCAGCTTCTTGTATTCGGCGGCCAGCGTGCGGGTCTCGTCGGTGGGCTCGGGGTCGGTGACCTCGGTCACCTCGACCCACAGTGCCGCACCGGGGCCGGTCGCTCCGGCCCCGATGTGGGCACGCCGTTCGCCCCGTACGACGGCGGCCGTTCCGCCGCCGGCGATACGGCCGACCTGCAGAATCGACGCCAGCACGCCGGACGACGGGTAACGGTCGTCGAGCCGCGGCGCGATCAGCAGCTTGCCCGATTCGCTCGCCCGGGCCGCGTCGACCGCAGCGCGAGCCGCGTCGTCGAGCGCGATCGGCACGACCATGCCGGGCAGCACAATCGGGTTGCTGACGAACAGGACCGGGACTGTCTTGGCTTCAGCCATCAAACCTCCAAAGTTAAGTCTGTTGCGCTCAACCTTGGTAGGCGGCTGTTTGTTCCCGGTCGTCCCGGCTCAGTCGTCGATGTGTGTCGGTGGGTCGGCGAACGCGGGATCCCCGGGGTGCCGGTCCGGGCCCATCTCGTCGCAGTGCTTGTTGGGCACCAGGTAGGAACTGGCGCCGCGGTAGATCAACGTGGGGACGGCCACGCAGCGCTGCCAAGTGCCGTCGGGCTGGATCGGGCCGTCACACTTGCTGAGCACGGGTCCGCCGTACTGGCAGCCGGCGCCGGCCGGCGGCGCCCATGCGATCAGCCCCGCGGTCATCCACAGGACAGTCAGTCCTGTGGCGATGCAGCGCCCCATGGTCGTCTCCTATGCGTCGTCAGCCACACCACTCACGGACATCGGGCGGGTACTGGTCGAGCGGTGGATCACAACGCTGCCCCGGTGGGTAGTTGACGCGGGCATTGAGCAGGTCGCAGGGAATGTAAACCTGCTTGCCCTTGGCAGTGTTGCTCAAACATAGCGTCGGCGGCTGGGCCGGAGCCTGGGCGGGGGCAATGAGCGCGACCACTAAGGCGCCGAGCACCCACACAACAGCGCGATACATCATGGGAACTCCTTTTGCCAATGAATGGCCAACACTTGACCTGCGTAAACGTGAGGGTAGCCCGCCGGGGCAGTCAAGCTGGAAGTAACGGCACCAATCGCCGCAGTTGCGTTATGTGCTTCGGCGACAATTCCTCTAGGCAAGTGACACCGAGCAGCCGCAGCGTGCGGGTCAGCTGGCCCGACAGGATCTCGATGGCACGGCGCACCCCCGCCTCGCCGCCGGCCATCAGGCCATACAGATAGGCCCGCCCGACCAGTGTGCATCGCGCACCGAGCGCGACGGCCGCGACGATGTCGGCGCCGGACATGATGCCGGTGTCGAGCAGGATCTCGGTGTCGCCGCCGAGCTCGCGTGCCACCGAGGGCAACAGATAGAACGGCACGGGCGCCCGATCCAATTGGCGGCCACCGTGATTGGACAACACGATGCCGTCGGCGCCATGGTCGACGGCCGAGCGGGCATCGTCGAGGGTTTGGATTCCCTTGACGACGAGCTTGTTCGGCCATTGGGTCTTGATCCAGGCGAGATCTGCGAAGGTGACGCTGGGGTCGAACATCGTGTCGAGGTATTCGCCGACGGTGCCCGGCCAGCGGTCCAGGGACGCGAACGCCAGCGGCTCGGTGGTCAACAGGTCGAACCACCACCGCGGGTGGCGGGCGGCGTCGAGCACGGTCCGGGCCGTCAACGCCGGCGGAATCGACATCCCGTTTCGGGCGTCGCGCAGCCGTGCACCGGCGACCGGAACGTCGACGGTGACCAGCAGTGTGTCGAATCCAGCCTCGGCGGCCCGTCGCACCAGCGCCATCGACCGGTCCCGATCTCGCCACATGTACAGCTGAAACCACTTGCGGCCCTGCGGCACAGCCGTTGCGACGTCTTCGATCGAGGCGGTGCCCAAAGTGGACAGCGAAAACGGGATGCCGGCGGCCGCTGCCGCGCGGGCCCCCGCGATCTCGCCCTCGGTGTGCATCAATCGGGTAAAGCCCGTCGGGGCGATCCCGAACGGCAGCGCCACCGGCTGGCCGAGCACTTCCCAATCGGTGCGGACATGGGTCACATCGCGCAGGATCGTCGGATGAAATTCGATGTCGCGGAAGGCTTGCCGGGCACGGCCGAGTGACACCTCGTCCTCGGCGCCGCCGTCGGCGTAGTCGAAAGCGGCTCTGGGGGTGCGCCGTTTCGCGATGCGGCGCAAGTCGCAAATGGTCAACGCCGCGTCCAGCCGACGCTGGGTGCGGTCGAGGCGCGGCTTGCGGAACCTGATCAGCGGCGCCAGATCACGGGCTTTGGGCATCCGCCTGTGCAACGGTGGTGACATGAGATCCGTATCCGACCCCTTCGATCTGCAACGCTTTGTTGACGCGCAGGCTCGCGTTTACCACACCGTAGTCGAGGAGCTGCAGGCCGGCCGCAAACGCAGTCATTGGATCTGGTTCATCTTCCCTCAGCTGGAAGGGCTGGGCAGCAGCCCGACGGCGGCGCGGTACGGCATTTCGTCGCTCGAGGAAGCCGAGGCTTATGTTCGCCACGAAGTGCTGGGGCCGCGTCTGCATGAGTGCGCACAACTGGTCAACCAGATAACGGGGCGGTCCATCGAAGAGATATTCGGGTCGCCCGACGACCTCAAGGTGCGCTCGTCAATGACGTTGTTCGCCCGGGCGACTGACGACAATCGTGATTTTCGAGAGCTGCTCGACAAGTACTACGGCGGCGTGGAAGACCCATTGACCCTGCGGCTGCTCAGCTAGGCCGCAAAATCCGCCATCCCTGCGGTTCGACCAGCACGGTGTCGACGACGTCGTCCGGCGGGGCCCCCGATCCCGCAATGACCTGTGCCCGCGGCACGCTCATTTGAAGCGGCGTCTCGTCGATATTCAGCGCAACGATGAGGGCTTCGTCGCCGCTATGCGTGCGGTACAGATAGCGCCGGTTGTCCAGCAGCATCGTGCTCGTCGTCGCCGCGTGCAGCCAGGGGTGACGCCTGCGCAGCCCGATCAAGTACTGGTGCAGCGCCCACACTTGCGCGCCGTGCTCATCCAGCGACGCTGGGGGAGCGCCGAAGTCGGGCCGCACCGCGTCGTCTCCGCCGAAACGTTCTTCCTTCACCCCGCGGTACCCCAGTTCGTCGCCCGCGTACACGCTGGGAATACCGCCGAGGGTCATCAGCAGCACCAGCGCGTGCGCGTAGTGATCGGGGTGCTCGAGCCGACTGGCGATGCGGGTGACGTCGTGGTTGCCGATGAAGGTCAGCGGCGAAAAGCTGCCCAGAAAGTCGTTGTGCCGCTGCAACGCCCAATCCAGCTCATAGAAGTTGCCGTCGTTGAGGGTGCTCCAGATCGCCTTCCACAACTCGTACTGGGTGGCCGAATCGAAACCGGCGGTTTTGACCGCTGCGGCGTAATCGCCGTGGATGAGCTCGCCCAAAAACCACGCATCGGGGTGCGACGCCCGCACTCGCGGTAACACTGCCGCCCAAAACGGCGGCGGCACAGCGTAAGCCGCATCCAGGCGCCAGCCGTCGGCGCCGCGCCGCAGCCAATGCGCCATCACGTCGACAACGTAGTCGGCGACCTCCGGATTGTCGTGGTTCAGCGTGGTGAGATCGCCGTGACCTTCGAAAGGGTAGTCGCGAAACCACGCTTGGCGATCACGCGGAAAGTCCGGGCCGACGTGGTTGAATACGCCATCGAGCAGCACGCGCAGCCCGCGTCGATGCGCCTCGCCGATGAAGAAATCGAAATCGCCGTCGTCACCGAGCCGCGGGTCGATGCGGTAGTGATCGGTGGTGTCGTAACCGTGGGTGCGCGAGGCGAAGATCGGGCCCAGCGCGATGCCCGAAGCCCCCAGCGCAACGGCGTGATCGAGCCAGTCGACAATGCGCCGCAGCCGGTGTTCGGCGGGACCAGGTGCCGGATCGGCCGGAAACGCCCCCACGAAGCCGAGCGGGTAGACCTGCCACCAGATCACATGCTCGACCCAGCCAGGCGCGGTCACAGCCGAAACGTTACCCGGCGGCCGCCAGAGTCTGAGCGGTCGTGATCGCCTGCGCCACGCCGGCGACGATGGCAGCGACCTTCAGCGCCTCGAAGATCGCCTCCCTGCCGACCCCGGCTTCGCGCAGCGTGTGCTCATGCGCCGCCACGCAGTGTGCGCACCCATTGATCGACGACACCGCGAACGACCACAACTCGAAATTGGCTTTGTCGACGCCGGGATTGCCGATGATGTTCATCCGCAGCCCGGGGCGCAGGTCGTCGTAGGCGCCGTCCAGGAACCCCCGGCCGCGATAGAACACGTTGTTCATGCCCATGATCGACGCCGCACCAAGGGCCGCCTGGTACGCCTCAGCCGACAGATAATCCGCTGCCTCAGCGCCAATCTCGCTCAGCACCCGCTCGTTTCGCGTCGCAGCCGCGCTGGCCAAAAGCGTGCCCCAGAGCTGCTCCTCGCCCAGCACGGTGGTCCGGGTTATCGACCCCAGATTGAGCTTGAGATCTTTGGCGTAGTCGGGCAGGGCGTCCTTCAGGTCGTTGATGCCCATCAGGCCGACTTCCGCAGCTCTTCGCCGGCGTCGATGGTCGGGTCGCCCTTGCGCCAGTTGCAGGCGCACAGCTCGTCGGACTGCAACGCGTCAAGCACCCGCAGCACCTCGTCGACATTGCGGCCCACCGAACCCGCTGTCGCTGACACGAACTGAATCTCGTTGTTGGGGTCGACGATGAATGTCACCCGGTCGGCGACACCTTCGTCGTTGAGCACCCCGGTGGCCTCGACCAGCTCGCGCTTGATGTCCGACAGCATCGGGAACGGCAGGTTCTTCAGATCCTCGTGGTGCACGCGCCACTGGAAGTGCACGAACTCGCTGTCCACCGAGACGCCGAGCACCTGCGCGTCGCGGTCCTCGAACTCGTCGTTCAGCTTGCCGAATGCGGCGATCTCGGTCGGGCACACGAAGGTGAAGTCCTTCGGCCAGAAGAAGATCACCCGCCACTTGCCCTTGTGGTCGTCGCTTGTGATGGTGGTGAAATAGTCGCCCGGCTCTTTGGCGTCGACCTTGGACAGATCGCCACCGATCAGTGCGGTCAACCGGTAGGCCGGGAACTGGTCGCCGATGGTCAGCAGGGCCATGTTTCCTCCTCGATCAAGATCGGATCTACTCGCAACTCTGGATTGACTCCAGTCTGCCTCGTCAACACTCTAAATAAAAGGTGATATTTCCCACTATACTAATAGGCATGGCCGATAAGAGTTATCAACCCACCATCGCCGGCCTCCGGGCATTTGTCGCGGTGGCTGAAAAGCAGCACTTCAGCAGCGCTGCAACAACTCTCGGGGTCAGCCAGTCGACGCTGTCGCAGGCGCTGTCGGCGCTGGAGGCAGGCCTGGGCGTCCAGCTGGTCGAGCGGTCCACCCGGCGTGTCTTCTTGACTGCCGAGGGCCGACAGCTGCTGCCGTACGCGCAAACAGTCGTCGAAGCGGTGTCGGCGTTCGCCGCGGCGGCCGCCGGGGCATCCGACCCTCTGCAGGGCGACATGCGGTTGGGCCTGATCCCAACGGTCGCGCCCTATGTGTTGCCGACGATGCTGGCCGGCCTGGCCGAGCGGCTGCCCGAGCTGACCTTGCGCGTGATCGAGGACCAGACCGAACGGCTGCTGGCCGCGCTGCGGGAAGGCTCGCTCGACGCCGCGCTGATCGCCTTGCCGGCCGAAGCGGGCGGGATCAGCGAAATCCCCATTTACGAGGAGGACTTCGTGCTGGCGCTGCCACCGGGACATCCGTTGTCCGGTAAGCAGCGGGTGCCGCCCACCGCCCTGGCGCAGCTGCCGTTGTTGTTGCTCGACGAGGGCCACTGCCTGCGCGACCAAGCGCTCGACGTCTGCCGTAAGGCCGGCGTGCGCGCCGAGCTTGCCAACACCCGGGCCGCATCGTTGGCCACCGCGGTGCAGTGCGTGACGGGCGGGCTGGGGGTGACGCTGATACCGCAAAGCGCCGTGCCGGTCGAAGCGGCCCGCAGCCGGCTCGGGCTGGCGCAGTTCGCCAATCCCCGGCCGGGACGACGCATCGGGCTGGTGTATCGGTCCTCGAGCGGCCGGGAGGCGCCGTACCGGCGGATGGCAGAAATCATCGGTGAGCTGGTCAGCGCCGATCAGCCGGTCCGGCTGGTCAAAGCGGCGTAACCGACACCCCCTTGTCGCCGACGAGTGAGAACGTGTTCTAGTTGCTGTCATGCTGGACTTCACCGCGGACAACACCAGCGCCGAGGATCTCGACCGGCTACGCGGAATCTACGAGCCGCTGACCCAGTCGGTTCGCGAGTTGATCGACGCCACCATCCGTACCGAAGTGGACGAAGACGCGGTTGCTGCGGCTAAAGCCGAAATCGATTCAGCCACAGCACGCTTGCGCAGCAAGCAACTTGAAGGCTCATTCGGCGTGCGCTATCGCGACGCCGGGCGGCAGATAACGTGGGGCAACGTCGTGATCGGAACGCGAAACCCGATCGCGCCGCCGCTGGTGATCACTCACGACCCGTCCGGCGGCGTGTGGTGCGACTTGGAGCTGGGGGCCGCATATGAGGGCCCGCCCGGCCACGTGCATGGGGGAGTAGCGGCGCTGATCCTCGATCATGTGCTCGGCGAAGCGGCCAGCGACGGCATCTCTCCCCGACTGACGGGAACCCTTACCCTGCGCTATGTGCGGGCCACCCGACTGGGCCGGTTGCGTGCGGAGGCGATGACCACCCGCGTCGATGGGGTGAAGACCTTCGCCGCAGGTCATCTCGCCGACGATGAGGGCATCACGGTGCATGCCGAGGGCGTGTTCATCAAACCCCGCTGGGCGCGATAGCGATGGAGAAAGTCATCGCTGTGCTGCGGGCCGCGGACCGCGACGACGACTGGTGCGCGCGTCAGCGTGGCCCGGTCGCCGATGAGCTGCTGCGGCTGGGTATCCAAGGTCTGGCCGTCAACGTTCGCGACAGCGCCGTCCGCGACTCACTGATGACCTTGACGACACTGGACCCGCCGGCGGCCGCCGTGGTGAGCATGTGGACGCAGCAATGCTACGGCGAGCAGATAGCGACGGCGCTCACACTGCTGCAAGCCGAGTGTGAACTACTGGCCGCCTACCTGGTCACCGAGTCGGTTCCGCTGGCAGCACCACCCGAACTCGGTAGCCGCACAACGGGTTTGGCCAACATTGCCCTGTTGCGCCGGCCTGCCGAGCTAGACCAAGAGACCTGGCTGCGCCGCTGGCAGCACGATCACACCGCGGTGGCGATCCAGACCCAGGCGACGTTCGGCTACACCCAGAACGCGGTGGTGCGCGCACTGACGCCGGACGCGCCGCCCATCGCGGGAATTGTCGAAGAGTTGTTTCCTATCGAGGCGATATCCGATCTGAAGGCCTTCTTCGGCGCCGCCGACGACGCCGATCTGCGGGATCGACTAGACCGAATGGTCGCCAGCACCGCAGCCTTCGGCGCCAACGAGAACATCGACACGGTGCCGACCAGCCGCTACGTGCTGAAATCACCGTTCAGCGCAAAAGCGCATAGGAGGCAGCCGTGATATTGCAGATCGAGGACGACAACCGGGTGCGCACCCTCACCCTGAACCGGCCGGAATCACTCAACGCCTTCAACGAGGCGCTGTACGCCGCGACTGCCGAGGCGCTCGATGCGGCCGCCGCCGACCCGGACGTGGCCGTCGTGCTGCTGACCGGGGCTGGGCGCGCATTCAGCGCCGGCAACGACCTCAAAGAGATGCAGGCCCGGATCACCGACCCGGACCTGGGCGGCGAATCCAACTTCACCGCGATGATCGACGCGCTGAGCCGGTTCCCCAAGCCGCTGATCTGCGCGGTGAACGGCGTCGGGGTCGGCATCGGCGCCACCATCCTCGGCTACGCCGACCTGGCCTTCATGTCGTCGACGGCCCGGCTGAAATGCCCGTTCACCAGCCTGGGCGTCGCCCCGGAAGCCGCGTCGTCGTATCTGTTGCCGCAGCTGATCGGCCGGCAAAACGCCGCGTGGCTGCTGATGTCGTCGGAATGGGTGAACGCCGAGGAGGCGTTGCGGATGGGCTTGGTCTGGAAGGTGTGCGAGCCATCAGAGCTGCTGGCAGATGCCCGCCGGCATGCCGAAATCCTTGCGTCCCGGCCGCTCCCTAGTCTGATGGCGGTCAAAAGCACCATCGTCGACCCGGCTCGCCCCGAGATCGCCGCCGCGTCCGCGCGGGAGAACGCTCACTTCGCCGAGTTGATGGGGGCGCAGGCCAACGCTGCGGCATTGGCCGATTTCACCGATCGAAAAAGAGCGGATTAGCGAGCGCCGCTGGTCTCCAGTTGCGAGCCGGCCGCGATGATCGCCCGCAACGTGTGCCGGCAGCGGCCACAGTCGGCGCCCGCCCCGCACGCGGCGGCCACCTCTTTGGATGTCGACGCCCCACGCGACACGCACTCAGCCACAGTTTGGCTGGTCGCCCCCACACAAAGGCACACGTACATCAGCACACCCCTGCCGATCCGGCGTCGCCGCCCAACTGAACAGCTCGCATATTAGTGGAGTCTAACCTAAGTCGGTTAGTGCAGTCTAACCTAAGTCACCCCGGGCGGGCCGCGGCCCGCCCGGATCGGACGTCGCCGGGTATGCCGCCGAGATTATGTCCGACCGATTTTTCCCACTGAGGAAATTTCTCGTCACACGCAACGGACTTGTGGCCGCCGATCAACGGTGGGTCGGAGTTTGTTACTCAACATAGCCTTGCTTTAGTTAGGCAACGCTCGCCTGAGTGAGTATTACCTTGGGTGACAACAGCTTTCGTCTGCGGTAGCGTACGCGTGACCAGCGCGGCGCCAGCTACATAGAGGAGCGAGAATGCAGGGCGATCCTGACGTTTTGCGACTGCTAAATGAGCAATTGACCAGTGAGCTCACCGCGATCAATCAATACTTTTTGCACTCCAAAATGCAGGAAAATTGGGGCTTTACCGAACTGGCGAGCCGCACCCGGGAAGAGTCGTTCGACGAGATGCGGCACGCCGAGACGGTCACCGACCGCATTCTGCTGCTCGACGGCCTGCCGAACTATCAGCGCATCGGATCGTTACGCGTCGGCCAGACGCTGCGTGAGCAGTTCGAAAGCGACCTGGCCCTGGAATACGAGGTCGTCAACCGTCTCCGACCGGCGATCATTTTCTGTCGGGAGAAACAGGACAGCACCACGGCCACCATTTTCGAGAAGATCGTGGCCGACGAGGAAGGCCACATCGACTACCTGCAGACCCAGCTGGAGTTGATGGACAAGTTGGGCGAGCAGCTCTACTCCGCTCAGTGTGTCGCCCGGCCGCCCACCACCTGACACGGCGGCGATTGGGGTCGCTCCGTTCGGGCAACTAACTTTGACATGACGGTACCGGCTGCGCCGACGACCGCACGACCGCCAGATGCGCTGGATAACACGCTGGTCAGCACGCAGCGGCGCAACCTGATCTTCCTGGCAATCATGCTCGGCATGCTGCTTGCCGCACTCGACCAGACGATCGTGGCGACCGCACTGCCGACCATCGTCGCCGACCTCGGCGGAGCCGGCCATCAGTCCTGGGTCGTCACCAGTTATCTGCTGGCCTCGACGATCGTCACGGCGCTCGTTGGCAAACTGGGCGACCTGTTCGGCCGCAAGGCGGTCTTCCTGTCCGCAATCGTGTTTTTCGTCGTCGGGTCGGTGCTGTGCGGCCTATCGCGGTCGATGATCATGTTGGTGCTCGCTCGCGCGGTCCAGGGCGTCGGCGGCGGCGGCCTGACCGTGACCGCGATCGCGCTCATCGGCGAGGTCATCCCGCTGCGCGAACGTGGCCGGTATCAGGGTGCGTTGGGGGCGGTGTTCGGCGTCACCACGGTGGTCGGTCCCTTGTTGGGCGGCTATTTCACCGATCACCTGACCTGGCGGTGGGCATTCTGGATCAACCTGCCGGTGTCGGCGGTGGTGTTAGCGGTGGCCACCGCGACCATCCCTACCCTCGCCGAGCGCGCCAAACCCGTCATCGACTACGTCGGAATCATCTTCATCGGGCTGGGCGCCGCGGGGCTGACCTTGGCCACCAGTTGGGGCGGCACTACTTATCCGTGGGGATCGGCGCCGATCATCGCCCTATTCGTCGGGTCTGCGGTCGCGCTGGGCATGTTCATGTGGGTTGAGACTCGCTCCGCCGCACCGATTTTGCCGATTCGGCTCTTCGGTAATCCGGTATTCACCGTCTGCTGTGTGCTGTCGTTCGTGGTGGGCTTCGCGATGCTGGGCGCGTTGACGTTCCTGCCGACGTATATGCAGTTCGTGGATGGCGTATCGGCTACTGCCTCTGGTCTTCGCACGCTTCCGATGGTGATCGGCATGTTGACCACCTCGATGGTCAGCGGCATCCTGGTCGGCCGCACCGGCCGGTACAAGCTTTTCCCGATCGCGGGGACGGCCGTCATGGTGATCGCTTTCGTCCTGCTCTCACGGATGGGGCCCTCGACGTCGGCGCTGGTGCAGTCGCTGTACTTGGTCATCCTGGGTGCCGGGATCGGGCTGTGTATGCAGGTCCTCGTTCTGGTCGTGCAGAACACCTCGAGCTTCGACGACCTGGGTGTCGCCACCTCGGGTGTGACGTTCTTCCGCACCATCGGCAGCTCGTTCGGCGCCGCGATCTTCGGCTCGCTGTTCACCAACTTCCTGCAGAGTCGACTGGGTCCGGCGCTGAGCGCCAGCGGGGCGCCTGCCGCCGCGGCGAGTTCGCCGGGGCTGTTGCACGGGCTGTCGGCCCAGACCGCGGGCCCGATCGTGGGCGCCTACGCCGACGCGCTGTCCAAGGTGTTCGGATGGGCGGCACCGGTCGCCGCGGTCGGTTTGGTGTTGGCACTGTTCTTGCGCGAGATCCCGCTTCGCGGCATGGGCAACACGCCCGCCGACCTCGGCGACGGGTTCGCGATGCCGACGGGCCAGTCGTCCGAGGAGATGCTGGAGGCCGCGATCGGGCGCATGCTGCAGGGCGAGCCTGGAATGCGGCTGCGCAGCATAGCCATGCGTCCCGATTGTCGACTCGATGTCGCGGGGTTGTGGGCCGTCTTGCGGATCCACCGATATGCGCGGATGTTCGGCACAGCACGGCTGACCGATATCGCCAACGACGTGGGCGTGCCGTACGAAGTCCTTGAACCCGTCGTCGACAGTGTGGTAGCCGCCGGGTACGCGATGCGCGACGTCGACCGGCTATGGCTCACGCCGTCGGGAGCCCAGCAGGTCGACTTCGTGTCCGGGCTGATCCGCGACTGGGTCATGGACAAACTGACCCGGGTTCCCGGCTTTGCGGGACCGCCGGACCGGGCTCAGGTCGAAGCGGCTCTCGACCGGATCGCGCACCGAGTTGTCGCTCAACGCGATTGGCACTCTGCGAGCGCGCCACACAGCGTACGATCTCGGCATGAGCCGAATCGGAACATTCGCTGACGACGACCTGGCCGGCTGGTTCGTGAAATCTCCCGAACTCGGTGGGGCACTCGGCGCATTCAGCGACGCCGTCTACAACCGCAATCGCCTGCCGATGCGCACGCGCGAACTCGCCAGGGTGGTCATCGCCCACGACAACGAGTGCGAGGTCTGCCTCAACACCCGCGACGGCGACGGACCCGCCGCAGGAGTTGACGAAGAACTCTACGACCACGCTCTGCAGTGGCGTACCTGGCCGGGATTCAGCGAACAGGAGCGGCTGGCGGCCGAATTCGCGCACCGCTTCGCCACCGAACACACCGTGTTACGCGACGACGAGGACTTCTGGACCCGTTGCAAAGAGCACTTTTCCGACGAGTTGCTCGCCGATCTGGCCTTGTCGTGTGCGCTCTGGATCGGGATGGGGCGGGTACTGCGCACCCTGGACATCGGCCAAAGCTGCAAGTTCACGTTGCCCAGTCGGGCCTGACACACCGCGCGTGAGCACCACCCCACTTGCTGCCGCCGCGATCGCGCAGCTGGAGGGCGAAGGGGTGGAGGCGGTCATCGGCACTGTTGTCAATCCCGCCGGGCTCATCCTGGCCAAGACGGTTCCACTGCGTCGCACCAACACCTTTGCCGAGCCGGGGATGGGCGCCAGTCTGGTCTGGCATGCCTTCGCGATCGATCAAACCGGCATAGCGTTCACCGAGAGCATCGGTGTAGTCGGCGATCAGCGCGTCCGCGCCGACCTGTCCGCCCTGCGGATGATCGGCGACGGGTTAGCCTGGGCGCCAGGCGGATTCTTCGAGCAGGACGGTACACCGGTTGCGGCGTGTAGCCGCGCAACCCTGGCCCGCGTCCAGGCGGCACTGGCAGCCGAGGGCATCGATGCGGTCATCGGTCACGAAATCGAGTTCGTGCTGGTCAATCCGGACGGCAGTCGGCTGCCGTCCCAGGTGTGGGCACCGTACGGCCTGGCTGGAATCCTCGAGCACGAGGCATTCATTCGTGACGTCTCCGCGGCCGCCACCACGGCCGGGATCGGAATAGAGCAACTCCATCCGGAGTACGGCATCAATCAGTTCGAAATCTCGTTGGCGCCGCAACCACCGGTAGCCGCCGCTGATCAGCTGGTGCTGATCCGGCTCATCATCGGCCGGGTGGCCCGCCGCTATGGCATGCAGGTCAGCTTTTCGCCTGCGCCGTTCGCTGACAATGTGGGATCGGGTGCACACCAACACTTCTCTTTAAAGACCGCCGACGGACCGCTGTTCTCCGACGGAACGGGCGTGCACGGAATGACGGCCGCGGGGGAGTGCGCTCTGGCCGGTGTGCTGGCCGGCCTGCCCGAGGCGCAAGGCCTGTTGTGCGGGTCGATCGTGTCCGGATTGCGAACCCGCCCGGGCAACTGGGCCGGCGCATACACATGCTGGGGCGCTGAAAATCGGGAAGCCGCCCTCCGATTCGTCCGTGGCGGGCCAGCCAATCCGTACGGCGGGAACGTCGAGGTGAAAGTGGTTGACGCTTCGGCGAACCCGTATTTCGCCTCGGCGGCGATCCTCGGGCTTGCGCTGGAGGGCATCAAATCGAACTGCGTGTTGCCGCCGGAGACCACCGTGGACCCGGCGACGTTCACCGATGCCGACCGCAACCGCGAAGGCATCCTCCGCCTGCCCCAGAAGCAGCCAGAAGTAATTGCAGCACTTGATAATTCGACTCGTATGCGCAGCATTCTCGGCGATGCCGCCGTCGACGTTGTGGTGGCCGTGCGTCGTCTGGAACATGAGCGCTACGGCAGCCTGAGCCCTGAGGAGCTCGCGGACAAGTTCCGGATGGCCTGGAGTGTGTGAGGGTGCCCGGCGCACTAGCGACCCACATCGCCGAGGTTTCGTTGATCGACCAGCACGTCCACGGTTGCTGGTTGGCGCATAGGGATCGGCGGCAATTCGAGAACGGGCTCAACGAAGCCAACACCGAACCGCTCGCCGACTTCGACACCGCATTCGACTCGCAACTCGGTTTTGCCGTTCGTGCCCACTGCGCTCCGCTGCTTGGCCTGCCGAAACACGCTGAACCCGACGACTATTGGAATCGCCGCGGTCAAGTCGGCGAGCTCGAGCTGGCCCGGCTTTTCCTGCGCGCGGCGAAAGTCACCGATTGGCTGGTGGACACCGGCTACGCCGACGGCGTCGCCGACGTCGCGCAACTGGCCGATGTGTCCGCCGGCCGCGCCCATGAGGTGGTGCGGCTCGAGCAAGTGGCCGAGCAAGCCGCGGCCACGCCGGGCGAGTACGCGTCGGCGTTCGAGGAGATTCTGCACCGGCGCGCCGCCGGCGCCGTCGGCACCAAGTCGATCCTGGCCTATCGCGGGGGATTCGTGGGCGATCTGTCCGAGCCGTCCGCGGCCCAGGTCGCCGAGGCCGCCAGCCGCTGGCGCGACAACGGCGGTACCCGGCTCAGCGACCGAGTGCTGCTGCGCTTTGGGCTGCACCAGGCGCTGCGCGTGGGCAAGCCGCTGCAATTCCACGTCGGCTTCGGCGACCGGGACTGCGACCTGCGCAAGGCCAACCCGCTATATCTGCTCGACTTCCTCCGGCAGTCCGGCGACACCCCGATCGTGCTGCTGCACTGCTATCCCTACGAACGCGAAGCCGGCTATCTGGCGCAGGCATTCAACAACGTCTACGTCGACGGCGGGCTGTCCATCAACTATCTGGGCGCCCGGGCTGCGCCGTTCATCGGGCGGCTGCTGGAGCTGGCGCCGTTTCGCAAGATCGTTTACTCCTCGGACGGGTTCGGCCCGCCGGAGCTGCATTTCCTCGGTTCGGCGTTGTGGCGCAACGGTATCCATCGGGTGCTCAGCGGCTTCGTCGCCGAGGATGACTGGAGCGAGGCGGATGCCATCCGGGTGGTGGACCTGATCGCCCACGCCAACGCGGCGCGCATCTACCGCCTGGACGCTGTCGAGCGGGTATAAAGCCGCCCCACCACGGGTACAAACCGGTATGGCCGGCCTGGCGGATGTACTGGAGTGGACTCGCAGGCAAGTGGCGTCGCGGGTGCCCAAGGCCGATCTCGACCAGCGCGATCCCGATTACATTCGCGACCAACTGCCGGGTACCTGGCTGCTGGCGTCGCTGTACTTTCGGGCCGACGTGCGCGGCATGGATCGCATACCCGTCGACGGGCCGGTCCTGCTGGTCGGAAATCACAGCGGCGGCAACGTGCCGCCCGATACGTTCGTCTTCACGCTCGCGTTCTGCTCCTACTTCGGCGTCGAGCGGCCGTTTTACCAGCTGGCGCACAACCTGGTCGTCTCCGCGCCGCCGTTGGGCTGGCTACGGAAATTCGGCACCGTCGCCGCCAACCACGAAAACGCCCGACTCGCCCTGGAATGCGGCGCGGCACTGCTGGTCTATCCCGGCGGGGACTACGAAGTCTTCCGGCCGTCATGGGAACGACACAAAGTCGATTTCGGCGGCAGGATGGGCTATGTCCGGCTGGCTCGCGAGGCCGGCGTGCCGATCGTCCCGGTGGCCAGCGTGGGCGGCCAGGAAAGCGCGCTGTTCATCAGCCGAGGGCAATGGCTGGCCAGGCTGCTTATGACCGATAAGCTGTTGCGGCTCAAGAGCATTCCAATCTCGCTGGCCCTGCCTTGGGGTCTGAACATCAGCGACTTGGCCGGACACCTTCCGTTGCCCGCCAAGATCACGATCGAAGTGCAAGAACCGATCGAAGTCGACGACACGGATGTCCAAGACCAGGCGGTGCATGACAAAGTCATCGCCAGCCTGCAGGCCGGCGTGGATCGACTCGCCGCGCAACGGCGATTCCCGGTGATCGGCTGATGCGCGTCGAACGCCGGTGTGTGATCGACGCGGACCGCGGTGCGGTCTGGAAGATCGTGAGCGACCCGGACTGCTATCCGACGTTCATGACCAGCCTGGAGCGCTGGGAGAGCGCCAACGACCAGCCCGCCGGCGTGGGCGCCCGCTACACCGTGCACTGGAAGATCGGTTCGGTGCCGGTCGGCGGTCTGATCGAGGTCGTCGAGTTCGACGAGCGGCGCGACCTGGCCTGGGTCGGCATCACCGGAGTCAACCTGCGCGGCCGGATCCGGCTGCGCGACGGCCACGACGGCCAGACCAAGGTGACGTTCCGGCTGTCCTATCAAGCGCCCGGCGGAATCCTGGGCTACATCGCCGACCGGGTCGCGGTGCGCCAGGTGGGCCGCAACGCCGCACGCACTCTGGAGCGGCTCAAGGCGCTGGCCGAAGCTTAGACAAGCCCCGTCGCGTCGAAGATCCAGGAGTTGTCGGTGCCGGCCAGGTCCTCCAGCCAGGTGGCGGGCGCCTGGCGCAGCATCGTGCCCATATCCCAGTAGTCCTTCCACAGCGCGACTTTGCCGTCTTGCACCCGGTGCACGGTGGCGAACTGCAGCAAAGCCGTCTCGCCGGTGGGCCAGGTCCACTTCTCGGAGTGCTCGTAGATCACGTCGGATCCGTTGGCGACCAACAGGCCGTCGTAATTCTCATAACCCGCCAGTGGATCGAATGCGATCCTGATCCGCTTGACGATGTCGTCGGGACCGCGCGCGGCCAGCGTCGGCCCGACCGGCACATCCATATAGATGCAGTCGTCCGACAGAAACGTCTTCACCGCATCCCAGTCCCGATCTGACAGCGCCCGCCACAGCGCACGCACGGTGTCCTTGACGTCGATGGTCACAGCCGCTCAATATATCGACGCTTTAGAGTCAGGGGCAGCACCAGGGAGGACGTAATGGCAACAGCGCGCTGGGCCGGGTTGGCCCTGCTGGCGTTGGGGGTGGCGGCCGTCAGCCGGGCGGCGGCAAAAACGCGGACCCGGACCGAGAGCCCGTCGCCGTTCTCGCCCTGGACGCCGCCGCCCGCCCGCTACGGCCACGGCATACGGCACAACGTCGAGATCCCGATGAGCGACGGTGTCGTGCTGCGCGCCGACATTCATTACCCCACCGATCCGCAAACCGGCCAACGGGCAACCGGGCCGTTCCCCGTGCTGTTGTCGATGACGCCGTACGGCAAGAAGGCCCCGCCGCCGGCAGCCCAAATCGGTGGCGGCGCAACGCCGTACCTGATCAAGCGGGGCTACATCGAGGTGATGGTCGACGTCCGTGGGACCGGGGTTTCCGGCGGATCGTTCGAGATGTTCGGGGCTCGGCAGGCCCAAGACGGGGCGGAGCTGGTCAAGTGGGCGTCGACCCTGCCGAACGCCAACGGTCGGGTGGGCATGTTCGGCATCTCCTACCTGGCGGTCAACCAGCTGTTCACCGCGGCCGCCGTCGGGCCGGGTTCTCCGCTGAAGGCGATCTTCCCGGTGATGGCCGCCAACGACTTCTACCGTGATGCGGCGGCGATGGGCGGAGTCGTGCATCTGCGGACCGTGCGGGCCTACGGCGCGACGTATCGGCTGCTCAACGTCTTCAACCCGACGCTGGAGTTTCTCACCCGCGGCAGGCATCCGCGGCCACGCGCCGGTGGACTGGCCGCCGTCCGGCAACGCGGCCGCGACCAGCAAAGATACTTCGGCCCGCTGGTCGCCGACGCGATGAACGGCGGCGAAACGGCCTACGACGGCCCGTTTTGGGATGCCCTGCGCCCGGACTCCGTGCTGGCCGACATCGCCGCGAACGGGGTGGCCGTCTTCCTGGTCGGGGGATGGAACGACGCGTTTCAGCGCGGTGAACCACTCAACTACGCCGCGCTGCAGAACGCGCTCGCCGGACGACCGACGCACGCGCCGATGGAGCCCGGCCAGCCGATATCCGACCGTGTTCAGCTGATGATGGGGCCGTGGTACCACGTCACCACCTTCGACGGACTGCACCTGAACGCCCTGCAATTGCGCTGGTTCGACCACTGGCTCAAGGACGACGCCGAAGCGGCGATGAGCGAGTCGCCCTTCACCTTCCAGGCCATCGGAAGCTCGAAGTGGTTCCGCGGCCGCGAATACCCGGTCGGGCAAGCGACCCCCACCCGCTTCTACCTCTCGCCCGGTAGCCGGCTGACCCGCGAGCCCGGCCCGGACAGCTGCACGGTGACGCTCAACTACAAGGCTCGGGGTCCGGTGGCCGGGCGCAGCTTCGAGCAGTGGTCGCTGGGCATGTACAGCTTCTTCGCCAGCCAGCAGGGCCGGCGGATCCGCTACGACCTGGACAGCCGGCGCCTGCAGCGCGGGGCACTCACCTACACCACTGACGCGTTCACCGTACCGAGGATGGTCGTTGGGCCGATCACGCTGACGCTGCACGCGAGTGCCAACACCACCGAGACGTTGTGGGTTGCCTATCTGGACGACGTCGCGCCCGACGGCGCCAGCCGACCGCTCACGCAGGGAGCGCTGCTCGGCTCGCACCGCGAGCTGGATCCGGAACGCACCTGGTATCTGCCCGACGGCACGGTGCTGCGGCCGCATCACGTGAGCACCCGCGCCGCCGTCAAGCCGGTGGTGCCCGGCGAGGTGACCCGCTACGACGTCGAGATCTTCCCGACCGCCGCGCTGATCGCCCCGGATCACCGGTTGCGGCTCACCCTGACCACGTACGACTTTCCGAACCTGGCGCCGACCAAGCCCGCTCGCAAGGCGCTGGCCGGCGGCAGCTATCAGGTCCATCAGGGCGGGCCCAGCCCGTCGTACATCCTGGTCCCGCTGGCCGATCCCGACAGCCTGACCTGACCGCCGCGATCAGTTAGCTACCGCGCGGCCATCGATCGCGCCGGACCCAACGCCACCGGCAAGGCCGACCAGCCGTGCAGGACCCGGGTATCGCGCCGGCTTCCCGCCCCTGCCGACCGCGCCTGCGGGAAGCGTTCGAAGAACGCCCGCAATCCCACTTCACCCTCGGCGCGGGCAAGCGCCGCGCCCAAGCAGAAGTGCCGGCCGCCGGAGAAGGCGAGGTGCTTGCCGGCGTTCTCTCGCTCGATATCGAAGCGGTGCGGGTCGGGGAATACCGCCGGGTCGCGGTTGGCGGCGCCCAGGTAGAGCACCACCATCTCGCCGCGCTGGATCGGCCGCCCCGCGAGCTCGGTGTCGTTGCGCGCAATCCGTGCGGTGAGCTGAACGGGCGACTCCAACCGCAGAATCTCCTCGACCGCGTTGGGCCACAACTGCGGGCGTTGCCGCAGCGTCTGCAGGTGCTCTGGCGCATCGATCAGCATGCGGATTCCGTTGCCCAACAGATTCACCGTGGTCTCGAAACCCGCGGCCAGCACCAAACCCGCGGTTGCCCGGAGCTCGTTTTCGTCCAGATAGGTTTCCGCAGAACCGCTTTCGGCGGTTCGGATCAGCTGACTCATCAGGTCGTCGCCTGGTCTGCTTCGCAATCCTCGCAGGTGCTCGATCAGCCAGGAGTTGAACCCGGCGATCCCTTGCTGCACGCGCCGGTACTGTTGCCATGAGATCCCGAAATCCAAACTGGGCGCGGCAAGTTCGCCGAACTCCAGGATGTGGCGCCGATCCTGTTCGGGTACACCCAAGATGTCGCTGATGATTGCGACGGGAAGCTGCGAGCAGTAGCGGGCGACGATGTCGACGACGTCCGATTCACCGGCCAGTTGATCCAGCAGGGTCTGCGCGGTCTGCTCGACCCCGTCACGCAGCGCCGCCACCGCCCGGGGAGTGAACACCGACGACACGGTCTTTCGATAGCGGGTGTGCTCGGGAGGTTCGACGGCCAGCAACGACGGTGGCCGCAGCGGGTGGAGCATGTCGTCGCGGGTGCGGCTCTCCAGCCAGCGCAGCGGCGCCGGCAGGTTGGATCCGATCGAGAGCACCCGAAAGTCGTCTGATCGCAGCACCTCGTGCGTGATCGCATGGTCGGCGGTCAGATATCCGATCCGGGTTCGCGCCAGCGGACCGCGGGCCCGCACTTCCTCGTAAAAGGGCACCGGGTCCGTCTTCACGGTTGGATCGGCGATCAACCGGGCCTGCAGATCACCTCGCCGGGCACCGAAGGTGGCGGCTCCGCGGACGAACCCGTGTAGGGCAAACCAGTGCAGCTTCTGTCTCACTCACGCCAGCTTATGTCGGGCAGCATTTTGGCGATGCGGCCACGCACCAGCTCGGCGCTGATGCCCTTGAGACGGTCGATCGAGCGGATGCCGCGGGGCACATACCAGTGCAGTCGGCTCGGATGGTGATATGCCGCCCAGGCGGTTTCGGCGACGCTGCTGGCCGGCATCAACTTGAACGGGCCCCGCTTCGGTGCGCGGGCCCGAATCTGCTCGGCGGATCGCGTCGACACACCGTCCTCGGAGTGCTCGAGCGTGTTGGTGAGGATGGGCGTGTCGATCAAGCCCGGAAGCACGTCGGCCACCCGCACACCGTGGCGGCTCCATTCCACGCTGAGGGCTTCCGTCAGCCCCTTGACCGCGTGCTTGGTTGCCGAGTACACGGCGAGCCGCGGCATCCCGTAAGTCCCCGACGACGACGAGGTGGAGAACATCAGGCTGCCCGGCGCCTTCTTGAGGTAGGGCAGTGCGCCGTACGCACCGGTAAGCACCGCCTTGAAGTTGACGTCGACCACCTGCATGGCCGCGTCATAGGGCACGTCTTCGAACCAGCCTGACGCCCCGATGCCGGCGTTGTTCCACATCATGTCCAGCCCGCCGCCGGGATTGTCTGCGCAGAAGTCGGCGAGCGCGCCGTGAAGGGCCGCTTTGTCGGTGACGTCGACGTTTCGGGTCCACAGCCGGTCGTCACCCAGCTCCTCGGCCAGTGTGGCCAGGCCGTCATCGCTGCGGTCGACAGCGCCTACGCGCCAACCTTTGTGGTGGAAAAGTTTGGCGCCCTCGCGGCCCATTCCGCTGCCGGCACCGGTGATGAAAATGGATTTCACGGTGCCTCTACGACATCTTTGATCCGCTGCAGCGTCTTGGTCATATCGCGGATATTGCGGCGCTGACGCAAAAAGCCGCCGAACAGCCAGTAATACACGGTGGTCAGCGGAGACGAATTGAGCCGGAATGACTCGGTCACATCGGTGCCGTCCGCGGTGGGCGACAACTTGTAATGCCAGTTATTCACCGCTCGGTCGCCGACAAGAACCTCGAATCCGAATTCGCGGCCGGGCTCACAGGCGGTGACCCGGCACGTTGTCCAGTACACCGGCCCAATTTCATTTCGTCGGACGTGGCCGCGGAACCGGGCACCCAGCGCGGGCCCGTCAGCCCCGTCAAGCCACTCCGCCTCGAACGTCTCGGGTGAGAAACGTCCGGTATTGCGGACATCTGCGATCAGCTGCCAGATCTTGTCCGCTGGTGCTTTCATGTGAACCGTCGCCGACCCTTGCATGGATCTGATCCAAGCATGTTCGGTGTCGCGTTGGTGGACGGAGGGCGGATTCAGTCGCCGCCGTTCTCCGGCACGTCGTGGCGCACCACCCGTACCTTGCCGGGTGCCAGGCAGGCGGCGTAACCGTGGACCGTCGGCAAATTCCAAATGCAAATTCCCAGTGTCGTCCCACACGGCTTCGGTGCATGTCGCGCCGGAGAAATCAAATAGCTGCCGCTCTTCGACAGCAGGATCAATCGGGTCGATGCTAACGACTTCGCGGGGCGCGGTGGCGGTAGCCGGCAAGGTCAGGCGCAGCGGTACCGCGACGACGAGTTCATTGTCATCGTCGAAGTTCAGTACCAGACCATCGCGAAACATGATCCGCTGTATCGCACAGCCCTGCATCCAGTGGTCGATCAATTTCTGGTCAGTCATATATTTACCCTGGTCGCTATAAGGCACCTGCACAAGAGCTCGACAGGGCACCGCCATAACGCTCCGCCTTGTCTCGACGCACCAGACGCGCTAGCGTTTCGTCGTCTTCTAGCGGTCCTCCAGCATGATCAACCTGGAGTGATCACCATCGACACGGAGATCAGTGAGGCCCGAAAAGTATGAGTCGGTTCAAAGGCGATGGCGCGCTGGATGACGGTGAGGCACCAGTCATTGTCAGCTTGGTCGAGGCGGCAATGCAGATGTTCACCGCATCGATCGATGCCCTGCCAGACACCAGCGATCCCGAGTTCTCCGGACGCGCCGCCGTGATCCTCTCTGGTCTGCGCAAGTTGCAGGCGGCGCTCACCCAGGCGGCATCCCGCGGTAGATCGACGGCGTCGGTGATCGTGGCACTGAGCGGGGTTCGCAAGCAATACGACGAGCTCATGGAAATGGCCGCGGAAGCCCCCGGCGCGACGCTGGGTCAACAGTTGTACGTCACGCGGCGGCGGGCCAAACTGTCCGCGCAGGAAACCGCCAACGGCGCCGGGTTGCAGGCCGACCTTCTGGACGCCATCGAGGCCGACGAGACGCCCACCGACGAAGAGGCCGCCCGCATCAAGGAACTGATCGCCGCGCTCGGCGGCTGAACTACTGGCAATACGAGCGCGTGGCGAACCGCAGCGCCTGCTGATACGGCCCGTCGAGCCGGCGGGTATTGCTGACTTGACCCAGCGCGTCGTCGAGATGGGCGGCGCACCCCGGCGAATGCAGTACGTCCCAGCGCATCTCGATTTGAGCCAGCATCACGTTATTGAGATCGTCGATAGTGGCACGCGAGACCGACAGATCGGTGGGTGCGGCCGGTGCGCTACCCGGGTCGAGCTTCCACTGCGCAAACCGGCTGTACTCGAGCGATTCGGTCGCGTTGATCTGGTCCTGCATGACGCCGGTGACGTAGTCGGGGTCGATGCCGGCGGCGGTGGCCTTGCCGGTTAGCGTGCTGAGTTCCCGCTGCACCCGGTCCGGGTCTTCGACGGCGAGGGCGCTGTGCCATTTGAAGGCCGCAACCGGGTCGGCGAGCGCTAACCGCTGGGCGGCGGCGTCGACCAACTCCGTCAGCGGGTCGTCGGTGTCGGCTCGTCCGGGCCCCGCGGCCACCACCACGATCACGGCCGCCGCGAGGAGCGCCCCGGAAAAAGTGCGGCCGTAGTTCACGACCGGATTTCTACCAGGCCCGGTTAGCCTAGGGCGTGACCGTGTTGTCGGGCACGTGGCTTCGTTCGCCGGCCGCTCGGGCGTTGTTGGCTGTCGCGTTGTTGATTCCGCTGGTACTGGGCGGATTGTTCCTGGCGGTGAACAAATTCCATTCGTCGCCAACCGACTCCCTGGATCGGCCCGCGAATCCGGTCTCCGACGATCAGACCCAGGCGGAGGTCGTCGAACCGGCCAAAGAGTTTGTCGGCGTGGCCCGCCTGCAGAAGCCGACGGCAGGGTACCTGTTGATGTCGTGTAAGGACCG
Organism: Mycobacterium shimoidei; assembly: GCF_900417275.1. Classification (NCBI taxonomy): domain Bacteria; kingdom Bacillati; phylum Actinomycetota; class Actinomycetes; order Mycobacteriales; family Mycobacteriaceae; genus Mycobacterium; species Mycobacterium shimoidei. Next base: position 3,519,808 of record NZ_UEGW01000001.1, on the reverse strand, counting down.
GGAGAATCCGCCGTACCAAGGTGCGGTCTACCTGACGTTCGCGGTGCCCGCAGATGCCCGCACCGACAAGTACTTCGAGGGCATCGCGACGGCCATGGTCGCTCACGGCTGGGATGAGGGCCTACCGCCCAACCAGCACGCGTTCGGCAGAACCCTGCACAAGGGAGGCGTCACCGCGATCCTGTACCGCGACGATGACTATCCGAACCTCGGAGTCGTCCGGCTCTACGGGCAGTGCCGCAACATGAACGATCACCGCAACGACACCACGGGCTGGGTCGATATCACCAGCCGGGTGCGATGAAACTCCCGAAGCGGTTAGCCGCCTCCGCCGCCGGCGCCCAGGCTGCTCTGCAGGTCGCCCTTCATGGCCTGCAACTGGGCTCCCCAGTACTCCCAGCTGTGGGTGCCGTAGGCCGGGAAGTTGAACACGGCGTTGTGGCCGCCCGCGGCGTTGTACGCCTCTTCGAACTTCTTGTTGACCCCGATCATGAAGTTGCTCTCCAGGAACGTGGCAGGCAGGTTGGCGCCGCCCAGTTCGTTCGGAGTGCCGTTACCGCAGTAGACCCAGAGCCGGGTGTTGTTGGCGACGAGTTGGCCGACGTTGACCAAGGGGTCGTTGCGGACCCAGGCCGGGTCGTTGTCCGGTCCCCACATGTCTTCCTTCTTGTAGCCGCCGGCATCACCCATCGCCAGGCCTATCCAGCCCTGACCGGTGGACGGGCTCAGGTAACCCGACAGCGAACCGGCGTAGATGAACTGACCAGGGTGGTAGATCGCCAGGTTCATTGCCGACGCGCCCGCCATGGAGATTCCGACCGCCGCGCTTCCAGTCGGCTTGACGTTCTGGGTGGAGGCCAGGTAACCGGGCAGTTCGCTGGTCAGGAAGGTCTCCCACTTGTAGGTCTGGCAGCCGGACTTGCCGCACGCGGGCCGGTACCAGTCGGTGTAGAAGCTGGACTGTCCGCCGACCGGCATCACGATCGACAGGCCGGACTGGTAGTACCACTCGAAGGCAGGGGTGTTGATGTCCCAGCCGTTGTAGTCGTCCTGAGCACGCAGGCCGTCGAGCAGGTAGACCGCCGGTGAGTTGGCGCCGCCGCTTTGGAACTGGACCTTGATGTCGCGGCCCATCGCCGCCGACGGCACCTGCAGGTATTCGACCGGCAAACCGGGCCGGGAGAATGCTCCCGCCGTGCCGGCCCCACCTACAAGACCGACTAGGCCCGGCAGTGCGGCGGCCAAAACCGCGGCGATCATCAACCGCCGCGCCCAGCCGCGCATCCTCTTGCTCACGTCTGTCATACCTGTTCCCCTTGTCGTATGCCGTCGAGCGCCCTCGGCAGAACTTACCTTGTGGTGGTCAATATGTCGATTAGAGCGCAAACATGTCGCTGTTTTGTCACGGCCGCTGGCACCTGCTCAGCAGCCATGCCAGGGCGGCGATTACCCGGCCGTGGCTACTTCTAACGCGTGTTCTACGGCGTGCACGGCCTTCAGCGTCGCCGACACCAGATCGATCGGCTGCGCGACACACGCGTAGGCTACCCGCGGTACGCCGAGGAAGACCACATTGCCCTGACCCGGCTTCTTGGTACGCGCGGCGGCGTCATCGCAGGTCAGGGCGTGATTGAGGTGCGAATTTGGAGACGGTACTAGGGCTGTCGCTGACTGACACTGCCGTTGGGTGGGTGCTCGTCGAAGGGCGCGAGGCCGACGGCGCCATCCTGGACCACGATCAATTCGAGGTCACAACCGGTGGTGGAGCACTCGCAGCGTGTACCTCGGAAGAGGTGGCCGACGCGGTGCTGCACGCCCGAACAGCTGCGGCCCAGCTCGATCAGCGGCTGCATCTGGTCGGCGTGACGTGGAGCGATGCCGCGTCCGCGGAGGCCGCGCTGCTGCTGGAGTCGTTGACGCAACGCGGCCTCAGCAACGTCGTCCCTATTCGTTCGCTCGATTCCGCTGAGCTGCTGGGGCGGGGAATCGCGCCGGTCGTGGGCTATGACCGGGCCGCGGTATGCGTGCTCGAGCGCGATTCGGCGACTGTCGTGATGGTCGACGACTCCGACGGTGACGCGCAAACCGCCGTCAAGCACTTGCCGGGCGATGCCGACCGACTCACCCAATGGCTGACCACGATGTTCGATCGGAGCGCATGGAAACCCGATGGCGTCGTGGTCGTCGCCGATGACGGACTTGATGCGTTGTCGTGGCAACTCGAGGAAGCGCTGCCGGTCCCGGTATTCACCCAAAACGGGGTGCGGTTGGCTATGGCCAGGGGCGCGGCCCTGGCAGCCGTGCACAGCACCGAGTTCGCAGACGCGCCGATGACCGAGCGTGCCGGCCCGACGCGAGCCCGGTCCGGGCGGTCGCGGTCCCCGTCTTTGGCTGGGGCGGTGGGCATGTTGGCCGCCGGTGCGGTGACGCTGGTGGCCTCGGTCTCGCTGGCCGTGAGTCCGAAGATGCTGCCCGATAAGCCAGCCCAACCGGTCCACGTTCACAAGCCAACGCCGACACCGATTGCGAAAGCGCCCGCCGCGCCGCCGGCGGTCAAGGTCGAAACTCCGCCCACCCCAGCCGCGCCGGAACCGGAGCCGGAACCCGTCGAAGAGCCGACGGTCGCTGCCGCCGTCGAACCGCAAAGCGGCATTGCCCCCGAGCCGCCGGCCGACCTGCCCGAAGCCGAACCACCACCACCGCCGCCACCGGCCGCTCCGCCGCCTCCGGAGCCTAACCCGCACCCGTTGTTGACGAAGATCCTCGAGCGCCTGCACGGTCAACCCGAAGACGTGCCGCCAGATGCACCTCCGCCACAAGGCCCGCCGCCCAATCCCGCAATACCGTAAGACCCGATGAGCGGGTCAGTTGTCCTCGGCTCTGTCCTTGGCCCGCTGCGCGGTAAACGACACTGTCACTTCGTCTTTGACTTTCACTGCGCCCATCAGCAGCGAGTACGGCTTGATACCGAAATCGGTTTGGGTGACGACGGCTTGGCATGACATCCGCCACGATTCGCCGAGATCGTCTGTGCGCAAATCGATTACCTGCTCGCGCACTTTTCCGTGAATGTGCAGCGTCCCGGTGAGACGGTAACCGCCACTGCTCGTTTCGATCGTGTCCGTGTCGAAGCTGATTTCCGGAAACTCCGCGGCGCCCAACGATCGCAGCGCGTTGGACCGCACCAAGGCCTTTTCCGGACCGGACAACGGGGTGACACCCCCTTCGCCCCGGAGCACCTCGAGCGAATTCACCTCGACGGCCAGTTCCGCGACGATCGGTTCACCCGCCGCCCACCTGACGGTGGCCCGCCAGCGCCGCATCGCGATCGTAAGGCGATGGCCCATCTTCGCGGCCCGGCCGCCGACATCGGTGTGTACCAGCAATTCGCCGTCGGCTGCGGTCAGGGTCCACACGGCTGGGTTGTCTCGGTTCACATCGTCAGGACGGTCCGGTAGCGGGCCCGGCCCTGCTCCAGGGCCTCGTATCCTTCGGCGGCCTGCGACAGCGGCAGCTCTTCGATCCATGCCCGCACACCGGACAGCACGGCGAAATGCATTGTCTCTTCAACCTCTTTGGCGGTCCCGGACGGATGGCCGACGATACTGACTGCCGGCGTGATCAGTTGCGAGGGGCTGATCGGCAGCGGCTCGGGCGTGACGCCGATCGCCACCAATTCACCTCGTGGCAACAGGCCGCCGATGGTTGCGGCCATGGCCTGCGAGTTACCGGTGGTGGCCAGCACCACCGAGACACCCCCCAGGGCTTTCAGTGCTTCGGATACATCACCGGTGGCGTCGATGTAATGGTGCGCACCCAGTTTGCGGGCATCATCGGCTTTGGCAGTGCCGCGATTGATCGCGATGGTCTCGAAACCCATTGCGCGGGCGAATTGCACACCCAGATGGCCAAGCCCGCCGACGCCGAGGATCGCCACCCGGTCACCGGGCAGTGCCTTGGTGTGACGAAGTGCGTTGTAAGTCGTGACACCGGCACAACCCATCGGGGCGGCCTCCGCGTCGGACAGCTCGGCGGGTATCCGGGCCAGCGCGGTGGCCGGCACGGTCACCGATTCGGCGTAGCCGCCGGGATATTGCCAGCTGGGAACTTTACCGTTGGCGCAGTGGATGAAGATGCCCTTTCGGCACGGGTCGCAGTGGTTGCAGTTTCCGCCGAACCATCCGACGGCCACGCGATCGCCAACCGCGAAATCTTCAACACCTTCGCCGATTTCGGCTATCGTGCCGGCGATTTCATGCCCTGGGGTCAATGGCCAGGACATGCCGGGGAAGGCGCCGGCCACAAAGTGGGCGTCGGTGCCGCAGATACCGCAGGCGCCAACGTCGATGCGCACTTCGCCGCGCGTCGGCGAGGTCGTCTCGACGTCGACGAGTTCCAGTGGCCCGCCCGCGGTTTTAACGTGGACTGCTTTGTGTGAGGGCAATGGCCTAGCCTAATGCGCCGCAGGCGATTTCGTTTTAGCGGAGGTGCGGTAGTCGACCTGCCAGTGCTTGATGCCATTGAGCCACCCTGAGCGCAACCGCTCGGGTTTGCCGACCGGCGTCAGGTCGGGAATCGTATCGGCGATCGCATTGAAGATCAGATCGATCGTCATCCGCGCCAGGTTGGCACCCATGCAGTAGTGGGCTCCGGTGCCGCCAAAACCGACGTGCGGGTTGGGATCCCGCAAAATGTTGAAGGTGAACGGATCCTCGAACACGTCCTCGTCGAAGTTGGCGGAGCGGTAGAACATCACCACCCGCTGGCCTTCCTTGATCTGCACACCGGATAGTTCGTAATCGCGCAGTGCGGTGCGTTGGAAGGAGGTCACCGGGGTGGCCCAGCGCACGATCTCGTCCGCCGCCGTGCCCGGACGCTCCTTTTTGAACAGCTCCCACTGGTCGGGGTAGTCGGCGAACGCCATCATCCCCTGGGTGATGGAGTTGCGGGTGGTCTCGTTGCCGGCGACGGCCAGCAGGATGACGAAGAACCCGAACTCGTCCTCGGACAGCTTGTGCCCGTCCACGTCGGCCTGGATGAGGGTGGTAACCAGATCCTGCCCGGGATTCTTGGCCTTTTCCGCGGCCATCTGCATGCCGTACATGATCAGTTCGACCGACGCGGTGATCGCGTCGTTGCTGGCGAACTCGGGATCCTGGTCGCCCACCATCTGATTGGACCAGTGAAAGAGCTTTTTGCGGTCTTCCTGCGGCACACCCATCAAACCGGCGATGGCCTGCAACGGCAGCTCGCAGGACACCTGTTCGACGAAGTCACCGCCACCCTCGGCAGCCGCGGCTTCGACGATGCGCTGCGCACGCTCGCGAAGCTCGTCGCGCAGGCGTTCCACGGCTCGCGGGGTGAACGCCCGCGAGACGATCTTGCGCAGCCGCGTGTGTTGCGGTGCATCCATATTGAGCAGGACAAACTTGCCGCGCTCGATCTGCTCACCAACCGTGCCGTCCTTGTACCGCGGCAGCGCGGTCTTCTTCAGGCTGGAGAAGACGTCGCTGCGCAACGAAATCTCTTTGACGTCTTTGTGTTTGGTAACGACCCAAAAGCCGCCGTCGTCGAATCCTCCTGCACCGTACGGCTGCTCGTTCCACCAGATCGGTGCGACTCGACGCAGCTCGGCCAGTTCCTCGACCGGCAGCCGCTCGGCGTAGATGTCTGGATCGGTGAAGTCGAACCCGGGTGGAAGATTCGGAGTCGGCATCGGCGCTCCTTGCAACGACCTGATTAGGTACGGACGACGAACCTGTCTCGCTCAGTAAAGCATCGGGACCGCGAAGATGGAACGGGTTCTAAACGGATTGCGGGGACCGAATTGGAACGTGTTCTCGCGGTCGCCTCGGACCAGCGCCCCAAACGCCCTCGTGGCCTGGGCGCCACTCGTTATGCTTTGGTCCATGATTCGCGTAGCACTCACCGCCGGGGCGATCGCTGGAGCAGTTGTCGGCTTGGCGCCCGCAGCAACCGCCGACTCGCAGCACTACGACGGAGACGTGCCGGGGATGAACTACGAGGCGTCGCTCGGTGCACCGTGCGACAACTACGAGCGGTTCATCTTCGGGCGGGGCCCCAGCGGCCAGGCCGAGGCCTGTCACTTCATCACCCACCAGTTCCCGGCGGCGCAATCGGGCTACTGGGTGATCTCCTACCCGCTGCGCGGAGTTCAGGAGGTCGGTGCGCCCTGCGACAATCCGCGCGGATTGGCGGCCCAATCTCCTGACGGCTATCCAATGCTGTGCACCGAACACGGCTGGCAGATCGGGCAGCTGACCGGAGGCGGTTTCCCGCTTCAAGGCGGAGGGTTCCCCTCAGACACGGGTATCACCAGCGATAACCCGAACCCGTAATACGTATCCGACGAGGACGAGCGATCAGACGCTGGCCGCCGCGTTGAGTTCGTCGAGCCGGTTGGTCGCCTCGAGGTACTCCTGTACCCAGCGCTCGATCACCGTCGACGTCTTCTCCACCTTCTTGAGCTGTCCGACGACCTGACCGACCGGATTGAACGCGACGTCGACAGTCTCGTTCGGGTACTTGTTGGTTGCCCGCACCGCGATCCCGGAGACCATGTACTGCAGGGGCATACCGAGCGGCTTCGGGTTGTCGGGCTGTTCCCACGCCTCAGTCCAGTCGTTGCGCAGCATGCGGGCCGGCTTACCGGTGAACGACCGGCTGCGAACGGTGTCCCGGCTGGAGGCCTTGGCGTACGCCGCTTGCTGAACCGGGGTGTTCGACGCTTCTTCCACCATCAGCCACTGCGAACCGGTCCATGCCCCTTGCGCACCCAACGCCAATGCCGCCGCGATCTGCTGGCCGCTGGCGATGCCTCCGGCGGCCAGCACCGGCAGCGGCGCCACCTCCTTGACGACCTGCGGCCACAACACGATCGAACCCACTTCGCCGCAGTGCCCGCCGGCCTCGCCGCCCTGGGCGATGATGATGTCCACCCCCGCGTCGGCGTGCTTGCGGGCCTGCGACGGTGAACCACACAGCGCGGCTACCTTGCGACCGGACTCGTGCACGTGCTCGATCATCTCCGCTGGTGGAGTGCCCAGCGCATTGGCGATCATCGACACCTTCGGATGCTGCAGCGCCACCTCGACCTGCGGGGTGGCCGTCGCCTCGGTCCAGCCCAGCAGCTGCAGGGCATCCTCATCGGCGTTCTCCACCGGAACGCCGTGGTCGGCGAGAATTTTCTTGGCGAAGTCCAGGTGCTCTTGCGGCACCATCTTGCGCAGCGTTTCGGCCAGCTCTTCGGCGGACAGGTGCGAGTCCATGCCCTCGTATTTGTTGGGGATCACGATGTCGACGCCATACGGGTGATCGCCGATGTTCTCGTCGATCCACTTCAGCTCGATCTCCAGCTGCTCGGGCGTGAAGCCGACCGCCCCGAGTACACCGAAACCACCGGCCTTGCTCACCGCGACCACGACATCGCGGCAGTGCGTGAAGGCGAAGATCGGAAATTCGATACCGAGCTCGTCGCATATGGGGGTATGCATGGCTGCTCCTTAAATTGAAACGTGTTCTAGTTTAGTACACGAGAGCCCATCGTTCACAGGAGACAGCCATGACGATCCGCGTCGCCCACATCGGCACCGGGAACGTTGGCCGCCTGGCCTTGAGTCAGCTCATCACCGACCCGCGGTTCGAGCTGACCGGGGTGTGCGTGTCGACTCCGGCCAAGGTCGGCAAGGATGCGGGGGAATTGGCTGGACTCGACATCGCCACCGGCGTCGCCGCGGTCAACGACCTGGACGCGCTGTTGACCACCCAGCCCGACTGCGCGGTCTACTGCGCCATGGGCGACAACCGTCCCGCCGAGGCCATTGCTGACTGCACGCGCATCCTGGCCGCCGGCATCAACATCGTCGGCTCATCACCCGGGATACTCCAGTTCCCCTGGCAACTGATGCCCGAGAAGTACATCTCACGTCTGGAAGACACAGCCCGGCAAGGTAATTCGAGCCTGTTCATCACCGGAGTCGATCCCGGATTCGCCAACGACCTGATCCCGTTCGCGTTGGCCAGCACCTGCCAGAACGTCGAGCAGGTGCGATGCATGGAGATCGCCGACTACGCCACCTACGACGGCGCGACGGTGATGTTCGACGTGATGGGCTTCGGAAAGCCGCTCGACGAGCTGCCGATCCTGCTGCAACCGGGCGTGCTGAGCATCGCGTGGGGAACAGCGATCCGGCAGCTGGCCGCCGGCCTGGGCATCGAGATCGACGAGATCACCGAAAACTACGAACGCGAACCGGCGCGCGAGGCCTTTGACATCGCCGCCGGCCATGTCCCGAAGGGCAGTGTGGCGGCCATCCGATTCGAGATCACGGGCATGGTCGACGACCGACCTGCCATCGTGATCGAACACGTGACCCGGTTGCGGGACGATCTGCGCCCCGATTGGGCGCGACCCGCCCAGCCCGGCGGCTCCTATCGCGTCGAGATCACCGGCGAACCGTCCTACGCTGTGGACATCTGCCCGACCAGCAAAAAGGGCGACCACAACCACGCTGCGATCGTGGGCGCCGCCGGGCGCATCGTGAACGCGATTCCGGCGGTGGTGGCGGCGGCGCCGGGGATTCGGACCACGCTGGACCTGCCGCTGATCACCGGGCCGCGCTGGAACAAGTTCTAGTCCACTGGGGTAGCCTGCTTCGTCATGGGGCGCGTGGACGGCAAAGTTGCACTGATCAGCGGCGGCTCACGCGGCATGGGCGCGGCTCATGCCCGGGCGCTTGTCGACGAGGGCGCCAAGGTGGTGATCGGAGACATCCTCGACGAGGAAGGCAAGGCACTTGCCGACGAGCTCGGCGACGCCGCGCGCTATGTGCACCTCGACGTCACCGAGCTCGAGCAGTGGGAGGCCGCGGCAGCCACCGCCGTCGACGAGTTCGGCAAGCTCAACGTTTTGGTCAACAACGCCGGCATCGTCGCCCTGGGCCAGATCCACAAATTCGACATGGCCAAGTGGCAGAAGGTCATCGACGTCAACCTCACCGGCACGTTTCTGGGCATGCGGGTCGCCGTCGAGCCGATGATCGCCGCGGGTGGCGGCTCGATCATCAACGTCTCGTCGATCGAAGGGCTACGGGGCGCCCAGATGGTTCACCCGTATGTTGCGTCGAAGTGGGCGGTGCGCGGGCTTTCCAAATCCGCAGCACTGGAGCTGGCGCCGCACAACATCCGGGTCAACTCGATTCATCCGGGCTTCATCCGCACCCCGATGACCAAGCACTTTCCGGACAATATGCTCAACATCCCGTTGGGCCGTCCCGCCGAATCCAGTGAGGTGTCGACGTTCGTGGTGTTCTTGGCCAGCGACGAGTCGGCCTACTCAACCGGTAGCGAATACATCATGGATGGCGGCTTGATCCTCGACGTTCCGCACAAGTTCTAACGGCGTCAGGAGCTTTCGCTTTCGAACAGGTACGAGCCGACGGTGATCACGCGGTCGCCGGCGCCCTCGTCGTGCATGACCGTGCGCACCGCAACGGTGCCGCCCGCGCCCGGAATCGCTTCTGTATCAACGCGGAACGGCCCGGCTTTACCGCGCGCGACGAACATCACGTGCGACGAGCGGCCCTGTATTCGATCGGTTCGGGCAACCTGGAGCGCTTGCTGCGCGGCCGCGGTCTCCAAGACCACGAATTGCGGCCCGATGTGCAGGGCGGCGTCCGGTGAAGCGACTTCGGCCGCCAGTTCGGGCAACGCCCAGTGCCCGTCGGTGCGGCAGCGCCCACCGAAGACCTGCCACAGCGCGGGCAAGTCGGGGGAGTCGATCACCTCAATCGGCTCGACCTCCATGCGGCCGAGTCCCTCGGGTGGTGTGCCGATGCTGATGCCCTGGCCCTCGGTCAGTGCGAGCACTCGCGTGGGTTGGTCGGCGTCGACGATGCGTGAGCGGCTGAATCCGAGCTGGCGGCCCCGTTTCACCGTCTCGGAGATCACTTCGATACGGCGTACGTCGCGGCCCGGGTCAAGAACCTGGCAGGAATGAATGACCGGGTTCGGCACCGCTTCCAGATCGGACATCCCGCCGCCCTCCGGGGAGGCGATGCTGAGCACCGCCAGCAGGATGCCGCCGCTCCCCGAGCGCATGTCGTGGCGCAGCGTGACGGTGTCGTCAACGGGACCCAGGTCCATCGAGGAATAGCGGCGGCCGATGTAGCGGTAGCTCAGCAGCCCGCCCCAGCGGCGGCGCAGTTCCGCGGCGTAGGCCTCGCGTTCGTCGGCCAGCTCGCGGATGTCTCGCAGCATGGGGCCAACCTACTCAGGCCACCTCATCCAGCCGCAGGTAGGCGCGGATCGTCGTTTCATCCGCGCCGGTATAGGCGCGAGTCAGATCGGCGATGGCATTGACCACATACAGGGCGCGGCCCCGGCCGGTGTCGCTGTCATAGGTTCGACGCCCGGCGAGGGGATCGTCGAGTCGCCCGCGGTCGCGCGCTTCGCACACCAAATAGCCGTCGTGCTGCCAAAGCGCGAGCCGGCATGGGCCAGCGGCGTACATCAGACTCGAGGTGGCCAACTCGTTGGTGATCAGTTGCAGATCCGCGGTCCGCGTCGCCGACAACCGGAACCATTGCCCATACGCGACTGCGAACGCGCGGGCACCGCTGAGATCAGCGAGGCTTCGCACCGTGTATTTGACGGCGGCGCTGTGAGTCCCCAGCGGTTGGTTGTAGTGGGCGCAGACCAGGTCGGGGTCGTAGGAGGCGCTTTGCTGCTCCGGAAAGCCGGGCCGCCACAGTACCGGGTGCGTTCTGCAGGCGTCGACGATGACGCCAGGGTGCAAATGCGCGACGTCGTATGGGCAGACCACGGTCACGTCGCGCCCGACGAACGCGTGGTTTATCAACGCTTCGTGCTGCACGCAGGCCGGGTACTCGACTTCGGAGCGGCTGGGCCAAATCGGTTCACCGACGATGCGTACTGGTTCACCGGGGTGTTTCACCACGAAGCCGCTCAGCACTTCACCGAGGATCCGTCCGGGATTGCGGCCGGCGTCAGTCATGTCGGTCATCACAACGTGGGCGGCGTGGCGTCCCAAGGTCTCGCGCAGCGCCGCCAGATTGGGTCCCGGAACGGCCACCATCACCGGGTGTCCAGCATTGATCCCGTCGACGATGAACGGCAGCAAGCTATCCAAGTATTCGACACGCGTGCGGTAGAACAACGCTGGGTGCACGAAGTTGTCTTCGGTCGCCACGCGTCGCGGATACCCGGCGCACGCTACGCTTACTCGCCCCTAGCCAATAATCAGCATGCGGCGCACGTCACACTTCGAGCAGCACGGTTACCGGGCCGTCGTTGACCAGCTCGACCTGCATGTGCGCACCGAAAACCCCGGATTGAACGTAGGCACCAAGCTGCGTGAGAGCCGCAATGAAGTCCATGATCAGCGGCTCGGCGACCGCGCTTGGCGCGGCAGCGTTCCAGGACGGTCGTCTGCCCTTGGCGGTGTCGGCATACAGGGTGAATTGGCTGATCACCAAAATCGGCGCATCGATGTCGGCGGCGGATTTCTCGTCATCGAGTATGCGTAGCTGCCAGAGCTTTTCGGCCAGCCGCCGCGCCTTCGCTTCGTCGTCGCTGTGGGTGACGCCGACGAGCGCCAGAAGTCCCTGACTCTCCGGGTGGATGGCGCCGACCACCTTGCCGTCGACAGACACGCTTGCCGACGAGACCCGTTGCACCAGAACTCGCATGGACGCGATGCTGCCATGCGATGTTTTACGCTCGAATTGTGTCGGTCCTGATCGCGTTTTCGGTTACGCCGCTTGGCGTTGGCGAGGCCGTCGGTGAGCTGGTGGCCGAAGCGGTTCGGGTGGTCCGCGATTCCGGCTTGGCGAACAAGACCGACGCGATGTTCACCCTCGTCGAGGGCGACTCTTGGGAAGAGGTGATGGCGGTGGTGCAGCGCGCCGTCGAAGCCGTCAAAGCCCGTGCTCCGCGAGTGAGCGTGGTGATCAAGGCGGATTGGCGCACCGGTGTCACCGACGCGATCACCCACAAGACCGAATCGGTGGAGCGGCACCTATCCGAAGGTTAATGCTGCGCCACCGTGCGAAAAGCCCGCTCGGCCTCGTCGCCGTGGACCGCGAACACCACCCGCTGCAGTGAGCCGGGCTGGTGCCGCCGGACCGCGCCGACCATCAACCGCGCTGCTTCATCAACCGGGAAACCGCCGACGCCGGTCCCGAATGCGACCAGTGCCAGCGAGCGGCAGCCCAACTCATCGGCCTTGCGCAGCGTCGACCGTGTCGCGTTCTCGATGATTTCCGCGGAGGTCGGCCCGCCAAGTTCCATGGTGGCCGCATGGATGACGTAGCGCGCCGGCATGTCGCCGGCCGTGGTCTCGACGGCTTCGCCGAGCCCGATCGGCGCTTTTTCGCGTGACTCCCGCTGCACCTGCGGGCCACCCGCGCGCGAGATAGCCGCCGCCACCCCACCGCCATGACGAAGTTGGGTGTTGGCCGCATTGGTGATGGCGTCGACCTCGAGCTTGGTCACGTCTGCCTGAAGCACTTCAATTTCGATCATCCCTTTAGTGTCATACCGGTGAGTGCACGTGCAGGCATTGTGGTCACCGGCACCGAGGTGTTGACCGGGCGAGTCCAAGACCGCAACGGGCCCTGGATCGCCGATCGTCTTCTGGAGCTGGGTGTCGAGCTGGCACACATCACGATCTGCGGTGACCGGGCCCGTGACATCGACGCGCAACTGCGATTCATGGCCGATCAAGGCGTGGATTTGATTGTCACCAGCGGCGGGCTGGGGCCGACCGCCGACGACCTGACGGTTGCCACCGTGGCTCAGTTCTGCGGGCGTGAGCTGGTGCTGGATGCCGAGCTGGAAGGCAAGATCGCGGCGATCCTCAAATCGCTGATGGGCCGAATCGGGGGTGCCGACTTCGACGCGGTGCGCGCGGCCAACCGCAAGCAGGCGATGATCCCGGCCGGTGCTCTGGTGCTCGACCCGGTGGGAACGGCGCCGGGTGTAGTGGTGCCGGGTAAGCCGGCCGTGCTGGTGCTTCCGGGACCCCCGCGTGAGCTGCAGCCGATGTGGCGGCGAGCGATCGAGCTGCCCGCGATTCAGGAAGCGATCGCGGGGCGAACCGTCTACCGTCAGGACACCTTGCGGATGTTCGGTCTGCCGGAATCCGGGTTGGCCGACACACTGCGAGAGGCCGAGAAGTCGCTGCCCGGCTTCGAGGCGCTGGAGATCACCACCTGCCTGCGCCGTGGCGAGGTGGAAATGGTCACCCGCTACGAGCCCTCCGCTGAAGGTGTGTACGCCAAGCTGGTCGAGGTGCTGCGCCAAAAGCATGGCGAGCAGTTGTTTTCCGAAGACGGTTCCCGGGTGGACGATCAGGTCGCGCGATTGCTGACCGGCCGCCGGATCGCGACAGCCGAGTCGTGCACCGCGGGTCTGGTGGCCGCGCGGCTCACCGAGCTCCCAGGTTCGTCCGCATATGTCGTCGGGGGAGTAGTGGCCTACGCCAACGAGGCCAAAGTCGAACTGCTGGGTGTGGATTCGGCGCTGATCGAGGCACACGGCGCGGTGTCGGAACCGGTGGCCGAAGCGATGGCCGCGGGCGCGCTGCGGCGGTTCGGTGCGGACACCGCGGTCGCGATCACCGGGATCGCCGGCCCTGGTGGGGGAACGGAGGACAAGCCGGTGGGCACCGTGTGCTTCACGGTGTCGCTGGCCGATGGCCGCTCAATGACCCGCACGATCCGGCTGCCCGGCAACCGCGCCGACATTCGGGAGCGCTCGACGACGGTGGCGATGCACCTGCTGCGGCGGATATTGAGCGATGCGCCATTTGTCGGTGGCCCACGCTAATATCGAAAGTATGTTCGATACCGACGCATCGGGCGAGGTCAGCGCCTGTTTTGCTGAGCTGGACGACGCCGGTGTGGTGGATGCGATCGCGGCCGCGGCCCGGGCGCAGAACGCGATGTGTGGGCGAGAGTTGGCGGCGGTTGGGGAACTGTATGCGCGGCGGGCGCCCGAAGACGATGTCGATCGCAGCAACTGGGCCATCGACGGGCACGAAAACGTGGTGGCCGAAGTGGCTGCCGCGTTGGGGATCAGCCGCGGCCGTGCCCGCACACGGCTGCGGTATGCGATCGCGTTGCGGGAGCGGCTGCCCCGGGTAGCCGAGGCATTCGCATCAGGGGCCATCGACTTTCGGGTGATGGCCGCCGTCGTGTCCCGCACCGAGTTGGTCGAGGATCCAGTGCTGATCGCCAAGATCGACGCCGCGATCGCCCGGCACGGGCACAAATGGATGCGGCTATCCGAGCCCAAGCTGTTTGAGCGCATCGACATGTGGGTGGTCCGTTTCGATCCGGCTGCACAGCGGCTGCCCGGAGAGCGCAACCAGGATCGGTACGTCGAGATCGGACCGGTCGAAACCGGATTGGCCGGCATCTGGGCACAGGTTCAAGTTCACGACGGCGCCGCGTTGGATCACAAGCTGGATGCATTGGCCGACACAGTGTGCCGGAACGATCCGCGCACCAAGGCGCAACGGCGCGCCGATGCGCTGGGAGCCCTGGCCGCCGGATTAGACGTAATGCGTTGCGAATGTGGGACAACGGATTGCGCTGCGGCAGCACGGATCCCGGGCACCAATGTGACGATCCATGTGTTGGCCGAGCAGGCATCGGTGAAAGGCGATTCGCAGCAGCCGGGTTTCCTGCCGGGGTTCGGGCCTGTGCCGGCACCGGTGCTGCGCAACCTGGCGGCGACCGCGAAACTCAAGCCCGTCGTGAAGCCGTCGGCGGATCCGGAAGCGGGGTATCGCCCTTCGGCGGCGTTGGCCGAGTTCGTACGGCTGCGGGATTTGACTTGCCGGTTCCCCGGCTGCGATCTACCGGCCGAACATTGCGATATCGACCATACGGTCCCGTATCCGCTCGGCCCCACGCATCCGTCGAATCTCAAGCTGCTGTGTCGCTACCACCACCTTTTGAAGACCTTCTACACCGGTTTCGGCGGGTGGGCCGATCAGCAACTACCGGACGGCACGGTGATCTGGACGGCACCTACGGGCCACACGTACACCACCACACCTGGCGGTGCCGTGTTCTTCCCGATATTGGCCGATCCCACAGGCGAATTGGTGTTGCCTGCCTCGCTCAAGTCACTCGGCGCGAACCGCGGGTTGATGATGCCCACCCGGAAACGAACCCGCGCCCAGGAGCGCGCCGCCCGTATCGCCGCTGAGCGACGCATCAATGAAGAACGCCTCGCCGCGCAGGCGGCGCGAGAGGCGGAGCGCATCGCCGCCTGCAACGATCCGCCACCCTTTTAGGCGACAGCGAACAACCGCCATTCGCCAGGGACGCCCTTGAGTTGATGATTGCCGCGGTCTTCGAATTCGAGTCCTGATCCGATCACAAGGTCACGCAGCGTGCTGGACACCAGCACGTCATTCGGATCGGCCAGGGCGCTCACCCGCGCGCCGATGTGCACGGCGATACCGCCGATGTCATCACCGCGTATCTCACACTCGCCGGTATGCAACCCGGCACGCACCTCGATGCCCAATGCCTGCACCGCGTCGCGAATTGCCATGGCGCAGCGGATCGCTCGCTGCGGTCCGTCGAACATCGCGAGGAAGCCGTCGCCCGAGGTGTTCACCTCACGACCCCTGAACCGAGTGAGTTGCGAGCGGACGACGGCGTCGTGCGCATCGAGCAGTGCATGCCAGTCACGGTCACCCATCTCGGCGGCTTGCCGCGTCGAGTCCACGATGTCGGTGAACAACACCGTGGCGAGAACTCGATCGTCGGGCACGTCGGCCTGGTGCCCAATGAGGAATTCGGCGATCTCCTGAAACGAATCCCGCCACGGTTCCACGAAGTGGAACGCGTTGCGCCCAGGTAGCTCAACATATTTCGCACCCGGTACACGTGCAGCCACGTCCTTTCCTCCGGCGGGCGGGATCACCGGGTCCTTCGCGTGGTGGAGGACGAGGGTGGGCACGCGGATTGTCGGTAGCACCGACCGCACGTCCAATTCGCTGGCGAGACGCACCACACGCGAAACCGTCCCTGGGGTGGCCGCCAGGCGTTCGTGTCGTGCCCACGCTGCTCGAATCTCTTCATTCCACGGCATATCTGGGTTGATCGTATGTTCGATCTCCCCAGTGCCCCAGGCGGCGACCGTGGCAGCCTTAACATCCTCGGACGTTGCCGTATGGGTACCCGTAAAGCCCTCTAGGACGACCAGCGCAGTGGTGCGGGACGGGTGTGTCGCCGCAAAAAGCGCCGCCTGCGCAACAGCCCCATTGACTCCGAGGAGCACCGCCTCACTGCTACCCAGATCATCGAGCACCGCCGTGATGCTGTCGGCCCATTGCTCCAACGTCGGGAGCGCGCCCGGGATGACCGGATCTGAGGCTCCCGTGCCCGGCTGGTCGAAGAAAATCAGTCGACCCAGCGATGCCATCGCCTCCACCCATCCTTGAAGCGAGGGCAGCTCTGGTAAGTGCTCGCAGCACGTGAACCAGTTCGGAACGAACACGATGTCGCGCTCGCCCGGGGAAGACGCGCGATAGGCGACGCGCAAGTCCCCGTTCATCGCATAACGCGTCTCCGAGAACACGGCGGAAGTGTAAGCCGAGCAGCAGGTCAGGCGGTGCGTATCGGCAGCGTTCATGCTGCTCACGAGCGTCACGTGAAATGTTCTTCAACAATTCGCTGCCACCACCTTTTGAAGACCTTCTACACCGGCTTCGGCGGCTGGGCCGATCAGCAACTAGCGGATGGCACGGTGATCTGGACGGCACCTACGGGTCACACGTACAGCACCACACCCGGCGGTGCCGTGTTCTTCCCGATATTGGCCGATCCCACAGGCGAATTAGTGTTGCCGGCCTCGCTCAAGTCACTCGGCGCGAGAGGCCGCCCGTATCGCCGCCTGCAACGATCCGCCGCCCTTTTAGCGCGGTTTTGCTGCGTAACGGGGTCTGGCGCTGGCTAGCATGAGCTGACGCGCGGAATACCGCCGTTGAACTGCGGCGACTGGAGCGACGTGGGCATGACCGAACTGCCCTCCGGAACGGTGACGTTGCTGCTGGCCGACGTCGAGGGTTCCACTCAGCTGTGGGAAACCCAACCCGACGACATGTCCGACGCATTCGCGCGCCTGGACCGCACCCTGTCCGAGGTCATCGGCACTCTGCACGGCGTGCGGCCAGTCGAGCAGGGTGAGGGCGACAGCTTTGTGGTGGCATTCTCCCGCGCCAGCGACGCCATCTCCTGCGCGCTCGAATTGCAGCGAGCGGCGTTGGCCCCCATCCGACTACGGATCGGCATCCACAGCGGGGAAGTGCAGCTGCGCGACGAGGGCAACTACATCGGTCCGACCATCAACCGCACCGCACGCATCCGCGACCTGGCTCACGGCGGCCAAACCGTGCTCTCCGGCGCCACCGAAGCACTCGTCGCCGACCGGCTCCCGGCGGATGCCTGGCTGACCGAGCTGGGCAGCTACCCACTGCGCGGTGTACCCCGTCCCGAACGCGTGCTGCAGCTCTGCCACCCGGACATCCGGAACGAATTCCCGCCGCTACGCACAGCCAAATCGATCGCCACCCATAATCTTCCGGCACAGCTGAGCAGCTTTGTCGGGCGCAACGATCAGATCCGGCAGTTGATCGACACCCTCACGCACAACCGGTTGGTCACATTGACGGGCGCCGGAGGCGTGGGCAAAACCCGCCTGGCGATACAAGTTGCATCCCAGGCGGGACCCGATTTCGACGACGGCGTGTTCTATGTCGATCTGGCACCGATCACCGATCCGGCCCTGGTCCCCGTCGCCACGGCCCGCGCGCTGGGTCTGCGCGACGAGCCAGGCCGCTCCACGGTCGAATCCGTCACGCGGTTCATCGGCGAGCGCCACCTCCTCATGGTGGTAGACAACTGCGAACACCTCTTGGATGCCAGCGCCGAATTGACCACGGCCCTGCTGGGCGCCTGCCCGGAATTGACAGTGCTGGCCACCAGCCGGGAACCCATCGCCGTTGCCGGCGAGGTGAGCTGGCGGGTGCCGTCGCTGTCGCTGGAGGAAGAGGCCATTGAACTTTTCGTCGACCGCGCCCGCCATGCCCGCCCGGACTGGGATGCTCCCGACGACAAGGCGGGCACTGTCGCCGAAATCTGTCACCGACTAGACGGTGTGCCGCTGGCGATCGAACTGGCAGCGGCGCGGGTGCGTTCACTGTCGCTGGACGAGATCCTCGACGGTCTGCACGACCGATTCCGGCTACTGACCGGTGGTGCGCGCACCGCCGTACAGCGCCAGCAGACGCTGCGCGCATCGGTGGATTGGTCACACGCACTGCTCACCGACCCCGAACGGGTGCTGTTCCGCCGGCTCTCGGTGTTCATGGGCAGCTTTGACCTGGCTGCCGCCGAAGTCGTCGCGTCTGACGGTGGTCTCGAACGCCATCAAGTGCTGGATTTACTCACCTTGCTTGTCGACAAATCCCTCGTCGCAGCCGAATATGCCAGCGGGCCAACGCGATACCGCCTACTCGAGATGGTCCGCCAATACGCGCTGGAAAAGCTCGGCGAGTCCGGCGAGGCCGAAGAGGTCCGAACGCGGCACCGCGACCACTACACAGCGCTGGCCGCCCGGGTGGAGGCGCCGCCGGTGACCGAACTGGATCGTCGTGTCGGGTGGGCCGAAACCGAGATCGACAATCTACGCGCCGCGTTCACCTGGAGCCTCGAGTGCTCGGAGCTCGAACGCGCATTGCAGCTGGCATCGGGGCTGCATCCGTTCTGGCTGACGACGGGCCGCTTTTTGGAGGGGCTCAGCTGGTTTGACGCCGTCCTCTCCGACTCTGACCTTGCACCCGCGGTGCGGACGCGGGCCATGGTGGACCGGGCGGCTATCGACGCGTATTCCGGCGCGGAAAGCAAGGATCTTGCCGAACAGTCGCTGACCATGGCCCGTGAATTGGGCGACCCGGCGTTGACGGTTCGGGCGCTCACGGCGTGCGGCGGACTGTCGATATATGAGCCGGCGGTCGCCCGGCAGTACCTGGACGAAGGGATCGCGCTAGCGCGGGAATTGGGCGACGACTGGAGGTTGATTCAGCTGCTCAACTGGCGCGCGTTCGGCGGGAACGCGTCGGGTGAGCTGCACGAGCCGCTCATCGCGGCCGAAGACGGCTGCACCCTCGCCCAGGCAATCGGCGATCACTTTCACGCGCGGCTGTGCCGCATGTGGCGAGGGTTGGCCCGGGCCTGTCTGGGCGAACTGGCCGACGGCATTCCAGAGTTGCGTGCCGTGCTTGCAGAGGCGGAGACAGCTCACGATTCTGTTACCCGGGCACTCTGCCTCATCTGCCTAGCCTTCCCACTCACCCACGCAGGTGAACTGAGCGAGGCACGAGCCGCGGCCGAGCGCGCCATTGAAGCCGGGACGGCGCTCGGCGGATTTTACTTGGATACGGCATATGCATCCGCGGGACTCGCCGCGTTCGCCGCTGGCGATGCGCCGGCGGCCCGAGAGGCAAGCGAAGCGGCCTGGCAGCACAGAAATCCTGCCCGCGAAGCACTTGTCATCAGCATCGCCCCGCTCGCCGAGTCAGCCGCGGCGTGCGGCGATCTCAGCGCGGCTCGGCGCTGGGCCGACCAGGCCGTATCGATAACCCGGCAATGGCACTTGCTCAATACGCGTGCCAGACGCATGCACGTGACCATCGCGCAAGGGGAATTCCAACAGGCTGAACGCGACGCCTACGACGCGCTGGCACTGTCCAGTGAGCTGCGAGCGCACCTATTTACGCCGGATCTGCTGGAATGTCTCGCCGTGCTGGCCGTCGAAAGCGGCAACCATCGCGAAGCTGCCCGCCTTGTCGGGGCCGCCGATGCGATTCGGCAGCGCACCGGCGCAGTGCGGTTCAAGATCTACGACGGCGGCTATGAGTCCCGCCTCGCAGACATCCGTAACGCTCTGGGAGAAAACGATTTTGAGGCGGCACACGCTGAGGGATTCGCTTTATCGACAGATGAGGCGATCGCGTATGCTTTGCGCGGCCGTGGTGAACGC
The DNA here is from genome assembly GCF_900417275.1 of Mycobacterium shimoidei. Classification (NCBI taxonomy): domain Bacteria; kingdom Bacillati; phylum Actinomycetota; class Actinomycetes; order Mycobacteriales; family Mycobacteriaceae; genus Mycobacterium; species Mycobacterium shimoidei. The sequence goes on along the minus strand of NZ_UEGW01000001.1, from coordinate 3,499,705 downwards.
AAACGGCCGTCTAACGGGTGGGCCTCGCTGACCCCAACCGAACTCGACGTGGTGCGCCTGGTCAGCGAAGGGCTTCCCAACAAAGACATCGCCGCCCGGCTTTTCGTCTCACCGCGCACGGTGCAGACCCACCTCACGCACGTCTACACGAAACTCGGCCTGACCTCGCGCGTCCAGCTCGCGCAGGAAGCAGCCCGCCACCACTGAGACGGATATACGCGGTTTCGCTGATGTTTTGCTCTACTGGCGACCGCATGCTGGCTAGCATGATCGAACGCGCGGACGCACCGCCCGTGAACTGGAGCGACGTGGGCATAAACGAGCTGCCCTCGGGAACAGTGACGTTGCTGCTGGCCGACGTCGAGGGCTCGACGCAGCTCTGGGAAACCCAACCCGACGACATGTCCGACGCATTCACGCGCTTGGATCACGCCCTCACCGAAGTCATCGCCGCCCACGACGGGGTGCGGCCCGTCGAGCAAGGCGAAGGCGACAGCTTCGTCGTCGCGTTCCCCCGCGCCAGCGACGCAATAGCTTGCGCCCTGGCCCTGCAGCGAGCGCCGCTCGCGCCGATCCGGCTGCGCATCGGCGTGCACAGCGGAGAAATCCAGCTGCGCGACGAAGCCAACTACATCGGTCCGACCATCAACCGCACCGCACGCATCCGCGACCTGGCTCACGGCGGCCAAACCGTGCTCTCCGGCGCCACCGAAGCGCTGGCGGCCGACCGACTTCCGGCGGATGTATGGCTGACTGAGCTGGGCAGCTACCCACTGCGCGGTGTGGCCCGGCCCGAACGCGTGCTGCAGCTCTGCCACCCCGATCTGCGCAACGAGTTTCCGCCGCTACGGTCATCCAGCACCGTTGCCGTGCAGCAACTTCCGGTCCAACTCACCACCTTCATCGGACGAGTAGCAGAGATCAAAAAGGTGCGGGGGGTACTGACCGACAACCGACTCGTCACCTTGACCGGTGCCGGCGGCGCGGGCAAGACACGTCTGGCGGTGCAAGTCGCCGCACAGATGGCCAATGAATTCGGCGATGGCGTCTGGTACGTCGATCTGGCTGCGATCACCAACCCCGATGTGGTTCCCGTCGCGACGGCGCGAGCGCTGGGTCTTCCCGATCAGCCGGGCCGCTCGACGATGGACACCCTCACCCGCACGATCGGCGACAAGCAGATACTCGTGGTTTTGGACAACTGCGAGCACCTGCTCGACGTAACCGCAGCGCTGACAATGGATCTGCTTGGCGCTTGCCCCAACCTGAGTTTCCTGGCCACCAGCCGTGAGCCGATCGCCGTGGACGGCGAGGTGATCTGGCGGGTGCCATCACTGTCGCTGGATGACGAGGCCATCGACCTGTTTGTCGACCGGGCCCGCCGAGCGCGCCCCGATTTCGCCATCAACGACGACAGCCGCGCGACCATGGAAGAAATCTGCCGCCGCCTCGACGGCATGCCGTTGGCAATCGAACTCGCCGCGGCGCAAGTACGCGCCTTGTCGCTCGACGAAATCCTCGCGGGCCTGCACGATCGCTTCCGCCTACTGGCCGGCGGTGCACGCCGATCGGTACGTCGTCAGCAGACGCTGCATGCCTCAGTCGACTGGTCGCACGCACTGCTGACCGACCCCGAACGAGTCCTGTTCCGGCGGCTGGCCGCCTTCATGGGCGGCTTCGACCTCGACGCCGCACGGGCGGTGGCGAGCGGAGGCCCCGTCCAAAGTCACCATATTTTGGATCAGCTCACCCTATTGGTCGACAAGTCACTTGTGGTCGCCGAAAACACAACGGGCCGAACGCGATACCGGTTGCTGGAGATGGTCCGGCAATACGCTTTGGAAAAGCTCTCGGAATCCGGCGAAGCCGATGCGGTGCGCGCCCGACACCGCGACCACTACACGGCAATGGGCGCCCTGCTCGACAATCCGACACGGCATAACCATCAGCAGCTGCTCGAGCAAGCCGAATCCGAAATCGACAACTTGCGCGCAGCGTTCGGATGGAGCCGGGAAAACTCCGATACCGCAATGGCCTTGCAACTCGCCTCATCGCTACAGCCATTGTGGCTTGCCCGAGGCCGCATCCAAGAAGGGCTGGCCTGGTTGGATGCGGCACTCGCTGACCAATGCGCCGCCGACGGAGACGATGTATCCGCGGCGCGTGCACGGGCTCTCGCTGAGAAGGCGCTGCTCAATTCATGGGCCATTTACACCTTCAGCATTGCGGACGCCGAAGAGGCCCTGACCGCCGCGCGCCGACTCGAGGACCCAAGACTGCTCTGTCGGGCGCTCACCGCACGTGGCGCCATGGCCACGTTTGACGCCGAGCAGGCTCTTTCCTACTTCAGTGAGGCGATCGAGTTGGCCCGCAATTTGGACGACCGGTGGACACTGAGCCACATCCTTGGCCTGCAGGCGTATGCGGGGTTTATGGCGGGGGATCCGCGTGGCTCGCACGCCGCCGCCGAGGAAGGACGCGAGATCTCTGATGCTATCGGCGACCGGTTCGGCTCACGGTTCAGTCGCTGCTGGGGCCTCGCGGCATCCCAAATGATGCTGGGCCAACTGGCCGCCGCCGCCACACAGTGCGACAAGCTTGTCGCCGAAGCAGATGCCGACGGGGACTTGCTCAATAGGTACTTCGGCCTCATCCACCAGGTCCACGCCTTGGCGTACCTGGGCAGGACTGCCGAAGCGCGCGCCACTGCCGATGCCGCCATCGAGACCGGGGCGGAGCTCGGCCCCGCACTTGAAGGGATTGGCTATCTGGCGGTGGCCATCGCAGCTTTGGCCGCGGGCGACGTAGCAGAAGCAGCCGAGGCAAACAAGACGTCCTGGCAGCGAGTCGGGATGCAAGCTGAGGCGTCGGCGATACAACTGTGGCGCCGGGCGGAGGCTGCGCTGGCAGCTAACGACCTTATTGAGGCGCGTGGCTGGGCGGACGAAGCCGTCTCGGGCACCAAAGGTTGCCAGCGGATGCTTGCGCTGGCAACACGCGCTCACGTCGCAACAGCCGAAGGGGCACTGCGAGATGCAGAGCGCGACGCCCGCAACGTGCTCGAGATAGCGGTCGGCGTCGAAAGTCAAATAGTCGTGCCCGATATGTTCGAATTGCTCGCCGCGTTGTCAGCCGATGCCGGCAGTCATATCGAAGCAGCGCGGCTCCTCGGCGCAGCCGATGCGATCCGAAATCGCACTGGCGCAGTCCGCTTCAAGGTTCACGACGCCCGTTTCGAAGCTGCACTCACGACCGTTCGTAACGCATTGGGGCAGCCCGACTTTGATGCTGCCTGGGCTGAGGGCAACGCGTTGTCCACCGAAGAAGCGATCGCCTATGCCCTGCGCGGTCACGGCGAACGAAAACGGCCGTCAAACGGCTGGGCCGCGCTGACTCCCACCGAACTCGACGTGGTCCGTCTGGTCAGCGAAGGACTTCCGAACAAAGACATCGCCGCTCGGCTATTCGTGTCACCGCGCACCGTGCAGACCCACCTCACGCACGTCTACACCAAACTCCGCCTGACCTCACGAGTCCAACTCGCACAGGAGGCGGCTCAGCACACGTGATCGACTAGACCACCGCGCCGCGCACAACCCACAGGGCCAAGAAAGCGAACATGAAGCCCAGGCACAGCAGGTGATCCCGGGCGACGGACCGGGCCAGCCGTGTCTGGTCGGCCGGACTGCCAACGCGGTTACCCAGGCGAATCGCGTTGGGCACGGTACGTATCAGCGCCAAAAGAATTGGTGCGCCCGCGAGGACCGCGGAGACGGCTATCACCCAACCCGGCTCACGCCTGCGCACAGCCCAGAATCCTAAGGCTCCCAGCAGGATTGCCATGACGATCATAATCAGGCGACCCATTGGCTGCGAGGTTGTCGTTGCGCGATGGTAGTAGCCTGCGATCGAGGCGAGCACCGGCTCGGGTAGTTCTTCGCGCGCATTTCGGTGGCCGAATACCTGTGCGTCGAAGATGAAATCCATCCAGAGGACGGCAAGCAGAAACCCACTGCAGGCGGTCAGCAACAGTGGCGCGGCACGCATCGCATCACCGCCTGATCGTCGCCTCGTCACGCACCAGGGCGCACAGCAGCCAAGGGCCGGGTACGCCTTTGAGCTCATGCATGCCGCGCTCGACGAACTTCCGCCGCGAGCCGGCGACGATGTCGCGCACCGTCGAGGTCATCAGCACCTCGCTCGGGCGAGCAAGCGCCGCGACACGCGCACAGATGTGCACAGCCAGACCGGCCACATCTTCTTTTGCAGCCCCCCGCACCTCGACCTCACCGGCGTGAAGTCCCACCCGAACCTCGATTCCGAGCACCCGCACGGCATCGACAATGGCCTGCGCACACGCGATCGCGGCGCTGGGACTGGTGAACGTTGCTATGAATCCGTCACCGGCGGTGTTGATTTCGCGTCCTCCGAACCGCTCGAGCTCGTGGCGGACGAAAGTGTCGTGGTTGTCCAGTACATCGCGCCACCGAGCGTCGCCGAGGGCGGCGGCATGCTTGGTGGAGCCCACGATGTCGGTGAATATGATTGTGGTGAGGACACGTTCGGCTTCGTAACCGCCCCGCACGCCGGTGATGAATTCCTCGATCTCGTCGAGCATCGGTGCGGTGTCGCCGACCCAGTACAGGGCATCCGTGCCAGGCAACTCCACATAGCGCGAACCCGCGATGTGCTCGGCGAGATAGCGGCCGTGCTCGGCCGGGACGAATCTCAGGTTGGACCGGTGCAAGATCAGCGTCGGCACGCTGATACGAGCGAGGGTGTCCCGTACATCGGACTCAGCCACGATCTTGCTGACGGCGCGCGCCGTGCTCGGTGACGCGGCGCGATTACCGGCGAGATCCCACCAGCCCCGGAATGCGTCATCGCCGGCGATGCTCGGAGCGACAATGCCCAGGATGTCGAATCCCTTTTCGACCGCATCCGGCTCGATCCCGATGGTCCAGAACCGACCGACGACGCTCGTTTGCGAGCCAACCTGATAATCGGGCGCCCACAGCAAGCGCGCCGCGCCGTTGACGATCACGAGGCTGCGCACCCGCTCCGGATACTCGGCGGCCAGCACGAGTCCGATCATCGCGTTGTAACTCGGCGCGAAGACCGAGGCCTGCTCGCATCCGATTGCGTCCATCACCGCGATGGCATCCTCGGCCCAGAACCGCGGACCCAGCACATCCGGGGCGAGAATGCGCGACGACAAACCCATTCCGCGCAGGTCGAAACGGATCACCCGGCTGAACGACGCCAGGCGCCGATGGAACCGGTACATCGAAGGCTCGGCGTCGATGGTGTCGATTGGGATGGACGGGCCCGACAGCACGAGCAGATCAGTCGGGCCATCGCCGAAGACCTGGTAGGCGATGTCCACCTTGAGCTCGCCGTCGCCGGATTCCGCGTAGCGGGTTCGCGGAGCTTGCGCCACCGCCTCAGGTTAATTCAGGTCGAAGGTCTCCCGGGTGCCGAACCTGATGCCGGTCGCGTCGGTGCCCAGCGTGGTCAGCAGCGCTACCGCAACCAGGACCGGCGTGATCGTGGCGGCCAACGCGAAGGGATAGCCGTGGGAATCGGCCAGGTGCTCTTGGATAGGCAGGTTGAACGCCGCCAGCAGATTGCCCAGCTGATACGTCACGCCCGGGTAGAAACCACGGATGGCATCCGGCGACATCTCGGTGAGATGCGCGGGGATGACACCCCAGGCGCCCTGCACCACGACCTGCATCAAAAATGCGCCGAGACACAGCATCGCGGCGGCGCGCGAGTACGCGAACAGCGGCACGATCGGCAGCCCCAGGACTGCGCAGAAGATGATGGTGTAGCGGCGACCAAACCGTTGCGAGAGCGTGCCGAAGATCAGCCCGCCCACGATGGCGCCGACGTTGTAAACAACCACGATGGACTTGGCCGTCGCGGCGGAGAGGCCGGCGCCTTGGTTGTGGGTGGCCGCGAGGAACGTCGGGTACACGTCCTGGGTGCCGTGGCTCATCCAGTTGAACGCGGTCATCAGCAGCACCAGGTAGACGAACCGGCGCACGACTCTTGCGTCGGCCAACACATCGCGAATCCTGGTGCGTGTCAAGCGCATACGATCCTGAGTCACCTCCCACACCTCGGATTCGCGCACCCGGTACCGGATGATCAGGCTGATCAGGGCGGGGATGATGGACAGGCCGAACAACCAGCGCCACGACAGCCCAAGCCAATTCATCACCAACAGCGACGCCAGGGTTGCGAGCAGATAACCCAACGCGTAGCCCTCCTGCAGCAGACCCGAGAAGAATCCGCGGCGGCCGACCGGAACCTTCTCCATCGCAAGTGCAGCTCCCAGACCCCACTCGCCGCCCATACCGATGCCGTACAACAGCCGCAGAATCACCAAGACGGTGAAGTTGGGTGCGAATGCGCACAAGAAACCGACCAGCGAATAGAACGCCACGTCCACCATCAGCGGCAGCCGTCGTCCTACCCGGTCGGCCCACAGCCCGAACAGCAACGCGCCTACCGGGCGCATCATCAAGGCGGCCGTGGTGAGGAACGCGACTTCGGTTTTGGTGCGGTGGAAGGTTTCCGCGATATCGGCGTAGACCAGCACGACCAGGAAGTAATCGAAGGCATCCATCGTCCAGCCGAGCAGCGCCGCGAGAAATGAGTTTCGCTGGTCGGCGGTGAGCCGTTGTCGGGTCACTTCTGCTCGGTGCGGTCCCAGACCTCGATCATGGTCCGCAGAATCTCCTCGGCGCGGCCCAGGCCGGCAAGATGGCTCTCCCCGGGTATCGGGTGCAGCTCTGCGTCGGGGAGCCGGTCGACCACGTGCTGACCATGGGCGAATGGCACGATGTGGTCGCGATCGCCATGCCACCAGTGCACGGGCACCTTGACCTGATCGAGCCGGAAACCCCAGTCGCGAGCGAAGACCACCACATCGGCGAACGGGGCGGCCAGTTGTTTGCGGCTGCCGTTGAGCAGGTCGTCGAGGAACATCGCCTTGAACTCGGGCCGCACCAGCAGCCGCCGGTCGCCTTCGGGCGATACATGTGCGTAGACGTACAGCGCCGGTTCGGCCACCGGGCGGATCAGCCGGATGAAACCGATCGCCGCCATCCGGATCGGCCAGCCGGCCACCGTGAGCAAGGGTGCCGCCCGCGAGCCCAGGGCCATCACCCCGCCGCCGATAGCGTCGGGGCCGCGCGTCGGCGCGACGCCGCCGAGTACCCCGGCCGCCACCACCCGATCCGGCATGGCCGCGGCACATCCCAAGGTGTAGGGACCGCCCCCGGACAGGCCGACGACCGCCATCTTGTCGATGCCCAGGGTGTCGGCCATGGTGCGCAAGTCTTCGGCAAACGCCACGACCGTGCCGTACTGGTAGGGGGTGGAGGAGCCGATGCCGGGCCGGTCGATGCCGATCAGCCGGATGTGGTTTTGCTCGGCGTAGACGCGCGCCTCGGTGGGGATTTGCCGGCGCGCGCCCGGGGTGCCGTGTAACCAGAACACGGCACGGCCCTGCGGGTCGCCGAACTCTGCGAATCCGAGCTGGCGATCATCGCCGACGGCGATGTTGCCCTCCAGCTTGGGCCGGGCGATAGCGATAACCATGCGCAGAGTGTTTCACGACCTATTACGGTGCGAGCATGCGCATCATCGACGCCGACGGCCACGTCGCCGAGAACGCCACGCTTGGTGTCGAGGCGATGAAGCGCTGGCCGCAGCATGTCATCCCGAGCACCGACGGCCGACCCCGGTTCATGATCGAGGGACGCCGTTACCCGGAAGACAGCGGGCCGGGCGCCGGCGTGCCGCCCGAACATGGTCTGAGTCCGGCGGCCAGACAGAACTGCTCGTCCGCAGAAGGCGTTCTGACCGACGCCGATCGCGACCACATCGACACCATGGTGCTGTATCCGAGCTTGGGGCTGTGCGTGCCAACGCTCGAGGATCCCGAATTCGCCGCGGGGTTCGCCCGGCTCTACAACGAATGGGTCGCCGACTACTGCGCGCCGACGGGTGGGCGACTGCGCGGCGTTGCGGTGACACCGATCGAACACGGGCAGATCGCGATCGACATCATGCGTGAGGCGAAGGAGCTGGGACTGGCCGCCACCCTGGTGCCGCCGGCGCTGAAAACCCGCAACCTGGACCATCCCGACCTCGACCCGTTCTACGCTGCGGCGGCCGACCTGGAGATGCCGTTGGGCATTCACGGGGTGCCGGGCTTTCATCTGCCGAAGATCGGGGTCGACCGGTTCACCAACTACATCCAGGTGCACTGCATCAGCTTTCCGTTCGATCAGATGACGGCGATGACCGCAATGGTCTCCGGGGGCGTCTTCGACCGGCATCCGACGCTGCGGGTGGCGTTTCTGGAGGCCGGCGTGGGCTGGGTGCCGTTCTTCATCGACCGGCTGCACGAGCATTACGAGAAACGCGGCGATTGGATCGAGGGCGGCTGGCAACGCGATCCGCAGGAATACCTACAGGCCGGCAACATCTGGGTGACCTGCGAGCCGGAGGAACCGATCCTGCCGGGCGTCATCGATGTGCTCGGCGCAGACTTCATCATGTTCGCCAGCGACTACCCGCATTGGGACGGCGACTGGCCGCAGAGCACCGCGCACCTGCGGGTCCGTCCCGACATCAGCGACGAGGCGCGGTCCAAGATCGCCGGGTTGAACGCCCAGCGCTTCTACGGGTTCAATTGACGCGTGGCGACCCGCTGCGCCCGGCTACGCCGCGCTTGCGATCGCCACAACTAGCGCGCCTGCCAGTTCGGCGGTCGCTTCTCAGCAAAGGCCCGTGGGCCTTCTTTGGCGTCTTCGGTCTCGAAAATCCGGTTGCTGTGCCGGGTTTCGTTGTCGTAGGCGGCTTCGAGGTCTAGCGCCAGTCCCTCGACGGCCGACTGCTTGGTAGCTGCCACGGCGAGCGGGGCGTTGGCGGCGATACGCCGCGCGTAGTCGTAGGCCGTGGCCATCAACTGGTCGGGGGAGACGATCTTGTTGATCAGGCCCATGGCCAGAGCGCGCTCGGCGTCGACCATGTCGGCGGTCAGCAGCAACTCCATCGCGTGCGCGTACGGGACTTGGCGGGGCAGCCGCACCGTGGTGCCGCCGCCGGCAAACAGACCGCGCTTGGGTTCCATCACCGCGAATCGCGCGTCGGGGACGGCGACGCGAATGTCGGTGTTGGTCAACATCTCGAATCCACCGGCGACGCACGTACCGTTGACGGCGGCGACGATCGGTTTGTGCACTGGAAACCGATGCAAGACAGCATGAATCCCGTGAACTTTGTCCCAGCCGTCGGGCCGCGGCAGCTCACCGGTCAGCTCCGGGATGAACGTTTTGAGGTCGGCTCCGGTGCAAAAGTCGCGACCGACACCCGTGACGACGGCAACCCAGGCGTCGGGATCGTCGCGGAACGTGGCCCAGGCCTGAGCGAGGTCACGGAAGTGAGCCATGTCCAGCGAGTTACGCGTCTCGGGACGATTGATCGTGATCGTGGCGATGTGTGCGTCGTGCACGTAGTCGATGCTCACCGCGCGAGTGTAGGACCTGCGACCGGGTAACCCAGCCGGCCTATTGTCATCTGCCGGCTTCCAGATACTCTTTTCCGTGCACTTGAACGGACGGGCACCGAGCAGAATTGAGAGGTCATGGGCGAATTCGATCCCAACGAAGGCGAAGCGCAGGTCATTGTCACTCTTGCCGACGCGGCAATGCACATGTACCGGGCTGCCATTGACTCCTTGCCATTTCCCGAGGACAAGAAGTTTCAGAAGCGCGCTGAGGTAGTGCTTTCCGGTCTGCGCAAGCTACGCGCGGGCTTGGCGGAGGCAGCAACGAAGAGCCGGTCCACACCCACGGTTATCGCCGCACTGACTGACGTGCGGCGCCGCTACGACGACCTGATGGAACGCGCCGCCTCGGCCCCCGGCTCGACCCTGGGCCAGCAGCTCTATACCGCGCGTATCCGGGCCAAGCTGTCGGCTGAGGAAGCGGCCAGGGGTGTCGGACTTCGGCCCGAATTGCCGGACGAGCTCGAAGCCGGCGCCACGCCCTCGGAAGAAGAAGTGGTGAAGGTCCATCAGCTGATCGCTGCGCTTCGCGAGGTGAACGGTGACGGCGACTACCAGCCGTCGTCGCAGGCCAACGTCAACGGCTGGGACGAGGCGATGGCTCTCAACGGTGCCGGGCAGGAGGCTGACGTCGAGACGCACTAGTGCGTCAGCGGATCGGCAGGCCCGTCAACGCCCTGCCGATGACAAGCCGCTGGATTTCGCTGGTGCCCTCGAAGATGGTGAAAATCTTGGCATCTCGATGCATCCGCTCGACCGGGTATTCGCGGGTGTAGCCGTTGCCGCCAAGAATCTGGATGGCTTCGTCGGTGACATAGACCGCGGTCTCGCTCGCGAACAGCTTGGCCATGGAGCCCTCAGCTGAACTGAACGGCTTGTTGTTGCGCTGCATCCAGCCGGCCCGCCACACCAACATGCGCGACGCGTCGATGCGACTCTTCATGTCGGCCAGCTTGAATGCGATGGCCTGAAATTCGGCGATCTTCTTGCCGAATTGCTCGCGCTGGCAAGCGTATTGCAGTGCGTACTCGTAGGCGGCGCGTGCGATCCCCAGCGCCATCGCACCGACGACGGGACGGGTGCGTTCGAACGTCATCATCGCCGCCTGGCTTGCGGTGCGCTGGCCGGACCGGATTTTGGCAAGGCGCTGCTCGAAACGCTCTCGGCCACCCAGTATCAGCTCGCCCGGGATGCGGACGTCGTCGAGCACCACCTCGGCGGTGTGCGATGCCCGAATGCCGTGCTTTTTGAACTTCTGTCCCTGCGACAACCCCGGGGTTCCGGGCGGCACGATGAACGACGCCTGTCCCCGGGTGCCCAGCTCCGGATCGACCGAGGCCACCACCACGTGCACGTTGGCGATACCGCCGTTGGTGGCCCAGGTCTTGGTGCCGTTGAGCACCCACTCATCGGCGGCTTCGTCGTAGACCGCCCGGGTGCGTACCGCGCCCACATCCGATCCCGCGCCGGGTTCAGAGGAACAGAACGCGGCCAGCTTCGGCTCGTCGGGGGTGCCGAACATCTGCGGCAGCCACTCGCCGAGCTGCTCGGGGGTACCGTTTGCGGCCAGGGCGGCGGCCGCGAGCCCGGTCGCCAGCACCGACAGCGCTATGCCGGCATCGCCCCAGAACATCTCCTCGAACACGACCAACATGCCCAAGCCGCTGGCTTCCGCGGCCATCTGGACAAACAGGTCGGGCGTGTAGAGGCCGACCTTCGCGGCTTCCTGGATGATCGGCCACGGTGTTTCTTCCCGCTCATCCCATTCGGCCGCGGCCGGCCGGATGACATCTTCGGCGAACTCGTGGACCCAGTCTCGAACGTGCACAACCTCTTCGGGCACTTCCATCGAGAACGTCGCGTCCATCAGCACTCCTATCAACTGCTGCGGCGCGATGCGCGCCGCGGTGCATACAGTAAACGTTTGTACACTGAAGTTACAAACGGGGAGTGCGCTGACCGGTCGCGCCGATATGCGCGGCCACCTCGGCCGCGATCGCCAGCGTGGTGTCATCTTGGCCGGCCGAATAGCGGTCGGCGACAGCGTCGTACACCGCGCCCGCGATCGACCCGTGATCGGCTGCCAGCTCGACCAACTGCACCGGCCAACCGTTCTGCTCGAGCGCCGAGGCGAACTCGCGGCTCCACGCCACCGGAACGGCGTCGTCAGAAACGCCGTGCAGCAGGGTGAACGGCGACCGGTTCGCTTCCCGGGACAGCCCGATCGCCGGCGGTTTCCCGGTGATCGGATCAGGCGCCCGGAACGCACCGGCCAGGCAAACGGTGTGGGCGAAACCGACGCCGTAGCGGCTCGCCTGCACCGTCAGCCCAGCGGCGGCCGCGCCGCCCAACGACCAGCCGACAAGCACGATCTGGTCGGGATCTTCGGTGTGCCGGCGGGCGAAGTCCACCGACCGCAGCAACTCGGCGCGACCACCGTCGTCGGCGTGGGAATCCCAGTCGGGCGCCAGTACGGCCATCCCGTAACCGGCGATCAGCTCGCCGAGCGGACGGACGGCGGCGCGGGCGTTGCTCTGCTGTCCGTGCCACAACAGCACGGTTTGAGCGCCGCGATCACCGAAGACATCGACCAAGCGGCCGGGCGCGTACTCGACGGTTTCCATGCCGCCAGTCTGCCCGCCGCGAGGCCGTCGCTAACGGCCGTGCGGGTTGAGCAGAGCGTTCAGGATGTCGAGCTGTGTTTTGGCTTCGGCCGGCGGTCTGCCCGGGTCGGGAGTGGCCGAATCGGTTTTCTGCCACGGCTGGCAGCCGTCTGTCTTGAATGCCTTGTCGGTCGGCTCGATCTGCACGACCTGCGGCTTCTTGGTCATCGCGTTGTCGATGATCGGATTGTCGTCGCCACCGCCGATGCGTTTCCAATAGCACGCGCCGGTGCCGGCCGGACCCGCCGAGCTGTATACACCCGGCACGATGTCGGTGCCCACCACGAAATTGCCGTCGTGATCTATCACCGTCTTGGGCTGGGCCGCCGGCGTCGGCGGCGGTCCGGGCGGCGGACCCGGCGGCGCCGGGGGATCGGCGCTGGCAGCTGCCAGATTCCAGCCCGCGAGAAGCGTCGCAAGCGTCGCGGCGGCAAGCGGTAATCGCTTCGACATCACGATGAGCAAGCATACCGGGGCGACCGCCGCGGTACGCGGTCCCTGACCAGGCGCTACGCCGTCTTGGTCAGCAGTGGCATCAGGAGCCGACGGCGCGCCGTGATCGCGTCGGCAAAGTCGTGCAGCGCTTCACGCACCGAGCCGGCGATCGAGAACAGATCTTCGTCGTCGGTCGTCTGCAGGACCCGACTGACTGCCGGGCTGGCCACCAACGTCCACTCCACGCCCGCGGCGCGGCAACCCTCATCGATGCGGTGCAGGAAACTCACGCCCGCCGGGGTGAAGCCGTCCACCGCGCTCAAATTCAGAACGATCGGCTGGTCGGGCAAAACAAAGTGGCTGCTGTATTCGCTGACCCGATCGACGTTTACGGCGTCGATGGCACCGCTGACCGTCACCACAATCGCCAAGTGGCGGCACTGGGCCCGAACCTGGGCGCCACCGCAGTCGAACACCGGGCTGCCGTAACGCGGCCTGAAGTACGAGACTGCCGTGTCAGTCGATTCGGTCATCGACGCCTCAATTCTCGATCACGTTGCTGAAACACACGGGCCAGGTTCAACCTTTGCCTGTTCGAGACGCTAATTGGTTACTCTAAGGTCACAGGGTGCAAGGTTTGTGACTTTGCTAAGAAACGCTTTTCAAGCGGTCCCGGCCGGCGACACCAGCTGCCGTACCCCGTTGCGGAAACAGCATTGCGACCATCGCACTGATACCCTCCGAACGCTGCCGTTTATCGGTCGCCAACCCGTCACGTTCCGGAAAGAGTGTTGTGCGCAGCGGAGACATCAAGGCCCTTACCGGTCTTCGCATCATCGCCGCGGTGTGGGTGGTGCTATTTCACTTCCGGCCGTTGTTGCGGGACGCCGCACCCGGCTTCAGCGACGCACTCGCACCGGTACTGAATTGCGGCGCACAGGGCGTCGACCTGTTTTTCATCCTCAGCGGCTTCGTGTTGACCTGGAATTACCTCAACCGGATGGGGTGGTCGTGGTCCACTCGGGCCACCTTGCATTTTCTGTGGTTGCGGCTGGCGCGAGTGTGGCCCGTCTACTTGGTGACGTTGCATCTGGCCGCGGCCTGGGTGATTTTTACCCTGCACGTCGGCCATGTGCCGTCCAAGGAGGTAAGTCAGCTCACCGCGGTCAGCTATGTGCGCCAAGTCCTGTTGGTGCAGTTGTGGTTTCAGCCGTATTTCGACGGGTCGAGCTGGGACGGACCGGCCTGGTCGATCAGCGCCGAATGGCTGGCCTACCTGTTGTTCGGCGGGCTGGTGCTGGTGATCTTCCGAATGGCGCACGCGACAAGAGCGCGCAGCCTGGTCTGGCTTGCCTTCGGGGCGTCACTGCCGCCAGTGATGCTGTTGTTGACGAGCGGACAGTTCTACACACCGTGGAGCTGGCTGCCACGCATCGTCATGCAGTTCATTGCCGGGGCATTGGTCGCTGCGGCGGTCATGAGGTTGCGCCTGACCGATCGCGCACGCCTCGCCGCCGGCTTTGTGTCACTGCTGCTGCTGGTGGCAATCGTCGGCTTGGTGTACCTGCTCGATGCGCATCCGGTTCCGGGTGTCATTGACAGCGCCGGGTTGGTCGACGTCCTGTTTGTGCCGCTGGTGATGACGCTGGCCATGGGCACCGGCAGCCTGCCCTGGTTCTTGTCGATCCGCCCGATGGTGTTCGGTGGGCAGATCTCGTTCTGCCTGTACATGGTCCACGAGCTGGTGCACACCGCCTGGTTGTGGGCTGCCGAGCAGTTCGAGCTCACCCTGCAGGGCGCTGGCGGCAAGTTGGCTGTCGCCGGTTTGCTCGCGGGGGCCACAATTTTCGCGATCCTGCTGTTCCACATCGTCGAAGAGCCCGCACGGCGCTGGATGCGGAGAATGGTCGACGTAGGAGCCACCGAGTCGCGGGTCGACCTGGGCGCTGAGCCGGTCAAGGCCAGGCTGCAGCCCATCGACGGCGCCTTGGAGCAGCGCAAAGCGTCGATTTCGGTGCGTGCGGGCTAGTTGCGGGCTAGTGATGTGTCGTAGGGCAGGTAGGGGAGGTAGCAGTGAGCCGCCTGGCGGCGTTGGTCGTCTCCACAGCCATCTCAGTGGGCTGTGTGTTCAGCGTTCTCGCGGAAAACCGCTCGTCCGCGCTGCCATATCGGGTCATCAGCCGGGGCTCCCCGATCAATCACATCGCGGTGATCGGTGACTCGTACACCACCGGTACCGATGAGGGCGGCCTGGGGTCGAAGGCCTGGACGGCTCGCGCGTGGCTGTCCCTTGCGCGCCAGGGGGTGCAGGTAGCACCCGACGTGGCGTCGGAGGGCAGGGCCGGATACGCGGTGCCCGGTGACCACAACAGCATGTTCGTTGATCTGACCGCCCGGGCGGTCCACCCCAACGATGCGTTGGTGATGTTCTTCGGCTCGCGCAACGACCAAGGCGTCGACCCCGGGTTTTTGACCGAAAAGGCCCATGAAGCCTTTCATTTGGCGCACCGAGGCGCGCCCGCGGCGCGATTGCTGGTGATCGGCCCGCCGTGGCCGACCGCTCTGCCACCACCGGCCATACTGCAAGTTCGCGACATCATCGCCGACCAGGCCCGTGAGGCCGGCGCGACATTCGTCGACCCCATCGCCGAGGGATGGTTTGTCGGCCGGCCCGACTTGATCGGCGCCGACGGTATCCACCCCACCGACGAGGGGCACGCCTACATGGCGGACAAGATCGCACCGTTGATCCGCGGGCAGTTGGGCCACCCCGCCTGAGGACCGAAGGCACGCGATAGCTCCTACCCCAAGACGGTGTGCGTTTTGCTCATGCGCAACAGGGGTATGGGCTAGAAGATGAGAGCGAGGGTCTGATGAAAACGCAACCGAGGATTGCGGTCGCGCTGTTCGGCGGTGCAGCCGCGCTTTCGCTGATAGTCGGCTGCGGGGGCGGCGAAAAAGGCGAATCGACAACCACGACGACAACCACGACGACAACCACGACCACGACAACGCCGGCGACTGAGAGCCCGGCACCTGAGCCGGCTCCCGGCGGTCCCACCGGTGGCGGCGGACCCGGCGGCGGGGGCGGCGGTGTCCCGGGCGGCCCGACCGGAGGCGGCGGACCCGGCGGCGGCTGGGGCAGCATCCCCGGTGGCCCGACCGGTGGCGGCGGACCCGGCGGCGGCAGCGGCAGCATCCCGGGCGGCCCGACCGGAGGCGGCGGACCCGGCGGCGGCTGGGGCAGCATCCCCGGTGGCCCGTCGGGCGGCGGCGGACCCGGCGGCGGCGGTGGCTGCATCCCGGGTGTGGGGTGCGGCGGCTGGCCGTGATCGAGCCCGTCATCCAATAACTAGTCCGGGGGTGGTGCGCGGGTCTAAGGTTCGGCCATGGCCAAGCTCAGATTCGGGTATTTCATCGCACCGTTCCACCGCGCCGGCACCAACCCAACGTTGGCGTTGCAGCGCGACCTGGAATTCGTCGAACATATCGACGCGCTGGGGTTCGACGAAGTCTGGATCGGCGAGCACCACTCCGCGGGCAGCGAAATCATCAGTTCCCCTGAGATTTTCATCGCTGCTGCGGCCCAACGGGCCAAGCGGATCCGGCTTGGCACGGGTGTCATCTCGCTCGCCTACCACAACCCGCTGTGGGTGGCCGACCGGCTGTTGCTGCTAGACCACCTCACGCATGGCCGGGTGATCGGGGGAGTCGGACCCGGCTCGCTGCCCACCGACTCGGCGATGATCGGGCTCAACCCGACCGACACCCGCGAGCTTCTCGAAACCAACCTCGACATCGTGGTGCGCCTGCTCGCCGGCGAGACGGTGACCGCGAAAACAGCCACCCACGAATTGTGCGATGCCCGGCTGCAACTCGCCCCGTACTCGGAGAACGGAATTCCACTGGCCGTCGCCGCCGTCGCTTCGCCGACGGGTGCGCGGCTGGCCGGTAAGCACGGTATCGGCCTGCTTTCGATCGGCGCAACGCTGACCATCGAAGGCTTCGACGCGTTGTCCTACCACTGGGGCATCGTCGAAGAACGCGCCGCGGCGTTCGGTACGCAGGTCGACCGCAGCAACTGGAGCCTGGTGGGGCCGTTCCACATCGCCGAAACCGACGAACAAGCCCGTGCCGACGTCAAATTCGGCATCGAGCCGTGGTTCCGCTACTTCCAGAAAGTGGCGGCGTTCCCGCAGATGACCATGGCGGGCGACCGGCTCGACGAGATGATCGACATCATCAACGACAACGGCGCCGGCGTGATCGGCACCCCGGAGCGGGCCCGCGAGCAGGTGCAGCGGTTATGGGATCAGTCCGGCGGGTTCGGCTGCATGCTGCAGATGGCCCACGAGTGGGCGAATCCGGCGGCAACCAAGCGCTCCGCCGAATTGTTCGCCGCCGAGGTGATGCCGCACTTCCAGGGTCAGGCACAGCCGACTCTGGATGCCGCCGCGCGGGCCAGCCAGGTGCGAGACGACCTCGCGCAGACCCAGCTTCAGGCCATCGACCACATGACCAAGAAATACCAGGGCGAAGTCAGCTCGTCCTAGCCCTCCTTGCGGATCAGACGCCACAGCGCCTCATGGTCGGGAGCCAGCAGCTCCTCGATGCGGGCATGGTTCACCTCGGCCACGATGATCTCGCCGACCTCTTGGTGAACATCGCTGAAGATCCCGTGCGACTTCATCTTTTCGGTCTGATACAGGTTGTCCTCGGTGGGGGTGACGTAGTGCACCCAGTCCGCCTTGAACCGGGTCACCAGCCACAGGTGGATCAACGTCATCAGACGCTTCTGGCGCAGCTTCTCTTCGAAGGTGTTCTGGTCGCGCACGGTCAGAATGTTGACCTCACGCCGGTCTTGGAATTGACCGAAGATGACGTTGGCCAGCTTCTCCTCGGCGTCGCTTCCTTCCCGGAAGATGACCAGCTCGAGCAGCTCGGAGCCGGCGCGCTGCGGCCGTAGCTGCACGCGGAGCTTCTCGCCGAGCTGGTAGTGCTCGCTCCACATCGCCAGCCATTCCTCCAGCAGCTTCTTCGGCACCTCGGTCTGCACGAGATGCTGGTGCTGAGTGGAGCCCTTGCCCATCGCCTTGGTGGTCGCCGTTCGCCCGGACGAGGCCAGCAGTGCGGCGTCGCTGCGCGGGCCACCGACCAAGGTTTGCGGCGTGCGGTAGGGCGATTCGATCAAGCGCAGCTGACGCTGCAGGCGGGCCAGCGCCAGCATGCCGTCCTGCCGCAGGGAGGCGGCGAACTCTTCGGCGGCGAGGCCGTCGATCTGGTGACCGCCGTAGGTGATGAAGTTGAAGACGAAGCCCATCTTGCCGAGTTCCTCGGGGAAGGCCCGCATCTCCTCATCGGTCATGCCGGTGGTGTCCCAGTTGAACGACGGGGACAGGTTGTAGGCCAACATCTTGTCGGGATACTCGGCGTGAATCGCCTCGGCGAATTGACGCGCATCGGCGAGATCGGCGGTCTTGGTCTCCATCCAGAGCAGGTCGGCAAATGGTGCCGCCGCAAGCGATTTGGCGATCGCATACGGGATACCGCCACGGACCTGGTAATAGCCTTCGGGTGTCTTCGCCAGCTCGCAGTCCCATCGCGCGTCGGCGCCCAGCTCCCTGGCCTTTTGCCGCGCGGTGTACAGCGACGCGGTCGCGGCGAACTCGCGCCACTCCTGGGAACTCATGTCGCGAGATTCGTCCTCGCTCTCCGCGAATTCGAGTACCTCGGCCACGGCCTCGCCGTATGTCATCAATCCGGCGTCGTCCTCCCAGATGTCGACGAAGCGCGCCTCGACCTTGTCGTAAAGCGCATCGAGCGACGGCGCAGAGCCGTTCTGCCAGGATGCGGCGGCCTCGGCGATCAGATCTGCAATGCCTCGCCGTTCCAGCCAAGCGTCGGCGGCGGCGTACTCGCCCTCGGGAAGCGCGTAGAGCAGGTGTCCATTGAGCTCCTTGACGCCGAGCTCGTAGAAGCGCCGCATCATCGCCAAGAAGCACGCCTTGTAGGAGGGAATCTTCACGTTGGTGGCGCCCAGCAGGAACGGCTGGTCGCGCTCGTCGGCGCGGCTGTCAATAAGGTTGCCGGCCTCGGCGTCAGTGCGCGCGACGATGATGCCGGGCACTCCCATCACATCGAGCTGGAAGCGCGCGGTGTTGAGGCGCTTGATCTGTTCGTCGGAGGGCACCAGGACCTTGCCGCCCTGGTGGCCACACTTCTTGGTGCCAGGACGCTGGTCTTCGATGTGGTAGCCCGGCACACCGGCCTCGACGAAACGGCGGATCAGATTGCGCACGTGCGGGTCGCCGCCGTGGCCGGTGTCGGCGTCGGCGATGATGAACGGCCGGAAGTCGACGGCCGGGGTGGCCGCGCGCTCGGCTTCGGTCATGCGCTGACGCAGATAGAACTGGTTGCGGTCGGCGGTCAGCAAAGCGCGAACCAGCCCGGTGGCCTCCTCGGGAACCTGACTCAGCGGGTAACTGGCCAGGTCGGGGCCTGGGTCCTCGGTGGTGGAACCCTTGGCGGAGGTGGCCCAACCGCCCAGATAGATCCCCTCGATGCCCATCCGCTTCATGGTGACGGCCTGGCCCGGCGAGTACGGCCCGAAGGTGGTGATGCACTTGCGCTCGGCGAACAGCTCGCGTAGGCGCTGGTAAAACGCGGTGGCCGCCTCCCGGGCCACCGTGTAGTCGGTCGAGATCGTGCCGCGCTGTTCTACAACCTGGGCAGCCGTGTAGAGGCGAGTGATCCCGTCGAAACGCGGGCTGTCGAAGTAGCGCTGTGTGGCAGCGACATCGTCCTCGAACGGCGTGCGGGTATCGGTATCCGCTTCGATGGTGGTAGCCATGGCTTTACGCTCCTGTCCAGCGTGATTCCCCCGACGGTGAAAGTCTATCCCCGCGGGAATTTGCTGGGATATTGATAGCCTTTGCGCCGCCGCGCCAACCGTCGATTTCGGTACGTTCGCATCGTGCCCGATCTCATGAACCGCCAGATAGTGCTTCGTCGTCGCCCAACCGAGCTGCTTCGGCCCGGCGACACCGAGCTCGTCACCTCGGCGGCGCCCGAACCCGCCGATGGCGAGGCGCTGGTCCGCAACACCTACGTGGGGATCGACGCCGCCGTGCGCACCTGGCTCAACGATCAGCCCGGCTACTTGCCGCCGGTGCAGTTGGGTGAGGTCATCCGGGCGGCCGGCATCGGCGAGGTGGTGGCCACGCGCTGCGACGCGTACTCCGTGGGCGACGTGGTAACGACGCTGTCGGGGTTCCAGGAGTACGTGATCGTTCGCGACGACGTGTTCACCACCCCGGTCCGCGAGCAGGCAGTGGATCAGTTGGCCGTGATGTCGGTGTACGGCCCGACGGGGGCCACCGCCTACTTCGGGATGACCACCATCGGCAAGCCCCAACCGGGGGAGACGGTGGTGGTCTCTGCCGCCGCGGGTGCCACCGGGTCGGTCGCCGGACAGATCGCCAAGATCGCGGGTGCGCGCGTAGTGGGCATCGCCGGCGGGCCGGAGAAGTGCCGGGTTGTGGTCGAGGACTTCGGATTCGATGCGTGCATCGACTACAAGAGCGACGACGTGCCCGCCGCGCTCAAGGCGCACTGTCCCCGAGGAGTCGACGTGTACTTCGACAATGTCGGCGGCCCGATCCTGGACGCAGTGCTGGGGCGCCTGGCGCCCAAAGCACGCGTCGTCCTGTGCGGTGTCATCTCCAGCTATCTGACCGGCGAGCACCCCGGGCCGGCGAATTACGTCAACCTGCTGGCCAAAACGGCGCTGATGCAGGGGTTCAACTCGCTCGACATGTGGGGCCAGTTCGACGAAGCGTTCGCGGACCTTCGCCGATGGGCCGACGAGGGACGGCTGGTGCACCGGCAGACCGTGTACGAAGGCATCGAGTCCTGCGTCGACGCGCTCAACGGGCTGTTCACCGGGACCAACATCGGCAAGATGCTGGTCAAGGTCAGTGAGCCCAGCGGGTCAGCCGTCTAGTTCGCCGAAGACGCCGCGCTCGATTTGTCGTTGAATTGCGGCCGGTAGCACGATCAGACCTTCGAGTTCCTTGCGGGCCAGGTCATAAGCGCGTTGACGCTCTTGTTGCGTCGCACCGGAATCCGATGCGACCCGCAAGAGACTTTGCGCACGCGTCATCCGCTGCCGCTCGTTTTCGGAGAAGTCGGTGCGCCGTCTTCGGATGGCCTCCGCTTCGGCGGCGTCGAAGGCGGCGACGTACTCCTGGACGGCGGCGAAATATTCGTTTGCGGCTTCTCGGTCGTCGAGAAGATCTTCGGCTTTGGCCGGCCGCAGGAAGTCGGCTTTCAACTTGGCCTTGTGGAAGCGCATCGTGAGCGGGTCGCGCATGTCGGTCATCAGCGGAAAGTCCAGGAGCTTGGCGGCGTCGAGTTCGTACTCCACCCAGCGCGCGTCCGTTCGGCTGTGCTCGTTGATGACGCGTTTGATCGACGCCCATTGGGTCGCGCTCGTGCCCCGACTGCGTTCAGCGGGCTCGGTGGGCGGCTCAGGCTGCTGCCGCTGATTGGCGGAAAACGCTTTGACCGCAGCGATAATCACCGTCGCCAGCGGCACGATGACGATGAGGAGCTCCGCCAGCCGGAACAGCAAGCCCATCGGTCAAAGCCACACGTAAAGCCGAGGATTGGCGGGACCGCTGTCTGTTACCTCACGCGCGAAGGAAACGGGCGTTTCGCATTCGGCCAGCTTGACGTTGATCGCCGCTGGGTCGGCATTCACGGCAGCGATGGTCCCGATGACATACCGGCGCTCGTCGGCCCACCTGATCGTGGCGCGATAGCCCAGATGCTCCGCGGAGAGGTCCTCGGGCGCGACCAAAGTAGGCTGCCCGGACGGCGGCGAGCCGCCCCTGAGCTGCTCATGCGGTGGCGCCTGCTCGGAAGCCTCGGACCATGCGCGGTCGTCTCCGAAGTACTCGACGTCGTCGCTGCTGCGTTCTATGCGGTTCAGCGCGGACTTGGTTTTCTCCGGAACGTCGGCATCGTCGACCCAGAGTCGCCACCCCTTCGGCGGCGGGGGCCACGACGGGTCCGGCGTCCAGCCGGGTGGCGGGCTCCACCCGTCGGGCGGCTTGGGCCAGTTCGGAGGGGGGTTGTAGCGCATCGACAGTCACCGCCCTGTTGTGGGTGTTGGGTCTAACCCACGATATCTGCGCTCGGACTCGCCCGGCCGGTCGCGCGGGTGCGCCATACACTGAGCCATCGTGGCCATCCTGCTTGGGTTCGCACCGTGGATCGTGTATTGGGTGCTCGTCGGCAATGTCCCCTTCGCCGCGTCCGCACTGGTCACGCTGGCAGTCGCTGTGGTGGCCGTGGTGATCGCGCGCGTTACCGCGGCGTCGGGACGCACACTCGAAATCGGCGCTGTCGGAACATTCCTGGTGCTTGCGCTTTTGAGTTTGACCGCGAACGAGTCGTTCCTGCAGCGCTGGACGCTGCCGTTGAGCTACGCCGGGCTCGTCGTCGTCGCCCTGACCGGGATGCTGACCGGCAAGCCGTTTGTGCACCAGCTCATTGATCGGCCTGCCAACGCCGCCGAAAGCGAGGCCGTCGCCCGGATGGTGATGGTGCTGACCTGGAGTTGGCTCGCGGCGTTCGCCGGCATGACGGTGTCGTCGGCAATCCCGCCGATGCTTCGTCGCGACGCCAGCCTCTTCGACACGATGGGCCCGCTGTCGTTCCTTTGCTACTGGATCGTGCCGGTCACGCTGTTCGTGCTGGCAGCGCTGGTGTCGAGGACCCTGTCGGTCCGGATGGCCGAGGCGGTCGCCAACGTCGCCCACAAAACCACGTTCGTCGCCTACAACGAGGCCACCATCGACGAGTTGTATTACCTGGCTAGTGAGCATGCCAAGCGCGAAGCCGGGCCGGGAAGGGACGTCTACGACGTCAAGGTCGGGGCCGCGGGGACTCCGCTGGTCGGAGACGACTCTCGCCAGTCCTGGCCCGCGACGTACCGGGTCCGCGAGCGGCGAAGCTAGGGTGTGCGGTCAAACATGTTGGGAAAAACGCAGAACCAGTTACAGTGATGGCCTATGACGACCCCCTCCAACCTTTGGGACGGCCGGAGGGGGAAGCACCCGCAACGCGGTAACGGGTCAGCTCGGCGGCTCAGCCGCAGACGTGCACGGCGGATAAGTCGGCGCTTCGCCGACGTCGGCGTCGGAATCGCGCCAGCACGTCTTCGGGAAATCTCAGCGGGCGCGCCCTTCGCATCGGACGAGTTCATTGATGTCAATTTCGCACTCGCCGCGACCGAGATAAAGCGCCAGCAGCGCCGCACGAAGCTGAAACACACCAAACGCCGTGCCATCCGGTGCCTGATAGTGGCGGGTCTGATCCTCGCCGCATTGAACCTCCTGTTATGCATGGCGTTCGTATTCGTCAGTCTCGCTCTCCACGAATCCCCGTTTTAAGAACGCATGGATTGCCGCTCGCGACAAGAACCGTGCGATGGCCTGCTGCAGATCGAAGATTGCCTGGATGCGCAGGGTGAAGTCGTGGTGCCCGCAGGCGCCACGCTGGTATCTCTTATCGAGCGCAATGCCGCCAACATCGGTGACCTGGTGGCGTATCGCTACCTTGACTACAACCGCTCATCCGACGGCGAGGTCGTCGCGTTGACTTGGCGCCAGTTCGCCAGCCGCGTGCAAGCCGTCGCTGCCGCCGTGCAACATGTAGCGGCTCGCGGTGATCGAGTGGCAATCCTCGCGCCCCAGGGCCTCGACTATGTCGCCGGCATGTATGCGGCGGTCAAGGCCGGAACGATCGCGGTGCCATTGTTCGCCCCGGAGCTACCCGGTCACGCCGAGCGCCTCGATACGGCCCTTCGCGATGCGACGCCCACGACGATTCTGACGACGACGCCGGCGACCGACGCCGTTCAGGCGTTCCTACACAAAATTCCAGACGCGCAGCGACCGCATGTCATCGCCATCGATCAGATACCGGACACGGCCGCCGACGATTTCAGCGGTGTCGATTTGGACCTCGACGACGTCTCACATCTGCAGTACACCTCTGGCTCGACGCGACCCCCGGTCGGAGTGGAGATCACCCATCGGGCGGTGGGTACCAACCTGATTCAGATGATCTTGTCGATCGACCTCTTGGACCGGAACACCCACGGCGTCAGTTGGTTACCGCTGTACCACGACATGGGTCTGTCGATGATCGGCTTTCCGATGGTCTACGGCGGACACTGCACCCTGATGTCACCGACGGCGTTCATCCGCAGACCGCAGCGATGGATCCGGGCACTGGCCGCCGAGTCGAAAACCGGCCGTGTGGTAACCGCCGCCCCGAACTTCGCCTACGAGTGGACCGCCCAGCGTGGCCGGCTCTCGCCGGACGAGGATGCCGACCTGAGCAATGTCGTGATGATCATCGGTTCGGAACCGGTGAGCATCGACGCCATCGAAACTTTCAACGAGGCGTTCGCACGCCACGGTCTACCGCGTACGGCATTCAAACCTTCCTACGGCATGGCAGAGGCGACGTTGTTCGTTTCGACCATCGAGCCCGATGCGCAGCCCACCGTTGCGCACCTCGACCGAGAGCAGCTGGGCGCCGGTCGCGCGGTCCGCGTGGCGGCTGATGCCCCTAACGCCGTAACACATGTGTCGTGCGGCCGGCCGGCCCGCAGTCAGTGGGGCGTGATCGTGGGTCCCGATACCCGAGAAGAACTTCCCGACGGCGAAGTCGGCGAAATCTGGTTGCACGGCAACAACATTGGCCGCGGCTATTGGGGACGTCCCGAGGAAACGCGGCTGGCATTCGGTGCCAGACTGGAATCGCGTCTGCGGGTGGGAAGCCACGCGAACGGCTTGCCCCTCGACGCCGAATGGCTGCGGACGGGGGATTTGGGCACGTATCTCGACGGGGAGCTCTACGTATTTGGCCGAATCGTCGACCTGGTGACCATCGATGGGCGCAATCACTACCCGCAAGACATCGAGGCCAGCACTGCGGACGCCTCACCGGTCGTGCGACGCGGATATGTCGCGGCCTTCTCTGTGCCCGCGAACCGGCTGGTGATCATCGCCGAGCGCGCGGCGGGTACCGCACGGACGGATCCGAGCGCGGCCATCGAGTCGATCAAAGCGACGATCGAGCATCGACACGGTCTTGCGGTGGCCGACGTGCGGTTGCTGCCTGCCGGCGCCATCCCACGCACCACCAGCGGCAAGCTGGCACGACGGGCGTGTCGCCGGGCCTATCTGACCGGCGCACTGGGCGGGTGACAGCCCAGAGCGCGCTAGCGTGGTCGACGAGATGGAACGCAGCTGGGAGTTCGTGACGGCGCCGCCGCGCAGCGCACCTGGAGTGGTGTCGATGGTGGGCTACCGTGCGCTGGACATTCCTGAAACGGTGCACCGCGGCATGCCGTCGTCGATGTTGACCTTCATCGTCAGCCTCGATGACGGGGTGGAGGCCGCAGAAAGCGCGGATGCCCTCCCAGCTGCCCGGCCCAATCCGCTGGTGCTCGGCGGTTTGCAGGTCCAGGTCAGCCATGTTCGGCAGCGTCGCGGTCAGGCCGGTGTGCAGTTGGCGGTGCACCCATTGGCATCGCGCGCCTTGTTCGGGGTGCCGAGCGCCGAGCTGCCCGTCACCGGCTTCGACGGAGTTGACGTGCTCGGTCGGCGGGCGGCCAGCCTCCCCGAGCGCGCGGCAGCTGCCCGTGATTGGTCCGAGGTGTTCGCCACCGTCGCCGACTACCTCGTGCAAGCCCGGCAGCGACGAGACGGCGCCACGGTGCGACCCGAGGTCGCCCATGCCTGGTACCTGCTAGAGCGCACTATGGGCCGAATGCCGGTGGGGGAGTTGGCCAATCGAGTTGGAGTGAGCACACGGCATCTGTCCACGCTTTTCCAGCAGGAGGTCGGCAGATCGCCCAAGACGGTGTCGAGGCTGATGCGATTCCGGCATGCGTCGACGCGGATCGCGGAGTCGGCACGCAAGTACGGTCGGGGCGACCTGGCCACGGTCGCCGTCGACACCGGCTACTGCGACCAGGCACACCTGACTCGAGAGTTCAGCCAGTTCGCCGGTGTGCCACCGCGCTCATGGCTGGCCGAAGAGTTCCGAAATATCCAAGACGGCGGGCACTCGTTCGGCATTAACGCAGGTCAAGACGAGTATTGACGGGCGTCGCTGGAGTTCACCCCGGCGTTACCCCGGCGAGCGCGCGGGCTACCCCGCCGTATCGGCCCGCCGCAGTGGCACAACGTTGCCGTTGACCGGGGCGGCTGGTGCAACAGGCTCAGGCAGCGGGTTCTCAACCTCTACGTCAGGTATGTAGTCGGCGTACGTCGTCAGTGTCAGGACGTAGCTGCTGTGCCCTAACCACTTCGACACCTGGAGGAAGTGGACGCCGTTGGTCAGCCACAACACGGCCGCAGTGTGCCGAAGGTCGTGCAGGCGAACACCATTCGTCGCCGGTAGCACCGTACCGTCGTCGGCTGCGCGTGCTGGCCGACTCGCCGGTAGGCCGATTGCTTCTAACGCGGGGCGGATGATCTTGCTCTGCAGGCCGTTGAGGTCTAGCGGGCCGCTCCACTCCAATGGCGGCTTGACGACGTGGTTACCTCGCCCTCTCCGTGGCCACAACGGCGCGGTCGGGTTGCTGGCGTCGGCGTGCGTATCCGCCAGGTACGCAGCCATTCTCGTGGCTAGCCAGGGCGGCAACGGTACGGCGCGCTTACTCGTCTTCGACTTCGGGGTGCCCGTAACCCACTGCGCTTTGCGGCGGGTCTTCGTGCGCTGCACGCGAACTGACCCGCGCGTGTTCCCGTCTGGGCCGGTGGTCAACATGAGGTCGCGGACCTCTAGCCCTTGCACTTCCGCCGCGCGTAACCCGGTGTACGCCATGAACAGCACTAGTAGCTCGTAGACCGGGTACCGCTCGCCCACCTTCGCGGCCAACGCGGCGACCTGTGGCGCGGTCAGGGGCTTGTGTTCGAAAGCGGCCTTATCGCCAACCGCGTGCTTTGCGGTCGTGCGGTCGATTGCGTCGGTTGGGACAGCGATAATCGCGTTGTGCTGGTATGCGTAACGCAGCACATGCCGCAGCACCTGCCAGACATTGCGAACACTGCGCGGGCAATGTGTCGTAACGAGGTCCGCCCGAAACTGCTCGCAGTCCATGACCGTGATCGCGCCGATTGCCTTGCCGCCGAACCGGGGTAACACCTGCGCGCGCAGTATCTTCTGATAAAGGTCATATGTGCTCTGCTTCATGTCGCCGTCCGAGACCTTGGCGTGTTGCCGCGCTAACCAGCCGTCCGCGAACTCGGCGAAGGGGCGTGCCGCTGCCTTCTTCGCGTCGGCTAGGGCGGCTGTCCCGCCTATATTGTGCTTAGCGTGGTTCAACTCGTCGCGGCGCGCCTCCGCTGCCTCCCGCGTCGGGTAGCTCTCCTGACGGGCGCGGGTCTTGCCCGGTATCGGCAGACCGTTGGCGTCCGTGGCGGTTTCGCGCCAGCAGACCTCGTACCGCTTAACGGTTTTGCCTTTGCGCTTGGTGGTCGTGTCGTGTGCCCGTATGTATGCCACGTTGCTAATCTCCTTGCGGTTGTTGTGGTTTGGGTAAGCCGCGTGTGTACTTGAATACGGTCGCCTGGCCGACGCCGTGTATGTAGGCGACGTCCGCCTGGGACCACCGGCCCTCCGCGTAGGTGGCCTGTAACCGGGCAATCTCGTCGGCGCTTAGCTTCGCAGTGCGCCCGCGCTTGTGCGGGTTGGCGGGTGTAGCGGGTTTAGGCTTTGCGGCCTGCGGCTGCTCGTCGTGCTGCCTTCGCTGTTGCGGCGGTGGGGGGTCTGTCTCTTTTTAACACCTGAGGCGGCCGGGGATAGTGGGGGGGTGGATTTCGTGGGTGGCGGCGTGATCAAAAAAAAAAAAAAAAAATGATCACATGCGGGCGTATCTGAATTAGTAAAAGTAAGTATCACTGCGAGAAATCTTCATGCAAGATCACTATAGTGATGACGTATCGCGGTGTGCTTA